>NZ_GL890843.1:0-59279 GCF_000211815.1 Moorena producens 3L
TCACTGTGAACCCTCACCCCACTAAAATCTGCCCCAAACGACTGTTCCATTGGTTTCCGGATAACTTTCGGCGATGGGCATCCCCGACCCCTTTGCCTGTTGGATTGAGCTTTCCAACTCTGGGGTAGCTGCCATCCCACCTTCAACAGACATTAGCTGCACCATTGGCTTCCTCATCAGTTCATCTTGCTGACCTTGAGCTTGAATTGAGTCTGGTTGAGTGCTGTGACTAGTAACTGGTGTGTTGATCCGATCCACTACTTCCGATGCTACTCGGTCAGCTTCAAGCTCATACTTGTCCCCAGCTTGACCAATAGTCAGCTTCGCCTGCACTGGATTGCCCTGCTGCCAATGGCCCATTAACTCATGGGAAAGTCCCCTAAACATTGGCATTCGCTGAATTGGTTGCCCACTAACAGGGGAGACACTACTCAGCAGAGGATCTTGGGAACGATGAACTTCTCCAGATTTGTATTGCTGGGATTTAATTAGATTACCCAGTGCTCGGTTGCCGATTATCCCTTGCAGTTCCTCGATTGGGTGGTATGTTGGCTTTCTACTTCCTAATACTTGAGACTGATCTCGAGTTAGAGTCTTTCTGGTTTGGCTTTGTCGTAGATTACCCATGAGCTTGACTAAATCTTAAATACTCGGCAAACGTCACCTAATCATGATATAGCCGAATCGCACTGAGGGGGTTCACCTCAAGACCGCGCTACATCCCTACCAACGTGGCATAGGTCACCTAGTTAACTCAAGCAACAACAGAGCAGGGGTAGGGTGGGCAAATGATGAGAGTTTGGCAATAGATCAGTTATCATGTCCATTTGCCCACCCTACAAAAGCGATCGCACTACAAGATCCGCGATCGCACTGCTCAACCTGGGCTGAGTTAGATCGGTAACATCCAATTGCTTAGCAAATCAGCACTAAGGCTTGGGTGTACCTGCTTATTTCAAAGATGCTTTTACTTTTTCATAAAGTAGATCATATTCCGGTATATTGGGATCGACGCCTAGTGCACCTATAAGTGCGTAGGCGTAGGCTCGGTCTAATGGGTTTCCACGAATTGACTGCTCAACTATGAATTTGGCTGCCCAGTTTCTGATTTTTCCCTTATTTTTCTCTATGGCTGGAACAAGATCGGCTTTATTTGGTGCCTGATCAGGCGGCAGGCCTAATTGGTTTTTTAGGATGTATTTTGCGAACTTCCCTTGTTTCGGGTCTTCCCAGTACTCTATTATAGTTTTCGCTATCTCTGGTGGCTTCCTATGACTGTATTTTTTCCCTGCTCTTTTCAATAACAGGCCTATTGCGCCAATTCCTGCGATCACTCCTATTACACCTGCGCCTATGCCGGTAACGGACGCGGCACCTACTCCTGCTACGCTCACACCGGCGGCTATTGCGCCTCCTGCTCCTCCTATGAATGCCCCTGTGCCTGAAATGATATCGTTTCTCGCACGGGCTAGTTTACTCTCGGCTTTTCTCTCTGTGTAACCCGCCGTAGTATATGATTCTCCTTTTAGTTCTTTATATCTTTCGTCCAGAGATTTGGCTTTTTCTTGGCTTTTTCCCTCTTCTTTGCGATTTTTAATGGCAACATAGGTACCTATCGCTCCAAAAAGTGAACCTATTCCAGCGAATGCGAAACCGACGCTGGGAAGGCCTAATACTTGTAACGGACCAGTTATTCCTGTTGCACCTGATTCTAACGCACCTATAAAACCTGACCCAACACCGGCTCCGGTCTGGGTTACATCCAGACCTGTAAACCCTTTATGGTCTGGTACTCGAGTCACTGCTTGTTTTAATCGTTTGGTGCTCGATGTGTTCCGGGTTGAACTTTGCTTTTCTGTTCTTTCTCTGTTTCTCGGTAATAGGGGAACATTCTCCTTGACCAGATTATGTAGCTTTTCTAACGCTAGCGCTAAAGTGCCACTATCATATAATTGATAACCTTCATTTTTGGCGAGTATATATACTAGATCCATTCCTTGTGATAAGACATAAGGCATCTGCTCTTTTAAATCTCTCTCTAACTGTTCCCAGGCATCGATTGACCTGACATTACTAATAGCGTCCTGAATTTCTTCTATAAATCGATCATATTTTGCACTTGCTGTTTTATTTTCTTTAAAAGAAAATTCTATAATATATTTGATTTCTATGAGTTCACTAATGATGCTACTATATTTGTGATCATATTCTTTATGTTTCTTCTCTGCATCTTCGGGGCTCATGCACTGAATCAATGAAGTTTGTGGAGCCGAAGTCTCCAACAAGTGCTGGGGATAATTCTGATAATTAGCAGGATTGGTAACTGCTTGTCTGACTGCTCGTCTTCCCATCAAGTCAGCTTCTTGTTCTAGGCTTTTCTCATCGTTGACCATGATACCCTTCGTTTGGGTGGTACCTTGGACCCGTCCCTGCATTTGCTGCACCACATGCCACGCCTCGTGGGGCAGATGTCGCTCCTGCCCCGGGCCCACCTCGATCGTTTTACCCTGGGTATAGGCGAGTGCCTGGATCTGGGCAGGTTTGGGCGAATTATAATGAACTCTGACATCATCCAGTGAATATCCTGACAGGTTTTCCACTCCTGCTTTGAGCTTATCTGGCAATCCGGTTTTATTCGGGATAGGTGCGTTAATCCGGTCTAAATCTTCCGATGCTACTCGGTCAGCTTCAAGCTCATACTTATCCCCAGCTTCACCAATAGTCAGCTTCGCCTGCACTGGATTGCCCTGCTGCCAATTGCCCATTAACTCATGGGAAAGTCCCCTAAACATTGGCATTCGCTGAATTGACTGCCCACTAACAGGGGAGACACCACTCAACAGAGGATCTTGGGAACGATGAACTTGTCCATACTTGTCTGGCTGGGATTTAATGAGATTACCCAGTGCTCGGTTGCCGATTATCCCTTGCAGTTCCTCTATGGGGTGGTATGTTGGCTTCCTACTTCCCGATACAAGAGACTGATCACGAGTTAGTGTCTTTTTGGTTTGGCTTTGTCGTAGATTACCCATGAGCTTGACTCAATCTTAAATAGTCGGCAAAGGTCACATCATCATGATATATCCGAATAGCACTGAGGGGGTTCACCTCAAGACCGCGCTACATCCCTACCAACGTGGCATAGCTCACCTAGTTAACTCAAGCAACAACAGAGCAGGGGTAGGGTGGGCAAATGATGAGAGTTTGGCAATTTAATTAGGAATCATGTCCGTTTGCCCACCCTACAAAAGCGATCGCACTAGGGTGGGCAAATGATGAGAGTTTGGCAATTTAATTAGGAATCATGTCCATTTGCCCACCCTACAAGAGCTTCGCACTACTCCATTATTTGGTGATATTTTGCAACTATCTATTCTTGATCTTGTTCTGCTGATCTAAATCTTTTCGCTTTTGGACTATATTCAGCTGCTGTAGACGCCTGTCCATCATCTACAGCACTTGAGAAGTTCGTGTCTAGTTTCGACTCACTTGGCAAAAACTTTTTTCCGAATTCGAATAGTTTTTCGGCATTTGCCATGATGTCTTCGATCTTCTGCGCTGATGGGATGTTTTTATTGCTACGGGTACTCATGAAATCCCTAAGCTCGAAAAATGGCACTCCCTGTTCATTTAATTCATAGGCTCCCAATCCCTCCCTTTTGGTTCTGTATCCTTCTGGGGGTGACAAAACATCTGATAACCATTCATTCCCCTGTTTATCCTTATCCTTACCCTCATCAATTTCCTGTTGAATGAAATCCATTGGCAACGGATTCTTGATACTAGAAATCCATGATGATACTGTAGGTTGTTTAGACTCTTCGACTTTCTTGCCTGTTTCGTCATAAAGACCTTTACTAAAAATATCAGGTAATATTTCTAGTTGATTCCTTTTTTCGAGCACTTTCTTACTAAATATGTCTAAGATCTTTTCTAGGTCTATGCTATCCTTTGCTTTTAATTGTTCATACATTTCGCTAAACCTATTTCTCGGCATTGTAGCAAAAGCATATTTTGGATCCTCTTCTTTTCCTTTTGTGTTTGCATCAAAGGTTTCGATTAGTGCCATGAGGAGCATCTTTAGATAGCCTATTACGGCTCTATAGTCTTCCTGGGAGTCTATAGTTTTCAGATCTGTCTGATTGATCGTCTCTTCTATGATCTCTTCGTTTAATTTTAATTTCAAAAGTTGCGCTGTTTCTGCCGCGCTCTTTCCTATCAACTGGCGATAATCTTTGTTGTTTTTGTCCGCTAATAGATCTATGTAATAGCCAAAATGTTTAAACGGTATGTCTAGGGTTGCCTGTGGAACAAACTTCGCTTTTTCTGCATCTCTCCTCTCTTCTGCTACATATCTTATTTGATAGGGCATGCCAGCCACCTTTTCTCCTGAGAACAAAAAACCACCTATATTATCGCCTTGATTCACCAAATCATTTTTTCTTTTCTTATTCTCATTGAGAAAATTTTTCATATCTGTATGTGCTGCCTTTATTTCGTCCGAATTATTCATCGGATCAGTGACGAATTCTAGATTGCCATTGTCGCTTGTTATTGCTACTTTGCCTTTTTTTGCTAACGCTTTCTTAGTATCTTTTATTTGAGTAAAGCAGTCTTTTTTATTTTCGTCTTTTCTTTCTACTTTTATTTCATTATCTGATTCCGCCTCTATAGCAATCGCCCGCTGTATTATCTTCCTCCCGCTACTCCCTAGTATCTCTTTCTTTTGCTGAACCACATGAGTCAATTCATGAGCAATTAACTCCTGCCCTCCTCGACTCCCAGGGTTATATTCCCCCTGCCGAAAGAAGATATCTTTACCTGTAGTAAAAGCACGAGCTTGAATAGATTGATTCAACTGGTCAGATTGGGCATCATTGTGAACCCTGACTCCACTAAAATCTGCCCCAAACGACTGTTCCATTGGTTTCCGGATACTTAAGGCGATCGGCATCCCCGACCCCCTTGCCTGTTGGATTGAGCTTTCTAACTCTGGGGTAGCCGCCATTCCACCTTCGATGGATTGAAGCTGCACCATTGGCTTCCTCTTGAGTTCCTCTTGCTGACCTTGAGCTTGAATCGACTGATGTTGAGTTGACAAACTAGAAACTGGTGCATTAATCCGGTCCACTACTTCCGATGCTACTCGGTCCGCTTCAAGCTCATACTTATCCCCAGCTTCACCAATAGTTAGCTTCGCCTGTACTGGATTGCCCTGCTGCCAATGACCCATTAACTCATGGGAAAGTCCCCTAAACATTGGCATTCGCTGAATTGGTTGCCCACTAACAGGGGAGACACTATTCAGCAGAGGATCTTGGGAACGATGAACTTCTCCAGATTTGTATTGCTGGGATTTAATTAGATTACCCAGTGCTCGGTTGCCGATTATCCCTTGCAGTTCGTCGATTGGGTGGTATGTTGGCTTCCTATTTCCTGATACTATTGACTGATCTCGAGCTTGTGTCTGTCTAGTTTGGCTTTGTCGTAGATTACCCATGAGCTTGACTAAATCTTAAATAGTTTGCGAAATTAACAACCAATCATATTACCGAGTAGGTTATCGGTGTAGGGGAGTGAAACTGTCAGTCTGGATTGGGAATATCCCCATCCACTTCAACTATTGGGCTTTTTTTATGATGATCTGTTCCAATTCTGCTAAGAAACTCTCGATGGCAGTAATTGTTGATTGTGCCATCCTTTCAACTAGACCTCTCTGAGCATTGGTTATCCTTCGTGGTCTTCCTTGATTAAAATTTGGGAGCAAGTCATTTAAAACTTTTATAATCTCAGCATTTCCAGAGTTATTAACCTGTTGTTGATAAATTTGCTGAACTCCATACCAATCTAAACCTAGACCCATTCCGACTTGAGTTATCCAGCCTCTTGGGTGGGCATGAGACTGTGCCGATGTCAAAACCTTTCTCAAAGCAGATCGGAGTATATTTGGAGGAATATTCCTTCTTAAAATCAACTGCTTCTCGTGAGGGTTGTAGTTTGGTAGGGGTCTTGCTTTGAGGCGCTCGCCTCCACCTGCTGTTGATGTAGCTATTGCCGCCTTGGGCTTGAAGAAGGCATATTCCTTGAGATCTCCTCGGAGGCCGCCGAGTACATTTTTCATAAGCTCCCTTCCTTCCCCACCTTTGATACCGAACAATCGATTTTTGAGTCCGCTGTTAGGGTCTGTTGGATTCTTTAAGAGTGCTTCATACTTTATAAGTGTATTAGGTTCAGGAAAATATGGTGCCCTAGGATCTACTTTTGAAATAATCCGACGAACCTTCATATCAATTTTATTAGCCAGTACACTCAAATCGTCATCAGCAGGCAAATCTCCACCCTGAGCCCCTTGACGCAGCTCGTACCCACCGCTGGCAAGATAGGGGAGTTGTCTTCCTTTAGTCTGATGACGTGTAAGGAGTTGGTCGTACTTGGAAAATAAACCCATGGGTTGATAATGACCGTGTCGAGATTGCTCCTCTGGAACTTTGAGACTAAGCGCGTCGGCATCCCCAATATGAATATAAATGTTTGGTATGTTAAATCGATTTTTTAGGTCATTCACACATCTTTGAGTGTATTGGCTTTTAGTTATTTCATCCCTAAATACCCCATAAGGTAGATAGTTAGCTTCTTTTAATGTTGCTTCTGCTTGATCCTGCTCCTGAGTATTAAGTGTCCCGAAGTCTGTTTCTATCTGATTTGAATCTGCCTTTTGGTTGGTAGATTTTTTAACCCAAAACGGTTCCCATGTAAATCCAAAAACAATCCCTGGATAGTTAAAATTGCCTGTATTATTAATCACATCTCTGATTTCATCCTCACTTCTAGCCCTCATTAAGCTTTTGTATTTATTCACCCCAACTACTAGCCTAAATCGATAAGACATCTCTGTTTTATCTTCAAACCCCTCCTCATACTTAGTAGCGATTGCGTTTGGAGTTGTACCTCCCGGATAGGTAGGAACATTTGCCACATAGCCGTAATTAAACTGGGGATATGGTTGATTGGGTCGATGACCAACTAACTTGTGATGTACATAGGAAGTCCGAGGAGGATTTTGTCCCTGCTGTTGAACAGTTTTTAGTTCGTACTTGTCTTGGAACTGCATCAAAGACATACACTGGATCCTAGCTACAGGAGCTGCGCTGACCCTAACAGATTGATTAGTCACAACTTTGCCACCTCCTTGCTGCACCACATGAGTCAACTCATGAGCAATTAACTTTTTCCCCTCCTGACTCCCAGGGTTATATTCCCCCTGCCGAAAGAAGATATCTTTACCTGTGGTAAAAGCACGAGCCTGAATTGATTGATTCAACTGGTCAGATTGGGCATCAGCGTGAACCCTGACTCCACTAAAATCTGCCCCAAACGACTGTTCCATTGGTTTCCGGATACTCTGTGCGATCGGCATCCCCGACCCCTTTGCCTGTTGGATTGAGCTTTCCAACTCTGGGGTAGCCGCCATTCCACCTTCGATGGATTTAAGCTGCACCATTGGCTTCCTCATCAGTTCATCTTGCTGACCTTGAGCTTGAATCGACTGATGTTGAGTTGACAAACTAGAAACTGGTGCGTTAATCCGATCCACTACTTCCGATGCTACTCGGTCAGCTTCAAGCTCATACTTATCCCCAGCTTCACCAATAGTTAGCTTCGCCTGTACTGGATTGCCCTGCTGCCAATGGCCCATTAACTCATGGGAAAGTCCCCTAAACATTGGCATTCGCTGAATTGGTTGCCCACTAACAGGGGAGACACTACTCAGCAGAGGATCTTGGGAACGATGAACTTCTCCAGATTTGTATTGCTGGGATTTAATTAGATTACCCAGTGCTCGGTTACCGATTATTCCTTGCAGTTCCTCGACTGGGTGGTATGTTGGCTTCCTACTTCCCGATACAAGAGACTGATCTGGAGTTTGTGTGTTTTTGGTTTGGCTTTGTCGTAGATTACCCATGAGCTTGGTTAAATCTTAAATACTCGGCAAACGTCACCTAATCATGATATAGCCGAATGGCACTGAGGGGGTTCACCTCAAGACCGCGCTACATCCCTACCAACGTGGCATAGCTTCCTTTGTTAACCCAAGCAACAACAGAGCAGGGGTAGGGTGGGCAAATGATGAGAGTTTGGCAATTTAATTAGGAATCATGTCCATTTGCCCACCCTACAGAGTGCGATCGCACTACGAGGCAAGCGATCACGACAGACCTTATTTCATTTACTGGAATTCTCTATCAATTTTTGCAGGGTTTTACTTGCTATTTCCATTCTTTGGGTGTGATCCACTTCTTCTTCCTCGTCAGACTCATCCAGTTCTTCTTCTTCGTCATACTGATCCGCTATGGGAGGGTCTTTGATCATATCCCAATCAAACCTTTCCATTATTTCCTGAAATAATTTCCCTTTCTCTTCGGCTGTTAGACTGCCGATCATATGCTCCAAAAACTTTTTGTCTTGTTTCGTGTCTTCTTTACCTAGTACTAGATTATAGCTATATCTCTCCAAGGATCCAGCTATTAAAGAGTTCCTTCTCATTGTAGGTGGCTGCTTTTCATATCTTGTATTTGGTAATTTTTTGAAATCCTTGGCTCCTTGACGGTAATTTTCATTATTGAGCTCTATTGTTAATAGAGAACCGCGATTTTCTACTTTAGCTCTCTTGCCCATCGCTAACATTGTTACACTCACTGGTGCTTCTTCTTCCAGAGGGAGAAAGTAAAGCAATTGAGGGTACGATTCATCTTCGTTTTCTGTTTTTTCGTAAGCCTTTAGTAACTCTTTCGCCTTTAAGGCATCTTCATAACTCCAAAACTCTAAATCAATATCTTGTGGGGTTCTCTCAAAACCATATTCCGTTTTTGCTGCGAAACTACCACCGATTCTATAGTTTAATGTTTCCAACTGTTTTTTAACAATATCGGCTATCCAGTCAATTAATTGTTTCTTTTGGTCATCCTTTTCCTCAGGAGCTCTTTGCACAGGTTTCTCATAATTGGATATTGGAAACATTGTTAAAGGGGTGTTAAGTATAGAAACAGGATGTTGTAATGCCTCTTTTCCTTTCAAATTTGCTTCCTTTTCAAATCCCGCATCATCGTTTATATTTATCCCACTTTTAAAGTTTATCGTAGACCGCAATTTACCTTGGTTTTGCTGCACCACATGGGTCAATTCATGGGCAATCAATTCCTGCCCTCCTCGACTCCCAGGGTTATATTCCCCCTGCCGAAAGAAGATATCTTTACCTGTAGTAAAAGCACGAGCTTGAATAGATTGATTCAACTGGTCAGATTGGGCATCATTGTGAACCCTGACTCCACTAAAATCTGCCCCAAACGACTGTTCCATTGGTTTCCGGATACTTAAGGCGATCGGCATCCCCGACCCCCTTGCCTGTTGGATTGAGCTTTCTAACTCTGGGGTAGCCGCCATCCCACCTTCTACAGATTGAAGCTGTAACTTTGGCTTCCTCATCAGTTCATCTTGCTGACCTTGAGCTTGAATCGAGTCTGGTTGATTGCTGTGACTAGTCACTGGTGTGTTGATCCGATCCACTACTTCCGATGCTACTCGGTCAGCTTCAAGCTCATATTTATCCCCAGCTTCACCAATAGTTAGCTTCGCCTGCACTCGATTGCCCTGCTGCCAATTGCCCTTTAATTCATGGGAAAGTCCCCTAAACATTGGCATTCGCTGGATTGGTTGCCCACTCACAGGGGAGACACTACTCAGCAGAGGATCTTGGGAACGATGAACTTGTCCAGATAAGTCTGGCTGGGATTTAATTAGATTACCCAGTGCTCGGTTACCAATTATCCCTTGCAGTTCCTCGACTGGGTGGTATGTTGGCTTCCTACTTCCCGATACTATAGACTGATCTCGAGCTTGTGTCGTTCTGGTTTGGCTTTGTCGTAGATTACCCATGAGCTTGGTTAAATTAAGAGTCGGCAAACGTCACATCATCATCATAGAGCCGAACAGTGACTGGATCAAGAACAGTATCATAAAACTACTTTGGCAAGGGCTCTACTATCAGCGATCGCACTGGAATCTGAATTGTTCTATCGTAACCATTCAGCTCATACGCTATAGGCAAGCTATGATAACAGCGTTCAAGCGGATCGCTTCTTTTAAGCTGACTGCTGAGTGCTGATAGCTGTTGGCGTAGCCTGCCCGTAGCGCATATGCTTACTTATTTATGACGCCATTAAAGAGGTGATTTTACAATGTATAACCTAGAGTTTTATCGCCAGATAATTCAGTCGTTGTTGACGGATTATGCTGCCATTCCCATCGCCAATGGAGTGATTGATTGCTACACGGTTTTTGATACGAAACAAGACCACTACATGGTAATGACTGTGGGATGGGATGGCTATCGGCGGGTCTATGGTTGTGTTTTACATTTAGATATTAAGAAGGGAAAGATTTGGATTGAGCAAAATATGACGGAAATGAGAATAGGCCAAGAACTTGTGGATCGAGGGGTAGCGAAGGACGATATTGTGCTGGGGTTTCAAGCACCAGAATTTCGGCAATATACGGACTATGGTGTTGGATACTTTGTAAGTATGGTAGGGTGGGCAAATGATGATAGTTTGGCAATTTAATTAGGAATCATCGACCTTTGCCCACCAGCATGGTAGGGTGGGCTCGTCTTGCGCTTCGAGGATAGATTCATCCCCTTGACGAATGGCTCGTCCATAAGCCAGCACCTCCTCAAATGCCGGTTCATCTTTAAAAGATCCTGTAATTTGTTGTAGCCAATTCATCGGTTGGGGGGTCGAAACTTGCTTCTGTAACTCCGCGATCGCATCCTCTATGGCTGTTAGCCTTTCCTAAGCGAGAAGTGTTGATTGTCATTTGAGTTTTTCGTTAATCAGTAAATCAATTGACATTGTTATAATTCAATATAACAGAATTCGGAATTAGTTGGTTGGATTTTATTCCCTCAAGCCAATCTACAATATCGGCGTAAGGACTTGTTTTTTTTGGCAATTAATTGTACTATTAAATCGTTTGTTTTGAACAATGCAAATAGATGGTTTGTTACATTTCATGCTATAGATGGTGCGTTACATTTCATTAACGCACCCTACAAGAGATGCGATCGCACTGAATTTATCAAGGTCTAAACTATGCTTTCACAAAACCTGAGAATTGTTACTCTGCTCCCCAGTGCCACGGAAATTGTGGCAGCTTTAGGATTAACTGATGCCATTGTGGGGCGATCCCACGAATGCGACTATCCCGCAACCATCAAAAATCGACCTGTCTGCACCGAGGCTCAAATCAATAGCGACAAACCTAGTGCCGAGATTGATGATGATATAAACAATCTGGTAAAACGTGCCTTGAGTATTTACCAAGTAAAAACTGATGTTTTAGAACAATTGCAACCAACCCACATTGTTACTCAAGATCAATGTGATGTCTGTGCTGTCAACTTCGATGTGGTCGAGAAAGCAGTTGCTAACCTTACTAATAGCCAGCCTCAGATAATTTCCTTGCAGCCAAACTTGCTAGCTGAAGTTTGGGCAGATCTTGAGCGAGTTGCTACCATCTTGGGAGTAGAGTCACAATCTTTACTGAAGCAATTACAGTCTCGCGTCGAAACCTGTAGGCAAAAGACACAGGAAATCTCGGAAAATCACCGCCCTACTGTTGCTTGCATAGAGTGGACTGATCCTCTCATGGCTGCTGGTAACTGGATTCCTGAATTAGTAACAATTGCAGGTGGTAATCCTGTGTTTGGAGCTTTAGGTAAACATTCCCCTTATCTGGAATGGGATGCTCTAGTAAAAGCTGATCCAGACGTAATTATTGTAATGCCTTGCGGCTTTGATTTGGAACGCACAACACAAGAAACCCAACAGATGGCTCAACATTCGCAGTGGTCAAGTTTGCAAGCGGTACGCCAGCGTAAGGTTTTTGTTACTGATGGTAATGCGTATTTCAATCGTCCAGGACCAAGACTAGTAGATTCAGTAGAAATGATAGCGGAAATTTTGCATCCAGACCTGTTCACCTTTGGTTATCAAGGCAGTGGCTGGGAACGGTTTGAGGTAGGAAATGCTTAAGTGCGATCGCATTTTGTAGGGTGGGCATTGCCAGTTTCCCACTCCCCTACCTGCCCGAATTCACCAAAGCAATGCCCACCAAAAAGTCAAGCTACCCACAGTTAATCTATAGCGTTTCTCATACCTATGAGGTACAGTATTCATGGGCGCTTATTACCTTAAGACCTTCTTACTTCTGCCTTCTGCCTTCTGCCTTCTGCCTTAAAAGGATAAGTTTTGTCCTCATGACTCTGAGAATTGCTATAAATCAGGCAGAACAAGGGAACACCTGCAACTCATAGGTTAATTTAAACTGGTCTATTTCAGAAATAATACTAGGCTCCAGCATCTCTTGATTTAAGATTAATTTATCTCCCAAGCGCTGCAATACAACCGTTTCATAATTAAATAGCAAAACAGCTTCTCCGACAGTCTGCTGTAGCAAAGTTATGGTTGCTCGGATCAGAGTACGCAAGCCCCCTTCATAATCTTGATTGGGATTAATCCGAAAACCAACAACTAAAGTAGCTCGAAAACCAAAGTTTTCCTCAGTAACATCTTCCATCGATCTTCTACATCAGCATTAATAAGTATTCCTGGTGCTTTTAAGTTGTCTTGTCGCCACTCCAAACTGGGTTGGAAGCAGTGCGTACACATTTTGTAGGGTGGGCATTGCCTGTTTCCCACTCCGCTACCTGCCCGAATTAACCAAAGCAATGCCCACCAACCACAGATAGAAGATAGTGCGATCGCATTTTGTCGGGTGGGCATTGCCTGTTTCCCACTCCGCTACCTGCCCGAATTAACCAAAGCAATGCCCACCAACCACAGATAGAAGATAGTGCGATCGCATTTTGTCGGGTGGCCATTGCCTGTTTCCCACTCCGCTACCTGCCCGAATTAACCAAAGCAATGCCCACCAACCACAGATAGAAGATAGTGCGATCGCATTTTGTCGGGTGGGCATTGCCTGTTTCCCACTCCCCTACCTGCCCGAATTCACCAAAGCAATGCCCACCAACCACAGATAGAAGATAGTGCGATCGCATTTGGTAGTGCGTAAGCATTTTGTCGGGTGGGCATTGCCAGCCCTACGATTAATTATGATTACCTGTCGGTGGGCAGTGCCTAGTCAATCTCTCTAAAGGTTGACAATTTTTCATAGGCACTGCCCACCCTACGATTAATTATGATTAATTATGATTAATTATGATTAATTATGATTAATTATGATTAATTATATCAAAAATGTAGACAAATAAAATATATTTTATCTTCCTTATTATCCCTTCTACCACACTGCTAACTCTTACCAAATTTTCTCCATATTTCGTAATAAAAAAATTCCTAAACCCCTTGACAAGTAATTAATTTGTTAATATATTAATAATATACCCAGTTTCAAGGTATAGTTTCCAATGAGCAAAAACATTAATCCGAACTCTGAAAACCCAAGTCGCAAATCTAAGAAAGTCAAGCACATATTGATCGGTTCTCCTGAGGAGGTTAAGAAGACAATTTATGCCATTTATTCCCTTAAATACGCCTATCCCGACGAGTGGAGCAATCCGGAGCCTACCGGAAAGCCTGGAGAGGTTATGACCTTTTTGATTCGATATTTCTACGTAGACTAGGATAGGAATTTGCCAGGGTTTTACGCCCTGGCGACAATGAATAGTGAAAGTTGTTTTGTGGTCAGCATATGCGCTACGCGCACGCTACTTGAGGTGCGGTCAGCGGTCAGCGGTCAGCGGTCAGCCTTGGCCACAAGCCTTTGGCTGATAACTGATAACTGATAGCTGATAGCTGATAGCTGATAGCTAACTCGATCAGAATCTACTAATTGATCAAGAGTTATCTAGATTTGAGTGCAGCTCAGCTGTATTGGAAGCTTATACCATAGAATTCGGTCAAGCATTGGAGTTAACCAGAGCTTGACCGATTTTTTTTATTGCTATAGTTATAGAAGCATTTAGTAGGGTGGGCATTGGTTATTTCAAACTTCCAATCCTTCAATGACATACATTAGCAGCATTTGGTAGGGTGGGCATTGCCTGTTTCCCATCTCCCCTACCTGCCCGAATTCACATAAGCAATGCCCACCAAGCGCAGATCGCATTTGGTAGGGTGGGCATTGCTTGAAACCAACTCCCAACCCTGCCCGAATTCACCTGAGCAATGCCCACCAACCTTTGAAATAATATAGTGCGAGGGGCACTAGTATTTGATCATCACGCTATAGGTTATTTTAACTTCTTCACCGGGGTTGATACTAATCGGAAACTCTACTGTTTTTGCATCTAGTTGATTGTAACTATGGCTGGTTTTTAAAATTTTCCAGTCACCACTAAATCGTTCCACAACCCATACTTGTGCTTGGTCTTCTTTGCGATTGCGGATGGAAATCTCAACGCTGTCTTCTGTCACCCTGTTAGAGATTTGTTTGTGAGCCGTGCGTTTGCGATCGCCTACTACATCAAAGGAGTCACCAATATATAAACCGACCACCTCATCCCTTGGTGTATGATCAATTAAGTCTTCACCTAAAAACTGTAAGTTACCGCGCCGATCAGCTTTATAAACTCTTACCTTTCCCTTAGGCAAAGGCATCCCCATATTATTAGTTTTAGTATTAGCCAACTCTAGGATAACATTAACTTTATCCTGGTGGCTGTCCTCTCCTTGCCCTGGAGGATTTATACGACTATAATACCACTGTTTGCTACTATCAAATATCAGTTTACGGTTTACCTGTACCTCTGCTGCAGAAAGTAATGTCATCTGTTTGGTTTCATTATTTTGTACAGTAGTTGTGCCATCCAAGGTGTAGAGATGATACTCAAAAAACGTTTCTTCTTCAAACTGAGGCTGGGCAGATCGTGCCTTGACAGATTTTAACATCATCACTTGTGCTTGTTCATATTCTTCCACCCGACGAACATCCCCAGCGATTAACTGCAACTGACTGTTTTCATAGGTAGCACCGCTGCGATTGTCCAACGTTACCCAGCCGGTGATATCTACCTTGCTCTCATCGTCACTAACAACTGCTACATAATCAGCTTTCCAGGTAATGGCATTAGCAATATAGGAAACTTCCGTAGCATGGTCTCCTGCTTCACTTACCTCAAGTTTCCAGACCAGAGAAGGACGAGAGACTAATCCCTCTGGCATTTCATTCAGCTCCATTTCACCAGAGGGATTAAGCACAACGTTCCCATTAGGCAAACGAATAGCTAGTTTCTGTGACTGATTGCTACCTCGATAGGAATTTTGGCTAGCCACCGTCACTTCAGGAGGATTCAGCAGCTTACCTTCGAGTATCTCTATCTGTCCATCTGGGTTGACTCGTCTGAAGCGGATAGTCTTGCCAACTGATTTATTCAAGATGGTTATTGGATTAAGTAAATCATACTGGTAGTTTTGTTCACGCACCATCACACTATTAGGTGCAGTCACGGATTTGAAACTAATTGAAGTCGGGTCGATTTGTGCTGCCACATCCTCGTAGCGTACTAAGTTTGTACCCTGCTTCAGAGAAAGCTGGCGCTGCTCCCGGACTACGGCGAAGTTTTGATTATAGATAGTTAGGGAAAAGCCTTGGCTCTGTTTGGCTGTGGAGATAATCGGGTTGTCTGCCATGGTTATTCTAATTTAGGTTATAGCCTCTAGGTTTTAGGCAATAGGATTAAGACTATCGTTTGCTAGCCCCGGCTCAAACACGGAGGCTGTCAACTGCTTTGCTTATACCTAAGACCTAATACCATTAGTCTAATCCCTATAATTTATGTTATAATTACCGTTTTTATGCTATCCCTCAGTTCATAGGTTATTACCCATTACCTATAGCTATTATAAATAGGTTGTGAACTATCACGGAGGCAGGATGCCAACAATAACTATTATTTTGGGTTTCTGGATGTTCACAACTCGTTTATAAACCCTAGCCCATTACCAAATAACTCTAGGTAGCGTTCCTGAGGCTAGTATTGATGTCAGCTATTAGCTATCAGCTATTAGCTATCAGCGTGTCGCGTATCAGCTATCAGCCATTGGCCGTAGGCGACGCTACTTGAGGTGTTTATGCGCTACAGATGGTGCTACTTGAGGTGCTTTTGAATAAAATAAGCTGACTGCTGACGGCTGACTGCTGAATGCTTAAGTATTGATTAATCTTATTTACTTTTAAGACTTAAGAGTGCCAAATCGATTAAGCCAATTTGGCGCTTATTGACTAAATTCAGTCAATTTTGTCTTATGCGATCGCACGCCGATTTTTCGGATTACAAAAGTATGCAAAAGTAAGCGTTTATATATAGATGACTCCTGGTTAAAGTTTCGCTATTTCCACTCTATATATAAACCAAACAAGTCATATTGGCCACATGATTGATTTCACAATACTTAAACTATTAATTAAAAGTATTATGGTCACGGGTTCATAAGGATAGGTTTTTAGAAATCATATCCACCTACCTAGAGGTAAGGTAGTAGAGTTGTCAAGAGACAAAAATGACAAAAATAAAAATCAGACTATCGAAAAGTCATGACCAGGAATTCGATATCACATTGATCATATCTAATCAACCAGAAGACCTGAGAGGTTTTTTACCGCCCCAACCACCAGATTTGCAATCATCATTCAATCAATGGCTGTCCGGCTATCGTAGTTTAGAGGGTGTACGCCTCGAACTCAAAAATGTGATTGTTTCTTCCGATGTTCAGAGCCAGGCTAGGGAAGTGATAGCCTGGGTAAATGAATGGCTCAACTTTGGCAGTAGCCAATGGCAGCCGATCCGGGATAAATTAATCGAAGTAGGAAGCCGATGGCAGGGTGCTAAAAAAGAAGAAATGTACATCATCCTTGATTTTCCCGAGGAGAAGTTTATTCAATTAGGTCGTATCCCTTGGCAAGAGTGGGATTTGTTGAAAAACTACTACTCAGACTCTGAAATAGCTTTAAGGCTTTATGGTAAGCAAGCTCAGACAATTATTACCATTCAAAAATATTGGAAAGTCCGAATTTTGCTGGTTGTGGGAAGGAGTGACGACATCCAAACCGAAAACGATATCAAGATAGTTAAAAATTTAGAAAAAAAAGGAGCAGAGGTTAAGTTATTACTTCAGCCTACCAAAGAAGAACTATCGGAAGCACTTTGGCAAGAACCAGGCTACCAGATTTTCATCTTTAGTGGTCACAGTAGCTGTGATCAGCAGACGCCAATTAGCTGGCTTGAGTCAGGGTAAGCGCAAAGAGGTAGACCAACCGATTCAAAGGATGCAGCCAAAATTAAAATTGAAATACGAGGAAAATGAAACTGAACTACCAGGCTCTGTTACTGGAATAAAAATGTTATTAAACGGGCAGTTATATTTTGCTCAATCCTCTCGGTACATCACAGATAAAGAAAGTTACCAGGCCAGACAAAATGGCTTTAGTATCAGAGCAATCCCCGTCGCCATTAATGGTATTGCTATAGCGGTTAATCCTAACTTAAAAGTAAGCATTCAGCAGTCAGATGACCGCTGAGAGCTGACTGCTGAATGCTTACAAAAGTAAAAAGTCAAAATTAACAATTAACAATAGGGCTCCTAAATCAAATGTGATAATTTTTGATGCCATATTCCCTACTCCCTACTCCCTACTCCCTGTTCCCTTTGCTAAAGTAAAAATTAACAATTAACAAACTTCCATCAGCACATCCTGATGCATCCTTGCCCGGTCTACCAATGACTGAATTTGATCTTTAGTCAATGCTTCACCATTAGCATAGTGTTCTAGCCAGGTTTTACTAATCACATTGGGGTCATCTGGTAAACTAGCAACATCCCATCCAGGTAAATCCAGTTGCTCCATCAAGTAGTTAACTTTGGGGTCATAACTGAGGGCAAAACATCGACATTCTTCCGCTGCTGCCATAATCAAACTGTGGTAGCGCATCCCAATCGCCATTTCCACCCCCCGAAATAATCCTTTCAATTCTCTAGGGTCTTCTATAGAAAAGATCTGATGGGGACCCGTTAACTGAGACGCAATAGATTGGGCAATGGCCAAATCTCGGGAAGCTTGGAAAGGGACTAATAAAATACAGGTTTGTGTGGCTTTCTGAAAATCCACTAAGGCATGGGTCAGATTATTCAGGCGTTTGGGAGTTAGGGTAGAATGCGATCGCAAAGTAACTGCTACTCTTGGTGCTGGTAAATCCCACAATCCTGGTACAGGTTTGGAGTCTAATGCCCAAACTGGATCCGGAGCCATAATAAAGGGAATTTCCCAATCTGCTAGGAGTGTCGCTGAGCCATAATCCCTGACACTGACTGCTGTACATCCGGTGAAGGACCGCTGGGCTAGCCAACCAATCAGCCGACGCTTAATTGGACCAACCCCCTGGGCCCAAGCAATGGTTTTCAGACCCATCCTTTGGGCTAATCCCATTAAACCACAGTAGTAGAGAGGGCTAGCGGCACTAGTCACATCTTGGATTAAACTACCACCCCCCCAGATGAATAGTTCGGAAAGGCGCATAGCTTTGAGCACTGGTAGGGTAGACATGCGATCGCAACTTTCCACTCCATAGCGCTGACGAGTTTGACTAGGGTTACCGGAAAGGACTATCGGCTTCACTGACTTTGGTAGCATTTGCAGCAGTGACGCTAACAATGCTTCATCGCCACCGTTGCCCTTGCCGTAATATCCACATAAAACTGCTTTGACTTGCTTCATGCCTTCAACTCGTCTTGGCTACTACTCCCCATATTCCCATCCGTGAGTGTAAAAAAAATACCAATTAAAGTAGGGTGGGCAAAGTAATATTATCTAGAATACTCATTTGAACCAAACTGTTTTTGCCCACCCTACAAGCTATATTCCCATCTGTTAACCGATCCGTTAACCCATCAATTGCCCCTGATTGCATCCTATTGCATGGGATCAATAGCGTGTAAAAAAAATACCAATTAAAGTAGGGTGGGCAAAGTAATATTATCTAGAATAGTCACGCATAACCAAACTATTTTTGCCCACCCTACCAGCTATATTCCCATCTGTTAGATCGATTAACCCATTAATTGCCCCTAATTGCATCTTATTGCATGCGATCAATAGTACGATATTGAATGGCTTCAGCAACATGTTCAGTTTTAAGGTCATCATTACCACTCAGGTCGGCAATGGTACGGGCAACTTTGAGAATACGGTCGGTGCCTCTAGCAGAAAGACCAAGTTTGCGAATAGCGCTTTCTAATACATTACGGGAAGTATCATCTAATTTACAGAATCGACGTAGATGATGGCTTTGCATCTGAGCATTGCAATGAAGAGTCGGTTCAGTTTGGAAGCGGTCACGAGTGCGATCGCGTGCGACTTGGACTCGTTCTCGCACCGGTGCTGATTCTTCTCCTGTAGACTGTCTAGTGATTTCTTCAGGTTTAAGCCGATTGACAGCTACTTGTAAATCAATGCGATCCATTAATGGTCCTGATAGCTTCGACCAATATTGTTCCCGTTGGCGAGGGGAACAGCTGCAGGGTTGAATTGGGTCACCAAAGTATCCACAGGGACAGGGATTGGTACTAGCCACTAAGGTAAACTGAGCAGGAAACTGTACCGATTGGCGGGTGCGGGAAATAGTGACTTGTCCGTCTTCCAAAGGTTGGCGTAAGAACTCTAACACATTGCGCTTGAATTCTGTCAACTCGTCTAAAAATAGAACTCCCCGGTGGGCTAAGGAAATTTCCCCCGGTTTCGGAAAACTACCACCACCGACAAGAGACGGACCAGAGGCGGAATGATGGGGACTGCGAAAAGGGCGATCGCAGATCAGTTTGCCGCGATTTTTCAATAAGCCAGCAACAGAATAAATTTGAGTGACCTCCAAAGCTTCAGCAAAACTCAACGGTGGCAAAATTCCCGGTAATCGTCGCGCCAACATGGTTTTACCACTGCCAGGAGGACCGACAAAGATTAAATTATGTCCCCCAGCCGCAGCAATTTCTAAAGCTCGACGCCCATGAGCCTGACCTTTAACATCCTTTAAATCCGGTGCAGTAGACTGGGTTACTTGCAACTCCCCCACGCTATCAATCTCTACCGGTGAATAGCGGTTTGGCTGGTCAAGGAAATCAGCAACATCGGATAGGTGCTCAAATCCATACACAGTGATGCCATTCACCACTGCAGCTTCTGTAGCATTGTCAGCAGGAACCACTAAGCCACTAATTCCCATTTGCTTTGCTGCCGCAGCAATTGGAAGTACACCAGCCACAGGTCGCAAACTGCCATCAAGAGACACTTCTCCGAGAAATAGGTGGTCTCCCAATAACTGAGGATTTAACTGTTCCGATGCCGCTAAAATCCCGACACTGATTGGTAAATCAAAACTAGGACCTTCTTTCCGTAAGTCAGCCGGGGTCAGGTTAATCACAATCTTGCGTATCGGAAAGGCAAAACCAGCATTTTTCAGTGCTGCTTTCACCCGTTCTCTAGACTCTTGGACAGCGGTATCCGGTAAACCAACGACTACAATTCCCGGTAAGCCACCAGACACATCTACTTCAACCCCTACTTTTACAGCATCAATGCCGATAATTGAACCACTCCAAACCCTAGCCAGCATAGTGTTAGCCTGATAAGTGTTTTGGGACAAGGAAAATCAAATAAGGGGAGAGTAGGAAAACTCCCCATCTCCCCATTACCAGTCTCACTTTTTCCTTCGTTTCTCTTTTTACGAACCTTCACTTAAAGGCAAGTATAGTGCTTATCGCCTGGAGAGTTTAACCGGGAAATTACATAAATCAAGAGTACTGATCTCCTTTCCATAAAAGGGATGTAACCTAGGATTTTCCGGGAATCGGGACTCGGGAATCAGTAATTGGGACTCGGGAATCAGTAATCAGTAATCAGTAATCTTACGACCATTAGCCATTAGCCATTACCTATTACCAAAAATCCAGGGACTATTTGGGAAGACATTAATCGAAGTTGATATTACAGATAGTTTTCCACTAACGCAACAATTATAGTAGACCTCTTACAAAAGTATTGTTCTGATAGTGTTTGTCTCAATTCTTGTTCAGGTGATCCGCTGCTCCGAAGTTCCCTGTTCCCTACAACTGCCGCCAAGTCTAGTATACTGAGGTTGGGTTGATAGGAATTACCCATGCAGTCGTTTGAACCAGGTTTTATTGAGCGCCAGCTGATTACTCAAAATCTACTGCGTACTATCCGGCTGATTGGTGAGTACAAAGGCAAGCAAGAACTGTTCAAAGAACAGTCACCCCAAGTTTTGCAAACACTACGTCAGGCGGCGATTATTCAGAGTACGGAGTCCTCCAACCGCATAGAAGGCATTACAGTGCCCCTGGAACGCATCAAGGAACTGGTAGCGGAAAAAACTACGCCCCGCGATGAAGCTTCGCTTCCGCTAAAAGCGATCGCTCCGAACAAGAAATTGCTGGCTATCGAGATGTACTTAGTACCATCCACAGCAGCTATGCTAACATCCCTTTCACTCCAGGGGTGGTGTTACAGCTGCATCGTGACCTTTATCAGTTTTCTGTTGGTGAGGGTGGGCGCTGGAAGTCGGTAGATAATCAAATCAGCCAAACTTACCCAGATGGTACAAAGGTTGTGAGGTTTCAACCACTTGCGGCTTATGCTACACCATCCGCGATGGAACGCTTGCATGAACAATTCAATCGCCTCTGGCAGTCTGAGCAAATCGAACCCTTACTGCTCATCCCCACCTACGTCTTAGATTTTCTGTGCATCCACCCTTTTAGTGATGGCAATGGACGGATGGCTCGGCTGCTGACACTACTGTTACTATACAAAGCTGGTTACGAGGTGGGGCGGTTTATTAGTTTGGAACGCATTGTAGAACGGACAAAGGAAAGCTACTACGATACACTTTACCAAAAACTTTGGGTAATCGCGCCCCATCCTTCTAGGACTGCTTTTCCTTTTGTGTGCTATAATAAGAGTATAATTAATAAACTTTTCTTTAGATAGGTATGATCTAATCATAAGTAGACAACGTAAAAAATATGTATTAGATACGTATTGCGTAATTTGGTCTAACGACTATAACGTCTATGAAAAATTAGATAAGAAAAAGTATCTGTCTATCCATATAAAAAGGTACGGTGGGGCACACCGAAACCTGGATCCATGATCTAAACGCTCGGGGAGATTTGTCCTCTACTTTTCCTGGTTCCGGCAAGGGATAGCAAGACGAGTCGTAGATCCAAGAATCCCCGTTCTTCTAGGACGGGGAGTGTCAACAGTCCTCCCAAAGCTGGCATCAGGGACAGCATAGTTTGTTACCTTGGTGGGAGTATTTTCTGGGAGTGTTGGTGCTATCAGCGTACCGGGATTTTGAGCAACGGGTTGGGTTAGTAACCTCAACCAAAGGCGCTAAAACAGCGATGGTGCTAGATGCCATTAACAATATAGTTGGAGATTTTTCGATCAAGCATTTACAGGATCAATGTCCTACTGTAGGAATTGATCTGATTCGTCGTATCTTGCGCCAGGAAAGGAAAGCTGGGCGGCTCGAATGCCTTGGGCGAGGGCCAGATGCCCGTTGGCGGAAGAAATAGGTACTGTACCTATTAAATAGGTACTGACAAGCTAGTTAGTACCTATTTAAGGGGAATTTCCGTTGGAGAAGCTGTGTGCTCAGGCTTATGTCCGCACCTTCAAAGCCCAGTGGCAAGCACAACAGTTGCTGATCTGACTCCCCATCTCCCCACACTTAAAAAACTTACAACACTTAACACACTTAACACACTTGAAACACTTACAACACCTCGTTCTCTTTCCCTGTTCCCTGCTAGATATTACAAATATTGTTCCACTAAGGCAAGAATCTTATCTTCTTGAAACCCTTGGGCTAACTCTTTGAGGTTGTTAGCAAAAGCCATATATTTGTGATCCAGTTCTTCCAGGTAGATAGCTCGCTCCCGAATTTTTTTCATACTGCCCAACATCGCCAACTCATACAGCACTTCCATCTCTTCTAGTGGCGGAATCACTAGTTCAGTTGGCTCCACTGAACCGTTTTCAGGGTTTATCTTTGAAACCTGATCATTCTGTTCGTAAACCCACTCCAGATGTAAATACTTTCCTAACAAGCTCAATAACTTTGGTTCATCTACGGGTTTGGACAAAAAGGCATCACAACCAGCAATTTGACTCTTTTTCTGATCCATATCCAGTACACTAGCAGAGATAGCAATAATTGGCACTTCCCTAATCTCTGGGATTTGGCGAATTTCCTTAATGGCTTCAAACCCACTTTTAACCGGCATAACTAAATCGCTCAAAATCAGATCCGGTTGGATTTGTTGAGCCAAGTCAACTTCCTGCTCACCATCTTCACCAGTGACCACCTCAAATCCCAAGGGTGCAAGCATATTCTCAAGAACTAAGCGGTTTTCGAGTTTGTCATCTACCACCAATAGCCTACGTTTTTTACCTCGATATCCTATAATTTTATCTGGTATTTCAGCTTTAGTTTCCCCACTGATCGCTGCCAGATTAAAACTAACTTCAAACCAGAATTTTGACCCTTTACCCAATTCACTGGTGACCTTGAGTTCACCACCCATCAATTCTACTAATTGTTTAGTGATAGCTAATCCTAAACCTGTGCCCTCAGAGCGGCGTTGAGTATCACCCACTTGTTCAAAAGGTAGGAATATTTTATGTAACTGCTGGGGATTCATACCTACCCCAGTGTCAATAATATCAAAACAAATAGTAGAAGTATTAACTTGATACTCCTTAACCCTCACCCCCAAGGTTACTTGACCTTGCTCGGTAAATTTAATGGCGTTTCCTAACAAGTTTAGTAATACTTGTCGAAGTCGTTTTTCATCAGCTATAATTCCAATAGGTAAGTTAGATTCAGTTTGGTATTTGAACAAAATATCTTTCTCCAACGCCCGCATTTTTATCACTCCCACAACACTGTCGAGGAAGTTAGCAAAATGGATATCATCGGGGTAGAGTTCCATTTTACGGGCTTCGATTTTGGATAGGTCTAAGATGTCGTTGATTAGGGTCAACAAATGAATCCCGCTTTTGTGGATAATTTCTAAACCATCAGTTTGGCGGAAACTGAGATTATGTTCTCGCTTAAGAATTTGAGCATAGCCAAGAATGCCGTTGAGGGGGGTGCGCAATTCATGACTCATATTCGAGAGAAATTCGCTTTTAGCCTGGTTGGCAACTTCTGCTTTGTCTTTCGCCTCTGCGATTTCCGCCGTGCGTGCTTCCACCCGTTGCTCTAAGGTTTCAAAGGATTCTTTAAGTTGCCGTGCCATTTGGTTAAAGGATTCACTCAATTCCCCGACTTCATCGGAGCGCTTAATAGTTAAAGTTTTATTCCATTTCCCTTTAGCAATGTCTTTAGCAGCCCTATTGAGATGTAAAATCGGTTTTATTACCCACCGTGCTGTAAAAATGCCAATGATTGTTGCTATAATTAGAGCGTAAATACACAACAGTATGGAGAGCCTGGTATTGGCGTTAATTTCCGCCATAAAATCTGACTCTGGGATGACAACTACCACTAGCCAATCCAAACCGCGCTGGTTATTCAGAGGAGTAATTTGGACAAATTGACGTTCTCCATCAAGCTTAAAGTTAAACTGCTGTGCTGCTTCAATTTTGGAAAGATTGCCAAGGTTTTCAAGCAAATACTGTGCTGTAATTTGGGTTAATGGGTTTTGACTGTCTGTGGCCTTCAATCGTTTAGGTGGATTGTCTTGATGGCTGAGTACAAATGGTTGTTCAGATGTTGAACTAGCAATTAACTCTCCTGACGGTTCTAAAAGAAAAACTTGACCAGAAGGACTGATGGTGAGTCCCCGCAGGAAATCACTAATCAGGCTAAGAATAAGATCAACAGCTATAACACCACGAAAATTTCCTGTCTCGTCTTGAACAGGGGCAGACAAAGTGATTCCGAGTTTACCATCATCAGAAAAGTTGTAAATTTTGCTCCATCTGGGTAATGGTGACTCTACCGCACTGATATACCAGGGCCTTTTGCGCGGATAGAAGGGTTTGGAGACCAACAACTGAGTCCGCTGACCTTGGTCGTCTAAAGCATAGGTATTGCGCATCGGAAAATCTCCGAAGTCCTTAACAACGAATTTTCCATCTGGTTCCCGTCTGGCAAAGGCATATTCTAGCTTTTCCGGATTGCCTGCAATATAAATGGAACGAACAGACTCAAATAGTTTGACTTGTTTCCAGAGGTGACGTTCCAAGACAGCAAGATTGTTAAAACTTAATTGTTGGAGCTGCCAAGCATTGATATTACTTTGAACAATAATATAAGGGTACTCTAAGTAATTATTCAGATGCTCTTGGACGCGGTTAGTGATTTCGCTCTGTAACTGGAGTGCAAGTTTATTAACCGCTTTCTCGCCATTTCTAAAGGAGAGATATCCTACTAATCCAACCGCTGTGAAGATCTGCAATACAAAAGGAACAATCAGGACAGTTCCTAAGGAAACCTTGGAAACCAAACGGTTGAGGGGTTTGATGGTCATCGTCATGACTTTGAAAAAAACAATTGCTCTTCAACCTTGAGCTAGATTTCAGTTTGGCTGAAATCATGGTATTGGTAGCAATCGGCTGTTGACGATGAGATCGTGATCAGGATTGCTCTGATCTGAGTCTTCCCCAAAAAAAGAACGAAATACCAGCTTTTTTTGCCAAGTTTGCTTCTTATTTCTAGCGCTTATAGCGTTTTCAATTGGGTATTGAATGTACCTCATCAGTATCAGGAACGCTATAACAATCTTTCCCATCTCCCCGCGCCCGGGCCCCACACTCCCCGCGCCCGGGTCCCACACTCCCCACACTCCCCGCGCCCGGGCCCCACACACAGCGCTATACCTTGTTCAGAGCTTGGTCAAAGGTCATCAACAGGGATTCCAGGGAAAAAGTAGACTTAGCATGGATATAACCATCTTTGGCTAGCCTATCTGCAGCCCTTGGATCACTGAGCAATTCACCAATCACCTTCGCCAGTGCTACTGAATCTCCTGGCGATACCAAGTGACCAGTCTCGCCATCCTGAATCAATTCCACTGCACCACCAGCCGCAGCAGCAACTACGGGTCGTTTTGCCAACTGACCCTCCACAATCACCCGACCAAAGGGTTCCGGTTCAGTAGAGGTATGGACTACAATATTACAAGCAGACATCAATGCTGGCACGTCATTGCGAAATCCCAGCATGTGAACACGACCAGCAAGTTCTGGTGCCGCAGCCATAGCTTCGAGCCGTGAGGCGTATTCTGCTTCACCAAATAGGGCTTCACCAACCAACAGCGCGTGTACATTGGGGAGTTCCTGTAAGGCTTCTAGTAGAATATGCTGACCTTTCCAGTAAGATAGCCGACTGAATACACCAACAAGTGGAGCATCACCAATGCCGAGCTGGTCACGGATTTGAGCTGATTGATCCGATGCCAGATTATCGAAGGGGTCTGAACCAATACCGCCGTAAACCAGTGTTACTAGGTCTTTACGTCCCCCAGCAGCGATAAAGGCTTGACCAGTAGCACGAGAATTGACCAATACTTGAGATGCTAGACGATTAGCTAGGAAAACGGCTATGGCACGATTGAGGGAGCTAAAGTGTGGTGCGGTCACAATATCTCGCAGGTGCCAAACCACGGGAGGACCGCCCATCAATGTTGCGATCGCAGCAGCAATGAAAGCTTTTTGGGAGTTGGCGTGTACTAGCTCAAACTCACGTCCAACTGCTGCTATTCGACAAGCCATCCACCACAGGGGAGGTAATGCCTTGAGAGCGGCGCTGAGTCCCCCTGAACTCCTTACGGATAAGATGGCTTGGGGTGCAGGTATGACCTTGACCTTCACCTGTGCAGCTTCGAGCCGTTCCCGGAACGGGCCATCGGCAAACAGTAGTACTTCGCTGGTGTCCCGGTAGGCAGTGGCCAGATCCAGCAGGCTCAACTCAGCTCCGCCCAAAACGGCGGCATGATCGACAAAAAGGACTCGACGGCGCTTCATAAAAGTGGGTAGTCCAAAAAAGAGTGTTTCAAACGTGCAAAAGCTGACAAGCTAATCTCATAACTGATCTCAGCTATAGCGTTTTCTAATTTAATGAGGTACATTCCCTTTTTTTTACTTGCTTGCTTATCGCAGCTCCCTGCTCCCTAAAACCAATAATGAAAGTACCTCACCTGATTAAAAATTGCTATATTAATCCATGGCAGCTTGATAAACAGATTTAATTCGTTGAGCAATCACCGGCCAAGTATAGTGCTCATGAACATAAGCTTCACAAGCCTCAGAGCTAGGTAGTTGACGCTGACCAGAAAATACCTCGATCATGCCCTGAGCAAGTTGATCAACAGAAGTCCCTTCAAACAATAAGTCTTCCGAAAAAGGCTGTAAAATCTCTGGAATACTATCTACAGGTGTTCCAAGAACTGGCGTTCCATTCACCAATGACTCAATAACAATCAGACCAAAGCCTTCCCATGCCACGGTTGGCACAACTGAGAAAGTTGCAGCACGGTAAGCTAGGGCTAAATCTTGGTCCGACACAAAACCTAACAAGCGGACATGCTCAGTGAGTCCTAATGCTTCAATCTGTGCTTGCAAGGTTGGCATCAGTGTGCCTTTACCCGCTATCAGTAACAGCACGTCTGGATAGCGCTTACGCACCTGATCCACTGCTGCAATTAAATTTTCTAAGCCCATGCGTTTAGCTAACCGTCGCACAGCTAAGATAATTGGTCGATCTTGAGGCCAGCCTAGTTTTGACCGTGCTTCCTGGGGTGTAATGGTGGTGTCGAAACGCTCGGTATCAACCCCCGGAGGAATGATGTGAATGCGCTCTAGTGGGATATGATACTCTTGGTGCAAGGTGTTGCGGAAAGCCTCAGAAAGTACGATAAACTGGGCTATCCGTTTGTACGTCACCCGCTCTAGCATCCATTTTAACCGAGTCGCAACGGTATTGCTGCCTTCTACATGCCCTTCTAAGGCCCAAGGCCCTTGGAAGTGCATCACCATTGGGCGACTGTCTAATTGATCGAGGATTGGAAAGGTATATAAAGCGAAGTGGGACACTACTAGGGGGTAGTCTTCCTCCTTCAGCACTCGATGCATTGCCTGTCGGATACTGCTCCAGCGTTGCCAGAGAGGAGATTGATGGCTAGCAAAGGCTTGGACTTGACCACCGGAGTTTTCAGATACAGCGGTTGAGCCTGCCACTAAGCCATGCATCTCCACACCAGCTTGGGGTAAGTAACGAGTGCAATCGTAATAAACCCGGTTGAGTCCTCCTGCTTGTTCAGGGAACCAACCCATACCGATTTGAAGTGTTTTCACAGTACTAGAGCCTCGATAGTGTTTGTTAAAGCAAAGGGAGTAGGGAGTAGGGAGTAGGGAGTAGGGAGTAGGGAGTAGAGTGTGGGGAGAGGGGGGAGGGAAGAAGTAGTTTTCGAGCAGACTTGATATTAGGGGTCTATCTTTATGCGGTACATTAAAGCTTTAGCGTAAAAATCCTCTTCGGCAAATAGCAAGTATTCTCCATTTTTTATTCGCACTACTCTTAAGGCCATCGGGACATCCAGCCAACCTGTGGTTGATTTTACTTCTGGGCCGGGATTTATTTTGCCAATCTCTTGACCTGTGCGAAAATCATAAACTCGCACTTTAGGGTATCGATTCGGATCTTTTTCAAAACTATTATCGACATAGCCGACAAATAAATAGTCTCCATAAACAGCCATACTTTTCGGTAAATCTGGTCTGACTCCTTTGGAGTTTTGATTGTAAGCAATGACTATTTCACCGGCTTTTTGTGGCGCTTTACTCCAATTGATATATTTGACAGCTCTGTTACCAATCAATCCCCAATCACCCCTGGTATTAAACGTCGGAGAATATCCAGCAATATACATGGTATCGGTTTTTGGATGATACTCAAGTCGTTGAATAATTTTAAATTCCTTTGGCATTTCAAAGGATTTTTGGTGGTTAATATCGTAAATCGGGCTGCCGTAAGAATCAAACCGTTTAAGGGATAGTTTTTTAATCCCGTTTCTTGATGTACCTATCCAGATATTACCGTCATCATCAGGCCAAAATGCCCAACCCCGATAATTTTGTCCTTGATTATATTGACCTTGTTCAGCCTGTTCCTCTTGTCCATTACCGTTTTTATCTTGCCAATAGCGATAATCCAATTGACTTCCCCAAAATGAGGCAGTGGGAATAGCGACTTCCCCATCAGTTGCCGGATTAAACCGATAAACATGGATACCAGCTGACTCGGTATACATACTATTGGTAAACATCAGCTTCCGACCCTTAACCCGGCGAATCATCGCACCAGCATTATGCTTGATAGTCTTCTTAATTCGATTATCATTAGGATACTTAAAGGGATTAACGGTATGGGCGACATGAGTCCATTCTTGACCTGATGATTTACTGTAATCTAGTTTAAACTGTTGATTTTTCGTATGAACAACAGTTTCAGCCGCTGGATCAATATCAGGAATGTCAATAAATAAGAGACCTTGCAATTTCCAATTGAGAGTCCCATCCAGTTTGTAGCTATCCACGGTTAATCCACCTGCTTGCCAAGCGTAAATCCGACTGGGATCACTGGCGACATAAATATTATTATCCTGATCGACTCCAATCCCGGTAATGGAATTAAAATGTAAGGGTCTGATTTTTCCAATTTCCCGAGGACTTCCGGCATAAATTCCCCCTTTAACACCAAAGGTTCCATCAGGAGTTGGATTGCCACTGCTGTCTAGATTTTTAAATATTTTAATCTGATTATCAGGTCCACCATCTCCTACTAAGAGGCGATTTTGATTATCCACAACAATAGCTGTAGGGATGCTAACCGAATCAAGTTTGCCTTGAACTTTGCCCGTTTCTGTATTTAACTTAAGGATCTTATTGGTCTTGTTCTGAATAACCCACAAGGATCCAGTTTTATCTAAGGCTAACTTACCCGGTTGATTTACTGACCATTCTTTAACCGGTTTCATGGTCTGGGCATCATAAACTTTGATTTTATTGTTAGGCGTATCACTAACATATAAGCGACTATTATCTGCTGCGATTCCCCGAATCAAACCTTGATTGGTATTGATAATCAACATACTCTTATCATAGCCATTACCCCCCTTAAACTTTGCTCCTTTATAATTACTTCTGTTATAGCGACGAACACAATACCATTTATCATCAGAATTAGGATACCCTACCCCATAGCGACCCTTTTGTGTCATCGCCATGTAAATATAGTTATCATTAACTGCGATCGCAGTTCCCCCGGATCGTCCCCAACCATGGGTAGCATCCAGTTGACCAAGAACATCACCATTTTTATAAACCCCCCCTTCTCTACCAGCTTCATCCCAGGGAGCATTACCATAAACCGTACCATCGGGACTTACAGCCATCGCTAACATCGATAGCTGGACATGTTTATCCTTGCCCGGAAGATCACCTCCGGGACCATAGGTATTACCGATCCAAGAGGTAGTGTAAGTCAAGCGTTGGCTTGGGTTGGATTCAGCAGTTATAGTGTCATTGTTGCTAATCACAGAATGGACAATAATTACCAAAACAGCGATCAGAGGAACAATCGCAGCATATTGCCATTCCGGGATACGTATTGACATAGTTTTTTCCCTGAACTCGAAACTATTTAAAAGACTGGAGCCTGCAACCTGGGGTAGCTAGCCGTCAAGCTTCCTTAGGAACGTTTTAGAAGCTGATGGTAGACAGTAATAATCTTCTCCACCATAGTGGTGACGGTTAGTTCCTCAATGTTTTGCTGTGCTGCACGTCTTAATCTATCCTGTTCAGACGGACTAGCCAGAAGCATCTCGATCTGATCTGCCAGTGCGATCGCATTTTTAGGAGGAACTAGCACTCCTGCCTTTCCGTAATCTAGTACTTCAGGAATACCATCCACCCTAGTAGCAACAATCGGGCAACCCACCTGTCGTGCTTCCATCAAAACCAGACCGAAAGACTCACGGTGTGAAGCCAGGACAAAAACATCCGCTGCCATCATGTAAGCTTGAGGATTTTTTTGAAAACCCTCGAAGTGGATACGATCAGCAACTGACGATGCCGCAGCTTGAGTTTCAAACATTTGACGGTCGGGACCATCTCCGACTAAATACAAATGTGCCTTAGGAGAACTCTTAGCAACCGGCTCAAAAGCGCTAATTAACTCAGTAATTCCTTTACGTCGGTTCATGCCAGCTACTGTCACAATAGCCGGATGTTCCAAAGCTTTAGCAGTGCAGGTATCTAAAGCAGGTAATCGGGGACTGCCTAGAGTGCAATTCTTGATCACAGGCATTTTCCCCATGGGAATACCCCGCTTAGACATCGAGATTGCTACTGCATCACTCACGGAAATCACCCGTTCAGCCAATCCCATCACTACTGAGCTACGTTGGTGAACATTGTGAATATGGGATACTAGCTTATACTTTGCTGAACCCCGTAGGAACCGAGCTAGGACTACTCCCGTCATCATGTGTCCATGGACAATATCTGGCTGAAATTCTGCGATTATCCCTCGATAACGCCCAGCAGCCTTGAGCAGATGCAACGGTTTTCGGGTCTGATCGAGTTCAAAGTGAGTGACGCCATAACGGCTTAGCAATGTTTCATATCCGCCGCCAGCAGAGGCAATAGCAACCTCATGACCCGCTTTGGCTTGCTCACAGGCAACGTCAATCGCTACATTGACAATACCATTACCAGTTTGTTTAATATGGTTTAAGATATGGAGTATACGCATCAAACCTCTCCCAAAAAGCAAAGCACCGCCATATTTGACCTATGAGTTAGTTTATAAGTTAGTTAGGAATTGGTAGTTGAAACATCCGGCGTAAGCATTCAGCCGTCAGCCGTCAGCCGTCAGCCGTCAGCCGTGAGCTAAAAGCTCACGCTACTTGAGGTGCTTTGTGGCACAGGCCACAAGGGATTTGACTTTCGTGACTATTAAACCAATGCTTACCTGTTTGATTCAAAAGCTGATAGCATCTCAAGTAACGTGCCCATTCCCGTAGGGTGGCCATAGGCCAAGGCCTTTGACTGATAGCTGATAGCTGATAGCTGATAGCTGATAGCTGATAGCTGATAGCTGATAGCTGATAGCTGATAGCTGATAGCTGAATACTTACCATCCGGCTGTTCCTTTCCATCTCCTACTTCTGTTATTCTTCAGTCAGTGCTATTGATCAGAAAATTTTCATAATTCTTATCTTTAGCAGTCTTCACTTCAGCAATACTTTCCATTTCAGAAGAAAGCTTATTTTGATGCTGGTGATACTTATGTGCTGCCATAGTTAGACCCAAAAATCCCCAAATATAACATCCCCCAACACCAAGCATAGCGCTACCAATCGGTAGCCCGATTAAATTACTCAAACCAATAGCACGAGCAGCACTCATGAAGGAATCACGGCGAATCTCAGGATATTGGAAAACACTATATACCAGCAGGAGCAATCCAGACATATACGGGAGAGTTCCAAACCAGCCTAGGGTAAAAAACATATCTAAAATGCCACTGTCAATCACAACGCTTCGGATTTCCCCTTGTTCGATAGTGAATGTATTTCCAATCCCATTACCTAAAGCCATAGAAAGAGCTTTGCCAAGACTCTCTTCATAGATCTGTTGTCTAACTTCCGCACTGTGATCATTTCCAAGGTCAGAAAATGTTGCCAAACGACTACCAATTACCTCCGAGAATGGCTCAATCGTGGTTAACGGCACGATACAAATTGCCATGACCAGGATAGAAATAATGATGCGCATCTGGATTTTGGGTTTGAGTGAACTGGTTAGGGAAGCTAGTCCAAAGAACCAGCTCGCCCACATCGTCCGTGACAACGTGAGTAGAAAAGACAAGTAACCAGCTATGGAAGCAGGAATACGTAAAGGACTTTGATTATTAAATAACAACAGCAGACCCACCATCATGGTTGCGGCAAACGGTCCAGTGGAATTCATCGTGCTCCACAAACGAATACCAAACGGTTCGGGATTCCCCATCGAGAACATTCTGGCGTTAATCAGCCAAAATCGATCCCACTCTGGTGCAATCACATATTGCACTATGCCATAGACTCCCATCACCAAGACACCCCAGAGGAATGTGCGCTGAATGTTTTCGCGATAGCGAGGATAATCTCGCCAATTTATAAATAAGTAGAAACCTAACAGAATTGGGGTAAACCAGTCGATCAGTCCTCGAATAGCGAAAATAGGAGTGCTTTTAATCAGACCAATTATAAAGCCATACAAAATACTGGTGAATCCTAAAATAAAAGGCAAACCCCCCTGTTTATAGGCTCTAGGAAGGTATTTTAAAAAGGTATCCACAGTAATCCATGTCACCACAGGCGCTACTAGCAATACTGGACTCGGATTAACCCAGTTACTGCGATAGTCAATTAAACGACGAACCAATGGCATCAGAAACCATAGCCACCACATAAAACCTAAGTAGAGCACAGGATACCGTCGATAGAGAAAAAGGCCCACGGCAAACCCTACCACAGGCAACAGAATACGCAGAATGCTGCCAGCACCAGCAATAATCCCCAGTATTGTAATCACAACAAATAACAGGATAGCTGTCCAAGCAGGGGCTGGTTCTAGTTTGATAGGAATTCCTTTTGTCATTAGGTGTTAGGGATTAGATACACAGTAGTTCTCAATTGGCTGAGGGAAAAAGTCCTAGGTTTTAGGGAGTAGGGAGTAGGGAGTAGGGAGTAGGGGTAATAAAATTAAATGTACTTAATAACTATTAGAAACGCTAGATCTGATAGATTAGAGATTAGTTAGTATTGATTAGAGATTAGTTAGTATTGATTAGAGATTAGTTAGTAGTCATTTTTCGACTGCCTGTTCCCTATTTCATGTTCCCTATTTCTTATTCCCTATTTCCTGTTCCCTTTCCACATTTAGTCAACAGTCAACCTTCAATCTTGGCCTTTGGCCACGCTACGCGAACAACCTTCAACCTTGGCCTTTGGCCACGCTACGCGAACAACCTTCAACCTTGGCCTTTGGCCACGCTACGCGAACAACCTTCAACCTTCAATCTTGGCCTTTGGCCACGCTACGCGAACAACCTTCAACCTTGGCCTTTGGCCACGCTACGCGAACAACCTTCAACCTTATTCAACCTTCAACCTTATTCAACCTTCAACAGTCTCTTTTGCTAGCCTAAGCACTTTTTCCAGCTCAACCAACCCTGCCAACGTCCACGCAAAGAAGCAAGCCACTTTTGTCCTGCTAAAAGTCCTTCCTTGGGGAAAGACCGCAAACATTGCAGGAAACCGGGTTTAATTTGCGTTCCCACCAATGTTGACCAAACTATAAATATAATCCGTTGTAGAACAGGGAAGTAATCTAACAAAACTATAGTTTCATTATGTGCCGCATTAATTAGGGCAGTATCGCTAAAAACTATGCCTCGCTGATCCTCATCAAAACGCTGTGCTGGATAGTGGTCTACTGCTACCCCTGGGTCATAAATCAGCTTCCAACCGGCTTTTCTTAGGGCTAGACTAAACCCCAGATCATTATGGACTTGAGCTCCCGTCCCTCGCAGACGCTGATCAAAGCGCAAGCCCGATATAGCAGTTCGTCGATAGCTCATGTTAGCGCCCTTAAGGACATCCACCTCCCGAGGTAAACCTACCCCCAGGTGATGATTACCAATCACCCGTCCATACCATTGCACTCGACCCACTCGTTCTCTAGCACCATTTTCCAGGTAGTTACCCAGATGTACCCAATCCCGTCCACCGACACCCCCGATCCGGTGATCGGACAGGAAGTGAGTTTCAATATAAGCTAACCAATTGCCACGGGGAGCAGCATCATCATCGGTAATGGCAATAATATCTCCCTGTGCTGCATCAAGACCTGCGTTGAGAGCGGCCACTTGCCCGGGAATACTTAATTTCACAGGACGCATGGGTAAAACCTCAGGGTTGAATGCTTCAAGAAACCCCCAAGTTTCAGGATCAGTATCCCGTACAATCACCAAGACCTCATCCACTGGTCGAGTTTGCTTCTCCAGGGCCTCTAAACACCGTTCTAGGTCTTTTGGACGGCGATAGGTGGGGACTATAACAGTTATTCTCATTTCTTCTACGGTTGAGTTAGGTTGAAGGTTGGAGGTTGAAGGTTGTTTGTCAGAATGCAGAATGTAGAATGCAGAATGTAGAATGCAGAATGCAGAATGCAGAATGTAGAATTCGGGCATTCTAAATTCTAAATTCTACATTCTAAATTCTAAACAGATTACTATCCTGCTGTTTGAGACCGTAAATAACTCTGTAGAGTACTTAACCAACCTTTCACCATACCTTTCAACCGTAATTCCATAGAAATTGTCCATTCAAAGACAGGACGAAAGCCCCATCTCGATAAGAACATGCGAAATCGCAAAGCTGGTGAATCTCCTAACTCTTTCAATAGAGCAATCAGCTCCGTGCGTTCTACCTCATTGAACAGTGGACGATAACAGTATGCTGTGTGTCTTAAGGCCAGTTTACGACGCTGCTCCTCAATCACCTTTGTATCCCAACCCCGTCGCTTAAAACCAGGCAAGATACTGTCTTCAAAAACCCGAATACATCCTTGTAATTCAATATTTTTACGCTTAGGACGTAGATTTTTAGCATCAGTCCAAACGCGATAACGCGCTAATATCTCATTGGCATAAACGTTGCCATAACCCGCATCTGCCATTCTGACCCACATGTTATAGTCCTGTACAAAATCGGGACTATCTTCATAAAACCTAACTGCTGGCAACGCTTCAGCCCGAAACATAGCGATATTTGCAGCTACTTTTACGCCAAAAACTGCGGCTCGTAGTGAGTCGTCTGCGCTCTGAAACTCGTGCTGTCTTGCAATACGTCGCACATCTCGATTGTTACTGCGTTCATCAATTTCCTGCACAGCACTATGGGCATAACCCGCCTCTGGATGCTTCTCTAGCAGGGGTAGTAACGTTTCTACATAGTTGGGTAACAGGGCATCATCTGAATCCAAACGAACAATAAATTCAGTGTTTGGCTGTTTCAAAACCCAATTGTTGTTAGCGGCCATACCTAGGTTTTTAGGGTGCCGATAGTACCGTACTTGAGGAAACTGCTGGCATAGTTGTGCCATAACCTCAGGGGTTTCATCAGTGCTAGCGTCGTCTGACACCCAAACTTCCACATTGGGATAGGTTTGACGGCAGGCGCTGCCCACTGACTCCCATAAGTACTGGGATTGATTATAGGTAGGAATGCAAATAGCAACTGGTTTCATATCCTGCATCAGGAGTAGTTCCTTTATACGAAAGTTATGTTAAAATCAAATAACCGTAAGAACTGTTGAATTTTCCTTCGTCAAGAGTGCTATTTTTTGATTCAACAGCAACAAATAGCGATCCGGTTAGTTTCGCAAAAATGCTCTATAGGGTTATTTTTTGACCAAAAAATTCTTAACAAATTGTTTCAATAGTCCTGATTTACCAGACAAATACTCTACTATCACCTTTTTATCTTGCCAGAGAATAAAATAATCCCTTAAAGACCACTTATCGACCTTGGTAAATTCCATAGGTTTAAAGACTGAACTATACCAAGTAAGCACCATGCCCTTTTTCAAAAACATGAAGGGACTTTGACCTTTAAATTTTCGATTTGACTCTAAATGAGTTGGGTGTCTACCTGTAACATCACCATAAGCATCGGTGATCAGTGCAATGCCTTCTGTTTTTAACATGGAGCGTATATTAGCAATGGCGATCCATGGCTCAGTAAGGTGTTCGAGAACATCGAAAGAAATTACAACATCGTACTGATTATCCAAACAGGCTTCATAGGTAGGAATCAAGTTGATACCATATGTCTAACAAGCCATAATGTTTAAATCGCTTGGTGACAAAATCATAGATTTTACTGCCTGGAAAATCGCAGTAATCAACTTGACAACCATTCATCCCTAAGTACAGAGAGTCATTGCCTGTACCATCACCCAGTAACAAAATTTTTAAATCACCAGTTGTCTTCCCTTTCTGTGAGGCATACTTCTGAATCCTTTCTAGGGTTATTTCTATCAATTGCTTTCGTCCAGGTCTAGCCCAAAAAACCATTGTTTCAAATATGAAGCCATACCCATTTTTATAAAGAGCCTCCATATTGGCATCATACTGGTGAGGGGTAACTCCAAAGTTTTGGGCATCTTGACAAACATTCCAGCCTAGTTGCAGCGCTTCCTGCCAGACTCGATGGTTTACCTCGTCTCTGGGCAGTTCGGTAAAGTTACTAATTTCATCAACAATAGGTTCGAGCTCAGTGGGAAGTTTAATTAGTAGGTTAGACATAACTATTGAGAATTGAGAATTGAGAATTGAGAATTGAGAATTGAGAATTGAGAATTTTCTACCTTAAAAATCCTCGGGAGTATCGTTATCTGTTGACCTGCAACCTGCAACCTGCAACCTTCAACCTGCAACCTGCAACCTTCAACCTTCAACCTGCAACCTGCAACCTGCAACCTTCAACCTGCAACCTGCAACCTGCAACCTTCAACCTGCAACCTGCAACCTGCAACATTAAATTTAGACTACCTGATCAGTTCTTCAAATAAATCCACATAGCTTTGTGCCATCTTTTCCCAACTGTATTGGGCGGCTATCATTGGTGCAGCTTGGCTCATCTGTTTCCTTTTTTCAGGATTACTAACCAAAAAGCTTAACTCCTTTGCCAAAGCCTGGGTATCGTTGGGGTCAGACAAGACCACTCCGCAGGCTGGGGTAACCAATTCAGCCCCCCCGGCTGTGCTTGCGGTAATCACTGGCAAGCCGGAAGCCATTGCTTCTAGGAGCACTAGTGTGCAGGCTTCATAGCGGGATGGAAAGACAAATAAATCTACGGCTCGCATGATCTGTGGGAGGTCACGTCGGTACCCCAGAAAATGTACCCGTTCGCTGACATTTAGGGTTGCGGCTAGCTGAGGATAGGGACTACCTTCTGTGATGCCAGCAACAGCCAGGTGTAATTCAGGCACTTGGACTAAGGCGTGCAGAATTGTATCCAAGTTCTTCCGAGGTGTTCGGATGTCTCCAGCAAAAAATGCTAAAGGCACTCCCTCAGGAAGACCCAATTGTTTGCGGTCAGCCACACCGGGATAAAATTCCTGTAAGTCAACACCATTGACAATTACCCGAATGGATTCAGGGGGTACACCAATGTCTACTAATTCTTTCTTGACCTTTCCGGAAACTGCGACTACTACTTTTGCCTGACGGAAGGATTTTTTTTCCCAATGGGCATTCAAGATTGTAACTAGCCACTGGTAAAGACCATACAAATCCCGACGTAGCCGAGAAGTATGGGCAGGCGATCGCAACCAAGAACTGTGGACAAAATGTACAGCATTCACATCTGAGCCAGCTCTGGTAATGGAGCCGTTAACCTTTACTAAGTCCAGCTCACTACGGTGTTGATTTAACCAATTGCCACTCCGCCAGGAAAAAACTAGATGACGAATTAGTGCTGTTGGCCACCTTTTAACTGGAATGAAAATCCAGTTTACCTGATTGCTCTGCTGGAGTTCTGGGGCGACATTACTGGCTAATAAAGTGACGTGATGACCGCGACGAATGGCTTCTTTGGCGACTTCATAGTTGACTCGACCTTGGCCATCATTTTTCATGACTTTGTGGGTAACGATACAGAGTTTCATGAGTAGCTATCCTGTTAAAATTATCGAAAACTCTGACTAGTGCATCCTTCGCAGAAGTCTTTAACTACCTGATCTAGCAATCCTAATTTAAACCTTAAAGACATCAGAAGGACTATAGGTATATTATTCCCTATTATCCCCATCTTACCCAAGATGTTTGTCCAGCATATCGATAACTTTGGCATCTACTTTATCATCGAATTTGCGGGCAAAGTGCTTACCAGAAGTAATCATTGACTCAAAATCTTGGACACCCATGATAGCTGGATAGGGAGGAGTCCAAGAGATATAACGTTTGTTATCATTGAATAGTTTTAGCATCGACTGGTTGAGCAGGATGCTCTGGATGAAAGACTCATCTGGTACGAGTGTGTTTCGATAGTGTTCTACAAATGCTGGGTTACGCTGAACAAATTGATGGATATATTGAATACAGCGGTAGGAAAGTGTGTGCCACTGAGAACCCGCGTAGCACTGAAACTCTGGGGTGAAAGGTGTTGAAACGCAACGGATTGCTATTCTGGCACCAAACTTACCAGCCCTGATCCGGACTAGGGGCTGCCAATTGACAACACGATATAGTTTATACACTATAGCCTTTAGACTAGCTGGCAGCTTATAGTAGCGAAAAAAATAGCGCTCTATGCCCAAATCTTTGCCCCACTGCCAAGCTGTTTCTGGTGGTTCTTGTACCGGAAAATATTCCATAAATCCGTCATATTCGGTGTTCTGCAAGAACTGCTCGATTTGGCTGATTGGCTGAATGGGATAGTCTTGACCAGAGAGGAATATCAACCAGTCAAATGTCACAGAATTATCTATTAACCAGTTGATGCAGCGAAGTTCCATTTCCACCATAGAAAAATCTGCCCACTCAACTGGAACATAGTCTTCCAGGATGTGAACATTGTTGATCTGCTCAAAAGACGTTGGGCTAAGGCTCGACTTAGATTGATCATGGTGAATTAAGACCTGGGACTCAGGGTTACCAGTCTTAATTTTATTGACTAGTCTGACAACTTGGTCTGGATTGCTATGAGAAGCAATTAGGTAAAGGATTTTAGTCATGATTGACTCTTAGGTTTAAACATTAGCGCATTCTATTCCCGTTTTCTCTATCAGGACTTACGCAGTAACTCTACCTGTGGGGTGTGTTATTGTAAGCATTCAGCCGCCAGCGGTCAGCCGTCAGCTTTCCATAACTCAGATTAAACGAATGCTTACTTGTTTTATTCTAAAGCTGTTCGGTGTAGCTTCCTAATAGCCCATAAGCAGATCAAGTAGCGTGCGCCTAGCGCATTAGCTGATAGCTGATAGCTGATAGCTGATAGCTTAATGCTTACGTGTTATTAACGCCCCCTACTACTTAAGTCCTATCTATTACTGCAGTCCTATTGATAAAGGATAGGACTCTAACATTTCTTCTACAGCAAATTCAAGTTCTGAGGGGTCTTTTATAAACCGGCAGAATGGAATTTGTGACGTCCATGCTTCGTAAAATGCTTCATTCTTGTAATAAGAGTTAGGAAGAAAGATATGAGGAATCTCTAAAAGAGTACTAAGGATATGACCATGCAAACGATTAGTTATAATTAAACGATGCCTTTTGAATTGATAGATGCCGCTGTGCATCAGGCCCCAAGATGCTAGATTAATTTGGGAGTTATGGGTTGTTTTAAATTTCGCAGTATTAGTATGAAAATACTTCCAGTTTTGTCGGGATAACCATTCTTTAGGAGTTGCTAATCCTCGCTCATAAACTTCCCGAATTATTCTGACCAATCCTGGAATACGCCAATACCAACCTTTAGAGAGTTGCTTAGTAGTTCTTAGGGTCCATCTATCTGAAACCCAGTCTTCTAAGACGAGATTTTTTATCTGAGAAGAAAGAATCAGGTTACTAGTAGTCTTAAGTTCTTGATCCTTTCGGCAAAGATAAAGACTAGAATCCTCTTGAGCAGGCTGGATGGAGTCAGTAGATAGACCAGCCATTTGAAATGCCATATCAGGGGCTTTAATCACCCGACAATTCCAGAAATTTTGAAGAGCAATTTCATAGCTGACTTGATCTCGGGTAAATAGGGTTAGGTTAGGATGGGAGTTGAAAACTTTTGCCGCTTTTTTGAGGTTTTCGGGATTCCTAAAATAAATAGTCTGAGGAAAAATAATAATTGGTCTATCTCGATAGTTTTCTATAATCGATTCTCTAAAATTTTGAAAACCTTCATATAGATCACCTAATGCGCCTCCTCCATTAAAGATTATGGGGCATTTATCCATTTTTTTTAGGCTGGCATGAGAGAAACCGTTAATACCAGTGGCATACTTGATTTTCGTTTTTAAGGTATCTGTCAAAAATAGTACAGAGCCTAACCAAATCAGGTGGTCACCAATATTGTAATGATCAGGATTGTCTAGCAGTATACATTCTTCAAATTTGTCTAACTGTCCTAGGGAGTTATGAAGAACTTCTTTTACGTTTTTTGGTGTTGAAATATTCATCGTAATTACTGAAATTATTAATGTAATTTTGAATGTACTTTTGTCTGTTGGATAATTTCCCGTCTGGGAGATATCTCGAAAGGATTTGCTAATTGTTGAGGTATAACGGTGAGCATGAGAGCTGCTACAGTTCGCAGACTGAAATTTTGACTCAAGGCACGAAAAAGATAGGGGCGTGCTTCTGCTACTCGTCCATCCCGTATCAGCCCAATACCCAGAGTTGTGTTCGCTTGTGCTAATTTCTGGGTAAAATAACTCCGATGCTTTTGTAATTGAGGATCTGCTAAAAAGTGTTCGTAGCAAAAAATACCGGATTTGCCTTTGCGGATCTGAGCCTTGGCGTTTCCACTCCCACTAATATGGGTTTCAGATAACTCATGGACGCGGTATCGAGTCAGTCTTTCTGGATAGTAGTACGCGCCATCACCACTGCGGCAAGCTAGATAGGTTAAGTAGTAATCCCAATAGACCCCCACTGACAATAGTTCATCCCAATTAACCTTGTCCCTACGAATCACAGCAGAGGATGCAGGAGACACTGCTTGGTCTACTAGTCCGATAGTACAGAAAGGCTGGTATACCTCTGCTTTAAGTTGGTCACGCTTCCAAAGCCGGGTATGTTCTTCAGTAGTTGCATAATTAATTACACCATCTGCGTCTATAATATAGTGGTCACAAAAAGCCACAACTACATCTGGATTCGCTTCTAGGGGAGGAACTAGCTTTTCTAAAAAGTCTGGATTCCACAGGTCATCATCATTTAGACTCGCTACATATTTTCCCTGAGCTTGTTTAAATGCGCCAGCAACATTGGGACCATTTCCTAGATTCTTTGAGTTCCGACGGAATCTGATCCGAGCATCTTGAAAGGACTCAATCATAGCTTGCGGATTCTCAGGGCTACAATCGTCAGAAACAATAATTTCAAGATTTTTGTAGGTCTGCTGGAGTACGCTTTCAACTGCTTGCTTGAGGTATATCAAGCGGTTATAGGTTGGGATGATAACACTGACTAGCGGCTCTTGCGCTTCTTGATGGTTTGACATATCCTTGTTATCTTGCCTCTGGTTGTAATAAGGAATTAATTACTGTGCAAATGAAACTGGAGGAGCGACATCTAGTGGCACATCATAAATTTGAAAACTGTCTAAGGATATGTCAGCATTGGGATCTTCAATCCAGTACAAAGGTACCCGTCCATAAAAACCAGCCCACATGTTATAGGTACTTGGGGGACCTATGATATAGTCACACTGAGCAAGTGAGTACATATCTTCTACAATGTGGTTGTTGGCAAAAGCGAAATCTAATTTTGAGAATTTATCTCTGTCCTGGGGCACATTTGAACATAGTAAAAATTTGACTTTTTTTCCTGGAAAAAGACGTTCTGTTTTTTTCATTAAGTTCACATAATCATCAGTGCTGTAGAGATATTTTGCTCCTAGCAATTTTTTATAATCTCCCTGCCTAATGTGAACCCCAACCAGAATATCACAGGTTTTTTTTAGGTTAGTTACGAGTTTATTGATACTTTCATTGTGTTGCTTTATTGGCGTAAAAAACTTCCTTATTGTTTCTGCATACTTCAAAAATAAAACAGGATTTCTAAACCAAAAACCATGAATAAATGCCAATTCATTTTTCTTGAAAAACTTAGCAAAGTTGTCATCAAAAATAATTCCCCTGTGTACTCCAGTATCTCTTAAGATATTGATATTGGATAACTTAAAATCTGTATAATCTTTAACCAATAATCGGGTTGAATGGTAAACAACTCTATGAAAATTTCTTTTCAGTTTAAGACTATTGCCTTTAAGAACTGATTGTTGGGCAGGGTATCGACAAAAAAAATCGTTATGGGTTCCCTCAAAAAAAACTGCATATTCATCAAAGGCAGGATTTATGACTTTGAGGTTGTATTCCATTGCAAAAGCCATAAAGTTGGCAAATAGCATCATTCTATTGCCTAATTGACCTGTTTTTCTAACAATTATGAACATGTTAATCCTCCGAGAATATTGACAAGCAATCAACTATAGTATTTTGATTTGAGATGTAAACCTATGATTGATAGAAAAAGGGAACAGGGAACAGGGAACAGGGAACAGTAGGAAAGAACGATGCAGCGCGGTCTTGGTGGTCTCGTCCATGAGGGACTGCATCAAGAGGATGCGAATATTTTTTGGTGTTATAATAAATCAACATTTGGTTTCATGATCTATTTGGAAATGCTATAGTCTTAATTTGTTTGACCAACTTCATGCTGCATCTTGTGATATTTCCAAAGTTTACCGCGCTTTTCGAGTAACTCTTGATACTTTCCTTGCTCCACAATTCGCCCCTGTTCAAGTACGACTACCTTATCAGCTTTGGAAATGGTCGATAAGCGATGGGCAATGGTAATTACTGTCCGTCCTACAGCAAGTTTTTCTAAGGACTCCTGAATCAGGCGCTCAGACACAGAATCTAAGGCACTAGTTGCCTCATCTAAGATCAGAATCTCTGGTGCTCGCAGTAAAGCACGAGCAATGGCCAGCCGTTGACGTTGACCTCCAGATAATCGAACTCCGCGATCACCAAGTTGCGTGTCAAAACCTTCAGACAAATCTAGGATGAAGTCTAATGCATTGGCAAGTTTTGCAGCTTCTCGAATTGCCACGTCATCTGCCTGTTCTGAACCATAAGCAATATTATTGCGAACAGAGGTGTTGAAAATAAATGTATCCTGACTAACAATAGCTAGTTTACGACGCACAGAGTTGATTTCAAACTCTTGTATGTCAATGCCATCAATGATAATTTTACCTGCGGTTGGGTCATAAAATCGGGGAATTAAGTCAGCAAGGGTTGTTTTACCTGAACCAGAAGCACCGACCAGGGCTGTTGTTTCTCCCTTGTTGATAGTTAAGGTAATATCGTGCAGCACTAGGTTAGAGGGATCGTAACCAAAATCCACCGAAGCAAACTCAATGGCTCGCTGCAATCCTGAAAATTGCACGTTACCATTCTGCAAGTATGGTTTGTTGTCCGTTCTCAGCAGCTCTTTAATGTTATTCATTGGTCCGGTGAATTCCCCAAGACGCCCTCTGGCATTATTAATCAGACGTATAATCGGGATCAGACGAAACAAAACAAACAAGAAGGTCAGTAATGAAGCTGCCTGCATCTGTCCATTAGGAACGAAGATGGTAAATGCTACAATAATCATGCCGATCAGAATTGTGGTGGCTACGCTTTCCCCAATCGGTTCTATGGCATACCCAAATGAAGCAGATTTGATAGTGATGTTTGCAACGTTTTCGCTAGCGTTATAGAATCGTCTACGCTCAAATTCTTGACTTGCAAATGCCTTAACTGTGCGAATGCCATTGATAAACTCTACAGCAACTGAGGTAAAGTTACTGCCTGCCTTTGAAACATCAAAACTTGTCTCTCGCACCCTTTTAACCAAGTTAGAAAGACCAACACTCATCAGGCTAAATAGCATTAATGAGGCAATGGAAAGTTGCCAAGAAAGCAAGAACATTGATGTGACATAGACAACTAGAAGAGAAACTCGAGTCAACATAAAAGCTGTCACATCAAAAGCTTGATTAATTTTTTCTAGTTCGGTAGTTAGACTGTAAACTAGCGCTCCAGAACGGCTATGAGAAAAGTAACCCAAATTCAGCCGTTGAAGTTGCTCAAATAGCTTCTTGCGCAGCCTATCTAACAAATTCATCTGAGTTATCATGCTGTACCTGCGTCCACCAAACATAAAGGCAGAACGCAACCAGGTTGTGATCAGAATTAGAGCAGATATCCGGTAAATTCTCTCATTGAACGGTCTATTTACTCCAAGTACCGATATATCGAACCAGTTAATACCTGTCTGAATTGGGGTAGCATTAGGGTCGGTTAGATTTTGTAAAAAGTTTAGGATAAACCCTAATCCAAAACCTTCAAATAGTGATGCTAGTATCGTTAAAGCAATAGCAATAAAAGCCGCTTCTTTGAGGTATTTAAACTCTCTTATTATGAAGTGTTTGTCTTGCCACAATTTCGTGGATTTAGTAAACCTAATGACAGAATCAATAAGCTTGAATTCAGCAATCTTATATAGAATACTCACTGGCTTTATTTAGACCTATTATGATTGTTATTTAATGCTGATTTTAAACAATATTTAGCTAAAAAAACTAAGATCACTCTCCACCATTTCCGCGACAATATCAGGAAATTTTTTTTTACTCTTCCAATTCAGCTCCCATCCGAATTTTCCAGCTATCCCCACAAAGGGGCACTGCTTCTGTCGGACGATAAAACCTCTGATCAACTTCCACAAAATCTTGATAATCAAGACCGACGTGACTAAACGCACAATCTACTAATTCACGAACGGAGTGATTCACTCCGGAAGCAATCACATAATTCTCTGGAGCTTTGATTTATAGCGAGAAACCAGGTTTTAAGGGTCTTGGTGCGTAAGTCCTGGTTCTAAGACAGTGCGTTCGCGTAGCGTATCCGTAGGATAATCGCTTATTTTATTCAACGCTAATCCATCAACAACGTCTTATACGAGTCTGTGTAAGCATTCAGCGGTCAGCGGTCAGTGGTCAGTTTATTTTATTCAAAAGAACCGATTGCGCTACTTGAGGTGCTGCGCGAACAGTAGGCTGGCCACAGGCTCAAAGCTAATAGCTGATAGCTGATAGCTGATAGCTGATAGCTGATAGCTGATAGCTGATAGCTGATAGCTGATAGCTAAATGCTTATGAGTCTGTTAATAGGTAATAGATAATGGGTAATTGCGCTCTCCTCGTGGTGTTTCACAGCAGCAATAGTCTTTTCCTCAATTCCCAATTCCCAATTACCCGTTACCCATTACCCATTACCCAAAGCGCGACTATCTATCTCTCTCATCCATTACTAAAAACGGGATTAGAGCATATCATTACTAGGGATTACCAGCGGTAACAACCTGACGAATAAAGGCAGTATCAGCGGATTGACTACAAGAGGTTACAGGCATCATACCTAGTGCCTGAAGGTCAGCATTAACCATGATTTCAACCAGTTGTTTAAAGCTCACTGAAGGTTGCCAACCTAGTATGGTATTAGCCTTGGTCCCATCACCCAACAACAGGTCTACTTCAGCAGGTCGAAAGTAGCGTGGATCGATTTCAACGTACTGCTCCCAATCCAAATTCACTAAGCCAAAGGCAATATCGAGAAACTCCCGAATTGAGTGAGTTTGACCGGTAGCAACAACATAGTCATCGGGCTCGTCTTGTTGTAGCATTAGCCACATAGCGCGGACATAATCTTTGGCATAACCCCAGTCCCGTCTGGCATCGAGATTGCCCAGGTAAAGCTTATTTTGCTGACCAGCTACAATGCGCGCCAAAGCACGGGTAATTTTGCGAGTGACAAAGGTTTCGCCGCGCCGGGGACTTTCGTGGTTAAACAAAATACCATTACAGGCGAATAGCCCATAGGATTCGCGATAGTTGATAGTTTGCCAGTGGGCGTAGACTTTTGCACAGGCATAAGGACTACGGGGATAAAACGGTGTAGTTTCAGACTGAGGAACAGCCTGCACTAGCCCAAACATTTCAGAAGAGCCAGCCTGGTAAAAGCGTACCTCAGAGCCAATCCGCTGTTGATAGTGCCGTACCGCTTCCAACAAACGTAAGGTTCCTATACCTGTGGCATCGACGGTGTATTCTGGTGAATCAAAGCTGACCCGCACATGGGACTGAGCTCCGAGGTTGTACACCTCTATCGGCTGTACGTCTTCTAGAATGCGTTGTAGTGTCAAGCCATCAGTCAGGTCTCCGTAATGGAGAAATAACCGTGTCTGTGGATTGTGGGGGTCTTGGTAGATGTGGTCGATGCGATCTGTGTTGAAGGTAGACGTGCGTCGGATAATGCCATGGACTTCGTACCCTTTTTCCAGCAGCAGTTCTGCTAGATAAGACCCATCTTGACCGGTAATGCCAGTGATTAATGCTCGTTTAATGTCTGTCACGATTCCTCACGACTCTGATTAGAGTAATTAGTTTGCTAATGTACGGGATGAAGGCAAAGGCAAATCAAAATTGAAAATTGAAAATTGCAATTAATAACTTCAGAAGTTAGGAAGTTATTAACTTTACCAAAGGGAGTAGGGAGTAGGGAGTAGGGAGTAGGGAGTAGGGAGTAGGGAGTAGGGAATATGGCATCAAAAATTCTCACAATTCCTACAGGGATTGCTATTACAGCACTGGAGTACTTTGAGAACCGAACACATGCGATCGCATATCTTCCTGGTGAAGCTTGATCATTCCTGGCAACAACCTCAGCTGTCGCCGCTCCTCCTGGGTCATCCGAATCACCTCATCCAGTTTCCAAGGACGTGGTCCGACTAAACTCATCTCACCCCTTAGTACATTCACTAACTGCGGTAGTCCATCCAGACAATATTGACGCAGCCACTTTCCAAAATGTGTCATCTTAGACGTGACTTGGCCTTTGTGTATAGCTTCAGTGCGAAATTTAATCACTTGGAACAACTTACCCCTTTCTCCAGCCCGCAATTGCCGAGAAAAGACTGGTCCTGGTGAAACAATCGCTATCAGCAACATCAATCCCAGGAGCACTGGACTCAGAATCAGTAGCAATAGAGCAGCTAAACTCGAATCCATCACCCGCCTCAGTCGAGATCGGAATAGTTTTTCCCTACTAGACAATTCTGAGTTGAACGGTACTCTTAGAACAGCTTTCTTCTTCGCTTGCTCACAGGCATTGGTCCAAACTCTTAACCCTGTTTCACCCACATTGGGGTCGATACAAACCAGCCCTACCGACGAGCGTTGCAAGCAATTACTTAACCAAGACTGACTTTGCAACGGAGGTAGATAATGCTGTTCATTTTTTTGGAGAGGGAGTACCCACAACTGTTTCTGTCGCCACTTGAGCTTGCAGGGAGGCAAAGAACTAACTGCTGACTCTGCCTCATCATCGATATCTAGGATTGAGATTTTGGAGGTTGTTAGTATGATTCTGGAAGTCGTCATAAATAGTTACTCCATTTCACGAAAATCAAAACTTAAACTTTAGATCCTGTCAGGTTTAATACGTATCATTCTCAGGTTTTCGTTAATTGAAACTTTAAACGTAAGCGATCAGCTATCAGCTATTAGCTATCAGTTTATGCGCTACAGATGGTGCTATAAGCGTGTCGCGTATCAGCTAATGCGCTACAGATGGTGCTACTTGAGGTGCTTTTGAATCAAACAGGTAAGCATTGGAATAATGCTGAGTTACGTCAGCTGTTCGCGTAGCGTGAGCTTTTAGCTCACGGCTGACGGCTGACGGCTGACGGCTGACGGCTGATGGCTGAATGCTTACTTAACAATTAACAAGTTTCAATTTTCAATTAACAAAAAAATCAACGAGACTTGACATGATTGCTGAACTGACGCTCTAGTTGTGGAGACTCTTGAAGATCAGATACAGGCTGCTGTGGTTCAATAGCAGCATGGTTGTTTCGCGAACCATAGTAAGCGTAGTTCTGATTAGAACTCTTCACCCCGTTAGCAATGATTCCCATCAGGTTTAAATTCCTGAGTATAGCAGTAGCCTGGCTGAGTTGAGATTGAGTAACTCGCTCTAGGCGTCCCACCATCACCACACCTTGGCACAAAGATGCTGCTTGGAGTGCATCCACCATACCTAACACTGGGGGAGTATCCAGCAACACCAGATCATAGGTCTGCTGAAACTCTGCCATTAAGTTCTTCATCCGTTTAGAACCCAGCAGCTTAACTGGGTCAATTGGGGTTGGTCCAGCAGTCAAAACATCAATGGTTGACCCCAAAGGTGAGATACTAACTGGGCTGGGTGTAGCAGTATCATCTTCCAATAAAGTAGAAAGTCCTTCCTGATGGGAGAGGCCAAGTTGTTGGTGCAACCTCGGACGGCGCATATCTACATCAATTAGCAGTACTCGTCGATGTAAACGAGCAGCACTCAAGGCTAAACCCAACGCCAGAGTTGACTTCCCCTCACCAGACAGCGCTGACGTAACCATCAGGGATTTCAGCTCAGAACCAGAATTGAGCAACTGGATATTCACATAAATCATGTCCAGTGCTTCCTGAAATGGTCGCCATCCCAACAGTTCCATCATCGGAAGTGTTCTCTCGGACTGGCTCAAACCTAGATTCAGAACAGGTTTACTGATTTTACCTTCCGGCAACTGTGGAATCATACCTAGCAAGGGTAGAGCCACTTGATTTTTCAAATCATCAGAGGTATGAATTCCATCATCCATGGCTTCCCGCACAAAGGCAGCCACACCACCGAGAAATAACCCAACCACTGCACCCAATAATAGGTCTTGGGTCATATTAGGACCGGTCTTCGAGCCCGGTAAAGGTGCTTCTACAACTTGCCAGTTAAATCCCCCCCGAGCCAATTCGATGCTTAACTCCTGCCGTGCTTGTAGTAGCTGCTGCAGAGTATTTTGTTGAATTGCTACTTGGGGTTGTAGACGATTGTACTGAGCAATCAGGGCTGGGAATTCCCTGAGTTGGATACGGATTTCCTGCTCTGTTTTGGCCAGGGCTTGATCACGAGTCTGTAGACTGACTAGATTAATTTGCGAGGTGATTAGTTCGTTGACCAGATTGAGATCCACACCACCGAGCTGTCCTTCTGTCAGGAGGTTATTGCCAGTGGTAACCAGTTTAGTCGGAACTTGCCCTAAAACCCGTCTAGTCTCTTCCTGCAAGAGCGCAAACACACTCTGACGCTGTTCAATTAATTTTTGAATTCTAGGATGAGCTTCAGTATAAATCCGACTTTGCTCCACCAAAGCCAGTTCTATTCTTTGGATTTCATTGAGCAAATTTTGATAGCGCCCAGATTGACTCAAGCGGGACGAGGTCAAGGCATTTTGCGGTGAACGAGCCAGTTTTTGCTGAACAGCCTGGTAGCGAGTTTGAGTTTCCATGTACTGAGCGCGGATGGCTCGGCGCTCCTGTTCAATCCCATTCAGAGTTTGACTGACAGCTAGAGCTTGTTGTGAGGGATCAATCAGGTTTTTGCTCTTGCGAAACTGCTCTAGCCGTTGCTCAGCTTGCTCAAGATTATTACGAGCTGTTGGCAACTGCTGATTGATAAAAGCAAGACCTTTATTCAACCGCATTTCCTGCTGCTCTAGGTTGTAATCTTGATAAACCTTTTGAATAGCTTGCAGTACTTTTTGAGTTTTAATCCGGTCATTGCTGGTGTAGACCGCTTGAAATACCTTAGTTTCGGTTTTACCCTGCAGTACTTGAGCTAATCTTAAGGAGCCTCTAATATCACCGACTGTGATATCTGGGTAGTCATCACGAAGCAAATCCACTGCTCGTTGAATCAATTCAGAACTACGCATCAGCTGTAACTGAGTAGCATAGTCGATATCAACAGTGGACTCAGTAAACTGACTCTCTATTCCTCGTGTTTTATCTATATAATTAGGCTCCACCAACAGCTGTAGAGAGCTGATATAATTCGGCTCTTTCTTGAGAGTGATATAGAAGGCAATCGGCAAGCTTGTCAACAGTACACTTATAATCCACAAGCGTCTGCGCCACAAAACTGCCAACAGTTGGCCATACCCTGCATCTGTTTCACCTGCTGCGTTTAAATCAAGTTCCTTCATGGGATTTTAGATTAATGATTGACAAGTTTGGATTGGATTTTAAATTGACATCAATTCCAGTGAATCAAGTCTAAAATATTCCCGGGATGATTAGTAATTGGTTTAGATAAAATCCGGTTAATCACTTTGTTCATATTCGATAGGATTTTTGATTTTTTTTGGAAAGTTAATTTTAAATTAACCATTAACCATTGAAAATTTGCCCTTGAAATATGTTCAATCTCTGGTAAGCAAAATTATCATGGATACCTGCAACAAATTTTCCCTACCTTTTGGGAATAGGGAATTAGGAATTGGAGTATGATTACCCATTACCCATTACCCATTACCAATGAACCGACAATCATAGGTTGCATCCCTTTTAGAGAAAGGGTATAAGAAGAAGTAGTCAACCGGACCTGATATTATCTATTACCCATCACCAGTCACCCGAGCAGGACTATATTGATTAGTCCACCAGATTGGATCTGATGATTTTGGAGTATAGACCCGTATAAATCCCAAGAAATCAACGAAAAAATCCAAAATCCAAAATCTAAAATCTAAAATCAGCCCAGCCACTATCCTGTCACCTAGCTAAAGTGGGAACCTTGGTTGAATGGCGTAACGAATGGCTGAAATTAACAGGCTGTCCCCTGACCGTTTTATCAATAATTTGCCCAACTGTATTAAAGAAAACGTCTTCAGTGAAATGACTCAGGGCATGGTCTCGGATTTTGGCATAATTCCAGGGAATTTCCCTAGCCTCAAGTAGTGCAGCTTGGAGTGCTTCCGGTGTTTGCCGTTTAAAAAACACCCCTGTCGTCCCTGGTATCTGAGTATCCAAAACACCACCTGCACCGTAGGCAATTACTGGAGTCCCACTGGCGTTGGCTTCGATTGGCACTAAACCGTAATCTTCTAAAGCCGCCACGATCACCCCACGAGCTTTTGCCATCAAATGACAACGCTGTTTATCGCTGACGTATCCCAAGAATCGAATATTGTCCAAAGCTTTAGATTCTAGACGCTCTCGCTCTGGACCATCACCAGATATTAATAAGGGCCAGCCTAGCCAATTAAACGCCTCGATAATCAGATCGATACGCTTGTAACCCAGTAAACGAGATGATACTAGGTAAAAGTCTTCCTTTTGGTCGGAAAACACAAATTTATGGCTATTAATTGGATAGTTGACCGTCATGGCTGGCTTACCATAGATATTCTGGATACGCCGAGCGACAGTGGTCGAGTTAGCAATGTAAATGTCCGGCTCCTGGGCATAGTCCAGGTCTACTTTTCTGATCAACTGGAAGACTTTATCAATGACAGGAGAAAACGCTCTATATTCTCCATACTCCTTGAGGTAAGTTTGCGTATCCCACAAAAAACGGGTGACATTGTGGCAAAAGCAAACATGCTTGGCTCCTAATTTTTTCTTGACCGCCTTTGCGAAGCTTGAACAACTACTGATAATCAAATCGTAATTTTCTAAATCCAAGGCTCGAAAAGCTGGATAGTAAAACGGAGCCAAGAGTCTGAAGTATTTCGTTGACCCTGGAATGTTCTGAAGTCCGGTGGTATGCACTAGGCGCTCACCTAGGTCAATGGTGTTCTGGGAATCATACAAGGATGTGAACACATCAGCACTAGGGAAGCGCTTACAAAGCAGTTCAAATACCCGTTCTGCTCCACCTTTTTGCGTTAGATAATCATGAACTAGGGCAACTTTCATGCTTGTTTATTGGAAAACCTATTCCTAGAGAATACTCTAATCTATTTACCATTAGATTTAATTTGTATCCGGAATTTTGCCGAGATAGTTTTGAGCCTAAACGGCTCCATTATTTTTCGACAACAAGATAAAAATTGTTTTTATAATGAGCTTAAGGTCATACATTAAGCTCCAGTTTCGTTGGTAGCGTAAATCCAGTTTAATTATATCTGCAAAATCCCGAACTTGCGATCGCCCATGCACCTGCCACTCTCCAGTCATTCCCGGTTTAACATTCAACCGTTGCCACTCTGGAACCTCATAGATTTCCACTTCCTTAGGTACCGGTGGTCTAGTACCTACCAAACTCATTTCACCTTTAATGACATTCCAGAACTGAGGTAGTTCATCCAAACTAGTTTTCCGCAAAAACCGACCGACCCTGGTGATTCTAGGGTCATTTTCGTTTTTGAATATCTTGCCATCCTTAGCTTGATTTTGAACGCTATCTTTCTGGGTTTCCGCATCAGTATACATTGAGCGGAATTTCCAGATCCGAAATTCCTTACCCATCCAACCACAGCGAATTTGACTAAACAAGATGGGGCCAGGACTGTCGAGTTTAATCGCGATCGCAATGGGAATAAATAATATGGCCGTAATTCCTAAACCTACTATTCCCCCCACTATGTCTAAGCATCGCTTAGCCCAAGAGCGTGTAGATGGGTGAGTTGTTGGTAACTGAGCCTTTGACCAATTGACAGCTATTGTTGTCAGGTTATATGAAGCGTCTAGAATTAATTTTTTGTCTAGCCCAGTCATGACTAAGACAGCCATAACTGGAGAAGTTATACCCCTTAGTATTAGTGATCCCCCGTTTTCCTGAGTGATTTTGTGATTCCTTACTAAGGCACCAATGCCGCTACTATCGATAAACTCTGTCTGACTTAAGTCTGCAATAATCAGCTTAGGACAATAAGGTTTTTGGAGAAGCTGATCACAAGTTTCTTTAAATTCTATTGCTTCGAGTCTGCTCAAGCGGATCGGTAACTGCACTACAGCAGCTTCATTTATGAAGCCTGCCTGGCCAGAAGTCTTTAACGTTGACTGCATCATGATGAAATATAAATTATAATGTCGATTAAATCGTGACTTTTTAGAGAGTAGATTTAAACTATGTAGGAATTGTGTAGAAAGTTTAGCAATCCTATTAACACCCTAGGTTTTAACCGTACATATACCTACGGCTCCTCCGCCCTTGATTCAGGCAATGGTAGAATTTATATTACTCTTTCAATTTCGGGTTGAGGGTTAGAGCAAGGTTAATGGTTAATGGTTAATGGTTTTAATTATTGATACCTAATGCCTTTTGTTACCTTACCTAGTAGGGAAAATCCTAGTTTACCTCTCACTTATTTTTCGACTGATTAATAGGTATAATTCATCGGGTAAATTAACCGGTGGTAAAAATAAAAAATGGATACAAATTCCCCATTTTTTATTTTCTATCGTTACCATATAAGTAAGCATTTAGCATTACTCATTTGTCAGCAGTGACGTTGGTCAATAAGTGTTCTGTATAATCCCGGATGAATGACTAATATAACTTTCATGAGTTTTTCATAAAATCCTGACAGAGCTAAAAATTTTTGATGAATTTTTCTTAAAGACGCTAAATATACCTGAGGTCAATTGCCACTTCCGTCTTGAGACTGATGACTTGGATGGTGGCAGCGAGGATCACTCAGTCTAATGGCCTAAGGCTAAAGCTTTCGGCTACACCAACCAAGTCCATCTAGGTGGACTTGGTTGGTGTAGCGCTATAGTTTTTTATGACTTACCCAGGGACTATACCTGTAAGGTCTCCCTCCGGATCCTACTAAGCTGTCACACATTGAAATTGTATTGAAATTGTGAAGAGGCGCGCTTTGGGGAGATGGGGATATCGGCAGATGGGGAGCTCACAAGGGTAGGTTTTTGACATCATGGTCAAACGGGGAGTGTGGGAATTGTCGGGCGGGGGTGCGGAAGATGTCACTCACCATTGAGGTAAGGACGTTCCCATTCAATTCCTAACTGAGAAAATTGTTGGCGGATAGCGTTGAGGCGCTCCTCTGGAGTGTTATTACCGTTTTGCCAAGCCTGCATTAAACCATTGGCTACAATTTGGCAGCGGTTCATGCCAAAACTTTCTTGAGAGGTAAATTTTTGGGTTGGTTCTTCGGCAAAACTCAGTCCCGGTGCCAAAAACTTGGTGAATAAAGGTACTTCTGGGCGAAAATGGCAGCGGTTTGCTAGATATATGGTTTGCATCACCCCAAAGACAACTTCAGAATCACAGCGCTCAAAGTAGAGTACTCCGCAGTCATGGCGTTTGTATTCCGATGGATTGTATAGAACTTTAAATGTGAAAGGAATTGCTGCTGCATTCAAATATTTTGTCATGCTATCCATGACAGCCAGGGCTCCATCTGGTGTCAGATTAAAATAGATTCGCGCTGTTTTAGAATCGATATCACCATTGCCCTGTCGCTCTTGACCAACATTACCCACTGCTACATAAAAGCCGTTTTGCATCAAATTCTTGGGCATCCGGATGGCAACGATGCTACCGATGGTAGCAGATTTTTCCTCACGTTTGAGATGAATCTCCCGTTCAATATGCATAGTCAAACTCCCTTTGGTGACGGCTATTGAACCATCGGTTTCTTCTGAGATTACCTGCCAATTGGGATCAAAGTAGCCTGTGCCTTGATTGTTGGCGTGGAGTCGTTGGTAAAAATCTAGGTCTATTCCCAGCAGGGTATTGTTCTCTAAGTTTTGATGGGGTGCTATATCCGCGCGACTTGTGTTGAGTGCCAGGGGAGTGCGCAGATAGCCATTGTAATAAATGCCGTAGAGGAAATTTCTCAGCAGTAGGCTGAGATACTTATGCTGTATGTCTTGAGGAAGTTGCTGAAAGCGGGCTACTGTTTCATCAGGTATGGTGAAGGGTTGATAGTTGGGATGGTTGATACAAAAATTGGACTGGATTTCAATGTTGTTAACAATATCTTCCAGAGCTGCTTGCTGTTGATTGGGAAAAGGGTTGTCAAATAGCATCGTAATTTAAAGTAAAATTAGATGAGGTCTATATAGCGGTTTTCAATTGACAATTCACAGGTATCCTCAAAACCCTTTTCTAGGGGATTACCGGATTTGATATCAGTTCTGATTCTGAGATCCCAAAAACTGTTGGCACAGATTGTTTTGGTCGGCAGAGTAGAGTTTTGGCAACCTGGAGCATACAGATTCCAGTATTATCAAAGGATTTCTGATAGTAAATCATTGCCTGAATTTGGTGAATCAGTGCCAAACCGGTAAACTGAACTACTCGTTTAAGCCAGTTGGGACGAGCTGACTCAATCCCGGTAAAAGCGGTAAGATAGGCTTGGGTTAGAGCAGCGATGGAGGGTTGAAGCACTTGTAAAGGAGTCACTGCTAGACGCAAGGATTCTTCTAATTTAATCGTGGGGTCTACCACTAAGCTACTTAACCAGATACCCAGGTAGCTGGCGATTATGGTTCCAAGGTCAAAGGCTGGATCTCCCCAGGCACAACGTTCCCAATCAATCAGTCGCACCATGCTCTGATCGGGTGGTGAAGATGTTGAGAATTGCTCCCACTCTCTATGAACCAAAATGTTGTTCAATTTTAAGTCATTGTGGGTTAGGCAACTCGGATGCCAGTCAGTTTCCAAATCTGCGATCGCATTTCCCAGACTGGGGTAACGTTGATAGAGAACAAAGAACTTTAAGGCATTGTTAGGGATTGAGCCAAACATCTCTGGGCTAAGCCGTCCGATTCCTTTAGCTGGATTGCCAAACCGATAGGGAGATTTCCCCTGTGGTACCTGGTCTAGAAAATTCCGACATTCTGGTTGATTGAAGGTAACACGATGGAGGTTGGCTAAAACTGTTCCGATATCAGTTGCGATCGCTTCAGGGAAAATTTGGTTTTGATAGTAGAAACTAAACAGGTCGAGATAGTTATTTAGATAGTTGTAGACCAGGATGCAATGATCGGGATCAAAATGAAGGATCTGGGAAACTGATGAAGCTAGACAGTCCTGGTCTGGCAACTGCTGCAGCCAGCGATGAAATTGCCACTCATTGAAAAATTCATGATTTATAATACCGTCATGATGGGGTCTTTCCTGCTTAACCAGTAGCTGACGATGATCTGAAAAGCTCACCAGTAAATTGAAATTCTTAGCAGGGGGAGCCGATTCTACCTGGATAGATTCTAGGTCTGACGGGGTACACAGTCCTATATCCAATAGATATGAGGAAATCGTTTCAGATGATAGTGGTTCCAAAATATCAGTAGATGATCAGTAGATGCACAACTTAAAGAGAAAATGTTTGTTGTTTACCCTTGAGCAGTTAACCGATAGTAGGGGAAAGTCTTGTGCCTAACCGTACAACAATCAACACTCAACAGTGAACAATCAATAATGAGACTGTTATAGTTTCAGGAGTTATGTAAGCATTCAGCAGTCAGCACTCAGCGGTCAGCTTATTTTATTCAAAAGCACCGATTAGTAGCGTGGCACAGGCTTCGATGCTGGCACTTTCCCCATAAACACCTCAATTAGTGTGGGCAAACGCGCATTAGCTGATAGCACCTCAAGTAGCACCATCTGTAGCGCATTAGCTGATAGCTGAATGCTTACGGAGTTATCCCATTTCTCTTTATCTATTGATCTATTGATACTCTAGTTTTCCACTAAAAACTCGCCAAAATGGCGAGACGAAACTGAGATTTTTCTCTAAAACAGAATTGGTAGACTTACAGAAATCTTGAAGAAAGTCATCTGTCACACTCCTATGGAGGAAAACTAATAATGGAAATTTCTGAGTTACCCATCGGTTTTGAGTTGTTATCCGATGAGGAAACCTTTCTCAATGATCTAGATCAGCAAGATACTATGGTTCATGGTGGATGTGGTCCGACTCCCCAAACACCATTCATTCTGTGTCCAGCACCTACGGCAGTTCCCATGCCTGAACACCCAGAACCTTTTCCCAAATGTCCACGCCCAATACCCCAACCAACACCTCCTGTTTTTGAACATCCACGGCCCAGACCTCCTTTTCCTAAACCCGGGCCCAGACATTTTCCTAGAACAGGACCGATAATGACTCCACCAATACGAATGGAACATTAGATTGAGGGCATTAGCCCCTCGCTCTAAGTGTAGGGGCTGATGGTAATGATTAAGCTAAAACGCATTTTCAATGTGTTTTAAGAAGGCAAAAGGCAATAGGCAATAGGCAATAGGCAATAGGCAAAAGGTAAAAGGCAATAGGCAATAGGCAATAGGCAATAGGCAATAGGCAAAAGGTAAAAGGCAAAAGGTAAAAGGCAAGAGGCAAGAGGCAAGAGGCAAGAGGCAATAGGCAAGAGGCAATAGGCAAGAGGCAATAGGCAATAGGCAATAGGCAATAGGCAATAGGCAATAGGCAATAGGCAAGAGGCAAGAGGCAATAGGCAATAGGCAAAACACAAAAGGATGCTGGAATCTATATTTTTTAGGTTATTTCACTAATATACAGTTTACATGCACAACATCTTACTAGTTTCTTTGGATAAAAATTAGGAATATATATAATTTATTGTTGAATATTTATCATATAAACGATTATTTTTAGCAAGGTTATAGATATAGGAATTATAACTATTTTGTGAACTATAACGCGGGCATTATGGTCCCACAAGGATGAAAGTTATTTCCATTGTCTTGATGCAATAGCGAGTGGGGGAAACCCCCAAGACCGCGCTGCATCGCTACCAAACATCCCGATATACTTTTTTGCCTATTGCCTGTTGCCTATTGCCTATTGCCTGTTGCCTGTTGCCTATTGCCTGTTGCCTATTGCCTCTTGCCTCTTGCCTTTCCCAAGCGCGACTATGTTCACAACTCAAATAACAATGCTATAGCTACCTGACATTTTGTGTCACAATTGCATCTGATCTAGTAAACATAGTAATGGCAGCTGCTATGAGCGAAACCATCTTTAGCAAGATTATCCGCCGAGAAATCCCAGCGGATATTGTTTATGAAGACGATTTAGCCCTTGCTTTCAAGGATATTAACCCTCAGGCACCAGTTCATATTCTGGTAATTCCCAAGAAGCCCATTCCTCAACTGGCAGCAGCTGAGTCGGAAGATCAAGCCCTGATGGGACACCTGCTGTTAACTGCTAAGCAAGTTGCTGACCAAGTCGGTTTGACCAATGGCTATCGACTGGTGATTAATAATGGTGCTGATGGTGGTCAAACGGTTGATCACCTTCATTTGCACATCTTGGGTCAACGCCAAATGAAGTGGCCTCCTGGTTGAGGTTTTTTAAGTGCTAAGTGTTGAGTGCTGAGTCGTAAGTAGCTTTCTAAGTTACGACTTAGGGAAAGAACCAGTTTCAGGCTCTATATCTCAGGCTCTATATATAGAGGCGTTCCATGGAACGCCTTTACTTTTATTTT
>NZ_GL890843.1:59299-65179 GCF_000211815.1 Moorena producens 3L
GACGGCAAATTACTCCCAAAACCCTTTACAAAACTTTAGATATTGCTTAATATAAATACATGAAGGCACAAACAAGCCGGACGAACCTCGATAACTTCATATTCATACCCGCAATCATAAGAACATGACTACTGTATTACAACAGAGCAACACCTCTGTGTGGTCTCAGTTCTGCAATTGGGTCACCTCCACCAACAACCGCCTCTATGTAGGTTGGTTTGGTGTATTAATGATCCCAACTTTGCTAGCTGCTACCACCTGCTTCATCATTGCTTTCATCGCTGCTCCTCCTGTGGACATCGATGGTATCCGCGAGCCGGTTGCTGGCTCCCTGATGTACGGAAACAACATCATCTCTGGTGCTGTTGTTCCTTCTTCTAACGCCATTGGCCTACACTTCTACCCAATCTGGGAAGCTGCTTCTTTAGATGAGTGGCTCTACAACGGTGGTCCTTACCAGTTGGTAGTGTTCCACTTCCTGATTGGTGTATTTGCCTACATGGGTCGTGAGTGGGAACTAAGCTACCGCTTAGGTATGCGTCCTTGGATCTGCGTCGCTTACAGCGCACCGGTTGCAGCTGCTAGCGCCGTGTTCCTAATCTACCCAATTGGACAAGGTTCTTTCTCCGATGGTATGCCTCTCGGTATCAGCGGAACCTTCAACTTCATGTTCGTGTTCCAAGCTGAGCACAACATCCTAATGCACCCGTTCCACATGCTAGGTGTAGCCGGTGTATTCGGTGGTTCCTTGTTCTCTGCAATGCACGGTTCTTTGGTGACCTCCTCCTTAGTGCGTGAGACCACCGAAACCGAGTCACAGAACTATGGTTACAAGTTCGGTCAAGAGGAAGAAACTTACAACATCGTTGCAGCTCATGGCTACTTCGGTCGTTTAATCTTCCAATACGCTTCCTTCAACAACAGCCGTTCCTTGCTACTTCTTCTTAGGTGCATGGCCTGTAATCGGCATCTGGTTTACTGCACTGGGCATCAGCACCATGGCATTTAACCTCAATGGCTTCAACTTCAACCAGAGCATCATCGACTCACAAGGTCACGTGATCAACACCTGGGCTGACGTACTCAACCGTGCCAACCTAGGTTTCGAGGTAATGCACGAGCGTAACGCTCACAACTTCCCTCTAGACCTAGCTGCGGCTGAAGCTACTCCCGTAGCTTTGACTGCTCCAGCAATCAACGGTTAATTTCAACTTGGCTTAATCTACTTGATTAGAAAAAAGCGCTCTCCAGATGGGGAGCGCTTTTTTGTTTGTCTGTCATTATTTGAGTTCTCAGGTTTTAGGGAGTANGGAGTAGGGAGTAGGCAAGAAAATTTAGATTTAGCTTACGGTTACTAGGAAAGGCTGTATTTATTGGTAGTCATTTGTTAGTTTTCAATACCCCTTCACCTTTTGTGTTTTCTGTTGCATTTAATAAAACTTAATAAAAAATTGTCGATAACTTAATAAAAAATTTCAATTTGTCTGTGGTAACTGGGTTTAATATCAACAAAACAATAATATCAAGTCTGATAGCATCGATATATAGCAATTTTCAGAGTCATGAGGTACAGAGGATTTTTCCTTGTTGCCTGTTGCCTGTTGCCTGTTGCCTGTTGCCTACTCCCTACTCCCTACTCCCTACTCCCTACTCCCTACTCCCTACTCCCTATTCTCAAGGACCAATGACTAATGACAACTGAAACCCTTGTCATCGTAACCAGTATTGCACCAGGAAATGTTAAGAAGCAACAAGCCGCTATTAATAGCTGGCTTACTCTAGGATTTGAGGTTGTTTCTTTAAATATTATAGAAGAGATTGAGAAACTCCAGCCTTTATATCAAGACATTAAATTTCACAGAGTATTTCGAGATGGACGAGAGCATTATGGTAAGCCTTATGTTTACATTGATGACCTCTTATCCTATTTGCGTGAGTACGGTAGCCAAATCTGTGGAATTGTTAACGCAGATATTATCTTAAAAGCTGAGCAGGATTTTACAGAATTTATTCGAGAGCAGACTCAAGACTCTATTCTGCTCGCTTCACGAGTCGATATTGATACTGCTGAATCAATCAACGGTGAGATTTACGATGTTGGGGTTGATGTGTTCTTTTTTGAAAAAGAACTGCTGGAAAAATTTCCATCCTCTGACTTTTGCCTTGGTATTCCCTTTTGGGATTTCTGGGTACCAGTGATTGCTTGGCAACAGGGGTTAACCATAAAAGACTTAGTCTCTCCCGTTGCTTATCATGTCAAGCACTCTACCAACTATAGCTACGAAATCTGGCAAAAATCTGCCCTTAAATTTACAAAAATATTTGCCCCAGCTCGCTATAAATCCTATCAGAAAAAAGCTGATATAAATAAAGTAGATTATGACCTAATTGGTCACATGGATAATTATATCGTTAACCAATTTTTGACAATTTATCAAAACAGTAAGCAACCGATTATCTACAAACCCCGATTACCTGATGCTCAGAATCCAGTCTATAGCCATACCAATACTAAAAATCACGATTATAATTCCTTAGTTTGGTTAGCATGGAGCTCTTATCATGCTGGTAATTTTACCACTATGGCTGAGCAGTTAAAAAACTCCCTAACCATTACCCCTTACCAACCAACAGAAACAATTTCTGATTGGATAGAGCAATTTACTACATTTTCAGCTGCTCATAATTCTCCATTCAATTCTTATGCATTCAGTAACCTAACGGAATGGCAATATCTAATACGATCTACTCTGCTTAATCGACCATTTAGTACCTATCAATGGCAACCAAAAGTATCGATAATCACATCAGTATTTAAAGGGGATAAGTATATTGAACCCTTCCTTAAGGATATTACCGAGCAGACTGTTTTTGCTGAATGTGAATTAATATTGGTTAATCCCAATTCTCCTGGAAATGAAGAGCCTGTGATTAAAAAGTATATGACCAGGTATCAGAATATTATCTATATAAAATTGGATGAAGACCCAGGGCTTTATGAAGTTTGGAACATGAGCATTAGATTAGCCCGTGGTCACTATATTACAAACGCTAATCTCGATGACCGCAGAGCGCCCAGACATATCGAAGAACATATGAGAGCCTTGGATGAGCATCCTGATGTGGACGTGGTTTGCGCTCCTCTGAAAGTTACGATGCAACCCAATGAAACCTGGGATAATAATACCGCTCATGCAGTCTGGTATGTGGGATTTCCGGAGTATTTTGGAACTGAAGACTTTTTTCAAGAAAAGTGGTGGGCTGAAGGGGAGGAAAAAGGTAAGATCGGCTCCCAAAATCTTCCCCATTGTATGCCGGTATGGCGGAAGAGTGTCCATGAAAAAAATGGCTATTTCGATGAAATTGAGTATGGCGCGAGTGCTGATTGGGAATTTTGGTTACGTTGTTCAACCAATGGTTCTAAATTCATGCTATTGAGGGAACCTTTAGGAATTTACCTAGAAGACCCTCAATCCTATAACAGGCGGTTTGAGTCAACGGTTGATTTTGAGAAAAAAATTCTACAGGAGTATTATGTACCGCTAACTGAGGAATCCAATGGTAACGGAAGCCTTGATGTCTCCGAAACTGAAGAGCAGGATTCAGGGTTTGAAGACTCTGGGGATTATCCGAAAAAACTCGATCTTGCTTCTGCTTTACAGTATCATTACGGGGAGCATCGCTCTGGATGGTCTTATGCGATGAATAGCTTGAAAGCCTTACACAATGATGCTGGAATCTTGGTGGATGGCTTCATAGAAAAGAAATTCGCCTGGGGTTCGGATCCTGGAGATTGTAACAACACCCCAACTGCTTATACAGAGCCTTGGATTGGATTCATCCATTGCCCTCCCTATGTCCCTAAATGGTTTCAAGAACACCTGTCACCTCAGGCAATATTTGCAAGTCAGTTGTGGCAAGAAAGTATTAAGTATTGTCAAGGTCTATTTTGTTTGTCTGAAGACTCTCGTCGATGGCTCCAAAAGCAGCTAGATGTGCCAATTGTTAGCGTTATCCATCCTACGGAAACCCCAGATGTTATCTTTTCGATGGATAAGTTTTTGTCAAATCCTGAGCCAACTATTATCCAAATTGGGATTTGGTTGCGGAAGATGCACTCTATCTACTATTTACCGGTAAAAAACTACAAAAAGATGGTGTTACGTAAACCCTATTCCGGGGAGATGTTACACACTGAAAAACAAGTATTTAATTTACAGCCCAATTACAGTTATGTGCAGATAGTTGATTATTTGCCCAATGATGAGTATGATGAAGTCTTGTCAAAGAATATTGCTTATTTGGAGTTGTATGACACCAGTGCCAATAACGCGATCATTGAGTGCATCGTCAGAAATACCCCGGTTTTAGTCAATCCGCTGCCAGCTGTAAAAGAGTATTTGGGCCAAGACTATCCCCTTTACTTCCAGTCTAGACAAGAAGCAGCGGCCAAAGCTGATGATTTTGCTTTAATTGAGGAAACCCACCACTACCTGAAGCAGCACCCGATTAAAGAAAAGCTGACCAGCAATTATTTTTTAAAATCCATTGTTAAATCGGAAATCTATAAACAGTTATCATGAGAATATCCCACAAGCATAAGTTTGTATTCCTCAGCAAACCTAAGTGTGCTAGTACTAGTATTCGCAAGGCATTGGATCCTTACACCGATATTTCCAGTACGGATAAGAAGCGACATTACCATCACCATGTGCCAGCATCTGTGTTAAAGCAGCATTTTGACCGTATGGGTTGGAACTGGAACAGCTACTTCAAGTTTATCAGTATCCGAAACCCTTGGGATATGCTGGTTTCTCTGTACTTCTATGCCAAGCCAGATCACCGAGGTATTTATTGGTGGGAAACAGCAAGAGCAATCCGTGTATCCGAAGACATTATCGAAAAATACCCCTATAACCCAAACACCAGGATGCCATTCAAGCAGTGGATTAAGACAGGAAAATCCTGGGACTTGAAGCAGCAAATATATCTTGATGATTTGTCTACCTATACCCTTCCTTACTATGTTTTTGATGATCAGAATAATTTCCTAGTGGATTATGTTATCCGTGTTGAACACTTAGAGGAAGACTTAGATTTTGTTTCGTCAAAGCTAGGACTACAGCTAGATTCTTTGAAGATAAATACCAGCAAGCACGACCACTATAGTCAGTATTATGATAGTGAGTCCAAAGCAATAGTCTCGAAGCTGTTTGAGTATGATATCAATTACGGAAAGTATTCTTTTTAAACTAGGTAATAGGTAATAGGTAATAGGTAATAGGTAATAGGTAATAGGTAATAGGTAATAGGTAATAGGGGGATAACCAACAGGGGTATAGGGTTTGACGGTTTGTTTTATAACTGAATAATATCCAATTTATAGCGTTGTTCAGACTTATGAGATAAAGTCAATTTTATTACCCCTACTCCCTACTCGTAAGCATTCAGCTATCAGCCATTGGCCTACGGCCACGCTACTTGAGGTGCTTTTGAATAAAATAGGCTGACCGCTGACTGCTGAATGCTGAATGCTGAATGCTTATCCCTACTCCCTACTCCCTACTCCCTACTCCCTAAAACCCAGAACTTTTTACCTGAAATTAATAACTGCTATAAAATGAGACTATCACACAAGCATAAATTCCTATTCATTGGCAAGCCTAGGTCTGGTGATACTATGATTAGACAAGCACTAGATCCTTACAGTGATAGTGTTAGTACAGATAAAGGACGACACAACCATCCCCATGTGCCAGCATCTATCTTGAAACAGTATTTTAAACGCATGGGTTGGGACTGGAATAGCTACTTCAAATTCACTTCTGTTAGAAATCCCTGGGATATGCTGGTCTCTGTATACTCCTTGGAAATCCTGAT
>NZ_GL890843.1:65969-111755 GCF_000211815.1 Moorena producens 3L
TTATCTAGGATTAATTTTATCAAAAATATACACGAATAAAAACGATTTTATATTCCAAAACTATCCACAATTATCAACCTAGCCACGGTCTCCATTATCTCAATATTTCGTAATAAAAAAAAATCTAAACCCCTTGACAACTTTATTAATTTATTGATATATTAATAATGTCAGCAAAATTAATGAATAACTGGTCATGACGAAAAATCTTCCGCCTAACTCCGATGAAAATCAGAACCCTGAAAACCCTGGTCGGAAACCTAAGAAAGTCAAGCACATCTTGATCGGTTCTCCTGAACAAGTTCGGCATACTATTTATGCCATTTATGCTCTTAAATACGCCTATCCCGACGAGTGGAGCACTCCCGAACCTACCGAAAACCCTGGTGAGGTTATGACCACCTTGATTCGATATTTCTACGTAGACTAGGATAGGGTTTTGCCAGGGTTTGACGCCCTGGCGACCAGGAATTGTGGAGGTTATTTTTAAGCTATCAGCGTGTCGCGTATCAGCTATCAACCATTCGCGTAGCGTGGCCAACGGCCAAGGCCAATGGCTGACCACTGACCACTGACCACTGACCACTGACCACTGACCACTGACGAATGTATTAGTTGATCAGTAGTTATTCAGATTTGAGTTCAGTTAAGCTGTAATTGTTGACGTTTACACAATAGAATTCGGTCAAGGATTGGGGTTAACCAAAACTTGACCGATTTTTTTTATTGCTATAGTTAAGGTAATTATTAATTTGGTAAGTTACTTTCGTTCCGGGTTTTAGGGAACGCGCACCGTAGGGATTAGGGAGTCCCAGCGGTGAAGAATTCAAAATTCTTGAGAGCAACCGTGAGTTAGTGGATGCAGAGTTATTGCAGGTAATGGCACAAGTAGCAGAACAACTGAGAGCAGAGGGCAAGCAAAACCGTGCTGAGGTTTTACTGGGTCTGAGGAGTGAGCTGTTAGAAATCCTGGGAATCTCAGAAACCCCTAGCTCAGCTAATCCCTCATGCCAAGACTATCTGCAATTCTTGACAGAGGTATTGCTGGCAACTGACAACAGCGATAGCAACCCCAAAGTAGTCTACCCACTGTTGGGAGCCAACCTAGACAAACTGGATGATAACTTTATTGATATCCTGCAAACCTGGGCAAGTGCTAAACTCTCAGAAGCTGAAGCAGAATACATCGCTAAAGTTATTTGGGAATTTAGCAATCTGATCCAGCAGTTTCCTCTAGGCAATAAAGCCAATAACATCGAAATCGCCATTGCTGGTTACAAACAGGTGCTAAAGGTCTTTACCCGTGAGAGTAAGCGGGAAAGTTGGGCAGCGATTCAAACCAACCTGGGGCAAGCCTACAGAAACAGAATCCGTGGGGAAAGGGCTAAAAATCTAGAACTTGCCATTACCCAATACCAACGAGCATTGTCAGTTTACACCAAATCAGATTTCCCTATCTATTGGGCAATGACTCAAATCAACCTGGGGGAAGCCTACAGAAACAGAATCCACGACCACAGGGCTGAAAATCTGGAAAAAGCTATTGCCCGATACCAACTAGCCTCGTCAGTTTACACTCAATCAGACTTCCCCATTGAGTGGGCACAGACTCAAACTAACCTGGGCAATGCCTACAGTGACAGAATCCGTGGGGACAGGGCAGAGAATCTTGAACTTGCCATTGAAGCATTCCAACGAGCTTTGTCAGTTTACACCCAAGAAGACTTCCCCATGGAGTGGGTACAGACTCAAACTAACCTGGGCAATGCCTACAGTGACAGAATCCGTGGGGACAGGGCTAAAAATCTAGAACTTGCTATTGAAGCATTCCAACAAGCTTCGTCCGTTCGCACCACACAAGACTTTCCCATGGCTTGGGCAATGACTCAAAGCAACCCTCAAAACAACCTTGGTCTGCCCATAATGACAGAATCCGTGGTGATAGGCAAGAGAATCTGAAAAAAGCGATTGTTGCATACCAACTAGCGTTAATGCTTACTATCGCTTTATTACCCACTCCCGACTCCCTACTCCCGATTCCCTAATCCCTATTTCTTTTTAAGAGAAACTAATGATGGGACAAAAGCAGAGAGTCGTAGATGAATTATCTTGGCTTGATTAAACAAGCCATCTTTGATTAAGTGAGGCAGAGCCTGAGGTCTGACATTGTAAATATTGTTGTCTATGACCTTTACTTTGCCTCCTTCTTGCTCGAAGAAACCCGATTGTAATAACTGGTTGAAATAGTACTGGTCACCAAAATGTCCTGCTCTCATATCTGAGTCATCTTGTTCTGACATCAGAGTAATCCAGCCATCAATCATTTTAGTAATGAATTGGCATTTTTTTAAGGCGAATACTCCTGTATTAATGTGTTTATGTGATTTATAGCCAATAAATTTATAGGGTTGTTTACTATAGTCAACATTAGGTTCTTTTGCTATACATAAATAACAGTCATCAAGAAACACAAAAATATCGGAAATATCCCCAATTACCAAGGTATCTGTATCCATAAATAAGGTTTTTTCGTAAGGACTCATTTTCAAGATATCTGCTTTGAGTTTATGAGGATTTTTGTTTCTTTTTAAAGGATAGACTGTACAGCCATCTAACTCCCCAATGGCGCAATCGGTAAATAGGGATATCGGGATGGTAGGATTGGATTTCTTGAAAAATTTATAAGCATTAAGAAATTCTCGTTTAAATTTTTCCCCAATCGCTAAATAAATTACACCACAGTCGTGGCTTGAGGACATCAAGTCATTCTTTTGACTAGGGTTTTCCTGGAAACCTTTACTATGGTTTTTACTATGGTGTTTATACAGACCTTCTAATAAAGCCTCGCCAAAATTATCCTCTGACCACTGGAAGTTAGGGTTAAGGGACAGCCCTAAGCGATACTCAGCTACTGCTTCAGCTGCCATCCCTTTTCGGGCTAGGGCTTTGGCTAAGGTGATATGATACTGATGGTGATCAGGGTTGAGGTCAATGGCTTTACGGTAAAATGCGATCGCAGCTTCGAGATGACCTTGTTTCTCCAAGACTTCCCCCAAGTTGTGATGAGACGAAGATATCTTGGGGTTAAGCCCAATCCCACGACGGTAAGCGATAATAGCTTGGTCAAGCTGACTATTTTCTGTGTAAGCTTCCCCTAATTTATGCTGAAAGCCGCAGAAGTATTGTGCCTTTTCTGGTATTGCCAGTAAATCAATTCTCTCAGTGTTGAGGCTGGTCTTTGGTTGTATTGGTTGTAACTCGTAATCATGTCGCCTCAGAAAATCGTAAATCTGATGTCGATTCCCGAGGGTTCGTTTAAATACTTGCTCATTAATCTCAATCACCATCCGAGGTTGATGTTGATATATCGTCTCTTCAGCTCCTTTGAGGGCTTTTAACTCCCAACCTTCTACATCAAACTTGATCAAGTCTAGCTGGGTAAACTCAAAGGAATCTAATCGAACAGCTCGAATGGTTTGTGAGTTATCGGAATAGGAGCAAAAACTCTCTCCTGTGTTTGGTCTAATCACCAAATTCAGGGTTTCTTCTTGGTCTGAAAGGGCATAGTTATAGGATTCTGCCCCTGGTACATTTAATTTGAGACATTCATAAGCTTCTGGCAGGGGTTCAAATGCTAACACTCGACCAGTTATCCCAACTTTATTCAGGTAAGCAATGGTGTGATCGCCAATGTTGGCACCAACATCTATGGCAACACCACCCCTTGGTATATGAGGTAAAATCCCCCTCAACAGTGATTGATCGTGATCTAAGCGTCCTACTTTTGGTATTAATTGAGTCCTATAGGTGTCATTTTCAATTAATGCAATACCATTCCAAAATTTGATTGCCATAGTTAAGTTTTAAAGGGAACAGGGAATAGGGAGCAGGGAGTAGGGAGTAGGGAGTAGGGAAAAGGGAGCAGGGAGTAGGGAGTAGGGAGTAGGGAAAAGGGAAAAAATCCTGGGCTTTTCTAGAGTAGTTATGATATAGCGTTTTTATCTGGGTTGTAAACACACTTCTTGCCTTCAAACTTTAGCATGTATGCCTCTTGCCTCTTGCCTTCAAACTTTTCCCTATTCCCTGTTCCCTGTTCCCTATTCCCTGTTCCCTGTTCCCTATTCCCTATTCCCTATTCCCTATTCCCTATAATCCTCAAGAGAATTCTCTCATTTTAAGCCAAAAGGAAGCGCCTCCTTTATTAACACCAGTCATTTCCGGGGATTGCCAAAGGGATGACATTATGGCTTTTAAGTATGGATCGTACCCGATGAAAGCGTTTGGCAAAATAATATCAAATTTACTACCTTCTGCCAAGAGGTAGGCGGCTAATACATACTGTTCAGAATAATGACGCTTTTCCCATTTTTGAGGATAATCATAGGGTAAAAATATATTATGAAATACTACAATAACCCCAGGCTTCAACTTGTAAAAAATATCTAAAAATATTACTGTAGCATCGGAATTCATAAATATTCGATGGGAATTATCTACAAATAATATATCCCCAGATTCCAGTTGATCAAAAATAGCAATATCGACAGTTTCTACGGGCTTTCGAATCACTTCATCACAGATTAAATCAACTTCTGCTCTCGGCTGAGGATCGATAGATATAATCTTAGTGTTTAGCCCACCATCCTTAATCGCTCGCCTAGCGAATTTTGTAGAGTTTCCTGACCCAACTTCAAAATAGAGTTTAGGCTTATTCAAGCGTATAATACTATAAAGGGAGACGGCATCAAGACCAGGGAGCCAGGGATTGAATAATGATGGCTCTGGGGATTGCTCTTTTATGGCTTTATTGGCGAATTTCAGCAGATTTTCCTGGTATTGCAAAAAGCTATTGAGATAAGTTTTGTAAGTGTCTCTACCTCGATTAATTATTTCATACAGCTTGGGATGAGGAGGCTTACCATGCCCATATCTCGATTTTTGATTTATGGGATAATCGAAATATAGGAATGTGCCTTTATAGGATTTTTCAGTTTTCATTTTTAATAGCAGTTATCAATTTGGTGAGGTAGTTTTGTCTTGGGGAGTCGGGAGTCGGGAGTCGGGAGTCGGGAGTCGGGAGTCGGGAGTCGGGAGTCGGGAGTCGGGAGTCGGGAGTCGGGAGTCGGGAGTCGGGAGTCGGGAGTCGGGAGTCGGGAGTCGGGAGTCGGGAGTCGGGAGTCGGGGTAACAAAATTGACTGTACCTTATAAGTATCAGAAACGCTATAATTACACTAGTCAGTAGTCAGTTATCAATTTGAAGACGGTGTGTTACGGCGCGGATAAAAACTGATTGATAATCCTTCAAAATTATGGCCGCCACTCAGCCACCCTACGAAATATCTAGCTCCCCACCCTCCCCACCTCATAAGGGTAGGTTTTTAACAAAGACGTGAGGTGTGGGGTGACCGGGTGTAGGGTGACCGGGTGTGGGGGATAAGAAAATATACTTAATTTGTCCTTAAAAATCATCATTGTCTTGATCCAATAGCGAGTGGTTTGTTCGCGAAGCGTCGCCTTTGGCGATAGTTACCGTAAGACAGGGGAGCCTTAATCAATAAGTTTTAATCATGCATCTGCATAGCCTACCAACCATAAAGGCTCCCCTGTCTAAGGTTTCGTCTCCGGGGGAAACCCCCTTTGGCCGACTGCATCGCTTCTTCAGGTGCGACCCGTGGCGAATTTAATTCTTAATAGGTCAAGCGCACCTAAGTTGTTTTCCTTTTCCTCTCCTGAGGTTAAGTCCGATGTTTTACCCAAATGTAAAAAACCTACCCCTATTCCCTACTCCCTATTCCCTACTCCCTACTCCCTACTCCCTACTCCCTACTCCCTACTCCCTACTCCCTAGCTTGCCTTGTTTTTCCAAAACCCTGGTCAACTGAGCCTTTACTTCATAATTTTCGGGTTGGATCTGGAGGGCGATTTGGTAGAAAATGATGGCTTGGTCTAACTGATTTTGTTTGACTAATGTATTGCCTAACTGTAGATACAGTTCAGGATCGTTGGATTGTATCCCTAATGCTTTGTGATAATTATCGAGATTATCTGGATTAGTCCTAATGGCTCGACGATAACAGCTGATTGCTTGATCTAAATCTACCTGGACTCTTTCTCGAAGCACATTTCCTAATTTTTCGTGTATCTCGGGGTGATCTGGCTTTAACTGTATAGAGCGACGGTAGGACGCTACTGCTTGATCGGACTTTCCCAATTGAACCAAGACACTTCCTAAACTACTGTGTAACTGAGGATGGCCTGGATTTAATTCAATAGCACTGCCATAGGCGGTAAGGGATTCATCCCAACGCTGGAGTTTGCTGAGGGCATTTCCTAAGTTTTGGTAAAATTCAAAGTACTGGTTGGGGCATAGGGCTATGGCTTGGTTTAAGGCAGCTACTGCTTCGTCTAATTTGCCGTGTTCGGTTAAGGCTAGCCCTAAATTATGGTGAGACCAGGGATTATAAGGATTGAGTTCTATGGCTCGCTGGTAAGCTGTTGCTGCTTCATGCCAATTCTGTTGTGTTAAGAGTAAATCCCCTAACCAATGGTAAGATTCACAACAGTTGGGATTGATATCGAGAGCATAGCGATAGGCTGCGATCGCTTCCGCTATTTTTCCCTGTTCTCGCAAACTATCTGCCCATTGGTGAGCGGCTAGCCAAGGGTCTTGTGATGGGGGTTCATAATCTGGTTCTTGCCACTGTCCCAATTCTTCCAATGCTTTGCGCAAGGGGTAGTATAACTCAGGATTTTCTGGGCTGAGGTCAATGGCACGACCATAAGCGGTAACTGCTTCCTGCCAATGCTGGAGTTGGGTGAGAGCCTCCCCTAATTTGTGGTAAAACTCAAAGAACTGGTTAGGGGATAGGGCTATGGCTTCTTGATAAGCAGCTACGGCTTCTTCTAGCTTCCCTTGTTGGGCTAAGGCTAAGCCTAAATTATGGTGAGTCCAAGCATTGTAGGAATTGAGTGCTATGGCGGATTGGTAAGCTGCTGCGGCTTGCTCCCAATTCTTGTTTTCTCGATATAAATCCCCTAGCCAATGGTGAGACTCAAAGCGGTCGGGATTGGTTTCAATACCATCGCGATAGGCTGCGATCGCTTGCTCCAATTGTTTGGTTTCTCGCAGAGCATCCGCTAAGCTCTCTTTAACCCGATTTATGCTGGGGTTAATGGCTATAGCGCTACGGTAAGCGGTAATGGCCTCATACCATCGAGTTTGCAAGCTCAGACTATCCCCGAGATTTTGGTAAACCCAAGCTGGCTGGTCTTGATTTAGTGCGATCGCATTTTGGTAAGAGGCGATGGCATCGTCTAAATTTCCCTGTTGCTGCTGACATTGTGCCAAGTTAGGATATACTACTTTCCCATTTTCTGGGTCACACTGACTTGCTTCCTGGTAAGCGCAAACTGCTTCATCAACTCGATTGGTTTGCCTCAGAGCATCCCCGAGATTTTTGTAGATCCAAAACGGATGGCTAGGATTGAGTGCGATCGCATTTTGGTAGGATGCGATCGCGTCTTCTAAATTTCCCTGTAGTGCTTGAGCTTGTCCTAAATTGTGATAGAAATCCGGATGGTCTGGCTCGAACTGCATCCCGTCCTGGTAAGCCACCATCGCCTGATCCAGTTTTCCTTGGGCCCTCAGAGCATCCCCGAGATGTTTGTAGACCCAAAACGACTGTTGGGGATTGAGGGCAATTGATTTTTGGTAGCTTGCGATTGCACCTTCTAAATCCCCCTGCTGAGCCTGAGATTGTCCCAAAAGGTGATAAATTCCTGGATTATCTGGCTGTAACTCAATTGCTTCCTGGTATGCTGCAATTGCTTCACTCTGTTGTCCTTGCTGTCTCAATTGATTTGCAATACTTACAGAAGTTTCAACCATAGCTAGTTCTATTTGGGAGCGCATTCTAATACTGTTTCTTAATACTGTTATTTAACGATTGTTAAAAACTTGTATTCGAGCTAGCAGTTTTTAATCGAATTGATTGTGGTATCTTAATGATTCCACCAAGACTATCTTATAGCTATAATATTATAGCTATAAGATTCTAGCTAATCAATTCGATTTTCTTATCTAAAATAGCGTTTGTATTGGAGATGTAAACCTTTAAGGTCTTTTTTTCTTGGACAATAAAACTGAGGTTCTCTTTACCCTCTTGCCTTTTGGCTCTTGGATCCATGGCTTTTTCGGCAAGAAGTGTGTTTACAACTCATCTACAAACTCTATAACAATACCATCAATATCAACGATTAGCAATCAGCACAATGGCCCAACTGTTGTATATCAAGCCAGAGATTCAACCAACCCTAGGCATCAGCATTTTCACGGTGCCTAAGCCTTTTATAGGTATGATTGGTATCATCCAGCACAACGCCATTACCAGCTGGACTTTGCTCAAACCTAAGCCAGAAATCATTTTATTTGGTGATGAAATTGGTACAGCCTCCATTGCTGAAGAGTTAGGAGTTAATCATGTTCCTGATATCGAGTGCAATAGCTATGGTACTCCTCTACTGGATAGTGTGTTTGCCCAAGTCCAGGAGCAAGCAACTTACGATATCATCACTTACATCAATGCTGATATTATTTTACTGAAGGATTTTACCCAAGCCATTGAACAGGTCTGCCAACAGCTAAACACATTTTTAATCATTGGACGACGCTGGAATCTTGACTTGTCCAATCCCATAGAATTTCAGTCTCCCACCTGGGAAGACACCCTGAGTCAACAGGTCTATCAGACCGGTTGTTTAGGTGCTCATGATGCCAAGGATTACTTTATCTTTCCTAAATATTTATTTCGTAGTATCCCTAAGTTTGCGGTAGGACGGGGATATTGGGATACCTGGATGGTAACTACTGCTGCTATGAGGGGCTACCCCATAGTCGATGCCAGCGAAGTGGTGATGGCAGTGCATCAAAATCATACCTACGCTCATCTGATGGGGGGCAAAAATGAGGCCCATATGGGCAAAGAAGCGCAACAGAATAAAACCATTGGCAATGTGCAAGCACAAGGAACGATTGCTGACAGCACCTGGCAGCTAAAACCCTGGCATGATCAGGATTCACCACGAGTTAGTGTGATTATTATTGTCCAGGACTTACGCATTTGCCCCCTAAATCCCCCAAATTTGGATCTCCCAAATTTGGGGGACTTTGAGATCATTCCCCCCAGAATTGGGGGGCTAGGGGGGCGAAATCAACTTAACCGCGTAAGTCCTGTTGTTAATAGTACTAGCGCGTTAGTTAACCGAGCATTGGAGAGTGTGGTGGCTCAAAACTATTCCGACTATGAAATTATTGTGGTGGATAGAGCGGTTAATCAGGGAGTAGGGAGTAGGGAGCAGGGAACAGGGAACAGGGAACAGGGAACAGGGAGCAGGCAGGGATCCCCCCTAACCCCCCTTAATAAGGGGGGAACAGGAAGTAGGAACCTTAATAAGGGGGGAACAGGAAGTAGGAACCTTAATAAGGGGGGAATTGTTATTAAAGAGGGTTATCTAGCGGGATGGGATGGGGGATGCGTTCGCGTAGCGTGGCCAACGGCCAATCGCAAATGGGGGGCGTTGTGCGATCGCGGTCTTGAGATGGCCCAAGGAGAATTTGTAACCTTTCTCGATAGTGACAGTGTTTTACTACCAGATGCCCTAGAGAAACAAGTAGCAGCATTTGATCGGGAATCCTCTACCCTGGATTTACTATTGAGTGGGTGGCAACTGGTTGAGGGAGACAAGATCACCGAGGTCACGCCATGGCAAGACTTACCAGATTTAGAAGACTTACACATCTGGAAGTTAGAGAAACTGTGGCAACCGTTGCGTCAAAGTAATATTATGTTTCGTCGCAGTCGTTTAGACCTAGTAGGGGGCTTCAATACGGAATTAAATCAAGAGGCTGCGATGGTAGAAATAGTATTAAATTTAGTATTTTTGAGAGGAAGCCGAGCCCTCTGGTTGCCAGAAGCAACTTGTAGCTATTTTGGGCAAAGTAATACTATTCCGGAACAGTCTAGTCCAGTTGCTGAAGATATGAAAGAGGTGATTGATAGTATCTTTAAGCAACCAGCAGTCAAGGGATGGATGCAAAAATTAAAAGCTAGAGCTTATCGTTTTGAGTAGGGAGTAGGGAATCGGGAATCGGGAATCGGAACCCACCCCTAACCCCTCCCAGGAGGGGAACGGGAATCGGGAATCGGGAATCGGGAATCGGGAATTATGCTTTCTAAATTCTAAATTCTAAATTCTAAATTCTAAATTCTAAATTCTAGATTCTACATTCTGCATTCTACATTCTACATTCTTAATTCTACATTCTTAATTCTCATATCCATACTTGATAAAAATAGCTTTAAAACATTCATTAAGCTTATCAATAGTAGCGGGCTTTAACTTTTCCTTATAATCTCCTGGGGTGACTTTACGGATGTGTAAGGCGGGATTTTCTTTAGTTGGAAAAATATCGTGCTTCTTAGCTATTTCTTCTATTTTGCTATCCTCAAGCTCTAATTCTAAAAACGTGATAATATCCGCAACCCACTGACGCTTATTGAAAACGATATCTTCATACCTAAAAAGTTTGAATAACTGATCTTCAATCTTGCTGTACTTTTGAATTATGTTGCGAAATATAGGTGCTTGTTGAATCGCATACTGGTCTATATCCATATCTTGTAGTCGCTGGCGATTTTTCCAAAGGGCATCACCTACCTTACCTGGGGGAATAACATGACTGTTCTTCATGGAAAAATAATGGGATACTACAATATCCCTAGGATCCCGGATTAGTAAGATTTTTTTGAAACCACTCAAATCGAAATGATTAAGATAGGCAGGGAGATATCGAGAGCCGTAAAAGCCATATCCAGTTTTGACAAAAAGGTCACATATCTCCTTACCAAAGGCACTTTCTTCTACCCCTTGATTAAAGGAAGTCTTGGCAACACTAATCAGTGGTATAGTTAAGGTAAAACCGATATCTTCAATAATTTTGTCCTGCATCACACTCCCTGATTTGTGGAGCGCGAACACGAAGAAACTAGGAATATCACCAGGGGGAGGTACCTCAAGAGAAACTTTCTGATTGTCTCGTGTATATATAATTTTTTCCATTAAACCTCTTTAAACTCTTCTCCCTACTCCCTACTCCCTACTCCCTATGTCAAGATTTAACTTATTATACTAGGTACTGAAGAATATCCCATTAACCGTAAGCATTCAGCTATCAGCTATCAGCTATCAGCCAAAAACTTGTGGCTAGGCTACGGGTTATGCCCATAGCGCACACTAATTGTGCTTTTGAATAATATAAGCCATTCCGGTAGCGTTAGCCTTGGCCACGCTACGGGAATGGCTGACGGCTGTTCGCGCAGCGTGAGCTAAAAGCTCACGGCTGACGGCTGAATGCTTACCATTAACCTTCAGCTGCTCCAATCGTAACTGATTTCACTAATAGGCTAGCTAATCTCGAATCAATGGATGATAACTGACCCACCCCTGGTGATTCAATCGATAGCACAAATGGAGCGTTTAAGGTTAGGCGGCCAGAGGGAATAATTCCTTCAAACACCCAAGATTTATCGGATTGTTCCTGAACCTCTCCATCAATAGCGTTGCCATTTATCTTAACTACCATATCCCTAATAAACCGTTTCTCAATCGCCATCATTCCTGAAACTCGCACTTGAAGCGGCTTGATAGTATTAATACCGTCAATAATCACACTACCTACTTTCTCCATCCAGCGAACTGGTGTGCCATTTAATGTTTCAGGTGATAACCAACCGATCCCATTGAGATGGTCATCCATAAGGATAGATAATTCATTGTGTTCCCGCAACGGTTCCCAATCGAGTTGCTCTGTAAAGGTAATTCTCTCAATCAGTACCCCTAAATGACGATTGGACTGATCAACATGATAGGTCTCGGTCTTCAGGGAAAATAAATTGAAGCCTTCAAGTAACGAAATCGGTAGGGTAAATACATTAACTTGATCGATCCCAGAGTGATGCACTGCCACCCGCAATCCTAACTTACCCTGTTGCCAAACTTCAAGGAACTGACCCTGGGAGACGTTACGGCAGGCAATGACTAGCTGACCTTTCCTGGGATTATCGGCAATGATGGCAAACTCTCCCTCTGGCCAAAGTAACCACTGGCTGGGACGAAAAAGACCAATTTCTGGCAAGGGTGGTTCTAATGCTCCAAAACCCTGACGGGTATAACCTTGAATACCAACCCCAGAGATAATACTACTGTTGTTTTTGGGAATGCCGCTTTTAATGGCTAGGGGTTGAGTAAGTTTGGGAGAGTCTACTAAAAATTTACTTGCCCTCGGAATTTGGAGCTGATCGACCCAACCGCTTTGGTCTAAGGCCACCATAAAACTGTGATAGCTCGACTGTAAGGAGAAGTGGTTGGCTATATAAATAGCTGCGGTTTTCCCCAACAGGTCTAATTTGTGGGGGTCATAGTATAATTCTTTGATTACCTTAGCTAAGGCTTCTGGGGTTTTTTGGGTCACTACTCGTCCTGAGACTCGATTCAAGATGGCTTCTTTGACACCACCTACTCCATAGCCAATGGCTGGTGTGCCACAGGCTGCGGCTTCTATAAAGGTTTGACCAAATGCTTCTTGAAGGGATGGCCCAATAAATACATCCGCAGCGCTGTAGTAACATGCTAGAATAGAGGGGTTCTCGATATATCCTGTACTCCAAATATCAAGGTTTTCTGCGATCGCAGAGCCATGACCAAAACTAACCAGTAGGATATCATCGAGATTGGCAATGTCTAGGGCTTTGAGTAGATACTTAAATCCTTTGCGCTGATCCTTTACAGATTGACTACCAGTGAGTATAATAAATTTATCGTGAGGTAAATTTAGCTGGCTCCGACATTCTGCCTGGTCTAAGGGCCGAAAGATATCTAAATCGATGCCATAGTAAATGCTCTGAAATTTGCTTTCGCATTCTTGGAAATTCCTTCGAGGGTGGTGATAGTCAAAGGCATAACGAGCCCAATTAGTCGTCCAGTGACTATCCCCTAGCACTAACAAAGTTTTATAGCTCCCTAAAAGCCGGTGTTTTTTACGAAAAGCATCGGCTATTTTCTCTGATGCTAAGCTCGGGTATTCATGGCTAGTGGGACATTCGTGATCACATAGGGTGGTATAATTTTCACAATCCCCTACATAAGCACAGCGTCCGGTCAGTAACCACTGGTCGTGCATGACAAAGATGGTGGGGAAATTACTGGTAAGTATTTCCAAAATATCCAAGGGATTGGTCATATTATGGATATTGCCCACTACGACTAAATCCGGATTGAGACTAGCAATTAATTGATAAACCTCTGACCCTGTGCAGTCTACGGGAGTTAATGACCAGTCTAATGTGCCAGCAACGGGAATTACTTGATGTCCTGCTAAGGCTAAGGATTGGGCAATGCGTTGGTGAGCAATCCCAGCCCCTCCGAGAAATCCGGTATCGTTGAAGCACACAATGCGGAGGCTGTGGCGTTGCCCAGGCTCTTCTGTCGCCTTAGACTTAGGACAGTTGAATTTAGTCCGCAGTGCCTCTGATACCGATAGTAATTCCGGCTCATACTTATCTTTAGTGCTAGTCTTTTGGTTTTCATGGATACGGTATTGAGCTACGGGATAACCAATTACCTGCAAGGTGGCTCCAATAGCCGCAAATCGCGCCCACAACTCGTAATCCATACTGTAGAAGAGGGCTTCATCTACTGATGCCCCACACTTTTCCCAAATGGTGCGGGTAAACATAACTTCTGGCTGATAGAAGAATTTCCCTGTTAGCCAATTCCTTTCTACATCTAAGATTTCTTCAAGGGACATCAGTCCATTAGCACAGGATGTCAAGTGTTGTTCTAGGGCTATGCCATCCTTAAACAGTTGACAGACACCGGCTACCACATCAGCACCACTGGTATAAAATGCTAGGGCTACCCTATATAATGCTCCTGGGGCTAATCGGTCATCACTATTAAGCCACGTCAAGATTTCCCCAGATGCGATCGCAAATCCTTTGTTCAAGGCTTCACTTTGGCCACTATCCGGTTCACTAACCACATAGGTAAGGTGCTCTAGGTATTGATTAACAATGGTGATGGTTTCATCAGTAGAGCCCCCATCAATTAGGATATGTTCAACATTGGGATAGTGCTGATGAATCACTGATAGAATAGTTTCTTCGATAAACTCACCTTGATTCATCGAAGGGGTAACAATCGATATCTTTGGCCAGGGGCTGCCATCGGGGAGAGTTTGGGGGGGATGAAAGGGTTGAAGGAAAACGTGAGGCCACTCAGAGCTATCGTCTTTTGTCCTAAGCTCTGAATTGATTGGTTCAAAGAGCAACCTAGAGCTATCGTCTTTTGTCCTAAGTTCTAAATTATTAAGCTCTGAATTACTATATTCTGAATTACTATATCCTTTTCGTTCTAAGGCTTCCCCTAAATTCTGGTATACGGAAACATGAAGACTGGGGTCAATATCAATGGCTTGTTCGTAAGAGATAATGGCTTCATCCCACTCGCCAATTCTGGCTAAGGCTTCACCGAGATGACTGTAGGCTTTAGCAAAATTCGGGTCAAGTTCGATAGCTTTTTGATAACATGCGATCGCATCAAGCCACTGTCCAGTTTTTGCTAAGGCTTGTCCCAAGTTATAGTAAGACCAAGGCCAATCGGATTTCACCTCAATCCCATGGCGATAGGCAATAATTGCTTCATCCCATTGCTCCAATGCTTGTAGAGCATCACCTAAATTTTGATAAGACCAGGGGAAATCTGGCTTGAGTTCAATGGCTTTTCGGAACACATCGGCTGCGTCTTGCCACCGTTCCAATTTAAGCAAGGCATCGCCCATGTTGTTATAAGACCAGGAAAATTCTGGCTGTATCTCAATGGCTCGACGGTAAGCTGTTACTGCTTCTTCCCACCGTTGCTGCTTAACTAAGGTATCTCCTAAATTATGATGGGCTTGTGCAAGATTCGGTTGCAGTTGAGTGGCTTTGAGATAAGAAGGGTAAGCTTCCTCCCATGCTTCTTCCTCTGTGAACAGGTTTCCTAAATAGAAGTAAGCTTTAGCATCTTGGGGATTGTTTTGAACTGCCTGCTGATAAAGGCTTAGCAGCTCTTGCTCTTCTCCTTGGTTTTTTAGCAAAGCCCCTAGTCGATGGTAAGCTTCAGACAAATTAGGTTTCAATTGAATTGCCTGACGATAGCAAGCTATCCCTTGGGTTAATTTCCCAAGGCTGGTTAAGGTATTACCCAAATTCAAGTGTTCTTCAGCCGATACCGTATTCGGTTCCAATGTCAGGGCTTGATACCAATAATCTGCTGCTGCTTCTGGTTGATTGGTTTGAGTTAGAACTTTTGCTAAGTTACGGTACGCTCCAGCAAAGCTGGGATTAATTGCGATCGCTTTTTGATAACATGCGATCGCATCAAGCCACTGCTGCCGCTGAGCATAAGCACTGCCTAAATTTGCCTGGACTTTAGCTGAATCTGGATTTTGTTGAGCTGCTTTGATAAACGACTCAAGCTCTTGGTCTTGGTCTAGATTAGACTGAGACGCTCTAGAGTTAGGAAGTTGCAGGAAATGATTGCCTTGAGAAAGTCGTGGTGTGCGATCGCGGATTCTGTCTAATGGCTCTCGGTCTAATGGCTCTCGGTCTAATGGCTCTCGGTCTAATGGCTCTGGCTTTAATTGCTCTGGAGCAGTAGGGATAGGCTTTACGGTTGGATTGGTGGGATTAACCATGATTTGAGATGGGCTAGGCACGATGGCAACAGTTGATGCTTTTATCGCCCCTCCTCTGTAACGTAATGGGGGATTGATTGACACCTGCTGCTGCTTCTGGTTGTCTACCAATTCAGGAACAATAGCCTGTTTCAGGGCATCAGAGGAGTTAGCTTGATTGTGGGTGTGACCATTTATCTGACCATTTATCTGAGAAGCTGGTAACTCAGAAGCTGGTAACTCAGAAGCTGGTAACTCAGAAGCTGGTAACTCAGAAGCTGGTAACTCAGAAGCTGTTAACTCAGAAGCTGGTAACTGAGAACCGGTCCGATAGAATTGGAGTAATTTACGATAGTAAACATTTGCCTCTTGCCATTTCCCCTGGCGATTCAAGGCTTCTGCCAGGTTTTGGTAAGCTACCACCGACTGGGGATTCCGCTCAATTACCTGGCGGTAACAAGCGATCGCTTCTGTTACCAGACCTTCCTTAAATAACTGATGTCCTAGATTAAGGTAGTCCTCTGGTTTAGCTTTATCCAACTCTAGCATCAGCTGATGATAACAGCATTTAAGGACTTCCTTTTGGTTTCCCACCTCAGTCCATACTTTAGCTAAGTTGCGATAAGCTCCAGCCAAATCGGGTTTTAGCTCAATCGCCTTTTGATAATATGCGATCGCATGTTGCCAATCCTGCTGACCGGCATACAAGCTACCGAGATTAGCATAAACTTCGGCAAAATCCGGCTCAATTTCCAAAGCTTGGCCATAGTAACCCATAGCTTCAGTAGTCTGACCCATGAACTGTAGCGCATTTCCCCAAATCTTGTAAACCTGGGCTGTATCTGGGGCAATTTTAATGGCTCGCTCACAGGCTGCGATCGCCTGTTGCCATTGTCTTTGCTTCAAGTAAGTCTGCGCCTGTTGTAGATAAACCGTAACTGCTTCCAAAAGACCTCCTGACTGATATTGTTTACAGTGGCGCTCACTAGAGCTAGGAACACATTGACCTATAGATGATTTTCTTGATTGTGACGGATCTAACTCGATGGTTTCTAGTCCAGCCAATTTAATTGCTTTGCGATAGTAAGCAGTGGCTTGATCTAATTGACCTTGTTGCTTCAACGTTGCTCCTAGACGTTGGTAACCCAAACTCGATTTAGGGTCTAGTGCAATTGCCTGGTGATACTGGGTCACTGCTTGATTTAGTTGACCTTTTGCCCACAGGTAATCCCCATGATTTATACATGATTCTGCTGTTTTCTGTTCTCCTGCTAAGGGAATAGTTTCTAGTTGCGTAGGCTGATTAGTGTGATGATTCTTGTGTTGTTCTCTAGATGCTTCTGATGTCGATAACCAGTTAACTAACGCAACAGGGGGGAGATGACCATTATTCCCATGCCAATGGTGATAATGGAGTCGATGGGGAGTGAGCAAGGTATCTTCTGCCATTGAGGGCAGCAGGCCATGTTTGGGGGATGCCGAACTAGTCAGAAAGTATCGTTTGAGTCGATGGAACATTTCCAAAGGCAACAGAGAACAGCTGTTCTGGGAGTAGGGAGTAGGGAGTAGGGAACAGTAGTCAATATCTAATTATTAGATATCGCTAGGAATTATATCTAATAATTTTTAAAAAATGGGTTAATCAGTTATTGCTCACGCGGTTTTGTTAACGACATTATTTGCAAACGAAATTATTAGCAGATAAGTCGCAATTATTGGTGTGATTCAATTCACAATTAGGCACACCTTTACCGAATTTTTACACAACTTTTACAGAAGCTTCATACTATAGCTGTCAAAAGAGTTACTTTATTAACAGTCTCTGAGACTTAAATAACCGATGAGAAAAATAGTGGTTGGGGTAATGGGGCCCGGTGACAAGGCCACTGCTACTGACATTAATCGTGCTTATCGTCTCGGTCAACTCATTGCTGATAATGGCTGGGTACTGCTAACCGGTGGCAGAAATGTGGGAGTGATGGATGCTGCCAGTCGGGGAGCCAAAATGGTTGGTGGGTTAACTATCGGGATTTTACCCAGCAACGACACTAGGGCCATGTCTGATGCTGTCGATATTGCCATCGTTACGGATATGGGCAATGCTCGCAATACGATTAATGTACTCTCCAGTGATGTGGTGATTGCCTGTGGAATGGGAATAGGAACAGCCTCGGAAATTGCTCTGGCTCTCAAAAGTTGGAAAAAGGTTGTTTTGTTGAGTGACCATCCAGAGAGTCAAGAGTTTTTCTGTAGTCTGTCCCAGGAGAATGTGTTTGTGGCAACAAGTCCAGAGGCTGCTATTGAGTTGGTTAAAACTATTTTAAGTCAGGATTAAATCTGTTTCACACCTAGGCCGGATCACAAGTAGTGTGTCAGTGCAACAGTTTTTTTGAGTGATTACAAATGCGTTCGCGTAGCGGCTCCAAAGGAGCATCGCACTGGAACTAATGCACAAAAGATACTGAAGACCCCCTATAGAGAAAGAAGACTAAAGAAATAAGTGTAACGATTTCGGACAATGCTCAAATTTAAATCTCTAGGCTTATCGATTATTTCCGCCTCCGTTGTTTTCCATAGTCAAGCACTTGCGTGTGTTCCCGAGTCTGTACTAGACCGGTTTACTAACTTTTATTTTTGGCAGGCTAATCCAGAAATGTCAGACAAGAATATCAAGTCTCATCAAACACAGTACAAAAAAGAGTGGTTAGCTATTAAAAAAGTTTTGAAAGACAGGATTGTCTGGAGGGAAATACCTAGCTGTTATGCTGATGATGTAACCTATGATTATGACTTGAAGGATTACCGGGAGACAATTACAGCATTAATCGATGCGGTATTCTATGCTAGTCACCCTGAGTTAAAGGGGCGTAAGTTAAGGCCAAGTGAAACCCACCTAGTTCGAGAGTGGAACTCGATAAAACAGAGTTTTTCATTTAGTTGGTGCTAGTGAGCTGGCGTTAATTAATAATGGAATGAATTGAAGAGTCTTGTAGAATAGGCATCTTGCTTCTAATCTTTTTAGGCATCTTGCCTGTTCCTATTTTGGCATTACTTAATAATGGAATGAATTGAAGAGTCTTGTAGAATAGGCATCTTGCTTCTTCCTAATCTTTTCCGGCGGGCAGGATGCCCACCCTACTCCTATTGATTTTAGGACTTACGCATTTGCCCCCGTGGGGACCAAATGCGTAAGTCCTTTTCTAAATTCTACATTCTAAATTCTACATTCTACATTCTACATTCTTAATTCAAAAATGTTGTTCGCCTTTGGCGTTCGAGTAGGGTAGGTTGTCAGGTTGAAGGTTGTCAGGTTGAAGGTTGCGGCAGGAAACGGGCAAGATGCCCGTTTCACCAAGATGCCCGTGCCACCAAGATGCCCGTTCCACCAAAATGGCCATTCCAGCCACCTGGTCAAACAGCTTTAATGAGATGTACCCCTACTCCCTTGCCTATACTTAATTATAATTATTAAGCGGTTTTGCATTTAAATTAGATCTTCTTCCGTTAGAAAAAACTCCCTAGTCAATCACAGCAAAAGCTTAAAACTTTCTTTGGTAACTAGTAATTAAAAATATCTTGACAAATAATGTTATGTATGCATTGAAGAAGCGGAGGCTCTCTAATGCCAATCACAGCAAGAGATTCAAGTTTTATAAAAAATAAATAAATAAGGTATTGACAAATAGTGTTCTATATGAAGTGGTGACGACAGAACTCTGTATGCCAAAAAAAAAGTAAAGAATTGTATACAATAAGTGCTGATCAAAAAAAAAGTCTGGTAATCTAATTATGGTGGATGTGTTAATTGAATAAATTGACAGCCACTAAACTGTTAACCGTAAAGGATGATTCGATATGCAAAATCAAGAATCCAATACTCAAGTCAAACCATTCTTCGCTCAATTCCTAGAAGAGCAACAAGCCGCTCCTGACCAATCTCAAGATACTCATGGTCAGCAAACCCTGAAGTATCCTTCTGATTATGAAGAAGTTGAAACCCAGAAGTATCCTTCTGATTGGGAAGAAGGTTAATAAGGAAGATTAAGAGGTTCTTTTGAAGAATTGTAACCTTTAATAAAGGACTCAAGAATCTATAGACAGTGGTCGTGTTTATAAAAAAAATACGACCACTTAATCTAATTAAAATCATAAAAATCTAACGATTGCGCTTTCCCAATGGAAAAGAAAAAGTTTTATGTCTTCGTCCGGTGACTTAATTTTATTACTTACCCACAGTGGTGACTTTTTCACAATAGATAGAGTAGCAGAAGCCTTGTCAAAAAAAGGGGCGCGACCATTTCGCTTCGACACAGATAAGTTTCCCTTAGACGTGCAACTCAGGGCACAGTTTGATCAATCCCAGAGCAGCTATAGGCTGAAATATGGCGCTGAAGTGATCAGTAGCGAGGACGTAAAAGCAGTTTGGATGCGCCGTATTTGGGAACCTAACCTAGGTGAAAATCTTGATCCCCAGTTCAAAGAAAGTTGTATCCGGGAATCATTCGCAACATTATCAGGACTTTGGGATAGTCTCAGAGGAGTGCGATGGATTGATGATTTAGCAAAAGCCGGAGCTGCCAACAATAAGCAGCGGCAATTGCGGGTAGCTTCTGAGGTGGGTCTTGTGATTCCTAAGACTTTAATCACCAATGATCCAGAAGCTGTAAGGGAGTTTTTCCAACAAGTGAAGGGGAAAATGGTAACAAAGCTGTTAAAGGCTTTGTCCTACAGTATGGAATATACTCCTTTTTTCCTTTATACCAGTATTGTTAAAGAAGAGGATTTGCTGGATGCTGAATCCCTGCGCTATTGTCCGATGGTGTTTCAAGAGCAAATTCCTAAGCAGTTGGAACTGCGAGTGATATTTGTTCAGGGCAAGGTATTTGTAGGAGCGTTAGATTCGTCTATTTATGAAAAATCCACAGTTGATTGGCGTCAACCTAATGCTGAAGTAGGGGCATGGCAACACTATGAGCTGCCTGATGAAATTGTAGATCGAATAAGAGCTTTGATGGATTACTTTGGCTTACTTTATGGAGCCTTGGATTTTATCGTGACACCATCGGGAGACTATGTGTTTTTAGAAGTTAATCCCGGAGGGGAATGGGGAATGTTAGAACGAGATTTGGAACTCCCCATTTCTAATGCGATCGCAGAAGCTCTGATTTCTTAAAAGCTATGAAGTACAGTCCTTTTTGACTAGGGATCCCCCCTAACCCCCCGCGCGGAAGGGGGGAATATGATTCCATTAAAACCCTCTTTACTTTTGCCTTTTGCCTTTTGCCTTTTGCCTTAAAAAGCATTAACACCGAACATCGAACACATCCCTAGACATGACAGTATTAATCATTACATTTAGCCAAGACAACGAGAGTATTCCTCTAGTTATCAAAGCGATTGAAGCTCAAGGAGGAAAAGCATTTCGTTTTGATACCGATAGATATCCTACCGAAGTGCAGCTAGATATTTACGAGGGCAATTCTCAGGGAGTAACTATTACGGATGGGGAACAGAAGCTAGATTTGAGTGAAGTCTCTTCGGTTTGGTATCGACGGATGCGCTATGGGAAAAAAATTCCCGACACCATGGATAAGCAGTATCTAAACGCTGCAATTAAGGAATGTCGCGTCACGGTTAGGGGTATGATTGCCAGCATCAAGGCATTCCACTTCGACAAAATGTCTAATGTTGATGTCGCTAACAATAAGCAACTACAGCTCCAAGTGGCACGAGAGGTGGGCTTGATTACGCCCCGTACCCTGAGTACCAACAATCCAGAGGCAGTGAAGCAATTTGCTTCTGAATGTCAAGACCAGGGTATCATTACCAAAATGCTATCTTCCTTTGCTATCTATGGGGAGCAAGGGCAAGAACAGGTTGTTTTCACAAACCCAGTCACAGCGGAGGATTTAGAGCATCTCGAAGGACTGCGTTTCTGTCCGATGACCTTTCAGGAAAAAGTGCCCAAGGCTCTAGAATTACGAACCACGATCGTGGGACACCGTATATTTACTGCTGCGGTGGATTCCCAGAGCTTAGAAGGCTCTACTTTCGACTGGCGCAAGGAAGGCCGAGCGTTAGTTAAGTCTTGGCAAGCCTATGATTTACCCGAAGATATTGAGAAAAAGTTGCTCCAACTGATGGCTTATTTTGGTTTAAACTATGGAGCCATTGATATTATTCTTACCCCTGATGGTCGGTATGTATTCCTAGAAGTTAACCCGGTTGGGGAATTTTTCTGGTTGGAGACGTTTTCACCCCATTTTCCCATTTCTCAAGCTATTGCTGAAATTCTCCTCACCCATGGGTCATAATGAAAGCTGATCAAATCCCTCAAGTTACTAATGATGAAGCAGAAAAGTTACAAGAAGAATTAGATAATAATCTAGAAAAATCAGAAGAAAAGCTTGATAATGTTCAAGATAAAGATACAGATAAGAATACAGATAATGAAATAGAGAAAGTACCGGAAGAACTAGAGACGCATTTATACCGGCGTCTATTTGACTATGGTTGGCAGCATAAAGCACCATTTTTATTCGCGATCGCATTAACTATCTTTGCTTCATTTATCAACTTCTTTATTCCCCAAGTTAATCGCTATGTTATAGATGTAGTGATTCCCGAAAAACAATTTAATATGCTGCCTTGGGTAGGAGTAATTATCCTATCTATGACCTTAGCAGCTGGTGGTTTGCTCTTTTTTCAACTCTATGCAGTCAAAGTATTCGGACAAAAAACCATTGAGAGCATTCGCCTAGATTTATATCAACATATTCAAGGTCTATCCATTAGTTTTTTTGAAGGCCAACGCACCGGCGAATTAATGTCACGGTTGGCAAGGGATGTGGAGATAGTCGGGGAATTACTGTCTGCTAATTTAATTGCTATATTAATCGATAGTTTTGCGTTTATTGTCGTTTTCATTTATATCCTTGTCAGTAACTGGCTGCTGGCAATCATGATTGCCCTTACCTGGCCTTTAATCATTTATATTTTACAATTTTCTCAGAAAAGACTACAAAAAATCTATCAATCGGTTAACGATCAAGCTGACTTAATTAGTAATCACTTACAAGATACTATCTCGAATATCAAAATTATTAAGTCTTTTGGTAACGAGCAGTATGAAATTAACCGATTTACTGAATTTAGTCGTAACTATCGGGAAGAAAATCTTAAGGCAACTCGGTTTTGGTCTATATTCGTACCGATTATTAATACTCTTAATGAACTCGGAAATTTACTGACATTAGTTTTCGGTGCTTGGGGAGTGATGGTTAGCCATCTGACTATTGGGGAATTAGCAGCCCTGTTAACCTATGTCACTCTTTTAAATAAACCTATTAATCGGTTTAATGGATTAGTCAATATTATCCAAAGATCAGGAGTATCAGCCAAAAGAATTTTTCAGATTTTAGATACCAAAATAGAGGTTAAAGAGAAGGAAAATGCGATTAACTTGACTTCGATACAGGGCAATCTCAAATTTGAAGGGATGGAGTTTGCTTATCACAACAATCAGTCAGTGATCAGAAACTTCAATTTAGACATTCAACCGGGCATGTCAGTGGCTTTAGTCGGTTCTTCTGGTGCAGGAAAAAGTACCATTGCTAAAATAGCCGCTCGGTTTTACGATCCCCAAAAGGGACGAGTATTACTTGATGGACATGATCTACAAGATATTAGTTTAAGTTCCTTGCGATCGCATATTGGCATCGTGCCCCAAGAAACCTTACTGCTCTACGGCACAGTAAAAGAAAACATAGCTTACGGTAAGCTAGATGCCACAGATCAGGAAATTGAAGCAGCAGCAAAAGCTGCCAATGCCCATGATTTTATTATCGGTTTCCCTGATGGTTATCAATCCATTATTGGTGAGCAGGGTGTGAAACTATCAGGAGGACAGCGACAACGGATTGCGATCGCCCGAGTTTTGCTCAAAAATCCCCAAATTGTTATTTTAGATGAAGCCACCTCTGCTCTAGATTCTGAATCAGAACAACTGATTCAAGAGTCTATTAAACAGCTTTTTAAAGGACGCACTAGCTTAGTGATTGCTCATCGATTGTCTACTATTGCTGATGTTGATTTAATTGTAGTTCTGGAAAAAGGTGAGATTGTGGAAACTGGAACCCATACGGAATTAATTGCTCAAGGTGGAAGGTATGCTTATCTCTATGAACTGCAATTTGTGAAGTCAGGAAATTAAGTACGAAAACTGCAAAAAGGGTGACCGGGTGTACGGTAGCTGTGTGGAAGACAATGTTACCTACCCGTTCATAAATGGTATAATTGTGATACCCGATTAAGCTTTAATAGCTATGAGTTCTATCCAGATTACGATACCGGATGAGCGTTTGCAACAACTCCAAGACATTGCAGCTAACCTGAATGTTTCGATAGAAGAGTTAGTGTTGATGAGTGTTGAGCAATATTTAACTCAGTCAGAACTGTCTTTTCATGATGCTACAGCATACGTTTTGGATAAAAATTCAGAACTTTATCGCCGATTAGCTTAATGGGTTATCTCACAATAGCGTGAAGTTTTAGAACTTTACTACCGGATTATTCACCCCACCAGCGCTGGGACTTTACTTCCATAAACACCTTCAGTAGCGTGGGCCTAGCGAATTAGCTGACTGCTGACTGCTGATAGCTGACTGCTGATAGCTGAATTATTACTATGATAGTTATGCTCCTAGAGACAATATCACATTATTCTAATCAATGCCCACGCTGTTGAAATTGGCAATAATTGCCGCCCATCTATTGGTTTATCTGGTTGCTGCGGTTAACATCTGGATTTTTTCTTATCGGAGTGAATTCTATACCTCTGTAGTCAAGCTGCGATCGCTACCACTGATCTACTGTGGCTATGCTTGTTTTGCGATCGCTAACTCCTACGAAATGGCTGAACACATCGGGGATGACTGGGTTTATGTGAGCCAAATTTCTGATCTCAATCGGTTATTCTATACCTTCATTACTGCTGGCATGTGCTTGATTGCCCTGGGACTGAAAAAATCCCGCTTTCTGGATGTGATATTGGTTGCCAGCATGGTTGCTGTACCCCTACTTTATGGTGTGCAAGAGGGCAAAGGATTAATGCAGTTGGTGCAATTAGTTCCTTCGATCATTTTTGTATATAACTGGTACGTAGTTATGAGGGACTGGCGAGTTTTTCTATTCCCATTATTCGCAAATCTGATTGCCGTTGGTTTTGGTATGGCTCTGATTATTACCGGAGAGCAGGCGCTTCATCTGTTCGTCGGTTCTCCTTCAGCGATTGGCTTATTAATTCTTGGGCGAGTAGCGTGGGTAAAACCAAAAAGGCATTCCAAGGGATAACTTTAAGATGTTACAGAAAACGATTAAAAAAAACGACTGGTTACTTTACCAATAATTTGTTGAGAATCCACTAAACCAAACGAGCGGCTATCGGTACTTTCTAATCGGTTGTCTCCTTTAAGGAAACAACGTCCATCTTCGAGCACCAAAGTTACCCGTTTCACTAATCGCAAGTGGTTTTGGTAAGGGTGTCTAGCCACAACAATGTCACCAATCTTGGGCGGAATGTTCAGATAAGCTCTTGGATCAATTAAGATTTCCTCTCCTGGTTTGAACAGGGGAGTCATGGATACTCCTGTAACTCTGAAACGTAACCGTTTTCGCAATATCCAAAGTAGTAGCTCAGGAATACTGTTTTTGATAGAAAGCATTTGAATTAAGAATGTAGAATTAAGAATGTAGAATTAAGAATGTAGAATTAAGAATGTAGAATTAAGAATGTAGAATTAAGAATTAAGAATTAAGAATGTAGAATTAAGAATTAAGAATTAAGAATGTAGAATTAAGAATTAAGAATTAAGAATGTAGAATTAAGAATGTAGAATTAAGAATGTAGAATTAAGAATGTAGAATTAAGAATGTAGAATTAAGAATTAAGAATTAAGAATTCTACACTCTGCCTTCTACACTACTCTGCCTTCTACACTCTGCCTTCTACACTCTGCCTTCTACATCCCACATTCTGCATTCTGCATTCTGCATTCTACATTCTTAATTCACCATTCTGAGGTTTAGCTAGCCTTATACCAGACGATATCGCGATTCTTGGTTGCCCAGAAAATCTTGTGGATAGTCTCTACTGCCTCAAGTAGCTCATTGGCGTGCTCAAGGCTAACTTCCACCTTGCAGGCAGAGCATAACTTTGCGGCTTTCCAGAAGGTATCGTGTAGGTCTGGGAACTGCTCCAAGTGTACTGGCTTGAAATAGTCTGTCCACAGGATCAGTATTTCCTCTTTGGTCTTCTGAGCCTGCTCTTCCTTAATAGCAATGAACCGGGATAGGGTATTTTGGTAAGCAACTACTGCCGTTGGATCATTACTCGCAGGTGGCTCAAGATCAAGGATCTTCTTGGTCATGGAGAGTACTGCCTCAGCGGTGATACGTGCAGCAGCTGGGTCATACACCCCGCAAGGTCCATCGCAGTGGGCATGGACTTCTGGAGCAGGGAACCAGTCTTTGAGCTGGGCAATAACTTTTTTCAACATATTTTTTAGAGTTCGCTTGTGGTCAGAGCACGTGGTAAATATCGGTAAGAGAGGAATAGCCCAGGATAGCCAATGGCTAATCAGGGTTTTTGACAACCGACTAGACCAAGTTAGTTAACTAACTTAGTTAGCCCAATCTATTCCATCCCCCCCCTACCCATAGTAAGTTATAGCAATTTGTGTCCTAAATCGATAGTGGATTTGAAGATAGGGAGTGGGGAGTGGGGAATCGGGAATCGGGAATCGGGAGTCGGGAGATGAGGGGATCTCATCGAGTTTAGCGTTAGCGTAGCGGCTCCAAAGGAACATCGCACTAATTTAAACCGCAACTAATTAATTTAGCGCGAGGGTTTTGCGGACGCACTGACTTCACTGAGTTGTAAAAGCATTTAATTATACCAAATAACAATCCGAAATAAAAATAAATTTACATTTATTAATATTTTGTGTTACCTTAATTATAAAATTAGACAAACTTAAACTTAAATTCATGAATAGTAAAGAGTTAGCGCAATATATAGAAGCTACTGACGGCATCTCCAAACCCTGGTTACTGGTGCAACTGCGTCTGAAGAAACTTCAGGAGCGCCGCGCGACCCTATCATCGGAAGCTTATATCAGAGAACTAGAAGATATTCACCAGGATTTGATGAATTTAGGTCAATGGTGGGTAGGTAGAGAAGACGAAGTGTTCAATCCTTGAGGTTCGTTTAACGATAGAATCTGGATGACTATTCTATCGCTGGGACAAAACAGCCTGATCAGGTGGGTTAACTCTGAGGATCATGGGTAAAGCTAAAAAGAATAAGTCTGAATCTGAACAGACGACATTTGAATTCAAAAATAATACATCTGAATCTCAAAAGACAATATTTGAAGTTAAAAAGAATAATTCTGAATTTAAACAGACAATATTTGAAGTTAAAAAGAATACGTCTGAATCTCAACAGCTCACTATTGAGCTTAATCTGAGTGACACTGACTATTACTTCAATCGAGAACTGAGCTGGTTGGAGTTCAATAACCGAGTATTACATGAAGCAACGGACCCCCGAACGCCTCTGTTAGAGCGTCTGAAGTTCATGGCCATCTTTAGCTCTAACCTGGATGAATTCTTTATGGTGCGGGTGGCTGGTTTAAAACAACAGGTGCTAGCACAAGTTAGTAAACGGACACCCGATGGTCGGACACCTAGTGAACAACTCGATGCGATCAGAGTGCGGCTGTTACCGATGGTAACTCAACAGCATCAACACTGTGAGCAGGAACTGCGACCCCTGCTAGCCAAAGCAGGGATTTACATTCTGGACTACGTGGACTTGAACCAGAAACAGCGGAATTACCTGGAAAACTACTATTCCGAGCAAATTTTTCCAGTTCTGACTCCCCTGGCTGTAGACCCCAGCCATCCTTTTCCTTACATGTCCAATCTCAGCCTGAATCTGGCGGTAGTGGTCAAAGACCCGGAAACGGGAGCAGAATTGTTTGCTCGGGTGAAAGTTCCTAGAGTCTTAAAGCGCTTTGTTCCCCTCCCGGAAAAATTGCAGCAACAACAGAATGGAAAAACGACTAGTTGGACTGGTGTTCCTCTCGAACAAATCATTGCCCATAATTTGGAGTCTCTGTTTCCAGGGATGAAGATTCAGGAGTGTCATCCCTTCCGCATTACCCGCAATGCTGATTTGACAGTAGAGGAGTACGAGGCAGATGACCTGCTGATAGCGATTGAAGAGGAACTACGGAAACGACGGTTTGGACGTTCTGCCGTGCGCATGGAAATTCCTGTGACCACCTCCAAGTTAGTCAGGAAAACCCTGATGCGAGAGCTGGAACTGGAAGAAACCGATGTCTATGAATTCGACGGTCTGTTGGCACTGGGTGACTTGATGTCGTTGATGGCATTGCCACGGCCAGAATTGAAAAACCCTGTGTGGGAACCAGTGGTGCCCCGACGCCTGCGCTTTCCTATCGGGGAAGAGAATGTGGAAGATATCTTCAGCGTGATTCGCAGTAGGGATTTGCTGGTACACCATCCTTATCATTCCTTTAGCGCAACGGTAGAGCGCTTTATTACCCAGGCCGCTCAAGATCCAGATGTTCTAGCCATCAAAATGACCTTATATCGCACATCTGGTGACTCACCAATTATCGATGCCTTGATTAGAGCAGCAGAAAATGGTCAGCAAGTGTCGGTGCTCATAGAACTAAAGGCTCGTTTTGATGAAGAAAATAATATTGTTTGGGCAAGGAAGTTAGAACAGGCTGGAGTTCATGTGATCTATGGTTTGGTGGGTTTAAAAACTCACACTAAAATTGTGCTGGTGGTGCGTCGGGAGGCAGATAAAATTCGTCGGTATGTTCACATTGGGACGGGGAATTATAATTCTAAGACTGCCAAACTATATACTGATTTAGGACTATTGAGTTGCCGTGATGACTTAGGGGCAGATTTGACAGATTTGTTTAATTCTTTGACCGGTTACTCACGGCAAAAGTCTTATCGAAAGTTGTTGGTCGCACCATTTAGTTTACGCGATCGCATGATCGCAATGATTCAGCGGGAGATTGAACATTGCCGCAACGGGGCAACAGGTCGTATTGTTGCCAAAATGAATTCCCTACTAGACCCCAAGATTATTGCCGCCCTCTACAACGCCTCACAAGCTGGTGTAAAAATTGACTTGATTGTGCGGGGAATTTGTGGTCTGCGTCCTGGTCTTAAAGGAGTCAGTGAAAATATCCGTGTGGTGAGTGTCGTGGGTCGTTTTTTAGAACACTCACGGATTTTTTACTTCCAAAATCAGGGTCAAGACGAAGTCTATATTGGCAGTGCGGACTGGATGCGTCGTAATTTGGATCGACGGGTAGAAGCAGTGACACCAGTGGAAGACCCAGAGATTACCAAAGATTTGGAAGAAATCCTGGCAATTATGTTAGCAGATAACCGTCAAGCTTGGGATTTACAGCCTGATGGCACCTATATCCAACGACAGCCAGCTCCAGGGGTTAAAGAAGAATCGGCTCATCAGATTTTGATGGACATGGCGTTGCAATCAGCAGGGATGGGATAGTTGTAGAATTAAGAATGTAGAATTAAGAATGTAGAATTAAGAATGTAGAATGTAGAATGTAGAATGTAGAATTAAGAATGTAGAATTAAGAATGTAGAATTAAGAATGTAGAATTAAGAATGTAGAATTAAGAATGTAGAATTAAGAATGTAGAATTAAGAATGTAGAATTAAGAATGTAGAATTAAGAATGTAGAATTAAGAATGTAGAATTAAGAATGTAGAATTAAGAATGTAGAATTAAGAATGTAGAATTAAGAATGTAGAATTAAGAATGTAGAATTAAGAATTAAAGATTTAGGAGGGAGAATGGTGAATGGTGAATTAAAGATTTAGGAGGGAGAATGTAGGAGGTAAAACTTAGAAGGTAAAATGTAGGATTCTCAATTCTCAATTCTCAATTCTCAATTCTCAATTCTCAATTCTACATTCTACATTCTCAATTCTACATTCTAAATTTTCAAGCCAATCTTTTCCATAAACACTGTTGATGATGGCAGAGATGGTATAGCCCACCAGGGCTGATGTTCCTCTAGGGACTCCTGGTCATAGGGACCAGAGGCAACCGCAATCACACGAGCACCAATGGCTTTGCCACAGTGAATGTCATGGGGAGTATCGCCAATGACGTAAGTCTTTTGAGATGGGATCACACCATACTTCTCGGATGCGATCGCTAAAGCTTGTTCGGCAATATCAACTCTAGTTTCAGTTTTATCGGAAAATCCACCACCACTAAAGTAATCAGCCAAGCCATAATAGCTTAATTTTGCCTTTGCTCCTGCTTCGATATTTCCTGTGAGCAACATCGAAACCACATCAGTTCGATCATGCAAAGCATCTAGAATTTCAATTACCCCCTCCAGGACATATCCTTCTCGGCGGGGCAAACTTTGAGGCAAGTAGTTAACGTAGCCTTCCAGCAGTTGATCCACCAATTTCGGTTCTGGGGACAAACCGTACTGCTTTAGAATATTAGCAGCAATTATTGGGTCTGTCATTCCTGCAGTTTCTAGATTTGTCAGTGAAACCGTTTCACCAATTACCTCACTAGCCGCCTCTTCTAGGGCAAATATCCCGGCTCGTTTTGTGGTTAATAAAGTGCTGTCGATGTCCCAAAATAAAACGGTAGTCATTACAATTCTATGGTAATAGAACTTGAGGCAATAGTTGTTATTTAATTACCGTTATTATAACATTTATGTAAGCTATCAGCTATCAGCTATCAGCTATCAGCTATCAGCTATCAGCTATCAGCTATCAGCTATCAGCTATCAGCTATCAGCTATCAGCTATCAGCTATCAGCTATCAGCTATCAGCTATCAGCTATCAGCTATCAGCTATCATTTTTCAGCTATCAGCTATCAGCTATCAGCTATCAGCTATCAGCTATCAGCTATCAGCTATCCAGGGTAAGCGCAAGAAAAAATTGCCCATAATGTGCATTGGCTGGATATCGGTTGATCGTGGCTCGAAACCCCTATAATCTCGTAGAACTTGATTCTCAATAGAGTTTAATAGTTGAGAATGAACCCAGTTTTTTCTCAATAAGCTACAGCTTATTGATTCTTGCGCTTACCCTGTATCAGCTATCAGCTATCAGCTATCATTTTTCAGCTATCATTTTTCAGCTATCAGCTATCAGCTATCAGCTATCAGCTATCATTTTTCAGCTATCATTTTTCAGCATATGCGCGTAGCGCATATGCTTAGATGTGCTTTTCCCCATACTTTCCATTCTGATTAATCTCGAACTATTAAATTCTCCCGTTCAAGAAGGTTGATTTTAAGTAAGCTGACGGCTGACAGCTGACGGCTGAATGCTTATCTTGCCTCTTGCCTCTTGCCTCTTGCCTTGGCTTGAGGGAGTATATTCACAACTTAAATAAAAATGCTACATCATAGTTTTATTAATCTCAAATGCTAAGCTTTCAGCATCCAGCCCATGAGCACGAAGCACTTCCTGATTTTGACCGCATTTCGGAATATCAAATACTCCAAATTGCCTGACCTGTATTTGCCCAGACAATCCTAATTCTGCCAACCCACTTACAATCCGATCCCCCTGTCCTCCTATTACATAATGGTTATCCAGGGTAAACACCCAGGAGTAACCTTGGAGGATTTGTTCCAACCAGTCTAAATCCACAAAATTTAGCCAAGGCAAATTGACTACTTTTAGGGTGATACCGTGATTCTGAGCCAATAACTGGGCAGCTTGATAGGCTTGTGGCAGCAGCACGGGACCGTAACCAAATAAAATAGCGTCTTGCCCCTCAGTTAAGGCAATCCCCTGACCCAACTCCAACTGATAATCCTCTGGCAATTGATAGGGAATCTGACAGGGGATCGAGACTAGCCTGATATAGCAACTACTGATAGTTCGATGCAAACAGTAGTCTAGAGCTAGGGATACTTCTGCTTCATTAGCTGGTTCAATCATCACCATATTCGGTATCGCTCCTAGGGCAGAAATATCCCTTACCGATTGGTGAGAATGACCAGGACCACCGGGTAGCAACCCAGCTAGGGAGCCAACATAAATAATCTTAGTCCGTTCGGTAGCATTATTATAGATTTGCTCATTGGGTCTGGTGGATAGGAAACAAGCAAAGGAATGCACGATCGGCAGTAACCCTTTCAGTGCCATCCCCCCGGCCTGGGATACCATATCTTGTTCGGCAATGCCACACTCAAAGAACCGTTTCGGGAACTTGTCTTTAAAGGGAATCAAGCCACAATCGAGCATTAAATCCGCATCGAGTACCACCAGGTCTTGATTCCGTTCTGCTTGGGTAACCAAAGCTTTGGAATAGGCACTAACCAGTCGTTGCGCCCCATCAGCTACAGCAGGTTTGGCATAGGATAGCATCTCCAATGCTAAGGGGGATGCTCCAACTTGTTCCAATTGGGTATTGGCAGCAGCAATTAGTTCTGCGACTCCGGTCGTGTAGGCTTCATCATCCGGTGCGCCACTATGGAAGTGATATAAGTTGTCTTCTGGTCTGATGGCCGTGTGTTCCATAAAGGAGATTCCTTTGCCCTTAATGGTGTCAGCAATCAGGATTTTGGGCTGGTTAGTGACTGCTTTCAATTTTGCGATCGCATTCCCTAAAGCCTTGACATCATTACCATCACAGCGCTCAACATACCAGCCATAGGCCGCAAACTTCCGTTCCAAGTCCCCCAAGTCACTCACTTGGGACACCCAAGTATCGGACTGGATTTTATTATGATCCACAATCACAGTCATCTCATGGAATCCCAGATTTGCTGCTGGTTGGAGAGACTCCCAAAACTGACCCTCCTGCAACTCCCCATCCCCAGTTAATATATAAACATTTCCCTCTCGACCCATCAGCCGATTTGCGCTAATCATCCCCTTAGCCTTAGAAACCCCCATTCCCAAGGAACCAGTATTCGTTTCCAACAACGGAATCGAAATATCTGGATGACCAGGAAGTCCATCTAACCGCCTCAAGCTATGGATACGCTCAAACTCCAGCAAACCATGGCCAATCAAAACCGAGTAAAAACCCGGTACATCGTGACCCTTAGAGGAAAAATAAATATCCCGTGGTTGATTAGAGTTAGTTTTCCTAACCCGTAATTCATTTAAAAACAGCCAACAAACAATATCTAAACTACTAAAACTACTACCAATATGCCCTGAACCAGCCTGTTTTATCATATATAAAGTATTGATTCGACAGTAGGTAGCAAAAAGCTCAGTATGAGTTTCGGGAGTAATGTCTAAATCCTTCAGGCGTTCAAACTCCCGAAACGGGACTAGAGATAGATTTGTCATTTAATAAATATAACTAAATTGGTTTTTGACAGACGAGAGGTAAGTGAGCGTCTCCCTGTTCTATTAAATAGTTCACATACCACCAATCTTTCAAGTCATTAATATCTAATCCCTCATGATCATGGGTAATAAATGGCATAATCACCTTTCCAGCAATTGTATACTCTTCCAGCACTACTCTTGACCAAGCAATTTCTAAGCTAGCATTTTGCACATAGACCTCTGGCAAGGCCTGATAGGGAGTACTATGCCAGGGGGTATGGGGGGTTGAAGGTTGGGGGGTTGAAGGTTGGGGGGTTGAAGGTTGGGGGGTTGAAGGTTGGGGGGTTGAAGGTTGTTCGCGTAGCGTGGCCTTTTGGCCAAGGTTGGCTGGTTGGGTGGTTAGCTGGTTGAAGGTTGTTCGCGTAGCGTGGCCTTTTGGCCAAGGTTGTTGGCCTTTGGGGTTCGAGAAGGGTAGGTTGGGGGGTTGGAGGTTATGGTTAACCTGACAATTGCCTAATTCAAAAGTGTTCTGCTCAAGCAACGGTTTCATCAGGCTGCCGTTGAGTACCCACATTTTCCCAGGATGCTGCTGGCATTTCTCTACTGCCCGTAAGGAGTCTACTTGATCAGCTTGAGCCAAAAACGCTTGCCAAGCTCGTTGAATCGTCTGGGGTTGGCGACAAGGACTGGTTGGTCGCAGGATGCTGAAGCAATCAAAGTCTCGCCCCAGATTACTCAAATGCCTCAGGGTGTAATCAATCCACTCAATATCTGGTGACTTGTCGGTAGCATACTCTGGCGGACGCAAAAATGGTACCTCAGCGCTATAGTAACGAGCAATTTCCGCCACCTCTTCTGAGTCAGTGGAAACAATCACGGATGAGAACACTTGGCTTTGAGTTGCAGCAGCAATAGTATAAGCAATTAACGGATGCCCTTTTAAACGACGAATATTTTTACCAGGTACTCGTTTGGAACCAGCCCGGGCTGGAATTAGGGCAACTACTGTCGGAGTTTTAGAATCCACCAATTTTCTTGATCTTAGACAATAATCTTGCTGGCAAATTTTTGATCACCACTTTATAGTTTACAGAAATAGGGAATAGGTAAGCTATCAGCTATCAGCTATCAGCTATCAGCTATCAGCTATCAGTTATCAGCTATCAGCTATCAGCTATCAGCTATCAGCTATCAGCTATCAGCTATCAGCTTAAGCGCTACGCGCACGCTACGCGAACAGCTATCAGCTATCAGTTATAGCAATCCTAAACGAGGTTTATTTTCAGCTGACGGCTAACAGCTGACGGCTGACAGCTAACGGTAGTCGGGAGTATAACGGGCATCTTGCCCGTTACAATTTTACTAGTAATTGTTGGTTTTATAATAACTCATTATTGCAGTTAGTTATCTATTAGTAATTACTAATTTTAATACTTGTCAATATTGACAAGTATAGTGTATAATTATATATGGCTCAATCAATTACTTTAAGTACAAATTACTGGGTTTTAGGAAGTAGGGATTAGGTAGTAATAATTGCTCCTTGCCACCGTGAACTAAATCCCACAGCATTTCCTTAATAAGGAAATAAACTTGTTCGCGTAGCGTGGCCTTTTGCCCAAGGTAAATCATCTGGTAAATCATAAGTAGTAAAAACCCGTTCTAATAGAGCAATGGTAAAAATTAACATTCACAGCGTGTAATCGCAAATCACACTATAAAAATAACACCATAAACAGAATCTACACTAGTTTAATCAAAATAATAGCGGTGATACTACTTAGGATTTACACAGATTTTTTATTTTATGCCCTATTGCCTGTTACCTAAAATCCAAAACGTACTTCAACCAATTGATAACTACTATCGTAAACATTCTATTGCAGCAAAGCAAATGACAAACTCAGACCAGTTTGATACCCGTTTCAACCTTTTACTAACTGCCTTCGAGCGGATCACCCAACAGATTGAACAGCTCGGTCAAAGAACCGATTCTAATGCTCGTGCCATCGAGCAGACCAACCAACAGATTGAACGGATCAGCCAACAGATGGAACAGCTCGGTCACAGGATTGATTCTAATGCTCGTGCCATTGAAGCTCTAACCAATACTGTCCATGAGTTCAAACGAGATCGCGCTCAAGCATACTCTTTGATGGCAGATTTAGCTCAAAATCAATCCCGAATGTATGGGATGATGGCCAACTTAGATGAGCGACAGGAACAACTTTCCCAGCGACAGGGGGAGATTGTAGAAATTCTGAAGTTATTGACTCAATCTAATTAGGGTTTAGAACCACTAGCGTGAGCATTTAGCTATCAGTGATCAGCTATCAGCTCTCAGCTATCAGCTCTCAGCTATCAGCTCTCAGCTATCAGCTCTCAGTGATCAGTTTGACCCAGCAGTGGTGGGTTACGGGCAGCAACTTAACCCTGGCTACGAGGCGAAACATGAAGGCTCCCCTGAAGCACCACTAGCAGCTGACCGCTGACCGCTGACTGCTGATAGCTATTGAGAAAACACTAAACACTATTGCAGCAAATGACAAACTCAGACCAGTTTGATACCCGTTTCAATCTTTTACTAACTGCGATCGAGCAGATTAGCCAACAAATTGAACAGCTTCGTCAAAGAACCGATTCTAATGCTCGTGCCATTGAAGCTTTAACCGATACTGTCAATGAGTTCAAACGCGTTCGCGTAGCGTGGCCAAAGGCCATCGCTCTCAACTGTATTCTGTAATGGCTAATTTAGCACAATCTCAGTCTAATTTATTTCAATCTCAGGCTAATTTAGCGGACAGTCAATCCCGAATGTATGGCATTATGGAAAATTTAGATGAGCGACAGGAACAACTTTCTCAGGGACAGGAACAACTGTCTAACCGACAGGGGGAGATTGTAGAAATTCTGAAATTATTGACTCAATCTAATTAGGGTTTATAACCACTAGCGTAAGCTATCAGCTATCAGTGATCAGCTATCAGCCTATGGGCTACAGATGGTGCTACTGTTCGCCCAGCGTTCCCGTAGCGTGGCCTTTGGCTGACCGCTGACCGCTGACCGCTGACTGCTGATAGCTCTTGAGAAAACACTAAACACTATTGCAGCAAATGACAAACTCAGACCAGTTTAATACCCGTTTTAACCGTTTACTAACTGCCATTGAGCGCATCGACCAACAGATTGAACAGCTCGGTCACAGAATTGAACAGCTTCGTCAAAGAACAGATTCTAATGCTTGTGCTATCGAAGCCCTAACCGATACTGTCAATGAGTTCAAACGAGACCGCGCTCGACTGTATTCTGTGATGGCTGATTTAGCAAACTCTCAGTCTAATTTAGCTCAAAGTCAATCCCGAATGTATGGCCTAATGGAGAACTTAGATGAGCGACAAGAACAACTTTCCCAGCGACAGGAACAACTGTCTAACCGACAGGGTGAGATTGTAGAAATTCTGAAATTATTGACTAAATCTCAACCAGCTTAAATCTAAGCTATCAGCCCTCAGCTATCAGCGGTCAGCTGAGGGCTGATAGCTGAATGCTTAAGCAAAAGGGGCAAGGGAGATTTATATCAATTGTTTTGGTTCCCTTCTAGTAAACTATCCAGCTTATTTTCAATGGTGTTAAGTTTCCTGAGAATAGTGGGACGGTCATCATCGATAGCTATTAACATCCGAGTCAATCCTTCCTCAACTCTGGTAACTCTATTGACAACCTCTTCCATGGTCTGAATTCTCTCTCCATGGTCATTGGCAATAGCTTCTACAGAACGAGCTAATGACTGCACCACTGCTTCAACCTCTTCCATGGTCTGAATTCTCTGTTGATGATCATTAGTAAGAGCTTCTACAGAACGAGCTAATGACTCCACCACTGCTTCAACATTTTCAATGGTATGAATTCTCTGTTGATGGTCATTAGCAAGAGCTAGTACAGAACGGGCTAATGACTCCACCACTGCTTCAATCCGGTCTAATCTATCGTTGTTATTACTCACTGCTATAGCATTTATAAATAGCTTATGAACACCAATACTAATTTAGTATAGCATTTCGATTTAGTATAGCATTTCCTGTAGTAATTTAATAAAAATATTACCGCTTTTTACATTACCCAAAATCCCTTTATACTCGATTAATTATTGCCTGTTGGGTGCATCTCACTTTTGCCTAATTTCAAAACTGAGATGCACCGGTACCTACTCCCTACTCCCTACTCCCTACTCCCTACTCCCTACTCCCTTTCCTAATACCTTACTCACAAATCAGTTTTTTATTACTGATGAGTAATTGAGGCTAAACCTTTTGTTTAGATGGGGAAGGTTTCAGCTTACGTTTGATGGTTGAAGCTAAGCCGAGAATGGCAAGGGTAAAGATACTTATACTATGAGTGGGTTCAGGGACAATCACCGGTTTCGCAGAAAAACTAATCGGCAACTCGCTATCTTCTGGTCCAAAATTTTCAAAACCAGTGATAAATGGCGGTGCTGAAAAAATTTCAAAAAAACTAGGGGGCTGCAAAAAACTAGCGAAAAAGACATTAACAAAGTTTCCAGCTGAGGTGGAAAACCCAAAGCCGTCAGTTGTTAACTGATTACCATCAATACTAATTAAATTGTCAACCTCGAAAGGTTCGTTTCCCGGTGTAGAAGTACCAGTAGGTTGCAAACCAGTAATTGTTTCGGTGTTGCGGGTGCCAGTAATTTCAGAAATCAGGAAAAAACCCAAATCATCAGGAGTATCATTAGTAGTGAAAGTACCACTGGCTTCGATACCAGGAGCAGAATAACTCCAGTTCCAATTTAAAGCTGAAGCTGCCTGGGGTGCCACCAAAACCAATCCAGAGGTAGCAATCAGGAGTGTGCCAGATAGCAGAGTTAGATTTTTCATAGAAACCTTGGGTTGATCAAAACTGTAATTTAGACTAAACATTGAATAATATAGCGTTTCTCTCAGTTATGAGGTACGCTTTTCAACTTCAAAGTCCCCCTTAATAAGGGGGATTTAGGGGGATCAAGTTGTACCTTATGGGATATAGAATTAAATAATAACTCAATACATGAAGCCGCACAACATGATTATCCGAGATGCAGAAATAAGGGATCGTGAGAGCGTGCGCTCCTTACATATGTCAGCCTTTCCTACCGGGGAGGGTGATCTTGTGGCATCTCTCGCTGATGACCTCATATCCAATATTACCGAGCCATGTACCTTATCATTGGTAGCAGTCGATGACAATAAAATAATTGGAAACGTTGCATATAGTCCTGTATTTATTTCCGAAAAACAAGATTTTCATGGCTATATTCTGGCACCACTCGCTGTTAAGCCAGAATGCCAAGGTAATGGTATCGGGAGTCAACTAATTGATGCTGGGATTAAGAGATTGCGTAGTATGAATGTGAATATTGTCTTCGTGTATGGTGATCCTAGGTATTATCAACGATTTGGCTTTAAGGCAGAGTTGGCAACACATTTCATTCCTCCATATCCATTGCAGTGGCCTTTTGGTTGGCAGGCGCTCCTACTTGGCGAGATAGAGGAGCCATGTGCTGCTGTAAATATCAAATGCGTAAAGTCTTTAAATAATCCTAAACTATGGTGATAGGTTGCTAGGATTGCTATAACACTTTTATTTATGCTTTAAAACCCTAGTATTTTCGTTAGTTTGAGCCGATTTGCCAAATTGGGATCTTCCCAATAGATTCTTCAAATTACCGGAAATAGTGCGGGTTGTAGGATGTTCCTTTCCCAACTGCTTGACAGCAATCTGTAGAGCCTGTTGGTAAAGGAGTTTAGCTTCTTGGTAGCGCCCCTGGCTTGAGTACAGAGAAGCCAGGTTGTTGAGGCTTTGTGCTACATTTGGGTGTTGTTGACCCAGCAAGCGTTGCCTCAACTCTAATGCTTCGAGGTAGAGGGTTTCGGCCTGTTCGTATCGCCCCTGACGCTCGTACAGTACTGCCAGGTTGTTGAGGCTGGTGGCCACATCTGGGTGTTGTTGACCCAGCAGGCGTTTCTTCAGCTCTAAGGCTTCGAGGTAGAGGGGTTCGGCCTGTTCGTATCGACCCTGGCGCTCGTACAGTACTGCCAGGTTGTTGAGGCTGGTGGCCACATCTGGGTGTTGTTGACCCANCAGGCGTTTCCTCAGTTCTAAGGCTTCCAGGTAAAGGGGTTCGGCCTGTTCGTATCGACCCTGGCGCTCGTACAGATAAGCCAAGTTGTTGAGGCTAGTGGCCACATCTGGGTGTTGTTGACCAAGGAGGCGTTTCCTCAGCTCTAAGGCTTGCTGGTACAGGGGTTCCGCTTCTTGGTACCGCCCCTGGCTCTCGTACAGTCCTGCCAGGTTGTTGAGTGTGGTAGTCACATCTGGATGTTCTTGACCAAGGAGGCGTTTCCTCAGCTCTAAGGCTTCCAGGTAGAGGGGTTCCGCTTCCCAGTAGCATCCCTGGCGCTCGTACAGATAAGCCAGGTTGTTGAGGCTGGTGGCCACATCTGGGTGTTGTTGATCCAGCAGGCGTTTCCTCAGCTCTAAGGCTTGCTGGTACAGGGGTTCCGCTTCTTGGTACCGCCCCTGACTCTCGTAAAGTCCTGCCAGGTTGTTGAGGCTTTCTGCCACATCTGGGTGTTGTTGACCCAGCAGGCGTTTCCTCAGGTCTAAGGCTTGCTGGTACAGGGGTTCCGCTTCTTGGTACCGCCCCTGGCTCTCGTACAGTACTGCCAGGTTGTTGAGGCTGCTTGCCACATCTGGGTGTTGTTGACCCAGCAAACGTTTCCTCAGGTCTAAGGCTTGCTGGTACAGGGGTTCCGCTTCTTGGTAGCGTCCCTGGCTCCAGTATACTAAAGCCAGGTTGTTGAGGCTGGTGGCTACATCTGGGTGGTGTTGACCCAGCAGGCGTTTCCTCAGGTCTAAGGCTTGCTGGTACAGGGGTTCCGCTTCTTGGTAGCGTCCCTGGCTTGAGTACAGTCCGGCCAGGTGGTTGAGGACGATTGCTACATATGGGTGCTCTTGACCCAGGAGGCGTTGCGTCAGGTCTAAGGCTTGTAGGTAAAGGGGTTCCGCTTCTTGGTACCGCCCCTGGCTTTTGTACAGTCCGGCCAGGTTGTTGAGGCTGGTTGCCACATTAGGGTGGTGTTGACCCAGCAGGCGTTTCATCAGGTCTAAGGCTTGCTGGTAAAGGGGTTCGGCTTCTTGGTAGCGCCCCTGGCTTTTGTACAGTCCGGCCAGGTTGTTGAGGCTTCTTGCCACATCTGGGTGTTCTTCACCCAGCAGGCGTCTCCTCAGGTCTAAGGCTTGCTGGAAGAGGGGTTCGGCTTCTTGGTAGCGCCCCTGGCTTTTGTACAGTCCGGCCAGGTTGTTGAGGCTGGTGGCCACATCTGGGTGTTGTTGACCCAGCAGGCTTTGCCTCAGGTCTAAGGCTTGCTGGTACATCGGTTCCGCTTCTTGGTAGCGCCCCTGGCTCTGGTACAGTAAAGCCAGGTTGTTGAGGCTTTCTGCTACATATAGGTGTTCTTCACCCAAGCGCTCTCTAACCGTTGATAAGCATTGCTGATACCAAGGCAATGCTTGCTGGTAAGCTCCTTGACCCTGGTAAAAGCGGGCTAAGCCCACAAAAGGCCAGATTAAATCTTCGTCATTTAAGTAATCCTTGTGCTTAGTGACAACTTCCACCAGGTGAGGGATAGCAGGAGTAATTGCTAGAATGTCTGACTGAGTTGGGGTATGAGGAATATCCTTTGCTATTGCTACGATAGCTGAACAAAAGCCCTGTTTGAGGATTTCAATATCAGCTAATTGTTCCCCCTTGATACTCAAAAATTCTCTAATCCGTTCCTGAAGTTGGTAGGTATTATCATCCAACTTCTGTAGTAAATACTTTTGAACTAAGATATCACGATTAACTACCAAATCAAAGTTTAAGCTAGCAGCTGAAGCAGCCTGGGATACTAATGACCAGGAAATAGGAGCTAAAGCAAATAAACTCAAGAGACCAGCCATGGTTTGAGCTGAAGACTGTAAAGAATCCCAATTGAGTTCCAGCACAACATCTGTTGTACTACAGTCACCTTCTTGAGATTGCTTTTGCTCTAGGAGCAATAAAATTTCTTCTAGCATCATGTACTCCCTGGCTTTGAGAACAGCCCTGCCAAAGTGTATAAAGCTAAAGGTTCAAAGCGAACTTTTTGACAGAGTGTTTTGGCAAACTCTAGCTCTTGTTGATCAAACTCTTGCCTTAACAAGTTTGCTAATAATTCTAGAGCCTCTGTTTCTGGTAATCCCCCTAGAGGAATTGACGCATAGGGTAACTGTGAGCTACGTGTAGTGATTAATACCCTGAATCGAGAACCCATGGGCGGTAAGTAGTCTTTGATTTGCTTGATATCAGTGACATTATCGAAAACCAATAAAACTTTACCTGGTTGCCACTTTCTCCAGCAATAAGCCAGTTGGCTAGCAATGCTGAGATTTTCAGGAATCTTAAAACTAGGAAAATCATTCACAAATGCAAATTCCGAGAGCTGGGTTACAATATCGACTCCCTTGAAATACAACCAACAACATCCACCGGGATAATCTTCTAATTTGTACCAAGAGTATTGAATTGCTAGTTCTGTTTTCCCTACTCCCCCCTTACCTGTGCGATCAGTAATCGCCACAATAGTATTGTCTTGCAATAGCTGATGTAACTTTTCCAGTGGCTGGTGTCTATCCACAAACTTACAGGCTTGAGTACTGGGTATATTGTGGGAAATTTCAAAGGGATTAGGATGATAATCCTCCCGATCACCATCCCAACTGCGCCGATAAAAATAGGTTGGTAGTTGTTGTTTATTTAAACTAGCAAATTGTTGTTTAACGTGCTTAGCAACTGCTGGCATATCTGGCAGCCAGTCATGGTGCGCCAACGCTTCTCTTACTGCTTGGGAAAAGTATCCCATTTTTTCTGAGGAGTTAACTTTGGCTGTCTCCCCTTCTCTAGTAGCTAGTAAGACAAACTGTTGACTGTCTTTCCTAGGTTGACCACTAGGAAACTGTTTCCCTCCCAAATTGGTTGGTCGCCCTTTTGACTCTAAAACATAATTAGCACAAGCATCGACTATACAAATATGATGTGGAATTTTAAAGGCATCTGAACCTAAAAGCAGTAACAGGGAATTAAAATCTAGATTCTGCCAATTATTTTTACTAGCATCAGCACAAAGTAGCCTGCGATTCCGCTCCGAAGTAATTAAACCATGACCAGCCCAAAACATAAACAGTAAATCTCCGTTTTTTTGGGACAGGTCATTGGTAATGATATCAACTAGATTATGCTCCGTTGCTGGCTTTGACGTTATCTCAAATTCCTTAACCAGTTCACTATTTTCAGTTAAAGGAGACAAACAGAGCTTGATATTATCTGTTGGCACTGCTTGTGATAACAACCAATCAGCAAACTTGATGGCATCATGAACGGGACCATTAACATTCCAGTTTGTTGCTTGATAGTTCTCGATACCGACAATCAACCCATAGGTTTTTTCTGGCCTAGCATTAATGGTCATGGAGTGCATCTCACTTTTATAAATGTCCCGTAGGGTGCGTTAGGGGCGGACTTGCCATGATTTTTTGCGTAGCCAGGGTTGTGATAGCCCGCCCCGTAACGCACCACCGGTTCAAACAGCAAATATGAGATGAACCCATAGTCATGGTAATCGCGGGATAATTGCTTTCCAGGTAGCTGGGTTTGTCCAATAAGCACTATGAGCTTGGGGAAACGGTTGTTTACTATCCACCAAAACATCCTGCACTTTATTAGGGAATAGAGTAGCGCCAATGTAACTAAGGAAATCGCGTGAATCATAAATATTCAACCACTCCGGAAAAAAGTCGGGCAGAGGCTGACCAAATTCTAGGCTATATAAGCCATTAATTTCGTATAAAAAGGGAGCTTGAGAACCAACTGTAATTAATAATGTCACCTGTGCCATTGGTTCAGTTACCAGTAAATCAACACAAGCAATCCCTCCTAAACTATGGGCTAATATAACAACTGGTGGTTCAGCATCTTCTATAGTTTTTTGGATAAAATCACGTATTTTATGACCCCGACTTTGATAGAGTATAATATCACCAGGTGTAGGAGTATTTGCTTCAGTAATTGCACCCCTCTTACTCCTCACCCAAGCTGTCGCTGGACCCGCCAATAAGGAAAGTGGTTTCTGGATCCAGTCACCCAATCCCAAGTCTTCCTCCTTACCCAAAGCATTACTGAGTGATTTCACGAGTTGATCACGCAATTCCGGATCAGGAAGGATGAAGCCATGGTGGTGCTGCTGAGAGTCAAAAATTGCCTGAGCAACAATTGCTCTTGCGATAGTATCATAACAGTCACTATCTGAATCAGAGACTTGGTTTAATACTTCTTGATAAACAGCACTGCGAGTAACATGGCGTCGTGCCTGATCAAACACCTCTGCTATGCCCGCTGCTTGTAATTTTTCTTGCAATTCTCCAGTAGGAATCAAATCCAGCAACCGGTCATGTAATTGATCACCCGGTTGTTCTCCAAAGGGATTACTATCACCACCAGTCCTAGGTTTAAACGACAACAATCCCAACTCATAAAGGGGATTGCGATATAACTCCTGCCAAAGAATAATAGTTTGATCCTCTTCTTCTCCCTGATCCAGAGCTAAGGTAGCATCATACAAGGGTATCGATGCCCCTTCAGCATTGAGCTTACTCCCAAATTGCTCACCCCAAAAGCAAGGAACAACGGTAATATCTGGACGTTGTTTTGTGACAAAACCCTCAACTATCTTAAAGGTTTGCTCATAGGCAGCTTGCCTAACCCCTGTGCCATGGACAAATACGAGAGTTGTCATAGTTGAGAAGATAGTTGATCAATATCTATATATTTTACTGTGAGCGGTCAGCGGTCAGCGGTCAGGGGTCAGCGGTCAGGGGTCAGCCGTCAGCGGTCAGCGGTCAGCCGTCAGCAGACTTAACTCAGATTAAAAGAATGCTTATATCTTTTATTCAAAAGCTGAAAGGTAAGCATATGCCCTACGTGCAGGCTACTTGATGTGACTTCAGCTGATAGCTGTTCGTGTAGCGTGCGCGTAGCGCATAAGCTGATAACTGATAACTGACCGCTAGCTGATAGCACCTCAAGTAGCGTGGCCAACGGCCTTTAGCTGATAGCTGATAACTGACCGCTGATAACTGACCGCTAGCTGATAGCTGATAACTGACCGCTGATAACTGACCGCTAGCTGATAGCTGATAACTGACCGCTGATAACTGACCGCTAATAGCTGATAGCTGATAGCTTAGATAAAAAAATTCGGTCAAGTTTGGTTTAACCCAAATGCTTGACCGAATTCTATTGTGTAAACCTAATTGAGTACAGCTTAGCTGTCATCAAATCCAAACAAAAACTGAATCAAGGAATCCATTCTTATCAAGTTACTCAGGTACTGCTTTCCAGCAAGCACATCCTAACTCTGTTTACATTATACCCGATACTTTTTAGCTACCAAAGTCTACCAAGATAGACCTTGGCCCGCCAATGCAAGATGCAATAGCATCCAGGGGGTATCTCCCAAAGCTCTCAGGAATATCCCGCGAGCGCCATAAAAATGTCAAAACGTTAGTTCCACCGTAGGTCGAGAGCGCAACTATTAAACCCTTGGTTTTCGGCTTTAATTTAAGTTACATAATAATCCCTGTCGGTGTTACCCTAATTTAAGTCTAACAAATAATAAAAGTTTTTGGTAGACTCTGCGACATTTTCTCTAGCTGTTTACTAACCCTCCACGTAAGCATTCAGTAGTCAGCCGTCAGTGGTCAGTGGTCAGTGGTCAGTGGTCAGTGGTCAGTGGTCAGTGGTCAGTGGTCAGTGGTCAGTGGTCAGCCGTTGGCCACGCTACGCGAATGGCTGATAACTGATACGCGACACGCTGATACGCGACACGCTGATAGCTGATAGCTTAAAAATAACCTCCACAATTCTTGGCCGCCAGGGCGGCAAACCCTGGCAAAACCCTATCCTAATCTAGATATAAATACCGAATCAAGGTGGTCATCACCTCACCAGGATTTTCCGTAGGCTCGGGAGTGCTCCACTCATCGGGATAGGCGTATTTAAGGCCATAAATGGCATAAATAGTATGCCGAACTTGTTTAGGAGAACCAATCAAGATGTGCTTGACTTTCTTAGGTTTGCGACCTTGATTGTCAGGGTTTTGATTGTCATCGGAGTTGGGGTTAATGTTTTGATTCATGACCAGTAATTAGTGTAAATGGTTTACACTATAAATATATTAATAAATTAATATATTGTCAAGGGGTTTAGGAATTTTTTTTGTTACGAAATATGGAGATTGTGGAGAGGGTGGGGAGTGTTTAAAGTGTGGCCAGGGTGGGAATATCAAATAGTTTTTATTTGTTTACATTTTTGATAAAAATAATCCTATAGAGTTAGGGCAGCAGTAATCGTAGGGTGGGCAGTGCTTCATAGCAATTAAAAAGCTTGTAATCGGTTGAATCGGCACTGCCCACCGACAGTAACTTAGGGAAGTATGGGGCAGCAGTAATCGTAGGGTGGG
>NZ_GL890844.1 GCF_000211815.1 Moorena producens 3L
ACCCGATAAGTTACAGCCCACAAGATAATACCCTTTTTTATCTAGATTGACCTCAAAAAACTTCAATGAAGCCCCAAAACAATCATCTTTTTCCCATCTGTGTGTGGCATCATAGTCCATACAATATAAAATGGGTGGTGTGAACTTGGCATTATATTCAACGACAATCACTCTGGGACTTATACAGGTGATTGAATCAATAATATGATAGTCATTACCATCAATATCGACTGATAATATATCGATTTCATCAGCATCTATATTGGCAGAAATTAATTCGTTAATATTCTCTTTTGTAATAAAGGATTCAACGATTTTTAACTGACCATTTTCTATGACTTTATGAAAATATTTTCTAATTTTATTTACCGAACTAGACGACGCATCGATCCATAGACCTTGCCAATGATCAAAAAGCAGGGCAAGGGTATTGTTTTCTAAGCCATTGCCAATGCCAAATTCAACAAAGATTTGATTCGTGACACCAATCCTGTTAAAGATTTCTCTAATAATGCCATCTTCATCACTTTGGGAATAAACCTTACTACCAAAAGCAATTAAACCCTGAGGATTTTGATAGCGTTCACTTGTCCTTAAACGTTCTATTTCTTGAATAATCGGAATCTGTTTAATCCGGTTACGAATTGTTAATTCATAGCCGATATCCTGGATAATAGGCTTAATCAATTTTTGTAGTCTTTGGAGTGGCATAAACCGATTGTTTTCATACAATAACTAACGACTTTTCGGTCAACAGGTTGTTTGAAGACCATTGTTGACCTCCTCCCGACGCCAACGTTTCACTTTTGGCGCGGGATTCCCAAACTTGTTGATGTCTCGGTCATGGTGAGTCCTATATACCGGGAGGTGACCTGCTGCCATCCCAGATGAACCCGAATCCATTTAGATTTCCAATCTTTAGTGTGTGCTAGAGACTTCAGTCATGCGAGGATTCCAACGAGAACGCAACTCTTCGATATGCATATTCTCTCTGTTCTTTTTGAGATGTCGAGGGCTACTTTCAAAAGATAAAGAAGATGGCAGCGGATCTGACCCATACTCAGCTTGAATAAAGGATTCTAACTCTGTATAGGACGGAGAAAAGCTTTCTTGAGTCGGCTGGGATACCGTCGATTGATATCGCCGTAATGTCGCAGAAAACAAACCCGTACCATCATCAAAAAACCGTTCAGTGGTTGCCCCATAGCGTTCATAGGGATGAAAAGCCAGATGATCTGGGGCTTGAGCTGCCACCCAGGAAACGTAAGACCAATATTCACTAAAGGTGCCAAATTTCAGCGCAGATCGCATCATCAGCAACAACCAATGGTCATCCGATTGAAAGTAGTTGCTCACCTGACACTTAAAGGACTTAAGGTGCTCTTGTTTAAACCACATATGATGGGGAATAAAAGTGCCTTCAGGGTCTGTTAGGGGTTCAACCCCCAACACCGAGCGAATCCATTCTGCCCAAGTGGAGACAATGCTCGCATTGCCCCACTGATTGTGCTGAAGTAGGGCAAACGTATGCTGTTGGGTTTGGTTCTCCTCACAAATCAGCGGCCAAGTCGCAACCGGAAGTAGGTCACTATCCCAGACAACATACCATTCACTTAAGTCATCAATTCCCTCACCAGCACCCAGTTTTAAGAGTTGCTGATAGAACCAGCCTGGAGTATAAAGGGATTCCCCGAGTTCCAGTTCAGCACAAATTCTGTCTTTTGTCAGACCACTCTTTTGAAAGAAGGTTTCCTCAGAATGGGTATAAAGGGGAGCCACTTCCCAACCCTGAGACACCTGTTGTAGTGATCGCGCCTCTGGCTCAGGTGAAATCACATGGATACTGCGAGGTTTGTAATGGGTTGTAATTCCCTCAAGCACACCCCGCGTGTTCCAGCGCAACTGATAGAGAGGAATCACAAAGTCGAAGATTTCTTGTGACATAGCGTTTAACTCCGAATTTATCTAGACTATCAACAATAAAAATATCATCTTAATCGAGCAAGGAGTCAGTGTTAGTTTAGGATGTTAAGGTCTCTTGCCGTTATTAACATCTAAGCTGAACAAGTACCTCAGAACCCCATTCAGAATTGATCATTCATCACTTATCATTCATATGGGCTAGCAGTGGAACCTCTGCTATTGCGACTGGTTGAGCAGAACTTAGCTAAAGCTAGACTTTAAGTCGCCTTCAACCCCATTCATAATTTATAATTAATCATTCAATAATTCAATTATAATAATCCCACAATTGCCAACAGTGTTGTATCCTGAAACAGACTAATAAACTGACCGACAATCGATGGAATCGATATTTTAAAAGCTTGAGGTAAAACAATCAATCCTAAAGTGAACGGGGTATTCAAACCTAGGGCTTTAGAAGCTTCTACTTGACCTCTCGGTATGGCTTGGATTCCACCCCGCACCTTTTCTGCTAGATCAGCTGAACTAAATATTGTTAATCCTACAATTGCCCGTAATACCCGATCCGGTCGCATTCCTTTGGGTAAAAATAAGGGCAGTAAAACTTGTCCTATAAATAAGCTGATATGCATTTAAATTGGTTATTACCTATTCCCTTTTGGGAAACTCAATTGCTACATCGCTTACCTTAAGGGAGTTTGAGTCTCAAAGTAGTACAAATGAACAGAGTAACTTCAGTCAAAAAACTTTTATCTGTAGTTTTTGATACTAATTTAGATGAGCTTACCCTGGTTCAACCCGTCAAATTTATGATATAGCAGTTCTCATACTCATGAGCGACATTGCTTATCCCTTTAAGGCAAAAGGCAAAAGGCAAAAGGCAATAGTAAAGAGGGTTTTAAGGTAATCAGTCTCAAAGACTAGTGTACCTCATAACTGCGAGAAACGCTATAATTGCGTTACATATCTTTGTTAAAATTTAGATTGCTTTACATTAAGTCTAGGTTACTTGTTACTTGTCAAGTAAGAAATAACAAGTAAAACAAGTAACCAAGTAACAAGTCACAAGTAACGATTTCCATGGTTTACCAAAGATGTCTCCACCAAGGAATAGGCTTAACATCAGGAAAATCGATTTTATTGCGGATTTCATCAATATCCCATCCAGTCAACTCAGCTAAGGTTTGAGCTTCCTGTTTCAATCGTCGATTTAAGGATTGTTGATAGTCAACTCCTGCGCTACAGCTCATCTTCCCAGTAAAGGGATGACGAAGGATATATCGTCCCTGAAACAATTCACGGTTTGACGTTTCCTGGAACATCAAATCTTCTGGGAACGTATCACGGGTATAGCGAACATGGAGGCGAGTGATATAAACATTATTGGGTCTTCTATTGGTTCTTCCTGAGTTTAGCCAAAAGACACCTGATTTCCGGAGTTCTTCCCGATTGAGGGGATTAGCTGAACATGGGTCACAACTAGCCATATCCCAAGCATATTCAAGAAAAGCCACTTTTTTACCTTCACCCTCGTAAGCAGTTTGGAACATAGCAGTGTAGAAATCACCAAACTCTGCTTTGACAAATACTGGAATTTCAGTATTAGAAGGAATCTTCACAGTGCGGTAGTTTGTAATTTCAGCCTGACCTCGGGGTGATAACACATACACAATCAGGTCTTGCTCACCCGTAGCATTCATCATTCCTAAGCGAATGGGCAGCATAAATCGGGGAGACTCGTAAGCCATCTGGAGGGGTCGCAACCGTTGGTAGGCAGTTTTGTCAAATTCGTGCAGATTCACATTGGGGGGGTCAAATTCGTGCAGATTCACATTGGGGGGGTCAAATTCCTCCAGATTGACTTTGGCAACGAAAAATTTCATATTCTGGCGGATGTAGGGTCGCAATAACCGATTTGCTCCCCGTGGAATTTTGTAACCGTTGCGTCTGAGCCAGGTTTCTAAACCTCTAGAGTCCTTAGCACTGAGGATAAGAATGTTATATTCTCCAACTGAGAAGCGCTCCTCTACCGTGACACCTAAACTACGATCATAAGCATCCGCTCCCCTTGTGCCACCTGGACGACCTAGGTCTGCTGGCGCACTTTCGAGATACCTTCGGTTATCGGCACAGGGGTTTGGGTCAAAATATTCCACTAGTCGAGGTGCACTAAACTGATCGAGGCCTTCAATAATCTTAGGGTCACCTACATTCACCTGTTCTCGCTGAAGCACCACAGGAACTGGGACAACCATGGCAAAGTCTTTAACATCCCCTTGATAGTCATTTGCCATGGTTAAAACAGTGCGATCGCCATCCCGAGCAATTACCACTTGAGACGTCTGGTTATATAGTTTAGTATCAGCTTTGGCCACATAAAACCCACAAAAACCCCAAGCTTTTTGAGCCAACCCTAAACTCACTAAAACCGTTATAATAATAGTACTTATAACCCGAATAATTTTCATTTTTATAAGCTTAATTCACGTCATTTAATAGGTGCGACCCGTGGCGAATTTAATAATTAGATGCGGAAAGCGCACCTAAGATTCACTATCATGCCAGGAAAATCTTGTAGATGACCAAATAAAATCCAAAATTACGGTCAAAGGGGATAGGGCAAACAACGCCCAGAAAATAGCAGTAGGCATGAAGAATTGATTGCGCAATATAAAAGTGAGTAACGCAATACACACCGCCCATAGCAATCGACTAATCGGTGCATTGGGGATTGAGCGAGGGTCGGTTAGCATAAATAGGGCAAATAGTAACAAAGACCCACTCATCAAGCGATGGCAAAATACATCCCAACTCCAGCCAAGCCAGACATTTCTAATCCCTTCTAAAACGGCATAAGCACCCAAAAACGCTGCCGTTGTATCCCATCGTCCTACCCGTTTTAACACCATACTGCCAGTACCAGCAAATAATAGAGCATACCAACCATCATCCCCCCACTGTCCGGGAGAAACCCAAGCATCATTGCTTAGGATAAGAACAGCAATAATTCCGAAATTGGCTGGATTAAAAAAATGCTTGCCCTCTACTCGGAAAATAAATTTACTCAAAATTCCTAGGGAGCCAGCTAAAACCATAGTGCTATAGTTATCAGCACGCAGCAGCAGACTCAAGCTTAAGGCTGTAATCATAGCACTTTTTAGGGAAGGGGGTTTGGGAGAACTGGCGAAAGTAGCATCATTATCCTGGGGGCAATTTGATTTTTTTGTCAGCAGATTAAGAATTGTTTCTAAGGTTTGAATTTTGCACCATTCAAGGCTAGTTTGGAAATAGGGTTTGGGATTAAAACTCAAAGGGAGGCCAAGGAAAGGGAGGCCAAAGAAAGAGAGGCCAAGCTCCCCAGAGTTTTTGATTGCGGATCTGTGTTTGGGGTTTGACCAAAGAAATGCTGCTAACCACTGAGTTAGTAGACAGCTTGCGATTACAACTAGAATCAAGTCTGGTCTTAGTGTCCAGTCCCGAGTGCTGATGCCCAAGACTAGGAAGATGGAGAGAAACAGAATTTGATGGTTTCGGGGGTCTTGTTGCCACATTATCTACGCATTCTGATCCGACTGTTAAAGTAATCAGGGCGCTCTTTATGGATCAGGTTTAACACAAAAAAACACGCTAACTCTACGAAGACTACTGCAAGAGCTATCAGGCAATGTTTACCCGCTACCAACACCAGGCTACGGGAGCGATCGCACCATTCTTGATGCAGTCGCTCATGGGGGAAACCCCCAAGACCGCGCTGCATCGCTACTGTGCAAATGCTCTTTTTGACTGGTTCTGCACAGGTACTGGATTTGGGCAAGCTAATTTAGACCAACAATCAGCAGAGAGTTTCTGGCTGGTGATTATCATAGCCTACCCAATCAATGTAAAGTTTCGTAACTGACTGCATAAACTCCTGAACTGGGTCTGAGAAGTCTACAGAGGGAATTGGGAAAGCGCTCAAACCAAATCCAAGTAGGTAAATAATTATGGCAGATTTTAACAAAGACGGTTTTGACGACTTAGTAGTAGGTGCCCCTGGTGAAGCCCCGGGGTCGGCTCCCAAGTCGGGGTTTGCCTTTGTGTTTAATGGTTCCCAGAACGGACTGGTCGCCAGGCAAGGGCTGGGTCAGGCAGGACTCGGAGCTAATGAAGCTGGTGATCGGTTTGGTGAATCCTTAGCAGTGGGAGACTTCAACGGCGACGGTTTTGACGACTTAGTGGTTGGGGCCCCTGGTGAAGCCCCGGGGTCGGCTCCCAAATCCGGGTTTGCCTTTGTGTTTAATGGTTCCCAGAACGGACTGGTTGCCAGCCAAGGGCTGAGTCAGGCAGGACTTGGAGCCAATGAGGCTGATGATCGGTTTGGTGAATCCTTAGCAGTGGGAGACTTCAACGGCGACGGTTTTGACGACTTAGTGGTTGGGGCTCCTGGTGAAGCCCCGGGGTCGGCTCCCAAGTCGGGGTTTGCCTTTGTGTTTAATGGTTCCCAGAACGGACTGGTCGCCAGCCAAGGGCTGGATCAGGCAGGACTTGGAGCCAATGAGGCTGATGATCGGTTTGGTGAATCCTTAGCAGTGGGAGACTTTAACGGTGACGGTTTTGACGACTTAGTGGTTGGGGCTCCTGGTGAAGCCCCGGGGTCGGCTCCCAAGTCGGGGTTTGCCTTTGTGTTTAATGGTTCCCAGAACGGACTTGTCGCCAGCCAAGGGCTGAGTCAGGCAGGACTGGGAGCCAATGAGGCTGATGATCGGTTTGGTGAATCCTTAGCAGTGGGAGACTTCAACGGCGACGGTTTTGACGACTTAGTAGTTGGTGCCCCTGGTGAAGCCCCGGGGTCGGCTCCCAAGTCGGGGTTTGCCTTTGTGTTTAATGGTTCCCAGAACGGACTGGTCGCCAGCCAAGGGCTGAGTCAGGCAGGACTGGGAGCCAATGAGGCTGGTGATCGGTTTGGTGAATCCTTAGCAGTGGGAGACTTCAACGGCGACGGTTTTGACGACTTAGTAGTTGGTGCCCCTGGTGAAGCCCCGGGGTCGGCTCCCAAGTCGGGGTTTGCCTTTGTGTTTAATGGTTCCCAGAACGGACTGGTCGCCAGCCAAGGGCTGAGTCAGGCAGGACTGGGAGCCAATGAGGCTGGTGATCGGTTTGGTGAATCCTTAGCAGTGGGAGACTTCAACGGCGACGGTTTTGACGACCTAGGGGTTGGAGCCCCTGGTGAAGCTCCTGGGTCTGATCCCAAGTCCGGGTTTGCCTTTATCTTTCATGGCTCCGCTAACGGATTGGTACCTAGCCAAGGACTGGATCAGGCAGGTCTAGGAGCAAATGAAGCCGGTGATCTGTTTGGTGCTGCACTTGCCTAGCACTTCCCTCTGAATTTTCGACGTTGCTGAAGTAAGAAATGATATCAAGTATAGTCGGGTCATTTATCAGTGGTCAGTTACCCATTCCCCATTCCCCACTCCCCTCAATTATTCCATTAATCATCAACGCCGAATTATCTAGGTTATGCATTAAGCAAATCTCGGCTAGATCGCCCGATCATTCCCAGCCTGGGGTGAGGCTAAAGTTCTCTATTAGCTTGAGCCTCGCCCATTCTAATTAACCATTTTAATTAACTGTAATTAGCCAAAATTTGACGAATTTGAGCATCAATAGTCTCTGGTTTCTCAACCATCGCCATATGTCCACATTCAGCAATTTCAATCACATTGTCCCCACAGGATTGAAAGAGACTGTGAAAACTAGCAAGATGGCGCACATATTTGGGTTCCATTACCTTATCCTTAGTACCAGCAATGAAATAAACAGGTTGTTTGAGTCGGGAAACTACCTGAGGTAAGCGATGCACCTCCGCTTCTGTGGTAGAATCTAATAAGGTTCTCAATGCAGCTTCTGCGTTAGCAGTAACAAAATCAATAACCCGTTGACGTCCCCATTTCCGGGCAATAGGGCGCGCTACCTGAGCCCTGGTAAACAGTAAGTCCAGTAAAGGGACATAACACAACCAACGGGGACGCCGTTTTACCAACTGCTGACCAGCCACCCGAAACCGCTCAAATTCTTCTTTCAGATAAATCCCACCACCAGCATTAAGACAGATTACCCCTTGAATCCTCTGAGGCAGCAAATAGGCACCCCATAGAGCAATGCTACCCCCTAGGGAATGACCAACCAACCAAGCCGGCTCGATTCCCAGTTTTTCTAGCAGGATGCCCAAGTCCTGAGCATAGGCAGCTAAGCTATAGCGGTCAGTGGATGAAGCAGCAGTCTCAGGAAATGGTGATTCCGAGTCCCGGTTCGATGTTGAGCTTTGAGTGTTATGAATTTGGGACTGGGATTCACCGAATCCCCGCAGGTCATAAATCAGACACTGATACTGCTGTGACAACCTATAAATTAGAGGTTGCCAATAGCTACGGCTTAACAGCCAGCCGTGGATGAAAACCAGAACAGGACAGGATGATTGAGTAGGAGGTGTTAATTCGTAAGTATGGGATACTCCTAGGATGTTAATGCTTGCCATACCTTGATCTTATCGAAGAATTAACAGGATAGGAAATTAGTCAGTGATTTTAATCACATCTTGTTTGTCTTTACTTGAAAAGTAGGCAGGATGACGGACTTAGCCACCAATAGCCTTAAAACCCGGTTTCTGGTTATATATCAAAGGCTGAAATCGTAGTAATTACCTTAAGAAACTGGGTTTGCGGCATAAGTCCTTAGGTGCGCTTTCCCCATTAAGAATTAAATTCTGGCTTTGGTGGGCTTTCCAATGGGCGAGTAAATCGCCCTTGGGTCGCACTTTCGGGTCTCACCTGTGCTTGTCACCCAATGATAACTAAAACACTTGACCTAGTAATCGCCTCCGAATGCTTTCAGCAATTTTTTGACCTAAATAATCGGGAATCAAGTTTCCGTTAGGACCTAGTAGGTAAAGAATCAGTCGGGTTCGTCCCCGCCACACCAGCAAGTTGGCATTGACCACCAGTAAATCCTCTTGCCAGATGGCATACATAACTTTGTAAAATAATCCAGGTTGGTTATTGGCCTCAATTAACAGCGCTGGTAGATGAAACACTGGGTCTACATAAAATTCTGTTTCTACCTGCTTCAAGCCAGCATCGAGATTAAATTCCACTGCCAGCATTTGTTCCACCTCAAAGCGCCCTGCCAAAGCCTCCCTCAGGGCACGGCAGACATTTTCTGAGGTTTTGTAGGTCAGCGCTTTCCGGTCACGAGACACCACTAGTTTCATAAACACCAGCATTGGGGGACTAATTTGACCATAAAGACTGAGACTGTGGATAGTCAGTCCATAGGCAGTCAGAACGCCAAAAATGTCACTGAGCAGAAAAGACTCATTGCGGTAAGCAAAGTGCAGGACACTTTTTGAGCCTTCCGGTTTGATCTCAATTACAGCATGTTGGGTTTTATAGAGTCGGTAAGCCAGTTTGAGGTTGTGCAGTTGGATCTCACTACTGACAAACTGTTCATAGAACTTAGGAAACGCTCGGTTGAAGCGTTTCAGGATTTCTTGTTGGGATGATTTCCAACCCACAGTGATCGATAGGGGTAGGTGGCTATTCTTGTTTATCAAAAGGTGCGACCCGTGGCGAATTTAATTTGCCAAGGTCAAGCGCACCTAAGCTTTTTGAGTTAACACAACCCCGTCAGCTTCTAGGGGGACTTACAAAAATACTGATAAAAGAGCCTTAAATGTATATATAGATAGAGTTTAACATTGAGGTGCGACCCAAGGGCGATTTACTCGCCCATTGGAAAGCGCACCTTGATTTGCTTGATTTCTTGATATATATGGGTTGGAGCCCCCAGCCAACAACAAGGGCGGATCTGATTCATTTCTGAGCAATCCTGCTGATTAGCCTAGTCTAACTAATCTTCCCCAACTTCCCCACCTTCGGTACCTTCCTAGCCTGAAACAGCTGTGCCCCCTCCGACGCGAGAATCTTACCCAAGCAACTTCAAAGAGCGCGAGCCTTGAGGGAATGCTAGGATGGGAATTTGGATAGGAGGCTTAATTGTGGTATTATCATTTGCACAAAGAATTAGTTTCAGATCAAGGTAGGTCGGGTATGATAGTTTTCCTGGTGGAGTAAAACCATATAGATCAAATATCACTTTCTGTTTTTTAAAACATTTAAGTCTGGCTCTGGTTGACCGAGACCCAGAACGTCTGAGCCGTCAGGGAAAGAAGACCATTACCAGTCCAAGTAGCTCACAATTATGATAACGCCACTGTCACACCTGCATGGGTTTTTGGAAAAGCTTCTTTAGCAGTTCTGATACTGCTTTGCCTCAAACACGATCTGAAGGAGATACCGTAGAAGGTGTCAAATATCGCACCGACGGTACCTCACGGGTATTTTTCAGTACAACACGGGAAATTGACCTGTACGAATTGGAAGAACTTTGTGATGCTGTTGGTTGGTCTCGGCGTCCTCTGCGCAAAGTTAAGAAAGCCATTCAGCATAGCTTTTTGGTTACTTCTATGTGGTACCAGCGAGGTAACACGAGGCGCTTAATTGGCTTTGCCCGTGCCACTTCTGATCATGCTTTCAATGCCACAATCTGGGATGTAGTAGTTCATCCAGATTTCCAAGCCAAGGGACTAGGTAAAGCTTTGATGAGATATATGATCAAAAAATTGCGCAGCCAAGATATTAGCAATATCACCCTATTTGCCGATCCTCAAGTGGTAAGTTTTTACCGTAAAATGGGATTTATGCCTGACCCAGAAGGTATTAAAGGCATGTTTTGGTATCCAGATTAATCTAGAGTACACACAAAATGCCAAAAGTGAGTTATACTGGTTATACTGCTTAGAGGTAGCATCCGGGATGTAGCGCAGCTTGGTAGCGCGCCTGCTTTGGGAGCAGGATGTCGCAGGTTCAAATCCTGTCATCCCGATTGGAAATCGATCAATCAATAAGTCTAATCAGTCAAGACACCAGGGTAAAGTCAGTGAAACTTGATAATAGTCAGGTGCAGAGCCATGAAACGCCGCTGATCAGCTAAGTTAACATGCCACGTCAAGCTATGATCGACAAGAATGAATTTAATCTCTGCCTCTACTAGAGGTTAGTAAGTTGCGTTCAGATCTCTCAGTGAGCAGGGTATTCTAGTTGTAACAGGC
>NZ_GL890845.1 GCF_000211815.1 Moorena producens 3L
TTCTCCGGTATTAATTCCTTCTTGTACAGGGGAAATAACTCGACCACCTGTTAACGCCCCTTGTAAATTACCTGTAGGATTACTACCAGCCTGGCAATCAAGACGGACATCAATACGAACAACTACCTGCTCTCCAGCTTCCAAGTTATCAATGGTTACTGTTCCCTCTAACTCAGAGCCAGACTGAAATAGATCGCCCGTTAATCCCTCGTTGGTGAGAGTAGCTGTACTGTCATTATCACCAATGTTGCCAGTATCGCCAGGATTTACTTCTACGTTAACAATGTCGCTGATAGCAGCACCTGATTGACCAGTTGTATCAGCTAAAAATGAAAAATCAAGTTCGATAGTTTGATTCGCATCTGCTGGATTCTGATCTACGGTAACTACAGCAAAATAAGAAACGATATCGTCACATTCAAAATCTCCAGCTTGTAAAGATTCAACGGTAGTTGTCGTTCCTCCATCACCGTAAGTTCCTCCTCCTGTACTGTGATCGTATGTCTCAGGATTTGCCGCTGCAAAATCAACTGAAAAATCACCACCAGCCATAATTTATTTCTCCTTTTATAACTATAAAATTCGTGAGACTTTCGTAGTATAAACCAACCTGCAAATCGTTGCAATTGATTGAGTTTTTGCAAGCCAAAACTAAAAAAATAAATCATGGTTAATTTGCAACTGTAACCAGTCATGCTTAATCATTGGCATCAAAGCCTGATATGCTAAGCTATTTAGGGCTAAAATTGCCCCATAAGCCATCTTTTAAATTCAAAAAATTTGAAAGCCAATATGTATATTAACCAGAAAAAAATTTTAGAGTCAAGCTGGACAATAAAAAACTCAACAAATATTAGCAATCTGAACACTTTATTTAGGTAATCATTGCTTTGTGAATTATTTGTGAGCATTGTCGTTGATAGTTTTTTTATGGGGGGTGACAGACAAGCTTAAATCCTTACTGGTTAATCAGTTCAGCCCATAGGTTAAATTGTACTCAAAGCCTTATATAGTAAGGTTTTTATGGCTCTTGCTACCTCAGCCTTTGAAAGTCAAGAGTCATATTAAATTTTTGAGTCGATCCGGACAATAAAAATTAAGTAATTATTCCGAAGTACTACGCTATTTGACGTAAACTTTGAATCTAAAAGCGATCGCGAGCTGACTTACTATAGCAGAAGTCAGAAGTCAGAAGTTAAACTATTGCCATACTGTAGTTTGAGACTTTTGTCATGTCCTAATTACCCTGGCGACTGCTATACTATGTGGATTAGTTGACTTTTATAAAATAAAAAATACCCAAGTATTAGTAGCCCAATAACACTATCAATAAGTAGCAAATTTGCCGATATGCTGGTGTTATATAATGTCGGCTAATTAGCCTTAATAAAAATTTGCCCCATCTCCCCATATGCCCACCCTCCCCGCGCCCGGGCCCCACACTCCCCAAGGGGTGCATCTCCTAAAAGCTGTTTGACCCGGTGGTGCGTTACGGGCAGCAACATAACCATGGCTACGAGGGAGAAAATGAGGGCTCCCCCTAACGCACCCTACCCAAGATTTTCAAATATGAGATGCACCCCTCCCCAAGGCAGGATAGTCTCACAAAACCCAAGGCAATTTAGCCGAAGAATTCCAAGGTTTCTCCCAAGAATCACCACCAACTTCTAATCCACATAACTTACTTTCAGCTATCAAAATCGGTTCAACGTTATCCCCACGTCGTTGTTTAAGTTCCAACTTCAGCTGACCTTGCATAGTATCTCGGCAAATGAAATTTAATCCCTTTTCCGTGGGAGCTCGTAGAAGTGTACCAGGTAAATCGGTTGTACCAGTTAACTCTACTTCATACTCACCATTGCGCCCTTGCATCTGCCAATTTCCCCAAGGCTGGATCTGCCAGGTTACTTCTGAATTCCAGGGCACGAATTCATAAAATTTACCTTCGTAGTGAATGCCAATCAAAGCAGCTGCTTCTGCCAACCCCACTACTTCCCGTCTACCACCACCAGCAGTTAGAGCCAGGTCTGGTTGATCGGTAAAACTGTTGCAATTGAGCCAAAACCACTTCTTAGGAAAAGCACGACCCCAATTTTTTTCCCCATAGGCCGGGACATTGGTAAAATCATAGAGCTTACCATTCCAATCAATCCAGCCAGTGGCTAAACCGTGGGCCATCAAGATTTGCCATCCTGGTTCAAATATCTGTAAAAACGAAAGCCAGCCAGCGGTTGATTGCTGGGCTTTTCCCAGATCTCCCCAGCCATAAATCGGTTTAATTTCATAGCGCCAATCACAATAGCCTCCGCTGGCTGGGTCCCGAATAAACCCTTGATTCAAGGTAGCTGTAGCCTGATATCCTTCCTTGATTTGATACTCAAATTTATCGGGGTTAAGGTATTGAGGAGTAATTTGTAATTTAGTTTTACCCCAATGTCCTAGACCTAAGGATTCCGATGACCCCCAAAACTCTTCCGGATGGGGAAAGGTACGACACAGATACTGATCATCAGGGCCTAGAATTTGGGCTGAACCACCACTATAGGGTTGACCACCAATGGGGTCTTCAATGGAATACATAAACGCAAAGGTCTGACCACAATTCGGTAAAGTCACCCGATAGTACCAACCTTCAAAAAAGCGTCCGCTCTTACCGTCCCAGTGATATCCGCTGTGGGGTGTTTGAAAAGGATCTGTCATAGACTAGGGTTTGGTTCGATTGAATTTTGATAGTCTCAGCTTAGGGAGAAACAGGATTTTGCCATTAATTCTTAGGCGTTGCTGAATCAGGGTCTGATTTGAGGAGTTGCGTTCCCGGGAGTAATAGCATCACATTTCTCGCCAGATAATCAACCCAAGTCAATCCTACTATGCAATGCCGATTAATGTCAGTAATAATTCTTAACATCAAAGGTACCCTCAAGGGTAATGTCAAGCCAGGGTTAGATTTTCTATGATCAATGTGTTGATTGAAATTAATTACAGCAAGAGGTAAATGATGAGTATAGCAGGAACATGGGGTCAATCTGAGGGTCAATCTGAGATTACAGTGGAGGATATGCAGGTTACTATCACTATGGGTACTCGTCCAAATGGGCGTGGTGTTGTGATCTGTAGTGACCCAGATGTAATACGAGTTAACTTCCCAGATGATCGAGTTTACCAAAAATTTGGGTTTAAAGCCCCGTCCTTATAGGACGGCTTTTTTTTAAATTAAGACTTGACGGTTTTATCGCATCGTGTTAAGATAAAAACCAATAATGTTATAGATAAACATAGTCTTAAAATAAGTAGATGATGTAAAAAATAAGCTAAGAGCTCAGCTTATTGCATAATCAAATCTAACGATTTGGATATCTACGAAAACATAAGATCAAGAAAAAGTTTATCGAACTTGTTAACTAGATTAGGTACGGTGGGGCACACCGAAACCTAGGTCATAGACTAAATACGCTTGTGGAGAAGAGACCTCTATTTTTCCTGGCTCCGGCCTGGTTAAACAAGTCACCTCGTTGAAGCAAGAATCCCCGTCCTTACAGGGCGGGGAGTGTCAAATAGGTACTCTGATTAATCAAAATCAAATACAGTGGGCCGGGATAGGAACATTAAACGCGAATAACGTTTGGACGAGGTAACAAGTTTAGGTAGTGGTAAAGATGTAGTGGTTTAGCTACTTGTTTACCACTACCGAAGTTTAGACCTCGGCGTTTGAGTCGTAAGTAATAAGCTGTTGTGCATTTAAAATGCACAACAGCTTAGTTAAGATCAGGACCCAAATAGTCTATCAAGCGAAAAAGTTTTTGCTACTCCAAATCCGAGGAAATGTGGCGACATTCTGGTAATTCACTATCTTAAATTTTGGGATGTTCCAGATCCTTCTCTGTGTAATTATTTAAATTATACCTTAATTCAGCAACGCCAATTCTTTTGAAACTCCCCGTCTCTTTAGAGCGGGGAGTTTCAATAATCCGATGGTGGGCAGTGCCTACCAACTAGAAGCGTTGAAAGTTAGCAGGTTACATGTTCGATGTTGGGCAAATAACCTACCCGACAGGAACGCCAAAGGCGAACAACCCCATCACCTTCAACCTTCAACATTTTAGAATTTAGAATTTAGAATTTAGAATTTAGAATTTAGAATTTGGGTAAGTATTCAGCTATCAGCCATCATCCTATGCGCTAGGCGCATAGGCTTAGATGGGCTTTTCCTCAGACTTTCAATTCTCATTAATCTCGAACTATTAAATTCTCCCGTTCGTGTAGCGTGGCTCACGGCTGACAGCTGAAGGCTGACGGCTGAATGCTTATGAATTTGGAATTCTACATTCTGCATTCTACATTCTGCATTCTGACAGACAACCTTCAACCCCATAACCTTCAACCTTTAAAATCCCTAATGCCCGATAACAAGGTATTCACACCGGAAATGACTGCTGATGGCTCATTTACCTTTTTTTGTTCAGAAATTGGTGAATCCTATCACAGCCGACAAGGTGCCATAGAAGAAGCCCAGGTGAAGTTTGTCAAACCTTGCCAACTAGCCCAAAAAGCCCAACAGCCAGTGCTACGGTTGTTGGATATCTGTTATGGTCTAGGTTACAACACCGCTGCTGCCCTAGGGGAAATTTGGACACAAAATCCCCACTGCCATGTCCAACTGGTTGCCCTAGAATTAGACTCTACCGTACCACAAGCTGCGATCGCTCAGGGTTGGCTGAATCACTTTCGTGATCCTATCCCCCAACTATTAGAGGCTCTGGCAACTACTGGACTGGTTGAAACCGAGCAATTCCAAGCTCAACTATATCTCGGTGATGCCAGAGAGACTATCCAACAGGTGCAACAAGGTAACTTCCAAGCCGATGCTATCTTTCTTGACCCCTTTTCCCCACCTAACTGTCCTCAATTATGGACCCTAGAATTTATTCAACACTTAGCCCAATGTTGCTCAGACACCGGTAGACTAGCCACCTACTCTTGTGCCGCAGCAGTTAGAATTGCCCTGATCACAGCTGGGTTTACGATTGGATCTACCATTGAAGTAGGAAATCGACAACCCGGTACTATAGCTAGCTTTACTGAAGCTAATTTACCTAGCTTATCAATCCGAGAGCAAGAACATTTGCAAACTCGTGCTGCTGTGCCTTACCGAGACCCGAATTTATCAGACTCAGCCTCAGGCATTTTACACCGACGCCGCCTAGAGCAGCAAAACTCTTTACTTGAACCAACCTCTCATTGGAAAAAGCGTTGGTTGAGAGTTGATAGTTAAGATCAGCTATCAGCTATCAGCTTTCAGCTTTCAGCTTTCAGCTATTAGCTGAAAGCTAATAGCTTTCAGTTATCAGCTTTTAGCTATCAGCTATCAGCTATAGCGCTACCCGCACGCTACTTAAGGTGCTTTTGAATAAAACAGGTAACCATTTGTTTAATCTGAGTTACGTCTGCTGACCACTGACCACTGACCGCTGACCGCTGACCGCTGACTGCTGACTGCTGACCTTATAATAAGTTAATTTTAAGCTAATTAGCAATTAATCAGAGTTTAATCGGTAATAATTCTATTTATTCTCCTAATAAATTCATCATTCTTATCCTGAATTGTTAATTCTCTCTCCTGCATCTTTAAAAAAACTGCCAATTTATGACATTGAACTCAGCTCAAGTCTTAGTATGATAGGGATGCAAAGATGGAAGCAAAAAGCTAATCTATGGTTGCAGTAGCAATTCTAGCGGCAGGACGCGGAACTCGCATGAAATCTGACCTGCCCAAAGTCTGTCACCGTTTGGGTTCACAAACTCTAGTGGAGCGAGTGCTCAACAGTTGTGTTTCTATTAACCCCTCACGAGTGATCGTGATTTGTGGCTATCAGAGTGAACGGGTAAAAGAAAGTCTGAGCGCCTACACGAATGTAGAATTCGTTGAACAGAAAGAGCAATTGGGTACTGGTCATGCCGTCCAGCAACTGTTGCCCCACTTGGCAGACGATACCGGAGACTTACTGGTCTTAAATGGTGATGTTCCTTTGTTGCGTCCCGATACCATTAAACGACTATTAGAAAGCCATCAAGCCCATAACAATGGCGCTACGATCCTAACTGCCCATTTGCCGAATCCCACGGGCTATGGACGGGTTTTCTGTGATAGTAACAATCAGCTGCAAGAGATTGTGGAACACCGGGATTGCACTGATGCTCAAAAGCAAAATAACCGCATCAATGCTGGTGTCTATTGCTTCAACTGGTCTCAATTGGCTTTGGTTCTACCAAAACTGTCTGCGGATAATGACCAAAATGAGTATTACCTAACGGATGCGGTTACCATGGTTAATCCAGTCATGGCAGTGGATGTGGAAGTAACCCACGAAATTCTCGGGATTAATGACCGTAAACAGCTGGCCATGGCTGAGCAGATTTTGCAAGAGCGGATTAAGGATGACTGGATGAAGGCCGGGGTGACATTAATTAACCCAAACAGTATCACCATTGATGAAACTGTCCAATTGCAACCTGATCTCACCATCGAGCCCCAAACTCATTTGCGAGGTAATACGGTGATTGGTGCTGGTAGTAGGATTGGCCCAGGGAGTCTGATTGAAAATAGCCAGTTGGGTGACAAGGTGACCGTGCTATATTCAGTGGTGAGTGATTCTGTGGTTCAAGATGGCACCCGTATTGGTCCCTATTCTCATATTCGGGGTCATGCCCAAGTAGGAGAATCCTGCCGTATCGGAAATTTTGTGGAACTGAAAAATACTCAGATAGGCGATCGCACTAATGCCTCTCATCTATCTTATTTGGGAGATGCTACCCTAGGGTCACGAGTGAATATTGGCGCAGGTACCATTACAGCCAATTACGATGGTGTTAAAAAGCATAAAACCCAGATAGGCGATCGCACTAAGACTGGTTCCAATAGTGTTCTGGTGGCACCACTAACTTTAGGAGAGGATGTCACTGTGGCAGCTGGTTCTGTGCTTACCAAGGATGTGCCAAACGATAGCTTGGTGATTGCTCGTAGTAGAAATCAGATCGTTAAACCCGGTTGGCGATTAAAGACCACTGAAGATTCCAACAGCTGAGCAAGGATAAGGGATGGCTGTAAGTTGATCAGGTTGTTAGGTGAATTACCAAATTGGGTTTTTCAAGAGGGATAAGATGGTGCATCTGATTAAAGCTGTTTGACCTGGTGAGTGGAATGGACATCTTGGCGTGGAATGGGCATCTTGCCCGTTCCAATTTTCAGACGGGCTGTCCGCAACTACGATAATAATTGTTGTTGACGGAAAATTGAGTTTGCCCTATGGCCTGGGAAATTGCTTCTGTTGTTGCTAAATCTGTTGCCCCTATTTTAGGGAGAAAAATTCAAACTAGGCTAACTCCTGCCGATATCCAAAAAGCACTAGAGGAAGCACTAAAAGCTGCTCTAGTGCGAGAAGAACCCTTGGTACCAGAGCAGCGCCTTTTTTATTATTCTGCTCCTGATGCGATCGCGCTTTTTCTGGAAGACTTTTTCCAACATAGGGAAGTACAGGAGGAATTACACAAACCCCTCCAAGAGGAGAACAAAGCACCATTAACCTCTTTACTTGTGGAGAAATTTAAGCAGGTAGCGTTAAACCATGCCCAGACTCAACCACAAGATAGCTTTGTTCTTCCCTGGATTGAAACCTTTGTCAAGACTTATACTGATAAAACCCGCAGTTATTTACAATTTCAACTAACTAAGGAAAACTATTTCTGGCAAATTTCCCACAGGATTGATAATGTTAAGTTTGCTGGGATGTTGGTAGCGACCCACCATGGAAACCATGCCCTTAAGCTTGACCAAATTTTTGTCATGCCTGAGGTAGAAGTGTTACATCATCCCAGTAGTCAGCGACCGTTAGAGTCGCGGGCTTTTCACCCTCAGGTAGCCTTACCCGATCAGTCATGGCAACCATTGCGTAGGCAAACGGTAAAAAAAACTCTTGCCCAATATTTATTAGCGGTAAAAACCTGGCAGGCTAACTCTGCTAAATCCCGGAACGTGATACTACTGGGTGCGCCTGGTTCAGGTAAAACCACCTTAATGAATTATGTTGCTGTAATGTTAGCCCAGAAGCAACCAGAAGCAATTGGGTTAGCGCCAGATATTGACTGGCTGCCGATTTTAATTGATATCCGGGATTGGGTCGAGTATTCAGATATCAGTATTCTAGAGTATGCACGGCAGTTTGCGGAAAAAAACCTATTACTGAAATCCCTGCCTAAAGGTTTCTTTGAACATTGGCTGGAAGATGGACGGACATTGATTTTGCTCGATGGACTTGATCAAGTTATAGAACCAGCAAAAGGTGAGCAAGTCGTAGGGCAAATTAAAGATTTTATCCAGCAATTTCCTAACAATTGGGTAATTATAACCTCCGATAACGACCGTTACTCTAACTCAAAGACCCCCTGGGAGTTTTTCTGGAACCAAGAATTTTCTCGCTATCAACTTCAGTCTTTTGATGACAGTAAAATTGAGGAATTTATTCAGCGCTGGTACTATAGTCAGATTCAAGACAAAGCAGAAGCACAACGACTGAAAGAAAGCCTGATCAACCTACTATCTGAGCATGATCAGATTAGAAACCTGGCAAGACATCCCCTATTGTTAACGATTATTACCCTAATTCACCGCTATCATTTCCGATTGCCTTTGGAGCGCTATCAGCTTTATGACCAGGCAGTAGACCTGTTATTAACCTCCTGGGATAATAAACCAGATATTAATAAACCAGATATTAATAAACCAGATATTAGTAATAATCAGACGCTGAAATATCTGGGATTGAATGATTGCAGACGATTGATGGAACGTCTCGGGTATTGGATGCATACCCAGGATAGTAAAAAGGAAAAAGATAAAACGGAGAAAGAAGGTAGGATAGTAATTAATCGAGATGAACTGATCGCTTGGTTTGGTAGAGAAATTAAAACCATGAAACAGATTCAGTTATACGAGGCCAAGGCAGAGGCAAAACGGTTGGTTAATTTAATTAGCGTTCGCGTAGCGGCTCCAAAGGAGCATCGCACTGGTATTTTAACACAACAAGGGTTGGATGGTTACGCCTTTATCCATAAAATATTTCAAGACTATCTGTGTGCTCAAGAAATTAACTATCAAGCCGATAATGAAGAAAATTTTGATATTATATTGACTCATATCCAAGACTATCTCCATGACTCCCACTGGCAAGACGTGTTGCTCCTACTAATTGCTCAGCTTAAACCAAAAAAAGCCGCTAAAGCAATTCAGGAAATTTTAAATCATGACAGTGAGTATGAGTCTTGGTTACATCGAGATTTATTATTTGCTGCCACTTGCCTTGCCGAAAATCCTCAACCCTTGAAGATAGCAGATAATTCCCTACTGCAAGAGATTTTAGCAGCATTGGTTACCCTAGCAGCCAGTGATTCACGGCGAGTTGGTTACCAAATTCATCAGCAAGTCTTTCAAACCCTTTCCGACTTGAATCAAACTGAGATTAAACTTGACGTTTTACAACTGTTGAAAGATAGAGCCAACTCTCAGAAAGATACACAATCCCAGGAACGCCAAGTCGAGTTAGGGCAAAACCAATTAGGGCAAAACCAGTTAGAGCAAAACCAATTAGGGCAAAACCCGACAGTCCTCAAAACCTTTTTGGCAGGGCTAGAAGATAAAAATAATACCGTGCGTCACCAGGCCAGTGAGATATTAACTAGTGATAGATTAACTAGTGTAACTAAATTAGACTATCCCGACTATTATCTCACTACTACCGAGCACACTAGTCTTCAAAAAAATATTCAGAACTTATCACTAAGCGCTATTGTCAGATTAGACAATACTTCAGAAAGCTTAGTAAATACATTGCTGAGCTGGCTAAAAGATGACGATGCTACCATTCGTTCTGAAGCAGCTTTAGCATTAGGTGAATTGGATCAGGTTTCTGAGCCAGTAGTGAATAGCTTGTTGATGGGGCTAAACGATAAAAATGCTCGTGTTCGTTACTCCAGTATCTGGGCATTGGGCAAATTGAAGCAGCATGGTAAAACCGTTGTGAGTGCCTTATTGACAAGGCTAAACGATCAAAATTCTCGTGTTCGTTGCTTGAGTGCTTCGGTCTTGGGTAAATTAGACCAGCATAGTGAAAGCGTAGTCAGTGCTTTAGTCACATCCCTCAAAGATAAAGATTCTGATCTTCGTTGTGCCGCTGCTACTGCTTTAGGTCAGTTAGGTAATGGTCAGTTAGGTAACCTTTCTGAAACAGTGATCAGTGCCCTACTACCACAGCTAGAGGATCAAGATTCTGATGTACGTTGTGCCGCTATTAAAGCCTTAAGCCAGTTGGGTAATTCTTCACAAGTTGTGATCACTGCCTTGCTGGGGTGCCTCAAAGATGAGGAGTCTGGTGTACGAGCCTCAGCTGCTGAGACCTTGGCTGAGTTAGGTAAACCATCTAGTTATGTGTCCAGTGCTCTTGTACAATGGATTGAGCTGCACCAAGCCTCAGACTATGTGGGTAGTGGAATTGATGCTCTGTGGAATTTGGAGAACCCAAAGTAGGTTATTAGTTATAGGTCAGATCATTTTTGGCAAAAATCACCATTCTATTCTGAAGAAAATCAATAGTTTTAGGATAAATCCATTCTGGAACCTTTGGAGATTCTTGGTCAAATACAATGTGATAAGGATAGTTTTCCTCTAAAAGATCGCTAAAAAATTTGTATAGGGAAGGATAGTCATTTTTAAGACGGACAATAAATCTTTTGTAGTAGCGGGAATTAACCGCAATATAGTCTGGTTTTCGGTCTTTCAATCTCTCAAGGTTATACCATTGTGTATCTTCTTCTCTATCTTCCTTCTCCCAGCGTATATGTGTTGACCACTGCAGGCGTGCCATGATCCAGGGATTATCTTTAAATAGACGGCTAAACTTTTTTTTACGCCCGCTAATATCTGGCATTATTTGTTCTGTTAAAATCACCCCTGGTATCTTACTAAATTGTGGAGAATAGGCACTCGATTCTATTGAACTTCCCTTTTCAATATTTGTTTTTACCCACTCTTGAGCTACCATTCGAGGGTCTTCTGTAAAACGCTTACCCACATAAAAACTGCAAATCAAGTTGTAACTTAAAATAACTAGTAAAAGTCCAATCATTAACCACCGATTTCCCTTGATTTTATTCCAGAATAGACCAGAAATAATTAAACCAAAAGGAACTATTGGCATGACGAAGCGAGTTTCCATTCTCGGAAAAGAGCCAAACTTAAAATAATATAATAAAAATACACTAAAAAGTAACAATATCCCTTTATGTTCGAGGGGTTTTTCCTTGTCTACAGCAAGACTATAAAAACAAAATAAGAAGCCAAGCAAAAACACTAACCATGATGGTAAACCGATAATTTCTTGGATGGCGACAACAAATTCCCCAAAACTATTCCCTTCTGCAATTCCCCCATAGACAGGGGTGACAATATAGTTGTACCAAAAATGCTCCCAAAAAGTATAATAGTCAAGTAAGGCAAAGGGATTGCATACCAAAAAACCAATTAATGACCATCGAAAGACCCAATAATAAGTTTTTTGTCGAACAGTGATTTTTTCCATTGCCTCCATGATCTCGAAGTCAAGGAAAGAACATGAGCAACAACAATTCCCATTCCTATTGCCAAACCATTATATTTAGTAGCTGTGGCAATTCCCGTGCAAAAACCAGCTATAACATAATCCGATAACTTGCCAGATAACAAAATATTTTGAGCGAAATAGAAGGATAATAACATCCAAAACATTACGGGAATCTCTGTTGTCAAAAAATGACTAAAGCTGATGAAGCCTGCGCTGGTAGCAAAAATAATTGTCACTAGGCGAGCTGGGAAAACCCCAAAAAACCTCTTGCAGATCTGATAGACTAAAATAATTGAACCTAAAAACAGAAAAACTGTTAGCATTCTTGACCAGAGGAGTTTAGCTGGATTAATATCATCGGCGGATAGATGTAGAGTATTGCCGATTAATTCAAAGGGTAAAACAGATAAAAAGTAAACAAAATAGGTATGAAAAGGTGGCTTCTGAAATGATTCGGGATTGAAAGGTAATTTTCCAGCTTGAAAAAGTTCTTTAAAGCCCATTTGGTCAGGATTCCATTCTTCCACCCATCCCCAATTAATCCCGTAGATACAGAAAACTAGACCCAAGAAAAGAGCAAATAGCAAAACCTTGTCTAATTTTTTGAGCATTTTAGCACTATTCATATCATGTCTGCTTGATTACTTACGATACAGCAGTTTTCAATTGGGTTAGGTACTTTCGTCTTGGGTTTTAGGGAGCAGGGACTGCAGTCGCTCTCAGAAAAAATGGCTAAAAGTATTGCTAGGCAACGCTTTTAGCCATTGAGATACTATTTAGTATAAAAAATCAATTATCAAAATCTCAAAGCTATAAACAATAGTAGTTTGAGGCGACTAAAGTATATAGCTTAGTCTAACAGGTACCGAAAAGCCATTAATAATAACTATCAAGATTTCAGCATCCTGTATCCGTAAGTTGTCAGATACCTTTAAATCGACAAAAATTCCACATCCTTAGTCATATTCAACGTATCCACAATCTTTTCCCCAGTATGATAAGCCGCTAGCAGAACTTCGCTAGTTTTGCCCCATGCGATCGCACCATTAGCATCTAGAGCGATAGCGGCAAAATCTCGCTGATTCTTCCGAGCTTCCTTAAATGAACGCTCCATTGCATTCACCAGGGATGAACCATCAGTGACTCGCACCACAATCCGTGCTGCTAGACACTCTTCCATAATGTCTTCCCCGATACCGGTGCAGCTCACTGCTGCATCAGCAGTAGCGTAATTTCCTGCTGGCATCGCCGAGTCGCTGACGCGACCAATCCGTTCAAAACCCTTACCACCAGTAGAGGTCCCTGCTGCCAGATGACCCCGGCCATCTAGTACAACCACACCAATGGTTCCCCGTCGAGCTTCAGAGCTCGTCACCAATTCGTCCTCAGCAATAACTCCCGCCATCTTATGGCTAAAATTGGCCTGCCTTTCTTGGAGCCACTCTTGTAACCGCAGCTTCGTCATAGGATTGTAAACCGGGAGTTGAAGGTCTCGTAACAATTCTGCCGCTCCATAGTCCGACAGCACGCGGTCATCGGAGCCTTGCAACGCTTCTGCCAGCTGAATCGGATGCTGCACTCGCGACACATTAATCACACCGCTGAAGCGTTGAGATTGACCTTCCATCAGGGACGCACTCATCCGGATTTGCCCATCTGATTGCAACACCGAACCGGTTCCAGCATTAAAGCGGGGGTCATCTTCTAACAGTTGGCAACCTCGGACAACAGCATCAGTCGCACTAGTACCGTTCACTAACAAGGCATAAATCTCCTCAATAATTGAGTGGAGGGACTTGCGAATCGCATCAGCCCTCCTTTGCCTTTTATAGAACTACCAGC
>NZ_GL890846.1 GCF_000211815.1 Moorena producens 3L
TCATTAAACATGCCATTTGCTCCTAGTCGAAGTTGTGTCATCGGTAAAGGAACCATGAGAACTACGGGTGGATGAGAAAAGGGTTGATAGTCATATTGTTGCTATTAACCATACCTTGCTTTGCACAGCGATCCGAGATAGTCAACTACATCAATAAAATGGAATACGATAGTGCACTGTTCAAAGCGGTGGCACTATCTGATTCTTCCGAACGCGTTTACTTCCAAAAGTTGATTCAGGTACTGAGGCATGGCGGACAGCAAAAGCAAGATTCTGTAATTGTTCAGGACCTATTACCGGATACAAATGATCCATATGAGCAACTTTTATTGGGCACCTACAATACTCTTAATGGGGATCGAGGCAAAGCACTTGGATATTTATTAAAAAGCCTGAAGCAATTCATTGCTGATGATGATGAGCTTCTTACGGTGAATTTTCTGATCGTTCTGCACTTGTATAGCCGAATTATACTTTCAGATTCTTATAAGAATCTTATTGACGCATTTCACGATCAAGTCAAGGATCCCTACTCCCAGGCCTGGCTTTTGCTGCATGAAATTGATTATCGGAATAAAATATTTGACCCTACCCAAGATTCCATGGAATATATTCTTCTGTTCCAACAGACACAGAGACACTTTGAAGCGCACGATTTTAATTCGTCGTTCAAAGCGCATTTTTCCTATAGAGCGGGTATTTACCATCGATATATTAATCAACCTGATTCCGCGAGGTTTTACTATTCAGCATGTATTAGAAATGCAGGAACTAAGGACTTTCTCAGATACATTAAGTTTTTCTCATACATCGACCTGGCGGGACTTCAAATTCAGGCTGGCCGACTGGAAGAAGCGGAAGAAAATATCTTGAATGCCCAGGAAAACTGGGACTTTTCGGACACCATCCTGACAAGGCTAAATTACAATCTATTGATGGCCAATCAATATCATTTAAGGTTTGAGGACTGGGAATCGGCCTATCGACTCATGAATGAAGTATGGGGGGATCGGCTGCAATTCTTTTTTGAAAATAATAACGTCAGAGTAAGTGAGTTACAGGAAGAATTCAACGTTCAGTTGAAAGATGCACAGATAGATAGTCAGGAGGACCTAATAGCTTCAAAAAACCAATTCTTATGGACTTTGTCTGGCTTTCTGATTGCGACATTACTGCTCACCCTTGCTCTCGTTTTTGCTTTTCGAAGTATCCGGAAAAAGAATGACAAAATTGAAACCTTGATGCGGGAGTTGCATCATCGGGTCAAAAATAACCTGCAAGTGATATCAAGTCTCTTAGGCTTGCAATCCATGAAACTTGAGGATGAAGTGGCTAAAAAAGCAGTGACAGAAGGAAAAGGCCGTATTAGGGCCATGGCGCTTATACATCAAAAGCTGTACCAAAATGAAGAAGTCACCATCTTAAATGTCAGAGAATACTTATCAAACCTGATTGAAGAAATTGCCCAGGCTTATGGTCATGTGCAGGGTGATCATATGAAATTTCATATGAAATTGAACATTGAAGATGCTGATTTTGATGCGGATCAGGCATTATCTATTGGATTGATCGTAAATGAACTCGTTTCGAATGCTTTTAAATATGCATTCTCTAACTCAGGACAAGCTTTGTTAACTGTCAATCTACATAAGGTTGAACAGGATTTTATATTGCAAGTATCAGACAATGGGCCGGGGTTGCCAGATGGGTTTGATCTAGCGAAAGCAGAATCTTTTGGAATGAAATTAGTCCATCTATTGGTTAGGCAATTGAAAGGGACTTTTCAAATCATTAATGAAGGTGGTTTAACCTGCGAAATCAGGTTCTTAAACAATTGATCAGATCTGTGATGAACCTCCTAATTGTTGAAGATGAATGGCTCGTATCTGAGGAAATCAAAGAGTCTTTAATTCAAAATGGTTTTCATGTGGTGGGACAAACGGACAATGCCGAAACAGCTCTAAGCATTCTGGAAGAAACGAAAGTGGATTTGATATTAATGGATATTGATATCAAAGGAAACCTTGATGGTATATCGCTTGCAAAGCTCATTCAGCAGAATTGCCAATGTTTCATCATCTTCTTGTCCTCTCTTCGTGATGAAGCTCAGAAAATGGAACTGGAAAAAATTATGAATTGTGATTACCTACCAAAACCCTTCACAATTGAGGGACTTTATCGGGTTTTTAAAAAACACAAGCTAAGTTCTTCTTAACGAAGAGATCAACAAGCGAATTTCAGATCAAACTCAGTCCGTAAATACTTAAAATTTGGTATTGAGATTCACTTGCTGGTTTTCGAAATTCATGGCCAAAACAAAAACAAGATGAAAACGGCAAATCTATTTCCGGAAGATTCATATGAAGAGGAGCCCTTGCAACCTGTTACAAGTTTTACTGGCAGGTTTATGATCACTCCACATCTGGACCAAATGAAAGTGACTTCTTTCAGAAAGTTCTTTGAAAGTGAGGGATTGAAAGTAGCACAAGCGGGAGATTTTGATGATATCTCTCAGCCGATCCTTGAATCTGATTACCAACAAGCAGATGTGATGTTATTCGAAGACATGGGTGTGGGTATTTTGGGAATAGATCCGGATAAAAGTGCTTGGTTGATGAATAAATCCCATCAACTAAGCTTTTATATGGAGCCCGAGGAATTGATCGTGACCCAAAAATTGTCCTCAGCGGCAGAAGCTGGAGATAGCTCTCTGTTTTCAGAAGAAGGTTCTACCTGGGGACTGCACAATTGTGGAGTCCTCGAATCGGAATTTACGGGTCGTGGAGTAAAGGTGGCCATTTTAGATACAGGTTTCGAAATGGACCATGATGACTTTGAGGGAAGGACAATCGTAGCCAAATCTTTTGTGCCAGGTGAAACAGTGGATGACAGCAATGGTCATGGTACTCACTGTACAGGAATTGCCTGTGGTGATACCGATGAAAAGGGTATAAGATACGGAATAGCCAAAAACGCGGAAATTTTTATTGGCAAGGTCTTGAAAGGCACACATGGAAGGGGGCCAGACAGCTGGACCATAAGCGCGATTAATTGGGCAGCCAATAATGGATGTGATGTGATCAATGTCTCATTAGGTACACGCGTGTTCCATAAAAGATCATTCAAAAAAGGCCTGGAGCGAGCCGCGAAATACGCTAATAGCAAAGGGGCTTTGGTCATTGCTGCTGCTGGAAATCATAGTGCGCGTCAATATGGTTTTAAGAATCCCATCGGAAGTCCTGCAAATTGCCCATCCGTGATGGCGGTAGCGGCAGTAGATAAATCGCATAAAGTATATTTCCGATCCAACAGCGCTGAGGGTTCAAATGATAGCATGGACATGAGTGGACCAGGAGTGAAGGTCTACTCCTCATGGCTAACCTCCAAAGGGAAGTATAGAACTTTATCTGCGACGAGCATGGCTGCACCACACGTGACGGGAATCGCGGCATTATACGCCGAAAAGTTCCAGCAATTGGGACCAGAAAGTTTGTGGCAAGCCCTGAAATTCTCGGCCACTCATTTAGGAGACGTTAATGATTTCGGTGCGGGATTGGTTAAGGCACCTTAACTATCGCCTAAACATTCAAATTATGGGAAAGGGTAAGTAATTACCACTCGAGGAGAATCATGAACTCATTAAGACACCTTAGGTAATATGAGATATGTTGAATATCACTCTATATCAGAGTTTATCCTATGGTTTACCACTGCCTTACGTGACATAACAGTTACTACGGAAGACGAAACCGGAATGCAAATTGCTAAAGTGATAATTTCAGAATCAAGCGCCTGGAGATATGGATTTTTTCTTTCTGTGGATTTACCTCTGCTAAATCTGGGAGAGGAAAGCGATGAAAATACCTCAATAGATATGAACGACGTATTTTGAAAAGTCGATTTTGTGAGAAGTGATGGGGATGGATCATTAATCAATTTGCCACCTTACCAACAGATTCAATAATCCCCTTTATGCTAGGATCGGCTAAGGACTGATTTGATGATCAAGAATACCTTCTTTGATCCGTTTTGAATCCTGGATGGATCAAAATTCCGGACTTTTGAAAATACTGATCACTTCAAAACAACACCCTGGGAGCGTGCATTACATGATATTTTATGAAGACCTTTTGGGTCTCAACGTCCTGGTTGTCAGATAACTATTGGGTTCTGTGCCAATTTTTTTAAATTTATAGTAAATGCATAACGTTATTTACTGTAAAAAAAGTTAATCATTCAAATGTCATAATGGTTCTATCAATTGACCGATGCGAGAGGAAAAAGGTCACCTTGGAAATCCAGGTGATAGTGGAATGTTATGCGGTTCATACAGGTTTTCAGTCCAACTTCTTCACTAATACTTGACCACCACATGGAATTAATACTTCAGAAAAACGAATATGTTGCTGCTGACAATTCTATTACAGTAATCCTGGACCTGGTGCAAACAGGCTTCGAGGATAAGGAACTTGCCGTTCACATTCCTGAATCGAATCGGTGGAACGTAAAAGAAATTACGGGACAGGCAATTGATGGCGTTTTTAGGTACAGTATTGAATTACAATTCTTTGGTTCGAGATCATCAAGGAGAACCATTCCAATTGAAGTACTAAATGTCACCAAATCAGGAAGTCCAATCATCCACAAAGAGAAACTAGACCTAGTGGTAAGGAATTTGGACAAGCGCCAAAAACCGACGGTCAAGGTGAGCTTAGACCGATTTGGGCCGTCAATCACCGGGCATCTGAATCCAATAATTGAGCTAAGCTTAAAATTGAACCTGAATGCTACCGCACAACTACTCCCAGCCAGCGCGCTCCGGTATACGGCAACAGTATTCGTTAATCAAAAAGAAGTATGGCAGCAAGAGGCAATCGAAACCAATCACCTGAAAATTGAAACGCAAGATGCTTTCAGCAAAGGGAAAACAGGGTAGAAGTACAAATTGTCTTTGACTTACATCCTGAAAGGATCTACAGGATAAGGAAGAATGTACAGGTGGAATTAAGGTCGCCGAAAATTAAACCTGTACACAAAAAATCATTTTCAGTGACGATAGGAGGCCTCTACTGGAGTTTGAAGTGCAAGCACATCGTACAGCATTGGATCTTTCTTCTTTTGAATTGATTTCTAATCACAGCACATTTTCAACTGAGGTAATCAGTCATTATACGGAAGGCAACATACATCACCTGACGATTAGGCCTGTATCAGACTTATGGGCTGGACTACACAAATTAAGCGCCTCCATAAGCAATGAATTTGGTTTTAAATCCCGAAACAGAACACTAAGCGTCTTCATTGACCCCTGGCCTCCTGAAGTGGTGAAAAGAGATTTCATGGATGGTGAGAAATTGGGACCTACCCGAAAACAACTGTCTTTTGAAGTCACAGATACGAAGCGGCAGGCTGTATTACACCAACCAACAGATTGTATCATTGGGATTGGCGCAGGCGCTAAAGAAGCGCTAAGACGGTCAGGGATCTACACTGTTTTGGACCTGGTAAAAGTAAAACCAGCGACGGTCAGAATAGAGGGGTTCTCGATTTCGGAACTAATGAGGTGGAACGAACTCGCTAAAGTGGTTTACGAAGTATTTATAGATCCTAAAGATGCCTTCCCGTTTTTCTCCATGTCCGTTGAGCAATTTGTTCTTGAAGTTCAATTATCACCTCGTCTTCCCGAAGTAAAACTGAAGGAGATGAAGGAGAACCTCAAGAAGCTATACACTGCAATTGATATTGATCAACTACGCACCCTGAGGCTCACAGAGTTCATCCAAACGAAAGGCTCACAGGTGAAATCAGCTTCTGCCACCCTGGATGGAAAAGAGACAAGTGTTCTGTTAGATCAAAAATCCGTGATTGTTGACCTTCCAGAGCTGTCGCATGGATCACATCAGGTTACCCTGCACTTAACCGATCATTGTGGCAATACCAGCGCTTTCTCCTCAGGTTTTTTTATGGATATCCAACCACCTCTGGTTTTAGATTCTTTCCCAAGACCCAATGCCTTTGTCAAGCAATCGCCCTTACCAGTGGCCATTAAATTTGGAGATAGTGATTCGGGAATAGACCAGGAATCTGTGAAGATTACGATGGATGGGGATGACCTGACCTCTCAGGCATTCATTACCAGAGATGGCGTATCATTGAATGTCAAGAACCTTAATGAAGGTGAACATGAGATGGGGCTGGAAGTATCAGATCAGGTTGGGAACACACTAAAGGAAAGGATATCTTTTGTTCTTGATACAATTCCCCCTCTTGTGAGCTACGATCATCATCTTCAGATACGCCATACTGCCACCGAAAAGATCAGCCTGACGGGTATATCCTCAGAGCCGCTTGCTTCGATTACCATAGATGGAAATCAGCACCTGATAGAACGTCAAAAGAAATTCGAGATTGAAGTGAACCTGGCTCCGGGAGAAAATACCATTGGCGGAGTAGCTGTTGACCTAGCTGGTAATGAGACCATGATTCAACCTGTTTACGTTTATCGAATTAATCAAAGACAGTTATCGATACAAGGGCGGATCTTGGACTTCAAGCAAGAACCGGTTTCAAACGCCCGAATATATGTTGACGGACACAATATCTGGACACAATCCAATGAA
>NZ_GL890847.1 GCF_000211815.1 Moorena producens 3L
CGGCCAAGCCAACATTCAGAGCAAAGAGGCCAAAACCTGATCTACATCAACATCGGCAATGTTTGCTTGAGGTTGCGATCGCTACGCTGAGCTAGTGCAGGCTCTGCGATCATACAAAAATGTGATTACAATGGGAAATACCACAACCAGGACAGATATTGCAGTAGTTAGCCACTTTTTCAGGTTCATTGGATTTCTCCTTAGATAGTTGATTGTTAACGCCAAAACACAGATATCTCCAAACTACATAGAAATCATTTATGGGTTCTGAGCCAGTAAAGGTTGCACCTGTGTTTAAGCGTAGCAAGTCACGGGGTTATTCTATAGGAGACCGATCTAAGCTGTCAATAACAGCACCTGTAGATTCATAAGTTGTATCAAATGTTAACACAAGTTCATTTAGCTACAGCAGTGTCTTAGGATGGCTTAGACAGGGCGACATTTTCTTATCCAATAAAAATCCTATAGTTAATAGTTTACTCTACGGCTAAACTTAACCTTAAGTCCATCCCGGGGATGGGGAGTTGGAATCACCACCATTTCTAAATCTTGATCGGGCACTAATTTCCAGTCATAATCCCGGAGCAATTGAGCCGCGAAAATCCTCATTTCTAATTTGGCAAACTCCCTGCCTAAACATTCCCGTAAACCGCCACCAAAGGGGATATATCCAAATATTTTTTGTTTATCTTCTGTCCTCTCTGGGCCAAACCGATCTGGGTCAAAGCGTTGATGATATTGATAAATTTCCTCATCTTTGTGGGTTTCGGTAATTTGGCACAGTATAGTCCAACCTTGAGGAATCAAGTAACCGTTAAATTCAAAAGACTGAATAACCTTCCGAAACAGACCACTAACAGGCGGAATTATGCGCAGCACTTCTTTGAGCACTTGCTCTAGATACGTCATCTGCTTGAGATGTTCCATGGTTAGGGGTTCTGAACCAGAAAACTGCTGTTGTTCAGCACGGAGATGGGCAAGAACATCTGGATGCTGCGCTGTCAGCAGACAAAAGGATGCGATCGCAGAGGTTAAGGTTTCGTGGCCTGCAAACAACAACAGAATTACTTGGTCTTGGATGTCATCTAAACTCAAGGAATTCCCCTCGTCATCCCGGGCTTGTAACAATAATCCTAAGGCGTCCTGTCCGGAATTTTTCTGTTGCTGTCGCTGTCGCACAATGGTTTCAATATGGGTCAGCAATCCTTGACGAGCACGCAATGCTTTAGCAAACCTTGTCCAAGGTAGAGAAATTGGGATAGTGAACAATCCCTCACAAAAGTTCTTAAATACTTGAGCCAAAGCGGTTTGGGAACCTGCATCAGTTCCCATCAGCAAGGTACTAGCGATATCAAAGGTATAGTCCCGCAGTTCAGGATACCAGGTTAAGGTTCCCATCTCTTCCCATTTCTCAAGATAGTTGCTAGTAATGTTGGCCATGGTGGGAATATAACTAGCTAATGCTCTCGGTTGAAACGCCTGGGACATTAACTTGCGGCGCTTCTGGTAGAATTCTCCATTTTGGTTAGTCAGTGAGGCCGCTCCAAGTAAGGTTGCTGTGCTTTTGGGCCAGCTAGCAGCAACATACTTATTTTCGTTAGTAAACAGAAATTGATTCGCTTCTGCAGTAGTCATCGTCACCGCAGGACTACCAAAAATGTGGGTTTTGTAGATGCGCCCATACTTGTCTAACCGCTTTTTGTGGAAATTTCGATCCGTTAAAAAGCTGATGGTCTCACCGATAATGGGTAAACAGACATTACCAGGGGGCAATGGAAGCGAACGCATATCTTGAGTGGTGGTTTCCATGGAAATAAGCAAGCTGCAGGGTCAAGACTTATTATCTCTTGCCTGATCCACTCATCGAGGAAACCCTAATATCAAGTCCCAGTAGTAGGGTCTTTAGGGAGACCCTAAAGATAAATTTGTAGCGTAAGTCCTGACTAAGAAAGGTTTAACTTATGGGGATATTGCTAATGGTAGAATGTCTTGGGCGCATCTTTACTGTTACTGTTAGCAGCAGTTATTCCATGAAATGGATGGATTTCTCATAGACTTCTAGTTCGTAATTATTCACCATAACATAAGCACATGAAAAGCAATCCCTGTTTTCTTAGCTTTGCAGCAGTGACAACTGCTTTATCAGGAGCGATCGCGCTTAATCTCAGTCTTCCTAACCAGGCCGCCTTTGCTGCCTCGGTGACACAAAAAACTGCCGTTATTCTTGATGATGATGGCAGCCAGGATGGAATGACTGCTTGGGCTTACATGCTAGGCAATCCTCAATTTGACGTTAAAGCACTCACTCTTTCCCAAGGGATTGCTCGCCCCAACATCTTTGTCGATAATGTCGAGGGGATGCTAGGGCGACTCAATATCACAGGCATCCCTGTGGGAATCGGCAGACCTGATCCACTTGCAGGAAACAACGAGTTTCCTTCATTCATCCGAGATGCTTCGGATACCTTTTGGTCACCCTTTGTCACCTTGCCCGATAGTGCTCCATCTGTTGAAAGAAGGAATGCAGCGGAATTAATTGTAGAAACCGTTAAGGATTCACCTTCTCCTGTGGCTATCCTGGCAACGGGTCCACTCACTAATATTGCAGAAGCACTTCGCCTTGACCCCACTATTGTTGAAAATATCTCTGTTGTCCAAATCATGGGTGGTGCAGTGTTTGTGCCCGGAAATCTACCTGTGCTGCCTGATCCGCCTTTTTCAACCAATACAGTGGCTGAATTTAACATCTGGATTGACCCAGTAGCTGCTCAAGAAGTGTTTGAGGCGGGAAACAATGGCTTGAAAATTGAATTAACTCCCCTGGATGCAACAAACCAAATCGAATTCACTCGTGAAGATCAAGCGGCATGGATAGAAACTGGAACACCTGAGAGCTTAATTGCTGCCGAGTTATTAGACTTTGCCCTAACTGTTATCCAAAGTGATAATGACCCTAATCCCGTTTGGGATTTAGTTGCGGCATTAAATCTAAGTGAACCCAATTTCTCCCCTGAAACACCTTTGCATATTGAAGTTGATACACAGTCAGATCCAGGAACAACACAAGGACAGACCAAAGCGATTCAAGATCTTAGTCCGAATGTTTTAGTCTCTCTCGATCCTAGTTTTGATAATCTCCCATACAGTGCTAGTGGCGTTTTCGCATCCATTTCTGAACCCGCTTCTGTTCCTGAGCCTGCTTCTATTGTGGGTATTTTGGCAGCAGGATTGTTAGGAGGAGTTCTGAAGGTAAAGCGAGTAACTAATAAAGGATATATAGCATTTCTTAAATAGCTCAAGTACATAAGTTTGAGATTTTATGGAACACAGAACATGGCAAAAATATGTGTCTGTATCTTATTAAGATGAGAAACTCTATAGTATTCTAAATAGATTCAGCACCCCGTTAAAAACCATGCGGGGGGCTGACTAACTTACAAGTAAATAGCAAAAAAGTAATCAGTCCACTACGAGATCACAATGATCGAGCTACCCAATACTTCATATCGGAGTAGCCCGCAACCGTAGACCAAGTGCCTGTATTACCTTGAGAAAAGTGGCTAACTCTGGATTACCTTTCATCGACAACGCCTGATCAAGACTCTCATGTCCGAGATCCGTTTCGCGAGAAATTTGTGTCATTGCTTTGGAACGAGTAATATCCCGTAGAGCAGCCACTACCAAGGCAGGATCCCCATCTTCAAGAGCAGCTTCAAGATAGGCAGCCATATCTTCTTTGGTTTTCAGATGTTCTGCCACATCCCAGGGATGGGTTTTGATGTTGGTCATCACGATCTCCTATACCTTTTGTGCTAGATCTAGGGCTGTCTTGATATCCCGGTCTTGGGTGCGCTTGTCACCACCTGCAAGGAGGATTATCAAGGTACTCCCGCGCTGCACGAAATACACTCTCTAGCCAGGTCCATAGTTAATACGCAGTTCCGAAACTCCTCTTCCCACTGGTTTCACATCACCGGGGTTGCCCATCGACAAACGACGAATACGAATATCAATACTTGCCCTTGCTTGTCGATCGCGCAAGCCACTGAACCACTTGGAATAAGCTTCGGTCTGCCGGATTTCGATCATGGCTTGTATCCTAAGGGATACAAAAAGACAACGAATGTCTAACTAATATTTTAAGATATTGTAGCTCGCCACTCCTGAGCGACAACTCCCAAATAATGGAGTTATACACCAGACATATAATACATTAAAGAACCTTTGCTTGCCCACACCGGACATTTTCACAAACAAACATACCTCAACAAACCCCAGAAGTAGCAACTACGCCATCACCATCAAACCAGCTTGATCTAGAATCGGTATCAGTACCAATAACTCCTCCTGTGGCAACCGCTACAGTTTCCGAAGCAGCAACAGTGGATAGTAAAACGTTAACTACCAGATTTGAAATTACCAGTCCACTCCTTGGATTGGGAGAATTCATCTTAGGATTACTGGTGGTAGGGCCACTTGTACCCGCTTCAATCAAGCAATTGATGTATAGATGAATGTAGAGATAAACGATATGGTTAAAAATTGGTTTATTTACAGTATTGTCGCTATTACGGTGATGGGTTGTCAACCCACCACAATTAAAACCAATATCACTCAGTCAACCATAACAGGAGTGACCAATAATGTCACTAATAACAACGTTATTCTTAGTGATGCTCCTGAGAAGTGGTGGCAGAAGACTAATATTCACGCTATGGCTGTTAGTCCAGAGAATCCGGAAATCCTCTACGTAGCCACCCATCATGGGTTATTGCAGCGTACTGAAGCAGGGAAATGGCTGCAAGTTGGGGAAACTCGTTCTAATTTCACCAGCTTTGTGGCTCATCCCAAAGATAGCGGACGCTTTTATGCTAGCTTACATCCACCATCAGGAGGCAAGCTCGGTTTTCTGACTAGCTACAATAAAGGGCAACAATGGCAGCTCAAATCCCTGCTCGGGGTAGATTTTCTGACTTTAGCGATCGCACCAGCTAATCCCAAGGTAATTTATGGATGGGCGGTTTCTGGAAAACAAGGCTTGTTGGTTTCAAAAGATGGTGGCAAAACCTGGAATCAATTACCAGCGCAGGGACTGGAGGATAATCCCCATAACTTAGTAGTTGACCCGCGCAATCCTGAGCACCTGTTTGCCGCTACAACTCTGGGATTATTTGAGACTAGGGATGGTGGAAAAAGCTGGATTTTAGTCCCTAATTCTCAAGAGTCCCTTGTTGCTAGTTTGGCTCTGAAATCCGAAGCAGAAAAGACAGTAATTTATGGATTTCACATTCTTTCCGAAGACTCCGGAGGATTCTTTAAAAGTACCGATGGGGGTAAGAATTGGGAAGCCATAAGCTCAGAAACAGGAGACTTATTTTTGTATATGGCGATCGCCCCGTCTAATCCCGAATTTTTATACGCTGCTAATGATCAGAATGGGATATTACAATCCAAAGATAGCGGCAAAACTTGGCAACCATTATTCTAATTATATTACTAGAGTAAAGGGAGTCGGGAGTCGGGAGTCGGGAGTCGGGAGTCGGGAGTCGGGAGTCGGGAGTCGGGAGTCGGGAGTCGGGAGTCGGTAATCAAAAATTATCACAATTCATTTAGGTACCCTATAGAATTTATATTACTATTAGATTACTATTATATAGCGTTTATCATAGCTATGATGTACACATTATTTTTTGCCTATTGCTAGCATGCCTAGGGTGCATCTCATTTTTGCTGTTTGACACGGTGGTGCGTTACGGGGCGAGCTATCCAAACCCTGGCTACGAGGCGGAAAATGAGGCCCCCCTAACGCACCCTACGCAACTTTTTTACAAATATGAGATGCACCCCATGCCTATTGCCTCTTGCCTATTACCTATTACCTATTACCTATTACCTATTGCCTCTTGCCTCTTGCCTCTTGCCTCTTGCCTCTTGCCTATTACCTGCTCCCTGCTCCCTGCTCCCTAAAACCCAGATATTTATACTTCAATCGTCCTGAAAATTGCTATATATATTACTATGGCTATTAATAGATTTCGTTTACGTCAATTACACGCTTGGTTTGCCCCAATTATGGTATTGCCAGTGTTGTTGACTGTGATTACCGGTTCCTTGTTTCAGGTGGCAGCTCTTACTGATAAAAGTAGTGAATTTATTTGGCTTTTGGATCTGCACAAAGGAAAATTTGGTGCCATTAACTTACAAATGATTTATCCGTTTCTCAATGCCTTTGGTTTATTAACCTTAGCAATTACAGGTATTTCTATGTGGTTTCAGACTCGGCGACGGGTTATAGGGCAGCGCTCACGAAATAGGGAATGAAAACCCTATAGTGTGACCATAAACGTTATCCTATCGTAAGCATGCAGCCGTCAGCCGTCAGCCGTCAGCCGTCAGCTAAAAGCTCAGGCTATGGAACCTTCAGGTGATGTAACAGAGATTAAACCAATGCTTACTTGTTTTATTCAAAAGCACCTCAAGTAGCCCATTAGCTGATAGCTGATACGCGACACGCTGATAGCTGAATGCTTACATCCTATCGGTAGTTTAATCCACACTTCATTTAATAAAAAATTACAACAAACAAGCGGTCATAAACGAAGTTATAGCGCTACGCGCAAGTAAGAAGTCAGAAGTCAGAAGTCAGAAGTAAGCTATGACTGAGTTTCAGAGTTTAGGAGCGATGCAGAGGTGCGACCCGTGGCGAATTTAATTCGCCAACGGAAAACGCACCATTACGGTCTTGGGGGTTTCCCCCATGAGCGACTGCATCAAGACAATGTCAAACACCTTAATGCGTAGTGCTATATTAACTCAACTTAATATATAGCAATTCTCATAATCATGAGGTACACAGGATTTTTTACCACTCCCCCCACTCTCCACATTCTTACCCCTACTCCCTACTCCCTGCTCCCTACTCCTTAAAACCCAGGACTAAAGTACCTGACCGAATTGAGAACTTCCATAACACAGGCACTGCCCACCTGAGGATTAAGTTCCTGTAGGGTGGGCAGGGTCGCAGACAGATTCACCAAGCTGGCAATGTAGGTTGCTAGGCACTGCCCACCTGAGGATTAAAGACTATTCTCTCTTCCC
>NZ_GL890848.1:0-8821 GCF_000211815.1 Moorena producens 3L
GTTTCCGAGGTTTCTGTGGCTACAGCTGTTGGTGGATTGTCAGCAGACTTATCCACCACAGCAGCAGTTTCTGATGACTCTAGAGTATCTTCTGATAACGACTCAGGGACAGTTGCCAATTCTGCCAATTCTTCTGTATACAACTTATCCAGTTGAGCAGCAGTTTCTGATAACTCTGGCTTTTCTGCTGATTCTGGCTCAGTTGCAGATTGATTGTCACTCGACTCATCTGCCTGCTCGGAATTTTCCGATGCCTCTGGATTCTCCGGTTCCCCTTCACGCCAAGGGGAATCATAGTGATTCCAGGGCAGAATTGGCTCGTTGGGCAGGTTACGGGTCAAGACAGTGATGTTCTCTGGGTCTGGTTCCGGTAAACTCAAGGGTTCTCCAGAGGGTTTGTTATTAACCTGTTTAGAATTCATAGTCTGAGCGAAAGCCAACAATACATCACATCAGTTTAAGCGCAGGAATGCAAAACTCTGCTATGACATTCAACGTAATAATCAAGGCAACCCCCCAAGTTACATAAGCAGAATACTTCAACGATAGAGAAAAATCTTCTAATCGCTGCCTGTTTGCATTATAAGCCTCTACCAGATTAACCAGCATCTGTAGTTGGTATTGTTCTGGTGAGAGTACCAGGTAGCGTTCTAGGAATTTTTTATCTCCCAAGTTGGGACTGACTGCTATCTGACGCGGGAGAAAAGCACGGATTAGTAGGGTAAAATTAAGCATAAATCCCAGTATCTCAGCAATACCAAAGGGGCTGCGGAAAAATACTAGCCCAGAGATGGTTAAACTCGTTAATAAGGCTCCGTTAGTGACAAACAAGATATTGAGTTTTGTGGTCAAGGTTTGACTGCGCTCCCTTTGTTGATCGAGCACCATACGAACGTCTCGTGCTGCCAACTCCAGGCTTGGGAAAGACGTCTGCTCTTGAGTGATAGAGGTTTCTGGTGTGTCGATGGACTTTGGGATAGAATTGTGGCTATTCTGGATCTGTTCTATAAGCGAATCTACGGTAGATATCATGGCAGGGGCTATTTAGGCTATTTAGTGTAAGTCTGGAGGTAGTTAACAATATCTTTAGCAATCTTGTCTGTTCCATCCTTTACCAAGCTTTGAGATTTTCTGGGAGGCTTGGGAGTATGATGGAGAAATTCCCACTTGCCGTGGAAAAATTCTGTCGGTGTTAAAATCTGATGGTGACCGTAGTCTTGCACCCCTTCTATTAGGATAGCGGCTTCAGCAAATCCAGAGCGGGTAACTGAAGCAATTGGGATATCCAGGCGTAACGCTTCGGCAAAAGTACTGTATCCCGGTTTGGAAATCACTCGCGAGCACAAGGGCATGAAATCCACTGGTCGATAGTCGTGATCCTTGATTTTAAGTAAATTGGGTAAATCTGGTGCTTGAGAGTCAAATGTGATAAACTGCCAGTCAGGGAATCTAGATAGATTGTGGTAAGGAATTTGTTCCAACCCTAATCCCCCAAAGGTGAGTAAAGCAGTTTTAAACTCTGGAGACTTCAGATCAAAATTCTTCCTTAATTGGTCTGCACTGTAGCCTGGGGAGCCGCCTGTTAACCCCACATCGGTGATATGGGTGAAGGCGCTCATGGGTTCATGTAAAGGAAGGCGAAATAAGCGATCGCATTTTCGATAATACTCACTGATCCAATCGGCAATCTCGGCAAATTCTCCTCCCCAGTCTCGATAGATGAAGTCCCAGCCAAAGTTACTCATCATCCAACAGGGAATGTCAGCCGCTTGAGCAATACCTACAGCTAAGGGGGGAATATCGGCTAAGATCAGCCCGACTCGATTGTTACGAATAAAGTCAACCTCACTAGCAATAATTGATCTAGCACTGAAGCGAATTTGCTGTAGTTTGGTTAATGTTACCTCTTTATCCATTGTTAAGCTGTCGGTTTGAATAACACCAACATCAAAAGCCCGTGGGCGATGAATAAAATCCCCCGGAATGTAGGATTCTAATAACCAGCGTGGTATTGTTGTTACTAGAATCAGTAAGATATCCGGACACAGTCGTTGAATAGCCGCAGCTACGGAGGCAGTACGTACAGCATGACCAAAACCGTGGCTAGTGATAGCGATGTATAAAACTGGTCTAGACATTCTAGGAGCTCAGGTATTGAGTTAATTGAAGGCTTTCATGCAGGCTAACAAAAATAAACCACAAGTGGCTAACTTTGGCAGTTACTACCTTGATTATAATTTCCACACTTTAAAATCGAATTCATAAAAAATTTAAAGTTTTTTTTTAAAGGAGTTGAAAACGTGCTGGAATATATCACTTTACCGAACAATGTTCTGCCACCTGTAGCCCCTTATTCCCACGCTGTTCGGGCAGGAGATTTTCTATTTGTGACGGGACAGCTAGCTGAGGACCCTGTCACTGGAAAAGTAATAATTGGGTCAATTGAGGAGGTGCGACCCCGTAATTTAATTCGCCATAGGAAAGCGCACCTTACAGACTAAACAGGTAATGGAAAACTTGAAGCTGGTTTTAGACCATGCTGGCACTAGCTTCGAGCAGGTAGTTATGACTCGCATTTTTCTGACTGATTTTAGATACTACCAGACAGTGAATGACTTATATGCTTCTTATTTTAACAATAGGTTGCCTTGTCGAACAACGGTTGGAGTCATGGGTCTTGCTGGTAATGGTGATATAGAAATTGATTTGATTGTTTATTGTGGTGATTAAGGATAATGGTAAATTCGTAAGATTTACATTTAGCTATTAGCATTTAGCTAACCCTCTTCGTCCATAGTAAGCTAATAGGCATTTAAATTTATAACTATTCTTAATTTTGCCTTTTTTATTTGATAGTTTAGTTAACTTTTTCTCGAACAACCCGAATCCCCTCCCAAGCTGGCATTCGACCAGTTCGTCGCTCATCCATTAATAAAAATAATGTGTAAATTGGCGCAATTTTATCTCTATTACTGGCATACTTACGGCTTAATTATTGACAATTTTCAACTGTCAAATGAACAGGTTTCAGGATTTGAGGATTGGTAGCAGCTTTTTTATAAATATCAGCTCGCACAGTCCAGGCAATAAACACTAACAGCACATAGAAGCGAAGTAATTTAAGATCTGGGTTTTCGTATCGGTCAAAGTCGAGGTTGAGGTAGGGATTGAGGTGGATATATTGACCTAGCTTGAGTTCTTTGTATAGGTCTTGGTATGGCTCAAGGTTTTGGTAAAGGTATCGATCGAGGTCGAGGTTTTGTTCAAGCTCTTGGTAAAGGTTTCGGTATTGGTAGAGGTTAAGCTCTAAATATCGGTAGAGTTGGATATCTAGGTATCGGAACAGTTCTAGTTCCCCCTCCAAGTCTAAGTTTAAATCTAGAGCTATATCTAGTTGAACAACATTAGCTAATTGTTTTTGCCAATTTTTCCACTTAGCTGCTTTTATGCCCACAATCACGTTGTGTTCTTTTTCCTGGCACCAGCAGCCTACTGGCTGTTCAATCGCTGGGTACTCCTGTGCTTCATCGGAAGTGGGCAATCTGTACCTGAATCCTGGTGTTGAGTAGTTTTGAGTCAACCATTTACAAAATGCTTCTGCATCACTAGCTCCAATTCCAGTAATTGGCTGATTTCCCTCTAACGCTATAAACCGTTTGCTTTCCCAATGATCTGGCTGATGATACTCACCTGCTGCTAGGGTCTCATCCAAAAATAATTGATACTCAGCACAGGTAATATAACTCAAGGCAATTTCGATTCTGTCATCAATCCGGAATAGTTGATTCAACCGCCTAGATAACTTAACCTCTGCAGCTACCTGAGCAATTTCTGGATTAGGGGATGCTAAATCTGCTGCTAGGATTTGTTCAAGTTGTTGCTCTAGCTTAGGCTTAACGGTCAACCCTTGCGCTAGGCAATCATAAGCAAGAGCTAAAGACTCTTCTGTACCCTTTTCCAAGGCTGCACGAATCAAGTTAGTTCCATCAGCATCCGACGCCCAGAAGCGGATAGTTTCAGTCCACCAGGGATTATCCACGTTTTTAGTCAAGATCTGCTCTTGGTTCAGTTCCTTTACCTGAGCAGCGGCTAAATAGTCCTGAAAACTCTGGTGAACAAACTCGTAAATCCCTAGCCTCCTTTCCACTAATAACCCAGTAGCTGTCTCTATATGCTTAAGAAATTCCTTGGGTTTTAGCGGACTCCCCGCCACTGATGCTAAATGGTCTTGACTATCAGATGGGGTGAATTCACAAGTTTCCTGTTCCATCAACCCTAGTGCTAGCCTTTGTAAGACTGATTGTTTTTGCACGGTTGTGAGCTGTATAGGGATGTTCTGAGCTGATGACACCTCCAGCAATACATGGCAAATTTTGCTGTAAAGTTCTCCCCGACGCTCTGGTAACATGCTACCGCAAGCGTGAAGGGTAGCTATCATAGTTAGGAGCAGTGGGTTGCTTGCCATTGAAGCTATCGAGGGATTATGTCTAATCCGCTCTACTAAATCCTCAACTTGCTTCTGAGCTGATAATTGTTTTCCTCGACTACTAATCTTAGTTTGTCGATACCAGCCCTGAAGAAATTGCTGAATTTGGTTGAAATTGAATGGTTGTACTTCTAAAACTGTTTCGATCTGCGACCTCAGTATACTACGATAGCCCTGGGGACGATATGTCAGGATAAAAGCAGTTTGGGAATAGGTTTGCATCTGCTGGTTAACCCATTGACTCACCTGCTGACGCTGATCCGGATCAGCTACTTCATCCAACCCATCCAACATCACTAAGCATTTGCCATTGTCTAACTGATCCCGAAACCAATTAGCAGGAGGTTTCTCCAAGCCTGCGGATTGACCAAATCCTGGTAATGACCCTTCCTCAACTTGTTTCGTAACTAGCTGTGCCAATAATGGTGTTTGCTCACTAGTAATGCGATCGCAAGTATTCCGCAAATCTACCATTATAGGAATTAGTTTTGGCGCTTTATACTGGCGGTGAGCATTGTTGGCATAGGTCAGGGTCAAATGCTGCAAGGTAGTGGTTTTTCCTGCTCCTGGGGGGGCAATGATTGCCAAATGTCGATAGGCTGGTATTTTAGGTATTTTGGCGATAAAATCCCAAATTTCCGGACTGATCTGAGATTGATGGGAGTTTGTCTTAGGTAATGGTCTATTACCTGGAATTTTTGTAGCGAATCTTAGGGGGACAAATACCTGCTCGAAATCCAACCTTGATAGCCTTGTGTTCAACACTACTGTCTTCAAGTCACGAAAACCGTAGACTAAGCTTTGGTAATACTTGTCTTGAAACTGTGAGGTTGATTTTCCGTCGTTAAACTGTGAGGTGAATTTTCCCCACAACCCCATGACCAAGTTTTCTTCCGGTTCCAAAGCTTTTGACTTGTTTTGGAACGATGGCTTGTCCGACATGTTTTCTGGCATAGTGATGCTACTGCTACAAAGCCCCTTGCTTTCGAGTGTAAGCGAGTCTAATACTAAGTTGCCGCTTAAAGATGTAATTTACTGGTAAGACTATCCTTGAATTTGACTGTTAACCGTCAACGGTAAACGCTCAATCCTCTTGGGCAAAAAACTGTTGCAATAGTGACCTCGTCATAACCCAATTTGCTGTAAACAGGCTGACTCGATCACAGTCGAGGAACACTTATAAATTTTACTAAAAAATGCTATACTTCAGATATATATTTACAACTATTAGTAATCTAATTGAGTCTTTAGCATTTTATCACTGTCATTCTTTGTCTGTCATTTGTGATATCTTCGTTCGTGTCGTATTACTTTGTAAAAATGGTAGAATAGATAGTCAATGAATGTAGCGATTAAGCGAGTCCTATCACCCCTAAAACCTTACCTACGCTGGGTAATCTTAGGTGGGACATTATTCTTTTTAGCAAAAGCCTTGAAAGACAACTGGCAAGAAGTGCTAGCGATTCGGATCAGCACTTCTGGATGGACTTGTTTAGCGATCGCTGTTGGCGTGACATTACTAGCCCACACCTGGACTGGCTGGGTTTGGCATTGGATGCTGCGGGAATTCGACCAAGAACCAGGGGTTGGGTGGTGTATCCGGATCTATCTCAAAGTTAACATTGCCAAATACTTACCAGGTAACGTTTGGCACTTCTATGGTCGGATCTGGGCAGCGAAAACAGCAGGAGTTCCATTGGGAGTAGCTACTCTGAGCGTGTTAATGGAACCTCCCATGATGGCAGTAGGTGCTTTATTGCTGGCTTTGATCAGCTCTCCTTTGGCCAGCCGGATCATTCAACTCCCAATTCTGTTTGCTGTACTGATACTGATTCATCCTTGGTGTTTAAACCCATGCCTACAGTATTTAGCTAAATTAACAGGTAAGAAGAAAAGCATTGAATCGGGTGTTGATCAGATTATCCGGGTCAAGCGCTACCCAATCCTACCATTGTTGGGGGAATTGGGCTTTTTGGGATTGCGAGGTTCAGGCTTTTTGCTTACCCTGTTAGCCTTAAGTCCAATCAGCCCCAGCCAACTCCCCCTGTTGCTTAGTGGGTTTAGTGTAGCTTGGCTGTTGGGCTTAATTGTCCCAGGGGCACCAGGGGGAGTTGGGGTATTTGAAGCCACTGCAGTGGGTTTACTAGAGCATGACTTTGCTCCGGCAGTGGTGCTGAGTTCGGTTGCCTTGTATCGTTTGATCAGTATTCTATCAGAAGTTGGCGGTGCGGCACTGGCATGGTTAAATGAACCTCCAAGCGATCGCTCTTCTAATCAAGATGAAGAATGAAGTCTTGATACTTCATACTTGATACTTCATAATATTTCATACTTCATATTTCATGCTTCATCGTGATAGGTAGAAGCTACGTACAACTCCTTTAACTGTTTATCATCCACACCACCTGGAGCATCGGTTAGCAAAGAACGTGCTTGTTGGGTTTTCGGGAAAGCAATCACATCCCGAATCGATTCTTCCCCAGCCAATAGCATCACTAGCCGATCCAAACCATAAGCAATCCCACCGTGAGGAGGGGCACCATAGTCAAAGGCTTCCAGCAGAAACCCAAACTTACTGTGAGCTTCTTCTTCAGACAAGCCAATAGCTTCAAAAACCTGTTGCTGAATCTCTGGCTGGTATATCCGGAGACTACCACCACCGATTTCTACCCCGTTCCATACTAAGTCATAGGCTTGAGCTCGAGCCGTTTTCAGATCATCTAAGTCATCAGGATGGGGAGCTGTAAATGGGTGGTGCAGTGCTTCTAAACGCTTTTCATCGGCATTCCACTCAAACATGGGGAAGTCTGTTACCCAGAGTAAGTTAATCTTTGTTGAATCAATTAATCCTAACTCTTGACCAATCACAAGTCGTAAGCGGTCGAGGGTTTTATTGACGATGTCAGCTGAACCAGCACCAAAAAGCAGCAAATGACCAGCAGTAGCACCAGTTGCCTCTAATAACTGCTGTTTTTGGCTATGACTTAGGTTATCCTTAATCGCCCCGATGGTATCAATTTCACCTCCTTCCCTCACCCGGATGTAAGCTATCCCCTTAGCACCAGCTTCGCTTGCTTCTTTGAATAAGTCACCCCCTGGTTTAATCCGGACATTCGATATAGCTTCATTACCACCAGGAATAGGTAGAACTTTGACTACACCCCCAGTCTTTACTGCACCGGAAAAGACTTTGAAGCCAGAATCTTTCATCAAATCAGAGACATTGACTAGTTCTAAGCCAAAGCGAGTATCGGGTTTATCACTTCCGTAGCGTTCCATGGCTTCAGCGTAAGTGAGGCGGGGGAATGGTCTGGGGATATCAATACCTTTGACTGTCTTAAAAATGTGACATACTAATGTCTCATTAAGCTGGAGAATTTCCTCTTGGGACATAAACGACATTTCCATGTCCAACTGGGTAAACTCCGGCTGTCGGTCAGCTCTGAGGTCTTCATCTCGGAAACACCGGGCAATCTGGTAGTATCGATCCATACCCGATACCATCAACAGCTGCTTAAACAATTGGGGGGATTGGGGCAGAGCGTACCACTGACCCGGATTCACACGGGAGGGGACAAGATAGTCTCTAGCACCTTCGGGAGTGGAACGAGTTAGCACTGGGGTTTCCACTTCGATGAAGCCTTGTTCATCTTCCAGGTAACGGCGAATTCCTCTAATCACTTGATGGCGCAGTTGCACGTTTTTGCTCATGCGATCGCGTCTTAAGTCCAAATAGCGATACTTCAGCCGTAAGTCTTCTCGCACTGACTCAGTATCAGCACTGGACACCTGAAATGGCAACTGCTTACGCACTTTATTGAGCAGTTCAATGTAAAGAGCGTAAATTTCTACCTCGCCAGTAGGCAATTTGGGATTAAGGGACTCGTCAGGACGCTTAGTAACTCGTCCGGTAACCTTTACTACATATTCATTGCGCAGGTGATCGGCATCTTTATAGGAATCAGGGGTACGCTCAGGGTCACTAACAATTTGGACAATACCACTAATATCCCGTAGGTCCAAGAAGATCACACCTCCATGGTCGCGACGTTTCGAGACCCAGCCGCACAGGGTAACAGTTTCACCAATGTGCTGGCTTCGGAGTTCACCACAATAATGAGTTCGCATAGTCTTTGTCTATAATACTGGTTCAATTAACTTACTTATCAGGCTAAACCCTGGCGCGTTATAGTCTTAGATTCTCAGCCTCACGGATGATATGTGCTGTTTTACCAGCACTTGACTAGGATTAAAATCCCCCGCCAATAAGCCGACCCAGGCAATTTCAGGCACCACAAAGTCTGAATTATAGCTCATTTGACCCGAGTCTAGGCC
>NZ_GL890848.1:8917-32329 GCF_000211815.1 Moorena producens 3L
TATTTTCGACAAACTCGATTGAGCAGTAACGTTTTGATGAGGAATGGATAACCATGACCATTAATACCGCCAAGCTGGAGACCATTATCCAAAATTTTGTCACCAGCACCAGTGAGGTTCAAGGAGCTGCTTTAGTTTCTCCTGATGGGCTGCCTATAGCATCCAGTTTACCGAGCGAGATGGATGAAGAACGAGTATCAGCCATGTCAGCTGCTATGTTATCCCTAGGTGAACGGATTGGCTCGGAATTGTCCAGAGGCATTCTAGACCGCATTTTCGTAGAAGGTAATAAAGGTTATGGCATACTAACCAACTGTGGCGAGTATGCGGTTCTATTAGTCTTAGCCACCAAGGCAGCTAAACAGGGGGTGCTGATGCTGGAAATCAAGCGGGTGATTCCAGATTTGAAGGCTGCCTTAGAGCCTCACCAGAGCATACCAGGAATTTATGAAACAAAACTCTAGCTAAAGTGCCACAGCAACGATCTGAAAGGTTGCCACTGCTTAGATTAGGGTGGGTTAATTTTATCTTGACCAATAATTGAATATAATATATAATAATGATTTTGGTAAAAATGGTAGCTGTTATTTGAATAATTTAAGAAATCCTTTTGATTTTAGGTAACTCAATATACCTATCGTATTAACTGGAAGTGGCTATAGTGGGAAAACTATCTAAGCGCCAGGTTTGAGTTAAGCCTATTGCCAATGTCAGATTGCCAATGTCAGAAACCCTGCTGAACCTCTCCTCTCGAAGGCTTATATCTTCATTTTACGCATCAGTCATAAGATAGAAATTTTTGACTTTACACTTAGGGAATTACTAACCCAATGGTTAGAATTGTATTGTAAAATAATTAAAATTTAATAACTTTAATATAAAATCCGAAAAAATCGATCAAAAAAAATAGATTATTCATTATGTCTTGTGACTATCAATAAACTTAAGCCTAGTAATAGGTGACTTTCTTTATTATTGGCAAGTAATGGCTATCACGAGTTCTTTAGCGGAATTTTCCCTCCCAGAATTGTTTCAGTTCCTCGATCAAGGAAACAAAACTGGATTACTAACCCTCCGATTCAAGCTAAGTAGGCATAGTCAGGAAATAAAAGCTCGACATATTCTACTGCGCCAAGGTCGGATCTTGGCAGTTAGCTATCGTCTGGATCACCAATGCCTGCTGAAAATGATGTGTCAGCGGGGTTGGCTGAGCCCTGAGGTAATTAATGAACAGGTAAATCGATGTCCGGCGAATAAACCGATTGGTCTGTACTTGAAGACTAAGGGATTTCTGCATCCAGAGCAGTTGAGACTACTATTTCATGCCCAGGTTATACGCTCAGTTTGTGGCTTATTCCGGCTCAAAGATGCTAAATTTAGGTTTGACTCTAAGGCAACCTTGCCCACGATAGAAATGACGGGTTTAAGCATCTCAGCTACCAAAGCAACTCTAATTGGTCTGCGAGCTCTACCAGATTGGACTGGATTAGCAGACAAGCTACCTGAGACAACCTCAGCACTATCTAGGGCGATGGTTGGTCATCGCCAGTTAGGGCTAGACCCTATGGAAGCTGCAGTTTGGAAATTAGCCAATGGGTCGATTCCCCTCACTGATATTGCTACTCGGTTGGGGAAGTCTCTGGAAACGGTTCAACAGATATCCTTCCGGCTGATTAGCGTGGGTTTAGTCGCAGAAGTGCCTATGCTTACTTCATATCAACAGAACTATTGGCAATCACAGGGATTAGAGCCAGTCGCCGTTGGGGCAAATCGAACTGAGGAGGACAATCCTCAAGAGCTGAGCAATCGCTTTGTGCAACACTTACTTGGTTTCTTAAGGAGGTAATAACGATTAATAACAGCTAGGTACTTTTTGGAGTTAATGGTAGTTTTTCTGCAATCAGAGTATGGTAATCCTAATCCTGTGGTTGACAATAATGTTGTCGTGTTTCCGATTCTGCTTCAGAACGGCTAACAGCAAATAAGCGTGGAAATTATGCGTCTAGTTGTAACCGGTGCCGTGGGTGCTGGAAAATCCTCTTTCATTCGCTCGGTTAGCGAAATTGATGTAGTGGATACAGATTGCCTAGCAACGGACGTGACAACTAAAATTAAGCAAAAAACTACAGTAGCGATGGACTTTGGGCGTTTGCAATTTGCTCAAGATATGGCGCTACATTTATATGGTACTCCAGGACAGTCTCGCTTTGATTTCATGTGGGATATCCTGATTCGGAAAGCGCATGCTTACATACTCCTTGTTGATGCCCATCGTCCCAGTCAGTTTAGCTCTTCCCGTCGCCTGCTCAGTTTTATGGGACAGCGTGTGAAAATTCCCCTAGTGATTGGTCTAACCCATGTTGATTGTGAAGGAGCTTGGTCAGAAGAGGATGTAGCGATCGCGTTGGGCTTTGTGGATGAAAGCAATCGACCCCCGATGGTCAGCCTCAATGCCAATCAACGAGATTCTGTGATTCAAGCATTAATAGTGCTAGTACAATATTTCATTAAATGTGACATATCCCACACTCACCCTAATGACTAAAGTGTGGGTCTATCGCCGGAAAATCTCAAACTAAGGCTACAAGGGGACAACGAAGACAAGACAGACAAGGCAGGGTTTATTGAGAACTATCCCCAGTTTATTGACAAGATACGTTTGCCCTGGCTAGTTATACCCATAAATGGTAGCTCTTAATACCAATAATCTATATAATTAAGGATCTATCGATACTAAGTTTTGGTGTCTTGAAGCCATTTTGAGGTGTTTTTTGATAACTAGCAACTTAGGTTAGTAGTAGGGTGGATAATGCCCACCCTAGCAGAACTTACGCAGCAATTCTATCTGTAGCTTCCGTTAATAATGCCCCCTACTACTTATAGAGTGTGTTGCGCAGTATTGAGTAACTCCTGCCTAGTGGTACTTAAACAGATATCAAGCCCAAATAAAGCCCAAAGCAGCTTTGTAAGCGAAGAATAGGTTGCGATTTTGAGTCAGCCACTCCACAAAACGGAAAGACATCGCTGCTCCGTTACGCCTCTAATGACTCAGGAAAGGTTTTTAAAGGTTTGTTAGCCCAACGTCTTCTTAACCCTCCAGTTAAGGTGTGCCATAAAATAAATGTATAGGCACAAAACACAAGAATGAAATGTCTCAGCAAGCTGCGAGCATCTCTGACTTGATATTCTTTAAGCCCTAACCATCCTTTGGCTTCTCGATCGAAAACTTCCACCCAATTCCTTTGAGCATAGCTAGTTACTATCCACTCGGCTGTGGCTTTTGTTGAGTCAACATTGGTAATCAAATAGTCAATCTCACGCTTCTTGGTCGAAGGTCGAGGCCTGATTGACGATAGCAATTGTTCTCGTTCCTTCGAGCTGTGATAGTTCAACTTCAACAGTGGCCACCCAAACTGTTTTCGATTGATTTAGATTGAGGTTAACCGGGATAAAAGCTGAGCCAGGCAAGACTGATGCTAATTTATCTAAGGGAATTTCCTCTCTGTTATTTGCCGATGTTTGACTTATAACTTGGCGGTTTTTGGCTAATCCCCCTAAATACTTTAGTTTCCTTTTTTCCAGCTTATGCAGAAATGTTGTGTTATTTCCATAGCCAGCATCAATTACCACGTACCCCGGTCGGTATCCTCTCAGCAAGCTGCGGTCAATTAACCCTAAAGCTAGCTCCGGCTTTTTCTTGAATTCAGGGTCTTTGTTTCCCTGAGGTAAAGAACTGGCGTGTTGATATAACTCTAAATCTAATGGTAGGCTTTTTTGGCCATCATATAGATCAGTTGTTACCACTACTACCCCATTATCGATTTTACCGATTTCGACCATGTACTGCCGTCCCACTCCGGCTGTGAAATTGCCGCTTTTTCGCGAGTCCTGAGTCATCAACAATTAACGTGAATCCTCTACTGATCCGGGTTTGGCTACACTGATTCATCACGATCAGGCGGCGTTCAACCGGTTCGGCTGACCAGGGCGCTTCCGTCAAAAAGCGATGCAGTCGGCCAAAGGGGGTTTCCCCCACTCGCTATTGCATCAAGACAATGATGTAATCGGTGGTAAGTCACTCCCACAGGGTTATAAGCCATTTGAGACAGGTTTTTTCGTTCACTTTCCCCTAATAATCCACCTATATAGTTCCTAAACTCCCGTTTTTGGGCTTTATGGGTCCAGACATCATCAAAGGGTTTACACCATCGTTCGAAGCAAGGGGGCAAGGGGTGCGGGAGTTGTCTCTTTCATTCCTCAAGTCTTAACGTGAAATGTCGGCCATAACTGTATTATACCTTTATTGATTCTCGATTTTAGTTTAAGTACCAATAGAATGATTTTTTATAAATAACCCGTCCCATCCGACCTATTCGGCCATAAGCGCGGTTTTATACACACTATGTTCGGTAGAGCCCAATAACTTTAATACTGGTCTTAGTATTGCTTTTTGCTGATCACAATTACTGGCACCTCTTTTGTTGAGGAAGCGATGCAGCTTCGGAACAGGGGAGGCAGCGCCGCCAAAGGGGGTTCCCCCCACTCGCGCTTTGCCGTGGTTTCCCCCGGAGACGAAACCTTAGACAGGGGAGCCTTTATGGTTGGTAGGCTATGCAGATGCATGGTTAAAACTTATTGATTAAGAATTCGCGCAAAAATAACTTTCCCTATTTAGACGTTGATTGAGGCAGGATAGCATAGTTCCATTCTCCATGAAAAAATTCTCGCACAATCTGCACCTCATTAAAGTCTTTTTCCCTAACTTTTATGCCAGTTTTATAGTCATTTTTGTCCAATTCAGCTTGGATATTAAGTCCGGTATTAGTCGTAGTATGACTAATTAAATTTACGACAACTTCTTGACTTGTTAAAGGTCTACCTCTCCAGTTTTTTGTTATGTGACAAAACCTTCGATGTTCAATTTTATTCCATTTGCTTGTCCCGGGAGGCAAATGGGATACTTTGATGGTCAATCCGATTTCCGTCGCTAATTTTTGTAACTCACTTTTCCCTAATCTAATTCGATAGCCATTACTGCCACCAGAGTCAGCTGTTATCAGTATTTCTTTAGCTGCTGGATAAACTTTTTTTCCCATATTTTTCCACCATTGACGAATGGAAGCTACGGCTCTCTCAGCTGTATCATGACTTATTCCTACGTTGACCCATCCCGAGTTATCAGTTACATCATAAACGACCTCAGGAATTACTTTTCCTTGTTCTGGATCAGGAAAATCATGAATTTTAACTTGAAGTGGCTCTTTTTTTCGATGCCACTCTTGTCCTACGTTGCGATAATTTCCAATCAATTCTTTTTTTTTTGTATCTACTGAAATTACTGGCTGATTACGCTCTTGAAAATCTTTGACTTTCTCATTAATGTATTGAAATTGAGCATCTCTATCTTGATCAGATGAACCTTTCTCCTTCGGAGACGCTGCGCGAACCGAAGTTTTTCTATTACTCTGTAAACTATACCCTAATTGCTTCAACAATTTTGCCACCGTTCTTGGACTAATTTGATGTCCCATTTCTTTTAGAGCTTTGGCTAATTTTGCTGTACTTTTCGATGTCCAGAGTAACGGGGAACATGGATCGGGAGCATGTCACTTATGCAGAACATTTGTACGCTTATCTGGGTAATGGGTAATAGGTAATGGGTAATAGGTAATGGGTAATAGGTAATAGGGGGAGCATGTCAGAAATGCCGAATATTTTTACCATTACTATAGCCCCCGGGTTTAAGCTTGCTCTAATGGTACATAGTTGATCTGTTCTGCAACTAAGACCGGCTCAATAACAGAATTTTTGGTGTTTTGTCAAGTAGTTCATTTGTTCGGCAAATTTGACCTGCTCCCACATGGATCTCCACGAGTCGCTGGTGCAATTAATTTTTCTAAATCTTGAATTAATGTGTGGTCATTTTGCGATAGACTTTTGCGTCCACCTCCAGGTTTTCTCACTTTTCTGTGGATCTTAGTTGAGCTGATTATTTGATTTTGATTATCATCTTGAACAATTGGAACTTGTAGTTCTTGAATTCCCCTTTTAATGGTTTTACTTGATAATCCAGTCGCAAAAGCCACTGTTTTTATTCCTTCTTTCCCTAAAGATACTGCTTCAACTCCTGACCACAATCGTCTGAGTTTTTCATCCATGTATGGCATTAAAGCCTCAAATTTGGTTCTAATATCCTCAATTATTGACATTTTTCCCAGAAACAATCACTTCGATTCTATTGTCTCATTTTTAGACCCTTATCATAAACTTATTTCTGCGCAACTCCTAAGGCGAGCCTGTCTTACGGTAACTTGGCCGTAGGCCACGCTTGGCCGTAGGCCACGCCAAAGGCGAACGCGAACAAACCACTCGCTATTGCATCAAGACAATGCCAGTAAATTGGGAGTGCCCGTTTTCCAAGAATTACCCCCACCATAAACAAGTTTTTATAGCAGAAGTCAGAAGTCAGAAGTCAGAAGTCAGAAGTTAAACTCAAGCCAAACTGTAGTTTGAGACTTTTGTCATGTCCTAATTACCCTGGCGACTGCTATATCTTGCCATTGAGTTCTATCCAACACTAGATATAACCTCTATTTTTTGGGAGATTTATTAGAAATTATTGTTTGAATAATTGGTAACAAAATCAGAGCTCCTGAGTTCGACTGTAACTTGAAAAACCTTTGAAGATGACGACGGCGAATTTCGGACTTAATTGGTAAAGTAAAATGAGCGGCTAACCTTTCAATCTTAATCTGTTTATGGATTTGCAGTAGCAACAATAAAATTTATAAAGTGATTAATTGAGCCTCACTGAAGTATTGTGATAGGTGAGTAAGATATAGTTCAGGTAATATCATTTTTTGATCGGTCTGGCTCACAAGTTCAAGACCGATCTTTTTCTACCATCAATTCCTTAAAATCTCAATCTGGTTGGGTTTTCACGGGGTTGTCACCCCGTGAGGCTTTGATGGCTATAAATCCCGATCGAGCGTGAATTTATCCAGTTCTATTACTCGATTATTGGTTATCGAGTGGTGACAAAGGACTAATAACAACTGAAAGCGGTGGTATCCTGCGCTTTTTCAAAGCGCTAGGGAAGGCCCACCAAGAGAATGACTTACGAATTTGAGTCCAACTTGGTATTATTACTGGACTAGTGTTCTCGAATAACAGAGGCTTCATCGCTACCCTTTCGTTAAAGGAGTGGTAACGCCGCTCATCCGCGCGTTGCGATCAAAGATGCGGTGCGACCCCGCGCTTTTTCAAAGCTAAGGGTGAATGGGCACCAAGAGAGCGCTAGGAAACGCCCACCAAGAGAGGGAAGGCTCACTTCTCAAGTTGACACAATCTTTACACACTCTTTACAGAATTTTGAGATGATCCAGTGCAACTAGCCGTTACTAATGGTAAAACCCAAATAGTGGTGAACACATATCAAGAAATTACATATAGCATCTGTCAAAAGGTAAGCATTCAGCTATCAGCCATCAGCCTTTGGCCTTTGGCTACGCTACTTAAGGTGCTTATGGGCGATGGCCACCCTTGGCATTGGCCAAAGGCCACACTAAGGGAATGGCCACGCTAATTGAGGTGCGAACAGCTTTTGAATAAAAGAGGTAAGCATTTGGGCGTTGCGTCAGTCTTTGAATGAATAAGAGTAGAGTGGGCATCCTGCCCGCCCGGAAATGAAACGGGCAAGATCCCCGTTCCACGGCCAGATCCCCGTTCCACGGCCAGATCCCCGTTCCACGGCCAGATCCCCGTTCCACGGCCAGATCCCCGTTCCACGGCCAGATCCCCGTTCCACGGCCAGATCCCCATTCCACGGCCAGATGCCCATTCCACAGGTGCGCTTGACCTTGGCGAATTTAATTCTTAATGGGTCAAGGGCACCTTTAAATTCTCCCAAATCAGGTTTATTTTAAGCTGACAGCTGACAGCTGACGCCTGAATGCTTAGGTCAAAAGAGGTATATTTTTTAGTGTTCTGTGTTTATCCAAAATTTGTAAAGGACTAGGCTTACAGCAGGATTGTTCATGAGACTTTTGCTGGTAGAGGATGACAATGCTCTAGCTCTAACCTTGAGTAAAGTGTTGAGAGAGCAGAATTATATTGTAAATATTGCTGGAGATGGGGAAGAAGGTTGCGAGTATGCTCAAGCCTTTACCTATGACCTGATTGTGCTGGAAGTGGATTTACCCAAGCTCGATGGTATCAGCTTGTGTAAGCGACTACGGCAGGCAAGCTATGATAGAGGGATTTTGCTGTTGCTTTCTCAAGCAGCTACTGCTGAGCAAGTCAAGCTTAATGCTGAAGCTGATGATTATATTGTTAAACCCTTTACAGCCAAGAATCTGTTGACTCGAATTAGGACATTACTGCGTCACCACAGTGTTTCTGGATTAAGGCTACTGGAATGGGGTGATGTCTGCCTAGACCCGAGTACCTGTGAAGTAACTTATAAAGGTCAACTGCTCCATCTCTCACCAAAGGAATACGGTCTTCTAGAACTATTCTTGAGCCATCCGCGCCGAGTATTTAGTCAGAGTTTCATTCTCGGACATCTGTGGTCATTTGAAGACCCTCCTTCACCAGAAACAGTTAGGGCACATGTTAAGGGGTTAAGGCGCAAGCTCAAGAGTGTTGAAGCTGATGATATGATTGAAACTGTCTATGGTATGGGCTATCGCCTCAAGAGCTTACCGAGGAGCAAGAGAAAGAAACTCAAACCAACCCCAACCAGGTTCAATCAGCCTTGGGAGCGTTCTAAAGGAACCATGTGGCGTCAGTTTGCCACTTTAGAACAGGCAGTTAATGCTCTCGAAGCCGGACATCTTACTGAGGATCTGCGAAAACAAGCCCAGCAGCAAGTCCACAAGCTCGTTAGAGCTTTAGATAAGTTTGGCTTAGTGGAAGGATCACGGCTAGCCCAAACTATTGAGTACTGGCTACAGGAAGTCAGTATAACCAAGACAAGGAACTCCGGTAAAGGTAGATATCTGTCAAGACGCAGGAACTATGACAACCAAATAGAATTGCCTAGTCCTCAATTACAGCAGCTAACCTCCCCAACTAATATTCAAAATCTGGCATCTTTGGTAGCACTTCTGTCTGAAGAACTCCAGCAACCTCCATCACCATTCTCTGGTGATGTCAGTAGTGAGTTGGAAGATAATCCTAGCATTACTGTATTAAAAGACTCTGAACTAACCGAGGATGATAGATCAGAACCCCTGGCACCCGACCAATTCCCAAAAAAGCTTCCCTTGATTTTAGTTATCGATGGAGACGTGCAACTGACACAACAGTTGGAAAGAGAAGCAGTCAATTGGGATATGCAAGTAAAAGTTGTCCTAGATCCCAGGGAAGCCAGAGTTGTCATGGATCAAGAAATACCTGATGTTGTGCTACTGGACTTGATGTTTCCCAATTATCCAGAGGTCGGAATCGCACTCCTAAAATATTTCCAGAACCAATACCCTCAAATCCCAGTAATCGTTTCTACACAGCAAAATCGGTTTAGCGATCGCGTTGAGGTTGCTCGTCAGGGAGGAAGGGCGTTTTTATCCAAACCCGTTACCCCAATACAGTTACTAGAAACCGTTGAAGATGTCTTAAATCAAGACAGACCTTCCACCGCCAAAGTCCTGGCAGTAGACGATGATCCCCTAGTGCTCGAAAGTATACGACACTTCCTACAACCTTTAGGAGTGCAGATTATTACCTTAGAAGAACCCGATCAATTTTGGGAACAGCTCGAAGCGACAGGACCTGATCTACTGATTTTGGATTTAGACATGCCCCAATTCAATGGGATTGAACTGTGCCAAGTTGTGCGCAATGATCGCATCTGGCATGGATTACCTATCCTATTGCTTTGTGAACACCTAGACTCTGAAACAATTCACCGCATTTATCAAGCTGGAGCTGATGACTATATCTTTAAACCGATAACGAAATCCGAGTTAGTCACCCGTGTTTTCCATCGTCTAGAGCGTACCAAACTGCTCCGTAGTTTAGGAGAAACTGACCAATTAACTGGTGTGGCTAATCGTCGTCAATCTACCATAGAATTTAACCGATTACTGCGCTTATCCCAACGGTACCATCAACCTCTTTGCTATGCCTTATTGGATTTAAACAACTTAAAGCAGGTGAATGAGCAATTTGGTCATGTGATGGGAGATAGAATGCTTAGGCGGTTGGGACAAATCTTGCGGCAAAAGTTTCGCAGCGAGGATATAGTTGCCCGCTGGGGAGGTAAGGAGTTCTTCATCGGGATGTATGGTCTCAATCGACAGGCTGGGGTCAGAAGGCTCCAAGAAATTTTGGAGACTGTTAGTGAAGAATTTGATGACTGTGATCTAGTGCAGGTAACATTTAGTGCTGGGGTGGCAGAGTACCCTGAGGATGGCACAGACATCGAAAGCCTCTATCGAGCCGCTGATGAGGCTATTGAGCGAGCCAAAGCCACTGGTCAAGATTGTGTATTCCCAGCTCAATCCCTAGCTGGAAAGATCAGTCAGTAGTAATTTTTCAGTAGTAATTTTTCAGTAGGTGAGCAAAGCTTTCTGAGCCTTACACCAAGCTGATTTTGATCCATTAAACCCAATTGCTACTAGGTAGGACGTGAAAAATGGAACCGATACATTCACATTTTATTTACAACTTACTCGACTATTTCACAATTGGCTCTAATATAAAGATACTTTAAAGATTATCGGTTCAAAGATATTGATCTTTGATTTGGAGTTAGGCTCAAAAGTATAAAGCTTGAGAGTAGCCATCAAGCATAGGTCATTTTTATGACCTCATTAGGGTGTAAAGCTTATTTAGTCGAATCCGACAATAGTTCAGCAAGAGCGAAAGTGCAGACTTTCCGTCGGAATCGACGTTCATTGATCCAAGTCGCAAACCTTCGTTGCTTTGTTTCTAATCCGAATATTGGGTGGGAAGTCAGGCAATAGTAGTTTGGCGGTTTGATCCCGCGATTTTTCAAACCGTGGAACCCCACGCTTTTTTAAAGCGTTAGGGAATGCGCACCAAGAGATTGATTTTTGTGGGCTTTCATCTGAAGGGGGAATCTAATCTCAAAAAAATAGGTTGCAGCCCATAGAGTTTGTAGGGCTTACCCTGAATGGATTCTCGTACAGATATGATGCCCTTATGGGAAGCCGCTTTCGCGCCCATAGGCGTTGTTGTTCTTCTTTGAGGTGGCTTTTGGCTAGAGTAGCCCTTGCCATTAAGTATAGCCATTCAATGAAGGGTAACGTAGGTTGTGGATGCACAGCCTATTGGCGAACGCGTCAGTTGAAAGATTTTGATCCAACCCTAGTAAGCAATTACTGATCAGAGTCTAACTAAAAAATCAAGCCTTACCAATAGGGTATAGAACAGGGTATACAACCGTTTATAGCCTATGAATGTGCTTTTCCCCTCGCGTGTTAAATATAAAATTTGTTGGAAAATTTATCTGCCCATAGCAATAATTTTGGTATTCCAGATCTTAAGGTAGAAGCGTTTTAGGAAAACTTTTTACCAATCTTAACATCGCTACCACCTAATCAATTGAGGGGTCTGACCTTTCGGAAACTGTTACCAATTATTGTTTCTCTCAAGAGGATTAATAAATTGATATGGGATTTAATTTCAAATTAACAAGCCACTCAGGTCATAAAACGTTGACTTTGACTTTTAAAAATGATTTCCAGGTGTTTTTTTAACAAATCTTAATATATTATAAATTAGTAATTTCCGCTAACCCTTTAGTATGAAGCCAATTAACAATTATGTCTGTTACAGGCCATTTAACCGATATTTCCCTACCAGAAGTGTTTCAGTTTATCGCCCAGGGACAAAAAACTGGTTTGCTAAGGTTGCTTCCCTTGCCAATAAACCAAGCAACCCCTAGGAGGATTCATTATATTTGGGTATATCAGGGTCACCTGGTGGCAGCTGCAGATCGGTTAGACAATCAAGGTTTGGTATCGCTGATTGTTGAACACTGCGGGGTTAGCGAACGGGTAATTGCTAAGTTAGCTCAGCTGTGTGCCATAGATAAACCTCTGGGTTTATGCCTCAGAACTCAGGGTGCTTTACAAGGTGAACAATTAAAACAGCTATTTCGAATGCAAATTCTACAGCATGTGTGTGCTTTGTTTCAGCTCAGAGATGGTCAGTTTAACTTTGAACAGAATGTACCCATACCAACACGAGAAATGACGGGTTTGAGTATACCAACAAAAATAGCTATGTTGAAAGGATTGCGATCGCTCCGCAACTGGCAAGCTCTGGCAGATAAATTACCTGACCCCAATGGCGGTTTGGTCAGTATCAACGGTGGTCAACCTAAATACAGTTTGGATTCTATAGAGTGGCAAGTTTGGGAGTACACAAATGGCAATGTTTCTCTCAAGAGAATTGCAAGGCAACTGAGATTACCAGTAGAAAAAGTGCAACAAGTTGCTTTTAGACTAATCACAACAGGTTTAGTAGAAGAAGTTCCCTTATTGGTTAGCAACTTATGTGACCTATCTACATTGACCTGACGGTCAAGTGTGGTTTTTTGAGCCCTTTTTAAACGGGATAAAAACTTCCTTAAAGTACTACTTAAAGGTAATATTAATTGTGGAGGTAAGCACAACTGTATTCCCTCAGAGCGCTTTTTAGAGTTGGAAACATATCCAGAATTGCTAGCGCTTTGGTTGATTGCTCAGTTGATATCACCGTTAATCCAAAGCTGGAAATCGTAATCAAACTAGTCTTGAATACTACAATCATTTCTTTGGCACTCATCTCGATAAGAAAAGAGTTGAGACTTAGAGGCAGGGTTTTACTCAAACACTACGTATCCAGCTTCTTCAGCTACGTTTCCAACTATTGAAAAGAACTTTCACCCATCAGCATCAAGGGACGATGTTATTTAATTCCAACTTAGCACTTTGTGGTTCTGGTCAACGGCATAGCATTATAGCACAACATCTTTGCTCCGATCAAAAAAACCAAACCTCTGTCTGGGATTGATGAGGGGCTGAGTGCTCAAAGGTTGCGTCCGCACCTTGAAAGCCCGGTCCGCTGGCTAACCTACTCCTTCTGCTTGTCCTAAGGACTCTCGGCTTTAGTAAACAGAAGGCAACTCCCAGGGTGACACGTGGGGCTGATCGCGGTTCAGCTAAAACTTGGATTGTGCCGCACAAACCATCTAACACTATATAATTTATTGTCACTCATAGTTGACACTCTCAAGGTGCTCTCTTGGTTTTAATTACCCGACATGTCCCTTAATGGTTACCTAAGCGACTTATACTTGCCAGAACTTTTTCAGTTTCTAGAGAAAGGAAAGAAAACTGGTTGGCTCAGAATTACTGCCTTACCCAGAGTTTCTGGATACCGGCGACCAGTTCATCACTTTTGGGTTTACCAGGGTCGGATTGTGGCAGCAGCTAATCGATTGGACCATCAGGGTTTAATTGTCCTGATTGCTCAACATCAGTGGGTTAAACACAGTATAGTCACTACACTAGCTCAGTCATGTACTCCCAATCAGCCACTTGGTTTATATCTCCAAAGTCAAGGTATTGTACAAACTGCACAACTAAAATGGTTGTTTCAGATTCAAATACAACGGCAAGTGTGTCCTTTGTTTGAACTGAAAGATGGTCGATTTAAATTCGAGCAGAACGTGCCGATCCCAATCCTGGAAATGACCGGTTTAAGTATACCGGCAACAGAAGCGACATTGATCGGGTTAAGGGAACTGCACCACTGGGAGGCTTTGGCTGAGCAATTGCCTGACCCTGATTGGGGTTTAGTCAGTACCATCTGCGATCCACCCCAATCCCATTATCGACTCAACGTTTTAGAATGCAAAGTGTGGAATTATACAACAGGCAAAGTTTCTCTGAAAGCGATCGCAAAGCAGCTGAAACTACCAGTAGCACAAGTAAGGCAGATTGCGTTTAGGTTAATCACAGTGGGTCTTGCACAAGCAAGACCTTTGTTGAAGGATACTTCTCATCAAAACTTAGACAAATCTAGACAAAAGCAAATTGCTCTCGACAAACAAAAATATCCATTCGTTAGCTTCCGCCGCAATTCATCCCAGGTCCGAAAGCAGTAGCGTCGGCGTCGGATGAGCGGACAGGGCTGCGGCTATCGCATCTTATTTTTGTACATGCTGGCGAGGTGAGGATTTCAGCAATCGAGTCCGGTTTTTAATCAATTGATGAAATCCTTACTGGATAAGGGTTTTGGAATTTAGATGGGGTTTGCCTCTGAAAGCGTCATAAACTGACGTTTTGTGTAAGTTTGATCGAACAGTTCAAAGATAAATATCTTCTCCTTGCTCTGTGAAGCGAACATCTTTAATATTCAACTGAGAGTTAGCAGTAAGAGTTTTACGCAAACTACCGAAAAGGGCAAATTGCTCACAAGTGGAGAGGGAGACAAACTGCCGCTGGGAATCTGGTGATAGGCGCAAATCGACGGTAGCCACACCAGTATTGGCATTGACCTTCACGCGGTATCCCGATACATTAAAGTCACTGGAGTTACCAGTCTCTAAAACTTTTCCTATAACTGTATTTACTGGATTTCCTACTGGTACAGCTACCTGTTCAGATACCAGAGACTGACACTGACTGTCAGCCCGATAGACATTAAGAATTACTCCGTTAGCTCGATTGCTATTATTATTACCTTGGCTGACTGTAGCCTTAAGCGCGACCTTACCAACCTTGGTTCCTGGTTGAGTTTCTTCCGTAGGTACAGTAATCTTAGGTAGAGTAGTATTAGAGGGTGCTACACCAGTGGTAGAGCTAGCCTCGGTGGCTGGTTCAGCAGATAGATTCGCTACAGGAGTTTTCTGGGAACCAGGATTGTTATCACTCACCAAACCATAGCTACTGAAACCAACGACAATTGCTCCAATCGCAACAGGAGCTAGATAGTGTTGAAAACTTTTCATTTGGCTTCGCTCAAAACAATGCTTCTAGCTGTTGTCTAAAGCAACAGTTACATCAATCAATATTCAAGGTAGAGCGTGGTTGATCAGGATAAAACAGTTAAAAAATAGAAACTAGAAAATAAAAATTGAAATCATTTTCACGCTTATATCCCAATTCTGGGGCATTAGGGCTATACATCAATTTAATCTGGCCATCTCCCGACACTGCCAACACTCTCGACACTCGTGACACTCCCGAGCTCCCCATCTGTATCTATAGTCCTACTTTGAAGAATTGGTATTAACTATGGGGGAGGTTAGTAAACAGCTAGAGAAAATGTCGCAGAGTCTACCAAAAACTCTGATTATTTGTTAAACTTAAATTACGGTAACACCGACAGGGATTATTATGTAACTTAAATTAAAGCCGAAAACCAAGGGTTTAGTAGTTGCGCTCTCTATCCCGGTGTTAGACTTTTTTGACATTTTTATGGCGCTCGCGGGATATTCCGTCAGAGAAGCGCGGAGATACCCCCTGGATGCTATTGCATCTGGCATTGGCGAGCCATAATTTGCCTTTGGTAGGTTTTGGTAGCTAAAAAGTATCGGTTAAACCCAGCTATCCTGTTGTAATAGCCTTGCTATCGTGACATACTCCTACACTGAGTCTTAGAGTTCAGTGTAGGCTTCTTGCCAACTCCACCCAACGGTTAGGATACAAGGCCGTAGGCCACGCGGGGCGCGTTCGGCAAGCTTTATTAACGACACGGGATGCCCCGACCCACCGGAACAATACAACTCGTTCTATTTTTTAGGCACGCAGGTGGCGGTTAGCTCTTAATTTGTTTTCCCTGCTATCTTCATTATAGATGAAAATAAAAAAACAAAGTTCCGCCTCCGCCATTCATCCCACGCCCACCTTTGGTACGGATATGGGGCATAAGCGCGGATCAAGCTAAAAGAAGTTCCCCTAATAGGACATCCCCGATTCAATCAACCATGACTAAACAACCAGCCCGAATCTGCATTCTCGGTGGAGGCTTTGGGGGTCTCTATACAGCCCTACGCTTAAGCCAGCTGCCTTGGGAAAAGCCCCAACAACCAGAAATTGTCTTGGTTGATCAAAATGATCGGTTCTTATTCTCACCGCTGTTGTATGAACTGATCACCAGCGAACTACAAACCTGGGAAATTGCTCCACCCTATGAAGAACTGTTAGCAAACACAGGTGTACGGTTTACTCAGGCAGCGGTAGCAGGCATTGATGTAGAACAGCAGCAGGTACAGTTAGAGACTGGATCGGAATTTCAGTATGATCGCCTGGTGTTAGCCCTAGGTGGAGAAACCCCTCTAGAGCAGTTGCCTGGGGTGGCTGAGTATGCTATCCCGTTCCGAACTATTACTGATGCCTATCACCTGGAAGAACGCTTACGGATTTTGGAAGAATCCGATACAGATAAAATCCGGATCGCTATAGTTGGTGCAGGTTACTCTGGTGTGGAACTAGCTTGCCATCTAGCCGAACGGTTGGGAGAGCGCGGAAGGTTGCGGTTGATTGAACTCGGTGATGTGATTTTAAGAACATCAACGGACTTTAACCGAGAAGCAGCACGCAAAGCTTTGAATGAACAGAAAGTCTGGATTGATTTGGAAACCAGTGTTGAGTCCATTGGACCTGACACCATTTCTCTGTTGTATAAAGGACAGGTGGATACTATTCCCGTAGATTTGGTGCTGTGGACAGTAGGAACAAGAGTGACACCAGTTGTGCGATCGCTTCCGCTCAAACAAAACCACCGTGGTCAGCTGACTACCACCCACAGGTTACAAGCGGTTGACCATCCCGAAATTTTTGCCCTAGGTGATCTAGCCGATTGCCGAGATGCTGATAATCAACCAGTTCCCAATACAGCTCAATCCGCTTTTCAGCAAGCCGATTATGTGGGTTGGAATGTCTGGGCTTCTTTAACTGGGCGTCCCCTGCTGCCCTTCCGTTACCAGCAGTTGGGAGAGATGATGACTTTGGGGAAAGACAATGCAACTCTGAGTGGTTTAGGTCTGAAGCTGGATGGTCCTTTAGCCCACATAGTACGCCGACTTGCCTATCTTTATCGGATGCCAACTATAGAGCACCAACTGAAAGTGGGCATGAACTGGATTACTCGACCATTAACTGATATTCTGTCTGGAACATAAAGGCATATAGCAGTCCTAAATGATTCGTGAAATATATTGGCCAAAGCAATTGCTATAACCCTTTACCAGCAACGATTCCAGATTTTTATCATTTTACAAATGATTTAGGATTGCTATAGATACAGGAAAATGGAAAATTGAAATTAAATGAACAATTAACCATTAACAATTAACCATTAACCATGGAAAAACCGCGAGTAATTTTTCTAGATGCTGTCGGTACCCTATTTGGTGTTCAAGGGAGTGTAGGGGAAGTTTATAGTGCGATCGCTAATCAATTTGGGGTTACAGTACCTGCTTCAGCTTTGGACAAAGCCTTTGTCAAAGCCTTCGCCTCAGCAGAACCAGCGGTTTTTCCAGAAACAGATCCTGAAGAAATTCCCCAGCGAGAATTTGAATGGTGGTGGGTGATTGCCTCCCGCACCTTTGAACAAGTTGGTGTACTTGACCAGTTCACCGATTTCATTGATTTTTTTGACGAACTGTATGGCCACTTTGCCACTGCTCAACCTTGGTTCATTTATCCCGATGTTATCCCAGCGCTGAAAGCATGGCAGCATATTGGTATTGAGTTGGGTGTCGTCTCAAATTTTGATTCCCGTCTCCATCTTGTCTTAAAAGCCCTAAAATTAGAAGAATTTTTCTCCTCCATCACAATTTCTACCCAAACTGGCTTTGCCAAGCCTGATCCACAGATTTTTGCTGCTGCTTTACAAAAACATCACTGTACTGCTCAGGAGGCTTTTCATATTGGTGATAGTTTTCAAGAAGACTATCAGGGCGCTCAGGCAGCTCGGTTGAGAGCATTTTTGATCAAGCGCAAACCAATCACTTAACCATTACGCGATGCTCCTAGGTCGCCGCTACGCGAACGCATCTATTGGTTGCCACACCAGTGTCTGCTTGATAGCCGCTGCTCTGGTATAATTTGACTATTTCTTTGAGGAGACTGGCTGCTAACTGTGAATTCTTGGTTCTGGGTAAAGGCTAACCAGCAACTCACTTTCTTTAACTGCTAACTCATCCAACCGCTGATCTACTAGTACTCGCTCAAAATAGGTATCAGCCAGTACCCAGTAAACACCATAGTGACGAGCCTCAGATGCCATCAAGCTATGATAAAATTTTGCTAAAGATGGATCACAACAGTGAGTTGCTAGTAATCCCAAACGTTCGTGAGAACGAGCCTCGATCAGTCCAGCAACTAGTAAAGAATCCAACAACCGTTCTGGTTCGTTTCGGCGAATCTGAGCTTTCAATCCAGCTCCATAGGGTGGTGAAGAAAGGGGACCTAAGGGAATGCTACGTCTTTCTAGCCACTGGTTAACTTGCTCGAAGTGTTCTAGTTCCTCACGGGCAATGACCGTCAGTTGACGCACCAGTTTACTGTAGGATGGGTAGCGAAACATTAAATTCAGTGCTACTCCAGCCGCTTTACGTTCACAATGGGAATGGTCGAGTAAAATAACATCAAGGTTTGCAAGGGCTTGCTCGATCCAAGCCTGGCTAGTAGGGTGTTTCAGGGTATTAATCAAAGGCAGAGCAGAAGAAGACACGGTTTTTGTTCAAATCAAACAAATCAAAGTAGTTGGCTTGTTCATTGCAAACAGGCTTTGGGATCGGTAGGCGATGCTATTAATTTTAACTGAATCGTGTCAATCCTCGTCTTGTTAAGGCGCAGGTGTAATCCCGTCAAAAACTGGGTTCAATACCCGCTTTTGTAGCAACAAGTTGGGTCGTAAACCCCGACTTAACCGTAGCAAATCCGGGTAGTTCATGATAAATTTACATAGACACTACACATAAATACTTATAAGACAAGTTAAACTAGCTACTTGAGCCTATTCCTCAAAACTATTACACTTAACGACTCTATTCAGGAATAGGAAATATCTTAAAAGGAAGACCACTCTCACAGAATCGGTGCATATATCTACAAATAGGTATGAGGCTAATGGTATTAGGTATTAGCTACAACAAAAGCAGTTGATAGCCTCTGTGCTTGAGGAGGGCTGCTTCATACGCTGGTCAGAACCCGCTTAGCCATTTAACCTAGAAATCTGATGCCTAAAGCCATTAACCTTAAATTTTATATGAAGGGATCTACCTGATATTTAACGAAATTAGATTTGGATAAGTAAAGTAATGACCCACCGTCGTATTGTTATCGGTGACGTTCATGGTCACTATAATCCTCTTATGACCTTATTGGATGCGATCGCACCCACTAGTGACGACACCGTTTATTTTCTCGGAGACTTGATTGATCGAGGACCGATGAGTGCTCAGGTTGTGGAATTTGTCAAGCAAAATGCTCACCCCTGTTTATTAGGTAATCATGAGCTGATGTTACTAGAAATTATCGGTAACAATTCAGTACCTAACTCAACACGACAAGCCTGGCTCTATAGTGGTGGTGAAACTACTATCAACAGCTATGGTGGAAAAGTCTGCCAAGATCACCTAGATTGGATCAAAACACTGCCAACCTACATTGATTTAGGAGATACCTGGCTAGTTCATGCCGGGGTTAATCCTCGCATGACCATTGAGGAGCAAACCGTTGAGCAATTTTGTTGGATTCGGGATGAATTTCACAGTATGCGTGAACCTTACTTTCTCGACAAGCTGATCATCACCGGTCACACCATGACTTTCACCTTACCAGGAGTGGCTCCCGGTACAATAGCCCAAGGTTGTGGTTGGCTAGATATAGACACTGGTGCTTATCATCCCAAAAGTGGTTGGATGACAGGTCTAGACATTACCAATAATCTTGTTTATCAAGTTAACGTCTTTCGGGGTTATGTTCGCCAATTCCCCTTGGAAGAAGCCGTGACCAAGATAGAACCTAGTAAAATATGCCGACGTCAAGTGTTGATTACCTCCTGACGGTTCTAGAGGTTAACAAAAAAACTATTGGGCAAGCTTGCGGCTCTTGAGCTAGCTGTGCTGATCTGAGCACTCGCCCTCTACGACCTGTTGTCCTTTTGAGGGCAGCTTTTTTCTGGTTGCGGACTGCACGAGTTTTGTTTTTGTAAGCCCGATTGTTTAATCCATCACCAACATAGGCACGATTTGAATCGATAGACTGCTCCAAGGAATCAATTCGGTCTGCTGTTGACGGATGAGTACTCAAAAACCCTGGAATAAAGCCTCTTTGCTTGAGTAGTTTTTTCATAAAGTCTACTGATCCTATCGGAGCATAGCCTGCTTGTTTTAAGTTCTTGATACCTAGTTCATCCGCTTGAAATTCATGCTGACGACTGTTGGGACGACGTAGTGCTAATTCCACGCCCAGATTAACCATCGTGTTGCTATCAACTCCAGCCGCTTCTGCTAAACCTCTAGCGATCGCGGCTTGCTTAATTTGCTGGATACTATGACGACCTACGATATGACCAATCTCATGAGCCATTACACTTGCCAGTTGAGCTTCATTGTCTGCTGCTGCGATTAAACCCGTGTTAATATAAACAAATCCTCCCATGGTAGCGAAGGCATTAATATTACCATCATCGACCACCTGGAATGTATAGTTAATGTTTGGACGTTCGCTCCTTTTAGCTAGTCGCTGACCAATTTGATCAACATAGCGATTAATTTCCCGATTGCGATAGAGCTTAAATTGCTTTCCAACAAGTTGCTGATTAATTTGCTGACCAATTTGGACTTCCTGTTGATCAGACATATTAGATAACTGGATAATCTGAATACCACGCAATAGCAGCTCTAACCAAGGAACCCCTTGGGCGATCTGGGCTGTTCCCACCACCAGACTCAGGGATAGAAGCATGCTGATTAACGGATATAACAAATGACGTCGATAACGGGAGTAAATCGATAATATATTGCTGAACATAGCAAAATTATGAATTATTAAATCGAAAAGAGATTATTTTAGCTATTATCCCTTTTTCCACTGGAAAAAGGGTTTGCAGCCATGGCTTGCTGTAGAGGAGCCTTGTCTTTAACATCATAAGTCAACTCTCTACTAGGAGTTGTCTGCCATAATTACTGACCAGTAGCATTCCTCGTTATGGTTGAACCCCAAATAGGGTAATATGTTCCACAGACGAACCTGGTGTTTGTTATTCTCACTCACCAGTTATGGATAACTCTAATTATAGGTATTAGGTAGATCAAAAGCAGTTAACAGCCGATATCCTTTAATAGGAGCCCTTCATAACTAGGTTATAAACCCCTTAGCCATTCAACCTAGAGCCAGGGAACCTTAAGGAGTTATCTTTACACTATACAATTTTCACAAAAACAGAGAAGATAATAAACGAGAGTTAGCCACCTAATTTATTGGGTGGCCAGCGAACGCGCCCCGCGTGGCCAAAGGCCAGCGCCCCGGGATTTATCCCGGCTACCGTGTTAGAATAGAAGGACGAGTAAGAACAAGGTTGGTTACGTTGATTTTTTGCGCTTTTCGGTGAGATTCCGACCAGTAAGAGACGGGGTTAATCCTACTCCTCAAGGAACAGGTAAGTAACGCAGCAAAAAGTAGTGACTTATTGCCCTAATTTGTTTGGTACAACCACTCCGAAAGTTTTTTTAAATCAAAAGTAAATCCACAGGTTAACTTTTTTGTTAATCCGTTCGCGTAGCGTGGCCTACGGCCAGGGAGGTAGGGCATCTTTGAGTGTGCCGCAACGATACAGGTAGGTTCTCCTAGTCGGTATCGTAAGCGTCGTGGAGAGGCGCGACCCAAGGCGAATCAGATTCGCCATTGGAAAGCGCGCCAAGCGCGGTTTTAATCCGCGTAACGACATCAACTTAGAATCCCCGTCTTTTCAAAGCGGGGAGAACTCAAACCTAAGCAAGTTTATGGCTATTGTAGATTCTAAAGGACGTTTGTTTGGCAAGGTGAGCATTATCGACTTCGGTGCTGCCTTGGTGATTTTGTTGGTAGTTGTAGGAATCTTCTTCTTTCCTGGTGAGTCTGGTTCCGTTGCCCAACTCAATAGCACCAAACCAGTAGAAGTAGATGTTATTGTCCGGGGGTTAAGCTTGCTTGAACCAGATGTGTTGGTCAATCAGTTGGAGGAGACCAAGAAGACTAATATTGTGATTCGTAAGCAACCCTATGGTCAGGTTGACGTCAAATCCGTCAAAATTCTGCGTAGAAGTGTCCTGGTGCCACAACCAGATGGCTCTATCAAAGAACTACCAGATCCCAGACCTAGCTTTTATGGAATTAATATGTTACTCACCTTAGGTGGTAAAGCAACAATCACCAAAGATGGAGTAGTCCTAGGCAATAGCAAGATTAAAATTGGTACCCCAGTAGAGTTAGAAGGTAGAGATTATAACTTCAACGCCAGTGTTATTAATGTCAGAGTAAATTGACACTCCTCTGCCTAAAGGCGAGAGGATTCTTGCTTCAATGGGATTCCAACGAATTTACCCTCAGCAAGCATCTTCACCGTATGCCCTACGGCTGTTAATCCTCTAATTGCCACTACCTGAGCTGCTGCTATATCTCTATTCGTTGTATAGCCACAGGCAGAGCAAATGTGAGTACGTTGTGAAAGCTCTTTCTTTCCCGTTTCTGTCAAACAATTAGGACAAATCTGGCTGGTTTTACGTGCATCTACTTTCTGGAAATACACCCCACGCTTAAAACAAGTTTGTGCCAATATCTTGAAAAATTGGCCAAACCCAGCATCTAAGCAGTGTTTCCCTAATATTCCACGGGATAGCCCCACCAGATTCAAATCTTCTACAAATATCATCCCTGCATGATCGCACAGATGATGGCAAAGCTTCCTGTGCCAATCTTTACGGCAATTGGCTACATACTCGTGTAGTTTTGCTACCTTTTTTTGTGCGCGCCTCCAATTCTTCGAGCCTATAGGTTTCCTGGAAACACGCTTTTGCAGCAATTTCAGCTTGCGTTCGGCATCACCCAGGAACCTCGGACGCTTGATTAAAAGACCGCTAGAAGTAGCAATAAAACTAGTTAATCCTACATCAATTCCTACTGCTTCACCATGGGGTATTGGTTGAGGTAAATCAACATTCCATTGAATGGTTAGCATGACGTACCAACCGGAAACCCGTTTAACTATACGAGCTTGCTTGATTTGAGCATCATTAGGAATTTCTCGTGACTGACGGAATTTTACCCAACCAATTACAGGCAATTTCACTAACCCATGTTCTAATCTTTTCCCTTTCATTTGAGGAAAAACAAAAGACCTCATTCTGCCTTTTTTCTTGAATCGGGGGAATCCAGCGTTACGCTCCCACATGTTGGTGAAAGC
>NZ_GL890848.1:32550-51953 GCF_000211815.1 Moorena producens 3L
TGACTTGCATAGGTAGGACGCGGTGTGTCAGCGGGAATGATGTAGCAACTACGGAGGCGGCAAGAATTAATCTGACAACTACGAGATTTGTACCAATCCTTCCTTTCCGCTAAAGCGTAGTTGTATACCAAGCGAGTTATCTCAAGCCACTCATCAAAGATTTTTGATTGTTGTTTGGTAGGTTTGAGCTTGAACTCGTAGGTGAGATTAAACATTTGCTTTTCCTCCTTGCCTTCTATAATAGCCATTATATTATCTACCGTCAATACGAAAGATAACAAAACCCCGTTGTTCGCGTTCGCCTTTGGCGTGGCCTACGGCCAAGCGTCGCCTTTGGCGATAGTTACCGTAAGATAGTGGAGCCTTTAGAGTCGGCAGGCTATGCATAAAAGAGGTGCGACCCGTGGCGAATTTAATAATTAGATGCGGAAAGCGCACCTTTGGTTAAAACTTATTGATTAAGGCTCCACTATATAAGGTTTCTATCCAGCGAAGGACGGGGCTTTAAACCCAAAATTTTTGGGAATCACGAGTGATGGGGTGAATTGAACTAATCATTTATCCCATACACCCCACCATCGGGCAGCCGCAAGGGAGAGCTTTAGCTCATTTAGTATCAGCTTTTTCCACCGAAGCATCATTGATTCCCAGGGTAAGCCTTAGAGGTTTCCGGTAAGGATAGGCTCTAGCAACTTGCCGGTAAACGTCATAATTAGTAGGTAGTGTCACTGTCTGTGCCCCCTCTTGATAGGTGATATCGTATTTAACTGTACGCAACAGCTCTGGCTTGCTAGGCTTATGATGAAGTGGCTGACGCTGTTCTACCTCATCAATGGTTGGTTTTGGTGGGACAACTGGCCACCATAACCCCTTGTCATCAGGTCCTGTTACAGCACCTTCTGGTTTCTCACCATTGCGGTTGACTACGGACTTGGAAGCAAACTCCTCAACATCGGGATCTCTATCAGTTGTTGAATTAAGAGAATACTCAACTCGCCAGGTTAAGGTGGTTAGTGCTGTAGCTTCATACTCAGTAATAATCACAGTGTTACAACTGCTAAGCGCTACTGCTACACAAAAGCCGATCAACATCAAAATAATCTGGCGACGCCGCAAAATGCGATCAAGTAGGACATGGAAACTAGTCAAATTCACTCCACCCCATCCAAACTTACGACTAAATGCAATTTGCTCCCCTATACCCTATTCTGTACCAAATTCTCAAACCTGCCTTTCCCAATTGCCTGTGGTCAGGAGCAACGAATTCACCTGCGATCGCACTCACCTTCGATGATGGACCCCATCCACAGTACACTCCCAAGTTACTGCAAGTCTTAGACCGCTACCAAGTCAGAGCCAGTTTTTTCTGGTTGGGCGTTTGCGTACACCAAGCCCCCAGTGTCGCTAGAGAGGTTTACCAACAAGGTCACTGGTTAGGACTTCATGGATATTACCATCAGTCTTTTCCCTTTTTAAAACGGGATGCCCTTCAGCAGAGTTTGCTCCTTACCCAAGACGCGATCGCTCAAGCTTGTCAGATTCACCCAGACAAGGTAAAAGACGTTCGTCCCCCTAACGGATTATTTACACCCCGAACCTTGAATATACTGCACCAGTGGAACTATAGATCAGTAATGTGGAGTGTTGTTCCAGAAGACTGGAAACGTCCTGGTGTCAGTATAATCGTGGAGAGAGTCCTAAAGCAGGTTCAAAACGGTTCCCTGATCGTCCTACATGATGGTTATTATGGAGGACAAGATGTGGTTGAAAGTAAAAAACCGGGTTTACCCCGTTGGAAGTTACCGGTTCCCCGTTAACCTAAACGTTTACGGGTAAACGTGGGTTTTAATTTAATTGGGGAACGGGGAACCAAAAGGAATTGGTTGGGGTTTTGGAAAAAACCTTAACCGGGGCTTGGAAGGTTTTAAAATTTCCCCTTCCAAGGCCTTAATTTTGGAAAACCCCAAAAGGGGTTTTAACCAAAAAATTTTTTGGTTTAAGGCCAATTTTGGAACCCCAAGGCCTTAATTGGGGCCAGGGAAAAAAAAATTTAGGTTAAGGTTTTTTGGTTTAAATTGAGTTTAAGGGCTTTTCTGACTCACCGCACCGTAAACTCCTAGAAAAACTGCTTTGCTAGACGCTTCCGGTTTTCCATCTCATTACTCCTGTAGTGAACTACTTAATCCAATTACCTACTCTATATACTTCATATAGAGTATACTATCCATTTTAACGCTATATGTAGTGCTCAGCTAATCTGATAAATTTTCAAAAAAATGAGCAAACTGTAAAAATTAAAATTAGAAATTAAAATAATGATCAACCGAAAGCTCCATCGGACGAGGAGACTTGCTTCCCCTACGCAATGTTCCCATCGTCTTTCTCTAGATTATTTCCGATGCCCTGATTCACCATTCCCTTACGCAGGAATACCGAATTAGGAGCTGGTTAAATCAACTTACTTGGCAGTACTTTCACTTAGCGTGTTACTACATTGGCTAGGAAAATGTATTACAAAAGTAATACTAAATAATCATTACCTAGACCCATAGCTTGTCAATGGTTATCATACAGGACAAGTTAATTAACCTAGTGAAGTTCAACTGTCGGGTTTTATAGAACATTAGTACTAAACTAGTGACTATATTCTAGGCATAAAGGAAAGTGGGTACTTATTGCTACACTTTCTCAAAGCTTTTGACCAGATAAATAAGCTAAATTTTTCAGATAAACACTAGAGCAAAATTTTGTAAATAAGGCTACAATCAAAAAGTCTTCCCAAAATTCAGTATTAACACTTAAATGGATAGTAGATTCACTGCAAGTTAAGTCCAAGGAAATAGAGTCGATCTAATTCCTACGGCTGAAGCGATTCGACCCACCATAGGGTGCAACAAACAAGGTTCTCACTGACTAAGCCATCTTAAGTAGATCAACGGACATCATCTACTGGTCTGAAACTGAAGGAGCATGAGGAAAAAACATGACCCAGGCAAATGAATTACTCGCAACAATCGCTCAACCTCAGAGCGATTTAGAAGTCTTGATTGAGGATGACGTGAACCGAGATGATTTGGTGGACGCTCAACCTGACGAGGAAAATAGTAAGCCTGGTAAGGGGCGATCTAACCGTCGCCGAACCCAAAGCAAAAAGAAGCACTATACAGAAGATTCAATTCGCCTCTATTTGCAGGAAATTGGCAGGATTCGTCTACTCAGAGCTGATGAAGAAATTGAATTAGCCCGTAAAATTGCTGATTTGTTGGAATTAGAACGAGTGCGGGAGCGCTTGTCTGAGCAGTTAGAGCGGGAACCTGGAGATCGGGAATGGGCAACAGAGGTCGATATGGAGCTGCCAGCTTTCCGTTACCGCTTACACGTCGGTCGGCGGGCTAAGGAAAAAATGGTGCAGTCTAACCTCCGTTTGGTGGTTTCCATCGCCAAGAAATACATGAATCGAGGACTCTCATTCCAAGACTTGATTCAAGAAGGTTCTCTAGGTTTAATCCGGGCTGCGGAAAAATTTGACCACGAAAAAGGCTACAAGTTTTCTACCTATGCTACCTGGTGGATTCGTCAAGCTATTACTCGTGCTATTGCTGACCAGTCCCGGACTATCCGCTTACCCGTTCACCTTTATGAAACCATCTCGCGGATCAAGAAAACCACTAAACTTCTTTCTCAAGAAATGGGTCGCAAGCCCACAGAAGAGGAAATTGCAGATCGGATGGAAATGACCATCGAGAAGTTGCGATTCATTGCCAAATCAGCTCAACTTCCCATCTCCTTAGAAACGCCTATTGGTAAAGAAGAAGACTCCCGCTTGGGAGACTTTATTGAAGCCGATGGTGAAACCCCAGAAGATCAGGTTTCCAAAAATCTACTCCGGGAAGACCTAGAAAGTGTCCTTGATACCCTTAGTCCCCGGGAACGTGACGTACTGCGTCTACGCTATGGATTAGATGATGGACGGATGAAGACTTTGGAAGAAATCGGCCAAATCTTCAACGTCACGCGGGAACGGATTCGACAAATTGAAGCCAAAGCCCTTCGCAAACTACGCCATCCAAATCGCAATAGCATTCTCAAGGAATATATCCGATAGAAAACCCTGCTGCTTGATAGCAATCAGGGTTTTCTGTTATCGTTCAATTTACTTCGTGGGGAATAGGGAGTCAGTATGAAGTCTGGTTAATCACATATAATACGGTTGGTACCATGGATGTTAATTGTCAATTGACTCCTAACAATTGTTAATTTTCAATTTTCCATTGGCTATCAACCAAACATGATAAGTATTCAAACAGACATTATATCACATTCCTTACCCCAATTCCTACCCAGAAATTAGTTCCGGTGCGCTTTCCTATGGCGAATTAAATTACGGGGTCGCACCGTTTTCATATTTTAGCTGACATTCCGTAGAACAAACTATGGAATCAGCTAAAAACACATAAGAAAGCTGGAGTTCAACACTAGAACTCCAGCTATTTATTGAGATTGACAAATTTAACTAACTATTGGGAACTACATTAATCCCAAGAAGTGTAGTACACCTTGACCAGTAATATATTCTGTGACTAAAGCAGCGATGAAGCCGATCATAGCTAGACGACCATTTAAGTTTTCTGCTTTAGGGGTGAAACCGAACTTGGCTTCGTTAGACTCTTGATTGGACATGGTTCTTTGCTCCGCTAATTTACTCTGTGTAGCCCGTTTATATTAATAAATGTAACAAATTATTGGCTAAATGTCAATTATCTGCATAGGCAAGCGGGATGAATTGTGTATAAAGTCTTAGTTGATCAATGATGTAAACTTATGTGAAGTATAATTTGCTGTTTTCATCATGATCTCTCGTCGCGCATTTATCAGCAGTCTGTTGGCTAGCTTGATCGTTTTACTGGCTTGGATAAATTTTGCCAACCCTGCCCATGCTCTCGGTGGCAAACAACCTCCTATTAATGAACCCGCACCCGAGTTCACCCTACCGACCAATACTGGTAAGGGTTCGGTGTCCCTCTCCGATTATCACGGTAAGTGGGTCGTACTCTATTTCTACCCCAAAGACTTTACTAGTGGTTGCACCTTGGAAGCTCAGCGATTTCAGCAAGATTTGGCCAAATATATGGAGATAAATGCGCAGATCCTAGGGGTGAGCGTGGATCATGTCGATTCTCACGCGGAGTTTTGTGAATCAGAAGGTTTACAGTTCCCACTTTTAGCTGACACCGATGGCTCTGTCAGCAAGGCTTATGGTTCTTGGCTAGGTATTATGTCCCTACGCCATACCTATATCATTGATCCAGAAGGCATTCTACGGGAAATATTCCTTGGTGTGATACCAGCAATTCATAGCACCGAAGTACTGGCTCGCCTGGATGAGTTAATGTCTACTTCTTTCTGAGTTGATTTCCCACTAAGGATTAAGCTTTAACAAGATTTATGCCCTGAGGAGGTCTAATCTCTGGTCTAATATATCTGCTCTAATCTCTATAGATAGAGTTTAACCAAATCAACTCATTTCTAGATATAGCTCTACATATAGCTTGAGTGCCTAAGTCCTATTTAAGCATCCTTGAAGGAGGCTACTGAAAGTAGGCTGAGTACTGAAGCCGGATCATCAACAGTAGCGCTGGTTAGCTTAACATTGTCAATGATGAGCCCAGACTGAGTTTGATGACTCAATTCATTCACAACACCAAAGCCTAGGCTGTAAGTTCCAGCAGTAGTGAAGGTATGAGTAAATCCTTGAAATCCGGTTTGGTTGTAAAAGTTTTTCGGTGCTTGACTAAAGACCCCTAGGATTGGGTTAGCTAGTTCATAGACAATTTGGGACTTGGGAGAACTAAGGCAGAAGAAAGCGAAGTCGGCAACAATAGCCTCATCTCCCACGTCTTCATTGGTGAGAAAATTCCAATCAAAGGTTAAGGTATCACCAACACAAGGGGTAATCATTTGTTGGATAGCAGCACCTCTGACTACCTTGCTAGAAGTACCACATATGCCAACGGTGTCTAAAATTTTCTGGGCAATACAATCAAGAGTTCCTGTGGACAGGTATAAAAACTCCTCCAGTTTAGAGGCTGATGGGGCTTTTGGCTGACCTGTTCTGGTGACTTCGGTATTGCTAGTTCTTAGTAAAAGCTGCTTTTCTCCCTCGGTTGGAGTAATGCCAAAACTAGCTCTTTTGATCCCGCCTGGTCCTAGCTTTTGCCAGCCTTTGAGTCCTTCTTCAAAGCCACCATTAACTAATTTAACTGGTTCCTCACCACTAGAAAAACTAGACGAGTCAACCAGATAGTTGATTTCTTTTCTTAAGGTGGACTGTTTTGGAATTTGAGACGTGGACATAAAATTAATTTTTCTAGAACGCTAAAGGTTGAAACGACGACGATGATTCCAGAAAAATCAGAGGCAATCTTAACTTTTGATATGAGCACCAACCGTATTAACACCCTGATTAATCTGATCAGTTTGATGATCGTCTAATGACTAATGGTAAGTATTCAGCTGTCAGCTATCAGCTAATGCGCTACTTGAGGTGCTGTCTTGATGCAAAGCGCGAGTGGGGGGAACCCCCTTTGGCGGCGCTGCCTCCCCTGTTCCGAAGCTGCATCGCTACTTGAGGTGCTAGCAGGCGGTTTAACTGCAGGGGGTTGGATGAGTAAAACAAGCAGGGATTTTCAAGCAGCCATATCAGCACCCTCAGCTTGTTTACTACCTCCCGTTGATTAGCTGACGACTGACGGCTGATAGCTGAATGCTTACGACTAATGAACGTATTGTGTAAATTTTTACAGGTTTTTTTTATTAAAAGTCAATGTATCTAGGTAATCTTTACAAACTATTTATACTTTGAGATTTATTTATTAAGTTTCCGAGAAGAAACGATTAACTATAACCTTAAAAAATTATTAAAATTAGAGTTTTTATTTCTCACTAAGCTTCCAATATGAAGATTTTGTCAAGAAATCTGTTCAAGTCAGCTTAATTCCTTAATGTTCCAAAATCATAGCAAAAGAAACAGCAAAAATTGTTCAGTTGTTGGCTCTCCTAGAGTGGCTAGGATAAATTAGTACAAAATAATCGCCATAGTCCTTGCTTAGTAAGCTCTTGAGTAATTTAAAAATGCAATTTTAATAAAAGCGATGCAGCTTCGGAACAGGGGAGGCAGCGCCGCCAAAGGGGGTTCCCCCCATGAGCGACTGCCGTGGTTTTCCCCGGAGACGAAACCTTAGACAGGGGAGCCTTTATGGTTGGTAGGCTATGCAGATGCATGGTTAAAACTTATTGATTAAGGCGAGCCTGTCTTACGGTAACTATCGCCAAAGGCGACGCTTGGCCGTAGGCCACGCCAAAGGCGAACGCGAACAAACCATGAGCGACTGCATCAAGACAATGTATTTTTAGTTTATTGAATCCCTTGCTCTTTAAGGGTTTAAGCTCATTTAAACTACTAATTTACTATAATCAGTCTAGGAGAGCCCAGTTGTTTAACTTTTTATATTTATTTTTTATCTTTAAAGTTTCGTTCAAGTTGTTTCAAGATTTTATACATTTCTGGAAGCCGATTGTAGATGGCAGATATTTTTAGCCAGAGTTTGTTGGAAATAGCAGGATAGCCAGAAACTATACTTCCGGGTTCTACATCTTTGTGGATTCCCGATTTAGCGGTCACAATTGCTCCATCCCCAACTTTCACTTGATTCGCAATTCCTACCTGACCCGCCAGCAACACTTGATTACCTACTTTGACTCCTCCAGATAATCCAACTTGGGCTGCCAAGGCACAGTTTTGTCCCACCTCGGAGCCATGACCAATATGTACCAAATTATCTAATTTAGTGTTACGTCCAATCCGGGTTTCCCCAACCGCTGGACGGTCAATGGTGCTGTTACAGCCAACTTCGACCCCATCTTCTAAGACCGTGTAGCCAGATTGTTGCATTTTATACCACCCTTGGGGGGTTGGCACAAAGCCAAACCCTTCAGCACCAATGACTGCACCACTATGAATCACACAATCGTTACCAATGCGGCTCCGTTCATGAATAGTGCAGTTGGCATGTAGAACAGTGCGATCGCCTATTTCTACTTCAGGATATAGTACTACATTAGGATGAATACAGACCTGATTGCCAATCTTTACCCCTGCTGAAATTATGACGAAAGGTCCAATATAGACATCTGTTCCTAACTGAGCATCTGGGTCAATCACTGCAGTGGGATGGATGACTGGTGCTGGTTGAAAGGGTTGATAGAAACATGCGATCGCATGAGCAAATAGTAATCTCGGTTCAGATGTCCCTACCCAAGCAATACCTCTTTCTGTCGCTTTTGCCTGTAATGCTTCATCCAGGGACAAAATTAATGCACTCGCCTGGGTTTTTTCTACCATGTGGGCAAACTTGGGTCCTTCAATATAACTGAGAGTGCCTGGGGTGGCTTGATCGATGGGAGCAACTCCGGTAATTTCAGGGTTAAGCTCTGTATCGCTATTCAGGCTATGGCACAAAGACGCTGTACTACCCAGGTGTTCTATTAAAAGACTAAATTTCATGGCTCGGCAATGGGTGGGTGTGGAATTGGACATCTGGAATGATAGGATAAATTGGTGACTAACCGCCATTGCTATTGAGTTAGTTAAATGGGATTCACAATTCCTTAGTTATCTTGGGTGTTCCTAGCCCTTAACTTATTCCATCACTCCGATTGCCCTTGGATGATTGAGTCATTAGTCTACAAGTCTGTTAGTTCCATCCATAGATGGAACCAATTAAGACATCGAAGGTTTAATGACTAACGACTAATCAATCATGTCTGGTGGTGCTACCGTAAACTTAAGAACACTTTTGGGGTTGACCGTGACGGCGGTACAGCATCAGACTGTTGAGGATCTGGTGGACTAATATAGACTAGTAAGTTGAGCAATATTGTAATGGTAAATGCCTGAAAAACTTTCTTAAACACGAGCCACACTCCTCATTCCTAATATATAGTCTTGGTGAAACAATCGAAAGCGATGCTACTTGACTGAGATACGAACTTTATAAAAATTGATACACCCGTGAAGGTAATTAACTCTACCAGTTTATTTAAGCAACCATATAAGTGCCAAGTTATATGTTCCGCCTCAGTGACTGGCACAGTGCAAAGGGTTGCTCCTAAGTCATTCTGTGTAATTTAATAGATTAGGGGTAGCCGAGATTAGAACCAAAGCAAGAGTTTGCTAGTCGCTACAATGTAAAGGAAAACCAATCTACCAGCCACCTTAAGTCAGCACCCCACTCTTGTCTAGACAGGACTCCCTAGCCTAGTCATGCAACATAGCTGACCAACCGATAACAAGCCGCGAGGCAAACATGAGGTTATGCTTCGATAGGGGCTTGAGGCTGTTAACAGGAACGGGTATGAACTGCATCTGTTCTCCCCACATTGATCTAAGACGGTTTTAACCGCCCTTTTCCTTTGTTTTTCCTCCCCAGTCGCCCATACACGGGGTTTGCAAATTTCACGCTTATTTTTTATGATTCCTACAGTTATCGAGCAATCCGGTCGTGGCGAACGTGCCTTTGATATTTACTCTCGTTTGTTGCGAGAGCGCATTGTATTCCTCGGACAACAGGTTGATTCTGACTTAGCTAACTTAGTGGTTGCCCAATTACTCTTTCTAGAAGCCGATGACCAGGAAAAAGATATTTACCTGTACATCAACTCTCCCGGCGGTTCAGTGACTGCGGGCATGGGCATTTTCGATACGATGAATCAAGTTGCTCCGGACGTCTGCACTATCTGTGTTGGACTAGCAGCTAGTATGGGGGCTTTCTTACTCAGTGCTGGTGCTAAGGGTAAACGCATGAGCTTGCCCCACTCCCGGATTATGATTCATCAGCCACTGGGAGGAGCACAGGGACAGGCAAGCGATATAGAAATCCAAGCAAAAGAAATCCTGTACCACAAGCAGCAGCTAAACAATTATTTAGCAGAACATACCGGTCAGCCACTGGAAAAGATTCAGGAGGATACCGAGCGGGATTTCTTTATGTCAGCGACTGAGGCTAAGGACTATGGTTTAATCGACCAGGTCATTGAGCGACGTCCCATAGCAACCCCTTTACCAACAAACTAATGTCTTAGTTGACACTCCCCGTCTATGCGCGAGCAGGGAGTGTCAACTAAGACGTTAGTTTGGGGAGATGCTAAAGCGATCGCTAACCAGGTCCCGACTATTGCTGAAGTGGCTCCGGAAATTAACAATCGGCAGTTAATCACAGGAGTTAAGCAATTACAATACATCAATAACTATATATAGTTATTTATTACAAGTAACAATAAAATCAATCACCAAAAGGTAACTTCAGCTATAGGAAATGAAAACGGATATCGGATTTCCTAGTTAGCGTGAGGTACATCTAGATTTTTTTCCTGATCTTGATTGAGACTTTCGCTTATATCGAAATCGAATCATATAAAAAATTAATCTTAAGAGCTGCTTTACTATTAATTATCAAATCAATTATCTCTGGTGAGAGAACTTTCATGCCATTGCCCCAGAACCAAGTTGGATAAGGTGGTCAAGATTACAAAAATCAAGATACCTAGACTACTAATCATAAACAAAGCAGCAAACATCCGGGGAATTTCGAGATTGTAGCCAGCAATTAGCATTTGATAAGCAATTCCTGAATTAGCACCGCCTGTACCCGCAACAAACTCAGCTACTACTGCTCCGATTAAGGCTAATCCACCACTGATACGTAATGCAGCTAAAAAATAGGGTAAAGCACTTGGTAATCGCAGATACAGCATTGTCTGCCAGCGAGATGCTTTGTAAAGGCGGAACAGGTCACTTAAGTTGGAATCGATACTATTTAAACCAAAAGTCGTATTAGAAATAATCGGGAAGAATGCTACAATCCAAGCACAAATTACCAAAGCAGCAAAGGTATTGTTCCTCAGCCAAATAATAATTAAAGGCGCGATCGCAGCAATAGGCATTGTTTGCAGAACTACTGCATAGGGATATAAGCTTTTTTCAATCCACTTACTCTGAGCCATTAACATGGCAATTAGCAATCCTGAAACTGCTGCTGTTATAAACGCAGCTACAGTGATTTTTAGGGTGATCAGCAATGGCTCAAATAAACTGTTCCAGTCCCTAATTAATACCTTGATAATTAGCAAAGGACCTGGTAAGATATAGGATGGAGTACTAGTCACTCGAACAGAGATATCCCACACCATCAACACCAGGATTCCCACTGCCACAGGGGCTATAATATCGATAGATAGCAAACGTTTCAATTTTAGCTTTGCCAGAACAAATGCTTGATTTTTTTTCATAAAATTATTATATACTGTTTAATATAGCTGTAAAATTATAGCTGTAAAATTTATATTCATATTTTTGATAATCATAAATTATCATTTATTTATAAATAATAATTTATAAATTATCACTCATAATTCATCCCTTTTGACAACTGCTCAGCCACCTTCTGACAATATTTGGTATAAACTAAGGATGTACGAAACTGTTCGTTACGTGGTGATGGTTCATCAATAGTTATATCCGCCACTACTCGACCTGGACGAGCTGCCATTACTACCACCCGATTGGATAGATATACGGCTTCATAAATATTGTGAGTCACAAAAACCACAGTCCAGTGTTTCTTACTCCACAAATCAAGTAACTCCAGGTTCAGCTTAGTCCGGGTGATATCATCCAAGGCTCCAAAGGGCTCATCCATCAGCAATACCTTGGGAGAAGTAACAAGAGCTCTGGCAATAGAGACTCGCATTTTCATGCCACCGGATAGTTGACGGGGATAGGATCGGGCAAAACTTTCCAGTCCAACTAATTGGAGCGCTTCTTTAATAGCATTATCAGCCACTTTTTTAGAGACCCTAGCCAATTTAAGAGGCAATCGCACATTTCCCATTACCGTTGCCCAAGGCATTAGTGCTGCTTCTTGGAAGACAAAAGCTATCTCCTTTTGGTGAGCGCGATCGCTCCATTCTATGTTTCCCGAACTCATAGTGCTTAGTCCAGCAATGATGCGTAGCAGGGTACTCTTGCCACATCCCGATGGTCCTACCAGACTGATGAATTCGGACTTATTGATGTTGAGATTTAGGTCTTTTAGCGCTACAGTACCATTGTCAAAAGTTTTGTTGACATGGGTAAGAGAAATAGCTGGTTTTTGGTTCATCTATTGTCAGTTAGTAGCAATAGACTTCTTGCAGAAGTCGGTAACAGGTAACAGCGGAAAAAAAATTATAAAAACACTATCATAAAACTACTTTTGCAAGAGGTCTAATCAGTGATTAGCAATCCGTTAATAGTTTAAATTATCAATCACTAGATATAAATTAATGTCTAATAACAATATCTAATAAATTTGATTTTAACATGTCTATAAATAATATATTCGGCATTTTACTTTTTTTTTTAATAAGCTGTTATTTCGGTACTTAATTAAAGTAACTACAAAGTAACTAATAAACTAAAATGTTAACTAACTTTCTGTATAAAAATTTACTCCTTTATTGACAAATGCTAAGGTGTAGGCTTGTTTGTAATCAGTCTTGGCATCAAGTACCCCAACGGTAACTAACTCATTGAACAAACTTTCCCAGCGTTCATCGGTCATTGCCCCAATGCCAAGTTTTTCAGCATCACCAGAGATGATAATACCATACTCTTGAAGCTTATCCAGACCATAGGCAATTAGGTCATCACTCATCTCTGGATTATCTTTTTTGATCAGCTCATTGGCTGGTTCGGGATTCTCTAGATAGCTATACCATCCTTTGATTGACGCATCAACAAATCGCTGAACTAGATCCGGGTTAGTTTCAACGAGTTTCTTCGTGGTTTCAATGGTGAAAGTATAGGGATTATAACCAGCATCTGCTAAGGGTAATATATTGGGCTTAAAACCTCCTTGTTTTTCTATAATGTAAGGTTCAGAGGTCAAAATTCCCTGTTGGGCTGAATTTTTCTCTACTAAAAAAGGGCTAACATTAAAGTTATAGGGGCGTTTCTGGTCATCTGTAAAACCGTATTTTGCCTTGAGTAGGGGCCAATAGGTTGTGATGGCTCCAGGAGCAACAAAAATCGGTTTACCTTTTAATTGTGCTAGAGAGTCATTGCCTACCCCTGGATGAGCCAAGAGAATTCGTATTCCTTTTTGGAAGATACTTGCTACAGTAATTTTGGGAATACCTTGTTGCACTGCTCTAATAGCATCAACAGCCTGTCCCATACTTAAATCAACGACTCCCCCCAGTAATAATTGGGTGGGATTGCTCTGAGGACCGGTTGGTTGTATAACAACATCTAGGTCATAGTTTTGATAAATGCCAGTAGCGACAGCCTGATAAAAACCACCGTACTCTGCTTCAGCTTTCCAGCCCAGAGCAAATTTTATTTTATCTAATTTACCTTTTTTTTCTGTAGTTAATGGTGTAGAGGTTTGATTAGTACAAGCTGCCAAAACACTACTCCCAAGAGTGATGGAGCTAAGTTTAAGTAATTGGCGACGCTTAATTTTATAGATTTCTTTCATATAAAACTTCAACCGGCTAGAGCAGTAATTGAGATGATCTGGTTGTGGTGGTTTGAAATGGTGCAGCTTTAGGCAAACTAGAACGGTCTGGTAGGGAAAAACCTTGAATTTGGTCTAGGTTCGCGATTAGCAGCTTCTAAGATAGTGCGTAATTTACCTAAGTTACTACCGATAGCGATCGCACTAAGCTGGTACTCACTAAGCTGTACTCACTAAGCTGTACTCACTAAGCTGGTACTTTGTACTTGCCATTTTTTCTAAGCTGACTATCACTTTGGCGTTTAAACCCCAACAAACACACCGATAGAAATAATACCATACTCGCTCTAATTAAAAAATTAAGAATATATAATCATAGAGAAATATAAAAATATTACAGTAGCCATGGCTTTTAAGCTAACACGCATCTAAATTAAATCTGTTCATATTATGAAACAAACCATGAAACCCTCTCCCCACCTCCATTTCCCCATCTCCCCATCAGCCTCAACCCAAAAATTAAGTGCGTGACAGCTTAGGCAGGGGATGAAGGCAGGTTCTGGACGAAAGAGGGAGTTACAATGAACGTGACGCTTTTTTCTCACAGCCATGAGGAGTTATTAAGAAAATGGAAGTAAAACTGGTTTTAGTGGTACTAACAATTGCTTTTACTGCTTTGTGCCTGTTTTTTGGGACTAAGAATGGATTTTATGATTCAGACGATTATCACGGCAACGGCTCTGCACACTAAGCTTCCAGTATTTACTTTAGCTGTCAGCTGCTGAGCTTTCAACAAGCATTCATCGTGTAGTCTTGGAAAAACCCACGCATCTGGCATCACAGCAGAGGCTAAAGGCTAGAAGCTGACCAAAGAGCGTGGAATGTGAGGGGGCTAAGGGCGTTTTCCCAAGCCCCTGCCTTCTTGGCATGGGGAGTGTCAAAAAATTGAAATCGTCACTTAGAGGTTAGAGGGACTTAACCAATCCCTCCCTACTTAACTTCCTACTGTGGTAATGTTTTTGGCAACCCTTATCCCCTATTGACTCTGACCTCGAAAGGAGGGAAACTAGGTGAGAATTCCCCACACCCACCCTAAAGGGTAGGGTGTAGGATTATCGTAGACTCCAGAGTGGCCTCTAGGATATATCCAGCATACAAACCCCTCTAAATTGGTACGGAGTCACAACTCTACCACGTTTGTTTTGACTGGGGAAGAATCCGTTGAATTTTCCGTTCAAGGAAGATACAGCCAACGGAAAAATAGTTTCACCTTATTTTCCGTTGGCGATCACCCATTCTGTCTGCCTCTTCCAAGGCTTAATCATTCACCCTTCCCTGATTAGTAAGACGTGGGTTAACGGAGCCGGATTAGCTAAAATCTAAGTTGAAGCTCATGAGCAATCAACGCCCAGTAGCATCCTCTGATCAGGATGACCGATTAACCTGCTTTCCTTACGGTGTTGGTCATGGTGCAGAAGGGGTTTGTTTGTTGGTGCAGATGGGACCACACCGCATTCTCCTTGATTGTGGATTAGAAGACATTTCCCCCCTACAGATCGATGGGATACCACCAGCAGATTTAGTCCTGTGTAGCCACGCTCACTCAGACCATAGTCAGGGATTGCTGGCTCTTCACCAAACTTTTCCACAATTACCAATCTATGCTAGTGAGGTAACGACTCAACTATTACTACTCAACTGGCCGGAACTGCCTCCTGAGGATATTCTCCCATTTTGTCAAGCTCTCCCGTGGGTTACCCCTGTAGAATTCTGTGAGGGACTCACTGCTCAATTGTTCCCAGCTGGACACTTGCCAGGAGCAGCAGCATTTTTACTCACTTACACCACTCGCCATCGAACTTACCGACTGCTTTACACCGGTGACTTTTTCCTGTCTAACTCACGGCTGGTGGAGGGATTATCCCTTGAATCGCTCAGGGGGACACAGCCGGATGTGGTAATTGTAGAAGGCAGTTATGGCACTGCTCGACATCCCCATCGGCGGCAACAAGAAAATCAACTAGTAGAGCGTATTGAGCAGGCCATTGCTACCAATAACTCAGTTGTGTTGCCAGTGCCTACCTTAGGTCTAGGTCAAGAAATCCTGATGCTCCTGCGCTCTCATCACCACTTTACAGGACGCGACCTTGATATTTGGGTCAATGGAAACGTGGCTGCTGGTTGTAATGCTTACTTAGAACTGCTGTCTCACTTTCCCAGCTCAGTACAAAATTTTGCCCGACATCAAGCCTTGTTTTGGGATGAGCGGGTACGCCCTCGGGTGCGGCGGTTAGATCTCCAGCACCGAGATGCTATCGGTAAATCTCCCTGTATTATCCTCACTGACTTAAACATGGATTGGAGGGAGTACTGGCAGCAAGAGAACCGTTCTTGGGTTGTCCTACAACCGGAACATCTTAAATCTTTGGATCCAATCGATGAGTACGGATCTCTTAAGGTTGAAACTTATCTGCTGGCTCAACATGGGGATTGTCTGGGAACCACCCAGTTGATTCATAATCTTCGACCTCAACATGTGATTTTTGTTCACGGCTCTCCTACCTACCTCGCTGATCTTGCTGGTTTGGAAGAATTACAAAATCGATATCATCTCCATACGCCAGCAGCAGGAACACTCGTAGAACTTCCCATCGGTGATACCTTTATCAGACCTGCTCTACCAACGGAAACAAACTATGAAGGAGAGTTGAATGAATTAGATACACTTGTCTATATCACTCTTTCAAGGGCGATCGCAACGGATCCTCGTTGGCAAAATTTCGCTGATACTGGTTTAGTAGAAGCCCGCTGGCAAGGAGAAGAACTGGTCTTGCGGGGATTGTCACAACGAGAACTACTCAAACAAGGGGGCAGAGCCAAGATACCAATTAATATCGAGTGTTGTGGTAATTGTTTGTACCAAAGAGGGCAGCGCTGCTGGAATCCAGCCTCAGCTCTCTATGGTTTTAAAGTAACACTGGAGGGGTACTGTCCAGTTTTTGAACGGATAGAACCCCTTGAGTAACGAATAGTTAAGGGAAAATTGCTAGCTAGTTGTGAGTTATCAATTTTCCGATACTTTTTAGCTACCAAAGTCTACCAAGATAGACCAAAGTCCGCCAATGCAAGATGCTTTCGCATCCAGGGGGTATCTCCCAAAGCTCTCAGGAATATCCCGCGAGCGCCATAAAAATGTCAAAAAAGTTATAACACCGGGATCTAAGCGCAACTATTAAACCCTTGGTTTTCGGCTTTAATTTAAGTTACATAATAATCGCTTTCGGTGTTACCTAATTTAAGTCTAACAAATAATAAGAGTTTTTGGTAGACTCTGCGACATTTTCGATTAGTTTTTACTCACCCTTAACGGTTGGTTGTCCATTAACAATGAATAATCTAGTCCTGATTTAAGTCTTGGGAGCGGGGGTGAATTTGTTCAGCCTCCGGACAATCATCAGAGACTATCGGATCAACATTACCTCGGAAAACAGAAGCTAGCTTGTGACTCACAGAGCCTATGCTTTCCAAGCGGACCATTTCTTCCCAGGAACTGATCTCATCCTCTTCGTCTGTTTCATAACGAATTGTGACTAAATCTCCCTCGATATCAACAATGCGGGCGTGTTCAATCCAACGTTGCTGATCCCGCAAGAAAACGCAGACCTCACGACCATCGCAGCAGAGTTGATAAATCTTGCGGTGTAGCATATTCGGCTTCTCCTGTTGCAGATAACTCTTGGTTTTACTGGTGAAGTAAGCGGTTAAGTTTCTCTAGAAACAACTTTATTCTGACATACTTCCCACGAATAGAATTGGCGGGATTCTCTCCATCATTGCGATGATGAGATACTATGGAAGGTTAAAATAAACCTGAGCAACCAGAGCAGGAATACTCCAGATCCTTTTTTTGTTGGCTCTGGCGACTAAAATACCATTTACTTGATTTGTCGAGCCGCCATCAGCAGCAAAAATAGATTCCAAGAATTTATAAGGATTACCAATAAATAATTGTAGCTCACTCCTCGTATCCCCAGCCCTAAAGGGTAGGGGTTGACTTGAAATCATTTTTGGTTAACTTAACATGGAATCAAGCGGGTTTGTCTATTCCTTGTTAAAGATTAAAATAGCTTAATAGTCTTTTATGTTCATTGCTTGAGAGTGTAGCTTGCATTAGAAGCGAGCTTGAGTTTGAGTTGATTAACGCTGCTCGTGTCATTGATTACTTTTTTTCTGCATTTTGAGTTCTCCACGGATTGAAATCGCGTGGATTCTAAGAGTCGTGTCGTTACGCGGGTTAAAACCGCGCTGCACGACGCTTATAAAACTTACTAGAGAGTGAGTCTAGTCTCTTTTGTTGTGGCAGACTCAAAACTGCCCTACCTCCCTGGCCTTTGGCCAAGCTACGCGAACGGATTAACAAAAAGTTAACCGGTGGATTTACTTTTAATTTAATTGCACAATAGCTTTCGGAGTGGTTGTACCAAACAAATCAGGGCAATAAATCACTACTTTTTGCTCCATTGTTTGCCTGTTCCATGGTCGTAGGATATACCCCGTCTCCAAATGTCCGGAATCTCACCGAAAAGCGCAAAATATAAACGCGACCAACCTTGTTCTTACTCACGATTCTATTTTAACACGAAAGCCCTTGATAAATCCCAGCGCGCTGGCCTTTGGCCACGCTACGGGAACGCTGTCCACCCAATAAATTAGGTGGCTAACTCTCGCTTGTTATTTTTCTGTTTTTATGCATTGTCTTGATGCAGAGCGCGAGTTTGGGAAACCCCCTGAGGTCGGCGCTACATCCCTTAATTCAGCAACCTATACCGCCCTAACCGATTTCTCCTGCTTGCCAGCAATGGTGCTGTAGTCTGTTAGAGATGGTGTTTGGGGGTATGGTCACTCTATAGTTATGTGACTACTCCTACATCATAATCTTTGATTTGATGTAGGCTTCTCAAACTCACGAATGAGACTTACTGTTCCTCGATATCCTGTATCGATTTACCACAGCCATTGAGCGGCAGTCCAACCGCCATCAATTTATCATACCAAAACCAAGAGACTCAGCCAGGTAATTCCCCTCCCGCGCATGAAGCGCGGGTATAAAGGGAGACCCCTTACCTGTTTAGTTGGAAACTCAGATTCCACTAGCATCCTTATACAGATAATGGAGTAAGAATTTAACAACTCCCCCAAGTTGAAACATAGGGGATTATGAGCGGATATTGCTAAAGCGGTTAAAAACCGGCTACTTGCAACGTTCACAGTAAGATTTGACTCACACTGTTGTGGCGGTTTAAACACACTACTACCGAACTTGGCTCAAAAAGAGCTATACCGTTCCCCTTAGTCTTCTTAGCTGTCAGGTTTGTCACCGACTTGGCTATTTATAGGATACAGCAGGAGAAACCCTACTGCTTATAAACGTCGGCGTGGCTAAAGCCTCCTGGTTCAAGAAGCAAGCATTTTGGTAGGTGTCTACAGGTTCCACATACCCATCATTGTGACATACTAATCCCTGTACGTGCTTGGCACTAAGCATGAATTTTGTAAAAAAAACTGCCAACCTGCCAACCTGCCATCGATCGCAGTCAGAGTCACTCAAAAATAGGCTTTTGCTGTGATCAAAAGCGATTAGGCACTCAATAGACTGATAAATCGGATTTTAAATCGTAAGGGAGAAAAGCCAGTGTTTGAGATCGTACGCACTCAAGACCAATACGAAACTTACATTCTCACTGACCACAATGCCCAATCTCGATTAGAAGTGGTTCCTGAACGAGGTGGCATTGTCATTCGGTGGAATATCCAAGGTCAGGAGATTTTTTATCTTGATGCGGAACG
>NZ_GL890848.1:52123-124203 GCF_000211815.1 Moorena producens 3L
AGTTACCTTTACCTATCGATTAAAAGGCAACACCCTAGACATTGATCAGCGCTATACGAATCATTCCGCTGAACCGATGCCCTTTGCCACAGGTTTCCATCCCTACTTCTTGGCACCTGACAAAACTAAACTGGAGTTTGATATTCCTGCATCGGAGTATCAGGAGAAGCAAACTCAAGCAGTACATCCTTTCACTGGCAGTTTTGATTTTAGCTGTGATGAAATTGATGTATCGTTTGGGCAACTGAGTAATAATACGGCCAGTGTTACTGATGCTGAAAGGGGATTAGCGATCGCATTGACCTACACTGACGCTTACTCGACCTTGGTATTTTGGACAGTTCAAGGCAAGGACTTTTATTGCCTTGAACCTTGGAGTGCTCCCCGTAACGCTCTTAACACTGGAGAAAATTTAACTCACTTAGCTCCCGGAGAGAGTAGTGAGACATCGGTGAGGCTAACGGCGAAATTTTTCTAAATTTCCCTAGACATTTCCTTATCAATGTGATATTCTTAGTAAAGGTATGTTTGATAAAAGCTTACCGGGTCGCTAACTCAATGGTAGAGTACTCGGCTTTTAACCGATTAGTTCCGGGTTCGAGTCCCGGGCGACCCATTTTGACCTAACTTTTAGATAGCCGTATATCTCTATCGATACAAATTCTAGGTACTAGGTACAAGATAAACAGTTGACCACCTCTGTGGTTTAAGAGGGATACTTCCTGGGCTTGTCAGAACCCGCACTCGCCAACGAAGCTTAAATTATTGTTCCAATCAGAAAGGTTAGGAGCTATTATCAAAAATAATAGCAAAAACTACCTATACTTTACTGTTTATCCAGATTTTACCCAGGGGTGGTTGGGGATTATTTTCTATATTTGGGGATTTTTGTCAAGTTTTATAGATTCAGCTTTCTCTAGATGATCTAATTAAGAATTTGAATAAAAGCTGCAAAATATCTTAAGATTATCTAAAGAATTAACCTGTCTTGATGCAGTCGCTCATGGGGGTTTCCCCCAAGACCTCGCTGCATCGCTGTCTAGAAGCAACTAGATTTACATGTCTGGACTGGCGATTCTGTTCACGAGTCACTAGGGAGTGTCAGACGTGAGGCTTCTCGCCGGAATAGCTAACAAACAAAGTTAGGAGGAATATAATATGGCACTTGTACCCATGCGGCTACTGTTGGATCACGCAGCTGAGAACGGCTACGGGATTCCAGCATACAACGTTAACAACATGGAACAAATCCTGTCTATCATGCAGGCTGCTGAAGAAGCGGATAGTCCGGTAATCTTACAAGCTTCTCGTGGTGCCCGCAAATATGCAGGTGAGAACTTCCTCCGCCATCTGGTCACAGCAGCGGTGGAATCCTACCCTCATATTCCCATTGCCATGCACCAAGACCATGGCAATAGCCCAGCCACCTGCTATTCGGCAATTCGTAATGGCTTCACCAGTGTGATGATGGATGGCTCCTTGGAAGCTGATGCTAAGACTCCAGCCAGCTTCGATTACAACGTCAGTGTTACTGCCGAAGTAGTAAAAGTTGCCCATGCTATCGGTGTTAGTGTTGAAGGGGAACTGGGTTGCCTAGGTTCACTGGAAACCGGTAAAGGTGACAAAGAAGATGGTCACGGATTTGAAGGAACTCTGACTCGCGACCAACTATTGACCGACCCCGACGAAGCAGTTGAATTTGTTGAGCGCACCCAAGTTGATGCTCTAGCTGTAGCTATTGGTACTAGCCACGGTGCTTACAAGTTCACCCGCAAGCCGACTGGAGAAATTCTTGCCATTAGTCGCATTGAAGAAATTCATAACCGTCTGCCTAACACTCACTTGGTGATGCACGGTTCCTCATCTGTGCCTCAAGAGTGGCTTGACATGATCAACCAGTACGGTGGTTCTATTCCTGAAACCTATGGTGTACCCCTTGAAGAAATTCAAAAGGGTATTAAGAGCGGTGTCCGTAAGGTTAACATCGACACCGACAACCGCTTGGCTATTACTGCTGCTATCCGGGAAGCTGCTGCCAAAGATCCTTCTAACTTTGACCCCCGTCACTTCCTCAAGCCTTCTATCAAGTATATGAAGCAGGTTTGCTTGAAGCGTTACGAAGCCTTTGGTACTGCTGGTAATGCTAGCAAGATCAAGCAAGCGACTATCGATGTTTTTGCAACTAAGTATGCCAACGGTGAGTTAAGTGCTGTGGCGAAAAAAGCTGTAACTGCCTAGTTTTTCACGCTTCACAGGAAAACCTTTGCTGTTTTGGTGAACCAAGAACAAGCAGAATTATTTGGGTAGCTGTTCAAGTTACCCAATTTTTTGTTATTAGTGATTAGTTATTTTAAAATTGCCTATTTTCAGACACTTACAGCTGTCTTTGATACTCTTCGAGAATATCGATTAGATCCATCTGACACTGCATGGGTAGCAAATCTGCTAGGGGAACTTGCCGTTTACCACCACCTAGCTTCACCTGAATGCTTTGCAGGATTGGCATCATCTGGTCTTCTGTGATTGTATTAGTGTTACCGATTAATAGGGGATAAAATTGTTCAGCCAAAGTGGTATGTAGATGGGCATCCCTGAGGTAAAGATGCCACTTGGCTACATCAATATATACCTTGTCGCCAATTTCAGCAGCGAGAGTTTCGATTGCTTCTGTAGAAGTTGGATTAGCCATGGTAATTAGCTGTTTCTAATTAATTGCATGTTGGGATATCTAAGGAAGGTTTAAAGTTGAAGGTTTAAAGTTAAAGGTTTAAAGTTTAAATTTTCCCTCAAAACAGTTGGCTCATCACCTTGAATTAAAAGAGCCGAGTTTATTTGCTGGCTTTCAGTTAACCGTCAACAGTTAACCGTCAACCGTTAACCGTCAACAGTCAACCGAAAATCAATTACTACAATTATCTTGGGTGATTTCATCCTTGAGGGGATTCGGTTGGAGGTTCTTGAGTAGGCAGGGGGGTATAGTTTGCGATCGCAAATATATAAACCCCATGCCCTACTAAAATCAATCCCCACAGACCAGTAAACCAGTATGCCCAAGTCCATTGAGCATACTGTATAGTTTTGAAGAACCACACTCCGGAATTACAAGCAGCAAAAATTGCCACATGTACAGCAAAGTTCATGCGGTCATCTAGACGACGGTAGGCTGGATCACGTCGATCAGGTTTACGAGGCCAACGAGGAGGCATAGATATTTGTCAGTTTTTAGTTGTGTAACGGCTTGGTCTGATACCAACCCTAGTCAGTTAATTTAATTTTAGAACCTAATGTTGGATTGAAGATGATCCGAACCAAACAGTTTGTTCCTTTAAAGATTGCAGTGATGACGGTGTCCGATTCCCGTACCGAAGCCACGGATAAGTCCGGTAAGCTGCTGGTTGAGAGTTTAACCCAGGCGGGGCATCACTTAGCGGAAAAGGTTCTTGTTCCAGACAACATCTACAAAATCCGTGAGGTGGTTTCCCGATGGATTGCTGACGAATCCGTACAGGTAGTCTTGACTACAGGAGGAACTGGTGTTACTGGTCGAGATGGTACACCAGAAGCGATTCAACCCCTCCTGGATAAGGAAATCCAGGGCTTTGGTGAAATTTTCCGCATGATTTCCTACCAAGAGATTAAGACTTCTACTATCCAATCTCGTGCCCTGGCTGGTGTGGCTAACGGAACATACATCTTTTGTCTGCCTGGGTCTTCTGGAGCTTGTCGAACAGGTTGGGAGCAGATTATCAAAGACCAGCTCGATTTGGGAAATTCCCCCTGTAATCTTGTGGAACTGATGCCACGTTTGCGAGAAACCTAATCTGAGCCATAGATTTCCTGTTCAAACGGTAATTGGCAACTGAGTGCCTCAGTGGATCAGTGCTAAGTGCTGACCCAACTTGACTTGAGCTGATTCCTTAACTTAGCAATCCCCTGAGATTTGGTAATCCCCGGATTTACCTCCGGTCTTACTCAACAGGCGAATCGATTGAATCTCGATAGACTTTTCCAACGCTTTGGCCATATCGTAAAGGGTCAAAGCCGCAACAGAAACTGCTGTTAGTGCTTCCATTTCGACACCAGTTTCAGCTTTAGTAGTCACAGATGCCTGAATCTGGTATCCCGGTAGTTGGGGGTTAGGTTCAATTTGAACTTCTATCTTGTGCAAGGGCAAGGGATGACACAAAGGAATCAGTTGGGACGTTTGCTTTGCTGCCATAATCCCAGCCAGCCTAGCGGTTCCTAAGACATCACCCTTGGGGGCATTACCAGCTTGGATAGTGTTGAAGGTTGTGGTTTTCATCCGTACCTGAGCAGCGGCTACTGCCTGACGCTTCGTAAGCTCTTTGCCAGAAACATCGACCATCTGAGCTTGACCTTGACTATCGAGATGGGATAGCGAGCGATTGATTTCCACAAGAGTATTGCAAAATTTTTGATCTATGTGTTATGATAAGTAACTGTTGACCCACAGAAAAGTGGCAGCAGTTAAGGGCTTGTAGCTCAGTGGACTAGAGCACGTGGCTACGGACCACGGTGTCGGGGGTTCGAATCCCTCCTAGCCCGTTTAATAAGCTAAGACATTATAGTATCTACAGCATATAAATCCCGTTCACGACCGATGGCAAATCTGAGGGAACGGGATAAATTTTTGTTGGACTGGGTCATAAAGATAATCAGTGCCAAAAATGCTATACCAGCACCACAGGAAAAAATCCCTCGATATCCTAAGAGGTCAGCGAAATAACCAAAGATCGGCCCAGCTAGACCAATCCCTAAATCAAACCCACTAATGCAGACAGCGAATACCTGACCCCGTTGATCAGCAGAGGAGCGGTCAGCCATCAAAGCAGTCATCATCGGTATGAATAGTCCAGTGCCAGCTCCTTCTAATAAACCAGCTAGTAAAAATCCAACTCCGGTTTCAGCCTGGGAAATCATCAACATTGAGATGATATAGCAAACCACACTAGCGGTGATAAATACTCCTCGTCCATACCGATCAGATGCCTGACCAGTTAATGCACGAATCACAAAACTAGCGATCGCAGTAGCTGTGAAAAACAATCCTGGATTGAGATTAATACCAGTCTCTCGAATAAACAGAGAGACAAAGCTAACTTTTGTTCCAAATACTATACCGAACAACAGCATGACCAAAGCTGGAATTCCAAGAGGAGGGCTGCTTAACAGCTCCCATAGTTTGACCAATAGCTGCCAACTCGAGTTTAACCAAGATTCTGATTTTCTCGGCTTTTGTTTAGCATGCCTGATTGGTTCACGAATCTGACTCCCTAACAGCACACCCAGCCCACCTAGAGCTGCAGACACTAAGAATAAAACAGTGTAGCTAACCTCTTGTTGTAGAAAACCCCCCAGCGCAGGTCCGAGACCTAAACCAATCGGTGTTGCCAAACTCATGTAACCAATTAACTCACCTCGCTTGTCAACAGGGGACAAATCGGTGACTAGAGCCAGATAACCGATGGTAAAGGCTGCAATACTGATGCCATGAAACATTCGAACCAGCATCAACAGGCTAATCGACTGGGTAAATAGATAGCCCAAAGGCGCTAGAGCGACAGCGATAGTACCAATAATTACTACCAACTTGCGACTGCGCAGGTCTGCCATACGCCCCAGTGGGTTTCTAAACAGCAACAGACCAATGGCAAAGCAACCCATTACTAACCCTACCTGTTGCTTGGTACCACCCACGTCTTCAATATATTGTGGCAGCGTTGGCGACAAAGACGTTAAGCTTGACCAAAACAACAGACCAACAGTAAATAAAATCAGCAAACTTTGGCGTTGCTGCCCTTCCAGGGTCTGAAAAACTTTCACGCGCTCTATAATCCTGAGAAAACTGGCACTTGAGATAGTTAGATAAAATCCGGTTGACTAATCATCATAGTCCTTATCGGGTAATGACTATTTGCGCTTTGGCTTACAGGTAATTGACAATTACCTGTAAGCCAAAGCGCGAACAGCCAAAAATCCGGGGACTATTTGGGAAGTAATTAACTGGACTTTATACTACTTCTCTAGTTTACTCTTCTTAACATTTTGCCCAGAGGCTTAGATAGGGTGATCGGGTGATGCGGTGATCGGGGTTGGGGGAAGAATCTCATGACCTATTATTGTTCACAAATTAATTAGGATTGCGATGCTCTGAAAGAGCCGCTACGCGAACGCAGCAACAACTCAGGTCAAGCTTGGCTACCGGTAGCCCATAATGGAGCGCTTAATATGATCACAAAAGTATTCCCGAAAGCGTTTGTAGAAGGGATAGGGGTCTTGCTGTTAGCACCTTTACAGGTTTTACTGTATCAAGGATAATTTTGAGCAAGCCTTTGGCTTACGCGAAGGGTCACCATTTTCACTATTTTATTTTACGGTTCACGAGCCTCTAATAATCGATTTTCTAGCCCAGTCTTTAGTATTCTCCAGGTAAGTCACCAACATTTTCCATTCCCTAGCTTCTTTTGTCAAATCCTTAACATTGCTCAGGTAGACTAGAGTAATGCGGCGCTCTTCGTTATCAGAACAAACCTCTAGAATGGTTTTGTATAGCTTTTCCCAATGCTCTAACCAGTTATCTTCAATGGGATCAAAAATTGCCTCGAACAAATTACGCCATAACAACTCAATAGTTTTAATAGTTTTGAGATTTTCCTCGGTAGGCTTATCCCAGCCTACATGGCGCTGACGTAATACTTTAATAGGTGGGGGATTTTCACTCATAGACAGCAAGTTGACTATTCAGTCTTTGGAGCTACATTCCTAGAATTCCCTAAATGCTGTCTTAACATCACAGTTTCACAAAAAATCAAAAATTCCTCCTAGTTTAGCAAAGAATAGGAGGAATAGCCGATAATCTTAGCTGCCTAACTTCTAGATATGAGGCTAATGGTAAGCTATCAGCTATCAGCTATCAACCAAATACCAAGACCAAAGGCTGACGGCTGATAGCTGACGGCTGATAGCTGACGGCTAATGCTAAAAGACGGCTAGTTGAGAGCTTCCGTCCTTGAGGCGGAGCTAACTAACGTTGCCCCCGCTTAGTCTAAAACCTAGAGCCTATTACCTAGAACCATTAACCTAATTTAACGGTCTACTGACCCCATAATAATGTCAATACTACCGAGAATCGCCATAATATCGGCAACTTTGACTCCTCTGAGGATATGGGGCAGAATCTGTAAGTTATTGAAATCGGCTGGACGAATCTTCCAACGCCAAGGAAAGACATTATTATCACCAATAATGAAAATTCCTAGTTCTCCTTTCCCAGACTCAAGACGGACATAGTGTTCGCCCTTGGGAATCTTGAAGGTAGGGGCAATTTTCTTGCCCATGAACTGATAATCGAAGTCGTTCCACTGGGATTTGCGACCCTCTGCCATCCGCTTGGCTTCTAGGTTTTCGTAAGGACCACCGGGAAGTGCTTTTAAGGCTTGACGGATAATCTTAACGGACTCCCGCATTTCCCTAATCCGCACCACATACCGGGCAAAACAATCACCCCCGGTTTCCCAGTGTACTTCCCAATCGAAGTCGTCGTAGCATTCGTAGTGGTCAACTTTGCGCAAATCCCACTTGACTCCAGAACCTCGTAGCATCGGGCCAGAAAGTCCCCAGTTAATGGCTTCTTCCCGACTAATGGTACCGACACCTTCAACTCGGCGGCGGAAGATAGGGTTGTTGGTGATTAACCGTTCGTACTCATCAACTTTAGGGTCAAAGTAGTCACAGAAGTCTTCGCACTTATCTATCCATCCATAGGGTAGGTCAACAGCAACTCCACCAATACGGAAGTAGTTGTTGTTAATTAACCGTTGTCCACTGGCAGCTTCCCATAGGTCATAAATCATCTCCCGTTCCCGGAAGATGTAGAAGAATGGGGTTTGGGCACCCACATCTGCTAGGAATGGTCCAAGCCACAGCAGGTGATTGGCAATCCGATTCAACTCCAGCATGATCACGCGGATGTAGCTGGCACGTTTGGGTACCGGAATATCTGCTAATTTCTCTGGGGCATTGACTGTAATTGCCTCGTTGAACATCCCTGCTGCATAGTCCCATCGGCTCACGTAAGGGACATACATAATGTTAGTGCGATTCTCGGCAATTTTCTCCATGCCTCGGTGCAGGTAGCCAATTACCGGCTCACAATCTATCACATCCTCCCCATCTAGGGTGACAATTAAGCGGAGAACGCCATGCATGGAGGGATGGTGGGGACCCATGTTGATCACCATGGGTTCGGTTCTGGTCTCGATCTTTGCCATATTTTGATTAATTGCCCCAACTGTTAGCTGCTAGCTGTTAGCCGCTAGCTATTAGCTTACCAAAACAGAGGCAGATAGGTAGTGTATGTTGTTAACTCTAACAATGCAAGAACAATTTGATATTTTTAATTCAAACTGTTAATTTCTGTTTAAGCTCCTTCTTTCCAATGCTTAGGTTAACGGGAATTGCTACGTAGAAGTTCGGTTCTACGATCCTTAAACTATCAGCAATCACATTACCATCTTTATCAAAGGAGTTGATAGTTTGAATTACTGCACTAGCTGTGCATCGGGGGTGGATTGTGGTGCCAAGGTGGTTATTACCAAGTATAAGTGAAATTTTATCCCAACAGGAATTAATTGAAAGCGATGACAAGGTTACTGTTTCAGTAGAGCAAGCAACTGTGATTGACACTTGCTCAGTAGGTGCTAGCTGTCGCAGAACAAGAGAAGCGGCTAGCCCTAAGCATAGGGCAGCAGCAGCTAAAGCTCAACGGGAATGGCAAAGTGCGATCGCTACCTTGGAACAGTTGCTGTTGCCAGGGGTTTCAGGCAACCGATCAACAAGCCATAATCCCGAACACTCGTCGAAGCAAGGACTAATTATAGCTGGTCCTGCTCCAGTCTTAAGTGATCGAGAGCTACTGGCAAGTTTCGAGACTGGGATTTTTACGAACGACGCCTTGAATCCTTGGGCTTTTATGCCCTTCCAGCTACCTCCGGCTCAACCTGATACTACTCCTTTTGTACAAAATACGACCTACAGGTTACCCCTGTTTCCAGGAGACCCCTTAGCTAACGAGCAGTTTTGTTTAGTTTTTACTAAAGACTTTAGCTTAGTCATGGTCTCTGGGAAAGACCACTTTGGCGTTCCAGGCTTTCAATTCTCCTTTGACCCAGAGGATATCCAACATGTTTGGGCATCACTGCGCCATAGACTATTACTGAGCAGTTCTCATCATCTCAAGCAGTTGGAAGCTTTAATGGAAAAATTTGTGCCAAAGCCCCCCGATTACCGCATTGTAATGAACTTTGGTCGTGGGCTTCTGGAGAATTTACCAGAACTGCCTTCAGTAGAACTGAGCCAGACTATACCGGTTACAATATCCGAGTCAACAATGGTTCAGCCAAGACAACCTCAGCATCAGAGGGATAGGGTCAAAACTGGTAGTCACTCACAAAATGGGTCTTCTAGTACACCCTTTGCCAAGAAACAGAAAGTACAGGAGCCTAACTGGCAACGATTGGTGAAAAATGAAGCGCGAGGCTTTCCTAGAATCTCTGCTGTTCACCCAAAAGAAAATTCTGAAGCTACACCTGACGTTGAGCTGCTCCGAGCTCTGACCCATGAAATCCGGACACCCCTAACTACAATTCACACCCTGACTAAACTACTGCTTAGACGTCGTGACTTGCCTCCAGAAGTCATGCGGCGTATAGAAATTATTGACCATGAGTGTAGCGAACAAATCAACCGCATGGAGTTGATTTTCCGGGCAGTAGAATTAGAAACAACGGCAGCCAAGCAAACCCCTGTTAGCCTGACCTGTATATCTCTGGCTCGGGTTTTTCACAACAGCATCCCCCGCTGGCAAAAACAAGCACAGCGACGTAATTTAACCCTAGATGTAGTCTTACCGCAACAGTTGCCAACAGTGGTCAGTCATCCCGCCTTGCTAGATCAGGTGCTAACTGGCTTGATGGAAAATTTCACCCGGTCTATTCCAACAGGGGGTCACATCCAGTTACAGGTTACACCTGCTGGAAACCAGCTGAAGTTACAATTCCAGTCTCAGATTAATCACGAAACAATTGCTGACGACCATTGCCCGACATTGAAGTCCCTTGGTCAGCTGCTGACTTTCCAGCCAGAAACGGGTAGTATCAGTTTGAATTTGAATGTGACCAAAAATCTATTCCAGGCGTTGGGGGGCAAACTAATTGTTAAGCAACGACCCCAACAGGGTGAGGTGATGACAGTATTTTTACCGTTAGCTGACCTGGCTAAGACACCATTGCCTGGGATTGGTTAACCATTACCTCGACGATTTTTTAAGTTTCAGAGGCAATTGGTAGCAGCACTTTAAATTGGGAGCCTTGCCCGAATCGACTAACTACTGCAATTGAACCACCGCCCCGTTGTAATAACTGTTGCACAATGGTTAAACCTATCCCTGCACCAAGGTCTTCCCTAGGTGTTGACCTACCCCGATAAAAACTGTCAAAAATCTTAGGTATGTCACTTTCAGCAATGCCAATACCTGTATCACTAAATATCAGCTGAACATACTTGCCCTTACGAGTTCCCTGTACTCTAACTTTACCGCCAGCGGGAGTAAACTTTAAACTATTGTGCAACAGATTAATCACGATATGCCTCAAGCCCACCTCTGAAAACAAGACTGAGGGGAGATTGGCGGGAATTGTGTAGCCGAGCTGGATGCCTTTTTCTTGGGCAAGGGGTTGATAGGTGCTGACAATACCAGGAACAATGTCTGCTAGCTTCAACGGCAAGGTTTGATCCGTTTGGGGGTCACCCTCTAGCTGAACCAGTTCTAGTAATCCAGCCACTAAGGAATTTAAGCGATCGCATTCTTTATAAAGAAGCCCAATATAGCGTTGGCGTTGGGCGAGCTTCATTTGTGAGGCATCGAGCAGCTTCAGGGCAGTTTTCATGTTCGTTATGGGTGTCCGTAATTCCTGAGCCACTCGCTGAAGTATCTCATCACTCATATAAGGCTCGACCTTTGATAAGGAATTCTTCCCTACCACAACCGACTCAGGAACTGCTGGCGGTGATGGGGGAGATGGGTTAGTCTCCCCGATTGGCTGTGTTGCCAGGGTATTCTGAACAATTTCTTCTGTACGTTGTACTTGTTTAAGCAACAACTGGGTTAGTAGTGTACTATTAAGTGTTTCTGGGGGAGCTAAAAGGGTTTCCCAATGGCTGAGTTGGTCTGCTGTATTGCTCCCAATAACTGTACTTAACCCCTGTAAAAACTGCCGAATTACTGATTGCTCAAGGGTAAAAACAGCTAACAATGGTTGACTGAGTTCACTATCAGTTAGATTGTCAGATTCCGATAGATCAGGCTGGCAAGCCACAATTAAACTACTATAGTTCTCACCGAGAATCAGTAAGAAATACTCCTGTTGTAGTTGAGTTTCAGTCTCCAACGGTAGGGAAAACAGTTGAGAATCTCTGTTGAGGTTAACTCCGTTTTTCCAGTCATCTCCTAAACAGTGGCACAGATAAATTGTTTTGGGTAAATCAACCTGTTGTTGATACCGTTTTATTTCTCTGTGCCAGCCCTCACCCTGTGGCTTGACCAAAATTGTGGCTGAAATGTTTTGCTGAATTAGCAGGTCAAAGGTTGCTCTGACTAGCGATTTCAGGGTGACAGGAGTGATTGTTAGAGACTCGGGAGAGGCAAGAGTCTCTAAAACCAGCTGGTAGAGAGACAATTCTGGATTAGGTGGCAGGTTCATTTAGGGTTAAAGGTGGTTTGGTTAAAGGTGGTTTGGTTAAAGCTTAAACGTTGACCTTCCATGTGATAATCTACAACCTGCCCGCTAAAATAGCTGTCAACTTGCTAACCTATAACCTGTAGCCTACTCATCAAAGCATCTCGGGCTTGCTCTCGGTCATCGAAGTGGATTTTTTCAGTGCCCAGAATTTGATAATCTTCGTGACCCTTACCAGCAATTAAAACTCCATCCCCCGGTTTTGCTTGCAAGATGGCAGTCCGAATGGCGGTAGCGCGATCGCAAATTACCATTGGTTCCACTGATTGAGGAATCCCCTCTAAAACATCCTCTAAGATGCTTTCTGGGTTTTCGGTGCGAGGGTTATCCGAGGTGACTACAGCAACATCAGCTAACTGAGCCGCTATTTTCCCCATCTTAGGACGCTTAGTGCGATCGCGATCGCCACCACAGCCAAATACACAAATCATCTTGCCCTCAATAAAGGGTCGTGATGCCCTTAGTAAGTTTTCCAAACTATCTGGGGTGTGGGCATAATCGACAATAACACTAATATCCTGTTCCGGTTGAATTTGCACCCGTTCCATCCGCCCTGGCACTCCTGGAAATTGAGCCAAGGCTGCTGCTACTAATTCTAAATCCAAACCCAGCTCTAAAACTGTTCCTACTGCTGCGAGCAAGTTAGACAGATTGTATTGACCCACTAGGGGCGAATTAAAGCTAACCTCTCCTACTGGAGTATGCATAATTCCTCTAACCCCTGTTGGCTCGTAGCTTAAGTCCTTCGTCCAGAAATCAGCGGATGGGTTTTGGATACTATAGCTCCAGACTTGCTCAGTTGGTAACTGTTGGATTAACCGCTCTCCATAGGAGTCATCAGCATTAATAATTGCCCTGCCTTTGAGATAGTCGGAACTAAACAGCTTAGCTTTAGCGCTGAAGTAATCATCCATGTTCTGGTGGTAGTCCAAATGGTCTTGGGTGAGATTGGTAAACACCGCCACCTCAAACGGACAGCCCTGGATTCGACCTTGGGCTAAGGCGTGTGAACTAACTTCCATCACTGCCATTTGGGCACCTGCTTTGACCGCTAACTGGAGCTGTTGTTGCAATTGAACTGCAAATGGTGTAGTGTAGCTTGCTGTTTGCTCAAAACCTGGCCAACGGGCATAGAGGGTACCCAAAAGTGCTGTGGGGATAGGACTAGAGCTATGAGCGAGCAGAAATTCAATCAGATGGGTAGTTGTAGTTTTGCCATTAGTACCCGTGACTCCAATCAGCCTGAGCTTCTGTGCTGGGTAGTCGTAGAAGGCTGCTGCAGTTTGAGCAGACACGGTGGTCATGTCATCGGCAGCAATTACACAAACTCCTGTTTCCGGTGAAAGTTCCTGGGGGGGATGTTTGGCAGCCGCTTGGGGAGAAATTATCGCTGCTACTGCCCCAGATGCGATCGCACTTTCCCAGAACTCTCCACCATCTACCCTAGTGCCTGGCATCCCGATAAATAAATCTCCTGGTTGGCAGGCGTGGGAATTGGTACAGATGCCTGTAACCGTTACATCAAGACCCTCGGGGCTAGGAATTTCCACAATATTGGCAATTTTGGCTAATAATTCCCTTAGCTTCATAATCTATTGCACCAAATGACACTATAAGATCTACCGAATCATCACAGCCACCAGTCAACCGTCAACCGTTAAACCGTCAACCGTCAAACCGTCAACCTGATGTATCGCCTATTTTGGCTCACTAACAGGGAAATATTTCCGTAACATTCGCTGCAATTGTGCAACGCTAGCACGAGGAGAGGGGCGAGGCAGGAGCTGTTCCTGACCAAAGTGGTTGATACATAGTACTGGCACTTCATACTGATAGGATTGGAACCAATCCTCTCGACTGGTAATGTCTCGAACCTCTAGCTTAAAGGTTAACCCTTCAATCATCTCTAGCTTTTCAAGCAATCCCTCACAAAGATGGCAACCGGGTTTACTGTAAAGAATTAATTCCATCAGGCAAGTTAGTTGAAAATTGTTGATTTAGACGATAGTTTAGTAAAGATAAGTGCAGCTTCGGCAAACATAGCTGGAGAAACGCTAAAATGCTGGACAGCCACATTCGCCTTCATGGTACGTCCATTTGAACCAGCCCCATGTCCACAGACCTTCGCCTCGTCTCCGAAAACCGTTGCTTTGGCGGTACAGTAGGTTTTTACACTCATCAATCTCAGACTTGTAGGAGCGAGATGGGGTTTTCCGTATACCAACCCCCCCAGGCGAAAGTGCAATCCGTTCCAGTTCTATATTACCTGTCAGGTTTGACTTGCACGGAAGAGAATTTTATGGTTAAATCGGGTGCTCAGCGATTTGCAGCCAAGTATGGATTGATGTTGGTGGCTCCAGATACCAGCCCTCGGAATACAGGAATTCCAGGTGAGGACGATGAGTGGGACTTGGGGTCTGGTGCTGGTTTTTACGTAGATGCCACTCTTGAACCTTGGTCAGCTCACTACCAAATGTATAGCTACGTTGTCCATGAGTTACCCGAGGTAATTGCCAAAAATTTCCCCACGCAAGTTGAGAAACAAGGTATATTTGGTCATTCTATGGGCGGTCATGGTGCGTTGATTTGTGCCTTAAAAAACCCAAAGCAGTACCTATCTGTTTCTGCTTTTGCTCCCATTGCTGCTCCCATGCGCAGCCCCTGGGGTCAGAAGGCATTCACCAATTACCTCGGGACAGACCAAGAGCAATGGCGAGCTTACGATGCCAGCGAACTGGTGTTGACAGCCAACTATAACCATACAATTTTGATTGACCAAGGCACCGCTGACCCCTTTTATGAGAAGCAGCAGTTGCTCCCTGAGGTGTTTGAGAAGGCTTGTGAAAAAGCAGATCAGCCCCTGACTTTCCGTCTCCAGGTCGGCTATAACCATGGTTACTATTTTATCGCCACCTTTATAAAAGACCATATCAGCCATCATGCTGAGGCTTTGTTGGATTGAACAAAATTGAGATAATCCCTTGGTTGCTGAAAAAGTCGAGGTTGGAAGTGTGGACAATACTTCTGCTATTCAGGTTAATCAAAAACTCTAAAAAAACTGGTAATTTATAACTATTAAACCCAGTTTTATTTCTGCAAATCCTAGAATAATATACAGATTTTAGAATAATGTGTTGTTAAAAAAAACTCATTAACTAAGCGCATAAATCTTGTAAATACTAGGAAAATAAAAACAAATTAATGTCAACATCAGTACATTGAGGTTCTGAATATGGCTAATGAAGGTGAAATGTTGGCTTCAACTGTGAACCATCAGCAGTGGGTTTGTACCGTTTGTGGCTATAACATGATTGGTGAAATGCCTGATGTCTGTCCGTTCTGTAGAGCACGCCATGACAAATTCGTTACTTGGGATGAGGCAGAGCAAACCTATCGAGTGACCCCACACCAGATAAATAACTACGTTACACAATTGATTTCTGTGCCTCGTCTTGGTATGGAGCATGCTGCTTATCGCATTGAAACGGATAGTGGTGCGGTATGGATTGATTGTCCATCAGCATTCAATCGAGACTTGGAGCCAGTAGAAGCTATCTACTTTACCCATAAAGATTTCATGGGTGCATCCAACCAGTATCGTGATTTATGGGAAGCTAAAGTTTATCTGCACGTTAACGATGCTGAGCATCCACTTGCCGAGCAATTTCCGATTGACAACAAAATTTATGGTGACTTCACCGAGCATGGCATTGAAGCTTTCTATATTGGTGGACATACACCGGGCTTCATGATATATATCTATGACTTGGTCTTGTTTATTGGTGACTATGCCTTCCCTCCAGGGTCTAGTATGCAATTCAACCCCTTTGGACCAAAAGACAAAACCCGTAAACGTGCATCACGGATACTAGATATTGTTTCCGAGAGATCCCTTGAGGTTGTATGTGGCTTCAACTTTTTTACTGACTTCGATAGCTGGCGTGAGGATTTCAATCACCTACTTGATACAGCTAGATAAATTCAAGAAGCGGTGTTGCTTAATAATGGAATGATTAACCAACGCCGAAATTCAAACCATTAACCATCTAGGATTAATAGCAGCAATTATCGATTTTTATCTGTTATTACACATTGGAAACAGCATTTTGTAACTAGCAACTTGGGTTATTAAGCTGTTGCCCATTTAAATTGGTTATTATTCAGTCTCTTGCAGAGCGCGAGTGGGTGAAACCACGGCAGACCGCGAGTGGGGGAGACCCCCGGATGAAGGCACTGCCTCCCCAAGACCGCGCTACATCCCTTGGAAAAAACACCGTCAAACCCTCTCCCCTGCTCCCCTGCTGTCAAAACAATAGAATTTAAATGAAAACCAGCTTAGCTGGCTTTGAGGACGGCAATATCCCAAAAAGAAGACGTGAAGACCGATCTATGGGATCGCACTGGCTTTTTTAGAATTGTGAACAGTTAGAGGAAAGAGTGATTAGAGATGCAACCAAGTAACCCTAACCAGTTTACCGAAAAAGCCTGGGAAGCGATCGCACAAACCCAAGATGTTGCTAAAGCCGCACGGCAACAACAAATCGAAACCGAACACTTGATGAAGGCGATGCTGGATCAAGATGGACTCGCTACCAGTATTCTGAACAAAGCGGAAGTGTCTGTGCAACGGGTAAGGGAAGCAACGGAATCCTTTATCAAAAAGCAACCTAAGGTTTCTGGTAATAGCGACTCCGTTTACCTAGGACGCAGCATGAATAGCTTGCTAGACCGAGCAGAGTCCTATCGTAAAGAATACCAGGACGATTATATCTCCATTGAGCATCTGATCCTCGGTTATCTGAAAGATGACCGCTTTGGTAAGTCATTATTCCAGGAGTTTAAACTAGATGAAAATAGGCTTAAACTTACCATTGCTGACATTCGAGGGAATCAGAAAGTGACCGACCAAAATCCAGAGGGCAAATACCAAGCACTGGAAAAATATGGACGTGATCTGACAGAGGCGGCGCGGGAGGGAAAGCTTGACCCAGTTATTGGGCGAGATGATGAAATTCGGCGCACGATTCAAATTCTCTCGCGCCGTACTAAAAATAACCCAGTGCTGATGGGGGAACCTGGTGTTGGGAAAACTGCTATTGCTGAAGGCTTGGCACAACGGATTATAGCCGGTGATGTGCCTCAATCCCTCAAAGACCGACAATTGATTGCTCTGGATATGGGCGCATTGATTGCTGGGGCTAAGTTTCGGGGAGAGTTTGAAGAACGCCTGAAAGCGGTACTAAAAGAAGTGACCGATTCCCAAGGCAAAATTATCCTGTTCATTGATGAAATCCATACCGTTGTCGGTGCTGGTGCTTCTCAAGGAGCAATGGATGCGGGAAATTTGCTCAAACCAATGTTATCACGGGGTGAATTGCGCTGTATCGGTGCTACTACTCTCGATGAGTACCGCAAGTACATTGAAAAAGATGCAGCACTCGAAAGACGCTTCCAGCAGGTCTATGTTGACCAGCCTAGTGTAGCTGATACTATCTCGATTCTACGAGGTCTTAAAGAACGGTATGAAGTTCACCATGGGGTAAAAATTGCCGATAGTGCTTTAGTGGCAGCAGCTACTTTGTCTACTCGGTATATTAGCGATCGCTTTTTACCAGACAAAGCCATTGACTTAATGGATGAAGCGGCAGCACGGCTAAAAATGGAAATTACTTCCAAGCCAGAAGAACTCGATGAAATTGACCGCAAAATTATCCAGCTGGAAATGGAACGGTTGTCTTTACAAAAAGAAACTGATCTCGCCTCCATCGAAAGGCTGGAAAGACTCGAAAAAGAACTGGCTGATCTTAAAGAAGAACAGCGTACTTTGAATGCCCAGTGGCAATCAGAAAAAGATGTGATTGACCGGATTCAGGGGATTAAGGAAGAGATTGATCGAGTTAACGTAGAAATTCAACAGGCAGAACGGGATTATGACCTCAACCGAGCCGCTAAGTTAAAATACGGCAAGTTAGCCGAGTTGCAAAAATCCCTGGCAGCCGTTGAGCAACAGCTAGCCGAGAACCAAACCAGTAGTAAATCCCTGCTGCGGGAAGAAGTTACAGAAGCTGACATTGCGGAAATTATCTCTAAGTGGACTGGAATTCCCATTAGTAAGCTGGTTGAGTCTCAGAAAGAGAAGCTACTGCACCTGGAAGAAGAACTACACAAGCGGGTGATTGGTCAAGAGGAAGCCGTTACTGCTGTTGCCGATGCTATTCAGCGATCGCGTGCGGGATTAGCTGACCCCAATCGTCCCACCGCTAGCTTTATTTTCCTCGGTCCTACCGGTGTGGGTAAGACAGAATTGGCAAAAGCCTTAGCAGCCTATCTGTTTGACACCGAAGAGGCTATGGTGCGAATCGATATGTCTGAGTATATGGAAAAGCATACCGTTTCCCGACTGATTGGTGCTCCTCCAGGCTATGTGGGTTACGAAGAAGGAGGTCAGTTAACCGAAGCTATCCGTAGACGTCCCTATGCCGTAATTCTATTTGACGAAATCGAAAAAGCACACCCGGATGTCTTTAATGTCATGCTGCAAATCCTTGATGATGGTCGAGTGACTGATGCTCAAGGGCATACCGTAGATTTCAAGAATAGCGTTATTATCATGACTAGCAATATTGGCTCCCAGTATATTCTGGATGTAGCTGGGGATGACTCCAAGTATGAAGAAATGCGGAGTCGGGTCATGGAAGCAATGCGCTCTAGTTTCCGCCCTGAATTCCTCAATCGGATTGATGAGGTGATTATTTTCCATACCTTGCAAAAACATCAGTTGCGCAATATTGTCCAGCTGCAAACCCTGCGCTTAGAGCAACGGTTAGCAGAGCGCAAGATGTCCCTAAAACTCTCCGATGCAGCTCTTGACTTTTTGGCAGATTTAGGGTACGATCCAGTTTTTGGAGCACGACCCCTAAAGCGAGCTATTCAGCGGGAGTTGGAAACTCCTCTTGCTAAAGGAATTCTCAGGAGTGAATTTAATGATGGGGACACTATCTTTGTGGATGTCAACAATGAACGGCTTTCCTTTCAGCGATTGCCTGCTCAGTTGTTGCTCAGTGAGTCCAATTGAAGGGTAGAAAGGTTGAAGGGTATTGTGTGCTATACCCCTAAGCATTCAGCCATTAGGGATCAGCGATCAGCTGAATGCTTAGAGCCAAAAATATACCCTAACCCTAAAACCTATGCTCTGCATGCAGCGCCATAACACTTCCTTTTGGCAATACTTTTTGTCTCTCCCTATCCAAATACTTATCCAAATCAGTGAGAACTTCCTCAGCTGGAATACTTGATACTATAGCGCCATAGTCATTGACAACCCTAGGGAATTCCTGATTCACCTGATCTTGCAGTTCTGGAATTGCCCTTACTGAGGTTTGTAGTCTCCCTACAGGATGATTACCTGCCTTAATTCCCTTGGCTTTAGCGATAATCCAATTTGACAATAACTCTAATCTCAAAACCGCAAAGATAGGTTCATATCCTTCTCTCGCTTTTTTATTCAAGCCATCCACATCCTTCTGTCCTAGTGTCACCGTATGCTTGGTGGTGGTCTTTACTTCAATGGAAAGATTAGGAAAGTAGGGGTGATTCCAACTATCGATATCTACACCTTGAGAGGAATAGTTTTCTACCTGAAAACCCAAGCGACAGAAGGTAATCGCTAGGAAAATCTGGCAAGTTTTGCCAAACCCATTATCTTTTCTAGAGCGACTATTTAGGTGTTGTTGAATGGTGGTTAAATGGTTGAATGTTGATGCATCCATATTCTAAATTCTAAATTCTAAATTCTAAATTCTAAATTCTATTACCCATTACCCTCGATAGTTGGTCCACGAGTTGGTGTCCACTGTCCCAATCGGTATAGTTTGTTGGGCTTAGTTAGCTTGAAACTCAGCTGCTCGACGAAATCATCTTCTGAAGTCGCAATAATCAATTGCTTTTTATCCAATACCTGATCCAACACCTGAGCCAATCGTTCTTTATGGACTGGGTCGAGATTTTGCGACGGGTCATCTAGCACCATGAAACCGATATTATGAGTCAATTGCTCTGAAGTTGCTAGGGCTAGAAATATACTCAAAGCAGCACAATTAATATCACCCTTGTTCAACAGTCGTAAGGCAACTTCTGACTCTCCATATCCCACCGCCATCACTTCATATTTTTCTGGGTCAATCTCAATATCTGGAAAGTCACTGCGATGGGCGAGCTGACGATAGATACTAGAAATTGCTGCTCTGGTAGCATCGATTTTTTCTTTAGCTGAGTTTCCTAGCACTTCCTGTACAGCTTCACCAATAGTCAACAATCGGTCACAGAAGGCTTCCAAGTCAGCTTTTGCTGCTTCAACTTCTTTATAGTCAGGGCAATCTTGAATGGAAAACAAATTATCTACCTCTTGGCGATAACGCAAGACAGTAATAATCCGTTTAATGTTTTCCAAGTCTTGATCAATGCTATCGATACGCTGATTACTTTGCTCAACTGCGGTGCGAATCCTGGCTAATTCTTGATCTACTTCAGTAATGGCTTGATTGAGCAGAGCAAGAGCGTTAACAGAGTCATTAATTTCTGTTTCTAAAGCTACTGCGATCGCATTTTTTGCTTGTTGTAATCCCTTATCCTTATCTAATCGTTCCCGTTGCAACCGCTCCAAGGTTTTAATCAGTCTCTGTAACTCCTCTACTGCTGTTTCTAATTCCCGAATCTCCTTCTGAATCGGTTTTAGCTGTAACTTCATGTCTTGCTGCCAGGATTCTAATTCCTGACGCAACTGAACTGGATTAATTGGTGTAGAGCAAACGGGACAATCTTGGGCTTGATCTTCTTGTACTGACTTCAGAAATTTTAGGGTTTGGATAATGATACCGGCACGATTGTTGATAGTATTTAGACTCCCTTGCTTAGCCGGTAACTCTTCTTGTTCAATTTGATTTTTTTTTGCCAAAATTTCTGGTAGCATGCCGTATTGAGCTTCCAGTTGGTGAATCTCGTTTTCTTTTTGGTTGAGTTCCATAACCTTGGTCTCAACATTAGCTTTCAAACGATTTAATTCACTTTGCTGATTCAGCAATTCTTTCTGCCGTTCCCAGTCGGGCTGAGCATTACGTAATTGCTTAATCGCCTCCTTACCACCATCTACAAATCCTTCCAAATCATCAGTAGTTTGGTATTTTGGTAAAGAGGGCACCAGCAATCCATAGTCTTTGGCAAAATTCTCAACTGCATTTTCAACCCCTTGGCAAATAGCTTTTGCTCCATTTAGGGATAATTGGCTGAGCGGAATATCATGAAAAATGGCTTCTTCTTCTGCTAGACCTAAGTCATTTTCCTTAATCGCTTTTGCCGTTTCAATTTTGCTGATAATCTGACCAAACTCTTGATCAATTTTCTTAAACTCTTCCTGGGCTTTAGCTCGCTTAATTCCATCCAAGAGATTGCGCCAATCCGTCAAACCCATGAGGCGATCCAGAGCATTTTTGCGCTCTTTTGGTTCCTGAATCAGTAGCGCACTGATAGTTTCTTGATGTAGGTAGACACAACTCATGTAGTCAGACAATTCTAGACCCAGTAGCACCCGCAAGTCAGTTTCATCTTCCTGATACGAGCCATTATTAATCTGATAGTAAAACTTGGGATTACCACGACGTTTGCGGTCACTCCGATATACCTTTAGTATTTCCTCATTCCCTTCAAATATAACTTCGACACTAGTCTCCCTTGACGATTGGTTTTTCACTAACCAATTCTTGCGCTCTTCAATTTTAGTAGCACTTTTATTAGCGACATCTTTGCCAAATAGACACCACTCAATCGCATTCAGGGTACTACTTTTACCTCCCCCCTGAGCTCCTACAATTAATGTGCAGGCTTGATCAAAGCGAAATTCCCGTTCTCCCGCTTGTTCAGGAAAGCCTCTAAACCCCTTGATCTTGACTGATACCAGTCGATAGTTTTCCATAGACACTGTTCCTCATCAGACTCTCTTGCTCATAGACCAATGGTAGCCATCAGTTTTTTGTAGGCTTTTTTGTAAGCACTTCGATGTTTTTCCAACCGATAACGAGCCATATCAGTGACCCCTTGTGATGAACCGCTATCAAACTCTTTGAGCAATTCCTCACCAAGGGCTATCAAACCTTGCTCATGGTCTGAATCAATGGCTTGATCTTTCAGTTGCTCAAATAATTTATCATTGTCTTTCATTAGCGATCGCATTAATTAGTCATGTAACCATATGCCCTATGCCCATAGGCTGAGAGCTGAATGCTTAGGGTGTGACCCTCAGCCCTCAGCCGTCAGCCGTCAGCCGTCAGCCGTCAGCCGTCAGCCGTCAGCCGTCAGCCGTCAGCCGACGTAACAGAGATTAAACCAATGCTTACTTGTTGTCTTGATCCCAAGCGCGAGTGGGGGAAACCCCCGTGAGGCCACTGGATCGCTTATTCAAAAGCTGAGAGCTGATAGCTGATATATAGCAGAAGTCATTTGTCAGAAGTCAGAAGTCAGAAGTTAAACTCAAGCCAAACTGTAGTTTGAGACTTTTGTCATGTCCTAATTACCCTGGCGACTGCTATAGCACTACGCATTAAGGTGTTTGACATTTATAAAAGCAGCAAAAGCTATTATAATCAGCTATTGCTAGCATGCCTATTGCCTTGCGCGTAGCGCTATAGCACATTAAGTAGCACCATCTGTAGCGCATTAGCTGATAGCTGAGAGCTGATAGCTGAATGCTTACTAGACTATGAGCTGGTTACTGATAACTCAGCATTTAGCACTTACCATTCCGCATTCAGCACTGTTCAACCTATATCAGCCGATTAACTCTTCTTCTGCTTAGGGGATGAAGCAGCTTTATTTTCCTCTATCCATTCTTCGATCAACTCCAATAAGATATGATTCATGGTGACTCCTTTGAGAGCGCACATAGATTTGAATTTTGCCCGTAAGGATTCAGGCAAAAATAGTTTGTAGCTAACTTGTTTTTCTTCTGACACATCTTTTGACAACTTTGACATCCCAATTATCCTACTAAGGGTTAAACTATTCAATAGGTATTTTAAGTTTTTTGTGTTATTTAGAGATTTTGTGTTATTATAACCCTATGAAACCCAAAGAAGCCAGCGGCACTGAGTCTGGTAAAATTTTGTTCGACCAGACTTTGTAGCCTATGGGCTGGTTAGCGCACTAGCTACAGCAGAGGTTCCCCCGGGGATCTCTGCTTAACTGCATCATGAATCTTACACAAACCTAGACATTCGGTCTGAAGTTCAATTCCTGCTTCGTTTTCTTCTACGTGGGAAGTCGGCTTCTTCCACTCCACAGGCGTTTGATCGATTGCCATCGACAGTGAGAGCCCCTACCGAGCTTCCCAACGCTCTATGTTGATTGCCGCGTTGAGATCCCGGTCTTCAAGATTTCCACAACCTCCACAAATATACACCCTTTCCTTCAATGGCATATTCTGTTTATGTCCGCATTTGTGGCAAGTCTTTGATGATGGAAACCACCTATCTACTAGGGTCAGCTTGAATCCATGGAATTCTTGCTTGTAAGTCAGCAACTCTCTGAATCGGTAGAATCCCAACAAGGAGATGGCCTCCGCTAGTTTATGATTAGCCAACATTCCCAACACGTTCAAGTCTTCAATCAAAATTTCTTGATAAGTCTGAGCTAATCGAGTGGTTTCCTTTTGCAAAAAGTCCTCTCTAATGTTTGCAAGGTGCTTGTGTTGCTTTCTCAGTCTTCCATAGTAAGTCAGTGCGTTCTGACTTGGTTTTGTCTTTGTCTGACCGTTGCCTAACACCTTTTTGCGATTGCGCCACTGTAGCTTCGATAGCTTGGTTTTCGCTTTCTTTATCGATTCGGGCGTTTCAATCTGGGTGCGGTCAGACAATGTGGCAAAGCACTTGACTCCGAGGTCTATTCCGACTTTCTGCTGGGTGTGTTTGATCGCAGGAACGGGACAAGCATCGATTTTGAACGATATAAACCACTTCCCGACTTCTCTGGAAATCGTGAATGTTTGGGAAATACAGTTGTAAGGGATCCCCTCCTTTAATCTGAACCATCCCAAGGTAGGGATATTGATTTGTTTCCCGGCAAACAACAGTCGCTTACCGTTGCAGTCATCAACGGTGAAACTGCATTGATGACGCTTTGTCTTAAATTTTGGCATCTGAGCTTTAAGCTTAGGGTCGCGCCAACGACTCAAAGCTTTAGCTAAGTTCCGGAATGCATTTTGGTAAATACGACTTGGATACTTGTTACACCAAGCCAACTCAGTACTTTTCTTGGTGACATTAGTGAACACCTTCTTAATGGCATTCAACCGTTTAGAATCGGAAGCTTTGACATGATCAAACTCCCATGATGCTTTCATCATCCCTAGTCCGTAGTTGTAGACGAATCGGGAGAATCCTGCGCACTGAGCTAGCCAATTGGCTTGCTTGTGATTAACTTTGAGTTCTCGTTTGATAGCATACATGAGACGAAACCTTAGAATAAAGGAGCCTTAATTAATAAGTTTTAACCCTTTTACCCATGACCGACCAACTATAAAGGCTCCTTTATTCTTACGGTAACTTCAAGGGAATTTCGACCATTATTTGTACTTCCGATGCTAATTTAGCGCAATTTTCCGGATTGTCAAGGTTTTTGTCAATATTTTCTTGAATGGGTTGAATGTAACGCCTCAAACCATAGAGCCGACAAGAGAAACAGTGAATAATCGCCATCAGATCTTCGACCATCTCCTGTTGAAGACTCAGAGATTCATTATTGGTGATGACGATCTCACAGTCGGAGTACTCAGCTAATTGGAGGATAAGGTATCCATAGCTTTCACTTGGTTTTCCAGGTCGGGTCTTTGAGCCGGGGATGACACCCGACAATACACAACCACAGACCTTTTAATATCGTCATTGAGTAAGCCTTTGAGTTGATTAATGTGTTTTTGGGTGTAAACTCTATGGTTCCCTAAAGTCCGATCGGCTATTAACTTTCCCGATATATCCCACCGTTGTAAGGTTCGGACAGTCACACCAGCGATTTTGGCGAATTCGTGAGGTCTGTAATGCATAACTAGACAGGTCTGGGTCGGTTTGTTTAGTCTTGTCTAATATTTAACGACTAAGCGTCAACTCTTACTGGTGCTAGGAGCAAACCCAGTCAGGGGTGGTAGCTCAAAGGGAAACTTCTTGGATATCAGCTAAATCGGGTAGTAATTCTGTACTATCGTTGCTCAGCCTATTCCCGTAACGCTGACAACGCACGGCAAAGGTACAATCACCACATCGACCAAGGGATGCTGCTACTTGAGGAAAAGCTAAACCTTGATCTTGGTACCCTTGTAGCCACCCAGCCAACTGGGTCAACAACTGAGTCAAATCCTCCCTAGTTTTCTGGTGTTGTGCGCTATTGTAGGTAAATTTAAGACTCTGGGCACAGGGTTGGGATTTGACAAACCAGTAACTCATGGAAATTTGTTCTGGCCAATAATCGCTAGTTTCTGCTAGGACGTAGAGATACAGGCGTGTTTGCCAGTCTTGGGCTAACCAATCCCGGTTTTTAGGTTGAGGATAGGTCTTCCAATCAAGAATTTGAGCCGAGTCTTCCCCTGCAATCAATAAGTCATAGATAACTGTAAGTAGATAACCTTGGAAATACAGGGTTCGGCAATGTTCCGCTTCCCGGAAGCTTTCAGGCTCTGGGTTGGAAAGTTCTGGTGCGGCATTGACTAAACCACTCAGCCAGTAGTCGAGTTGGGTATCCTCTTCTACTAAGGATGTAACTGGTAACCCAAGTTCCCGCTGTTGCATTAATAGGTGAAAGCGGCTTCCCCAAGTAAGACGCTCTTGTTGTTCGGGAGACACGGGTGTTCCCAGCTGGTCAAAGTAAATGTGTTGGAACTTACGGGGACAGGTTTGTAATACGTTCAGCTGTCCTTGGGATAGACGAGTTAGAGGGGCGGGAGGAGACACTGGTCAATGATCTAATCAAATCTTGGAGACATTGGGTTTGTTTGTGATCTATTAGCTAGTGTAGCGGAAGATATCGAATGCGATCGCATTTTCTTATAACAGTCGAAATCCCCCATCCTCCGTTTGAGGTGGGATGAAAGGCGCGTCAGAGAACTTAACTTAGAAATATAAATCATCAAAAATGCCCCCTGATCAGCATCAGAGGGCATTTAATTTCAAAAGCTTAAAGACCAAGATTAGAATTCTAAATTCTAAATTCTAAATTCTAAATTCTGCATGTATAAGTTTCCACTCAAGACCTAGGCAGCTTGGTAACCTAAGTCAAGGTTTTTGGTAACTTCAAATTGCTAAACCTGTTGCTTAGTCCATTCAGAAAATAAATTTAAGAGGATTTGAGAGCGCAGCTTATCATCCAATTGGGGTTCAATAATCTCCTCCACCAAAATCAAGTGTACTCCCTTAGAGGTCACAATGGGTTTGAGAACCTCCGGTGGCTTAGCTGCAAAGACAGCAGCAGAAATCTCCGGCTTGATCTGCTCACGAGTTACTACTCCTTGATATCCCCCATAGCGACGTAATTCTTTATCCTGGATATACTGATGAGCAACATCATAGAAACTCATCTCCCCTTTCTGAATACCATAAAAGAGTTCCATGGCTAAATCTTGATCATCTATGATTACCTCATACATCACCACACCCGCATAATCTAGCTGATTTTCAAAGAAATAGGGTTCAACTTTATCGGCAAATAAATGCTTAGCTAACTTTCCATAAATAGCGCCATTATATACCATAGCTTCAAACTATTATAAGGTCATACCATGTTTTTCCAGCCATGCCCAAGTTTTCTCAGCACTCCCGAGTTGGCTAACTATCCTGAATTTATCTGCTGCGTCTTGAAGTTCTTCTGTCTCTACTTTGATACACGCCTCAGCGGCAGCAGCTGCGATTAACTTGCGGGTAGTAATTGCTTCGATAATCTCAGGAATCTTACCAGATAGCTTGATTTCTTCAAGAATATCGTCTTTGGTAATCGTGATAGCTGGTTACATCGTGTTTATCCTAGTAATTTAAACTGTGAAAGTTATAGTGCTGCATCGCTTTGCAAATTGAATTTTTCAACACTATTACACGCCGTGCTATAAAAAGCGATCGCACTAATTGATAATGCCCTGAATTGACTGATATGACATCCCGGAAATCACCTATAATTTCAAACCTCCTTGCTGCAACTTCTTAAACGGATCGAGAATAAAATCAATAATCCGACGCTGGCGCACAATTACCTCAGCAGTCGCTGTATCTCCAGGACGGAATCCAATACACTCCTTACCTGTGGGAAGACAATCCTGATTTAACGCAATTTCTATGTTATAGGCTGCTACCTCAGAGGTAGTTGGAGAAATTTCCACTAACTCTCCTGCTATCACTCCATACTATTGAAACGGATAGGCATCAAACTTCAGTTTGACTGGCATTCCTTTCTTTAAATAACCACTTTCAGTTGTTGCCATCTGGGCTCGAATAATTAATGATGAATCCTCTGGGGCAATTTCTGCTACCATAGTACCCTGCTGCACTACAGCACCAGGTCTTTGAATCGGTAACTGAAATATAGCACTACCCATTAAGGTGTTTGACATTGTCTTGATGCAATAGCGAGTGGGGGAAACCACGGCAATAGCGAGTGGGGGAAACCCCCAAGACCGCGCTGCCTCCCCAAGACCGTAATGGTGCGTTTTCCGCATTAAGAATTAAATTCGCCACGGGTCGCACCTCTGCATCGCTCCTAAACTCTGAAACGTAAGTCTAAGCTTACTTCTGACTTCTGACTTCTAACTTCTGACTTGCGCGTAGCGCTATACCATTCCACTTACCGGTGCGTCTAAGACTCGTTGCTTTAACTGAAGCTGCAACGAGTCAATCTGACGCTTACTCTGAGCAATTTATGAATTTAGGGTAGTAATTTTATTCTCTATATTATTCAGTTGTTATTCTATTTTAAGTACTGATAACTTACCGGAATGAATCAAACTCTGATAACTCCTTTCCTGCTCTTTTAATCGTAACTTTGCTTGCTCAATATCTGCTTGTGCTTGACGCATAGTCCGTTCATAACTACTTTGTTCTTCCCTAATCCGTAACTTAGCCTGTTCAATATCAGACTTTGTTTGTTCATACAACCGTCGCCTTTACTGTACCACATCATCCTTATCTAACACATCAATTTCTGGCACAACTCCTTGTTGCCAAAGTTTACGATAGCGTTGCACCTCTCCCTGGGCATTAGCTAAACGAATCTCTAGTAACTTAGAGGCTGTTTTACTAAGTTCAAGATTTTGCCTGGCCTGATTTCCTTGAGCTAATTTTTATTATTTTTGTAAGTTATAGGAATTACTCAGATCAATTATAGTCTGTCGCACTTGGTCAATTTGAGCTGGCTTTTCCAAGGCTTGGGCTTGATTTTGTTGCTGCTGAGTTGTCAAGACTACCACTAACTGATTTTTTAGTAATTATAACTGCGATCGCCTACTCAATTGCCCCTTTAATTTATCGTTAACTTGCTGCAATTCAGTACGGACTAACCCGGATTTCAAAATCACTAAATTTTGTCCAGCCTCAACCTTTTCCCCCTCTTTAACTTGAATTTCATCCACGGTACCGGCTACAGCAGCATCCAGCCTCACAGTCTTACCCTTTGGTTCAAGTCGTCCTCTAGCTGTACCGGTTTCATCTACCTTATAGAGCATCGACCAGGGTAAAATAATGGAAACAAATACTACTAGAAAGTACAGTAATCCCCTTGTCCAAACCTGAGGCCAACTATCGAGTAATTCTTTAGTGGCGTAAGACCAATCATCAGTAAATTTAGCTAGGTTTGGGGCGTTTAAACTATCTTGATCATGATTAGTGTCTTGTAGCTGAGTTGGAGGATGTCCATTCAAGTGTCCAAGTGTCCATTCAATGTATTGGGCATAATTTTATTTATTATTTATTGATACTAGTTATTTGGTATTAGGATTATTCATGAATAAATAAATTAAAATTTATGTAATTTTTCAGGATTAATGACTCAGGATTAAGGACTAATTTGCTGGGGATTAAAATAGTAATAATGTCCCCTTTTTGTCATTAATTACTGATGGGTTACCCTCTCAATCAATACTCCTCTATCCAGCACTAAAATTAAATCCGCATTCCGGACTGTAGACAACCGATGAGCAATGACGAATGTTGTCCTATAGCAGTCGCCAGGGCAGTTAGGACATGACAAAAGTCTCACACCCTTTGTAAGCGCAAGAGTTTGACTTCTGACTTCTGACAAAGGACTTCTGACTTTTGACTTCTGCTATACCTTTGAGAATTTGATTTAAATTCTGCTGAATAATTCGCTCTGATTCTGCATCTAAATGGGAGGTGGCTTCATCTAAAACTAATAACTTAGGATTGCCTAACAAAGCCCGTGCGATCGCAATCCGTTGCCGTTGTCCACCAGACAACATTCCTCCCCCTTCTCCTATCTGGGTTTCATACCCCATAGGTAAATTTTTAATAAACTCATCAGCACCTGCTAATCGTGCTGCTTCTATAATCTCTTCTAAACTAGCGGCAGGATGACCTAAGCTAATATTTTCCCGAATGGTTCCACCAAACAAAAACGTATCTTGGTCTACTACTCCCACTTGCGATCGCAAAGACCCTAAGGACAGACTGGTAATATCAAGGCCATCAATCAATACTTTCCCATCTGTGGGTGGATACAATCCCAACACTAATTTAGAAATCGTCGTTTTCCCTGAACCACTGCGTCCCACTAGGGCTACCATTTGTCCTGGTTTCACTTCAAAGGAAAGATTTTCCAGTACATTTAAATCACTCTCTGGGTGATAGCGAAAGGTAACGTTATCAAAGGCAATGTGACCCTGAATTGATGGTAACGATTGACGGGCTTGATTCAGTAAATCCTCCTCTGGTTCGGCATCCAACACATCATTAATCCGTTCCATAGCAATTACTACTTCCTGGAATTGATTCCATAACACGGTTAACCGCTGGAAGGGAGTAATAATATTTCCTAGCAGCATATTGAAGGCCACTAATTGTCCAATGGTTAACTGATTCTGAATCACTAACCACGCTCCATACCACAGCAGGCTTGTGGTTACTACGGCTTCAATAGCATTACTGAAAATTTGCAGCCGATTGCTGATAACTTGCCCATCAAAACTTGTCTTAATTTCCTTATTTAATAACTCCTCCCAATGCCAACGTACTGTTTGTTCTACTGCTGTGGATTTAACGGTACTTACACCGGAAAGCGCTTCAATTAGATAACTATTTTCCTTAGCCATCGATTGAAATATTTCCCGGGAAATCCTACGTAAAAACGGAGTCGCAATCGTAAGCATTCAGCTATCAGCCGTCAGCCGTCAGCTAATTAACTAATCAAGGGGAGATAGTAAACAAGCTTACGAACGAGTATGGCTGGTTGACATCCCTGCTCGTTTTACTGATCCGACCCAGTGCAATTAAAGCGCCTACTCGCTGATAGCTGATAGCTGATAGCTGACGGCTGAATGCTTACTCGCAATCAACGCTAGCAATAAGAATGGCGGCACAATCACTAAGGCCAATAATGCCATTTTCCAGCTGTACCAAACCATCAATCCTACATAGATAAATACCGTTAGTAAATCCAGCAGAATTGATAGCGCCTCACCGGTAAGGAACTGCTCAATCTTGCGGTTTTCCTGAACCCGTGATATGATGTCACCAACATAGCGGGACTCGAAAAACGAGAGAGGCAACCGCAGTGTATGGCGAATAAATCCTACAATCAGTGCTGCATCTACTTTATTAGCCGTATGGTCTAGTAGATATTGCCGCAACCCCATCATTGCCACTCGAAACAGGCTAAATATCAGCAGCCCTAACCCCACCGCCATTAAGGTAAGTCGGATCGTAGACTTTTTTGTAGCAGTTTGCGCTGAAACGCTGTTAAATATTTACCTGTACTAGTACATGCACCCTCAAGATCAGGTTTCGACTGATGTCCTGACATATCTGTAACTAAAAAGTCTTTAACTCATTGTTTTGATGATCGAGGGTGGATGTTGGCTTTTATGTTGGTTTTAATAGTCAAATTTACTTAGTATTGTGGACTTTTTGGATGATTTTGGGCAATTTTTGGATGATTTTGGCGAGTTTTTGGATGATTTTTATCCAATTTTAGATTTTGGTCGAATTTTATATTGTTTGTGTAAAGTTTGATTTAATTTTTGGATGAAGATAATCAGGCACTAGGGATTAAGTACTTTTAGGGAGAAGTGAGAGTAATGGAGGAAGTGGGGGGAGTGGGGGGATGAGGAGTCAGAACAATAGTAATGGGGCAAGGTGTAGGGAATAAGAATGCGATCGCACCGGTCCTGCCTACTTTTCAAATCCCTTGTCACCCCTTCAGCCCTATCCTTTTAACTCTAGTACTGATTCTGATTCCACCCAAGATTTATCTTGGGTGGAATTGTTTTATGACGTTTGCTCAGGTCTAGCTTTCAAGGGAGCAACGCAGAAGCCAAAAAAGTATAACTAATTTAATTTTAGTTATAAAAACCTAGAGATTTGGCCAAGTTTACGTAATAGTTATCCTGACTTGATCCACTAGTAGGGGTATTTTTCAAATCAACCAAGACATCACTGAATTACTTTTGTCACTTTTTTCATTGATTACCCCCTTGAAATCCTGGAATAAATCCCAGATTATAGTCATGGTATAAGGCAATAAAACCTCTAAACACCCTAGTATATATATTGTTAAAATCGACCAAGATATAACTGAATTACTTTTGTCACTTTTTTCATTCATTAATCCCTTGAAATCCTGGAATAAATTCGAGATGAGAGTCATGGAATGAGGCAATAAAACCTCTAATCCTAAACAAGACAACTTGACTGAATATAAAATTTGCGAATGGCTAACATTACAATCTCTGACCTCGCTATTTCACCTGTTTATGAAAGCTTCATTACTGAACTTGATGAGCAGAATATCAACGGGATTATCGGCGGAAGAACAGTAACAACAACTGTCTCTCCAAATGGTGAAGTTAAGGTTGTTGTTAAAGAGTGCTCAGCATCAATAGCATAACTATAATAATTTCAATCCAGTAAACCATCGATAACTAGTATCAATGGCTAGGATTAAAATCTCAGCTCTATATTCGGCTGAACTAGAGGAAAATTATCTGTTAACTTAAGTATCAGCCGAAGAAATTTATGCTATGCTGGGAGACGCTGCTGAAGAGGTGTTTTACCCACTAAATACCTAATTAGGTATCAAATAATCCTCTGGTATCTATCAGAGGATTATTTGATTAATTCAGCTACTTCTCCATAGACACTACCGAACTAGGTTAGTGTTTAAACAGTGTTTAAGCAATGTTTAACCAACTAGTAGCAAAGAAATTATTGTTATTATTCCAAAGTTCAACTATATCAGACTTATTATCACCATTTAAATCGGTAACTAAGTAATCAGTATCATTTCGAAAGTCCCCTACTTGTGTATTACTGCCCAGGCTAAATCCTCCGCTACCATTACTAATCCAAGTGGCAGCAAAGAAATTATTGTTATCATTCCAAACCTCGATTAGATCAGAGTCACCATCCCCATTTACGTCAGCGACTAAGTAATCAGTATCATCTCGAAATTCTCCTACTTGTGTATTACTGCCCAGGCTAAATCCACCGCTACCATTACTAATCCAAGTGGCAGCAAAGAAATTATTGTTATTATTCCAAACCTCGATTAGATCAGAGTCACCATCCCCATTTACGTCAGCGACTAAGTAATCAGTATCATCTCGAAAGTCTCCTACTTGTGTATTACTGCCCAGGCTAAATCCACCGCTACCATTACTAATCCAAGTGGCAGCAAAGAAATTATTGTTATTATTCCAAACCTCGATTAGATCAGAGTCACCATCCCCATTTACATCAGCGACTAAGTAGTCAGTATCGTTTCGAAAGTCCCCTACTTCTGTATTACTGCCCAGGCTAAATCCACCGCTACCATTACTAATCCAAGTCGCCGCAAAAAACTTATTGTTATTATTCCAAAGTTCAACGAGATCAGAGTCACCATCCCCATTTACATCAGCGACTAAGTAGTCAGTATCGTTTCGAAAGTCCCCTACTTCTGTATTACTGCCGAGGTTAAATCCTCCGCTACCATTACTAATCCAAGTCGCCGCAAAGAACTTATTGTTATTATTCCAAAGTTCAACGAGATCAGATTCACCATCCCCATTTACATCAGCGACTAAGTAGTCAGTATCGTTTCGAAAGTCCCCTACTGCTGTATTATTGCCGAGGTTAAATCCTCCGCTACCATTACTAATCCAAGTGGCAGCAAAAAACTTATTGTTATTATTCCAAAGTTCAACGAGATCAGATTCACCATCCCCATTTACATCAGCGACTAAGTAGTCAGTATCGTTTCGAAAGTCCCCTACTTGAGTTGTTGAACCTAGAGCAAACATGGAAGAGGAGGTAGTGTTGAGCAATACTGAGACGTTGTTGGAGCCAGAGTTGGCCGTCGCAATGTCTGGTTTACCATCGCCGTTGAAATCCCCTACGGTGATGGAAGAGGGATTACTGCCCACATCAAACTGACCAGAAGGGGTAAAGCCTCCTGCACCATTCCCTAATAGCAGTGAGACTTGATCATCACTTGCTGCAGCAATGTCCAAGTTGCCATCACTATTGAAATCCCCCACGGCGACTTCAGAACCTCCACCCGTTGTAAATGGCATGGGAGAACCAAAGCTACCATTTCCATTCCCCAACAACACTGCGATTTCGTTCTCAGCACCAGAACCACTTCCTATCACTAAGTCCAGATTGCCATCTTTGTTGAAGTCTCCCACAGCATCAGGAGCAGCAAAAGACACACCTGTTGGAATCGATATACTAGGCTGAAAGGTTGTTGTCCCGTTCCCTAACAGCAGCGAGACTTCGTTACTGCCACTTCCTGTCACTATATCCAGGTTACCATCGTTGTTGAAGTCCCCCACAGAGGTAGAAAATCCACTAACCCCGGTTGTAACGTCGTTAGTAAATGGAAAGCTCCCCGTCCCATTTCCGAACAACACCGAGACTATACCTGGTGAGGAAAATCTTCCTACGGCTATATCCAAATTTTGATCGCGGTTGAAGTCCCCCACGGCCACGGATAGAGGAATATCCCCTTCGTTGACTTGGGTGGCAGAACCAAAGGTGCCATTGCCATTTCCTAGCAAGACTGAGACCGTGTTATCCGTAGAGGATGTAAAAGGAGTACCAAAGTCTGCGGTCACCAAATCCAGGTTACCATCTTTGTTGAAGTCTCCCACAGCAATGTCAACGGGCAAATTTCCTACGGCAAAGTTCCCACTTAAGCTATAGCTTCCTGCGCCATTATTTAACAGCACCGAGACGTTATCAGAGTCTGAGTTAGCTGTTACCAAATCCAAATCACCATCACCATCAAAGTCTCCGGTGGCAATAGCAGCAGGACTATAGTTATTTTAAATAAGGAGGAGACACTAAGAAGCACAATATTCACGAATTACTTCATCCAGAGAAGTGTCTATAGAAGTATACATTCTGGCTCTCTTTAAAGCACTAAAATCATGCTCTATATCATTGAAATCTGGAGAGTATTTCGGCAAAAATAATACTTGATGACCGGCTGACTCTACTAATTCTCTAATTGCATTTTTTCTATGAATTGGTGCATTATCCATAATTAATACTGAAGGAATTGTTAATGAGGCTAATAAATATTGGCTTAACCATCCTTCAAATACTTCTGCATTAAGACTACCACTAAACAAGGGGCTATTAAATCTTTTGATTTCTTCCTTCTTCCTGCTACTAAATTTTCTCTTTTTATTCGTTTTCCTGTTTGTTCACCATACAGTTTTTTCCCTTTTTTTGACCATCCATAAAGGCATGACTGTATTTTGTCAAACCCCGACTCATCAATGAATACAAGGCTTTTAATTCCAGATATTTTTATTAATTCTCTTAATGCTCTTAAATACTTTATTCTTTCTTTCCTATCTCTTTCCCGATAACGAAGTTCTTTTTTTTTACGAGTTATTTTCATTTTTTTGAGTGCGTATAATATTGCACTTGGGCGCACTCCAAATTTTTTGGCTCTCTCTATTAATTTAGCATCTGGATTTTCTTTGACATCTTGTTCTAAGGCTTTCCAATCTAGCTTTCTTTGACGACGTTCTACTTTATTAGCCTTTAGTTCGGAACGATTCAACCACTTGTATATTGTCGCTCTTCCTATCCCAAATACTTTCGCTGCCTCTGTAATTTTTCCACCTTTTTCTATATAGTTTATTACTTTTTTTCTGAAATCTAGACTGTATGGCATTGCTGTCAGTTATTGAAAATATACCCTTTTCATTTTACCTCATCACCGTCTTATCCTTAATTGAAACAACTATAGTTCCTACTGGAAAGTTGTTAGCGTTGCTAAAGGACACAGCAAAAACTCCTTGATATACCTGCATCAATTCTGGCAAAAATGCTGAATCTACACCAATCTGACCCGTACAACATTCTAGATTCCAATCACCACCCAAGGCAGCATTACCCGTGCGGTTCGCAGAAGCCGCAATGTCAGTACCAGTTATTTGGTGTAGTCGTTCCAAAAATTCTGTACCAGCATCTCCACCAGCAACATTGCAGCCGTAGAGGAGAATAGGAGTGGCTGAATCAGTCGTTGACCAAGTTTTTAATTGAGGGAGGTAATGGTTTAAAGTATCTAGACTAAGTTGGCTATTCCCTAAATACAAACACCCCGGTGAACCGTGAGAAACGATGTGAATAGCAGAAATATCAGTGCGTCCTTGCAGAGCCTTGGTAATTTGTGCCACGCCATCCTGTGTAGATTCCAGGACAATTACGTCACTTTCCGGTACCGTACCATTAACTAAACTCTGATAATCATCAACCCCTGAGTCAATAAAGATAATAGTCCTAGAGATTTTGGAGTCACCTATTAAAGGGTTGTGTTGATCAGTTACGTAAAAGTTTAAGGACTTATCGAGATCGTTGCTGCTTACATCTTTGGTGGTTAGCATTCTATAATCCTGATTTGGAATTTTAGATTGACTATAAGGCGTTGTATTTATGCGAGATGATTTAATCCGGAACACCTCTCACTTGGTTAATCAATCCAAAAACCTAATTTTTCTACAGTTTTATATAAACTTTTGTAACTATTTTGATAAACTTTTGTAACTTATACAAAACTATATAACTAACTGAATATTGGAGGCTCTAATTACACTATATATAATTTAATTATTACACCTCTTGCATAAGTCTCATAAACCGTGGGTGTTGACAAGGCATGCATGCATGCATGCTAGAGGCAAAAGGGATAGATTTTGATTTCATATTTATTTGTGTATAGTTAAAAAAGAAAGGCTAAACGTGTTTAAGACAAAAGCACAGCACTTTGATGATATAGTGCTTGCTCATATCCTCGTGATCACTTGTGGACTAATCTAATTTGGGCGAATCTCATGTGCCGATCTGAGCTGATGGGAATATGGGGGCATGGGGGCATGGGAAGAGGTATTGACGTTTTTCCCCCAATACACTGTATGAGTGAATTTAAATTCTGATTAGCTTAGGGATTGATCCTAACTGAGTCATAGGTCATGGAGAAAATATGAAGGATGAAGGGTGAAGTATCAAGTATGAAGTATCAAGTATGAAGTATCAAGGGTGAAGTGGAGCGATAGAATCTATGGCTCCTATGTTGATTAGACCCAATTAGCAATCACCAATAACAATCATAAATGACTAAATGAAACATGGACTTGATGCCTACGCTCACTTGGACTCCCCCATCCACAGTTGGGAACCTCGTGCTAAGCTAATTGCCCTATTAACCCTAATTTTCGCGTTTTCCTTTGTACAGCATTTGATAGTGCTACCACCGATGGTGGCTCTGACCCTAATTTTTTATCGAGTCTCTCGCCTGCCACTGTCCTTTCTGTTGAATCGGTTGCGCTATCCGGGATTTTTTCTGTTAGGGATTACACTGCTACTCCCCTTCACAGTAGGCACTACCGTGATCATCCACCTTGGTCCAATCGCTCTGCGACAGGAAGGACTGCTAACCCTAGTGCTGATTGCCACCCGTTTCCTATGTATTCTCACCATTAGTGTGATTTTATTTGGCACCGCACCCTTTTTGACCAACATCAAAGCTATGCGATCGCTTGGTCTGCCATCACTGCTAGCGGATATGACTCTGTTGTCTTACCGCTATATTGAGCAATTTAGTAACGACCTAGCTAAAATGAAGCGGGCAATGCAGCTGCGAGGTTTTCGTGCCAAAGGACCAAAGCTTTCATGGCAGGAATTTGGAGGTCACCCAGTTGCTTCGCTACTGGAATCCTTCGCCCGTACTTACCGTAACCTGAGACTTTTAGCTTCCCTAACCGGAACACTTTTGGTGCGCAGTTACCAGCAATCCCAGCAAGTCTATAAAGCGATGATTTTACGAGGGTATAGTAACACCTCTCAATTTATGGTTTCTGAAAGTTCTGGTGTGACAAGAGAGACTAGAACACAGAGCTTTTCATTACCCCTTCCTAGGGGAAAGCGTATGGGGTCTAGTACAAACACTGCTAGTTTCCACCACTACATTGCTTTGGGACTGACTAGCTTGATTTCAGTAGGATTTGTGATCGCCGAAATTCTGTTAACAGAAGCATGACCGAAGCGAATTAAGACTCATCAATGATAACTAATTAATGGTAATCAAATCAAGGTAATATTGATTCCGGTTAACGACTTATAAGTTTAGGGTTTGGGTTGGGGTTTTGTTAATTTAAATTAAATAAAATTAATAATTAAATTAACACTTAACACAATTCCCTCACCCCGACTATAAGTGATTAGCCGTAATTAATATGGCTGCTGAATTTATCCTAGCCTACACCGAACGCTATCAGGCGAAACGACTTCATTCTTGGCCTTTCGGCCACGCTACGCGAACAGACTTCATCCTTCAGACTTTTACCGTGACCCAGCAACAACAAGAATTTTTTTACCGAGAAGATTACATTGAACCCTATCAGTCACCTACTTCCTTACACTACGCCCTTGCCATTGATAGTCTGTATTTTTCTTACCCAGACCAACCGGATAGTTTACGCAATATCAATCTCACCATTAAGCCAGGAGAACGGGTGGGTTTAATTGGTCCGAATGGTGCTGGTAAAACTACCCTATTTCTGACCATCTGTGGCATTTTAAAACCAACTAGGGCAAGAGTGATGCTGTTATTTGGCAAACCTGTGGTAGCGGGTGAGTTTCGCCCAGAAATTGGTCTGGTGTTTCAGAATCCCGATGACCAGTTATTTTCCCCTTCGGTCTGGGATGACGTAGCCTTTGGACCAGAGAATATGGGGTTACCAACGGTTGAGGTTGAACAGCGAGTTCAAGAAGCCCTATCCCTGACGGGTGTGGAACACTTAGCGGCTCGAGTTCCCCACAACCTGTCTGGGGGTCAGAAGTGTATGGTAGCGATCGCAGGGGTTTTAGCCATGGGTCCATCCCTAGTGCTTTACGATGAACCCAGTGCGAATCTTGACCTTCGTTCCCGGCGTCGCTTGATTAGCTTTTTGAAAGGGTCCCAGGAGACAATACTGATTTCCTCCCATGACCTAGAACTGATTTTAGAAGTATGCGATCGCGTTTTGCTACTTGACGAAGGGCAAATTATTGCTGACGGTCCTCCTCAACAGGTGATGGCTAATCAGGAGCTGATGGAGGCTCATGGTTTGGAAAAGCCTCACTCTATAGTTTAAGTTATCAGTAATCAGTGAAAAGTTAGTCGTTGGCGGTTGACTGTTGATTGTTAACCGTCAAGAATGATTAACTTGGTCAGCAGGATGGTGCTGGAGTAATTCAATTACCTTCCCCACTTAAAAACCGCTGCTCCCCAAGTCAATCCTGCACCAAAGCCGGAGGTAGCTATAATATCTCCTGATTTAATTTTCTCAAGCCGCACTGCTTCATCCAACACTATAGGTATAGAAGCCGCTGACGTATTACCATATTGAGCGAGATTACTTAGAACCTTGTGCTTAGGAATCTTCAGACGTTGGGCAACTGCATCCAGAATCCGCTGATTAGCTTGATGCAAGACCAGCCAATCCACCTGTTCAGTGCTGAGATCGGCTCGGAATAATGCTTTTTCAATCACTTCTGGTACCTTTTGCACTGCAAAGCGATAAACCTCTTTGCCACTCATGGTAATGGGCTGATAAGTCCCTTTACCAACAGTCAAACCCTTGACAATTTCCTGCTGTTGTGATTTATAGGCTAACTGAAGACAGCTATTTTGGGTACCATCACTACACAGTGCAAATCCCAGTAAGCGATCGGATTGATTTCCCTGCAAAACTACAGCCCCAGCACCATCTCCAAATAGTACACAAGTACTTCGGTCTGACCAATCCACCCACCTTGAGAGAATATCGGCACCAATTAGTAAGACATTTTGGTAAACGCCAGTGCGGATAAATTGGGACGCTGTAGCCAGTCCAAAGACGAACCCTGAGCAGGCTGCGGTTATATCAAAGGCAACTGCTTTTGATGCTCCCAGGAGTGCCTGAACTTGATTAGCACTGCCAAACAGATCATCCGGGGTTGAGGTGGCTAGGATAATCATATCTAGGTCATCAGGAGCAATTCCAGCCATAGCGATCGCATTCCTTGCTGCCCCAGTAGCCATCTCACTTAGACTCCCTTGTGCATGCACCAGATGCCTTTGCCGAATTCCGGTACGGGTGGTAATCCACTCATCCGATGTATCAACCATTTGGCTTAGTTGATGGTTATCGAGGGTAACCTCTGACGCTGCGGAACCGCTTCCGGTAATAGCAATGCCTGTTCCTAGTTGATTCAAGGCTATTCTCCATCAGTTGCATCCCATGTTTTTCTCTTCCCAAGTTCGCTGCTTAGGGAGAAGGCGGAAAGACTGGTGATTGGTCAATCTTGCCATCAATGCCACACTCAACTATAGCACACAAGCCTTAAACAACTATGTTGTGAGGCTTGTGGGACGCTCAAGCTAACAATCTGCCATTATCACGGAACCCTCTTGTAATTACCGTTATCGATCGCCACCCTAATACGGTGGGCAATTCCGCTAAGGAATTCTAACACGAGACTTGATCAGCTAGTCAAAGTTTAGTCCCCATGCTTGACACTCTTAAGGTTAACGGTTAACCATAAACTTTCAACCGCCAACGGTCAACCGTCAACAAAAAAACAGTTGCGCTAATGGTAGCCTTGAAATGCTGATCAGTCGATCATGCCTTACTCCTCACTGCTGGAATTAGTAGCCACTGATTTCTTAGACTTTTTGAAGTGATTAGCTTTAATCCGCTCTAGTACTCGGTGATCAATGGCTTCTTGAGCCAACCGAATGGCGTTAAAAATCGATGGGGCTTGGGAGCTACCGTGACTAATAATACAAATTCCTGCCACCCCCAAGAGTAGAGCACCGCCATGTTCGGCATGATCCATACGCTGCTTAATCCGCTTCAAGTTGGGTTTTAACAACGCTGTACCTAGCTGACCTTGTATCCCTTGAGGCAGTTCTTCTCGGATAATTTGCAGCATCACCTCCCCTACTGCTTCGGCAAACTTGAGCAGTATATTGCCCACAAAGCCATCGCACACAATTACATCAAACTGACCTGAGAGTACATCTCTACCCTCAGCATTGCCAATAAAGTTTATTCTGGAATTCTTTCGTAGCAGTTGATGAGTGCGGATGGCCAAATCATTGCCTTTACACTCTTCCTCACCAATGTTTAGCAGACCCACCTTAGGCTCTTCCATGCCCAAGACATACTTGCTATATACTGACCCCATGATGGCAAACTGCTCTAGATATTTAGGGCGACAATCCACAATTGCCCCCACGTCCATTATAATCACTGGCTTGCCAGCCATGATGGTAGGAAACACTGCGCCAATTGCGGGACGGTCAATCCCTGGCAGACGCCCTAAGCGCAATAGAGCCGCTGCCATGGCTGCCCCAGAGTGCCCAGCACAGACTACAGCGTCAGCACGTCCTTCCTTGACTAAGTCCATGGCTACGTTAATAGAAGCGTTGGGCTTACGCTTCAAGCTCACCAAGGGTTCTTCACCCATGGCAACGACACCATCAGCAGCTACAATTTCTATCTGACTTGATCCGTGGTGTTGGGCAATAGAGGATCTGATTTGCTCAGGATCCCCTACCAACAATACCTCTACCCCTAACTCAGCTTGTGCTCTAATAGCTCCAGCAACTATTTCATGGGGGGCATAATCCCCGCCCATAGCGTCTATTGCGATTCGTGCGCCAGTCGATGCCATTGCTCAAAGTTTATAGAAACCTTCCACATCTTACCAGAACCATTACCTGGAATAGTAAACAATGTGATCTGTTTAACTTGAGATTTGGGACCCGAAAGACTTGCATGGTGACATGTTCTCAACAGAACTGTTCAGATACATTTAACCCGGTAATTCCGCCCCATAGCCGGAATCCGTGTATAGCACGTCAATTAACAATTGACGAGGAGGTATCTGTGTTGGCTTTGCCGGAAAATCCCAAAAGCGCTTTTGCTTACAGCCAATGCATTTACTACAGAACAACTTAACTGTTGTTTGATACAACAATTGCTCTTAGCTCGATTATTGCTTAGGTCGTCTTGATCAGCAGACTCCCAAATCTCAAGCTTCTGTGGCTGTTAAGACAATTATACCAGATAAACCCTACGACAAACCGGAAACTTCCTGAGAATCATTGATTAGGACTTAACAGTAGCAGCATTCAGTATCTAAAATAGAGCAGCCTCAAGAAACAAATGTGGTGTAGTGAATGCTAAAACAACTTGCTGCTGGGATGCTGGCCGGTGCGTTTGTCGTTATATCTGTGAAACTTTGGAGAATTCTGCAACCGATCAACCTTGATCAAGCTCAACTGATGGCTTGGCGGGATACCTCCTTGTTTAGCTTGCCAGCTGAACCAGACCCGTCTGCTGAAGCGATTGTGGCTGAATTCATAGAAAAATGGCGTGTTCAAGGTTCAGCAGTTAAGCAAGGAGTATGGATTCAATCGGGACTGACTAGACTGGCGACCCACCGGGGAAATGTTCCAATACCCGCAGCTTCAATCACGAAAATTGCCACTAGTCTAGCGGCATTACAGCAATGGGGACCAGCTCATCAATTTGAAACTAGAGTCAGTGCCACCGGAATAGTTAAAGATGGGGTATTGCAGGGAGATTTGGTAATTACTGGTGGTAGCGACCCGTTTTTTGTGTGGGAAGAAGCGATCGCATTGGGTAATAGCCTAAATCAACTGGGAATCCGCCGGGTCACTGGGAATTTAGTCATCATTGGCCATTTCACTATGAATGATAAGGACAACCCAGAAATTGCTGGTGGACAACTCTTGCAAGCCTTAAAATCCAGCAGCTGGTCTTGGCAGATTCTCCGCCAATATCAAGCCATGCCCAAAGGAACCGAGAAACCCCAATTAGAAATTGCTGGGAATGTAGTTGTATCTGATACTCCCATTCCCAAGCAAGAATATCTGTTACTCCACAAGTCTTTGCCCCTGGTAGATATTCTTAGAGAGATGAACATCTACAGTAACAACGACGTATCTCAGATGTTGTCTCAAGCCATTGGCGGTGCTCAGACAACCGCTCGGTTGGCGGCTAGGTCAGCTGGTTTACCCGGTAGCGAAATTCAGTTGATTAATGGCTCTGGCTTAGGTATGGAGAATCGAATTTCCCCCCGTGCTGCTTGTGCTATGCTCATGGCTATTGAGCGCTTTTTACAGCCTTACCAGCTTAATCTTAGGGATGTCTTCCCCCTAGCTGGACGGGATACTAAGGGGACCATGCTCGACCGTAACATTCCCCCAGGGGCTGTGATTAAAACCGGAACTCTCAGAGAAGTTAGTGCTCTAGCTGGTTTTCTCCCAACACGCGATCGCGGTTTAGTGTGGTTTGCCATCATTAATGGTGGCAACGATATCCTAGAATTTCGGGCAAAACAGGATCAGCTACTGCAACGCCTGTCTGTCGAGTGGGGTGCCCTTACCCAAAAGAGTAGCAATCAAACCCATAAACCATTGATCATTGGTGATCCCAAGCGTATTGAAAAAATCAGCAGTACCTTGCTGATTGAAAATAAAAAATAGCAAATAGATATTGAGTCGGCTTGAAATTTTGTTGAAGGTTGAAGGTTGAAGGTTGACCGTTGACGGTCAACCTTCAACAGTTAAGTTCAAGGGTTGAGCAACGGCTCCAAAGCCAGTCTCAGCAATAAATTAATTTAGCTGTCCGGCAAAATTCATCCCACACCTAATGCGTAGCATTAGGTGTGGGATGAATTTTGCACAGGGTATTATAAAATTGCTATAATATATGTACTGATAAACAAAGCCGTTCGCGTAGCGTGGCCTACGGCCTTAAATGCTGGGCAAGTCAGCCACTTACGTGCCTAAAAAATAGAACTTATTGTATTGTTCCGGTGGGTCGGGGCATCCCGTGTCGTTAATAAAGTAACCCGTGTATCCGTTCGCGCCCCGCGTCGGCGAAAGCCGATAGTGATGGCTGGAGTTGGTAAGAAGCCCACACTGTAATCTTCGATGAGCGTGTGGGAGTATGTCACGTTATAGTCAACCTTGGCCAAAAGGCCACGGGTTCGCGTTCAACCTTTAACCTTAAACTTTCAACTTTCAACCCGCTCAAGGAATAATTTCTGTTACCACTCTTTCCCCAACACCACTAGTTACTAAAATATCTTGAGCTTCCAGGTTACCCACTGCTTTATCACCAGTCGTATTAAATTGGGGTGAAACTTGTTCATATATTACATTACCTGAGGCTTCCATCTGTTGGGTGGGGATATCCCAAGTTAGCTGATTAGCGTATAGTTTGGATTGCTTACGGCTTCCCTCCCCTTGTACTCCTCCAGTTAATCTAACTACTTTCTTGCCCAAATCTACCCGTCCCCTGTTAGCTGTTACCATCACTTTCTCCTGCTGGTGAACAATTCTAACCGGCTGATCGGACACAACAGTTTTATCATTCAAATTCCAAACTGCTGAATTACTCGATATCACGACCGGTGGTTCAACCGAAGTCAACTGCACATTTTTCTTGAGAGTTGCTATATTTGCCTTAAGGTTTACCTCAGAATTGTCTGCTTCCACTCGTTCTGTTACTACCTTATTTTTATAGCGCTCAATAAATATCCTTTTGTTACCAATTACCTTCTGTTGTTCGATTTGCCAGAGCAAACGTTCCGTTTTCATTTGCAAGTTTGGGTCTTTCGATATGGCTGCTACTTGACCAATTAATTCCAAATTCTGGGTGCGACTTAAGTAACGCCCTTCTTTTGCGGATGCTTGTAGTTTAGGGTGATTACCTTTAACGTTATTGCGGATAACTAACAAATCTTCCTTAGGTTTCCACTCAGACTCATCACCTCGTAACACAGCACCATTACGGGGATCTGTAGCCGTGACCTGACCTTTGAGAAACACTATCTCACCATTCTCTAGGATTTCCCCACTCTGGGCTGAGACCTGTAAGATCAGTTTCCCATCTTGATACAAATCCCCATTGGGTTTCTCAATGTAAGCGATTTTTCTATCTGGAGAGTAAGTCGCTTTATCTCCAGTAACTTTCCATAGAGGACGACCTTGCTTATCTGACTGATCTAGAGTGACGTTTTTAAAGACTAGACTTCCTTCAATTTTTTCAGTAACGTTAGTGTCTTCCTGAACTTGATTTAATGGTTTCGGCTCACTCTTACAGCCAGATAATGAGTAAACCATGAAAATCAAAATAAAAAATTTAAGACATCTCTTGGAGTATAAAAACATATGGCTTAAGAGCGTGTGGTTAGGATAAATGACTATAAAATAATCGATACAAAGCTTAATCATAAAGACTTGTATCGATTTAAAAAAGGAATTTTTATAAAAATTGCTTACTAGGAAACGCTATAGTAGTTATTACTAGTTATTAGAAGTTTTTATAACCTCTATAGTTCCTGGGGGGCGACAAGCCCCCCAAAGTCCTTGTCAGCTCTAGGTTTAAGGTCACTATCATCCCAAACTATACCTAGACAATCATGAGCATATTTTCAATGACTGAGAACTCAATCCCTGATTCTTTCGTCCAAGTGGTCGAAAAATCCGGTTGATAAGTTGGGTAACTGAATTGACGCGCATCATGACCAGATAAGGATTATAGCCTACCTTTCACCCCCTCAGCGCTCGGCAGAATATTTTCAATGACTGAGAACTCAATCCCTGATTATTTCCTTCAATTTGGATATAAGTTTTGTAACTGAATTGACCAAACCCAGATGAGTTAATGATTATAGGCGATCTGTTACCCCCTCAGCTATACTTGACGTAGTTGCTTAGCTTTAAGTTTTTAGATGTTTTACCCTACTCCATGAATAAGGTCTGTATGTCAACTATAGGAGGGCAAAGCATCGGACATAAACTATAGGGTTTCAGCCACTAATTACTGCCCGAATGCTACAAGACATGAGAAACAAACGCCCACACACCTACATCGTAGTTTCGACCCCATCAGACAGACCATAATCACCAATGACAATGACTAATGACTAATGACGTAAGTATTCAGCCGTCAGCTCTCAGCCGTCAGCCGTCAGCCGTCAGCCGTGAGCTAAAAGCTCACGCTGCGCGAACAGCCGTCAGCCGTCAGCAGACTTAACTGAGATTAAACGAATGCTTACCTCTTTCATTCAAAAGCACCTCAAGTAGCAACTCAAGTAGCGCATTAGCTGATAGCTGATAGCTGATAGCTGATAGCTGAATGCTTACCTAATGACTAATCACTAATCACTAATCACTAATCACCAAACTATTTGTGCTGTTCATCCATCACATTGAACCCAGACAACGGACGGTAAGTATAGTTTTGTTTGGGTGTTTTTTGGATACTTTCTTGGATGGTATCAAGGTCAATATAGCGGTCGGCTACATTAATTAGACTGTCACTGGTCATGGAGCGTAGGCTGACCACCTCAACCCGAACTCCCCGATAACTTACAGAATCCACTGCATAGGCAAGATCGCCATCTCCACTGACTAGAACTGCTGTGTCGTAGGAACCCACTAGTGCCATCATGTCAACAGCAATTTCTACATCCAGATTCGCTTTTTTTGAGCCATCTGGTAGCTGCACTAAATCTTTGGCAATTACTCGGTAGCCATTACGACGCATCCAAAGCAGAAAGCCCTGCTGCTTCTCATTAGTACGATCAACACCAGTGTAAAAGAAAGAGCGTAGTAGCCTAGACCCTGCTGTCAAACGACACAATAGCTTAGTGTAGTCAATTTCAATCCCTAGTTGAAGGGCAGCATAAAATAAGTTTGAACCATCGATAAAGATGGCAACACGACCACGGTTTTCTAGGACTTGTTCAGGTGTAAAAATTGGGTCATGATTATAATGGCTCAGCATTTTTATTATACCTCTTTGTTAAAAAAAAATTAAAAAAATTTTTACTTAATCAGCATTAAGGTAAGATGCCGATTAAGTTTTTGGTTAATAAGACGGAACCAAATTAGGCGAGTTCCAGTCGTGCAAATACCGGTTTGGGTTTTCCTAGCTTCTGGTTTTGAGCTAAAACCCCCCAAGATGCATGGGATACATAGGGCGCAGCCAAAAAGATGTGTTCTTTTTGGCTAAAGTCGATGGCAAAACCTAGTTGTTGGTAAATCTCCGTACTAATACTGGGAATAATCGGTGATAAGAGATAGGCAGCTAAGCGCACTGACTCTAAAACTGTATATAACACTTGTTCAACCTCTTGCTGTTTTCCTTGTTTATACAAGCTCCAGGGAGCTTGCTGATCTAGAAATTTGTTACTGGCTCGAATCAGAGTAAATATTTTTTGGCAAGCTTGGCTAAACGCTAGGGATTCATAAGCCCTAGCGACTTGTGAACCGAGATCTAAGCCAATTTCGAGCAGAGGATTGACCTGTGAAATATCTGAGCCAGTTAAACCTGGAACAATACCTTGACAATACTTTTTAGCCATTCCCAAGGTGCGATTGAGCAAATTACCTAGGTCATTGGCTAAATCGGCATTGACGATATCGATAAAACGGGTTTCACTAAAATCCCCGTCTCGCCCAAATTCAATCTCTTTTAGAAAATAATAGCGAATTGCATCAGCACCGTATTTATCTACCAACTCCACTGGGTCTAGGGTATTGCCTAGACTTTTTCCCATTTTTTGACCATCTTTGGTCAGAAAGCCATGACCAAATACTTGACCTGTAACAGGTAGAGAGGCTGACATTAACATGGCAGGCCAGTATACAGCATGAAAGCGCAGGATGTCCTTACCGATAAGATGTAAATTGATCGGCCACCATTTTTGTAAGGCATTATCAAGGGTTGGTTCACTATCGGGATCCAATAGGGCAGTGACGTAGCCTAGTAAGGCATCAAACCAGACATAGATGGTGTGGCTGGGATCAACCGGTACTGGGAAGCCCCAATCGACATTCAATCGCGAAATCGAAAAATCCTGTAGTCCCTGACTGACAAAACTCAACACTTCATTACGGCGACTTTCCGGTTGGATAAAATCTGGTCGCTGTTGGTAAAGTTCTTCTAGCTGTTTTTGGTATTTAGATAGCCGGAAAAAGTAGTTTTGCTCATCCCGCCACTCCGCTTCTTGATTGGGGTGAATCGAGCAGCGGTTTCCAGCTAGGAGTTCCCGTTGCTCTTTGAATTCCTCACAGGAGACACAGTACCAGCCTTGTTGTTGACTCAGATAAATGTCACCATTATCCCAAACCCGCATGAAAAATTCTTTGACAATGGCTTGGTGGCGGGTAGCGGTAGTGCGGCTGAAACGGTCATACTGGATATTGAGCTTTTGCCAGAGGACATCAAATCCAGCAGCTATCTTGTCGCAATGTACTTGAGGATCTACCCCTTGAGTTTCAGCAGTCCGCTGAATTTTTTGTCCATGTTCATCTGTGCCAGTAATTAACAGTACGTCTTTGCCCCGTAACCGTTGAAAACGAGCTACTGCATCAGATGCCATGGTGGTATAGGCACTGCCGATATGGGGTAAGTCGTTCACATAGTAAAGGGGTGTTGTAATGGCAAATGTATTTTTAGTAGTATTCGTATGAATCATATGAGTGTTAAAAACGCCCTCCAGCCAACTGATTTAACTTATTTAAGTGATTTTTAACGTAGTGTATGCCTACTAGTATTAATTTTAGTTGTTACTTTATGTAGTATTTATCTAATCAGATTTACTTAAGTTTTAACCTTTTCTAAAAAGTATCTGTCGCTACTTTTTAGTTTACGTTACTCAAAATTGTTTATTCTCTTGTAACTCATTCCACGTATTTTAGTTGTGGGGTTTGGAGTCATTAGTCCTTAGTATGTTACTCATGAGTAAGGACTAATGATAAGCAGCCGATGAGTTATCCCACTGCCTTGAAGGAATGGAATCAAGGCCACCTTCTGTCACTTGATTATAAGGAAAATTAATTATTAACATAAGTTAGTAGTCTAGTTTAGATTTAACAGGCTTTTTCTACTACTGGCTTAATGCCTAATGTGTCAAGCTACACACTTGTAGTCACTGGCAGTCTATCACCATTAGTTGTGTTGCACCTGATTATCTCTACTTTAAGGCATCTGTCAATAGATAGAATTTTAAAACAATGTTAAGAAATGTTAATTTAGATTAGAAATTGATGACTGAAACTGATGTCTGACCATCTTCCCCTACAGCTTTATGATGCGCTGCTTGCTGCAATGGGAAGACAAATGTTCCAATATCGATGAGGATCCCATTCCTCATAAATCTGCCGTTGTAGTAGTGAGCAACCATCGTGGCTTTCTAGATGTCCCGTTGTTGATGGTAGCCTTAGGGCAACCAATCCCCATTGCTTGTGATCATTACATCGGACAAGTACCAGTGATGCGGGTGGGTTGTCCAGCAGATGGGTTGTTTCCCTCTAGAAAAACCAGAACATATACTGTGGACGTTTTTACAACAGGCAAGTCCGTTTCTCGAACATAATCATTGGGTTGGGGTGTTTATAGTCCGAGCCCAACCAATGGTGAATTTGACTCAGCCTTTGGCAATAGGTAAGTTTTATAAAGGCTTTGCCCACTTAGCTTTGTGGACATCAGTTAAACAGGCAGCGCCGCGCCTATTAGCGATCGCTTCCCAAGAAAAAATCGTACACTCAGTGATACCGCTGCGATGGTTAGGTTTGTTTGACCGATCTGAACCCCGATTTGAACAAATGGGTTGGCATCCGATGGTTATTCATCGTTGTGTGGCAGTATTAGTTCGACATTGCTATTGGATTACAGATAAACAGCGGAACTATCAAGGGAAATAGATTGTGTGGTCCATTACTAAGAGGTTGTCTGAGAAGTCTCATTTGCTACATTCAAGCCCCCTAAATCCCCCAATTTTGGGGGACTTTTACCAACAAATGGATTCTTGTTCCCCCCAGAATTGGGGGGCTAGGGGGGCAAAATTCAGTATCAAAAAACTTTTCAGATATCCTCTAAGACCTGCCGGTATTAAATTGCTAGGTTACTACAGGGGATCAAGGATAAAGTATGAAGTATCAAGTATTAAGCCTCAAGGATAATATGGGCTTGTTAGTGTCTCACTTATGGTTGACTAAAAACTTGAGCCATTCCCATAATTTAAACTACCTATTTTATCTATGGTTTTGCACATATTATCATCCCAATAAAATTGACTAATACTTCAATTAATTGGCGGTTTTAATAGGAATAATTATTCGTTATAATTACGCAAAAAAAATGTTGATATCTATAATAATTAATTATGAAAATAAACAATACCAAAAGTTAATATTTATCAGTTTTTATTGACTCCGTGATAGTTTAATTGGTGATTATCCACTATTTGTTTATTTACCAGGGATGGTTCTAACGGGTGAGCTGTTGGCAGTACAGACTAAACATTTAGAAACTGCTTTTGATGTGCGTTATTTGGCGATCCCAACGGATGATTTAAGCAACTCTCAGAAGTTGGCAGGGGTAGTGGTTAACCTGATTGAAGCGGAACTCAACCAGGGAGCTTCACAGGAGGTTTATCTGTGTGGCAAGTCGAAAGGAAGTCTGTCTGGCTTTGAAAGTAGCTCTGAAAACCCCCCATAGGATTGAGCGGATTATTTTGAGTAATCGAGCTACTTCTTTTAACCAACGACCTTTCTTAATGCAAAGCGCGAGTGGGGAAGGGCTGCATCAAGACAAGGCTCCCCTCTCCTTACGGTAATTGATTTGACCGCGCTGCATCGCTGAAAGCCCAGTGGAAACCCCCACAGGTCGGCGCTGCCTCCCTTTGACCTCACTGGCTCCCCTGTTCCGAAGCTGCATCGCTAGCTTAAATAGGGGGCACAATTGATCTGCTGGCTCCGGTGAGTAGGTCTATCAAGCATCAGCCTTGGGACTTTTGCGGTTCTGATTAACGTTAGGCAGAACTGTTTCCCCAAAGGAAAGATGGTGGTGCTTCCCCAGAGTGGTAACCCCTGCCTAATCGAAACAGAGGTTAACCTGTAGAAGATTATCAGCTTCACAATTGAAAACCCCTGTGCGTCCCAGAAGCAGAAGGGGATGAAAACTAGTGGCGGAGGGTGACTCCCCTCGTGACGAGAGTGATTTTCCTGACATTGAGTCTAGTTTATGATATGAAGCTCTAATCTTAACAAATCTTTATGATTGAGCCATTCTACCTTATACTACCAAAAGACAGTAGAAAGGAGAGAAAACAAGTATGTCGGAGGCCATCAAGCCGCTGACAGTGCCCAAGGAGTTCCTGGGTGCCCCGGATAAGTTTAACTTAACGTTACTCATGTTTGTGGCGGCGATCATCTTGGTGGTCTGTTCCACCGGTGGTTACTGGCTTTGGGATTTGCCTAACGCTTGCTGCTTTAGCATTAATGTCCTTGCCTTACACATGGTAGGAACAGTCATTCACGATGCCTCTCACCATGTTGCCCACAAAAACCGTTACGTCAATGCCCTCATGGGTCATGGTAGCGCCCTGATGTTAGGTTTTACCTTCCCAGTGTTCACGCGGGTTCATATGCAGCATCATGCCAATGTTAACGATCCCGAAAACGATCCCGATCATTTTGTTTCTACTGGTGGTCCGCTGTGGTTAATTGCAGTTCGCTTCTTTTATCACGAAATATTTTTTTTCAAGCGCCGTTTGTGGCGTAAGTATGAGCTATGGGAGTGGTTTTTTAGCCGTCTATTCATCGCCATCATCATATATCTTGGTTGTCAATACGGCTTTTTAGACTACATCATGAACTATTGGTTTGTGCCGGCATTAGTTGTAGGTATAGCGCTAGGATTGTTCTTTGACTATTTGCCCCATCGTCCATTTAAAGAACGTGATCGCTGGAAAAATGCTAGAATTTACCCCAGTCCCATCATAAACCTGCTAATTATGGGACAAAATTATCATCTAATTCATCACCTGTGGCCGACCATACCCTGGTACAAGTATCAGCCCGCCTACCGTGCTGTTAAACCCCTTTTAGATGAAAAAGGTTGTGATCAATCTCTAGGACTTCTGGCCCAAAAGAGTTTTTGGAACTTTGTATACGACATCTTTTTAGGAATTCGTTTCCACCGCAAATCATCTGATAGACAAACGGAATCAAGCTGAAAATGTTTTTGTTGATGGTTGACCATTGACGGTTGACCATTGATACATTTCACTCAATAAAATCCCATGCCTGTTAATTGTTAATTGTTAATTGTTAATTTACTATTGACCATTAACAATTTTATTTTGACTAATGAATAATGACAACTTGAACTTAGCGCTGGCTAATGGGTAAGGGCAAGCCGCGTGGTTAGTAGAAATAACCTAACAACTAACGGCTGACTTGAGCTAGAGTCCAATCAGGCCTTAAATTTTTGGCCTGACGTAAATAGGGATGATAAATCTCAAGTTGAGAAACAGGAGTGTTGATGTGGATTAAACATCGGATACAACGCTCTAGGCTACCCTCGACATGCATCTGTTGCAGATCAAGTAAAGGAACATGATCCCAATTGGGACGTTCTCGTGCGATCGCAGCTGGAAATTTAGCATCCAAATCACGGGTCGTGGTGAAAATGGCACTAATAATTTCTTGATGGTCGATTTCATTATGAGCTTCGAGTTGATCTAGCAGTTCCATCACTGCTTCTCGAATCGCTGCTACTGTATTTTCTGAGGCAGTTGTTGCGCCTCGAATTGCTCTAACTCTCCAGTGCAAAGTAAGATCCTCCGAATTTCCCTGGGAGATTTGAGATATTAGACTCTTGTGAAATCTCAAATCTCCATGTTATCTTATGGTCGGTACAACCATAGGGGCTGACCGCTAGTTGATAGTTCAAATTCTAGCCAATCTATACCAACAGATATCTGAGATCTATTGCGAATACGGTTACCCGGTAGCAAGCGACTCAACAATGGTTTGGGTTCTTCGATGGTGAAAGACTTGGTTTTCTCTGGGTCAAGACCCACCAATTCCGCTGCCCAGCAACGGGCATCTTCTTCAGTTCCCAGCCGATCAACCACCCCCAAGTTATGTGCTTGCTCACCAGTAAAAATCCTACCATCAGCAAAACTTTTTACTACATCTACATCTAGGTTGCGACTCTGGGCAACAGTTTGTACAAACTGCTGATAACTGGTATCGATCAACTCTTGAAGAATAGTTTTTTCCGGCTCAGTCAGTTCCCGGTCAAACGCCAATATATCTTTGTATGGACCTGACTTAATCACCTTAAAGGAAACACCGATTTTATCCAACAAGCGCTCTATATTGTTTCCCCGCAGAATCACACCAATACTTCCAGTGATTGTACCAGGGTTCGCTACTATATGTTCCGCTCCCATCCCAATGTAAACACCCCCAGATGCGGAGATATTGCCAAAGCTAGCTACAATCTTCACCTTTTCTCGCAACCGCACCAAGGCGCTATAGATTTCCTGAGAATCTCCCACTGTACCACCAGGACTGTCAATCCGTAATAGTAAGACGGGAAATTTCTTCTCTTCAACAGTTTTCAGGGCTTCGAGGACCCGTTTACGGGTACCACCAGCGATCGCCCCCGTGATTTCAATGCGAGCAATTTGTTTGAGAGATTTGCGTTTAAACGGCCAAGGCATAGGTGATTGTGAGTATCTAGTCTAGATTTAAGTGATTACTGGAGCTTGTATATATAGTTTGCATCATTTTATAAAACGGTTAGCTACTCAGGGGCTTTAAATAAATAAATAAATAAATAAATAAATAAATCTATACAAGTGTTTAACCAAATATGAAAAGCGGCTTTAAGCTGTCGCCCATTGAAATTGTATGTTATTGAAGTAAGCTCGAAAAACTCCAAAACTCACTACTGTGCTCCTGAGCCCCCTGCTCCTGAGCCAAGTTAATATCTAAAGTCAATATCTAAATCAAATATATGACAGCTGCTTGAGTGTCGGTTATTTTCGTTATTCACTATAAATCAGGATTATGCAACTAAAAGCCAACACCATACTGTCACCAAGGTCACTACTAGGTTCACTACTGCTGATTTCCCCCTTTTTCCTATGGGGTACAGCTATGGTAGCCATGAAAGGGGTGATCCCTAACACAACCCCTCTGTTTATGGCTGGGGTGCGGTTAGTACCAGCAGGAGTTTTAGTATTAGGAGCAGCAACTGTGATGGGTCGTCCCCAGCCGAAAGGTGGGTTAGCCTGGCTGTGGATTAGCTTATTTGCCTTAGTCGATGGGGCAATGTTTCAGGGTTTCCTAGCCCACGGATTGGTTAGCACTGGCGCGGGTTTGGGTTCGGTGATGATTGATAGTCAACCCCTAGTGGTTGCCCTGCTATCAGGATTGCTCTTTGGTGAACTGATTGGACTTTGGGGTTGGTTAGGATTAGGATTTGGTATAGTAGGAATCAGCTTGATTGGCTTGCCGGATCAATGGATTCTCAGCCTTTTTACTGGCAACGCTCAAGCTATAGAATTAAGCTGGCAACAGCTGTTTGATCATGGGGAGTGGCTGATGCTGTTAGCATCCCTTTCCATGGCAGTAGGCACCGTAATGGTTCCCATTATCAGCCGCTATGCAGACCCAGTTGCTGCTGTTGGTTGGCACATGCTCCTAGGGGGATTACCGTTATTTGCCCTCTCTAGTGTGATAGAATCCCAGCAATGGGTCAATATTGATGGAGTTGGCTGGATTGCATTAGCTTACTCCACTGTTTTCGGGAGTGCGATCGCATACGGTATATTCTTCTACTTTGCCTCCAAGGGCAATCTCACTAGTCTGTCTAGCTTAACCTTTCTGACACCAGTATTTGCCCTACTATTTGGGAATTTAGTGTTGTCTGAGGTACTCAGTTCCCTACAGTGGACTGGTGTGTGCCTGACATTGCTCAGCGTTTATCTAGTGAATCAGCGGGAACAAATAGCAACTCGGATCAAAGCAAGGCTGGCAAACAATAGCGGCTAGCCAGAGCGGAAAACTGGCAGTGGAAACAACAACTGAGTCTGAAGAAGGTAGTGCTAAGCTACCAGAAACCCAGCAGTGAAGCCGATTTGATACAATTGAGATTAATCGAGCCAAAATTCTGTTGCTCGAACGACTAAAGCACATGGGATTTAGCGTTGTGTGTTAAGTGCGTAAGCTAGAATTGGCGTTCACATTCGAGTCCTGTAGAATTTTATGACTCGCCATTGGTCTATCATACTTGTAGCTACCTGTTTGAACTGCCTAGGCTGGGTGCTGGGAAGCAGTCAAGCGGCGAAATTAGAAAAAGCGAACGCATTTTCAACCAACAACCTCCCTGACCCGTTGCTCATCGCTCAATCTCCCACTTCTGCCACAGAAACTGACCAACCAATTCTGCTCAAAGGGAGTCGGGGAAAAGAGGTGGCTCTTGTGCAAGCCAAGCTAAAGCATCTTGACTTCTACGATGGGCTTGAAGATGGTGTTTATGGTGAGGATACAGAGAAAGCAGTCGCTTTATTCCAAGAATCCGTTGGATTGAGAAAACTGGGTGTTGTTGATTCTGTTACTAGGAAGGAATTGGAGCAAGCCTACGCTGCTAAGACGACAACCACCAGCACGAGTTCAGCTCCAAAGTCAGGTGAATCAGTGTCAGCCGAATCGACTACTACGGAGCCTTCGACTCTGGAAAAGAGCCCGTCATCATGGTTGATCATCCCAGCCATCATCATGGCTGGTGGCGGTTTTTTGCTATTCAAGTGGCTGACTAAACCAAAACGACCCGTAGACTCAAAATTAGCGCCCTCCACAGAAAACCAAGCTAAACAAGATCCTAGAGTCAATAACCTCAAAGTCCAAGTGTCAACTGACTCCCAAAACCACCATCCTCAAAGGGATTATAACCATAGCGTTAGTTATGATGTCGCCAATCCTAGCAATCCTCAACCTCAGTCTTTAGCTGATTCCTTACATGTCAAAAAGACCACTCGCCTGACTAAATTTAGTATTGTTGAGGAATTAATCAGAGAATTAGAAGACCCAGATCCAAAAAAGCGACAACAAGCTATCTGGGAATTAGCCCAAAAGGGGGATTCGAGGGCAGTAAAGCCCCTAGTGGACTTAATGCTAGATTCTGATTCTAAGCAGCGTGGCTTGATTTTGGAAGCCTTATCCCAAATTAGCACCAAAACCCTCAAACCGATTAACAAAGCCCTAGCCATTTCTTTGCAGGATGACAACCCCCAAGTCCGGAAAAATGCGATTCGGGATGCAACGCGAATTTATGAATTACTAAATCAAGTCTTGCAGATGTTGCGTCACGCTACGGATGACCCGGATTCTGAAGTGCGAGAAACGGCAAAATGGGCAATCGATCAGTTTAATAAAATTCGCCCTGCAGCGAATCTGGATAGTTTGCCACCAGCACAAAATCACCTAAATTCATCAGAAAATACGTCAAACCATTACCAAGATAATAGCGACTAGTTAGGGAACTTCAGAACAGGTAATAAAAGTTTCATAACCTTTAATTAACGTGTTATAATCTGGAACAGGTAATAAAAATTTAATAAGCTTTACTTACCGTGCTTTAAGAGATTTAAAATCAACGTTTTGAAGTTAACGTTTGATTAATTAATTTGAAGTTTATACTTATAGTTTTGATGTAAGCATTCAGCCCTTAGCGGTCAGCCGTCAGCCGTGAGCTAAAAGCTCACGCTGCGCGAACAGCCGTCAGCCTTGGCCACGCTACGCGAATGGCTGAAAGCTTAATACTGATAGCTGATAGCTTAATACTGATAGCTGATAGCTTAATACTGATAGCTGATAGCTGATAGCTGATAGCTGATAGCTTACGTTAATTTTAAATTAATGAGCCAATTAAATTCCCTGAAATTGCTATTAATTTCCACCCCAGTTGGTCCGTTGGGTTCAGGGTTAGGTGGTGGCGTTGAGTTGACTGTACGTAACATTGCTACGGAATTGATTAATCGGGGTCACAGGATCACAATTGTGGCAACTAAAGGATCTACAGCTTGGGGAATGCCTCTGGTAGAAATTGATGGTGTTCTCGAAAGTAGTATTCAAACTCAAACAAGAGACACTCCTACTATCATCCCCCCATCCTCCGTATTGGCTAATATGTGGGACTATGGGCGACAAGTTCAAACCAACTATGACTTGATTGTAAACTTTGCCTACGACTGGTTACCGTTTTACCTAACCCCCTTTTTCACTCGTCCCATTGCTCACCTAGTTAGTATGGGCTCATTAACCGAGGGGATGGATCAGATCATCGAACAAGTTGCCATTAATTTCCCTGGCACAATCGGGGTTCATTCAATGGCTCAAGCGGCAACATTTGCCTTCAAGAATCGCTGTCGTTGTTTGGGCAATGGCATTGATTTGTCTGTGTATTCCTTTTGTGACTCCCCCTCACCCTGGCTCGGCTGGGTGGGTCGAATTTCTCCAGAAAAAGGCTTAGAAGACGCAGTGGCAGCATCCGATTTCACGGCTATGCCACTAAAAATTATGGGTCTTATACAAAATAAACCCTATTGGGAGCAGATTCTCCAGGATTACCCCAATGCCCCTATAGAATACCTGGGTTTTCTGCCAACTGATCAACTCCAAAAACACTTGCGCCAGTGTCGAGCCTTACTGATGACGCCTCATTGGGTGGAAGCATTTGGTAATGTGGTAATTGAAGCCCTCGCTTGTGGAGTACCAGTCATTTCCTATGACCGTGGTGGATCAGCAGAAATTATCGAAGATGGTAAAAATGGCTTTTTGGTAGAACCCGATTCTGTGGAAGGCTTGGTAGAAGCCTTGGCAAACTTGGATAAAATTGACCGCCGTCAATGCCGTCGCCTCCTCGAAGTTAAATACTCTAATCAGGCCATGGGCGATCGCGTAGAGCAGTGGCTCTGGGATATTTTGAAGGACAGTGGTGATAGTTGCTAGTTCATTAAGATTTGTAACTAAAAGTAATTTTGTAGTTTTTGATACAGAATCTATGATATAGTTGTATATGTAAGGGAAGTGAATCCCATCAAAATCTTATATAAGCAATCGGAGAAAGGAAAATGTCTACTCAAGAAAAAGCTAGGGCTCTGATGATGAATCACCATCACATGATCAAAAATCGTCAGCAATCTATGCTCGGTCGCGTTGCTTCCGAAGTAGGACTAGATAGCTTAGATTCTGACTACTGGGGTACTATCCAAGGTAAACCCCATCCTAGTTTCCGCTCTACCTATGACCGTAGTCATGCTTCACTTAGCTAGTACTCTGTCAATATAGTTTTGGGTAGTGGTACACAATTCGTGATTTTAGCTACCGTTATCTTTAGCAGACGGTAGCCAAACCACTAAATCTTTAGCACTACCCATATTTCCATCAATGGCTGTGGGCATAGCCAACGATAGTTTTATTTTTTAGAACTCTGCACTTAAAGGAGTTCTGGGAAACGGAATTACATCCCGAATATTCCCCATACCAGTCATAAATTGCACCAATCGCTCAAATCCCAAACCAAATCCAGCATGGGGCACTGTACCATAACGTCGCAGATCCAAATACCACCATAAATCTTCTGGATTCATCCCCTGATTCTGAATTCGCTTCTCTAATATATCCAGCCGTTCTTCCCGCTGAGCACCACCGATAATCTCTCCAATCCTAGGCGCAAGCACATCCATTGCTGCTACAGTCTTTTGGTCGTCATTTAAGCGCATATAAAAGGCTTTAATCTCTACTGGATAATCCGTGACAATGACGGGCTTTTTAAACAACTCTTCGGCTAGATACCGTTCGTGTTCGGACTGCAAATCTACACCCCAACTTACCGCATACTCAAACTTACGATCAGTTTTTTCGAGTAATGCGATCGCATCTGTATAAGTAATCCGCTCAAACTGATTATTGATAATATTATCAGCAGTAGCGAGAACATTGTTATCGATCCGCTTGTTGAAAAATTCCAGATCTTCTGGACAGTTTTCCAAAACTGACTTAAATACATGCTTGAGAAAGGCTTCTGCTAAATCCATATCCCCCTTCAAATCGCAGAATGCCATCTCAGGCTCGACCATCCAAAATTCTGCTAGATGGCGAGAGGTATTAGAATTCTCGGCTCGGAATGTAGGACCAAAGGTGTATACATCCCGAAATGCCATTGCCATGATTTCTGCTTCTAATTGACCACTGACGGTCAGGTAAGTCGGTCGTCCAAAAAAGTCCTGAGTATAATCGACTGCTTGATTATCGGTTTTGGGGATGTTCTTTAAGTCTAGGTTAGTGACACTGAACAACTCCCCTGCTCCTTCACAATCACTAGCGGTGATAATTGGGGTATGAACCCACAAGAAACCTCGTTCTTGAAAAAACTGATGAATGGCATTGGAACAGGCATTCCGCACTCGGAACACCGCACCTAGGGTATTGGTACGCGATCGCAAATGGCTAATGGTGCGCAAAAACTCAAAGGAGTGGCGTTTCTTCTGTAGGGGATAATTGGCATCTGCTTCCCCATATACTGTCACCGAGGATGCTTTTACTTCAATTCGCTGTCCCTTGCCAAGAGATTCTACTAGTATACCAGTGACTTCTACTGATGAGCCAGTATTAAGCCGTTTCAGGATAGTCTCATAATCCGACAAGTCTGGATTGAGCACTACCTGTAAATTTGCCATGGAGGAGCCATCGTTGACTTCCATAAAGGCAAAGTCCTTTAATTCCCGTTTTGTGCGTACCCAGCCTTGGATGGTCAAAGACTGATCTGGTTGACCATTGCGCAAAACTTCAGCAATCCGTCGAATTTCCATAGCTTTCCCCAAAATTCTGAGAGAATTGTAAATCTTTATAAATTAACTGGTGGTCTTTAGCTCCAAAAATCTAAGTAAATATACTTATTAAGAGCTTTATGTAAAGTTTGATGAACAAAAATATCTAAATTGTTGCAATAAGTGAAGTAATCACTCATAATTATTATACAAATGCAACGTTTGGTTAAGTTTCATCAAACGACTAGTCACCCAAGATCAGCAGTGGGGCTATCCACTTAAGCCAGGACAGAGTCGGGTTTTGAGTAAATGGTTGAGGGTATTGGTGATGAGTAGGAATTCAGCACAATTACCGATTACCGCTTACTGATTGCCGATTACTGGTAAATCTCCTGGGCCAAGCTTGTAGCCCCAGTTGCGATCGCACTGAAGGTAATAGCTTCCATTAAAACTAATTTAGAGAGGTCTTTGTAAATGGTAGGTTTGTTTAAGCGCAATAAATCCAAGGGCTTTTACCTGGAGCTAGACGAAAGCGAAACTAGCACCCCTCAGCAACCGGCGGTAGAACAGAAGCCAGAACCGGCTATTGCCCAGACAACAGCGGAAACCGCAACCGTAGTAGCACCAGCTCAGGCAACAGCAGAAACCACGACCGCAGTAGCAACAGCTGAAGCTTCTAAGCCCAAATCTGCTCGTCAAGCCAAGAAAGAAGAACTAGCTAAGGCTAAGGCTGAAGCAAAGGCTAAGAAACAAGCTGAAGCAGAAGCTAAAAAAAAGGCAGCTGCTCCTGAGCCAACACCAGTAGCGGCAATCAATTCAGCAGCAGCAGTTGTCAATAGCAAGGCAAAAGGGCAGCCCGAAACCACCTTTGCCACCAAATACGTACCAATGATCATGCCTCGTCGGCGTCCTGGTCCTAGCATGAATAAGTTCCTCGACATGGCTGCTCAGATGCAGAACCCTCGTTTCTAGATTAGTGATTAGTCAAAAAAACTAGTCCACTATACAACTGAAATGCTGGATCCCAAGGAGTCTCGACCAGGCGAAATAAGTCGATATGAGACTCCAATTTTTCTAGCAGATCTGGGTAGTCTATAGCAGTTTGCGCAAAGGTGGTAAAGTCAGACCATACTGGCTTTTCAAGCAGCCGAAGGTTTAAGTAATCAGTCAAGTTGTTCCAGTTGACTCTTGTAGTGCTTTGGTGTATATGAGAGTCTTGGGATAGGCTGTTCTGACTGGAAACTGGCTTGAGGGTTAGAGCAATTCCTTGCTGAAATTGATAATTGCGATCGCATACTCTGAGAATACTGTGGCGCTGTGGTAAATGCAAGTCACAAACCAGGGCATAGTCTAAGGTTTGGGTTTTACGAGTTAAATTCCGTCGCGCATCTAAGTCTACTACCTTCTCAAACAAAGGCAACCGCCCTTCTACTCGTTGGGTCACTTCCGACCAGTTAAAGCTAAAGGAACCCAACTGTCCCTGAGAGTTTTGACATACTACAGTGGTCTCCTGGTCACTACTGTCAGAAAAATACTTAACTTGATAGATGTTAATTGTTTTGATATCTGCTAAGCTTGCCCACAAACATTTTATTGATGCTTCTCGCAGTAACGACCCATAATACTTAAGTTCTCCCACAGGTCCAGTGCGATATAAACGCCAGCCTCTAGTAGGTAGCTGTAGCCTTGCGGTGTAGGGGTCTATCCCCAGGATGCGAGCTAAGTGTTGAGCTGCTGTTGGTTTGTCTTGTTGGCTGATCGGCTTTAGGACTAAAACTCCCAATTGATTACTTTCAGGGTCAGCAGTTGCTTGGGCTAAGGCTTGTCGGCGCTGTTCTTTTGCTGTAGCTTCTAAGCGTGCTAGTCCCTGACGAGCTTGGGCCATAATTTTAGGAACAGGTGTTCCTTTCAGTAACTGTCGATAGATTCTTTCAGCTGCTTCTTGTTTACCTCTGACTTCCTGGAGCCTTCCTAGATAAAGCTGTGTCCAGGGATTATTGGGCTCTTGCTTGAGAAGTTGTTTAATTAATCGGGCAGCAGTTTGATAATCATGGTGCTCAAAGGCATCAGCAATTTGCTTAAGCATGATAGCGTTAGGTGTGATATCACCAAGTTTTAGACATTAGTAGCTCCTAGGGAGAAGCTAATGGAATCCTGTTAATAGTATAGCGCTAGTTTTATGGCTTTAAGGCGCTAACCTTTTGAAGCGTTAAGGGATAGTTAGGATAATTAAGTTAGTGATTTAAATTAGCGCTATACTTTACCCGAATTTATCTAGCGCTAATTTTTTCAAGGGTTAAGGGATATTTGGGATAATTAAGGGAGTAGGTGAAATTAGCGCTATACTTTACCCGAATTTATCTAGCGCTAATTTTTTCAAGGGTTAAGGGGTATTTGGGATAATTAAGGGAGTAGGTGAAATTAGCGCTATACTTTACCCGAATTTATCTAGCGCTAATTTTTTCAAGGGTAAAAGGAATAGCATCTAATATCATCTCAGGATAATTACCCTTCATCAAAATCTCCTCTATCTCCCTACTCTCTACTATTAAACTAAGCCAGTGAGTCGCCTCACTGACTCGTCATCCCGTCAGGGAGGCTACGCCAACAAAACCGGGCGTGAAAGTTTCCCTTCACCCGGCTCCTCATCAACGGAACCCTTGACATTGGTACCTTGGTCACCATATTTAGTCATGGCTATTGGCTCGAAATATTCGCTGTCTTGATGCAAAGCGCGACTGCATCAAGACAACGTCACAAGCCGGTAGAAAAACAAACGGGTAAAACTAATCATATTGAAAGATTAAATAATACATTAAGACAAAGGATTAGTCGCCTGGTTAGGAAAACGTTGTCATTTTCCAAAAAATTAGAAAATCACCTAGGAGCTATTTGGAATTTTGTTCATCATTATAATAAATGTTTGTCGGGTTGATTAGGCCATCACTACATGTTTATCACTACCTGCTATATTATGATTCGTCTTTACTTCTTCATTAAATCCAGCCTGATTCTAGGCATGGGATTATCACTAATACCATCGGCTGCCCCAGGGATTCTTCCTCCTCAGGAACCTGTAGATGGAACAGGACAAATAACGACTTCAGAGGTAAAGATTATTAAGGTAGGAGTGATGGCAATTCGGGGTGTTGACCATACCAAAACAAAATGGCAACCGACCCTAGAGTATCTCAGTGAAACGATTTCCGGCTATGTTTTCCAACTTGTACCACTAGAGTTTGACACCCTCGAAGAAATAGTAGCTAACCAGGAGGTGGACTTTGTGTTGCCTAACCCTGGAATGTATGTAGAGTTGGAATGGATTTATGGGGCAAGACGAATTGCCACCCTAAAAAATCTACGCCTAGGCAAGCCTTACACCCAATTTGGAGCGGTTATCCTGCGTCATGCTGACCGCAATGATATCCAGGATTTAAAGGATTTACGGGGCAAAACCTTTATGGCCGTCAGTGAAATTGCCTTTGGGGGCTGGCAAATGGCATGGGAAACTCTGTTAGAAGCTGGAGTTAATCCCTACCGTGACTTTCCAGCGCTCGACTTTGGTGGTAGCCATGACGCAGTGGTCTACGCTGTTCGTGATGGTATTGTCGATGCTGGCACTGTCCGCACTGATACCCTGGAACGTATGGCACAGGAGGGCAAAATTAATCGAGATGACTTTGTGATCCTGAATCAGCAAACTCAATATCAGGACACTTTCCCTTTTGCTCTGAGTACTAAACTTTATCCAGAATGGCCTTTTTCCACACTACCCCATACCCCCGTGGAGTTAGCGGAAGAGGTTGCGATCGCATTAATGACCATGCCTTCTGAGCACCCAGCGGCCAAAGCTGGTCGTTATCAGGGCTGGACCATCCCGGCCAACTACCAACCTTGTCACGAAACCTTACGGAATCTGCGGGTTCGTCCCTACGAAGATTGGGGAAAAGTTACTCTGGGTCAAGTTATCCATCAGTACCGCTATTGGCTCTTATTTGCTGGTGTTTCCTGTTTTGGATTTAGCTATGGTCTAGTTTATCTAGCTGGGCGTAGGCGAATCGAAGCACAACTGCGAAAAGCCAATGCTTTACTGGAAATCCGGGTTGAGGAACGTACAGCTGAGTTCAAAGCAGCTAAAGAAGCGGCTGATCAGGCTAATCACGCCAAAAGTCAATTCCTGGCTAATATGAGTCATGAATTGCGTACTCCCCTCAATGGCGTTTTGGGTTACGCCCAAATTCTACAACGGGATCCACAGATAACTGCTCAACAAAAAGACCAGATCAACCTTATTTATCAGTGTGGCAACTATCTACTCCATCTGATTAATGACATTTTAGACTTATCCAAAATCGAAGCTCGGAAAATGGAACTGTTTCCCAGAGAAGTTCATTTGCCGTCCTTTCTGATGGAAGTTGTAGAAATGTGCCGGGTTAAAGCCCAGCAAAAAGAGATTGCTTTTATTTATCTACCCTCATCCCATCTGCCAGACGGTATCCTGGCTGATGCCAAACGATTGCGACAAGTTCTGATTAACCTTTTGGGCAATGCCATTAAGTTTACTGACCATGGCGGAGTCACGTTTAAGGTAGAGGTTATCAGTAAACACCCACGACTTCCTACTCTCCAATCCCCCCTAGTCAGACTTCGATTTATAATTAAAGATACTGGCATTGGGATGACCCCAGAACAACTGGAAAAAATATTTTTGCCCTTTGAACAGGTGGGGGATGTTGATCATCGTGAACAAGGTACTGGACTTGGATTAGCGATTAGCCAAACAATTATCAAGTTGATGGGAAGTGCTATCAATGTTGAGAGTACTTATGGCAAAGGTAGCATGTTCTCTATAGATTTAGATTTACCGATTACTACAGCTTTGATTGCGAGTAAGCAAGCTTCCACTAAGACTATTATAGGTTGTCATGGAAAAGCTCGGAAAATCTTAGTAGTAGATGACAAATGGCAGAATCGCTCTGTAATTGTGAATGTGTTACAACCTCTGGGATTTGAACTGTTGGAGGCCACTAATGGGGTTGAGGGTTTGGAAAAAGCCACAGAATGTAACCCTGACCTAATTATTACTGACTTGGTGATGCCGGTGATGGATGGCTTGGAAATGATGCGACGTCTGCGCTCATTAGATAAATTGAAAGATCTGTTGATTATTGCTTCATCTGCCAGTGTTTATGAGTTAGACCAGCAACAGAGTTGGCATGCAGGCTGCGATGATTTTATTCCCAAACCAGTGGATGTAGCAGAATTACTGGAAAAATTAAAACAGCATTTGCAACTGGAATGGGTGTATGAAGACTTCATACCAAAACCAGAAACTATAATAGATGCTGGAGCTGAACAAATCCACCTAGATGCCATTGTGCCTCCCCCATCTGATATTCTGCTCCAACTTTATGACTTGTCTAAGAAAGGTAATGTGTTTGACATCAGCCAAGAAGCGGAAAAGCTGGAAGTATTAGATGCTAAATTTGTACCATTTGCTAAAGTTATTTATAAATTGGCTAAGGATTTTAATGTGAAGGAACTTAGGAATTTTATCGAACAGTATGTCGATAATATATAGCGTTATCAAATGAGTTATAAACTCAGAAATTTCGAAAAATGCAATAGTAGGGGCAATAGCTCCAGAGTTTTATAGTAAAATAACATAAGACATTCTCAGGTTACATCTCAACTGAAAATGCTATATACAGTTTAAATGCACAACAGCTTAAAGGAGAAAACTACTAATGTCAGAGCACATCTCATTTGATGAACTGTTAGGCAAAATGAGCGAAGCCTATGAAGATGCCCAGAGCAAAATTGAGCAATGTAATGTTTTAGTAATTGGGAAAACCGGTGTAGGAAAAAGTACCTTAGTAAACACAATTTTTCGCTCTCGCCTGGCAGAAACAGGAGTGGGCTATCCTGTTACTCAAACCATTCGTCGTTATACCAAAACAGGTTGCCCGATTACAGTGTACGATACGCCAGGGCTAGAACTTAAAGCCGAACAGATTGAACGAGTAAGGAGAGATATCTCGAAACTAATTGATGATCAAAGGAAACTAGAGGCAAAAGAACACATTCATGTGGTGTGGTATTGCCTTAATCATGAGACTGCTCGATTGGATCCGATTGAAGAAGAATGGCTAAAGAGCCTCCAACAAAAAGATGTACCAGTTATCTTAGTTCTGACTCAAACCTTAACGAAAAAACGTAGTGATTTTATTGCTTTCCTAGAGAGAAAAAATCTACCGGTTAGTCAGATTATTCCAGTGCTAGCACAATCAAAACCAATCGATGATGATTATACGGTGACAGCCCATGGTTTAGAGCGTTTAGTAGAAGTGACGGCAAATTTACTGCCAGAAGCCCAGCGCAAAGCATTTCTGAGAGAACAGATTAGAAATATTGAACTAAAAGCAGGTGAAGCGTTTAAATATGTTACGGGTTATGTTACTGGTTCAGCATTGGTTGGTGCCTCACCAATTCCGTTTTCTGATGCGCCAATCTTGGTAACGATGCAAACGGTAATGATTGCTAACATCACCAGCATTTTTGGATTAACGGTTGAAAGAGCTTTTCTGGGAATGGTGATATCTGCTCTTGGGGGTACAGGAGGAGTGACTGCAGTGGGTAAAGTAATTGTCGCGAATTTACTCAAAATGATTCCTGGTGCAGGCACTGTTCTTGGTGGAGCAATATCAGGCTCAACGGCAGCAGCACTAACTTTGGCTCTTGGTCTATCTTATATTGAAGCTCTGAAGATTTATGTTAAAGCTCAAATTGATGGTAAGGAAATACCCCTTTCTGAGCTGGCGAAAATTATCATTGAACAATATAAATATTATGCGGGAACAGGTAAAAAAAGCTTGAGGGATCAGGAATTACCGCCTTCAGATTAGGAGTGTGGGGAGATGGGGAGATGGGGAGATGGGGAGATGGGGAGATGGGGAGATGGGGAGATGGGGAGATGGGAAGTTTATTATATAGCAGTTATCCTATTAATTAGCTACACATATTTTTTACCTATTACCTATTACCTATTACCTATTACCTGTTCCCGATTCCCGATTCCCGATTCCCGACTCCCGACTCCCGATTCCCGACTCCCGACTCCCGACTGCTATCATTTAAATATGATAGAGATTACTCACCATTAGTTTACTGTTTTCATCGTTGATAAATCGTTGGATAAATTCGGGTATTTTTTTATTGTGATTAGGATAGACAGTGGATTGCCAACAATAGGATAATTGACCAATTTGGAATAACCGAAATGCTAAATCTAGATCGGCTCCCTCGGGAATTCTAATGGTTTCTTTAAATCCACCGATTTGTTGAAGAGCTTTTTTCCAAATCAGGGCATTGGCTGTAATTAATGATTCTGGTCTACTGATATGGCACTCTTCAACCATGGTTAAGGGAATGAGTCTTTCTTGACCTTCATAAAATTTTGACAATAAATCCTTGCCCGATGCTTTAACATTACCTGCATAGGCTATTGACCCATTTATGCTATTAAGATAGCCTTGGATAAATGATTCAGATGGAAGACAGTGGCTATCGGTAAATAAAATCCAATCTCCTTTGGCATAGTTTATGCCTACATTTCTGGCAGATGCCACATCATTTTTTGAGCATTTCAGCAATCTGATCGAAAGGTTATTACCTTGGAACTGTTGAGAGATAGTAATTGGTCGAGTTGAGTTATTATCAACAATAATAATTTCTTGGGGATAGATGTAGGGACTCTGGGTGTTAAAAAATTCAGTTAAAAATAAATCAAGTCCTTCTTGATTATTCCTGACGGGAATAACGATTGATATATCAGATGCTTGAATGTTTAAGGGTACAGTAAAATCGGAGTAATTCTGGGGAGTTGAATGAAGTTTGTTGATGAAAGTCATAGGATTACCTCAATTGTCTGGATTAGAAGTTCTGCCAACTGACTAGTGCAGGGGGACAGAAATAACAAACCCGCGTCCTAGAGTCGAAATCCTTGATATTAAAGAATTTCAGACTTCAGACTTCAGACTTCAGACTTCCGGGTAGCTGCACTATAACTTCTATACACAATCTTGGCTATTCCACCAGGAAATTTTTGGGGAGGGTGGGGAGATAGGGAGATGGGGAGATGGGGAGATGGGGAACAGGGAACAGGGAACAGGGAATAGGCAAGAGGCAAGAGGCAATAGGCAATAGGCAATAGGCAATAGGGAAAAAATCCTGTGTACCTGATTAGACCTCTTGCAAAAGTAGTTTTCTGATAGTGTTCTTGATGCAGTCGCTCATGGGGGAAACCCCCAAGACCACTTAGGTGCGCTTACAGTCGTCGAATTAAATTCGCCACGGGTCGCACCTCTGCATCGCTTTGCGTCAATTCTTGTCCACTGTTCCCAGATCCGCTGTTCCCTGTTCCCTACTTCTGCAAGAAGTCTATTACTATGAGAACTGCTATAGATAGAATCAAGTAATCTTTTAACGTAAGCATTCAGCAGTCAGCGGTCAGCTGTCAGCTTAAAATAAACCTCTTTTGGCAGAATTTAAAGGTGCGCTTGACCCATTAAGAATTAAATTCGCCACGGGTCGCACCTAATAGTTCGAGATTTTATCGAATTCAAAGTCTAGGGAAAAGCCCATCTAAGCATAGGCTGATAGCTGATAGCTGTTCGCGTAGCGTGCGCGTAGCGCTTAAGCTGATAGCTTACCTTTTAACTAATTCTATATCCTACTATAAGACACACATATTGTAAAGTTGACAATAGTTGATTTATAAAACCCGGTTTATTGGGAATAAACGGTTTAGGAGTTAAGTCAATGGAATATAGCTGACTGACTAGTTTGTTGCCTTTTCCATATCTGATAAATCTTTTAATAAATCCCAGAATGTCGTGAGTGAAATCATGATATACAGTTGATTGCCAACTATAGGATAAGTTGCCAATTTCTAATAACCTAAACCCTAAATCTATATCTTCACCGGCAGCGATTTTAATAGTTTCGTTAAACCCACCGATTTTTTCAAGGGCTTTTTTCCACACTAGGGCATTGGCTGTAATTAAATATTCCGGTCTGATCATCTGCCCATCTTCAATAACTTTTAAGGGCACAAGTATTTCTTGAGTTTCATAATAGTTTGACAATACATCATTGCTCCAGGCTTTAACATTCCCTGCATATCCGATGGAGCCATTCATGGCATTAAGATAGCCTGTGATTAAGGATTCTGAAGGAATACAGTCACTATCGGTAAATAAAATCCAATCTCCTTGAGCAGAGTTGATTCCCATATTTCTGGCAGATGCCGGTCCAAGTTTTGAGCATTTTATCACTCGTATTGAAAGGGGAGCAACTTGAAACTGTTTAGGGATAGTAATCTCTGGGCTTGATTGATTATCAACGATAATTATTTCTTTTGGATAGCTTTCTAGGTTCTGGGTTTTGAAAAATTCTGACAAAAATAATTCAATTCCTTTCTGATTGTTCCTGACGGGAATAACTATCGATATATCAGATGATTTAATTGCTACTGGTGCAATTAAATGAGCTTTCTTTTGTGGCTTAAAACCCAATTTACTGATTAAGGTCATAGGATTGGCTGAATTTTATGCTTCAGAGGTTTTAGACCCCTATACAGAATCTCTGCTACTCCATCAGGACATTTTTGGGGATTGTGGGGAGATGGGGATTGTGGGGAGTGTAGAATGTAGAATTTAGAATGTAGAATTTAGAATGTAGAATGTAGAATTTAGAATTTAGAATTTAGCATTCTGACAGACAACCTTCAACCCAATAACATTCAACCTTCAACTAACTAACATTCAACCTTCAACTAACTAACATTCAACCTTCAACTAACTAACATTCAACCTTCAACTAACTAACATTCAACCTTCAACTAACTAACATTCAACCTTCAACTAACCAACCTTGGCCAAAAGGCCACGCTACGCGAACAACCTCCAACTAACCAACCTTCAACCTTCAACTAACTAACCTTGGCCTTTCGGCCACGCTACGCGAACAACCTTCAACCTGATAACCTGCTAATCTCAAAAAAAAATAGCCGCAGAAATACTATCCACGGCTAGGAATTTACCTTATGTCATTCAGTTTTCCAACTTATCCAGACGTGAGTGATCTTACGCGACTCGACCGGATGGTTTGGCCAGGGGGAAAACCCCCCAGCAATTTAACGTGTTAACGGAGCCTGAAGTACTTGATCATTATTGTTATGAATTCTCCCGGAACATCCGTCGGTTAGAGTCGATGCCCGGTATTATCCGGGGCACCTCTCCTTCAGAACCGTACGTGAAGGTTTCCCCTCATACGGCTCCTAGATATTCTCTCCCTTAGGAGTGCTCCAGTGTATCTGTTGATGGCAGCTTTGATGTACTGCTAGTAGATTCTTTTTTGACCAGTTGTCGTGGTTTCCATCTATGTGATGAAGATGTACATCCTCGCCTTCGATGAATCTCAGTCCACAGTGTCCACAGGAATGGTTTTGCTTTTTCAATGCGTCAGAGGTAGCATCGGAGTAAAGGCGTGAATTCCTTTGGCTCCAGTAGACTAGGTCGCCGTCGTATGGTGACTTAGTCCCCCTTACGTTCACGTGTTGGTTCTGTTTGTAACCTACCTTTGGGAATGCTTTATCGCATAATTTGTTGGCTCTGTACCGATTCACTTTCTTTTCCTTTCGGAATTTACGGTTAGCGGTTATTCTCATGAACCACAATGAATCCCTTGAGCTACTCATATCACAGCTACTATGGTAGTTACGCCATCCGCGAACTTTGGAGGCTAATTTCTTAGCTTTTACTTCGGCACCATAGTTCGAGTTGTTGACTACGGATTTAATTTTCTTACGTATGTTTCTATGATTTTCCTCTGAGGGAACGCATGAAAACTTTCCGTCTTTTCTGACGCGGAATCTCCACCCCAGGAAGTCAAATCCGTCTGTCGTTTTAGTTAGCTTGGTCTTTTCTTCACTGATTTCCATTCCTCTTTCTGCCAAGAATTTCTTGACTTTGTTGAGGATTTTCTCAGCATCATCTTTAGGCTTTAAGATAAAAACCATATCGTCTGCGTATCGCAGACTTGGATGGATTTCCTCTATTCCGTTTAATGCCACATTTGCTAATAAAGGACTTACCACACCCCCTTGTGGGGTGCCCTGTTCTGGAAACTGAACGGTTACTCCTGCTTTTAGGCATCTGAATATCCCCGTTTTGATTTTTGCTGGTGCGATAAGCCTTTCCATTATAGAGCTGTGGGAGATTCGGTCAAAGCATTTCTTGATGTCTAGTTCGATTATTCGTTTATTTATTCCATTATGGTTTGAGGCCAGATGGATTTGTAAGCGTTTTTGGACGTCCTGGGCGCACCTGCCCGTTCTGAATCCATAGCTATCTCCGCTGAACGTAGCCTCGTGGGCTGGTTCAAGGGCTAGCTTCACTAGACATTGCCATGCTCGGTCAGCGATGGTTGGTATCTTTAACATTCTTACTTTTCCATTCTTTTTTGGGATTGGAATTTCTCTGAGTCCGCTATGCTTCCAGTCAGTTGCATAATGGTTCAATGTTTCAACCAGTTCCATTCGTTCTCTGTAGTTGAGGCTTGACTTGCCATCAACTCCAGCCGTTTTCTTGCCTTTATTTAGCTGTGTCACTTGTCGGACTGCCAAAAGTTGAGCTGAGCGGGATTTCAGGATCAGTTTTTGTACTGACCTGGCTTTCTTCAAGTCACCAACTCTAACTGCTTTATACACTCGCTTTTGTAGGCGGAAAAGATTTTGGCGGAGTTTCTTCCACTGTTGTTTTTTCCAAAGTTCACTATGATTACTCATGTGTCTAACTATGCTCTCCTAGAGTTTGTGTATTCTGAATACCCGCAGCCAGTTTCTAGCTGCATCCTACCCGATAGTGGGGATTAAGTTTGACATAACTTACTGAAGATTCGACCGGCCTCCAGACCCATTGCTATCGTTTTTACTTGTTCCATTCATCGGATTGTTTTGATGGTTTAGGGCAGTCCACTTTGCCTATTCCCTCCTCAGAGTTTACAACTGTCTGCAACAGAACGTTGTGAGGATAATCAGGAATCGAGTCTCGCATATACTAGTCAGATTGCGGCTTCTCCTTTAGACACTTTTTAAGGACTTTCGCTGCTGTTACCCATGTCATCTTCCCATTAGCGGCAGTGTCACGCATCTGATTCGTGTCTGATTCCGCCCTGTTGCCAGCGTCACTCTGCTAGGATGTCGCCTGCTCGGTGTGGCCAGATAGGGTGTCACATCTCTCCTGATGGGGTCGGATTTGCACCGCCATCCTGATGAATAGTTATAACCTTTGGGATGTTATTCCGCGAGTTACCTGAGTCATAACCTACTCTACTACGAGTTGCTCCTACTCAGAACAAGCCGCACGCTGCAGAGGAGTCCACTCGATAATTTCCGCATAACCAACTACATAGAGGCTATGCATGGTGTTGATTATGCCCTTGCGGGAGCCCTTCAAAATATGCTGAACCGGATATTTTTTGGGAAACGATTCTTGAGGTGCGACCCGTGGCGAATTTAATTCGCCAACGGAAAGCGCACCTGAGGATTATACTAGGAGTTATATCCTCAGGATTAGTCTCTGGGTTTGGGCGAAATTCGGAATCCATAATGGTCACCTTTTGCTTGTTGTTTTATATTATAATCATAATGATTATAATATAATTTGTCAAGGGTTTTTAAAAATTTTTTTTGACAGCAAATTTCGCGCACCGCAAAGTTGAGTTAAAGTCCCCCAGAATTGGGGGATTTAGGGGG
>NZ_GL890849.1 GCF_000211815.1 Moorena producens 3L
TTTGGCTTGTATAAGCAGGATTCACTGCAACAGTGACTCTGCCAAACTTCTGACCAAAATGCTCCAACCATTATTAAACTAAGCCAGTGAATCACCCCACTGACTCGTCTTCAGAACCGTGCGTGACATTTTCACATCACACGGCTCCTCATCATAGGAACCATTGTCATTGGTACCTCATTAACGGATTGTCATCTAGACTTGAGGTGTTTATTCTCTTTCCGTGTTTTGCATCGTGGCAGTGTAGGTGTAATAACTCCAGATTCTCATCCTTATTATTACCTCCTAGAGCACGTGGTAAGATGTGGTGTTTTTCTAATAAGTCGCCATCCCTGAAAGTAAGACCACAATGAGCGCATTTCCCTTCTTGCCGTTCTAAAAGCCTTCCCTTCTGAGTGGTCATCTCAGGATGCTTTCTCATTCTGGTACTCCAATAGATTAGGTCTCCATCATAGGGACTTCTTATATCTTGGACTTTCTTGTGTCTGACTATCTCCGTTTTGCTATGCTTCGGGAGAAAATGGTTCACATCTTTCATGAAAGTCCACCTATCCTCATCGATGGTTCCCCAATACTTCTTAGCTACCCAGGTCTTTGATTTATTAGGGTGTCTCCTATATCCCCATCTCTGAAGTTTGTTCCAAAGCCTATACCCTAAACTGTTGAAAGTGTCTTTACTACATACAGATTTGTAATAATTACACCATCCGTTTATAATGGGTTTAAGATGGCTTATTAATGCCTCTTGCGGAGCGGCTCTATATCTGTCTATTACTGATGAGAGCTGCTCATAATGCTCTTTCACTTTTTCCTTGGATGGTTTGATGATAGTTTTGAAACCTTGTTTTGAGTGGTTTTTCCCCGCTTTATATTGTCTGATATTGAATCCTAGGAAATCAAAACCATTAAATGTGTGGGCTATTATAGTTTTACTTGGTTTCAGTTCTAACCCTATATTTCCTAACCATTCGTTGACTATTTGTTGATATTCTACTACCACGTTCTGGTCAGGGTGCATTATTACGAAATCATCTGCATATCTGATTAGGGACAATCCTCTTTTATAATAGGTTTTCTTTCCTTTCACCGAGTTGGCGTGATTCCATACCGCCTGTTCCATGCCATGAAGGGCTATATTTGCTAAAAGTGGGGATATAACTCCACCTTGAGGGGTGCCCTTATCTGTAGGTGAGAATATTCCTTTATCCATCACACCAGCTTTAAGCCAGGACTTAATTAAACGTCTCATGGATGGATAAGTATTTAATTTTTCTAGTAGAGCTTCCTGATTTATTTTGTCAAAGCATTTAGCAATATCTGCATCTAGAACCCATTTTGGTTTATGACATATATTGCTAAATATTGCTTCTATAGCATCGTGACATGAGCGTCCAGGTCTGAACCCATAGGAGTTTGGTTCAAATCTGGCTTCCCATTCTGGTTCTAATGCTTGTTTGGCTAGGGCTTGTAGGGCACGGTCATATATGGTGGGTATCCCTAAAGGACGCTCTTCTTTCTTTCCGGGTTTAGGTATCCATACCCTTCTGGTTGGTTGAGCTTTCTTTAGGATTTTCAGGCTGGCTACTAATTTGAGGCGTTGCTTATTCGTTAAAGCTTTGACCCCATCTATTCCGGCAGTCTTTTTGCCTTTATTTTGTTGAGTTACCCGTCTGACCGCAATCATCTTAGCTGACCATGATTTCATCATGGTCTTTTGTAGCTTTCTTACCACGCGGACATCACCACGTTGTGAGGCTCGGTATATTCGTTTTTGTAACTTAAATACAGTCTTTTCTAGCTTTCGCCAGTTGACTTTATTCCATTCCGACTTTTGGGAGAATCCCAGAGTATTAGACTTTTTCATTACTACTTACGACTATACTTTTTCCTATAACGTGAGTCGGTCAGCGTATCCTAGTTATTACTCTAGGCATTTGCTTCTGACTCAATCTTGCCCTCATCTAACTTGCGGCTAACTACCTACTCAGAATATTCGACCTTTCTGAGAGTATGTATGAGGGTTACTTCGTTCCTGATAACCATTCTGTGAACCTTTAGGGTGATACTATTCACCGGGAAGACTTCTGGGAAATCTTTGAATAATTAGAAAACTATTCAAACCTTCTTCCATTGACTTATTTGTCTGTAGCGTATCAAACCTTATTTCGCTACGTTATCATGACGATGATTCAGACGTATCTTTCTCTCGTACCCGTGGGTTCTTTGCCTGTTACTAACACCTGGTCAGGTTAAGGGTGCTTCACTGTTCGACCCTTGCATTAATCCATGAGTTTGTTAGGTTCATGAATCAGGGTAAGGCTGTCACTCGGATTTCACGAGGGAAGGATTCTCACCTTCATGGTTATCAAGTTGTCGTGGTTCTATTGGACCAAGCGGTTAATCCCCCATACATTCATGGTATGGTTTCTCACCAACGAATCGCACTCCTAAATTGATACCAACCAGCGTCATTAATAGATTTAGCTAGACAGTGATTTTTGACTAGATTCTTGACTCTCAAATCTTCATAGGCGACCAGGTCGTTAGACCGGATTACGCAACGTGCCGGAGACGAAACCTTAGAAGAGTGCAGCCTTACAACAAAACCTGCCACCTTTGATGCATAGCCTACCAACTATAAAGGCTGCACTCTTCTTGCGGTAACTTCTAACCAGTCTCTTGGCATGTTCTTCACGTTGCCTACTTATTTTGAGGTGCTGCCTAGCTAATTTATTAATGGCTTTTTTTCGGTTGGATGAGCCTTTCTTTTTCCGATAAACTCGGCGTTGATAAAACTTTAAGCGCTTTTCACCGGCTCTATAAAAACGGGGATTAGGTTCGGTATTTCCTCTAGAATCGGTGTATAATTCTTTTAGCCCTACATCCAATCCCAAAGTGGCATCAGCCGGTTCTAATTGTTCTTTTACGTCAACAGAAACGCAAAACTGAATGTAGTAGCCATCAGCTCTTTTTACTATGCGAACTCGCTTGATTTGATTCTTGTCGAAGCGCCACAAATCCCATGTACCCTTGAGCTTTAGCTTTCCGATTCCTTTTTTGTCACTGAAGGTGATTCGGCAAAGCCGACGCTTCGCGAACGACTTTTTGTCAGGGGATAACTTCCATCCTGACTGCTTGTATTCAACCGATCTACAATGATTTTGGAATTTCGGAAAACCTTTCTTCCCAGGAACTTTTTTCTTGCAATTCTCAAAAAAGCGAGAAATCGATGACCATGCTCTTTCAGCCGCAGCCTGTCGAGCCGTTGAGTTTAATTCATTAGCAAAGGAAAACTCTTTAGCCAGTACTTTACTGTACTTGCTGAGGTCATATTTCCCTGTCCCTTTGTTATCAATCCACAGACGAATGCAGCTATTGCGAATAAATTTAACCGTCCGAATAGCCTCGTCAATAGCTAGATACTGATGAGGGTTACCATATGCTTTGAACTCAATAATAATCATTGACCTTCGATCACGCTACGCGAACGAATTTCGATCTCTTTTGATATATTGTTGTGCTAACACGCCTAGCATAATCTGTCAAGTCCTCACCAAGTTTTTTTTCACGGCGACTAAAGTCGCTATGAGCTTTCATCCCCGGTTTAAAAACGCGGGGCTTTCAGCTTTGGGAGTTACGTAACAGTGTTTGGAAACGAAATCCATAAATCCCAGAAAGAATTTCAATCCGAGAATGTATCTGGATATCAAACAGAATCTAAATACGAAGGATTAATCCGATCAGTAGTTTGTGATCGGTATCCTAGACAGTAAATGCCAAGCCTGAGTAACCATGGCTTCACTCTGTAATCGCTAATTTCAGGCTTTGGCAAAAGTCTCCAATGGCTGACAACCCTTCTGATGGCGTCCCATCTGCCAAACGCTTTACTATAGCGCTACCTACAATCACGGCATCTGCTCCCCAATCTTTGACCTGCTTAGCCTGTTCTGGCTCGGAGATACCAAAGCCAACCCCGATCGGCTTATCGGTTACATCACGCATCTGATTGAGTAAGTCTTTTACCCGTGATTGCAGCTGAGTTCTCATCCCGGTGACACCGGTAACACTGACTAAGTAAATAAAGCCTTGAGACTGTTTAGCGATCGCTTCAATCCGTTCTGTTGGTGAAGTTGGTGCCACTAACAATATCACTTCAATCCCAAGCTCTGCTGCGGGTTTCAGCAAAATTTCAGCTTCTTCGAGGGGTAAATCAGGCACCACTAACCCTTTCGCCCCCACTTGAGCAATCTGCTCTAAAAACGAATTAATCCCTCGGTTGAGAATGGGATTGTAGTAGGTAAATAAGACAATTGGCGCTTGTAACTCTGGGCTAACCTCCTTTACCATTGCCAGAACATCATCCAACTGCACACCTTTTTGTAATGCTCTAGTAGCAGCAGCATGGATAGTTGGACCATCGGCCAAAGGATCGGAATAGGGTACTCCCAGTTCAATGATGTCAGCACCAGATTGGTCGAGTACCCGCAAGGCTTTGGCTGTGGTTTCTAAATCGGGATCCCCAGCGGTAATAAAAGGAATCAGAGCACACTGGGAGTTAGATCTCAGGGATCCGAAGCAATCGGAAATTTTTGTCATTGGTCATTCGTCATCTAGTTTTGCCCCTGCCCCTCCTGCTTAAGAGGGGATATAGAGGAATCGCCCTCTGCCTTAGTCAAACGCTTTTCCTGTTCCACCTCTGCTTGGAGTTGGGCAAGTTCTTCTGGTGTCATTTCTTCGAGCCGCTTTTGCAGGACAGCATCTTTATACTCTTTCACCTGCTGGTTATAGGTCATGGTTTGGGTCAGGGCTCGAAACAAGTAGGTTAGCACCCACCCAAATAACCCCCCAACCAAGAGGACTTGACTCCAAATCCCGGCTTTAATTTGATCGTACCCAGCCAGCTGAAAGATCAAGTAGGCTATGCCGCCAGCAGCAAAGATACCAAGGGCAATTCCAATCGCGTCAATTCGTCGCATGAATTACTAATGATCGCTTAAGTAACTAACTTACCCTTGTGGCTGACGCCGCTTGGGGCGGAGGTTTAAGATTGGACTGAAGAGTAATAAACCTGGAAAGAATAAGAAGACCAGGAAGTACATGAAGCCTCGCTCGAAGGAGCTAACAACGTACCACCGTTTCTGTAGGTAAAGATAGATGGCGAGAGGGAATACCAATAAGTAGGCTCCTGCCAAAGACAGGTACAGTATCGCAGTAATCATAGAATTTTGGTTTAGGACACAGAAGACAAAAATGCGATCGCGTAGCGTGACCTACGGTCAATCGCTTTTAGCAGCTCCTACGGAGCATCGCGTAGCGTGACCATTCGCTTAGCGTGGCCCAAAGGCCAAGGTCAATCGCTCAACCCTACTATACTACCTTAGGTCGAACATGCTGCCCTGTGTTGCCCCAAAGCCAGAGTTTGCCCCCTCTTGAAAATTTCAACAACAGTATACTTGCATAGTAGACCCAGTTCATGTTTAAATAGAAAACAGTGAAATCACAGAGGTTGATGGGTAAAGACAAACCCACAGCTATCTAACTCAACCAGGGGGCGTGGCGGAATGGTAGACGCTACGGACTTAAGGAAATTGAGCACTGATAGAGAAATCTGTCATGTGAATGCTCTCAAATTCAGGGAAACCTAAGTCTGGTAACAGATAAGGCAATCCTGAGCCAAGCCGGGAAAACCTCTCGG
>NZ_GL890850.1 GCF_000211815.1 Moorena producens 3L
TAATAGACATTATTGTAGGTTTCTACAATTTTAGGAAGGCAAAAGGCAAGAGGCAATAGGCAAGAGGCAATAGGCAAGAGGCAATAGGCAATAGGTAAGAGGCAATAGGTAAAAAATCCTTTGTACCTCATAGCTTCGGACGTTTTGTAGTGATCTATTGGATGGGGGAGTGGATATCGTTACGGTTCAGAAGTTGGCGGGTTATGGGTCTCCTGTGACCACTGCCAAGTATGATAGACGGGGGGAGAGACGAAGCGGTTGGCGGTGCAAAAGTTGAGGTTGTGATCAAAGGTGTTACTGGAGATCTGATTCTTCCAATTCTGCTATTTTCATCAATGCTTTTAGGGTTCCTCTCTTCAAATCTTGATTTTTGTGAACTGGAACGGATAGGATTTTTTGAGCTCCTGGCTTTTCATAAATATGATGGCTTCCTGTAATTTTTCTCAAAACCCATCCTTTTTTCTCAATAATTTTACAGAATTTTTTGCCAGAAACAGATTTCATACTGTAACTTCCACAATTTTGCTGTTGGGTTCAGGAATATAGGAATTGCTGGCAACTTCTAACCAACCTTCAATGGCATCTTGAAGATTTGCTAAAACCTCTTCCATTGTGTCTCCCTCAGTAATGCAGCCAGGTAGTGCGGGTACTTCTGCCCAAAAACCACCTTCTTCTGCTGGATGTATTGCGACCTTAATCTGCATTTGGGTTTGCTTGCTCAATAGTTTTTTGTGTATTTTAACTCATCACATCATGGGTCAATCAGATGATCCGGTGTACTTTTGTCAACCTTATCCACACCCTGAATACTCTTACTTTTCGCTCTTTCCACTTCAAATTTTGTCAGTCAACCAGGCTGATAGCTTACGCAAAGTTAGTTCAAAAACTGCATAGATTCCAATTTGTTGCTGCTGATTGCTTTCTGGAGCAAATTTTGCCACTCCTGCTGAATTTGTTTATGTTCTTTGAGCCTTTGGAACTCAGGCCATACTTTCGAGCGAATTTCTTCCTTTCTTAGAAAAGTCCGCCACTGGTCTCCTATATCTTTGGCATAGTGAATGCGATCAAAAAACTCTCCGATGATGAAGTATCTGACTTGGCTCGGCTCAGTTAACCACTGATCTAAGGTTTCTTTGCATTTAATGACCACTTTTTTATGAAGAGCTTCTAGACGATTTTTTACTTCTTGTTGATTAAACTCTTCAACTTGGGATTCTCCTGACTCTGAATTTTTAATGCTCAGGGTGTTGTTGTTGATTAGATCCGGTTCAAGTTCGTCATCAAAGTGCTGTCGAATACTGTGTATAATTAATCCCTCATAGGAAACTTGAGACTCCCAAAGGGTTCGGAATCCTAGCTCTAATTGATTGTTATACTTATCGAGTAACTCGGTCATCACCCCTAGAAACTTGGCGTCCCGTTCCTTGGTTAGATTCCCCAAGTGCCCCTTTTTCAGGTTTACCAGCACATTTGTTACTTCTGATTTGAGCTGCTCCACTGACTGCTGTAGCCCTTCGTTTAAGGAAAGGAAATGCTTTGAGAGGTTGGCTCGCATCGCTGCAATCGACCCGTAGTAGGTAGACCTGTAAGAGCCTCCGAATCGGTCTGTGCGTTGTCTTTCAATTTCGTCTAGTTCTGGAATTCCCGGGTCACTTTGGCAGGCTTTCATTACAGTATCGACTTTTGCTTTAAAGTAAGGATCAACTGTTTCCCGGTTTTTTCTGAGTTTTTTGAGGAATTTTTCAAGACTGTCAGATAGCTCTTCTTTAAACTCCTTGAATCGCTCCACAAATAACTGGTCTTCATCCCCAAATCCAGCTAGGGCTTTACTGGCTTTCTGTAAATCAGTTTCTAAGTCTCTGTGGAGGATATCTATGTGGTCTTGATAAGCTTTGGCATATTTACTGTCTAGGTCTTCAATGTTGTCCACTAGGTAGTCTAGAATTAACTCCAAAACTTGGTTAGCTTGGTCAGGATTAGAACAGTCAGCGATTACACAATTAACCACCTCTATGTGGTTTTCCCGAATCGTTCTTTTAAGGGTTTCACAGCCTTTAGAGTTGTCTTGATCAGCACTGCTCATTTTGTTGAGTACCATGAAAGAGCGAGCTGGCAGGTCATTCAGGGCTTTCTGGGCTGTGTCATAAAGTTTCGTATCTCTCTCTTCCCATTGGTAGCCTACAGGGTCTGGTCTCCGCACAAAAAGAACCACATCCACTCGCTCCCCTAGGGTTTGTAGCATCAGCTTTTCATCCCCTACTCTGAGGTCCCCTAAACCGGGTATGTCTACTAAGGCAATCTTTTCAACTTCGGATTTACTGAAAGGACAGAATATCTCTACTTCTCTGACTGCCAAAACCGCGAAGTTACTATTGGGATCTTGTTGGTGAACTACATAGTTGCGTATTTCTTCCTTGGAAACCCGATCTAATACCCGAGGGGAGTTTGCTTCCAGTAGATGGCGATACTGATTGAAATGAGCATAATATTCGTTGCGGAGGCGTTCGTACATGGCTTTTTTTGTGGCAGCATCACTAGGCAGTTCGGGAAGCTGACTAGCAAAGTCATCCAAACTCTTTGGTTTGGGTGCTAAGCCTAGTTCTTCGTAATAGGAGCCAATGACTTCTTTGAGAAATGAGTCTTCATCATGGAATGTTACCCTAGCATAGGTTGGTTGATTTTGATGATAGACTGTACTCCTAACTGCTGTGCAGGCTCCTCCTTCACGAGCAGGAATCTCATCATCGGAAAGTCCACTCAAACTTTTGAGTAGTGTACTTTTACCTTGTCGCATTAACCCCACGACACCAATATTAAGGGTGCCACGGTCAAAGCGTTTATGAAGTTGAGCTAGTTTATTACTTTGAAATTCCAAGCGCTTGAGCAGTCCAGGGAAATTGATTTGTTGTAAGTTCCCAGCTATTTCAGCATTATCGGGTAATTGAATTAGCTTCTGGCGGTGTTTTTCTAGCTCAAGTAGTGTGGAGTGAAGGGTTTTTAGGTGGTTTTCTACACTGGTGAGGCGTTCAATAAAGGGTTTGCGCTTTTCGAGAATTTCCGTAAGACGAGAGGCTATATTGGTTCTCTGTTGATTGGTGTACATAAGTTATAGCGTTTGGATTTGAGTTGTGAACATAGTCTTTTAGGCAAGAGGCAAGAGGCAAGAGGCAAGAGGAACCCACCCCTAACCCCTCCCAGGAGGGGAAGGCAAGAGGCAAGAGGCAAGAGGCAAGAGGGTAAAGATATCCGTATTTTTATTAGACAATAAAAAAAGACATCCTCGGTTTACATCTCATTTATAAATGCTATACTTTATTTAAGTGCAGATGCCTCAACTAGCATTTTTTATACAACACTCCAATGCTAAAATTGTAGCATTATCATATGCTCCATTATCTATAACTTTTTGGATAATTTCGTCAACAGCTGCTTGTAAAGGCTGAGTTTTTTTAAAAGTTTCCGCTAGTTCAGTATCTGACACTAAACTCCAGACACCATCTGAACAGAGCAGCAAGATATCACTATCTTCTAGAGCTAGGGATAAGTCTTGACTAAAGTGGCTCAAATCTTGGACATAACCATCACTAAGTCTTGGTTGTGAACCCAGGGCTTTAGTAAGAATATTACTATCTGGATGGTCAAGACTTTCTTGATAGGTGATTTCACCACTGGCCAGTAACATCGCTACTAGTGAGTGGTCTTCAGTTAATTGACATATTTGTTCTTTCCTGATTAAGTAAATACGACTGTCTCCCACATGAGCCACTAGTAAGTTGTTACTAATCCCTAAAATTACACTTAGTGTGGTTCCGCCGTTTCGTACGGCGTTAGTTACAGATTGGTTAGCGTTTTGGAATAATGATACCAACCAATCTGTCTGCTGGTTGACAGTTTTCAACTCAGAGGGAATCGGTTGCTCAAACACGGTTTTGATGGCTAATTGACTGGCTAACTCTCCCTGAGACATGCCACCCATACCGTCAGCAACAGCGGCTAAAATCATAGTATCACCATTACTCAACTGTTGCTGTCGTACTCCATAACTATCTTCGTTGTGTAAACGACTAGTTGAGAGTCCTACTGTTGATTTACTGGCCACTTGCCATTGAACTTGGGTGGTCTGAAATGATTTACGAGTTTCAATTAAGAGACTCAGTAAGTGGGAAAGGGAGAAGCGTTCTTCTGGAACAGAAGAGAGGCAAATCTTGAGCAGTTGATAAATCTGAGGAATGGGCTTAATCTGGATGTCAAGAGTCTGGTCTTGTGGAAGAAGCTGTTGATGAATAGCTTGGTAAAGCAGCGCTCCCACAGTGTAACTGCTCATTGACTCCTGGAAGGGATTACCGGAGGAGAGTTCAAAAGCGCAGTAGTTTCCTAACAAGCCATAGTCGAGCTTTTGATCAATAGGATAGGCACTGGTTAAATCAAAAAACTTGATCGGTTTTCCGATTTCAATCAGTTTCGGAATCACATCAACCAAGCACCACTGACGCTGATATAAATAGTAAAAACATTGACAGATGGGGATAATCAGTGATAGAGACTCTTGATCAGAATGCTCTTCTTGCAGCCAAGTCTCTAAGGTTGATTGACTGTCTGGCAGCGACGTTAATAGCATCAGCCTTTGACCAGAGGTGTCAGGACTGATTTCATTTTCTGGATAGTATTCTTCCTCTAGATATTCAGATTCAGGCTCAGGGTCCTTAGGGGTTTCCGAGGAATCTTCTCTAGTATCTTCTCTAGTTTCAGAGTTGAGCTCTTGGTCAGTTGTTTCTTCTTCACTAACTGTTGCTTCTGATTCCTCTTGGTCAGTGGTAACTGGAGACTGTTGCTCAGAAGATTCTATCTCCTCTGGCTTCTGTGTCTCCGGTTCTGGCTCCAGGGAGGGTGGGCTAGGGTTAATAACTACAGAGTCTTGGATGGTACTAGCTAGTAATTCGGCAATCATGGCATAGTTACCTAGCTTTTCCCTTAGCTGTAATTCTCGACTTAGCCCACCGTCACTAGACCCCACACGCAGCAAGGCCAAGTTGCCTGTAGTGGGACTGGGGTCAGTAGACTCAAGGTTGACTTCAAAGTTGACTTCAAAGTAGTGAATACCTGCTGTCAATTGACCTAGGTATGACCGGACTTTGAGGTGATAGTTGTCTATCGGGAATTCTGCATCTTGTTCAATTACTAAACCATTGGTCATAAGCTGGTATTGATTTAAATTCCATGGTTGTGAGAGTGGGGGAGTCGGGAGTCGGGAGCGGTGCGACCCGTGGCGAATTTAATTCGCCAACGGAAAGCGCACCGAGGGAGTCGGGAGTCGGGAGCAGGCAATAGGCAATAGGCATGCTAGCAATAGGCAAGAGGTAAGAGTGAAAAAAATCCTGTGTACCTCAGGTGCGACCTGTGGCGAATTTAATTCTTAATGGTAAGAGCGCACCTCATAGTTATGAAAAACGCTGTCATCATAATCTCCCCATCTCCCCATCTCCCCATCTCCCCATCTCCCCACACTCCCGATTCCCGATTCCCGATTCCCGATTCCCGACAAATATGAGATGCACTGTTATGGGCTTTGGAAGAGGAAACGAATTTTAGCGATCGCAATTTCATCTCCGGGATTGATGGTTTCCGGTCGGGTAATTTTGGCATTGAAGCGAGTTTTACCAGCAGGCTTGATAAAAACACCATTGGTAGAACCAAGGTCTTTGATTTTCCATTGCCCTCCCTCTCGATAAATTTCTGCGTGGTGGCGGGAGACTGTCTCGTTACCGACAAATGGCTCTAAGTCAATATCAACAGGACCCATATCTGGATCAAAGATGCCGATAAGATTGCTATGATCTAGCCAGAATTCTGGGACAGGAGCATCAGCTTGCTTAGCAATCAGTTTCGCTATTAAAGCAGTATTAGTAATAGGAGGAGTTGGAGGTATAAAGGGCTGGGGTTGGGGTTGCTCTAGGGTGATTGGTAGAGGCTCATCAAGAGGTTGTGCTGGTGTAGTTTTCCAGGGATTCTGCTGAGGAGGTTGGATTATGATTGGTGGTTGAGATTCAGGTGGTACTTTGGTTTGGGATTGTAATTCAGAACCACAAGCCTCACAGAATTCGGTTCCTTCTGGGTTTTTATCATAGCCACAAATTGAGCAGGTAATCATTGATAAATCCTTGGTGAGTAAATATATATAAAGGGAGTCGGGAGTCGGGAGTCGGGAGTCGGGAGTCGGGAGGAGTGCGTTAGGGGCGGGCTTGCCCTGATGTTCAAGCTCGTAGCCAGGGTTGGGACAGTCCGCCTGGGAATTGAAACAGGCAAGATGCCTGTTCCACCAAGATGCCCGCTGACGGCTGACGGCTGACGGCTGACCGCTGACCGCTGTTCGCGTAGCGTGAGCTTTTAGCTCACCGCTGACGGTCTAAGTTCCTGAGAGGTTACGAATCTGTTCTTCTGAAAGGTCACTATTAATATCTCCAGTCATTTTGATAGTCTTACCTCTGGAACCCATTTTGATGGTTTTACGAGTTCCAGAAGAAATCTTGCGAGTTTTGCGTAACTCGTCTTGAGCTTGATTGAGAGAGTCAAGCATGGCTTGGTTGCCAATCCTGACTGTCATCCGACGGGCAGTATCTAAGAGTTTTCCTGCTTCTTCGGGATTACTATCAGCCAGTCTGGTAGCTTGAGTTACTAGCTGAGAAATATTGCACTGTTGTACATAACCCATTACTTCTGGGTCTACTTGTGCCGCTCCGCTCTGACCAGGAACAAATTGAACTACCACATTTTGAGGTGGCAGCTCACCTCGGCGATTTTGTCCTGGAATATCGTAGGTTAAACCAAGTTGAGCAATACGTACACGGGAGCTGCTGTGACTGTCGATGGTGAATTCCAGAATAAAGACTGTTTCATCATTGGCCATGGCGGTGCCAATCAGATAGGGGTATTGAATCAGGGGAAATTCCGCTTGGTCAGGGTAAGCCCGGACAACACGGGTGAGTTTTACCCCCTTAACTGTCTTGGCAGTAAGGGTAAGGTTATTAATAACTTCCTGTTGGGCTTGGCTAAATTCTCTAAACAGGATTTGGGGTAAGTCCCTAATAGCAACATCAGTACCTGTGGCATCTCCTGAAACGATATGGTGAAGGTGACCAGCGGTAGTATCGCTGAGGTTGATCAGTAAATCTTCATTGTAGTCACCAACTCCCAAGGCTGTAATGGGGATACCGTTTTCCGAAAATTGTTTCGCGAGTTCCCGACATTCTTCTTCATCAAAAGCTTGACCATCAGTAAAGATTAAAGCATGACGACTGGTCATGGTTTGACCGGAGAGCATAGTCAGGGTCTGCTCCATCCCTTCTCCCATGCAGGTGCCACCACTGTAGTTACGGAGTTTCTCAATCCCTGCTTCTAACTGGCTGGTTTCAGTTGCTGGTGTTAGTCCAACAATAGTAGAGGCTTGGTCGTCAAATTGGATAATGGCAATGCGATCGCTTCCACCTAACTGGTTAGAGCGCACTAAATTTAACAGTGACTCAATCACAATATCGATCTTGGTTTTACCACCTATCACTTCCTCATAGTCGTTTCCATCCTGTGTGTAAACTCTACCTGTAGGTTTTGTGTCCCCTTCCACCACTTCATACATGGAACCACTGGTATCGATCACAAAAGCAAAACTAGTTGAGGGTAGCTCGACTGCTACTTCTTTGGTCGGTCGCAGTTTCAACATCACAAATAGTTTCTGGTCTGGGGTATCCGCAGGCAGAAATTCACGATGAGGAGTAATTGTTACATATAGGGGTGGATTACTCATTGTTGTATAGGGTTTTTATTTGAGTTGTGAACATAGGATTGAACTAAAAAGGGAACCGGGAATCGGGAATCGGGAATCGGGAATCGGGAATCGGGAATCGGGAATCGGGAATCGGGAATCGGGAATCGGGAATCGGGAACCGGGAAAAAATTCTATGTACCTCATAGTTATTAAAAACGCTGTCTAAATCTAGAGATAATAAATGAATTAATTGTGATAATTTTTGATGCCATATTCTTGACTTCCTACTCCCTACTCCCTACTCCCTACTCCCTGTTCCCTGTTCCCTACTTCTACAATAATTCTAATTAAAATTCAACGGCGGTAACATTCCTGAAATAGGTTCTATCCCAGACAAATCTGGGTAAATTGGATGGGGTATTTCTTGATTACCGGCTTCTTTCATCTGACTAATCAGTAAAGGTAAAGCCATAGTAATTGAACTGTCTCTAAAGCCTTCTTCTATGTCTTTTATCCAGGTTTCTATGATTTTATTAAGGTTATCATCATTAATTTTGTATAGGCTTTGCTCTTGAAACCAATTTCTCAGTTTTTCTCGCTCTGATTTAGGGAAAAATAAATCGGGATTATCTTCCTGGCTTTTGTCTAAATTAATGGCATAGCTGTATTCATCTTCTATATTATTTATATGGAGAATGAATGTATAGTTTACCATTTTATAGGAGTTATCGATTGGGTTTTTTTTTAGGGAATCGGGAATCGGGAATCGGGAATCGGGAATCGGGAATCGGGAATCGGGAATCGGGAATCGGGAATCGGGAATCGGGAAACAAGATTGTTTGGCTCCTTCCAGATAGGGTTAGTAATTATAATGGTGTAGTTGTGAACTAGACCAGGAAGAAAACTCTACCGCTTGTGCTGGAGATGATGCGTTCGCGAAGCGGTTCCGAAGGAACATCGCGCCCAATTTCCCACACTCGCCACCAAGACCTGTAATACCAATCCGTGTCGGAATTGTGAGAATTTTTGTTACCTTTTCCCGACTCCCGACTGCCGACTCCCGACTCCCTCGGTGCGCTTTCCGCATCTAATTATTAAATTCGCCACGGGTCGCACCGCTCCCGACTCCCGACTCCCGACTCCCTGTTCTCTTTGATATATTAATCTTCAAGTTCCTCTCGCTTTAGATATTGTCCCCATAAGTAAAATGGCACTGCACCTCCAACTCCCATGACCACGAAAGTACCCAGAAACATGGTCAGTCTGATCGGTAAAGGAAGTGACCATCCAAAGGAGGTA
>NZ_GL890851.1:0-6204 GCF_000211815.1 Moorena producens 3L
AAAAGAAGGTTAGCGCAGTGAAACATAAAGCCGTCAAACTCAGGATTTATCCCACTCAAGAACAGGTTCATATATTAGCCCAACATTTTGGGTGTGCTCGCTGGTGGTGGAACTATGCACTAAATCAGTGTATAGAAACCTACAAGGAAACTGGCAAAGGCTTGAAACAATCTGCACTTAACTCTATGCTGCCGAAACTCAAAAAAGAGAAAGAAACTGAATGGCTAAAAGATTGCTACTCTCAGGTTTTACAATCTGTGAGTCTCAATCTCAGTCGTGCATATCAAAACTTTTTTGTTCGCGTAGCGTGGCCTACGGCCAAGGTAGAGCGAAATATCCTAGATTCAAGTCATATCATCACCGTCAGTCAATCCAGTACCCCCAAAAAGTCAAACAAGTGGGCGACTGTCTTAAATTTCCTGGAAAGTTGGGAGTTGTTAAAGCAGTAATTCACCGACCACTAGATGGGGAAATCAAAACTGTAACGGTTAGCAAGACTCCTTCTGGGAAGTACTATGCTTCTGTGCTAATGGAGTATGAGTTGGGTGATGCCAAGCCATCTACAGATGGGAAGGTAATCGGTATTGACTTGGGCATTAAGGATTTTGCGATTACCTATGATGGAGAAAAGACTTCTAAGTTTAGCAATCCAAAACACCTAGCTAAATACGAAAAGAAACTAGCTAAAAAGCAACGTATTGCTGCCCGTAAGAAAAAGGGTAGTAACAGGCGCATAAAAGCCAGAAAGATTTTAGCTAAGGTATACGAACAGATTGGAAATGTCCGTCAAGACTACCTCCATAAGCTATCTAGAAAGATAGTTGACAACAACCAAGTAGTGGTAGTCGAAAATCTAAATGTCAAGGGCATGGTTCGTAACCATAAACTAGCTAAAGCAATTTCTGATCTAGGTTGGGGAACTTTTGTCAACTTTCTTTCCTATAAATGTGAAAAAGAAGGAAAAGTGTTGGTTGAGATAAACAGGTGGTTCCCCAGCTCCAAGACCTGCTCTAATTGTCATTACCGCATCAAGGAGTTGCCGCTAGACGTAAGGACTTGGGTTTGTCCAAGTTGTGGAACTCACCACGATAGAGATGGTAATGCAGCTAAAAATATTAGAGCAGAAGGGATCAGAGTGCTATCCTCCTCTGGGACAGGGGAGGTAAACGCCAGTGGAGAAGAAGTAAGACCAAGACGCGGACGTCCGTCCAAATTGAGGCATTCTTCCGTGTTCGCGTAGCGTGGCCAAAGGCCAAGCTGGAAGCCCCGACCTCAAAGAAGTAGGTCGGGGTAGTTCACACCTAGATTTTTGCATAACTGTCGAATCTCCTCTTCATAGATAGGGTTCATCACAATAACCAGATCAGGTTGGTAATCCTGGAGAAACTCTGGTGGCACAATTTCTTGTCCCGTTCCAGCAACGTACTTCCCCTGTTTGCGGGGATTGAGATCTACGATGTAATCAATCACATCTTGGCACTTGAGCAGATTCAAAAAAGTAACCCCTTTCGAGCCAGCACCCCATGCTACGGCTTTTTTCCCAGTTTGAGCGATGGTTGTCAGTTTGTGCTGCCAGCTTTCTAACTTCTCCTGAAACCTAGCGGTAAAGCTGGCAATATCGCGAGCCAATACCTCGATTTCATCCGGTTTTCCATAGCTGTTCGGGATTTCCCCATGGACTGGCTTTGCTTCCAGGCAAAGGAACTGACCACCAAACGCCTCCTTGATTTCACTAACTTGAAACCCAGCATTGACAAAAGCTTGCCCTAGAGAAGAGGGGGCGAAATAGCAGCAGTGTTCATAGATAATGTCCCACACCGCTAGATGGCGAAAGGTATCTAAGGCGTTGGGGACTTCAAAGAAAACAATGGTATTAAGGCGAGAACCGATCGCCTGTCGTAGTGGCTTGAGCAAATCTGCGGGATTGGAAATGTGTTCTAGGGTGTGCCGACAACAAATTAGATCCGCTTGATACTCTTGGTAGAGCTGTGAATAGAAATCTTGAACAAACTTGACTTGAGTCTGGAGTTGTTGATGCTCTGACCTAGGAACATAGCTCGGGTCAAAACCTACTCCTCGGTTATTACCTAGTTCACACAGGCAAAGGAGAAAATCCCCTTTGCCACAACCAATTTCAATAATTTCTTTATTGTAGAGATTGTGGCGCTTCAGCAATCCAGCGGCAAGGGATTGGGCATAGTCTTGAAATCGGGGAGAGTAGTGTAAGGAGTTTTCATAGTCCTGGCAATAACCCAATTTAGTAGGGTCAAAGGCTAGGTTGCTAATAAAACCACAGCTAGGACAGAACCCTAGTTTGATATCTCCCTTGGAACAGTTTTGAGCAGTTGGACGCGATCGCCACAGCAGATTACAGTACACTGGCACCGCCAACATCTCAAAAAACACCTCTAAATCGGCAGAGGCACATACAGGACAGTTGTGGTTAGATAACCTGTTCATTTCTAGTTTTCACTCCATGAGACTAGTACAGGGAAAGTACAAATAATCAGCTATAAGCAGTTAGCTGATAGCTGACGGCTGATAGCTTTTAAGGAAACTTGGGTCAGATCATCCTTTCGAGAGTTTTCAGTGTCGGGATTTCACTAGCGATCGCATTACCAATCTCCAAAGAAGCCGTCGCACCAGGAGAGGGAGCGTTACAAACATGCATTGCTTTAGGACTATTGACAATTAAAAAATCATCCACCAGCTTGCCATCATTTTTCAAGGCTTGAGCTCTGACCCCAGCATGGGTGGGAACTAAGTCATCTGCTTGGATTTCAGGAATCAGCCGTTGCAAACTCTTAACAAAGGCAGCTTTACTGAAGGAGCGGATGATTTCCTGAATTCCTGCGTCTCCATGTTTGACAGCTAGTTTCCAGAAACCGGGATAGCTCATGACCTCCACAAAATCTCGCAAGTCAAAATCAGTCTTTCGATAGCCTTCCCGCTTGAAACTAAGTACAGCATTGGGTCCAGCATGGACACTGCCATCAATCATGCGGGTGAAATGAACCCCTAGGAAAGGAAAATTCGGATTAGGAACTGGATAAATTAGGTGCTTGACTAGGTAGCGTTTCTCTGGCTTGAGTTCATAGTACTCACCCCGGAAAGGAACGATTTTAGCTGGAGGCTCAGCATCACCCAACTTAGCAATGCGATCGCTATGTAGTCCAGCACAGTTGATTACAAAGCGAGTGGGATAGTTACCATTGTTGGTTTCCAGTACTAAACCATCCCCAGTTTCCAGGATTTTTTCAACCTTACTATTGAGACGTAAATCCCCTCCCTGGACACTCACCAGTTCAACGTATTTTTCACAGACCTGCTTGTAGTTTACAATCCCAGTCGAATAAACTCGAATTCCAGCTAAACAACGGACATGGGGTTCAATTTCCTTAACCTCTTCACCAGTAATCTTGGCAATCTCTATACCATTTTCCAAACCCCTTTGGTAAAGAGTATCCAGTAATGGTATTTCTTCTGGTTCAGTTGCTACAATCACTTTGCCACAGATGTCATAATCAATGCCATGCTTTTGGCAGAATGCCACCATCGAGCGGTTTCCTTCATAACAAAACCTAGCCTTGAAACTCCCTGGTTTGTAGTAGATTCCAGAATGAATTACACCACTGTTATTGCCAGTTTGGTGAGCAGCCCAACTGCTCTCTTTTTCCAGTACCATAATTTTGGCATCTGGATAACGTTGACCCAATGCCATGGCTGTGGATAAGCCAATGATTCCTCCTCCAATAATCGCCAAGTCGTACATGGTTATTTTTATTACTGAAATTATTCAGGTTAATTTTTAAAGTTGAATGTTGAATGTTGAATGTTGAATGTTGAATGTTAAAAGTTATAAGTTAACCGTATCCCTTAGAAAGGGATAATAAGGGGTAATATATTTTTTTGTATGGTGAGGTACACCTTAAAGCTGAAAAGCTTGTTAATTGAGACTTCTGGTCTAGCTCATTGGAGTATAAACCGCTATAAACAATTAATTAATCCTCAAAAAGTTTGGGTAAGCCTATTCACTTTCCATACTTTTTTGTACCAGAAAACCTATTATAATATTTGCCATTTTGGCCTGAAGGGGCGACCAAAAAAGAAAAAATCACAAATGACAAACACTCTTTTACCTGCAAGTATGCAAGCCTTCCGTTATTGCTAAACTTTGCTGGGTGCTTTCTGTTTGTCTTTAGCCTGATACTCCCGGCAAATGGGAGCATCCCAATTTGGCAAATCCATGGCTCAAACTAACGAGAGTACTAGGGTTTAAAAACATAATTGAAAGTGTTATGGGCAAAAATGGGATGCTCCCCGGCAAATCTCCTCAGTTGCGTCAGTCGAGCAGTTATCTGAAATGATCAACTCGAAATCCTCAAAGGTCTGAGCCAAAATTGAATCTAATGCTTCTCTGAGGAATTCTTCGCCGTTGTAGACTGGTAATCCAATGCTTAAGCGGGGTTGATCAGCACTCATTTGAACATTTTTAACATAAAAATATTTGCTTAACGTATGTAAGTATTCAGCTATCAGCGTGTTGCGTATCAGCTATCAGCTGATAGCTGACAGCTGAATGCTTACCTCATAACTAATGACTGATATTTATAGAGATATAACCTCTGTAGTTACTCCCATCTTATCCAACATTTGCTGAATTTCATCACAATATATGGAATTCATGACAATCACCTGATCGGGTTTGTATTGCTTCAAAAACTCTGGTGCCATAATTTTTTTACCAACACCAGGGATAAATTTCCCATGACGATGGGGATTAATGTCTACCACGTATTCAATTTTGTCTGTGGTATCAAGAGTGGTTAGAAAAGCCACACACTTGGAACCCGAACCCCAAACTACAACACGCTTGCCTTGAGCATGTATCTGCTCTAAGTGCTGCTTCCAATTCTCCAGCTTCTTGCTAATCTCATTGGTGAAGTTTTTGACATGCTGAGTAACTTCCTCAAGACTCTCTTCCAGAGGATGTACTTTCTCAGATGGAATGGTGACAGGTCGGGTTTCAATTAACAAATATTGTTCACCATAAGCTCGATACAGGTCAGTCACTTCAAAACCACAGTTGCGGAATAATCGCGCTAGGGATCCAGGGGTAAAATAGGAGCAGTGTTCGTAGTAAATGTCTTCAAAGGCTAAGTCTTTCAGTACTCGTATGGTATCCGGGATCTCAAAGACCACAACAGTATTGAGGCGATCGCCAATGGAGCGGCGCACGGTACTAATAAACTCAGCAGTAGGATAAATATGCTCCAGGGTATGGCGACAACAGATAAAATCACCTACATACTCAGCATAGCGCTCTGAGTAATAGTCTTGAATAAAGGTGACCCGGTCAGCGGCTTCACTATGGACTCGTCCTACTACAGCAGACGGGTCAATACCAACACCGCGATTGTTACCTAATTCGCACAGCAGCAAGAGGAAATCTCCTTTGCTACAACCAATCTCTATAATGTCTTTGTTATGAAGGTCGTATTTGTCGATCAGATGATTGGCTAGATCAAGGGCAAACTGATTGAAGGTTGGGGAAAAACTCTGTTGGTCTTCATAATTGGGAGCGTAAGCTGACCACCTGGGATCAAAGGAAACATTAGTGATGAAGCCGCAATCTTCACAAAATCCCAAAACCACATCACCGCAAGGGAAGTCTAGGGCTTCTTCCTCGGTTGACATCATTAAGCAACTGTGAACTGGTACGTTGTGTACTTCATAAAATAAGGACAATCCTTGGTTTCCACAGTTGGGACAAATATGTTCTGATAATGAAATCGGTTGTGTGTGAGCAAAATTTTTGGACAATGCTTGTTGTATCATTTTGAGTGACTTTTTTATAATTTAAATGTGCTGTCATTAGGACTGGCTATACTAGTCGATTCTGTAAGCTCAATAAAAAAAAAATTTTTTGTCTTTACTATTTTGCGATCGCATATAGCAATTCTCTATGCCATGAGGTACAAAGATATCCCCCTAAATCCCCCTTATCAAGGGGGACTTTGAGGTTGAGAAGCGTACCTCATAAATCCTAGAAACGCTATAATTCAGGCGTTGCTGAATTAAGGAATGAATGCGCGATCATTTGGTTTTATTGAAGCCCCCTAAATCCCCCAATTCTGGGGGACTTTGATAGTTTTGTTCCCCCCAAGCGAGCAATCCCTCGCTTGGGGGGCTAGGGGGGCAAAA
>NZ_GL890851.1:6224-76405 GCF_000211815.1 Moorena producens 3L
GGGCAAAACCATACCCAGAATCAGCAACGCCATAATTCAAGCTTACGATCGCCAACACCAACGTTATCAAAACCTATAATTAGCAAAGCATTGACTTGATAGTAAGCATTTGTAACTAGATCAGTTACAAATTACACACCATCTTAACTGTTCACCAATGGTAGTTCTAAAGATCACCCAGATACTTTACGTTTTCTCCAACAGCGAGCTCAATCAGATCCCTATTAGCGTGTGCGAGCAGCAGTTATGACAGAATTAATCTGTGGTTGGAAAAATGAACCTGGGATGTTTTAGGGATGTTTTAATTTTTATGCGATCGCGTAGCGTGACCTAGGGTCAATCGCACAAGCGCGGAAGCTTCGCTTCATCGCGTAGCGTGACCTTTCGGGCTTTGCCCAACGCTTCGCGAACGGTCAATCGCACAAGCGCAGAAGCTTCGCTTCATCGCGTAGCGGCTCTTTCAGAGGATCGCGCTGATCGCTACTCCCTACTCTCTTGCTTGACCGTCAACCATAAACTCTAAACAATCTTTGGTTGTGGAATCGGAATAATAAATTTACCTCCTTGTTGTCGATACTCTTCCTGTTGCTGCAAAATCTCATCAGCAAAATTCCAAGCTAGCAGCAAGACATAATCTGGTTTATCCTCTAACAGTTTTGATGGTGGGAAAATCGGTAAATGATTAATGCCCATGTAGCGACCATGTTTGAATGGATTTAAATCCACTACATAATCCACCAGGGTTTTATTAATCCCAAAATAACTGAGCAGAGTAGTTGCTTTAGCTGCTGCTCCATAGGCTGCTACCTTTTTACCCTTTTTTTTCAAATCCCAGAGGATATCCAGTAAAGAAAGCTTAATTTCCTGGACACGATTAGCAAAATCACGGTAGTAATCAATACGGTCAACTCCCCGCGCTACTTCTTCTGCTAATAGAGATTTTACGGATTCCTTAACCTGTTCCTTAGGCTCCACAAATAGGCGTAACGAACCCCCATGGATTGGAGTACGTTGGATGTCATTTAGGAATAAACCATGTTTCCTAAACAACCGATCCAAAGCAGTTACTGAAAAATAGCATAAGTGCTGATGGTAGATAGTGTCAAATTCACAGTGATCTACCAAGTCAACCACATAGGGTACTTCAATCACAGCTACACCAGTCTCTTTCAGCAGAACCCCAATTCCTGCTACAAAGCCATTCAGATCTGGCACATGAGCCAAGACATTGTTAGCAAGAAAAACATCAGCTTTCCGTCCTTCAGAGTGTAGCTCTATTGCCAAATCTTTCGTAAAGAATGTACAAAGAGTAGGAATACCTGCTTTTTGGGCAGCTTCTGCAGGTCCAGAGGCTGGGTCAATTCCCAGCACTGTAATTCCTTTTTCAAGAAAGTTCTTGAGCATATAGCCATCATTACTAGCTGCTTCAATTACTAGACTGTTGCTGTTGAGTTGTCTTGATTCAATGATGGCTTTGGCACTATCTCCAAAGTGTTTTAGTAACGATTTTGATACAGAAGAAAAATAGGGGTAGTCTCGACAAAATAGGATTTCGGGCGGGACACTTTCGGTGATTTGGACTAAACCACTGCTAGGAGAAAACGCCAGATCCAATGGCGCAGTATATTCAGGTTTATCTAGCTGGTCTTTAGTAAGTAATCCATCAGCTAATGGGGTGTAACCGAAGGAAATAATTAACTCTAAGTCATCAGTGCTGTTAGCACGACAAATAGGCATGGAATTATACATTATTAGTTTAATAATATCACTGTTAATTGTTGACTGTAAACGGTTGGCAATTAACTGTTAACCATCAACAAAAAAAATATCCAGAACCATAGGCAAGTTAACTGTTTGTTAAATTTAACTAATTCTCCAGAGTGCCTGCAACCAGTGTTTCTGGCCTTTTGGTAATTGGTAATTGGCAATTAGAGTAGGATTACCGATTACCGATTACCAATGACCCAACAACTCCTAAACACTCATGGCTTGTATTTGAGGAGATCTAGGTAGCTCCGTACGCCAACGCAGGGTTTGATCTAATCTTCCAGTGCTAAGTAATTGTTTGATGTGAGCGATACGCTGATACCTCGGTCCCTCAAACTCTTCCAAGGTTAAGCCTACGGTTTGATAAGCCTGGTAGAGTTCTTGAGCTCCCCGAGGGGCATTCCATTGGGGTTTGAATTCGGGTAATGTCCGAATAATCTTACTACAATCAACGCGATAACAGCGCTTATCGGGTCCAGCATCTTTAGCGTATTCAATTTCGCAGCCTGGGACTGTTTCTTTGACAATTTCCGCTAACTCTCGAATCCGATAGTTGTCCTCATTCCGTCCGACATTAAACCCTTGATTGTGTACCAGCTCACGAGGTGCTTCCAACACCGCAATAAATGCTTGGGAAATATCTTCAATATGGACAATGGGACGCCAAGGGGTGCCATCGCTCTTGATATACACTTGACCCGTGGTAAATGCCCAAGCCACCAAGTTATTGAGTACTAGATCAAAGCGCAGACGGCGGGAAACACCGTAAGCCGTGGCATTGCGCAGAAAGATAGGACTAAAGTTATCGTCCGCTAACTGAGTAACATCTTGCTCGACACGAACTTTAGAAATGCCGTAAGGAGTGACGGGGTTGAAGGATGATTCCTCAGTCAACCAATCATCACCACCAGCGCCATAGTTACTACAGGAGGATGAGAATACGAAGCGCTCGATGCCTGCGGCTTTGGCTAACTTAGCCAAATGAACTGAAGCAGCATGATTGATCTCATAGGTTAAGTCAGGATTGAGATTCCCCAGAGGATCGTTGGAAAGCCCTGCTAAGTGGATTAGAGCATCAAATCCTTCCAGTTCTGTTGCCGTAACGTCACGGATATCCTTTTTTAGCTCTGGAATTTTTCGAATTCCTTCACCAAAGGTACTCTGTTCAAATAAGTCGCTATCAAGACCAAATACATCATACCCTTGAGCTAGTAGCATTGGCACCATGACTGTGCCGATGTAGCCCTTGTGACCAGTTACTAATACTCGCATTATTTTCCTCCCAAATTTTCCAAGGTGCATTGCCACTGTTCCACAGACTTTCTAACCTGCGCTTGTCACGTAAGGTGTCCATGCATTGCCAGAATGAAGTGTGGTGATAAGCGATCAGTTGCCCATCTCTAGCGAGTCGCTCCAGTGGTGCTTTTTCCCACTGGGTGTCATCACCGTCGATATAATCAAAAACTCCGGGCTCTAAAACAAAGAAAGCACCGTTGATCCAGCCTTCTCGGGTTTGAGGCTTTTCAGAGAATTCCGTAATCTGGTTTCCATCTAGTTCTAAGTAACCAAAACGTGCAGGTGGACGTACTGCAGTTAAGGTAGCTAATTTGCCATGGGAACGATGGAATTCCAGGAGCGCATTTAAATTGACATCAGAAACCCCATCTCCCCAAGTGAGCATAAATGTCTGATTGTTTACATAGGGAGCGAGCCGTTTAATCCGACCGCCTGTATTGGTGTAAATACCAGTATCGATTAAATCAACTGTCCAATCCGGTGCTCCACCACCGTGCTGGATGACTTTGCCATTGTTAAGGTTGACCGTTAAGTTACTATTAAGTGAACTATAGTCCACCATGTATTTTTTAATGACTTCTGCCTTATAGCCGAGGGCAATCACAAAATCTTGGAAGCCATAATGGTAATAATGCATCATGATATGCCAGAGGATTGGTCGCCCTCCGATTGCTACCATTGGCTTTGGTTTTGTGTCGGTTTCTTCGGCTAGACGAGTACCGAGACCCCCGGCAAGAATTGCTACTTTCATATGACTGTTGAGACCAAAATCACTAACAACAAAATAACTAACAGGTTTGACTTATAATCCATCATTTTTTTATTAATTTTATGAGGAATAAACCTATCGATGTATCCTATCAAATTCGGTTGACTAATTATCATAATTCCTGAGCGGTGAATTGGTAATTTGTAATTAGTAATTGTTAGTTGGTAGTTAGTAATTCGTAATTGCTAGTTGATGATAAACCATCCCCCATTACGCATTACCAAAAATTCAGGGATTATTGGGAAACTAATTAACCGGACTTGATATCATTCAGTATTTTCAATTAAACCCAAGTTGTACTTAGATCTGTTGCCAGATTGGCTTGAATTAAATTTAACAAAAATTAATTAATTAAAGATGAAAAATTGTGATTTATTTGACAGAAAGTGGTAAGGTAAAAATGCTAAAAACACGATTAACTAAGAACCGGTACCGCTGGATGATCAGTAAAGGTTTGGCAGTACTGCTCCACAAAGCGTTGTTTTTTATACATCTACCGCGTAAATACCAATCCCAAAGACTTAAAAATCTAGTAGGAATTCCTCCCCACCTAGCCACGCTCATGCTCTTCTCCCTAAACCTGTGCAGCCTACTATTGGTGATCGGCTTACCTGCTAGCTTTTCCAGCTTGGTCAGTTCTTCAGTAGCAGCGAATCCCCTCTATCCTTTGGATGCGAACATGGTGAATGTGCGGGATTACGGTGTCAAAGGTGATGGTATTACTGATGACACAGCCGCCATTCGCCTAGCAGTTCAGGATAATCTCACGAAACATCGCACCCTGTTGTTTCCAACAGGAAGCTATTTGGTCAGTGATTCAATGGAGTCGAAGAATCAGAAGGGTGTGTTTGGGGCATTTCTGACTTGGCAAGGTGAAGGCACTGAGAAAAGTATGAGCAAGCTTCAGGAGAAAGCCAAAGGTTTTGGTAATCCTGAGCAGCCCACCTAGTAGAGTTGAAATGTTTGTATAGGCCAATTCAAGAGCCAAGTAGACTCTCGAACCGCTACTACAGTACCATCCCGCCTTTTATCTATCTGTCTTTAAAGCAACTGTTTTTAGAGAGTTTGTTGATAAAAATAATATGAAACAGTTAGCCAATAAATTATTAGGTTAATAACTAAAACTAAACCTAGGTAAACACAGAAAAAAATACCCTTGATATGTGTTATCGTTGAGGTGTTTGCGGTTTAAATAAACCCTAGGTAATTATCAGGGCTAAGTCGAGGTTATAGCAAATTTAATGCTTGATGAAGTAAACTCGTCCTCAATGACTTACTCACACACAGCCAATGAACATAATCACTCTCATTTTATTTATTGCTGGCTTTGTACTTTTGGTTTTTGGGGCCGAAATCTTGGTCAAGGGCGCATCACAGTTGGCGTTGGTAGCAGGTGTCTCCCCCTTAGTGATCGGGCTGACTATAGTCGCTTACTGCACCAGTGCCCCAGAATTAGCCGTAGCATTGCAGTCGAGTTATGACGGACAAGCGGATATTGCCCTTGGTAACATAGTTGGCAGCAACATTGCCAATATTTTGCTAATCTTAGGCATATCTGCAACTATGTTACCCTTGGTTGTATCCCGGCAGTTGGTACGATTAGATGTACCTTTGATGATTGGCATATCATTCCTACTCTTGTTTATGAGCTTGGATGGCCAACTGGGTAGAGTTGATGGCAGCATCCTGTTGGCTGGCGCGATCGCATATACTTTATTCACCATTATTCAGAGTCGCAAGGAAAATCAGGAAATCCCAGACCAGGATACTCCTCAAACCCAATCTCGCCAGTCTCGTACTAGCCTTAAAAAGATAGTTACTCAGTTAGGGCTGATTGTTTTCGGCTTAGGAATGTTAGTACTAGGTTCCCGCTGGCTGATTAATGGGGCTATTGCTCTAGCCAAGATGTTTGGCTGGAGCGAGTTGATTATTGGCTTAACAATTATCGCTGTTGGCACCTCTCTTCCAGAAATTGCCACCTCCATTATTGCCAGTATCCGTGGTGAGCGAGATCTTGCTGTAGGTAACGCTATTGGCAGCAATATTTTTAATATCCTGTTGGTGCTGGGGATGTGTAGCTTGATTGTGCCTGATGGTGTACAGGTGTCAACTCCCGCCCTAAACTTCGACATTCCAGTAATGATTGCAGTAGCGGTGGCTTGTCTGCCAATTTTCTTTACTGGCTATCAAATTTCCCGGTGGGAGGGATTTCTCTTTTTAAGCTATTACGGTGCCTATACCTTGTATTTATTCCTCAACGCCACACAACACCAAGCTTTATCAAGATTTAGTACTATCATGATGACATTTGTCGTACCGCTAACGATAGTTACCCTAGTAATTTTGGTGATGCGCAGTATACGGACTACAATCAAGTCTGGTTAAATAATTGCCTTAAATAATTGCTGAATTGTTCCGATTAAGCAATTCAGCAATTGTATTTGTTAATTCTTGATTGAGGTAGTGCTAAGCTCAATTTGTCGAGCAGCTACCATATATCTAAAAATATAATCAGCTAACTCCAAGTAGATCTGGGCACGTTCGGTGGAAGACGCCCAAACCGTTATACCGTGGTTCCGAATTAATAGGACATTGACTGATGGGGGTGCAGCCTGAAAGCGATCGCATATCTCACTACTAATGCGAGACACATCTAGATGGTTGACGAATACTGGTACCGTGATTTGGGGGTTCTCCTCCCGTACTCCAAATCCCTTAAGCATTTCTAGCGGTGGCAAAGGCAGGGTATCTTCTTTAGTGAAGCCAGAAACTAAATTCGCCTCAATGGTGTGAACATGATAACAAGCTTTAGCATCTGGGAATAAAGAGTAGATACTTTGATGAATGCTTGTTTCAGCTGAAGGACGAGATTCAGGTGATGGTTTTTCTACCACCCTGCCATCAGCGGCTATGCGAATAAAGTCTTTGCTGCCTAGCTGCCCTTTATGGCATCCACTAGCAGTAATCCAGAAGCTGCCATCGGGCTGTTTAGCCGAGAGGTTACCCGCTGTCCCCACCATCCAACCTAATTGATAGAAGTGACTGGCAGCAGTAATTAAGGTTGGTCTTGGATCAATAGCTGAACGTAATTGCTGGTCATTTCCGATTGAGGAGCTAAGATTAACCATTCTTCCACCGCTGGGATAGCTGTTGTTGTATATCAAAAAAATCATCCCACGGAATGTAGGGCTTCAAAAAATGCTTTAACGCCAGCAGCAGGACCATCGGGATGATCCATAATGCCAGTTCCAGCATTAAGAATAACCTCCTGTCCGTAATCTGCTACAACCTTAGGGACAATCCCAGCATGAATGCCAGCGGAAGGTACAGGAAATACATTACGCGATCGCAAACTATCTCGAATTCGCTTTTCCTCCTCTGGGTCAAAGGGTAAACTACCATAATGGGCGGGATATAGCACCGCATCTGCCCCACCATGAGCCATCAGGGTTCCCAAAACCACTGAGTAAGCCATCCCGTGGTTTGGGGCTCCACACAGGGCTCCTGCTAAGGCGGGATGGGCAAAAATTGGCACATTAATCTCTGGATCAGCAGCTAAGGCTTCTAGGACAGAGAAACCGTAGGTCAAGACATTCAGCCGCAGGGCATTTGCCCCTTCTTTAACCAAGGTATGAGCTTTATCAAGCAATTTGTCAGCCGAACCAGTTACATTAACGGCATAGAGTACAGTGCGCCCAGTTTGCTGTTTGATTTCATCGAGTACCTTACGGCAGACTTCTAGACGTTTCAGGGTTGGTGCTATCTCCAAATCCCCCAGAATCTCATCATCTTTAATAATGTCAAGTCCAGCTCCAGCAACCTCTTGTAAAATCGCTCCATGGTCTTCAGCTGAGAGTCCCAAGGCTGGCTTAAAAATTGCCATAATCAGGGGACGGTCAACTACTCCTAGTCTTTCGCGAATTCCGGTAATTCCGAATTTGGGATGCCTACCGTAGTGTTCTGGCAAGCGCACTGCCATGACTTTAGCTGGTCCTGCCATGGAGTATTTGCCAAAAATCATGGTTAGTAGAGTAGGGATATCGTTTTCCACATTAGCTTCGGGAAAACGGATGGTAGCCAAACCAGAACCATCAGGGTTAATGACACCTTGAACAACAGTACCAAGATGGGAGCGAAACACATTTTCGAGATGGGCAAAACGAGCATTCCAGGTGCCTGCAGTTTGCCCAACAGCAATCACTTTCGCTTGTTTTTCCACATCAACACCGGTTGGAAAGCGGTAGTCAACTTCAATGGACATATTAAATAAGTTATCAACTGGGATATTCTCAAACAGCTACTACCGGCTTCATCCGAATTTCCGTACCCGTGTACTCCGGAACCCAGCCTTCAGTAGTGATAAAGTAGCGCACAGCTTTAACCCGTCGTGATGGTGTCAGATAAAACCAATGTTCAGTATTCGCTGGCACATTAATGTACTCCTCAGGTTGCACAGTCAACTCCATTTGGCTGCCATCAGGACGTACAAACCCAAAAACCCCAACTCCTGCAACTATGTAGCGCACTTCATCGTCAGTATGGTAGTGACAATCCTTAAATTTGGAAAGGAGGGCATCAAGATTAGGTAAGTCTGGGTAAAGAACGATTAAGTCACGGGATTGATAGCCAGCGGTTTCCTTAAGTTGTTCAAAGTAGCTATCTAAAGCTTGGAGTACTGTTTCCTTTTCAATATCACTAAGGGTGTCTTGCTCTAGAAGGCTGTGAATTTCTGGCTTCTCCCCTACAGACCAGTGATTTAGCTCAACCTTCACAGACGCTAATTCTCCGGCAATATCACTTAGCTCGGTATAAGTTTTACCATCTTCAAGTCGTAAAACCGCCATCATGTCCCTCCTGTTGGCTGTTCGATCTCCAAAGCGCTAAATTATAATATTAAGCATTGGCTTAGGTCAACCCACACCAGCCATCCAAACACTATTCTTAGGTATCAAAAGGGATAAAACGCTTCCAGAAAGGCTGTTTTAGGATAAAGTCCACCCAGTTTTCCTCAGAAAGGTTAACATAAATTAATATAAGAAGCTAAATTCTATATTTGCCACATCCTCGAATCTATGGAGGTAACAACGAGTGAATAAAAAGTGGAGAAACGCAGGGCTGTATGCACTCCTAGCCATAGTGGTGATCGCCCTTGGTACAGCATTTTTGGACAAACCGTCCCCAAGTAGAGATACGTGGCGGTACGACCAGCTGATTAGCCAAGTCGAGAGCGGCAAGGTGGAAACCGTTAGAATCAGTGCTGACCGCAGTAAAGCGATCGCGATCGCTCAAGATGGTCGTCAGGTAGAGGTCAATCTCCCCAATGACCCACAACTAATCAACCTTCTGAATAATAACGGTGTAGATATTTCAGTTCTACCCCAGAGTGATGAAGGCTTCTGGTTCAAGACCTTAAGCAGCTTCTTCTTCCCGATTTTGCTCTTGGTGGGATTGTTTCTATTACTGCGGCGTGCCCAGAATGGTCCAGGTTCTCAAGCCATGAACTTTGGCAAGTCTAAGGCTAGAGTCCAAATGGAACCCCAAACTCAGGTAACCTTTGGGGATGTGGCGGGCATTGAGCAAGCCAAGCTAGAGCTTAACGAAGTAGTAGACTTCCTCAAAAATGCTGACCGCTTCACTGCTATTGGAGCTAAAATTCCCAAGGGAGTCCTGCTCGTCGGACCTCCAGGAACCGGTAAAACTCTCTTAGCTCGTGCAGTAGCTGGGGAAGCAGGTGTTCCCTTTTTCTCCATCTCTGGTTCTGAGTTCGTCGAGATGTTCGTAGGGGTTGGTGCTTCTCGGGTGCGAGACCTATTTGAGCAAGCGAAAAACAATGCTCCGTGTATTGTATTCATTGATGAAATCGATGCTGTGGGGCGTCAACGGGGTGCCGGTTTAGGCGGTGGTAATGATGAACGGGAGCAAACCCTCAACCAGCTGCTGACTGAAATGGATGGGTTTGAAGGTAATACCGGTATTATTATTATTGCTGCTACCAACCGCCCAGATGTTCTTGATGCTGCCCTACTACGCCCTGGTCGTTTTGATCGACAGGTAGTAGTAGACCGTCCTGATTATGCCGGACGTTTGGAAATTCTCAACGTTCATGCTCGTGGGAAAACCCTCGCCAAAGATGTGGATCTCGAGAAGATTGCCCGTCGGACCCCTGGTTTCACTGGAGCAGATTTATCCAACTTGCTCAATGAAGCAGCAATTTTGGCAGCCCGTCGCAACTTAACCGAAATCTCGATGGATGAGGTGAATGATGCCATTGACCGGGTACTTGCAGGGCCAGAGAAGAAAGACCGGGTAATGAGCGAGAAACGCAAAACACTCGTAGCGTTTCACGAAGCAGGTCACGCCCTTGTTGGTGCCTTAATGCCCGATTATGACCCAGTGCAGAAAATTAGCATTATTCCTCGGGGTCGTGCTGGTGGTTTGACTTGGTTCACCCCTAGCGAAGACCGGATGGATTCAGGCATGTTTTCCCGTTCTTACCTGCAAAATCAGATGGCAGTGGCTTTAGGTGGTCGGATTGCTGAAGAAATTATCTTCGGTGAAGAAGAAGTGACCACAGGTGCTTCCAATGACTTGCAACAGGTGACTCGGGTGGCACGGCAGATGGTGATGCGCTATGGTATGAGCGATCGCCTTGGCCCAGTAGCTCTAGGACGGCAGAATGGCAGTATGTTCCTAGGTCGGGATATTGCCTCAGACCGGGATTTCTCAGATGCCACAGCATCAACCATTGATGAAGAGGTTCGCAAGCTAGTTGATGAAGCCTACGAACGGGCTAAGAATGTAATTCTTGGCAATAAGCATATCCTCGATAAGCTTGCTGAAATGCTGATTGATAAAGAAACCGTAGATGCTGAAGAACTCCAAGAGATTCTAAGCACTAACGATGTCAAGATGGCTGCGATCGCTCTTTAAAACACCGCGATTTGGGCAATCACCTAGGTAAATACAATGGTGAATACAATAGCCTCTAGCTCTTAATCATCCGTAACAGGATACCTTAATAGAACACCGTAACAGGACAGTGTAACTAAGCACTGTCCTGTATTATTTTTAAATTAAATCTTAAAAAACAATAAGGATATAACTATTCCTGTTCAAAATTCCATAAGCTAATCTAAATAATCTCGAATTCCATAGATTCCCCACGTGTGAATCTATGGCAAGGAGCGCGATCCTAAATCCGAAGGATTTTTTTGTAATACTATAGTCAAACCAAGCTAGGGGTGCCTGAGAAACCAGGCTGAGATTACACCCTTAGAACCTGAGTCCGGTTAATACCGGCGGAGGGAAGCTGTGATCGAGGAAATTAAATATGCGAATTGAATGGGTTGCCAAGCGCCGTGGTCAGAGCAATGTGACTCAAATGTACTATGCTCGCCAGGGTCTCCTGACAGAAGAGATGCACTACGTAGCCCAGCGGGAAAACCTTCCCGTTGAGCTGATCAAAGATGAAGTGGCACAGGGGAGAATGATTATCCCCGCCAATATCAACCACACTAACCTAGAGCCAATGTGTATTGGTATCGCCTCCAAATGTAAGGTGAATGCCAATATCGGTGCCTCCCCCAACTCTTCTAATATGGATGAAGAGCTAGAGAAGGTTAACTTGGCCGTGAAGTACGGGGCCGATACCGTTATGGACTTGTCTACAGGCGGTGGCAACTTGGATGAGATTCGTTCTGCCATCATTAATGCCTCACCCGTACCCATTGGCACAGTACCCGTTTACCAAACCTTAGAAAGTGTCCACGGCAAAGTCGAAAACCTTACTGCCGATGACTTTCTCCACATCATTGAAAAGCACGCTCAGCAAGGAGTTGACTATCAAACCATCCACGCTGGCATCTTAATTGAACATCTGCCTTTGGTCAGAAACCGGCTAACCGGCATTGTTTCTCGTGGTGGTGGTATCCTAGCCAAGTGGATGCTTCATCACCACAAGCAAAATCCCCTCTATACCCACTTTGACGACATTATCGAGATTTTCAAGAAATACGATGTCTCCTTCAGCTTAGGGGATTCCCTGCGTCCTGGCTGCACCCATGATGCATCTGATCAAGCCCAGTTAGCAGAATTGAAAACATTGGGGCAGTTGACTCGTCATGCTTGGGAACATGATGTACAGGTCATGGTAGAAGGACCTGGTCATGTGCCGATGGATCAAATTGAGTTCAATGTCAAAAAGCAGATGGAAGAGTGTTCAGAAGCACCTTTCTATGTCCTAGGACCACTAGTGACAGACATTGCTCCTGGATATGACCATATCACCTCTGCCATTGGGGCAGCTTTGGCTGGCTGGTACGGTACCGCCATGCTGTGCTATGTAACCCCGAAAGAACATTTAGGACTGCCCGATGCTGAGGATGTCCGCAATGGCTTGATTGCCTACAAGATTGCTGCTCATGCGGCGGATATTGCCAGGAATCGTCCAGGAGCACGGGACCGGGATGATGAACTCTCCATTGCTCGCTACAACTTCGACTGGAACCGCCAGTTTGAACTTTCCCTTGACCCCGAACGAGCTCGGGAATACCATGATGAAACCCTGCCAGCAGATATCTATAAGACAGCAGAGTTTTGTTCCATGTGTGGACCAAAGTTCTGTCCCATGCAAACTAAAGTTGATGCTGATGCCTTGACTGAACTAGAGAAGTTCTTAGCGAAAGAACCTGTCCATCAAAGTTAATTCAATCAACAATAAGCTAAACTTTTGAAAAAAACCGGTTTCTGAGCAGAAGCCGGTTTTTTTTTGACTTTTACTGCCACTTACCTATTAGAGCGCTACGGGCTGGGAATCGGGAATCGGGAATCGGGAATCGGGAATCGGCAATAGGAAATACGCAATAGGGAATAGGGAATAGCAAATAGGGAATAGGCCATAGGGAATAGGCAATATAAAAGCCAAGTTACACAGCTTTTAGCAATTATCAGATCACCATTATTTGTAAATAAAATAGCGCGTATTTATACCTATAATAAAATAACTATATGTAGCCTTTTTTAAGCTATTTCATATAAATTTGATAATTATAAGGCATCTCAAATTAGATGTTTCACAGGTGATTAACCAGTTGATTTAAGATAAAACTCAGGTGATTTTCAGATTAGCGAATGATGGTAGTTATAGAGCTAAGATAAAAAACACAAAGGATAAACAAATGACAACTCGTGATGAATTTTGGACTATAGCAGATCATTCTCGACTGGAAGCTGAATATCTAGCTGATAAGAAACTTCAATATTTACAACATGCCCCACTGGAAGCTTTACAGCAGATATGTATCCAGTACCGTCATTTTACCAAAGAGTTTCCTGATAATCTGGCAATTCTAATTTCCAAAGCTCCTTATGGAAAATTTAAAAGCTTAACAGCTGAGATACTAGCAGAAGAGTTAGGTGAAGGAGATCATGAGAATAATCATCTCCAACTATGGGATAACTATTTGTTAAGTATTGGTATAAATCAAGATTTATTTGAAGACTCTCTTAGCGAAGAAAATAAGATTTTGCTTGATGAGATTAAGCAACTAACGTTAACCAAGCCTACCACCTATGTTATTGGATTATGTGGCATGGGTGGAGAGTGCCTTTGCCAAGTTTATCTCTCTACTATGTACAAATATCTTGTCAAAAACCCATATATCAAAGAAAACAAACACACCATTGATTGGGAGTTTTGGAACTTTCATGTTGGTGAAGCTGATATTATCCATCGTCAAAAGGTCAGAGATGCCATTAATGAGATAGTTGATGCGGATCCATCTACCGTAGATCATTTAACAGCTGGCTATCAGAAAGCCAAACATAATTGGGATACATTTTGGACGAATAACTACAAATTAGCCATGACTAAGCAGATGGCAGCTGTAAATTGAGTGAATAATTGAGTGAAATAGAAGTAAGTAGAGTCCATCAATCAAATCACTCTACTACTTCAAAATACCCAATAATAACAAATTGGCTCGATAGTTTATTATAGCAGTTGGCAATTTAATCAGGTACACCTTAAAACCCTGAACGACACACAGGACAAGGAAAAGCAAAAAAGCCGATGCCTGATAGCTCACTGCTAACTGCTATATTAGCTTGACTCAAAATGAAACAAAAATCAGAAATGAAGCATTCTCTTGAAGCTTTGAAGAAACATGGCCAAACCACAGCTTCATCTACTTTAGGCTTGTGGGATTCTATTCGAGCAGATTTTGAGGCTGTGTTTGAGAAAGATCCTGCTGCTTCCTCTTGGCTTGAGGTGTTAACTTGCTATCCAGGCTTACAGGCAGTGACGGTTCATCGCTTTGCTCATATCTTATATCGCCACCGTTTATTTTGGCTGTCTCGCTTCGTATCCTACATTGTCCGTTGGCTAACAGGAATTGACATTCATCCAGGTGCTACCCTTGGTCGGGGCATATTTATTGATCACGGTACAGGTGTAGTAATTGGGCAAACCGCCATCGTTGGAGATGGAACCTTAATTTATCAAGGCGTTACTTTAGGTGGCACTGGCAAACAACTAGGTAAACGTCATCCGACTGTGGGAAAAAATGTAATCGTCGGAGCGGGAGCAAAAATTCTTGGGGACATTGAAATTGGTAACAATAGCCGTATTGGAGCAGGCTCAGTAGTTTTACGGTCTGTTCCTAATGACTGCACTGTTGTTGGGATTCCGGGACGAATAGTTAGGCAATTCGCCCAGCCGATTAGTCCACTTGCTCACAGTAACATCCCTGATCCAGTAGCTAATGTGGTTGATAAACTTATCCAAAGGATAGATGAGTTGGAAATCAAACTAAAGCAATTACAGCAGTTTAGAGAAATGGAGTTCACCGAAAAGCTGTTGTGTCAAGATCAAGCTATCAACTTATCTCACAATACTAATTTAAATAGTCGTCAGCTAGCAAAAGTAGATTAACTGTAAGCATTCAGCCGTCAGCTATCAGCTAATGCGCTGCGCGCACGCTACTTGAGGTGCTAGCAGGCGCTTTAACTCCACAGGGTCGGATCAGTACGAGCAGGGATTTTCAACCAGCCGTACCAGCACCCCCCAGCTTTTTTACTACCTCCCGTTGATTAGCATGATAGCTGACGGCTGACGGCTGATAGCTGAATGCTTACGATTAACTTTTGTTAATACAGGAGACAAATGTCTTGGAAATCATAATTGCTACTATGCCCTTGTGGGTAGCCATAGTAATGCTAGTGGTATTGCAGCGACCAAGCCAACAGGCAGGACTTGCTACTTTGATAGCTGCTATCGGATCAACACTACTATTTCCTGTTTTTCGTTTGTTTCCTGGGCAATTACTACTTGCTTTGGTGAAGGGACTTGCGACATCATTATCAGTGTTCTACGTGCTATTTCCCAGTTTGCTACTTTACTATCTGCTCAAGTCTGTAGATGGTATGAGCCTTTTAGGACAGGGTATTGCTCGTTTAGTTCCTGAGCGAGACTTACAGGTGTTGCTGCTAGTAATTGGGTTCGCTCCCTTTGCCGAGTCAGTTAGTGGATTTGGAGTTGGTACCATTTTAGTCATTCCACTGTTTCTCGCATTAGGTTATAGTTCTGCTCAGTCAGCTATACTGGGTATTTTGGGTCAAATGGCTGTACCTTGGGGAGGGCTAGCCATAGGTACAGTTCTTGGAGCGGAAATAACTAATCTAGATCCTAGTATTCTAGGTTCGACTACTGCTCTTTTGACTGCTCCTCTGCCCGTAGTTTACGGACTGGTGGCACTAGCAGTGAGTGGCGGAAAGAAATCCGTGCAACGCCGATGGCCAGAAGCGATCGCTGCGGGAGTGCTTCTTACCATAGGAGTTTGGGGCTTCAGTTGGATTCCTGGGGTTGAACTGGCAGGTGTACTTGGCAGCACACTGGTAATGTCATTCTTAGTGGTGTGGGCAAACCGAAAACTATTTCATAAACTATTTCATAAACTATTTCATAAGGCAAAACGAAAAAGAACAGTAAATCTAGTCAACAGTGCCCGTAATAGTTCCGAAAAAACGGCTCATGATTCGGCTGAGCATGGTATTACTAAAGTATCCCTCGGGCAGGTAATAGCTCCCTACGGGATTCTGACAGCAATTCTGCTGATTTCTCGCTTAGTTGTTCCTCTAAAAATTTGGCTGAAGAGTCATTTTGTGATATCAATAGCTGCCATCAATCTAAATCTACCCCTGCTTTACAACCCAGGCTTTTATTTACTTTTGACAGCTTTGGCTACAGTCACAATTTTGGGAACAGTCGTACACAAACTGCGAGTGATAACAAGGCAAGCTTGGCAACAATTTATCCCTGGAGCCATCGCACTCGCCTGTTTTCTAGCAGCCTCTCAAGTTATGCAAGCCAGTGGCATGATAGCTAGTCTAGGCATGGCCGCAGCAACACTTGGTGACAAGTATATATGGGTTGCACCTTGGTTAGCTGCTCTAGGAGGCTGGATTACTGGTTCAAATACTGCGAGTAATGCCCTACTTTCCCAATTACAACAAGAGGTAAGCATTCAGTCTGGCTTACCACTACAGTGGCTGATGGGAGCTCAGAATGGAGCTAGCGCCCACGCCACGATGATTTCACCTGCTCGTGCTATTATTGCTGCCACTGCTGTTGGGTGGTCTGGAGCTGAAGTCTTCTTGCTCCGGCAGATGGGACTAGTAGTTCTAGGAGCAGTGGCAGTTATTATGTCACTTCTGGTTTTGGCTGTACCATAAAATCTCTATTTTTAGATAGAGTAAGTATCAAATAAATAACTGAACATAAATTATGTTAAATTTATGTTCTCTTGGTTAATAAACTTAAAGTTGCTCAAACCCTTTCTGTTCCAAGATACCCGATCCCTGCTCCGAAGTTCCCTGCTCTGAACAGTCAACTTGAATTATGTCTGGCTACCGAGTATGATATGTAAATCCTAGAGATGGTTGAGCGAAATGACCCAGCTGAAATGCCCTAAATGTCAAGGAACCTTAGAAGCAGTTGTGTATTCAACGATTCCTGTAGACCGCTGCACCAGTTGTCAAGGGATCTGGTTTGATTCCATGGAAGCTCAAATGTTGAAGGAGATAAAAGGTTCCGAGATTATAGATACAGGTGACCCGAAAACAGGGAGTAACTTTAATAAAATTAGAGATATCAATTGCCCGAAATGCCAGACAAAACTGACCAAAATGGTTGATATAAAACAGACTCATATTCGGTATGAAAAATGCCCGGTATGCTATGGTCTCTGGTTTGATGCTGGTGAATTTAAGGATTATAAGGAAGAGGTAATAGCAGACTTTTTTAAGGATATCTTTAGCTAATTAATAGGCTAATTAATAGGCTAATTAATAGGCTAAGTAGCAATTTTTAATGTCAATTAATTTGCTGCCACTGGGAAAACCTATGGGAAAAGGTAGTAGCTTGACCAGGATGCTAATTTCCCTGATCAAGCAGGTTCAAAATACTCAAGTCGGAAATGATCAGGTCTATTCGGCTGGTTTAGGTAAAGTGATGATAAATTCACTATATGCTCCCACTTCAGTTTCCAGCTTCAAGGTTCCTCCCTGACTGCCTGACACATCTGTGTGAAAACCAAACAGATCAGGTTCTACACTTTAAAGACCGAATACGGGAAAACCAAATCTGGTCGTAGTAATCATCCTCAGCTTTATGGCATGCAAAGCACGGTTGCGGATCTTTAGGTAACAACGGTACTGGCCCGACTGAGTTGCCTACCTTTATTGACTACTCCTTTGAGCCAGCGCAGACCAATTTTGAGATAGCTTAGACCTCGTTTCCAATGGGGATCTACCTGCCTCCTTCTGCCTTGAAGTTGAACAGCCGAAGACGCAATCACTACTTTTGAGTGCAATTGGGGGGATTGTCATAACTGTCGGATCATCTCAAAGCCATCCATCTGTGGCATCAACAAGTCAGTGATAATCAGGTCTGGTGAAAATGCTGTGGCTTCGTCTAAAGCCTCTTGACCACTGCTAGCTTCGATCAGTTCAAATCCCAGGGGAGCCAGCAGATTGACAATCACCCAGCGATTTTCCTGTTTATCATCCACCACCAGAATGCAATACCAAGTAGGGTTCTAGTGCCAGATTCGATTGACTCAGTGATGGGATAGCCTGGAGCTGTAATCATTATGGGTTAGAATCATTGAACAACATGGACTTCTGTGAGGCCAGTTACATATAGAGTTCCCGGCTAGTCCGACCCAAATAACGGCTTTGTACTTGTAGGGGGATGATTTATGGAGATCGGTAAGAGACGGGAAGTGGGGGAAGATACTGCAAGAAGGGGAAGTAAGCGGTGAGGTATCTAATCTGAATTAGCACGTAAGCATTCAGCTATCAGCTATCAGCTATTAGCTTGCATAGGTAAGCCTTCGTTTAATCTCTGTTAGGTCAGCTGTTCGGGTAGCGTGGCCACAAGCCAAGGGCTTTTACCCAGACTTTCAATTATCATTAATCTCGAATTATTAAATTCTCCCGTTTGTGCATTGCGCATAGGCGCACGCTACGCGAACGGCGCACGCTATGGGAACGAGGTTTGTTTTAAGCTGACAGCTGACAGCTGACAGCTGACGGCTGTCAGCTTACATTAGCACTAGGAATTAGCACTATTAATGCTACAAATGATTTCTTTGATTGAATCCCTAAGGGGGCAGGGGTGCTCAAGAGCAAGGGAGAGGACTTTGAAGTTTTTCCCCCTTACTCAAAAATAGATAAAAAATAGACAATTTAAGTGGCCAACATCGTCAATTAATCCGTATCCACTGGGAAAATGTAGCCCCTTGACCACAATAGTTATTTTCCTCATCAATGAGATTCCAGACGATAAAATCTGAAATCTGGAACCGTTTACCAGTGCTAGAAATGCGGACACCTTGATAGTTGCTAATATAGCCCTGGGTTGTGACTTGGTTAAGCAAGCGTAAGCGCTCCTCCCTTTCCATTGGCTCAGCTGAATATCTCGAAGGCATCTGAGTCAATTGGTTCCAATCCATTTCCCACAATTCTAAACCTTTCCGATTGCCATAGTTTAGAATGGGGTCTGATTCAGTGTTGTGAGAGTAGACGACAAAGGGAGCTTCAAATAGTGCCTGTGCAATTTCCATAGGTGAGCCACTGGTATCGATTAGAGAACGCCCTGTCCAATGATGAAAGCTATGGATTAGACGTTGGCTCTGGCGAATTACGGCGTCTTGTTGCCAAGGAAATTGGAGCTCAGTGTTCATCGGTTTATTATTCTGTACAGATTTATCACCCTTAGGGAACTATAGTAATCCAAAACTCTGTGATTCTGAACTCCTGCAACTCCTTGATTACTCGGCTTCCCCAATCAGAGTAAAAGCCGCCCATTCCACTGGATTTGGGTACTGTTTAAGAGTCGTAAGCATGGCTTGACGTAGAGCAACTGCTTTGTCAGGTGTTTGTTGTAGCTGGCGATAGAATTCAATCATCAGGTCAGCTGTGGAGTCATCAGGTACTTTCCAGAGGGAAACAACCACACTGGGTACACCAGCAGCCACTAAAGAACGGGATAATCCAATCACGCCATCACTGGTAACTCGACCTCTACCAGTGTTGCAAGCGCTTAAAACTACTAACTCAGCACTAAGCTTGAGGTCGAGTATTTCACTAGCACTGAGAAAACCTTTATCTGTTTTAGTCGGAGCAAGGGCGATCGCTCCTGGTAAACCTAATCCCTGGAAGTCATTCAGTAAGCCGTGAGTAGCTAGATGTATGATCTTTGCCTTTGACATTTGCTCAACAACTGATTTCTTGGTGGCTTGATTGCCAATCAGGGCTTGAGTATTGAACATCTCAGCGATCGCTAGCGCTTCTGTTTCTGTTCCAGGAAGAGGGGGCAAACCTTGAGGCATCGTGGGATTACCAATTACTAGCATCTCTTCTCCAGAAACTAGTTGCCGTTGCTGGTTAGTTAAATCCAGCACCTGAATCGAGGGAGCAGTGAGCATAGTATGTTTTTCGATCAGGTATTGACCAGAAGCGTCTTGTAGTGCTGGGAAAGGTACTAGAAACAAGGATTCGTGGGGAATAAAGGTTACACGAGCTTCGGGATTTGTAGGTAAGAGTTCGGCAATTGGTTCAATGAGCAGTTGATGCAGTTGTTTTAATTGTTCAGTTTGACCAGCTCTCTCTGTTTTAGTCAATCTTTCTCTGGGAACTAAATCAACTAGGGATGGGCTTCTTCTGAAAAAAATTGATTTACGAGTGATAACAACCAATTCTTTCAGAGATGTATCTAGATTAGTTAAATCAACCTGACGAAAAGCGATTTTACCTCTAGGGTTAATTACCCAAATGTAAAGCTCTTTGTCTTCAAGTTGGCGCACACCTTCGGCTTCGACGACTTCTTTGATAAGAGAGTATAAAACTATTGTCGAGTTTTGTTCTTCAGTAATTTTTTTTATTTGTTTGATATTCGGAGGGGCAATCGGTTTATTAGTTTTGAGGTTTGATTCAGACTCTGATAAACCTCTCGCTAATAGTTCAACAAAGGCTCTTGCTCGTCCTCTTTCAGTAATTTCTAGGGCTTGATTGAATTGTTTTCGATCTACTAAATACTCTTGTAAAGCGCTATAAGTTGTTTGATGAGTTTCAAAAATGGATACTCTCTCAAGGTCATTGCTGCCTAAGTTTGACCGCAAAGACTCCCAAATTTCAATGGCAGCAAATAGAGCCTCATTTGCTTCTTTAGGATTTCCGGCTTTGTAGAGAGCATCACCTAAGTTGCTTAAAGCTCGTCCCTTGGCGTGGCGATCACCTAGTTGCTTGGCAATTTTTAAACTCTGGCGTTGGTAGTTTACTGCTTGGTTGTAGTCTTCTAGAGCATAGTAAATTATTCCCAAATTTTCTAGGGCTACTAACTGTCCATAGTTATCTTGCAATTTTTGTGCGATCGCTAAACTCTGCTGAGAGTATTCAATTGCTTGGTTATAGTCGGTCAGGGTATAGTACACCAAGCTCAAATTAGATAATGCTCTTGCCTTTCCAGGTAGGTGATCGGATGTTTTAGCGATCGCTAAACTTTTTTCTTTGTATTCAAGTGCTTTGGTATATTCCTTCTTAGCGTAGTAAGCTAATCCGATATTGCTTACTATATTCCTTTCCATCTCAGACTCATCGGTTGAGTTTACTAGTTCTAGACCCTGTTTATAGTATTCAATAGCTTTGTCATAGTTTCCTATTGCACCATAAGCTGCTCCTAAACCACTTAAAGCTTGCGGTTTTCTTCTTAAGTTTGGGTCTGATTGGGCAAGAGTAAAATGCTGTTTATGATAGTCTAGAGCTTTGCCATAATCTCCCAAAATATAGTAAGTTACTCCGAGGTTATGTAGAGCTTTTGATTCTCGCAAGTTATCACCAATTTTTCGTGCAAATTCTAAATTTTTATGATAGCATTCAGCAGCTTTAGTGTAATCTTTTGCACCAACTTGTCTAGAAAATCCTTGAGGATTTATGAGCAATTGTTCTTCTGCCAGACACTCTGTAATTTCCAGTACCAGGATTGTCAGTCGTTCTAGTCCAATTGCTTGAGTCTTGTTTAACCTCTTGCTCTGATTGACCGCCAAATCTGATCGATTAACCTGGCTTGGCAAGGCAGAGTTTTGATTGTCTGACCTTCCTGATGGTGTTGTTGGGGAAGGATTTGAAGGATTTACAGGATTTACAGGTCCAAGAATTTCTCTTCTTGGAGATTCAGGTGGTAGTAGTGCTTGATTCTCTAACTGTGGTTGTGGTGGTAGGGAAGAATTTGAAAGATTTACAGGATTTACAGGTCCAAGAATTACTGTTGTTGGAGGTTGTGGTGGTCGTAGTGGTGGAAAATCTGACTGTAGTTGTGGTGGTAGCGGTGGTAATGGCTTTGGGTCGATGACTGAAGGAGGTTCAATCATGGGTGGATCTAGATCTAAAAAAGGTGGAGGTTCAGGTGCTGGTGAGACTTGAGATTCTGAACTTTGTATAGTATAATTCTGGTTTCTGAAATCTAGAATGGAAATAATAGTAGAAGTAGCAGTAACATTTCCTTTACTGATGTCACTACCAGCAACAAGAGTAACGTTGCCACTGTCACCATTACCACTAGCAGCATTTATATCACCAGCATTAATAGTTCCCTCGGTAGCGAATAATTGAACCTCTCCTCCTTTACCTTTCACAGAGGAAGAATCAACTACGCCAGCACTAGTATCAATACTTCCTCTATCGCTAACGGCAGTAATATCACCACCATCACCATTATTACTGGAAGCCTTGAGACTCCCGGTAGTGATATTACCTTCTGCTTTCAGGTCAATATTTCCACTATCACCACTTACCGCCGTTGAATCCAGTGTGCCACTACTAGTATCAATCTCTCCTTCTCTACTATTGAGGAAAATTCTTCCACCATCGGAAGTAATTGATGCTGTCCGAATATTACCGTCTGCTTCAATAACTACTTGCTTACCAGCGCTGATATCCTGGACCACCACATCACCATCTTCCACCTGGATACCAGAACCTATCAGTTGTACTGTACCCTCACGATTTACCTCAATTCCTGTAGCATCACCGCCGCCAACTGTCAGCAGTTCCGGTAGGGAAAGGGGAGTGAAGGGAACAGTGGCAGAGGGGGAAACTTCTAAACTGAGAATATTACCTGGCTGGGAAATACGGAGTAAATTTTCTCCAGGCACAGCCTCAATAGTAACTTGACCACCAGATGCAGTAAGAGTGCCATTACTGATCACAGTACCACCTACTAAGGTTAAATTCTGCCCCTCTTTAACTGCTAAATCAGCTAAATTGATGATCCCACCTGGTTGGGAGACAGCAAAATCAAAAGTATTGGGCTTGCCTACCAAAGAAGCATAGTCATTGCTACCAATAGCGTTAAACCAGCCGCCATCAAAACCAATACCAGTAGCGGTGGTGGCGGTAAAAGAAGCAGGTAGATCGATGCTGGCACCAGGACCAAAGACAATCCCGGCGGGGTTGATCAGGAATAAATTTGAATTACCCCCTGTAACCTGGATTAAGCCATTAATGACAGAAGCATCACCACCAGTGACTCGCCCTAGGATATTTTGGATATTAGGATTAGAGAGAAAGATGGCAATCTGACCTTCACTCAGACCAAATTTCTGGAAGCTGTGAAACAGATTCGCACCATCTCCCGACAGCTTACCGCCATCAATGTTGAATTGGTTACCCTCAGGGTTGACAACAGTACCAGTACCATCGTTGGCTTCAACTATCGGTTGCGCCTGCACAGGGGTTGGCAACGGGGAACAGGTCAAATAGGTTGAAGAACAAACAAGCAGGAAAAACTTACTTGCTGCCCATCTTCCCTTACCAATGATCTGGCTCAACCGGTGAAGACAGCTCAATGTTAGTCTCATCAGTGATAGAATTCCTATGGAATCTGGTTCGAATACCCCCTTTTCTTTAAAGTAGACCTAGATTGAACAGGGGGCGACTAGAGCCGATTTGGTATCAAAGCTCTAAGTTCTAGCTCACGGTAGTAGCAATAGTAGATGTATCTCACTTTTATGTATGGAAATATAGCGATCGCCAGTAGTGTTACGACACAGCATCTTTGAGAATAGACTCGATTTTGAGAATAGACTCGATAGCCTGTGGCGAGCAAGGGCAGTGATATCAGCCCTGGCGAATGAGGACTTTTGAGCCCAGCCGAACACTTCGGGGGTTCGGTTTTGGTCGGGAGCATCAGGGGGCAGGTACCACAGCGGACAGCCAGCAGCCTCAATCAAGTTGACTATGGGTCCGGGATGATGGCAGGTGGCGTGATCGAGAATTAGATCATGTCCGGATAATTACCCTGAATAAAAATCTGCCCCATTTCCCCATCTCCCCATCAATCTTCTTGATTATAGCTATTCAAGCGGACTTGACCTTACCACCTGTCCTGGTTTAAGCACCGGAATTAAGGCAGTTTCTCGCCAGGTTTCAAACACCACACGGTGACAAGTCCTTCCACAGTCAAGGCTGCTATCAGGTGTTGTTGGCACTAAGCAGCAATCAGATTGACGCGCCCCGCTCTGCTTCCGTCACTTTAGTGCTTCAAACTGCTGGCCTTGCTCACACCAGCTGTAGCCGTAATCATCCTGTTTGTCCATCCCCAATTTATGCACTTACACTAGTTGGGACTCTCGAATATACTCTACTGCTTCATTTACGAGGGAGCCAAAGCCCTTCATCCCCGCGTATTTATACCGGGGATGAAGGGCAGTAGCGGCTAAAGCCGCCGTGAAAAAAATATTCTGAGAATGTTCCGGAATTTTATTCTAGATGTTGTAGAATAAAGTAAAGCGGGAGAGGTCGATAACCGATGATCATTCTGGAATTCAAAGCCAAAGGAAAAAAGAGTCAATACTCAGCCATAGATGAAGCCATTCGGACTGTAAAATTTATCCGAAATAGCTGCATCCGTTTATGGATGGACAATAAGGGTACAAACAAATTCGATCTCAGCAAGTACAGTAAAGTGTTGGCTCATCAATTCCCATTTGCTAATGAGTTAAACTCAACAGCTCGCCAGACTGCCTCAGAAAGAGCATGGTCATCGATCACTCGTTTTTATGAAAATTGCAAGAAAAAGGTACCTGGCAAAAAGGGGTTTCCCAGATTCCAAAAGCATTGCAGATCGGTCGAATACAAACAATCAGGATGGAAGTTGTCCCCTGATAAAAAGTCAATCGTGTTCACTGACAAGAAGGGAATAGGGAAGCTTAAGCTTAAGGGTACATGGGACTTGTGGCGTTTCGACAAGAAGCAAATTAAGCGAGTCCGGATAGTCAAGCGAGCCGATGGCTATTATGTCCAGTTTGGCGTTTCCGTTGATTGTAAGGAGTCTTTAAAACCTACTGGCAATACTGTCGGTTTAGATGTGGGGCTAAAAGATTTCTACACCGACTCTAATGGCCACACAGAATCTAATCCCAGATTTTACAGAACAGGGGAAAAACGGCTTAAGTTTTATCAACGCCGAGTTTCCCGAAAAAAGAAAGGCTCAGCTAACCGCAGAAAAGCGATTAATAGACTAGGTAGGGCACACCTCAAGATAAGTAGGCAGCGTGAAGAACATGCCAAGAGACTGGCACGTTGCGTAATCCAATCTAACGATCTGGTCGCCTACGAAGACTTAAGGGTAAAAAATCTGGTTAAAAATCACTGTCTAGCCAAGTCTATTAATGATGCAGGTTGGTATCAGTTTAGAAGATGGTTGGAGCACTTTGGGCAAAAGTTTAGCAGGGCAACTGTTGCAGTAAACCCTGCCTATACCAGCCAAAATTGTTCTCAATGCGGCGAGATAGTCAAGAAGTCTCTATCAACCAGGACTCATACCTGTAAGTGTGGTTGTCAGTTAGACCGCGACCACAACGCTGCAATCAACATTCTTGAGAGAGCCTTGGGTACGGTGGGGCACACCGGAACCTGGATTTTAAATCCGAACTCTTCCGGAGATCTGTCCTCTACTCTTCTTGGTTCCGGCCAGGTTGAGCAAGACGGGTCGTTGAGCGAAGAATCCCCGCGTCTTTAGACCGGGGAGTGTCAACTAGCAGTTTATCCCGCAGCTGTTTAATGCGATCGCGTAACTTTGCTGCCGTTTCAAATTCCAACGTCTTTGCTGCTTCCTTCATCTGTTCTTCTAACTGATTAATCAACTCTGGAATCTTCTCTAAAGGTACATCATCCACCTGTTCAAACACCGATTCAAACTGTTGAGCATTCAACCGTCGGGAGACATCCAAAAATGTCAAAATTGGATTATTTGCGGTTTTGCGAATCGGCTGTGGTATAATGTTATTTTTGATGTTATATTCACTTTGAATCTTACGACGGCGATTAGTCTCATCAATCGCTTTCCTCATACTTTTTGTAAGGGTATCAGCATACATAATGGCTTGCCCTCGGACATGACGTGCTGCTCTGCCTATAGTTTGAATAAGCGATCGCTCTGCCCTGAGGAACCCTTCCTTATCTGCATCCAAAATTGCTACCAGAGAGACTTCCGGCAAATCCAACCCTTCTCGCAACAAGTTAACCCCAACCAATACATCAAATTCACCCTGGCGCAACCCCTGCAAGATTTCAATCCGTTCAATAGAGTTAATATCCGAGTGTAAGTAGCTGATCCGAATATCCCGTTCTTGCAGATACTCTGTCAAATCCTCAGCCATGCGCTTGGTTAAGGTTGTGACCAGCACCCTTTCCTGACAATCCACCCGCTGCTTAATCTCAGCCAACAAATCATCTACTTGAGCTACTGTAGGACGGACAAAGATTTCTGGGTCAAGCACTCCGGTAGGACGAATGATCTGTTCCACGACTCGCCCTTGAGATTCTTCCATCTCCCAATCCCCAGGAGTAGCAGAGACAAAAATACACTGATTCACCTTTGCCCAGAATTCCTCTGCCTTCAGGGGTCGATTATCTGCTGCACTGGGTAAGCGAAAGCCATGGTCAATCAACACTTGCTTTCGAGCGCGATCGCCATTGTACATTCCCCGAATTTGCGGCACCGTAACATGGGATTCATCCACTACCAAAAGCCAATCTTCGGGAAAATAATCAATCAAACACTCTGGTGGTTCCCCAAGCTTGCGTCCAGCCAAGTGACGAGAATAGTTTTCCACACCATTGCAGTAACCAATTTCGAGCAACATTTCCAAATCATAGCGGGTACGCTGTTCCAACCGTTGGGCTTCTAACAAGTTCCCCGCTTGCTCCAATTGAGCCAAACGTTCCTCAAGTTCTGCCTTAATAGCATTACAAGCTTCTTCCAACCGTTCATCCGGAGTAACAAAGTGACGAGCAGGGTAAATATTTACGCCCTCTACACTTTGGAAAATTCCACCGGTAACTGGGTCAACGTAGTGAATAGCATCAATTTCATCTCCGAAGAATTCTACCCGAATAATTCGGTCTTCATAAGCCGGGCCAATTTCTAATACATCCCCCTTCACCCGGAACCGTCCGCGTCCCAATTCTAAATCATTCCGGGAATACTGTACTGAGACTAAATCTCGTAAGAGTTGGCGTTGGTCAACTTCGGTATTCACCCGCAGAGGAATCGAGGCTTTTAAATATTCTGAGGGGATACCCAACCCATAGATACAGCTAATGGAAGCCACAACTATTACATCCCGCCGTTCAAAAAGCGATCGCGTAGCTGAGTGCCTCAGCATATCAATTTCATCATTAATTGACGCGGTTTTCTCGATGTAGGTGTCAGTGACCGGGATATAAGCTTCCGGCTGGTAGTAATCATAGTAGGAAATGAAATACTCCACCGCGTTATGGGGAAAAAACCCCCGCAATTCGTTACATAACTGCGCAGCCAAGGTTTTGTTGTGGGCAAGTAATAGGGTAGGTTTGCCAACTTTTTCAATTACCGATGCCACGGAGAAAGTCTTACCTGTCCCCGTAGCACCCAGTAGAGTTTGGATACGGTTGCCAGCCTTGAGGTAAGTGGTGAGTTGGGAAATAGCTTGGGGTTGGTCCCCTGTTGGTTGAAAAGGGGCTTCGAGGTTAAATAGCATCTTAGACGCTTCTGGCACAGCTAAAAAAAAATCCGTAAAAATACTATCTATAATTTCATCATAATTTTTGTACATTTATAGGTACTGATGGATAGATTATTACCCAAATTCAATAGATAGTTTTAATACTTGCCCAAAATTCGGAGGGGAGGATGAGAACTATCTGGTTAAATGCTAATTGCTTAAATCATAATTATCACGTATAAAAACTATACGTTATCGGTAATTAAAAACGGTTAATTACCAAAATTATTCCTATCAATATTTATCATTTGCTATCGACATTTTATTTCATGTTAGAGCATTTTAATAGTTGATTTAACTAAGCTTTTTTTGTACTACATCGTTTTTCATAACTATGAGGCACACAGTTTTTTTGTTCTGTTCCTTATTCCTTATTCCTTATTCCCTATTCCCTATTCTATACAAATTAGGAATTTGTACCTAATTTAATTTAAAAAAGCTGTAATAATTAATTGATTATTAAATTGAGAATTATATCATTAAAACTATGAAACAATAATCATATATATCTAATATTAACAACTAACCCAAAAATAAATAATTGTTAATTTTGGTAATTATTAATCGGTAATTTCGAGGGAGATAAGTATTATCGATTATACCTGACAACGCCCCAATTAATCGAAAATTATATGTATTCCAAAAAAAGCCACTATAAACTCTTTACAAATTGATTGTTTTAATCTCAACATAAAAAAATCAGGAATTATGAACTATAGAAATACTATTCAGCGGATTGAAATATTGCTAGTGGAAGACAATCATCGTGACGTAGACTTGACCAAAGCTACTTTAAAAAATAGCAATACTCGCAACAATATCCAGACTTTTACCAATGGTAAGGACGCTATGGCATTTCTACGTCGAGAATCCCCTTATACTAAAGCACCCCGTCCCGACGTAATTTTGCTGGATTTGAATCTACCAGTGATGGATGGTCGTGAAGTGTTAGCACAGATTAAATCTGATCCAAAATTGAGTTTAATTCCAGTGATTATTCTCACCTCCTCAGATTCTGACCAGGACATCCTCACAAGCTACAAGCTAAACGCCAATGCCTACGTCACTAAGCCCTTTGAATTAGACCAGTTTCTCAAAGTATTGAAGTCAATTGAAAACTTCTGGCTAAGTATTGTTAAACTGCCACCCAAAAATTAAGCATTGCCAATTCATGCTATAGGGTTTGTATCTGGTAATAGGTAATGGAGACTTGGTAGTTAACGATTACCAAGTCTCCATTACCCATTACCAAAAATACCGAGACTATTTTATCAGTGATTAACCAGACTTGATAGTAATAGTCAATTGGCAATTAAAAATTTTAAATTGCTGTTAGTATACTACAAATCTTCACTGAGAACTTCATGGAAAGCAAACCCAGGGGCAGCCAGTACAAAGACAATGGTAGGAAGACCAGCAGTTTTTTGTTGTAAGCTTTCGTAATATTGAGTAAACTTATCGTCTGGTGTAGCCATACCCATAAAGATTAAGTCAGCATCAGCCGATGACTCATGAAGAATAGCATTAAAAGAACGCCCTTGGGAAACCAGCACCTGACAAATAACCCCAATCCGCAACTGTTTCACCCAATTACTTAGGTTTGCCCGTGCTGCTTGAGCTGCTATTTCATTAGGAAGCACCAACTTGAGGTAAATCTCAGCATTTTGCCACTTCAGGTCGCTGCGCAATAGATAGGCGAGGAGCAACATCAGGCTACCATTGGCTTGCTTACCGCCCCACCAAACATCAATCCGTTGACGACTACCGAAACCCTGCTCCCGATTTTCCCGCAGAATCACTACATTACGCTTTGCCTGGTGTATGTGAGTAATCAAGCGACAGTAAGGCTGGCGACGGCTAAGGGTTTCGTTATCCCCGAGTAAAACTGTATTGGGAACTAGTGGTCCTATACCGTAAGTTTCCACCAGTTGCCGGGCTCCGGTAAAGGGATCCGGTGCTGTTACCAAGCGCACTAGAGCTTGTACACTACGCCGTTCGAGATACTCACTGATGGTTTGTTCTAACTGTGCCTGCTTAGCAACACTATGGGAACTACTGGGTAAAATACTCGAAACGGTCACTAAACCGCGATTATGGGTCAGAGCATCGGCTAACTCTATCAAAGACCATCGTTTAGTGGGAGCTCCCGACAGCACCAAGATGTGGGGTCGCCAGTTTTTCGGATCAGGGTGATGACTAATCTGAAAAATACCAGTGCGCAACAGTGCCATCCAAATGCCCCGGCGTACATCCCCCCAAGCTGTGCGCAGTTCCCGCTGCTGTAGCCAAAGGTAAACCCCTAAGACAATAACAGCTGCTGCCACTGTGGCAAAGGCATTTATCAAAAACATTACGATCAGGCAACCCAATGCCCCTAACAGTGACAGAAACCAGTTAACTTTAAAGGAGGGTCGGAAGGAAGGACTTTGCAAAAAGCCCTCAATGGCAGCTGCTACATTCAACACCAGATAGGTGGTCAGAAAGAACATACTTAGCACTGGTGCAATGATATCTAATTGACCAAGGCAAACTGCAGCAGTAGCTATTCCCAACGTTACAGCGGTACCAATCCGTGGTTCATCATCTCGTCCACTACCCGTACCTAGGAATCGCATCCAACGGGGTAATACTCCATCTCTAGCTAGTGCCTGTAAAATCCGGGGAGCACCCAGAATACTCCCTAAGGCACTGCTGAGAGTAGCACCCCATACCCCGAGTAGGATTGACGGACCCCAAAATGCCATCTGCCTCATAATCAGAGGATTGGCAATTAGGGCTTCTCCCCCTACCCGCATCGATAGAATAATTGGTAAGATGATATAAATAGCATATCCTGTGCCTACTGCTGCCAGAGTACCGATGGGAATGGCGCGGATGGGGTTGCGTAGATCACCGGACATATTCACCCCAGCCATGATACCGGTTACGGCAGGGAAGAAGACAGCAAAGACACGCCAGAAGGATTCTTTGGAGGTCACCCACAGCTCAATATTAGCTACATCATAAGGGTAATCATGGTTACCGACTAATAGAGCAATTAGGGATAGCGCTATCGCAGCCATAATAAAGTATTGAATACGGATGGCAAGGCTAGCGGAAGTCAAAGCCAGTATTGCCACTAAAATAGTAGTAATTAGCGCTACATAAAGCTGGTTGAGCTGGGGAAAGGTCTGAACTACGCTCTCGGCAAAACCAATAGTGTATAACGCGACTGAGAGAGCTTGGGCAAAGTAAAGGGGAATTCCTACTGCACCGCCAGTTTCAATTCCTAGGGAACGGCTAATCATGTAATACGCACCACCAGCCCTAACAATGCGGTCAGTTGCGATCGCAGAAATAGACAGAGCCGTCAAAAAGGTAATACTGGTGGAGAGGGTAACAATGATTAGGGTACCCACTAAACCAACATTACCAAGTACCCAACCAAAGCGCAGGTACATAATAACCCCCAGGATGGTGAGAATCGAAGGAGTATAGACCCCACCGAATGTTCCCAAACCTGAAGTTTTTTCCTGAGTAGGCTCGACAACAGGAGATGAGCGGCGACCAAACAGTAACTTCATATGTCTAAAACATGAATATAGTGCATTAAGCTAATCTGACTATAGGGAATATGGCATAGGGAACAGAGATTTTGATTCCTTTGTGGTGGGCGAAACGCCCATGAATTTCTGACTTGAAAATAGCCCTGAGGCAAGGAAGTGCGTTAGTCCTCAGTGAAATACCAGAGATGTTCATACTGTGTTGTAAATGAATTTTTGATGGGGGTATAACTGGAAAATTTTTCAAGTCCTTGACAGACAATGCCAGTTGGTGAATTGATCATGGTCGATGAACAACTCCACCAGTTCTACCCCCAAGCCACAGACATTGGAACTCAAGGATGTTACAACGTTGGTAGCCTGGGCTGTTGGTTCAACTTGGATGAATTTCACACCACAGGAATAACTGCTGTCATGGGGTTTTGGGCAAACAAGTAGAAACTGCTAATGGAACGAAGAGAACAGAAACAATAGTCTTTTAATCTGACAGTCTTTTAAGCTGACTACAGAATTAACTTGCTAAATTCCCAACTTTATGCACCCCAATCACGAATTTAAGGCATTTTTTGCTCAATGACCAATTTACCAATATGGGTAATATCAACTCCGGTTAATCACTTCGTTGATCAATCCAGTCTTCAATCTAGCAGCAGTGTGTTATAATTCACCGGAAAATTCTATGTATAGCAGTCGCCAGGGCAGTTAGGACATGACAAAAGTCTCACACCCTTTGTAAGCGATGCAGAGGTGCGACCCGTGGCGAATTTAATTCGCCAACGGAAAGCGCACCTAAGCGGTCTTGGGGGTTTCCCCCATGAGCGACTGCATCAAGAAGCGCAAGAGTTTGACTTCTGACAAATGACTTCTGACAAATGACTTCTGCTATAGAATTCTGTTGGGCTAGATAGTCAGCCCACAGCCTGCGATACCATTCAACTGTAGCGTGAATGACAATAAGCACTATGGAGCCTGATTCTCTACCCACGGAGTTAATTTTGACGCACCCACGTCAGACCATTGGCAATGTTCAACTGGATTGGATACCTCAACCCGGTAACTATCTCGACTTTAAAGGTAAAACCTACACAGTTTTAGAGCGCCGCCACCGCTACTGTCTTAAGTCAGGGCGCTATCGTTTGCATAAAATTGCTCTGTATGTGCAGTCTTTTGGACACCCTAGTGAAAAAAGCCTGCTCCAGGGGCGTTGGGTGATTGGGGATGCCAGCTGCTATTTCAATGCTCACTCTGAATTGATTCGTTGTGCTGTCAATCCAGACGGACCCTGTGATTCTTGCCGCTTTTACGAACCCTTGAACACTGAAACTCACTAACTAACTATTACCTAGAACTTCTCCTACTTCTAAACGCATACCATTGGCAAAATCCCAAGCAGATTGAGCACGTTTGCCAGCTAATTGCACTTGCTGCAACAACAACATTCCCTTTCCAGTTTGAATAATTGGACCGATTGTCTTGGCAATCTTTACAACTTCTCCAGGACGACCTGAACCAACATCAAGAGTAGACCACTCCTGCGATCGCATTTTTAACTGTGAAGGCAACTCGGATAAGTAAGCGGAATCTAAGGGAACAGTGGCACTGATTTTCAGAGATTTACCCCGAAATGAGGTGACGCAGTTCGGGAAAAATCCCCGGATCTGATTGTGTAACTCCAAGTTAGAGCGTGACCAATCTAGGCCATAATCTGACTTTTGAATCAGTGGTGCATAGGTAGCCAATGAGTCATCTTGAGGAATTGGTTGGATTTCCTGTAACTCTTGCTTGAGGAGGGTTTCAATCAACAAATCAGCTCCCAAATTGCTCAGAGTTTGTGCCAAATCCTGGGCATTATCCAATAGTCTAATTGGTGTATATGCTTTCAAGAGCATTGCTCCAGTATCCATTCCAGCATCCATCAACATCGTTGTGATGCCAGTTTGGGCTTCACCATTATAAAGACACCACTGGATCGGAGCTGCTCCCCTATACTTAGGCAAAATTGAGCCATGTACATTGATACAACCTGCCGTAGGCATATCCAGAATCTCTTGGGAGAGAATCTGCCCATAGGCAACCACCACAAAAGCATCAGCCTTTACCTGCCTTAGCTGAGTTAGGGTTTCCCTATGCTTTTTCAGGCGCTGCGGTTGCCAAACTGGTAGTTTATGTGCTAATGCTATTGATTTCACTGGGGAAGGAATCAGCTGGTTACCACGTCCTCGACGCTTATCTGGCTGAGTCACCACACCCACCACCTCAAATTCAGGATGGTTCAACAAACCTTCCAAACAAGGTAGAGCAAATTGGGGAGTACCAAAGAATACAACTCGCATCTAGAAATTACCAATAACTAATGGGTTGTTCGCGTAGCGTGGCCTTTTGGCCAAGGTTAGCTGGTTTCAGGTTAGCTGGTTTCAGGTTAGCTGGTTTCAGGTTAGCTGGTTTCAGGTTAGCTGGTTTCAGGTTTCAGGTTAGCTGGTTTCAGGTTTCAGGTTAGCTGGTTTCAGGTTAGCTGGTTTCAGGTTAGCTGGTTTCAGGTTAAAGGTTACAGCTTGCCAGTTATACATCCAGCTTTGAGTTGTTAAGGCTCTAATCTTCAACCTACCCTACACCGGACGCCCAAGGGAAACAACCAAATAACTTTCAAGCAAATAACCAAATAAGCTTCTGACTAATGACTAATCCACAGCAATTTCCACCCTACGATTGCGTTGCTGATTAACCTCAGTATCATTAGCGACCAGAGGACGAGTTTCTCCGTAGCCAATAATCAGCCAACGGTATGAATCGTCTAAAGCGCTACTAAGATACTGCTGAACTGCTTTAGCACGCTCAAATGAAAGGTTTCGATTCTCTTTGGCTTCGCGGGGGTTGTCGGTGTGGATAGCAATTCGGATTGTACTACTGGGATAGGCTTGCAAATCTGTGACAATTTTGTCTAGGATCAAACCTGCTTCTGGACGTAACGTACTTTTACTTTCCTCAAATAAAATATCACTGGGCAACGTGACTTTCAACTTGTCGGCAGCCAAGGCAGCTAGTCGATTGCCATTGCTATTACCAACTAATGGAGCATTGCTACTTGGAGTCGATGGTTCCTTCAGAAGCAAAGTGATCGCTTGGATGCGCCTTTCAAGAGATTCATTCCCTCCCGAGGTTCCCAACTGAGTTTCCAACATTGTCACGTCCTCACTCAATCTCTTCATTCGCTTGTCTAACTCACTTAGTTGAGCTTTGAGCTGGACTCTTTGAACTGGTGTCAATTGTTTTAGTGGATTGGCTTCCGTTGGTTCCCGAATTGAACTAAAATTGAAAAACGTTGATTCTCCCTTGTTATCCAGATGCTCCAGTAATTTTAAGATCAGGGGTTTTTCTGGATTCGGGTTAGGGTAAGCATTGGCAACAACAATGCCAAATATCACGGCCAAGCCACTCCCTACGCCTAGCAGTAGTAGCCTGAAAATTAAGATTAGTAGGCAGTTCAGTATACTTATTGAGGTTTCAGGTCTGGTATTGGTGTTGGAAGTAGCGGGTTGAGTCACACCGAATTTTGTTAGATCTCCTTCTACATAATGAGGCAGGATGCTCCAATTGTACTCCGTTAGGGGTCAAGCGCAGGTATTTTACATTATAGAAGAATTCAAAAAAACAAGGTTGAATTCCACATGGCTATCATAACACTAAAACCTCCAAACCAACCAGTTACTTCCAATGTCAAGCCTGACAACTTTTGTGTGAGGGCTACCCACTTCAGCCAAGACCTCTTAGGGGAAGGAAAGAGTGTTAATTTTTTATTTTTCCCTGGCTTATTTTATTTGTCTGCTTTCGGTAGCTTGATAGTCGAGGGTTTAGGTAACTGACTGAGCCGAAGTGTAAAAAAACCCGTTCGTAATGCAGGTTCGGACGGGGTAGTTGATCACTTTTTAACCTTTTAAACCTAAAGTTAAGGAACTATATTCTAATTTCTTGGGGTTGCTCCTCTAACTAGAAACGCTAATTAGTAACTGAAAGACTAATCAATGTTGAAAAGGCAATTGAGTTTATCAGGATGGCTTAAAAATCAACCACTAGGACTATTGTTAGCAACTTTGATGTTGATAACATCTAGCCTATTTGCTGAGAAAGCCAAGGCTAATGAATCCTTCCTAGCCAGTCAATCATCGGTGCTATCTTCCCAGCCTTTAAGGGAAGTAACAGAAGCTATCAAACCTGATCTAACCGAACCATACGTTCAGAGTGACCCGCTCAACAGTCCTTATCCTATTCCTTGGAATTGGGTCTTGGAAACCCACGCTGAACTGGTTGCTAATCAGAGTTTTGGGTTTAGGTACTATCGCAGCCAATCACTAGTTTCTCCTGATGGCAAGTATGCTGCCTATAGTCGCATTCAACTACAAGGACAGCCAGAACTGTACCGCAGCCGCATCAGTAGTGTGATGTTTCTAGAAAATTTGCAGACTGGAGATTTGCGCATCATAACTGCATCTTCTCCCTTAGCTAACCATCAGGCGCGACCCAAGGGCAGTTTACCTGCCCATTGGAACGCGCGCCTTAATAATGATGATAAATTAAGCGGCGCAATCGCTATTCTGATTCCCGTGTCTTGGACAGAGTCAAGCGATCGCCTTCTAGGGCGGCAATTTGAAGGTTTTTTTAATACGTCAGATGCTTCTGATTACGCAGTAATTTGGGATCGCAACCAAAATACTGTGACCACCTTGGCTCCTGAGCGCATTCATTATACTAACGCACTGTTGCTAGGCTGGAGTCAAGCTAATCCAGATCAAGTGCTATTTCAGGCTGGTGAGTTGGGCAATGAGTATTGGCCAATGTGGTCTGTTGAACCCAGTGGTTACACTGCTCTTACCTTTGAGGATGAACCTATGGTTTATGGTGAATCAGTAGAACACATTTGGTCTGGTTCCCAGGCACGCTGGTAATCACAAAGGATGAAGGATGAATTATGAAAACTCATCCTTCATCCTTCACAATTCATAGTTTCCCAATTACCTTTGGTGTTGTGCTACCAATTTTTTTAGGTAAGAGTAAGCTTCTTCTGGTGAAAGAGTGAAGATTTGACCTTTGCATAGAATTTCGTACCTTCCTAAGTAATAACCATGTCCCCCAATTAAACCCATCTTTGCGGCTTGATTGCCAAGCTTGGTTAATTCCTGTCGAATTGAATAGTCCAATTCTTCTATTTGTTGATCAATAACTTGATTAATAGTTTGTTCTTTCATGTTTGACCGCTCCTAGTATATTTATAATACTGCTTTATGCACCCACAACCCATCGACCTGGCGATAGCGGTCAACAAATTGGGCACTTGCCTGGATTAACTGCATGAATGTACTCACTTCCTGATGTCGGCCATCCCCGTTTATAGGATGCTTCCTCAGGTTTCCCCCAACCTAGCTGCAATATAATTTCCCAAAAGTTGTAATTCTTATATTCATAGAGATTTGCCCATTCCGTTTTATGGGCGACCTCTTTTACATCATTGGGCATAATTTTTTGATAGTCTTTACCAAAATTAATACTTAGGTATAAGTCCATACCTTGGATGCCTGTATACCAAAACTCTAAGAGGTCAGCTTTGGCAGCTTTGAGGATTTTCAGGTCACTCTCTAGGGCGGCTAACTGCTCGTCAATAGCAGGATAACGTAGAGTCTTTCCTTTCATAGTCAGTTCGCGCCAAATAATGCCTGAAACTTGGTGTTGCCGTTGGTAGCTGTGAACTGCGGCTTTAAAGTCGTTATAAGCACTGAACTTTTGAATTCCCTCCGGTTTCAGAAAGCGATCAATCACAGGGTTGCCAGACACCGAAGCTGCCAGATTAAGACGTTGCCCATTCATGCACGAACGACGCTCTTGAGCCAAAATTTTGATTAGCTCCTGTGTGCTGTAAACCTTGGACATCAGCACGGATGTTAACTGTACTTACAAATAGCTTAACCCGTAAACGTGACCAAAAAATAGGGTAAACGGCAATGGCAGTTCACTGATGACTAAAACAATTGTCTTCATGTTAAGTTGTTGGAGTTTCATCGGATGGATGTCTAACCAGTAGGCAAATTAAATCACTCTGATGTTAACTGAGCATTAATATCATTGACAGTGCGCAGCTTTAACTCCACGGATTCTGAACGGGGCAGTAAGTTAAACACTTCCCGAAACACATCATCTATCTGTTCATAAGCAACTTGTCCAATTTCATTGAGTACTACCTCTGCCTTTTGGTCAATCATTACTGTCTGGGGAATTAAATCTTGGTAGTAGTATCCCGCTTCTGTGGGTGTATAGGTAGCGTCGGGTAACAAAGTGTCGATGTTGACTGGAATAAAACTCGCGGCCCTACCATAAGGCTCCTGTAACTTAGAGATAGTGACAGAATATAGCTTGCAATCCCTACTGTCATCTAAGTAGAACACCAACAAAGCTGGCTTTTTCCTGCGCAAAGAATCTTCTAAGGTAATTCGTGGTGGGACTATAGAGCCATTACCAGCATACAGAGCAAAAATATTACCATCAAAGCTGTCATCATCGAAACTTGCTAATGCTGATGGTGTTCCCAGTAGATACCAGCAGCTCAGTAAGCCGACAAGAATCAATAGGCATTTGGAAACAAATCTGCGCCTTACACAGCAACTATATGTAATAGTCCTGTTTCGGAATCTTGCTAAACCGTCTATCATACCGAATTATTAGCCCTTATCTCAAATCCGAGGTGAATCCAAGTCCAAGGGTTTCAAAAATCGCAACAATCACTATAGCAATTGTAATTCAGTTGTGAACCCTAGTGCAGGAATATTGGCTGCACTACCAGGATAACTAGACTTAGGGCTACGCTAGTAGTAGCAGCGGCAGGGGCTTTGGGCAAGAATTAGCCCAAGTTTTGTACCAAGAAGGGCTTTTTTGTAAGCTTCCCCACAGCTGTAAGCCGGGGGCTTTCCCGGACAAAGCAAAGGTGTTGGTTTCAGTAGCTAAGCGCAGACTTAACGCGCCCAGATTCCCGATTGATTGAACCTAAGGGTTAAGTGCCGAACCTCAAGGCTGGCTTACTCTACGGACATCTCCGCCGCTTCTACAACCGAGTCATTTCTTTAAAGTTACCGTAAGGATAGGGTCGCCTTATTCCATGAGTTTTAACCCTTTTCTACTTAGCCTGCCGACTATAAAGGCGACCCTATCCATCGGTTTCGTCTTTAGACAGCCCCAATACTTCTAGCAAGGGTACCACTCGCCGATACTAACCTACACTGGCGCGCCGTTTACGACCTTCCCGTAGGGTCGGCAAAGCCTAAAGTAGAGTGTAAGAGTGCATTTGAGTCTATTTTTATTCTACATCAAAATTCTGGATATTCCGAAAGATTTATTAGCCAACTTCAAGGGTATTGAACCCATCAGCTGGCTGCGGGGGATTATCCCTCCCTATACCTAAAGGTAAGGGCTTCCCATCCCCCGAGCCCCCTTGTTTCGGTGATCGAGTACTTTGGTCAACTCTTGACTCTGACCCTGAATCGGCTCAAGTCCCAGAACCAGCAGCAACTACAGGTGCGACCCGTGGCGAATTTAATTCTTAATGGGTCAAGGGCACAAAGAGCGGAAAGCGCACCTAAGGTTTGTTAGGGCGCTAGCTTTGTTGGATATCAGCTTTTTGTCCAAAGGTCGTGGCAGGTAGGGTCGATCTTCGTCAACTATTAATACAGATTTCAATAAAGTTAATACAGATAGAACGTTAATACAGAAATACGGATAGAAAGCAAACGCGAGGCTCTTAAGGCCAAAGGCCACGCTACGCGAACAGAGCCGCTACGCGATCGCAAACACTCAGTCTCGATACTTTGATCAGTTGTTACTGCAATAACAACTAATACTCCATATAGGCAAGAGAAATAATGATGACTCGTAATTTACTATTAAGTTTGGGAGTGTCAGCACTAGGACTAGCTTTTACTCCCTTTGGAGCCAGTGCGTTTACGATTGGTGGTAATCTGACTGAAACAGAGTTCCAGAACCTAGATCCCGACATCTTCCTGTCTGCCAAGAGTCGTTTTGGGTCTGGAACAATAGGAGGAAACACTTTTGAGCTAGATATCCACAAGGTTAACGCTAGTGGTGGTTTTACTAACTTAGATCAGAAATAATTTAATTGGGTCAGTGGTGAAGCGGTTGATTTCTTACTGGAGTTCGATGGTATTTCTCAACTCACCTATACCGTTGGTGACGTGGTTCTTTCGTCTACAGTTACAGAGGATAACTTCTCAGATTTGTTTCTACGGACTAGTGCTCGTAAGAATAACAGCAGCATTGTACTGAGCAACTTGATGTTAACCGATAGTGCCATGTCTGCTAGTCTTCCTGACGCATCCAGTGTTTGTAGTAATCCTAATGATTGCGGTTTTTTTGATGCACAGTATTTACACATCAGTAACGTTTCAGGTGCTTTCACCCTCACTGGTCAATCAACTATGACCATGTCAGTTGAGAATCGGCCCACACAATCTCGACTAGCGTATCAGGTTAAATTAGTGGCTGGTGAGCCGGGAGACAAGCCCCCTGTTGATGTACCAGAGCCAGCTACGATGTCGGTGTTTTCCCTAGGTTTTATGGGTTTGGTTCTAACTGGTACTCGTCGCCGCCATCAGCTTGGAGTTCAGCGATAATTTTTTCGATCTTTTTCTTAGCATGATCTTGCCTGTACAACCTAGCAGAGAATGACTTGATAATAGCAATCAAATCCTGCATCAACTCGTCTTTACCCTTATCTACTTGGTTGACAATTTCTAACTGAATACCTAAACGATACAGCATAATCTCCAAGTAATTGATGCCGAATCTAGCCAGGCTGTCTTTATGCTCTACTAGTAAAATGTCGTAGCCATCAGAATGCATAAGAGTGGCTAATTGTTTACGATTATCGTTGAGTCCACTTCCTACTTCTTTGATAATTTTGACAATCGTGTAACCTTTAGCGATCGCATACTGTTGAAGACGTTCAACTTGAAGCTCAACGTCTGACTTATGCTCAGCAGATCAGACTCGCCCATAGATAGCAACTCGTTTGGTGTTTGATGGCTGGGTTTTCTGTTGATGGAAGTACTCAACGATGACTGAGCCACTTTCGGTTTGGAATGCTGGATGAGGCAACTTACCTGCCTTCCACCATCTCCAAGCCGTCTGGTAGCTTACTGCCATGTGTTTGGCATAGTCTTTGAGTCGCATCTGTGCTAATTACCTCCCTTGTGAGAGATTAGCACAGATGTTTGTTTATGACTATATTTTATGAATACAACAAGAGGAATAGATAGAATCATCAACAGTAGCCAAAACAGTCTGCCCAAGAAAGAAAATTGGCCATGAGCTGATGGCGACAGCCCCGCGCTCTACCCGTGCTTAGTGAGCGTCTTGAAGTTACCGTAAGGATAGGGTCGCCTTAATCAATGGAGGCCCGCTTTCCCCTTGAAGAATTAAATTACGGGGTCGCGCCTCAAGTTTTAACCTTTTTCTGCATAGCCTGCCTTGGGAGTTACCGTAAGACAGGCTCGCCTTATTACACAATTTTTAACCTTTTTATTCATAACCTGCCGACCATAAAGGCGAGCCTGTCTAAGGTTTCATCTTTAACCATAAAGGCGACCACTACTATCGGTTTCGTCTCTGGGAAGGATATCTTGGGCATTGGAGCGAAGCGGAATTGTGAATCAGGCGTATTTTGATTTTTTACATACGGCGGTTTGCATAAGCTGTTCGGCATTTAAATTGGTATAATAAAAATTAATAAATAACCCAATAATAGGAAATATGCCAGCAAAAAATTATCTGACACAAGAGCAAAAAACAATACTTCAAAAAGCCTTAAAAATAGAAGAAAATGGAAATATTAGAGAACGTATTTTAATTTTGCTGTTGTTGAATAGTGGAAAAACACAGTTAGAAATTGCTGAAGTTTTGGGTTGTTCAAAGAACACAGTCTGTTATTGGTGTGTCCACGGAGATCCAGATGACTTAGAGAGTCTTAAAGATAAAAGAATGAAAGGCAATCACCAAAAAGCAACAAAACAATATATAGAAGTATTATTAGAATTAGTCGAAAAAGAACCCGAAGAATTAGGATATGAATTTGGTCGATGGACAGCTCAAAAATTAGCCGTTCATTTAGAAGATACAACAGGCATCAAGTTAAGTGGGTCTCAAGTTCGTAGGATACTAGTCAAGAAAAAATATGTTTACCTTTGGTCAAAGTATAGCTTAGATTCTAAAAAAGACCCTAAAAAAAGGGAAGCATTTAAAAAGAAACTAGATGAGTATTTAAAAATAGAAAAAGAAAGCCCAGAGCGTCTTCAGGTATGGTTTTGGGATGAAAGCGGATTTAGTTTGAGAGTCATCAGAAGAAAAAACTGGTGTAAAAGAGGAAAGCGAAAAAAAGTTAGAGGAGACCGTTCGCGCAGCGTCGGGCTTTGCCCGAAAGGCAAGGGAGAGTTAATGTGATGGGAGCTTTGCGATATTCAGATAAAAAAAGATTTGTAGATTTCCTCAAAAAAAGCAATAGTCAAACTTTTTATGAAGTTTTAAAAACCTTTTATAAAGAGCTAGAAAATGAATGGATGGAAGCGGGTAATCAACTAGAAGACTTTGCTAATAAAGGACCGAAAATCGTCATTATTTTAGACAATGCTAGTTTTCACAAAAAAGCCGAATATATTCATAAAATAGAAGAAGATATGCCGAATATTTATTTAGAATATCTTCCCGAGTATAGTCCTGATTATAACTTAATTGAATTGGTTTGGCATTCAGCAAAAGAATATATTGCCAATCGAGTTTTCAAATCAATTGAAGAATTAGAATGTTTGTTAAATCATCTTTTAAATGAAGGAGGGTTAATTATAAAATGGGTACGAAAAATAAAAAACAAAGGCAATGCTGTTATCACAGTTTAAATGCGCAACAGCTTAACTATCAAGTACACAGGATTTTCTCCTTCTTTCCTCTTCCGAAGTCCCTGCTCCGAAGTCCCTGCTCCGAAGTCCCTGCTCCCTAAAAACCCATAAATTTGTACCTAATTGAAGTGCAAACCGCTGTATTTCTCTAGGGCGTGTCTGCAAACCCAATAATTTAGGTTAGAGAGATTTGCGATGCTCCTTTGGAGCCGCTAAAAGCGAACGCGAGCATAAGGAAGGGAATTTGGGCAAAGCCCGACCCTAAGCAAACGTTTTGCTCAACTTGACCATAAATCTTTCTTAGATCAACAGTTAAAAGATTTATTTTTATCTATAGCAGTCAGAAAAAACATGATTTCAACTAATGGTACTTTAGCCAAAATCAAGCCCAAATATAGCCCAAGCTGGCTTTATATCTAGGGCGTGTCTGCAAACTGTTGTATGCTAATTGACACTCCCCGCCCGCTTATGGACGGGGATTCTTGTTTCATAGAGCCAACTTGCGTGAACCTTGCCGGAGTCAGGAAGAGTAGAGGTCGATTCTCCGCAAGGGTATCGGCGTTCGCCTTTGGCGTGGCCTACGGCCAAGCCGACGCTACGCGAACGGATCAACGATCCAGGTTCCAGTATGCCCCACCGTACCTTACCTTTTTTTTACATATAGATAGATACTTTTTTTATCTAATTTTTTTTCATAGACGTTGTCTTGATGCAAAGCGCGAGTGGGGGAAACCACGGCAGTCGCTCATGGTTTGAAGTTACCGTAAGACAGGCTCGCCTTAATCAATAAGTTTTAACCCTTTTTTGCATAACCTACCAACCATAAAGGCTCAACGTAATCAGGTTTCGTCTCCGGGGAGACCCCCAAGACCGCGCTGCCTCCCCAAGACCGTAATGGTGCGCTTGACCCGTAATTAAATTCGCCACGGGTCGCACCTCTGCATCGCTTAAGTCGTGCTTACCAAATTACGCAATATGTATCTGATACATATTTTTTACGTTGTCTACTTATCATTAGATAGTATTTATCTAGTTTTTGGTTTCTTGTTGAGATTTTTAATAACACGCAGTGCGAAAACTGTCAAGTTTTCACTTAAAAAGAAAGCCGTCTCTAGAAGTTACCGTAAGAGTTAAGAAGCCTTAATTAATAAGTTTTAACCCTTTTGCTCATAGCCTGCTCCCAATAAATGCTTCTTAACTCTGAGGCGCGCGTCTCCTATAAGGACGGGGCGCGATTACCCAAAATTTTTGGTAAAAAGACGCACGGAAGTAGCACAAAAACGAATGGAGATTGCTAACAGAGGCGAGTTAACCGACGAACAGTGGGAAAAGCAAAGCGCCCTTATTACCACCTCAAAAAGCTTGGGAACGAAGTTACCGTAAGATAGGGTCGCCTTAATCAATAAGTTTTAACCCTTTTACCCATAGCCTGTCGCCCATAAAGGCGACCCTATCTAAGGTTTCGTCTCCGGACTGGAAAACCAGCACATGACAATCGTTCCATCATTAATGGGATTATCACCGATCTTGAGAACAGGCGCACCCTGGAGAGATTTACCTCCGGATTACGGAATTCACAGTACAGTCTCCAGTCGGTTCTACCGATGGCGAAAACCTGGTATTTGGGATCAAATTTGGGCAGGTCTTCAACAAAAAGCTGTAGCCGTTGGGCTGATTGATTGGGAAGTCCATTTTGCCGACAGTACCGTAGTCAGAGCACATCAACATGCGGCGGTCGCAAAAGAGGGCAACAAAACCAAGCTAAGCGGCGTAGCACTTGGAGGTTTCTCTACAAAAGTCCACAAAGCGAGCTGAAGGGTTTGGAAAACCAATGGTTTTTGTCCTAACATCAGCTTGTAGTCATGACACCATTGCTTTTGATGACTTACTGACTGGAGGAAAAGTCAAAGGAATTGGACTTCGAAGACCAAAAAGTCGATTTCGCTACTTTTTAGGTGATAAAGCTTACAGTAGTCAAGCAATTAGAGAAAAACTGCGTTTTCAGGGAGCAACCCCTATTATTCCCCCCGAAAAGCAATGAGAAAAAACGAGAACGCTTCAATCGGGGTCTGCAAACGAGAACGAAATCGAGTCGAACGACTTATTAATCGCCTCAAGCAAAATCGACGAATCGCAACTCGTTATGAGAAATATGCCATCAATTATCAAGCGATGTTGACTATTGCCTCTATATTACTCTGGCACGAGAAGTGCATGGGGTCAGATCAGTCAAACGAGCAGGGATTTTCAACCAGCCGTACCAGCAATCCCGGTGCTTGTTTACTACCTCCCGTTGATTAGCTGACGCCTAAGGGCTGATAGCACCTCAAGCAGCGTGCGCTACGCGCATATGCTTACGTTGATTTTATCCTAATCAGCATCCCCTGGTGAATAAATCACACCAGGTGTGTGGTCAGGATTAATTTCAACCACCAAGTCTACTAGATTTGGGTTTCGAGTCAGGGGTGTAATAAATAATTCTGGATGGAGAGCTTTCCAAAAATAGTTGACAAAATCTCTAATTTGTGAATCTTCCATCCCTGACTTACCCTGAGCAATCATCTGTTTCTCTGCCTGTAGTCGCCATTGCTGACTGAGGCGGTAGTCAGTAGGGTAGAGTACCATCAATCGGTCTAATCGTTCCCACAGGGGTACATAAAGCCTCAGTTGCTGATTCATATCCCGAGCAAACTCTCGGTCTTCCAAGGTATGAATCGGTTCTGGAACAGAGCCATCAAACGCTTCTGGCTCAATGGGTCGAACCCCAACAAACCACCCTTCAAACAATACAATATCAATACTTTCGACCACCTCTGGAGTGATTCGGTCTCCAGCCCCCCCAAAAGCTGATTTATCAAACCGAGGCACGAGGATTTGTGGCGTAGGGGAAGGGGATCGTAATTGGTCTAATAGCTGTAAACCCAGCTCAACATCATGAGTTCCAGGGGGACCACGCCAGATCAGCCTGCGGTCTTGTTCTTGAAGCTGTTGTCGCTCCTTGTAGGTTTTGTAGAGGTCATCGATAGACAGGCTGAGAGTGCGTTCGCTGAAAGCGGGACGAAGTCCATCGCCTAATTTGTGGAGAATCACACTTAAGACTGCCGCTAGAGTGGTTTTCCCGGTGCCCTGCCCTCCTAATATGCCCTGAATCAAAGGACGTCCCAGCTGTTTACGACAGGATACCAACTCCATGGCTAAAGGAAGCCAGAGGTTCCAGAGGCATAAGAGAGTCTTTTGCTGTGTTTCAGGAGTAGTTTCAAAATACGGTAGACGGAGAATATCTGGGTAGACTATCTCAAACAAATGCGATCGCGCTTGGATTACCTGTTCACCATTATCCTCTGTGATGCCAAACGCCTTTGCCTTTAGGTGATCAGCCAGTTCCTCAGCCAAGAGTTGCTGAGATTCAAGGGGATTGGGTGTTTTTCCTGATACCCACTGCTCGAGAATTTGACCAACGCTCTTGGTGTCACTTGTCATTTATCGTTTCTCGGTCAGTAGTTGCATCAGACGTCTCCCTTGTTAGGATTCAGCAGTAATTACTCAGCAGTGATTACTAACTCATTAGTAACTGATTACTATTTTAAGAGCCAAGCTTGAAGGCTTCTAAATACATACTGTATACCAGACCAATTTTAAAAGCATTGACTACATCTGCCAACCATGAAACCCGGTCAACGGTTTGATTTAATTGGCCTTTTGGAAATTTACCGCTATAAATCAACCGGTTAACTGCTTCTGTAAAAACAATCAACATCCCAGATAGTATCCATTCCTGGCCAGTTCCTGCTGTAGTACACAGGGCTTGTCCTACCAAGAAGCCAAACAGAAAGCTAATCAGGACCATCGACAGGCGTCGCCAGGGATTAGCAAACCATAGCCCCAGCCGCGTCCATAAAAAATCAACTAAATTATTAAGACGGGTATTCTGCATCTACTACACTCGTTGAAATAAGAATAACACACGTGTAGACCATGCTATCCGTTTTTGGAATAATGATAGCCTGCTAGACCTCAATCACACCCTAGCCCATTGATGAAGTTTACATTAGCTAATAGGTTTAAAAATTGGTGGCAATCTTGGCAACAGCATCCCACCACCATCTGGACACTTTCTATTCTGTGGTTACTCCTGATCAGCTGGCTAGCTTTTTTGTGGAATTTGGGCAACATCGGTTTAGTAGATGAAACTGAACCCTTGTTTGCTGAGGCCGCTCGCCAGATGACGGTGACAGGTGACTGGATTACCCCTTATTTCAATGGTGAGACTCGCTTTGATAAACCCCCCCTAATCTACTGGTTGATGGCAATTGGTTACCGGTTGATTGGGGTGAATGAATGGGCAGTAAGACTGCCGTCAGCCTTGAGTGCGATCGCATTAACTGGATTAGCCTTTTACACCCTACGATATTATGGGATTTCCCGTCCTGCTGCCTTTACCCCTGATGTAGAGTCAAGTCAGCACAGGGATAGCAAAATCAACTCTTCCTATCGCCAGCGCCAGTTGTGGATCTGTGCCTGGATTGGTTCAACCCTGATGGCAGTGAATCTTCAAACCATTATCTGGGCAAGAACCGGTGTATCAGATATGCTACTCAGCGCCTGTGTCGGGGGTGCATTACTAAGTTTTTTTCTAGGGTATGCCCATCGAAACCATAGGAACACAGGAGCACAGGAGCTCGGAAGCAGCGAAAAAACTGTTGCTAAAAGCCCCTCACCCCCTCACAAATACCCTTGCCGTTGGTACCTAGCCTGTTATGTGCTCATTGCTCTAGCTATCCTTACCAAAGGACCAGTCGGTATCGTTCTACCCACACTAATTATTGGTGGTTTTCTGCTTTACCTGGGCAATGGCAGGGAAGTATTGCAGGAAATGTGCTTATTTAGAGGCATTGTGATTATTTTGGCTCTGACACTACCTTGGTATCTATTAGTAACCCTAGCCAATGGGCAAGCCTATATCGACTCGTTTTTTGGATATCACAATATTCAACGCTTTACTCGCACCGTTAACCGCCACGCTGGGCCTTGGTATTTTTATTTTCCAGTAGTACTAGTAGCTTTTGCCCCTTGGTCGAGCTACTTGCCGTTTGCGATCGCACGACTAAAATTTTGGCGGCGGGTGCGGTGGAGTAACTCACCCCGTTCTACTCATTTGGGTTTATTTGCTCTGTTCTGGTTTGTAGGGATTTTCGGCTTTTTTACCATTGCTGCCACTAAACTACCCAGCTATGTGCTACCCCTAATTCCAGCTGCCGCCATTCTTTTGGCTTTATTGTGGAGTGACCAACTCACCCATACTAGTACCCTTTCCTGGTCTGCCCGTGTGCCCCTTTCCCGATCCATGCTACTCAGTAGCCTATTTAACCTCTTGTTGTTAATTGCCCTTGCCACTGCCATTTTTTTGGCTCCCGAATATATCGGTAGTGGACCAGCAGCACCAGACTTACCGGAGCAGTTGCAAGAATCCGGCTTAATGGTGAGGGGAGGTATTATTTGGAGTATAACTGCTATTGTAGCAGCACTGTTGCTCTGGCGACGTTGGTTGTTTGGGCTATGGATAGTCAACCTAGTGGGATTTTTAGCCTTTCTTATTTTCGTGTTGACCCCTACTTTCTTGTTAGTGGATCAAGTGCGTCAATTACCCCTACGGCAATTATCTGCCATTGCTGTTCAAGAAAAGCAATCGTCAGAAGAATTGATTATGATTGGTTTCAAAAAACCCAGTGTGGTTTTTTACACCCAGCAACCCGTCACCTACATGAGCAAAGGTAAAAAAGCACGAAATTACATGAAAGAAATAGCAGTGACTCAGCCTTCACCTCCCTCCGTTTTGATGTTAGCTAGGAAGAAAAGGCTAAAGAAAGCCAAGCTAAAACCTGAGCAATATACTACCTTAGCTAGTCTTGGTCCCTATAAACTCATTCGCGTTTCCAAACAAGTTTTTGTTGATAAATCTAAAATTAAAAACTAAAAGTTTAGTTGTCACACTTCACACTTCACACTTCATACTTCATACTTCACAATTTTATTCAAATAACAAATTACTAATTATTAGCTGTTGACTAGTAAACCAAAATTGACATCATTATTTTACTTCTGTTGCTTAAGTTGTAATAGTTGATTTAGTCTGGGGCCGTGCTTGTCAGCCAGATTCCTCGGTCGATAATCAGGCCGCTTCATCCAGCGTTCTATTACACTCTGGTGAAGGTCATCAAAGTTATCCGAAATCTCCCGTAGCTTGCGCCCTGTGAACTTGAATAGACCCAGAGCATTGTTGAAATCAATATCATAATCAAGGTTGATACCAGTAGGAATTGCCCTTGGGTCAAACTCAAGACCAAGACCGATCTTGCCGATTGAGTCCATCATCCACTGCAGTGCGCCGTCGGACAAGCCGCTCTGCTCCTGGGAGCCACCACCGACGGAGCCGTGAACCCCTGGAAACCATACTTCACGAACAACCTGGGTCTGGGAAAGGTGGCTTTTGTCCATTGGCGTCACGTCAAAGACTTTGCGCTGCTCATCAATGGATACAGCGTGCAACCCATGCTCAATAATCGGACTCAAAGAGGTATCGTGGAATCTGTACCTCTTGTTAAACCTTTTGTCAAACCACAAAAAGGGGGATAAATTAGGGATACCAAGGGAACCAACCGTGTCCCAGCAGCCAAGCAAGGTAATGGGGACACTTTCTCCGTATTTTTTGCGGAATTCTACCATTTGTTGGTGATTGGGCTTGATATCCCGAGAGCGGTACATTTCGTAGGCTTCCGGAGCTTTACGGATCTCGGAGCGGGATAGCAAGCCTGATTTATAAATCATTCCAGCTAGACTGCGCACTGTATAAGCCCCACGGCTGAAACCGAATAGGTAGATTTCGTCACCAGGGATGTAGTTCAGGCAAAGAAAGCGATAAGCATCCTGGATATTGGTATCAATCCCTCTGCCAAAAGCGCCACCGAAAAGCTTGCTCTTCAGAGAGTCTTCTGTGCCAATTCCCTCATCGTAGAATACGATTTGTAGAACTCCGTGACTACCCAATGCTTTAACTGCCTGAGAAATCTTAACCACATTGCTTGGGTAAGTACTTGATAACTCTTGCCATGTTCCATCACAACATACCACAAGACGTTTCATGGTCTACCTCCTTTAAAAAACTTACTTACTCTTACTTACTATTTAAATTAACGTAAATACTTTCTAGCAACTCAGATTAAGCGACCGCTCCATTCATTAACCATAAGCAATACTATTGTTGGCACTTATTTTTGGTAATCTTACTATTTAATCATCCTTTTGTTAACCGTAACCAGTTTGTTGGTTTGCCGTTTTCATATTTATTTTTATGCTTGTTATTACGTTTTAACCTTGTCCTGTTTTTCGTTTAATTATTTTTAGTAAAACTCATTAAACATTACGATATTAATTAGCCACAAATATTAACTATGATTAAATATAAATGCTAAGGTAAACGTGAGATAAATCCAAATAACTTTGGCTGGATAGGAGGTGTCTTCTCCATATTAGCTTGAATTTCGAAAGAAGGCTCACGCCATAATCGTTGATTTGCCGTGGGATCAATTGCAACCAACCAATATAGCAATTATCATAGCTATGAGGTACAAAATTTCGGGATTTTAGGGAACAGCGGATCACCGGAACAGCGGATCACCTGAAGAGAGAAGAGGGAAGAGGGAATAGGGAATAGGGAATAGGGAATAGGAATGCGCTGCATCAAAACAGGGAATCAACGTCAAAAAAGACTGTACCTCATAACTGCGATCAACGCTATAAATTGGGCGAAGGGCATCCTTATGGTATAATAAACTGATCAGATAGTTAGGAATTGCTGTTGTTTGTACTTGAATCCAAAAGAGGAAGGTTCAACAAAACAGTTTGGCATCATTGGCTTTATGATCCCCACGGCTGGCTTTGTTCGCAACAAGTGTCTCCAAGACTGGATGGACAATCACGGTGTCGGACAATATGACCGACTTGCATCCCACCCCTTTAAAGGGTTGGGTTCATGAGCTGCTTAATCTGTTTCAATAACTGGGTCATTGACTGAGAATGCCAGTGTACAATCTGAGTAGCAATTTTCTCAAGCAGCAACTCCAACTGAGAATTCGAGTTACTACTGTTACTACTCTGGATTACTGGATCGTGCTGCTTAGCCTCTAATCGATGATCCAAAACCAGAATGGGTGGTCGCTCTGGCAATTGAGCAAGAGTTATCAATCCTTTCGAATGTTCTGAAGGATTAGTGAGATCTGTTAATCGAATCAGCAGCAAGTCCACACTTTTTCCCTGAATTTGACGGTATACTTCTGCCCAAGAACAGGCCACTAAGCTGCAATAACCAGCAGTTTGTAAGTATTGAATCAGTGCCTGTAGCCAAGATGTTGATGATTTTCCGGCCATTGACAACCCGTAGGATAAGTGAGAGGATTCAAGGTTCAACCTGTTAACCTGTAACGGATTACCCCTAAACTTTGTCCTCTGCTCCCCCGTGTCCATCACTAAAATGGTAGGCTTGCAACTGATTCCAGCTGCCACTTGAATGACTTGCAGTATGGCAGCCATCTTTTGTTGATTATTTGGTGCTAAACAGGGATAGACCGAAAGACCAGTTACTTGATTAGCAGCTTCTGTAGTTTGGTGATCCAGGGTTACTAGTGGTAAAGTACTCAAGCAAGGATATGATGAAAACTGATTCAAGTAGATTAAAGGGTTTATCAGTCGAGCACCATTTAATACAATCACATCTGGATTCCAAACCCGGCTCAATAACTCAGCTTGATCGAAATCATCGGCTTCGAGTACCCGATAATTGAGGTCTAAGTTTTCTAGACTCAATAGTGAAGTTAACTCATAAGTCAGTGCAGACGAGTCAGGGTTCTGGTAGGACTCTACAGAATAGCCTTTTCGCCCATCACCAGGATTGAGATAGAGAATCGTTAGCACACTACTGGTATTACTCTCATCTTTAGCCAGCCGAGACAGGTTTTCTCGTAATGCTTCCTCTTGTACTGGCAGACTTAAGAAACCATCAGCTTTGTTGTGGGTGGCCTGCTGTTTTTCGGCCTGGGTGGCTGTTACCAAAACCGGGATGTGATTAGTTTGGGCATCGGACTTTAGCAGTGTTAGGACATCCCAACCAGAAAGTTTTGGTAGTAGGGGATTGAGTAAAATAGCATAGGGTTGTAGACGACGGGCTTTTTCGATTGCTTCCGTACCAGAGCGGGCAACCACCACCCAATAGCCTAAACTCTTGAGCTGTTCCGTCAATCCTTCCAGGTAACGAGGTACAGCTTCCACAATTAACACTAAACGGTTGGGCGTCGAAGATGGGGGGTGAGACCTTGCCGTAGGGGCAATCTCTGATAGTTGCTCATCCCAATTGTCCAATTGATCAGATGAAGCGTGGGGAGGACAGGGGGGGAAGAGTAAGGTAAACTGACTACCGAGCCCTGCCTTGGAAATAAACGAGACATCTCCACCATGCAAGTGAGCTAGATGTTGTGTTAAGACTAATCCCAGACCCGTCCCCTCAAAGCTACGAGTCAGAGGCTTTTCCAGCTGTTGGAATTTCTGAAAGATCAAGTGCTGTTTATCAGCAGGAATACCAATGCCAGTGTCCCAGACCGTGAAAGCAATCCAACCTTGCCACCAATTGACCTTCAGACCAATTTCACCACTGCCATCGGTAAACTTAAGGGCATTAGAAAACAGATGGGCCAACATTTGCCGTAAACGCAACTCGTCAGCAATCAGCATCTCTAAACTTGCTTCAATCTCTAGGGTGAATTTTGTGGGATAATCTCGATTGTTGTCCTCCGAGTGTTTTGAGTCTATTTCAGAGCGAGCCTGGTCATAAGCGCGATCGCATACAGTCCGAATTGGCACCGGTTCGAGGGTAAGTTTCAGTTGACCAGTCTCCATACGGGTCAAATCGAGAATATCGTTGACCACGGTCATTAGCTTACGCCCACTCTGATAAATTAACTGCGCATAACGGGATTGACGTTGATTGAGTTCCCCTAGGGCTTGGTCTTTCAACAAAGTTGACAAACCCAAAATCGCAGTTATAGGTGTTTTCAGTTCATGGCTAATACAAGCTAAAAACTCATCTTTGAGTCGGTTTAGTTGCACTAAATCAGCATTTTTTGCTGCCAGTTCTTGGGCAAAGAGTCGTTGCTCTGTGGTATCTTGAGCCAACACTAGGTACAATTGAGAGTTAGGTGACTCAGACCGAGATATTGGAGATGGGGAATAGTTAAAAGCTACCTTAGGCTCGCAACTGTCAGTTTCTAGTCCTCCTTCCCAAAGAGCAGCGATAGCAGGTGACAGAGGAATTTTGACAAACGAGAATACCCGCTCCTGGCTGTTTGAAAGAGTTGGATCAGTTGGCGCAGCGGTTTCCTGGCAGGGGGTATGGTTTGCCCCGGTTTTCTTGACTGGTGGTGAAAAGAGCAGCACGCGCTCGTGAATAGTGGTTGCTGCTTGATAGGGAGTATCAAGAGCACAGTATTGCCCAACAGCAGCTTGTTCAGATGTTTTGTCTCCCTGGTCACAAACATTGCCCACAGATAATGGCCATTGTCCTGGAGATCGAGGAGCAGATTGGTTATGGAAGGTTGGGGAATTCTGGGTATCAGGCTGACGCCACTGGAAGTCTAACGATGTCCTAGGCTCTTCCATCGATTGCTTCAAACCTTCCTTACTGACTTCCCTCGGTACATGATTAGATAAGAGACGATTGTAAGAAGAACGGTAGGGTATCTTTTCCCTAGCTCCAGGGTTTTTCATAGCAGAGGTAGTATTCTTAGTGCCTGTGGTGCTACTATTTCCCGGAGTCCCCTCGGATGATGTCTCAATCTGCTCACGCCAGGTCAGATTCTCAACTAAAACTTTTCCCGTCGAGGTTTGTATGCTTAGGGGTAATGGCAGTTGTTCTAACAGTTGCACTAAGGGTTTCATGCCCTTGAACTGGGCACTGTAAGTTAGGGCTTCTTCCTGAGTTTTCAGTCCTGAGTTGATTCGAGATGATAATCCTAGGGAATTGGCCCAAGAACTCTTGGCTGTTAATCCATAGTGTGGGTGGTGAGTCCTGAGGGGATTAGGGTTCAGTCCCTTGGGTTGAGTACGCTTTACTATCGATTCAGAACGTTGTTGGGTGAATGTGGATGCTAAGAATTTTAACAGCAGGCAACTGTTAAGGAGTCCGATAAATTTCTGGTCCCCATCTACTAATGCCCAGTGTTCCTGATCTGGGATGGGGAATTGGTTAAATTCTCTATCCCAGTTTCTGCCCAACTCCCCTAACCCCCCCTCCCTACTTCCATGGTCTTGTAGGTAGTACCAGAATTGGTTTAGACTCAGCTTACCTGGTAGGATGGTTATGGGTTCAATGATGTTTGGCTGTATCCAAGATAGTGGTTTGTGAAGAAAACCAGTTGTCATTGTTGCTCCTGAGCTACCTACCTTAGCGTATGAGAGCAGGTGAGGCATGATCTGCCTTAGGTTAACCACTCCCACAGGATATTGCTGTTCGCTGACTACCACAATCGAGTCATGCCTTGAAGCATGAAAAATATCAAGAATAGTAGCCAAATCAGAAGTCCTTTGACAAATAGGAACTAGCTCGGCAAATTTTTGGATACTGGGAGTAGGCATCGACATAACCAATCTAGCTTCAACAGCGGTTGAGCCCTACAGTAGCAACACATCCTCCTAAAGTAGCAACAAAGGAATTCACTCAAACCCAACAGGGCATGGGCGATCCCCTAATGCTTGAAGAGCAAGTACTTTTCAATATACTGCTCAACACTGGGCATATAGTGAGGCGCGAAATCAAAATTAATTTCAATTATCAGACTGTTTCAATTCAATTTAATTTATATTAAGCTCATTGTTAAAAAAAATGTTAAAATTTTACTGGTTTAAGGACTCTTATATAGTAAGAGTAACCAGTTTGTTATTCCAGACCTGTTGTGTTGCTTTCCCAACTAACCATATGTACGCTGATCAGTTCTGATTCCCTAGCTCAATCCCTTTCTCAGGTTTTGGGTAGCGAGCAGTATATTATACACTCTACTAGCTCCGAATCTGAATTTTTCGAGGTGGTTGAGCAACATAAACAGGATCTTGATTGTTTGGTATTGCAGGATACCGACACACTTCCCAAGGTGATCCACTACTTGTACCTGCAAGGAACCACCTTACCTGCAGTATTTTTGCGGTCGGACTCCCCAGAAATCCCCCCTAGGGTTGACAGCAATCAACAGCTGGCTTCTAACCAGACGACGGATAAATTCACCGCTAGGTCTAGCGCTCATCTGTTCCATCCGGCAGAAGTCGAACTTAGTATTCACCAATTACCTGAGATTGGCGATTTCATCCAACAGGCGATGACAGAGTTTTTGTCCCTAGCTCCCGCCTGTAACTTACCCAGGTCATCTGGCCCAGTTTATCCTAACCTCGCAGTAGCTAATTACAGTTTCTTGAGTAAGCAGCAGCATCGGTTAGCTGAAAAGCTCAGGGAAAGACTTGGATACCTTGGTGTGTACTACAAGAGAAATCCTCGGCTTTTTTTTCGTAATCTATCTCTCAACGACAGGGATGAGCTGTTAGAACACTTAAGATCACAGTATCGTCAAATTGTTCTACAGTACTTTGCACCGGGAGATACCCTAAACCAAGACATCGATCATTTTGTAGAACAAGTGTTTTTTGCGGATATTTCTATATCTAAGATTGTGGAAATTCATATGGAACTGATGGATGAATTTTCCAAACAGTTGCAGCTGGAAGGGCGTAGAGAGGATATACTGCTGGATTATCGCCTGACGTTAATCGACGTGATTGCTCACTTAGGTGAAATGTATCGCCGCTCCATCCCCAGAGAACTGTAAGATCAGCATAATCGGATCAACATTGAGTAGTAAGCTTGATGGGAGGCTCTCCTAAAAAACCGTTTCCTTGAGTTCCTTGATCCCTTGTATTGACCTTTAACCCATCTTCTCCTAAACTTAAGAGCCTATGAGTTCCTATAAAAAAACTTATGTTCTCAAGCTTTATGTAGCTGGGAACACCCCCAACTCCGTCAGGGCTTTGAGAACACTGAAAACTATTCTCGAACAGGAATTCCAAGGGGTTTACGCTCTCAAAGTAATTGATGTTCTCAAGAGCCCCCAACTAGCTGAGGAAGATAAAATTTTGGCAACACCAACCTTGGCAAAAGTTTTACCGCCTCCTGTGCGAAAAATCATTGGGGATCTCTCGGATCGAGAAAAAGTCTTGATCGGCTTAGATTTGCTCTATGAAGAACTCCGTGAAGGAGATTTGGATTTCTAAATATCTTATACCATTTTAGATTAATAGTCAAGATTTAGCAAGTCAGCAACACCATTAAACTTTTTTTTGATTAAGAACATTTACTTAAGACCAATATGAATCAATTTAATCAAAATGAACTATATCAAAACTCAGTAACAACGGTCGGTGTCCAGAAAATACGGACAATGATCGAAGGCTTCGATGAAATCTCTCATGGGGGTTTACCATCTGGTAGAACCACCCTGGTCAGTGGAACGTCTGGCACTGGAAAAACTCTATTAGCCGTTCAATTTCTCTACAACGGCATTAGCAATTTTGATGAAGCTGGTGTGTTTGTTACATTTGAAGAATCACCCACAGATATCAGCAAAAATGCATCAAGCTTTGGTTGGGAGCTAAATAAACTAGTTAATGAAGGCAAGCTATTTATTCTGGATGCTTCCCCGGATCCAGAAGGACAGGACATTGTCGGCAACTTCGACCTGTCTGCCCTGATCGAGCGTATTCAGTACGCCATTCACAAATACAAAGCCAAGCGAGTTTCCATTGACTCAATCACTGCCATATTTCAGCAGTACGATGCTGCTTCTGTGGTACGTCGAGAAATTTTTCGCCTAGTGGCACGCCTGAAAAGCATTGGCGTAACCACCATTATGACTACAGAGCGAGTTGAAGAGTATGGACCAGTAGCTAGATTCGGGGTGGAAGAGTTTGTCTCGGATAATGTGGTCATTGTCCGTAATGTTCTGGAAGGGGAACGCCGACGCCGCACTATAGAAATTCTCAAGCTGCGGGGTACCACCCATATGAAAGGAGAATACCCCTTTACGATTACGGATCAAGGGATCAATATCTTCCCCTTAGGAGCAATGCGACTGACTCAACGGTCTTCCATGGCCAGAGTGTCTTCCGGAATCAACACTCTTGATGTTATGTGTGGTGGTGGTTTCTTTAAGGATTCCATTATCCTGGCAACGGGTGCCACAGGTACTGGCAAAACCTTGTTAGTGAGCAAGTTTATCCAAAATGCTTGCATACAAGGTGATCGCGCGATTTTGTTTGCTTACGAAGAATCTCGGGCTCAGCTATCTCGTAATGCATCGTCTTGGGGCATTAATTTTGAGGAAATGGAACAAAAGGGTTTATTAAAAATTCTTTGTTCTTATCCAGAATCAGCGGGGTTAGAAGACCACTTACAACGGATAAAAACAGAAATTGCTGAATTTAAACCCTCTCGCATTGCCATCGACTCTCTTTCTGCTTTAGCACGGGGAGTGAGCAACAATGCCTTTCGGCAGTTTGTGATTGGTGTGACGGGCTATGCGAAGCAAGAAGAAATAACTGGATTTTTTACCAATACCACAGATAAATTTATGGGAGCTCACTCCATTACCGATTCCCATATTTCTACAATTACTGACACAATTATAATGCTACAGTATGTGGAAATTCGTGGTGAAATGTCCCGTGCTATCAATGTATTTAAGATGCGTGGCTCTTGGCATGATACAGGTATCCGAGAGTACACTATCAGTAAGGATGGACCAGAAATTAAGGATTCCTTCCGCAATTACGAACGAATTATCAGTGGTTCTCCCACTCGGATTCCCGTCGATGAAAAGAGCGAACTCTCTCGGATTGTTAAAGGCGTTCGTGATAAGTCGGGGGAATAATATCTAGTCTTATTAAGTAAGCATTCAGCTATCAGCATTCAGCTATCAGCTTTTGAATAAAACCAGTAAGCTGTCGCGTATTTAAACTCCCTTTGATTAAATCAGAAAAAAAAACTGAAACTCTTTTACATTCTGCCTTCTGCCTTCTGCCTTCTGCCTTCTGCCTTGGTGTTGTAGAATTTAAATGCACAACAGCTTAACCATTGGTTTAATCTCTGTTACGTCAGCTCACGGCACCTCAAGTAGCGTGAGCTTTTAGCTCACGGCTGACGGCTGAATGCTTACCTTATTAATCACTTCGTATTCAGGAAAATCGTTAATTGTTAATTGTTAATTGTTAATTGCTAATTCATCCTTTACCCCTTTGGGGAATTAAAAATTAAAAATTAAAAATTAAAAATTTACGCATCAAGTTTAGAACAAATTTTGAATTAATTAATTCCGGGTACAAGCCCCCACTGATTGTCATTTTGAATTAATAATTTTTAATTTTGAATTGGAGCGTTCGCGAAGCGTGACCAAAGGTCAAGCGAGTTGACTATTGACAATTTTCAATTTTCAATTTTCAATTGACGAAAAACCTTTAATGATAAGTAGTCAACTGGATACGATATGACCCTATCTCCTTCTGCGGATGGCTTCAACTCACTGTCAACGGATTTAGCAACACTGATTGACCAGCTACCTAATCTAGAAAATCGTAAATTGATCAAACGGTCTCTGGCAGTGCTAGTGCGACTAACTGGGGAAGAAATTGACCGTCTGGACTGGAAAATAATCACCGCTTCTCTAGAAGATATGGAGCGGGCATTTCAAGTTTTTTATCCCTATCGTCATGTTCGGAAAGTTACCATTTTCGGTTCCTCACGCCTTGCCCCAAATACTCCTGAATATCAGCTGGCAGCTGAATTTGCCTATCATTTAACCCAGCAGGGATTTATGGTAATGACTGGTGCTGGTGGTGGCATTATGGAGGCAGGAAACAAAGGTGCTGGCTCTAAGCATTCGTTTGGTCTGAATATTCAACTACCGTTTGAGCACGGATCAAATTCGTTTATCGCAGGGGATCCCAAGCTAATTGAGTTCAAGTATTTTTTCACTCGCAAGCTATTTTTCATCAAGGAAACGGATGCGCTTACCTTATTTCCTGGTGGCTTTGGTACTCAGGATGAAGCCTTTGAGTCTTTAACCCTTTGTCAGACAGGACGATTAGAACCAACTCCTTTAGTACTGATTGATAAACCTGGTGGCACCTACTGGAAAGATTGGGATGCTTATATTCACAAGCACCTCATGCAACGGGGTTTGATCAGGCCAGAGGATTCCAGTCTCTATACCATCACAGATAACTTAGATGTGGCTTACGAAACCATTAATCGGTTTTACCGGGTTTATCACTCTAGCCGCTATGTCAGAGATCAATTCGTGATTCGCCTCAAATCTGAGTTGTCAAACCCTGAGGTTGAACAGCTAAATCAGCATTTTAGCGATATCTTGGTTCAGGGACGGATTGAGAAAAGTCAGGTTTTACCGGAAGAACTACCTGATGAAACCGCTGAACTCCCCCGTCTGGTTTTCCACTTCAATCGACGAGATGTTAGCCGTCTTTACCAGCTACTCGCTACTATTAATCACATGGGTGTTTCCGAAGAAAGTACAACTCATCCGGAACTGAAATAAGGCTTGGATGCTTGCATCCTTAAAATACACAGGAGGCTCGACCAATGACCAATACCGGAAATGACCCACTCTCTTGCTGGTAATGGAATTAGAGCGACTTGATCTTAAAATTCCAGAAAGGGTGCTTGCGTGATCGCATCTAAGTCAACAGACTGCAATAATTTCACCCAATCCTTGATCAGCAGGTCATTGCTAGAATTTTGCTGACGTAGCTTAGCTAGAGCATTAAGGGTATCATACCAGATCCCTGATCTGGCATAGATAATCGCTTTCTGTTCTAATGTCGCTTGGTCTAACTGATTTTTGAGGGATGGGTTGAGTGACATCCGTTTTACCCACCCTGTCACTACAGGAGATCCCAGTCGCTCACATTTAACCACAAAGTACCAACGATACTGTTTACCAACCTCAAGGGAGGCGACTGTTGATGGAAGTTCGATGCCTACTACACTTGGTGAGGAAGATGAGGCAACAAATTTAGTCCAGTAGATTTCGTTATGGTTTTCATCTTGTAGCACAAACTCCAAAGGCAAGTCCGGTGTCAGGGCATAGGGAACATAAAACCAGAAGGTGGGATGAGAAACAACGGTTAAGCCGAAAACCGATTCTGATGCAATTTGACCCTCACTGGCAATGGTGGGGCTAGCAGGGACCAAGGCAGTCAAAGGTGGCTCGACTTTTGGACATCCCCCACGGCTTGCCGCTGCTTTTCGTTTACCGGGTACACCTCGTTCCGGTACATTTGGTGGCACCCAATCTAGACTGATACCTAATGGCTGTGGATTCCTTGAAGTAATTCGCTCTTGCTCTCGGTGGTTTTGAGCCACTTCTGCTGTTGGAGAACGTTGATTTGAGTCCAACCGGGAATTGCTAGGATTAGCTGTTGAAATCCCTGGCAAGGCAATACTGCTACTAAAGCTGACAATTGCTAATGCAATTCCTAAGATTGGCGGTGCTAACGGTAGTTTTATCTTGCTCATGATTCATAAAGAGTAATTTTGAAGGAATGTTTTCCTTGTAATTGGTCAGGTGATTGGTCAGTTGTTAGTTACTATCCCTAATTTTTTCGATATCGTTGCTAGGCTCATGATCACTCAATTGAGTGTATAGCGCTACGGGCAATGGCATTGGCAAGAGGCAAAATTTTACTACAAAAGCTTTTCAGGTTGTATCAATTTCCTAACCTTAATGGGTAGTGCTATATCTAATTTTTACTACTGACCAGTGATTATTTTCTATATCTAGTTTGGGGTCTTCAGTACCTTTTATGCGAAAGTTCCAGTTAAAAAACTCATAAAGCTTACTTTACAAGCGATGCAGCTTCGGAACAGGGGAGGCAGTGGGGCTAAAGGGGAGGCAGCTCGGTCTTGGGGGAAACCCCCACTCGCTATTGCCGTTTCCACGGGGCAAACAGCGGTGCGGACGAAGGTTTGCTTTGAATTACCGTAAGGAGAGGGGAGCCTTATTTCATGTAACTTAAAATTATTACTCTTTACCTATCGACTATAAACGCTCCCCCATCCTGCGGTTATGTCTTAACACCCAGCCCCTCCCCATGAGGAACTGCCGTGGTTTCCCCCACTCGGGCAATAATCAAGACAGGAAAATTCTGCTATTCAACTCACAAAATTTTCTGAATACGGCCTTTTTCCACTATTCCCTGCTCCGAAGTCCCTGCTCCGGAGTCCCTGCTCCGAAGTCCCTGCTCCGAAGTCCCTTTGCCAGACTGTTTATTTAGCATAACAAGTACATAAGAACCCTAGTTTGATCTACAATCTAGTAATTGAAGAATCCAGAATTTAAAAATGTTTCATTTTCAGGACTTACTTAGCTATTATAGCTGGTGAATTTCGACTATTTATTAGCATAAAATTATTATTTTGTCAACTGCATTTTGATAGATATAGATAGTTAACAGTTCCGGTAATTCATCCCAGATCCAATCTATAATTTAGTAGGGGTATAGGGATCCGTGTAGGAATTGTGAGAATTTTTGATGCCATATTCCCTACTCCCTATTCCCTACTCCCTATTCCCTTTGCTAGATGATGAGTCAATACTATTAGGATCGTGAAGTTTGGTGGCAGACATGAAAATTTACCAAAAATCTTTTTTGAATAACAAACTCTGTAGCATCCTCTTGTTGCTGACTGTGGGAGTAACATTACTCAGTAGCTGCTCCCCTAACAAAATGGAGAAGTGCAAGCTGATTGAGGTTGAACCCAGGGAAGTTGAGCTAGACATCAAGGACACTGATATTGAGGGATGGGAATTAGAGGTACTTTGTGGTGACCAACTTTGGGATATCCCATGGTCAGAAATTAATCGGCACTTCAAGATTGACCTGAAGAAGTATTACTCGAAGAATCCACAAGCAGCTCAACGGCAGCTGCAACGACTGGAGCAACGACTACTTTTCTATAAACCAGACAACAAGAGGGGAAATATCCTATACGGTTCTTTAGATGGCAATCCAGAGTTAGTTGGGGTGAAGGCGAAAAAAGATGATTAAGATTCAACCGGCACCAAGCCCAAGTCTCACCACCAAATACAATGTCTAATGTCTACTGACCCTTATGCTTGGCTAAAGCTATCCCTGGCCACGATTGAGAAAGCCAATTGGTATCGTTCAGTACAAACTCTACAAAGTATGCCTGGTGCTGTGGTGCAACTGGAAGGGCGAGAGGTGATTAACTTCGCTAGTAATGACTATCTGGGACTGGCAGGCTCACCTCCTTTAATCGCAGCTGCAGTTACTGCTACTAAGGACTATGGTACTGGCAGCACTGGTTCGAGATTACTCACTGGACACCGGGAACTGCATCGAGAATTGGAAAATGCGATCGCATCTCTCAAACAAACTGAAGATGCGATCGTCTATAGCTCTGGGTATTTGGCAAATATAGGTACGATTGCGGCGTTAGTAGGGAAACGGGATTTAATCCTAGGGGATCAGTACAACCACTCCAGCCTAAAAAATGGGGCAATTTTGAGCGGAGCCCAGGTAATTGACTATGAGCACTGCAATATGGCTTCTTTGCAGGGTCAACTGATTCAATACCGACAACAGTACCGCCGTTGCTTAATTGTTACTGATAGCGTCTTTAGCATGGATGGTGATTTATGCCCCTTGCCTGAGCTATTAGGGTTGGCAAACCAATTTAATTGTATGCTCCTGGTGGATGAAGCCCATGCTACGGGAGTTTTGGGCGCTACAGGCGCTGGGTGTGTGGAACATTTTGGCTGTACTGGAGAAACGATTATTCAAGTTGGCACCCTCAGTAAAGCTTTGGGTAGTTTGGGAGGGTATGTTGCAGGTTCGGCAGTTTTAATTGATTTCCTCCGAAATCGTTCTCCTAGCTGGATTTACACCACTGCGTTATCTCCAGCAGATACAGCAGCAGCATTGGCAGCAATCCAAATTGTCCAACAAGAACCAGAACGGTGCGCTCAACTTAGGAATAATGTAGAGACTCTCAAACAGTTAATTACTCAACAGCTGCCTAATCTCAACTGTTTGCCCTCCGAGTCACCTATCCTTTGCATTTCCATAAATAGTGCTACTGAGGCTCTTGCTGTTGGGGAAACCTTGAAAGCAGCTGGTATCTTTGCCCCTGCTATTCGTCCTCCTACAGTGCCTACGAGTCGAATTCGGATCTCAGTTATGGCAACTCATACATTGGATCATTTCGAGCAGTTAGTTGCTGCTTTGGAGACCTGTCAGCTATAGCGCTAAATTGATCATGGCGCTCATTTTGGGTCAGAGTTAAAAATAGGTAATAAAACACGAGTTGGATAATCTCCTCCACAACTCACTATCAAAGTAATAATCTCAGCATCCATCAATCGACTTTCACCAGGAAAAGCCCCGGTGCCGGAATTGACTGGATAAGCGGGAAAACAAGCCCCACTTAAGCTCAAGCGCAACTGATTCCCTTGGGCAATACGCACAAAAGTTGCTTGGAATCGAATACGCCACGGATTAGTATTGTCTCCAGGATTCACCCGCCCATATCCCTGAGTGACATGGTAAACCCTGCCATCGGGATGGACTTCCGACAACACTGCACAGATATCAAAACTGGGAGTATCAGCTGTGCAAAACACCTCTACCAGCACATCCCCTACCAAATGTAAATTTTCTGCTAAGGGTGGAGAGGTGTAGGTTAAAACATCTGTGCGACAATCTATGGAAGTGCGATCGCATGAACCGACTGGCATGGCTGCATGACCCCCTATTGCTGGAACTGGACGCCAAGGGTCATGAACTAATAGATCACAGGATAGATCAAAGGTATGCTGGATTTGGGATACTCCCTGTGTCTGCGATCGCTGTTGCATTCCTTGAGACTCTTCTGGGACTAATTTTCCAGAATCTTCCCTGACACTGGCTAAACCGGAAGTTACCAGATAATAAGATTTCTGATTTCCATCAGGCCAACTATCAAAATAACGCCACCGATTAGTTCCCATCTCAAATAGAGAAATAGGGGGTTGCTCAACCACGTTGGTATCAATTCCTTTGAGGAACTGGTCAAACCAACGCACTTGCAAGCCATCAACGGGACTATTCGCCTCGGGACCGTAATCGACTGCTCCCACTTTACGCCCCCAAGGCAGGTGCGCCCAAGGTCCAATGATCAGATGCTGGGGCGAACTGCCATGAGATGCCATATCCTTATATAAATGAAGTGTCCCTCGCAAAAATGGGTCAAACCATCCGCCAATATGTAACATGGGCATGTCTACATCCGGCATCATTCCCTTGGGAGATAGTTTTTCCCAGTATTGATCTGGGTGAGGATGGTCTAACCAGTCGTGATAAAAGGAGTCTGGTGCTAAGTCTTGGAGAATTTGAGGCCGAGCCGGAATTGGGTCATACAGGGGTAAATTCCGAGATGCCGCATACAGCAGTTGATAGGCTTGCTCATCTCCCCGCAATCGTGCCGTTTCTGTTGCTAATTGTATCGCCCAACCCAGATTAGCTTGTAAACAAAACGCCCCTCCCTCATAGGCCCAATCGCTGTATAAATCATAGCCAATCATCGCTGGACAGATCGTTTTCAGAGCGCTGGGATAGCTGGCAGCAGCGTACAGTTGAGTCATCCCCTGATAGGAAAAGCCGTACATGCCCACATCCCCAGTGCTACCGGGTAAACTGGCTGCCCAGTTAACACTATCAAAGCCATCTTCCACTTCGTGGGCAAACAAATCAAACTTACCGTCTGAAGTGCCCCTCCCCCTGACATCTTGAATCACCACAATGTAACCGTGGGCAGCATACCAAGTGGGATGAGCATAAACTACCGTAGATGCGATCGCTCTTCCATAGGGTTGCCGCATCAGCAAGACGGGAAACTCACCAGCACTATCGGGACGGTAGATATCCGCATCCAGCCGCACTCCATCCCGTGTTACCATTGATGCTGTTTCTTGTTTAACCTTCAACCTTCCAACCTTCAAGCTGTCACCTCTAACAAACCTTGGCCAAAAGGCCACGCTACGCGAACAACCTTCCAACCTTCAAGCTATCACCTCTAACAAACCTTAAACCTTCCAACCTTAAACCTTCCAACCTTCAACTTTCCAACCTTCAACCTTCTAACCTGCAACCTGTAACTTATAGTCACCCCAACATGATGCAAACCACCATTAAAACCGTTGAAAGTCCCTGCAATCCGATTTGTAAATTATCCCCTAGGAATTGAGATAATCCTGACGCAGCAAACCCTTTAGAAATTGCAATTCCACCCCCGAATAGCAGCAATATTCCCCAAGGAATTTTTACAGCGGTTTCCCAGTCTAGGAGGTTTATTTTATCCCCCGTCTCTGTTTTCACAGGAAGTATAAACATGATCACAGCAATTAGGGCAGCCACACTGGAATCATGAACAAAGTTAGCCACCCCCAGATAGGTTGCCCAACCAGTTAATGTAAAGGAACCGATGGTGATATCTGCCCTAAAAATCCACAACAATGCTGTTAACCCAAATAAAATGGCAACGTATTTTTCTCCCTGAGACATTTTTACCAGTTTCTGGACTTCTTTGTCTGGAATATTAAAATAGTCTGACGATAAAGTGTTATTATCAAGCTTTACTGTAATTTTCGTTAAATAGATCCAAGTTAACAAGATAAATATAAAAACAGCTGGCACTCCCACCATCATCCATTGATAAAATGTAATCGGGGTATTGTCTGGAAAATTTTCTTTTAATTGTGCCAGAAATATCAGGTTAGGTGGCGTCCCGATCGGGGTGCCAATCCCACCAATATTAGCGGCGTAGGCAATTCCCAGCATTAGCGAAGTTCCCAGAGTTTTACCTACATCAATTTTGGGATTGACAAGAGCCGTTTGTTCGATGATAGAGATAGCTATTGGCAGCATCATCAAGGTTATAGCTGTATTGGATATCCACATCGACAATACTGCTGTTGCTAGCATAAATCCCAAAATTAACCTGGTCGGTTTGGTACCAATAATGCTAATAATGTGGAAAGCAATCCGCTGATGTAGGTTATATTTTTCAACCGCTTTAGCAATAAAAAAAACTGTCATAAATAGCAAGACTACATCAGAAGCATAGGCGGAAGCAACCTCTTCAGCAGAAATAATTCCTAAAAAGGGAAATAAACCCAAGGGAATAATGGATGTGGCGGCAATCGGGATAGTTTCAGCAATCCAAAAAACTGCCATGAGAAGGGTTGATCCTAGCATTCTCACAGCAGTTGGTGGTAAATTTTCAGGGAATAATGCTGGAAAAAATGAAAGGAGCCAGCATAGGGTAAAAATACTAACTCCTAGGTAAAAGCTTTTTTTCATCAATAGGACTTACGCAGTAACTCTACTTCTATTAGTAAGATGCTTTCTTAACGAAGCCTACACTATAAGTGAGTTTGGAGTCCAGTTTTCCGTAAGTCCTGTTATTGCTGGATTGAACAATTCTGGGATTTTACTAAATACGAATTTATTAACAGTTCCAGATATCCAGCTATTTAATTATTCAACATAAATTATTCAGCAAGCTACCAACACATCTTGACGCCCAAGCACTCTCAAATCCTCTTCATCGAATTCAACCGGTGTACCACTGCGAACCAGTTCAGCAAAGTCCTCATTAGGCACCATCCAGCACAGGGTATATAAACGCTCAGTCCCAGTATTTCTAATTTCATGAATTCCTGTAGGCGGAACTAATAAAGTATCTCCAGTCCGCAGCGTAACGATTTTGCCATCACAGCTAGCTAGCCCTTGACCCTTGAGGATATAGAACATTTCTACTCCAATTTTATGATAATGGAGCGGAGTCTTTCCTCCTGGCTCAAAAATCTCTACACAAAATGTTATTGAAGCATTAGCACTGTCTGGATCAAAGACAATAGCTAAGCGATTTTTATCTTGGGGACTAATACGATAAGCTTGGTAGTCTTTGGGAGATCTAACTACGGGAATCATGCAACGATTATCCATGGTTGATTTATTACTGTTGAGGGTTGACTGTTGAGAAGTTAATTGAGAATTTAATTAGTTAAGTGCTTTGAGACTTGTTGGAGAATCTTTGAAAACTCAAAGCCAAGGATTGGTTAGGATTATAAGTGGTAACTTTTATTCAATAATTTTAGTCAATAATCTAGTAAGATAGTGGCAGCATAGTCTTTGAATAGCTGTAGTTTAGTTTATCTACCAATCCCTAGCTCTTAAATTTAAGATTATCTAAATTTTTTGGGGACGATTCACTTACATTCGGTAGAGTTTGTAAAGAAATATGAAATAGCCCTTGAATTCCCCTACACCCCACAGCCTATACTCCACATTTTTTTTGGGGCGATTGATTTACATCTGAGACAGTTTGTAAAGAAATATAAAATCGCCAGTGAATTATCCTAGATCCCACAGCCTATACTCTAACTCAACCAGCAATCTCTATTTGTTTCTAGGTAGGTAATAAATAGGGGTAGGTACTTAATCGCTAGGGGGTTGACAAAATTACCTTTTACCTGATTACTTTTAGGGTTTTCCATGGCGTCGCATCAGATAATCCAAGATTCGGTCTAATCTTTCCACAGCAGCATTAGTCGAAACCGGTTGCGGGCGCTAGTTGTTATTTTAGAGCCGTGAATCGTTCGATACTTGGAGTAAGTGATCCCTTGGATTCAATTACTAAACATCTGAAACAGTTTAGTTATCCTGTGATGACCATCCCGTGAATCTTGATGAGATTTTACTTCCTGTTGCTGGAGTAGGGCATTCTCCAACACTTGTTCAATGCGATCGCATAAAATAAATTCCATTTGGCTACGCACATCGTCCGGCACGTCAACTAGGTCTTTCTGATTCTGTTGGGGTAATAGCACTCGTGTGATACCAGACCGGTGCGCTGCTAACACTTTTTCTCGCACTCCACCAATGGGGAGTACTTCACCACTGAGGTTAATTTCTCCGGTCATGGCAGTATCCGTGCGTACCGATTGATTCATCAACAGGGATGCGATCGCTGTTACCATAGTTACCCCTGCAGAGGGTCCATCTTTGGGAATTGCACCGGCTGGCACATGGAGGTGTAAGCCATTATCTTTGAATGCACTCAAGTCAATTCCCACAGATGCAGCATGAGACCAGACATAGGAGCGAGCAATCTGAGCCGACTCCTGCATTACTTCCCCAAGCTGACCGGTGAGCATCAAGTCTTTACCCTGGGGTAAAAAGACAGCCTCAACAAAGAGGACTTCTCCCCCTTGGAGAGTCCAAGCCAGACCTGTGGCTACTCCAGGTTGTGTAGTTTTGCGGATCTGTTCGAGCAGAAAGCGCCTTGGTCCGAGTGACGCTTCCAACTGTTCCGGATAGATTGCCATTGGCTCAGTTTTACCATTGGCATACTGAACAGCAACTTTGCGGCACAGAGTCCCTAGTTGTTGCTCTAGTTTTCTTACTCCTGCCTCACGGGTGTAGTTTTCAATCACCTGGCGTAGGGTTTCTGTGGGTAGTTGCACAGCATTAGCTGGCAGTCCTGCTTTTTCGATCTGTCGAGGCAATAGATATTTCTGAGCGATCGCAATTTTCTCCTGTTGGGAATACCCGGATAATTCAATAATCTCCAGCCGATCTATGAGGGGAGGGGGAACACGAGATAGGTCATTAGCGGTACCAATGAAGATAATCTGGGACAGATCGAAGTCCAAATCCAAGTATAGGTCTCGGAAACTATGGTTTTGCTGCGGATCAAGGATTTCTAGTAAAACAGAGGCAGGGTCACCACGATAGTCCATGCCCACCTTATCCAACTCATCAAGCATAATCACTGGGTTCTTCACCCCAGCTCGATATAGCGCCTGTATAATCCGACCTGGCATAGCACCGATATAAGTGCGACGGTGACCCCGTAATTCTGCCTCATCCCGTAACCCACCCAGGCTGACTCGCTCGAAGGGACGACCCAAAGCATGAGCAATCGAGCGACCTAGACTGGTTTTACCTACCCCCGGAGGACCAGCAAAACAAATTACTGTACCGATGGTGTAGCGCTGATCTAGTTTCTGTGGCTGTTCAGCATCCCTTGTTTCGAGATCCTGCTGAGTCCAAGCCATTTGTTTGAGCTTGAAGGTAGCTAGGTGTTCGATAATACGTTCTTTAATTTTGGTCAGGCCATGGTGATCCGCATCAAGGACTTCCCTAGCATGTTGCAGATCCAGGTTGTCTTGCACCGTCTTGTTCCAAGGCATCTCTAACAACCAGTCGAGGTAAGTGCGAATCACTCCACCTTCTGCCGAGGCATTCCCAATACGTTCTAAGCGAGCTAATTCTCGTTTCGCTTGCTTTTGGGCAGTTTCCGGTAATTGGCCTTCCTTGATCCGAACCCGCAATTCCTCAATTTCCTGACTATCGGGATCCAGCTCACCTAATTCCTCTTGAATTTGCTTCAGTTGCTGGCGCAGGAAGAATTCCCGCTGCTGCCCCTCAATTTCCTTTTTCGTCTCTCCCAGAATTTCTCTACGCAGGCGCTGGACTTCTACCTCCTGCTTCAAATCCGCCAGCATTTGACGCAAGAGCATCTCCAGGTTTTCCTCCTCTAACACTGCCTGCATTTCCGGAACATCCTGCTGTAACAAGATGGAGGTCTGGTAAGCCAACTGTGCTGGATCATCGCTATGTAATAAGACTGCTAAAAGTTCTTCAGGGAAGTTGGAATTTAACATAGCAGCCTCTTGCCAAAGGGATTGAATCGCACTAGTTAGGGCTGCTAGGGTCTGTTGTTCTGTTCCTGCTGCGATCGCTGTTTCTGTAGTAACTTGAGGCAGGAGTTGATAGTTAACAGTGTAGGTGGGTTCGGTCTGAATTAATTGCTCAATTCGGACTCGCTCGAGACTTTCAATGATCAGTTGCACTGGTCCGATGGGTAGCCTGCTCATTTTTTTGACCACAGCCAGGGTAGCAACCGGATAGATCTCCTCGAGGCTATTAATTTCAGCTTTTTCGTCTTCCTCCAGTCGCCCCTGGGCTTCTGGGCGAATCGCAGCCACAATTAGCTGCTTGTGCTCAGTCAGCATAGTTGACTCAGCTACTGCCACAGAACGACGCCTACCTGCTACGATTGGCAGCGTAATCCCTGGCAGTAACACAATGTTGCGCAGGGGAAGTAGTAAGCTGGTTTCCAGCTGTTTGTCTTGCCTGGAAAATACGCTAGCAGTGATATCCATAAAACCTTCCTCTCCCATCGATTCACGTTCTGCCTTTCGCCATCTCCGGGATATTTTGGTTGCAGGGAGCAGGTAAGCAATCTCAACAGCTCACTTTAGCCTGTATTTCAATTTTATGGTATTTTTTTTATGTTTATATAGGCTAAACCCTATTATTAATATTCTACCTTATCGATTTTTTCTTGCCATTCTTGGAAAGCTCTCAACGCTTCATCCGGCATCAATTGAATTATTGGGAGTTTGCGATCGCTTATCGGCAAGTCCAATTCCTCGTAAATGAACTTGTCATCAAATCCAATTTGAGCGGCATCAGCTTTAGTATTGGCATAGTAAACTTTGTCTAGCCTAGCCCAGTAGATCGCCCCGAGGCACATCGGGCATGGCTCACAGCTAGTATAGAGTTCGCAACCGGTCAGTTGAAAAGTCTGTAAGACCTTGCAAGCATCACGGATAGCTACAATTTCAGCATGTGCGGTGGGATCATTAGTGGAGGTGACTTGATTATGAGCTTTGGCAATAATCTCTCCATCCTTGACAACCACTGCTCCAAATGGACCTCCCTTTCCAGAGCGAACGCTGATCACAGATAGAGCAATTGCCTCATTCATAAAGCGACTGTTAGGCTGTGTCATGAATTTCCATGGTTTAGAATTTTCGCTTTGCCATGATAGCTCAGTCGTCAGGAGCGCAATTTTTAAGAAGGTGGGTTACGGCGCTTTTAAAGACTGATTGATCATCGCTCAAATCCTGGCCGCGCCTAACCCACCCTACTGGGCTGACATCTCTAAAAATGTAAGTTGGCTTGAACGAAGGGAAATTTGAAGAAGGTGGGTTACGGCGCTTTCAAAGACTGATTGATAATCCCTCAAATC
>NZ_GL890851.1:76425-85124 GCF_000211815.1 Moorena producens 3L
GGGGTTTGCCTTAACCTCGTGTCATTTTGATGTGCTCCATAATTATCTGCTTCTTAGCCTCTGAATATAAGGAAGGCTGCTCCTGAGGCAGTTCCGTAGTTTTCTGCAGGTGCTCCATGATTTTCTGTTTGCGTTGTTCTTCTGAAGTAGCCATAGTTAATATGTTGAGAAATATTGTCTTACATTAATTTATGTTAAAATTTATCGGATCAAATGGCAAGCTCAAATCCCCATCTTCCCCTAAGGCTTGAAGCTGCTGGAGTTTTTGGGGTGCTAAACCCAGCATCTGTTGAGCTTTGTTGATCTTTGATATAATGTATAGTTTTAAATCCCATACCGAAGTTCTTCTCAATCAGCTGGTGGTTGCGATTGCGTTCGCGAAGCGGTTCTTTTGGAACATTGAATTGTCCACAATCCCTGTCAAAAAATTTTTTTCTCAGCTTGATAGAGAGGATGCTTAGCAGTTATCAGCACGTTGTAACTTCCCCAATTGATAACTGCTATAGAGAGTAATTATATAATAAAAAAATGACCTATTATTAGCTTCGGAGACCAAACTAATGGTAGTGACGAAACCGAGAGCAGATCGGGTGGTTTTACATAACATTTCCTGGGAACAGTTTGAAAATCTGCTGCTGGATTTAGGTGACCATCGCTCTGCTCGTTTAGCCTATGATTATGGTACCATTGAGATTATGACTCCCTTACCTGAACATGAATATTATAAAGAGGTGATTGGTGACTTAGTTAAAGACCTGGCAGATGAACTAGATTTGGACTACGAAAGTTTAGGGTCAACAACCTGGCGGCGAGAGAGTAGCTTAGCTGGGCTAGAAGCAGATAATTGTTTTTATATCCAAAATGAAGCGGCGATTCGAGGCAGGTTGGACTTAGATATCAACCAAGATCCCCCCCCAGATCTCGCTCTAGAAATTGATATAACTAGTAAATCACTGCCTCGTTTGCCAATCTATTCTCGCTTAGGAGTCCCAGAAATCTGGTGCTATGATTCTGGCAAACTAACAATTTACTTACTGCAAGAGGGTGAGTATGTAGAACAAGCAAAGAGTAGGGTTTTTCCTGAGTTGCCGATTCAAGAGCTTCCTAGTTTAATTGAGCGCCATCGGGCTGATGGTAGGCGGGCAATTCGGCGAACAGTGCGAGATTGGGCAAGGAACTATTTTTAAAACATTCGAGATTTTTGGATAATATTTAAGTCATATTAATGTCAAGTAATAAAGAATTATAGCGTTAATCATACTTATAAGATAAAGTCAAGTTTATTCCCCCTACTCCCTACTCCCTACTCCCTACTCTCTAAAATCCCAAGGGCGTAAGTAACTTACCCAAGTTAAAACCCCTATAACTGGTATAGTTAAAACGGCAAACCATCAGATGCACTACCAATCAAAGTATGCCTAAGGCTGATGTTATTGGATTAGGACGGTCAGGTCTTGCAGCCGCAAGACTCCTAAGAAAAGAAGGTTGGGATGTCACTCTCAGCGATGCCGCTAGCCCTGAACGCATCGCTGCACGTTATACCCCAGAAGACTGGCAACACCAACAACAACAGCTTGCCAGAGACGGAATTAACCTTAAACTGGGTTATTCCCTAACCCTAGACTCTTCAGACTTACCCCAGCTAATTGTAGTTAGTCCTGGTGTTCCCTGGGATATACCAGTGTTAGTTGCGGCCAGGACCCAAGGCATTGAAACCATAGGGGAAATTGAACTAGCTTGGCGTTATCTCCAATCCTGTCCATGGGTAGCTGTTACTGGTACTAACGGCAAAACTACTACTACCTCCCTGATTGCTGCTATTTTTCAAGAAGCTGGTTTCCATGCCCCCGCCTGCGGTAACATTGGTTATGCGGCTTGCGAACTACTGCTAGCACCAGAAATCAATGGCAAAGCCCAGGAAACATCCCCAATCGATTGGGTAATTGGGGAAATCAGTAGTTACCAAATCGAATCTTCCAAAGACCTTGCCCCTCGTATTGGTGTCTTGACAACCTTGACCCCTGACCACCTCAGCCGCCACAAAACCCTGGAAAACTATTATGACATCAAGGCATCTTTACTGCGTCGCTCCCAGTTACAAGTTATCAATGGGGATGACCCTTACCTGGGGAATTTGGGAGTAAACTATTGGCCCGATGCCTATTGGATCAGTATCACAGGTGGTCAGGGGGACAGGAATTTTCAACCTTGGGCCTACATCCAAGATGACTGGGTGATAGCAGACTCAGAACCGATCTTGCCAGTGAAATCCTTACAGATGGTCGGAGATCACAATCGACAAAATTTATTAATGGCAGTGGCAACAGCACGATTGGCAGGAATTGAGAAAAATGCGATCGCATCCGCCATTGCCAAGTTTCCTGGTGTGCCCCATCGCCTAGAAAAGGTGATTACCTGGCAGGGGATAGACTTCATCAATGATAGTAAAGCCACCAACTATGATGCGGCTCAAGTCGGTTTAGCCTCAGTAGCTGCACCGACTATTCTAATTGCTGGTGGTGAAGCCAAAGCTGGTGATGATACCAGTTGGATTGAGACCATTAAACTCAAAGCAGCGGTTGTCTTACTAATTGGTGAAGCTGCACCTGCTTTTGCAACACGCCTTAAGGAAGCTGGCTACTCCAGTTACGAAATTGTGGAAACTATGGCGAAGGCAGTACCAAGAGCAGCAGAACTAGCTCAACAGTATAATGCGGGTGTTGTCCTGCTCTCTCCCGCCTGTGCTAGCTTTGACCAATACCAAAGCTTTGAACATCGGGGGGATGATTTCCGCAGGTTGTGTCAGCAGCAGTTCAGTACTATTTAGCTAGTAACTCACGGTAACGTCCCTAATTGGAGAGCCATGTTATGTCTAGCCAAAACTTTCGCAAGCCAGAATTTAGCAGAGAACTGCGCTTAGGACTAGTGGTTTATGGTGGAGTCTCTCTAGCCATTTATATGAACGGTGTTTGCCGAGAATTTTATAATGCTGTTCGCGGTCGAGGTATCTATAAACTTGTTAAAGCTCTCACCGATTCTGATATTGTTGTTGATATTCTCTCAGGCACGTCAGCGGGAGGGATTAATGGGGTTCTGCTTAGCTACGCTTTGACCAATAGTAGTCAGGATGAAGTAATCGATTTTGAAAACTTTGCCCAAATTTGGCGGGAAAATGGCAACATCCGCAAGCTCATGCATCAACCTAGCCTTAGTCAAGGTAAAAATGATGGGGAATCTATTTTAGATGGCAAGGGCTACTATCAAGATGCCCTAGCTAAAGCCTTTGAACAAGGGCAGATTAATAAAAAGAAAGCACCCTCAGACGAGTGGGTATCTTCGTTTAATGAATTAGATTTATTTGTGACAGGAACTGATGTTATAGGACGGGTTGATACCGTTTTTGATGATACCGGACGGGTGATTGATCTTAAAGACCACCGCACTATCTTTCATCTCAAGCACCGTCAAGGTCGCAAAGAGCCCTTTAATCCCAATTTAAACCCAAACCATTCCACTGTCAAAGACACCTATCAAGCTCTGGCAAAACTGTGTCGCATTACATCGTGTTTTCCAGTTGCCTTCCCTGTAGTTACCGTTGAGTTAGATAATCCTAGCAATCAGGTCGATGCCAAGTTAGTAGAATGGGGAATCCTTAACAATCGCAAGTTACCGGAAACCCCTCCAACCGGTGGGTATCAATTGCACTTTGTGGATGGAGGGGTGCTAGATAATCGGCCTTTCAGTTATACCATCAAAGAAATGTATTATCGTGCCGACTATTATCCAGTTGAGCGCAAGTTATTTTATATCGATCCCAGTCCAGATAATTTTGCTGGCAGCCAAAAGTTTAATCAGATGCCAAAGCCTGATGTCTGGGAGGTGATCCAGGAGTCGTTGTTAGGAATACCGACCTATGAAAGTATTAGTAATGATTTGGGGTTAATCAAAGACCGTAACCAGAAAATCCAGCGCTACCAGTCTCTACTAGCAGATGCGGAATCCCCCTTATTTGCTAAGGCTGACAACTCCCAACAGACAACGCTCCCAGTTGAGACGGGAATTTATTGGCGTAGTCGTCTGATTAGCTTACGCGATCGCACATTACCTCTAGTCTTGAGAATGTCTCAAGTCAGTAGCACCAAATCTTACCAAGAAACCTTAAACAAGCAAGTCCTTTTAGATCAAATAGCTAAGCTACTGACGCAACACATTACTGAACCGGAAAAACGGGAAAATCACGACATTATTCTCCAAGACCCTAGTCAACAGATTAGCAATCTCGATATCGAATATGCCTTAAGGAAGCACTTCTATATCGTTAAAAAAGTTTGTCAGTTGATGAATCAGGATCCATCATTATCAGAGTATAAAACGCTCCAATCCCTAGCCTTAAGGCTAGGTCGTCACATTAAACTCCTAGAAGTCCTTAAGATGGCATTAACTAAGCTGTTGAATCATCCCCAGGTTAGTCAATCCTTCTATGACCTGATATCATCCTTTCAAACGAATCAAAGTTCAGAGTCTACGGATAATCTGCGTAGTCAGATTTACAACCGTCTACTCCGGTTATACCGTTTCTTGCTCGATGCTAAGGGGCTAGCAGAATTTGTACCACAAAACCATCAGCAATCTTATTTAGAAAAAGTCCCAGCCTATTTATTGCAAAAATTACCAGAAGCAGCAGAACAATTAGCTGCTAAATCTGAAACCCAGACAGTTGGAAAAACCACCATGGACTGGTTGCCCCAGCCACTAATTTCCAGCATTTTTGAACAATTTCAGCAAAAAGTTAATCAACTAGAGCAAGAACCAAATCAACTTCAAAAAATCTGGCTTGCTGAAAAATATAAAGATAACGATAATGAAAATAATGGAAAACAATACTCCTCCGTTTTGTGCAAGATAGAGGAAGCATCAGAAAAATTCATTGAACTAAGTGGGCTAAATCAGTCTGAAGAAATATTGACTCGTTTTAAACGATTTCGAGAACTCGATCAAGTTCTGTATCCCTTTGAGTATCTATCTGAAATTGAGGAAAAAGACCTGATCGAGACGATTCGGATTAGTCCAGATGATGCTCAGCTAGGTTTTGGTAAAGGGCAAAAATTAGATAGTAAACTCGCGGGAAATACCTTAAATGCTTTTGGCGGTTTCTTTAAAAAGTCTTGGCGTTCCAATGATATTATGTGGGGGCGCTTAGACGGATTAAACCGGATAGTGGAAGCTTTACTTACTCCTGAAGGTATTGCTAAGTTTCCTAATTTTTTGAAACGACAAGCTCAAGAATATAACATTCCTGAAGCGGGAGAAGAATTTGATCAGTTTAAAGAACAGTACTTAGATTTTTTAATTCAAGAGTCTTTCCCTAACGCTACGGCTGATCACCAGGATAAAATTAAAGATCATCTACGTAAGCTGGCAACTCCTAATCCAGATCTTTCTGAAGCTGATATTAAAACAATACTGGATGATTTAGTCTTGGAAGGACATCGTGATATTCTCAGCACTGACCTACAGAATGTGATTGAAGATGAAATTTCTGAACAACTAGAGTGGAGTAACCAGCGAGTTCAACCTGCTGCTCCTAACGATAGTCTAACCACAAGTCAAACCACAATACCCCAGTATAGTCTAGTTGAGGGTAGTTTTAGTGAAACCATTAGTCTACTAGCAGCTCAGGAATTAGCTAGGAAAAGCATTGACTCCTTACCCCAGGGTAAAGAAAAGTTCTTTCTCAACCATTACCAGGTGGGTTCAGAGACATTCTCAAATGATATTCCCAGTACTATCCTCACAAATCTCGCTACCCGAGCTGCCCTGATTCTGCGAGATATGCTGATCACTGTATTAGGCGATCGCACTCCAGGCTTCGGTAGTAGTTTGATCTATCAAGTCTTGAATAAATCCTTAGAACTATTTTATTGGTGGCAACAGATTAGCCAATCATCAGGGATTAAAAAGGGTGATGGTAGTCGCCAGAAGTTGATTTCCCTGGTAGTGCAAGTAGCCTTGTTGCTGATTGCTATCCTGTCTGTGGTTATTATAATATATCGGTCATGGGTATGGTTTGCGATCGCATTTCTTACTGGGGTGTTGTCTTGGCTTTTAGGGAATCCTTGGAAAGCTATAGAAGAGCGATTAATTATCAAGGATTAATTATCAAGTATGTGTGCGTTGACGTAGCGATTCTCCTTTCGAGACACTACGTCAACCCATAGCTGTTTGCCCCATCTCCCGCTAACCCTTTCGGGCAAAGCCCGACGCTGCGCGAACGGGTATAACGGGAGGGGAATTGGAGTTGAATGATGGGCAATAGTTCGGGAGTAATCACAATTACCAATTACCAATTACCAAGGTCACTAAAAAGATTGCTGCATCGCTTTGAGTTGCTCTAGCTGTTGATGTTGTTGCTCTATTTGCAGTGACAGGGAATCACACACTAGCTCACATAGCTCAAAGATAAAGGGATTAGCTATTTGGTAGAAGACATTGATTCCTTGTTGATTGCGAGTTACAATCCCTGCTTTAGCCAGGATTTTTAAATGCTTGGATACATTGGCTTGACCTAAGCCTGTTTCTTCGATAATTTGACTAACATTTTTTTGAGCCGGACTTCAGACAACAGATAATCTGCAAGCGACTTACTTCAGATAAGACTTTAAAGAAATCAGCGATCAGGGTCAAGGAAGTAGGGGATAACTGGGATATCTCACAGTCTGGAGGTTGCTCAGTCCTCAGAGAGGATTTTGGCAAAGAACTTTTTAAGCATAATAGATTGGCTGACAGTGGGAATCAAGACTAGGCTTTATCTATTATATTATTATACGGTAGTCTTAGGGAGTAGGGAGTAGGGAGTAGGGAATAGGGAGTAGGGAATAGGGAATAGGGAATAGGGAATAGCGATTTATGAATTTATTACTATCTAATACTACTAATAAAAAACCGTATTTTTACCTATATAAACCCTTGATTAATTACAAAAAAAACGCTTTAAAATAAATTACTTAAATAAAAATAATAGCTAAAATACCATCAATACAAAAAAAATAAAGATACAATAAAAAACAGGGGTTACTGATTAATGGAATGATTGAGGGTAATTAGTAATTGGTAAGCTGTTGCCCATTTAAATTGGATATTATTCAGTTATAAAAATAATCCCCTGCTCCCTGCTCCGAAGTCCCTGCTCCCTGCTCCGAAGTCCCTGCTCCGAAGTCCCTACTCCCTACTCCCTACTCCCTACTCCCTACTCCCTAAAACCAAATATTTTGTAGCTCACCCCACAAGAACACTACCTAACAATTATATCATGTCCTAAAGTCAAAATAAAAATGTCTAGGGATTTCCGGCTTCGTACTCTCAAACCTCAATATGAACAACTTTTTGCGACTTGTCAGCTCAGGCGAAACTGCCTAGAGCCAACTGGCCGCATTGCTCAAGAAATCCTCCAACGGCAAGGAAACTACAGATTAGTAGAACGGCAAACGGGAGTGCCTTGGTGGTTTGTCGGAATTTTGCACTATCGAGAGCTGGACTTTCGAGACGCTCACTTGCACAATGGCGACTCTTTAACTAATAGAACAATTCGCTACCCACAAGGACGACCGATTGAGCCACCAGCTAACGGACAACGATACACGTTTGTTGAGAGTGCGATTGATGCACTGCGCTGGAAACAGTTCCACACTGCCAAAGACCACTCAATCGGTGCAATGCTATGGGGGTTTGAGCTGTGGAATGGTTTCCGTGATGCTAAGGGGGGGAATAATTCCGAGTACCTCTGGAATGGCACCAATCACTTTAGTAGCTCACAACATAGGAATCAATTGCTGGTAGGTAACAGTAATGACTCCTATGGTCAAGGGCACAAGATCGGAGCAGCAGCAATTGTTTGGTATCTGTATTACCAAGGAATGCTTAATCAACGGTTACAATTTGCCACTCCACAAAGTTCTGTTAATTGGCAACAGGCAAGCAACACGGGATCAATTCAGTTCCTGGATATGCTCAAAGGTTATGGGAAACTGCCTCATCAAGATGCAGCACTAGCTTGGCTGCAACAACAGCAGTCGCCATCAGTGCTAACTGAATTTGCTCGTCGCTGGCAGGATGATGCTGATCGCAAATTAGTCTCTGTGGGGAAGTCTGCTGTTGTACAACTGCCCAATGGCACTCAGTTACCGAGTAATTTTGTACTTCGGCAACAATCTCGGAAACCAGAAAGTCGAGGCACTAGGCCACAGACAGCTATTAGGCTAAGAGTACTGAGCGATACTTTCTTTAAAACAAGCACCCAACAGTCCTATCAGCTGAAAGACTCACAAAAAGTTTTCGTCAAGGCAAACACTGAGTTTGAGATTACATCGGATCAGCCAGCAGAGAATAAGCATATTCAGGTTGTCCTGGCCAATGTTGCTTTAGGCACACCACCATTAAAAACCTGGTACGTCTTCTGTGACCATGTTGAAATTGAAGGCAGTGAACCCAATAACGCACCTAAGGATCAACAACAATCTGACTTAATTAAGATTAACTCTGACAAGACTGGTCCAATTCAGTTGCCTGGATATGACAAAACGGTTTACCTATCGGAGGCGATTATCACTGGTGGTCACTTTAGTTGGGCAGAGGCAACCAAAAATGGTACCCGCATTCCTACGGAGAAAAGTATTGTGGAGGGCATTCTCAGAATTGCTGAG
>NZ_GL890851.1:87870-100823 GCF_000211815.1 Moorena producens 3L
GCAAAGAGAACAGAGGAGAAATTCAGAAAAGAGAAGAAAATCAATCGATACGAATCCGAAAGATTAGTAAAGAAAGCATTCCCGGCGGTGAAATATAAGGAAAACAAGCATATTAAAGTCAGGGGCACCAAGTCCCCCTATGACGGAGACTTGGTGTACTGGAGCCAAAGGAACTCTGGACTCTACGATAATGCTACTTCCAAAGCCTTGAAGAAGCAAAACCATTGCTGTGGACATTGTGGTCACAAGTTAATAGGCAACGAATCTGTACACCTTCATCACCTAGATGGAAACCACGACAATTGGAAACCAAAGAATTTAATGGCGGTTCACCAGAGCTGCCACCAATACATACACAGCAGCCAAAAAGATACTTAGGAGCCGTATGCAACGAAAGTCGCACGTACGGATTTGTAGGAGAGATGCTCCCCTTAATAGGGGACATCGACTCTAACAAATAGTTAACATCGGAGGCAGTAAGACTATTAGGTCTTTGATTGATGGCCGAGTAATGGATTGACCTTTGGTCACGCTTTCGGCAAAGCCGACGCTGCGCGAACGCGAACGCGACATCAATGGCGCTCGCGGGATATTCCTAAGAGCTTTGGTAGATACACCCTGGCTGAGTAATCAGCTTGCATTGGTGAGCTAAGGTCTGCTTTGGTAGACTTTAGTAGCCAAAAAGTATCGGAAGTTAGGGAATACTTTGGCAATCGCCCCATCCTGGTTAACTCTTGGTATCGCGACCCAGTAACCAATCGCCAAGTTGGTGGTGCATTACGCTCCCGTCATCTTTCTGGGGATGCTGTGGATTTTGTGGTTGAGGGGATATCGCCAATGTCGGTGAATAGACGCCTGGATTCCTGGTGGGGTTCTCGAGGTGGTCTAGCCAGTGCGAGTTGTTTCACCCATATTGATGCCCGAGGGTATCGGGCTAGGTGGAGTTATGGTTTTTGATATATAGCAATTCTACGACTTGTGAGGTACAAATATCTGGGCTTTAGGGAGCAGGGAGCAGGGAGCAGGGAGCATGTAAGAAAGAGAGAAAAGGCAAGAGCTAATAGTCAAACAATTCTGTGTACCTCATGAGTCCTAGAAACGCTATAGTGCTACGCGCAAGGGCAAAAGGCAAAAGGCAAAAGGCAAAGGTGCGCTCTTACCATTAAGAATTAAATTGGCCAAGGTCAAGCGCACCGGGAGGGGGAACAAAGTCACGAAAGTCCCCTAGAATTGGGGTATTTTAGGGTGCCTTGCGTAAGTCATGTAATATAAAGAAAGGCTTCAAGGTTTTTAAGGATTTCTTCAACTTATCAAATTAGAGAAGCTAGCTCCATACCCCACCCAGGATTACAACCTGTTAAGTTGGCTTTGCCATCACCATCTGAGTCAAAAAGTTTGGCAATTTTGGGATTTTTAAGTTGCTCTGGCTTAATTGTATTCCACAGCCTACTGGGCATCCTATGGTGTTTATGAAAGATCTGACATAATTTTCGGTATAAACCATAAATTTTCAAAATCTCAAAGCTATACACAGTATAGTTTTAGCCAATTCAAGTTAAAAGCATATCATAACAGGTATCAACTAGCCTAATTTACTCTCAGAAAATAATACAGGAGTCCCTGCATTAAGTCAATCGGGTCGGGGATTTATTATCGGTTAGTCCTAATATCCAATGTCACCTCAACCTGAGGGGTTGTGAGGAGGGTGGGGAGATGGGGAGATCGGGCAGATTTTTATTAAGGGTAATTATCCTAACATGATCTAAGCATCCTGGTTGGGCTTATTTTTTGTAAATGCGAAGATAGGTTTGTACATAATCCATAGAGAACTGACCGGGATTCTCTCGAATCCTAGCTGTAAATCTTTGGTAGAATTGGTTGACAATATCAGAAATGTCTTGATTGGATCGATTGCTTAGGGCATTTCTCAATGTATGTTCACTCCAAGAGCGAGTCGCTTGGGTGAGACCTTGGGCAAATTTCTCTGCATCCCTATCATCTTCGTACTGAGACCGATAAGGGCACCGAATCAGCATGGTTCGGGTATCTCCTAATCGTAAGCCAGCTTGATAAACTTCACTTTGAGGGTCTTCGAGACACGCAGTAAACTCGGCTTCTGTTCGGTAATAACTTTGTGATGTAGCGCCAACATACTCTTCTGGTTGAATCAATTCCTCAATCTGCATTTGTTTCCAAATTTCGTGCAGAATATCTTTCAGGTTCAAGTCTACCAGGTTGTGCCCTACATAGCGCCCTTGTTCGTCTACGGATAAGTTGACGGTTACTATTTGACCTCCAGATTTGAGTTCTTTAGCTCTAGCCAGGAGAATAGTGCTCCAGTCAATCTGTGACTGTGCTTGAAAAATTGCTTTATCTTCTACTGGGGCAGAAACATTGACATCAATATGATTGCTCAGATGTTTGGGTAGCTTACTTAGCCAGTGCATGGCTGTGGAGGAGAAACCAAAGTCTAGACTATTGGGGGGACAAACAGGTTCATAAAATGATCGTGGAACCATTGAAACTACTAGATTTTGATCACCTTGCATCAATAACGTTGCATTTTTGCCTAGGGCATTAAAGTCATTACTGGGTAAATCATTAAATATTACTTCAACAAAAGCCCCGTTATTTTTTTTTTTATAGTAGCAATAATCTGCTGCCATAATCCTTGGCTAGTACCACCGTCTGCAATGCCGTAATCAGCTAGTCTTACCTGTGAATAGTTTTGGATGGGCTGGATTGCTTTTGCTACTAAATCCCCAGCAGCTTCGAGACAAAGTTTGGCTCCAAGGGTGTTGAGTGAGTAGTTAGATGCCATATAAATTTCCATGTCCTATCCTCTGTAATGATGATTATTTTAACCGGTTTTTTAGTTAATTAATGGTCAATAAAACCAGAAAATTACTTGCAAAATATTGGTGGTTTATCTGCTAGTTTTTTCAAGCAAGTAGTATTATAGCCATTGGTCACCAGTTAAGTAATCGCGTAATTTGTCAGGGTCAACCCATCTAAGCCTAGGAATAATATCAGGAAATTCAAGCCGAATAAATCAACAGAGGAGTAGACATCTGAAACTGAATAATTTACGGTTATTCCGTACTGATTCGGCTAAGTTTTCATAAACAAAGCCTAAAAGTATTACTAGGGAAGACTTTTAGGTTTTGAGATACTATAGCAATTCTACGACTTGTGAGGTACAAATATCTAGGTTTTAGGGAGCAGGGACTTCGGAGCAGGGAGCAGGGACTTCGGAGCAGGGAGCAGGGACTTCGGAGCAGGGACTTCGGAGCAGGGATAAGAGGCAAGAGCCAATAGTCAAACAATGCTGTGTACCTCATGAGTCCTAGAAACGCTCTATGTAGTTTCAATTATCAATTATCATCAAAATCTCAAAGCTATACACAGTATAGTTTTAGGCAATTCGATTTAACAGCATATCATAACAGGTAAGCACCTACACAGAATTAATTACCTACTGCCAATCTCTGTAACCCTTGCCCTGCAAGGCTTTGATTATTTTAAAATGTGTAATTAATTTTGTGCACCTGCTTATCAACTAGGCTAATTTACTCTCAGAAAATAATACAGGAGTCCCTCCATTAAGTCAATAGGGTCGGGGATTTATAGCGGTTTTCAATTAGGTGAATTCCAAATTTTTGGGTTTTAGGGAACAGGGAACAGCGGATCACCGGAACAGCGGATCTGGAAGCCACCCATAACCCCTCCGAGGAGGCGAAGAGAGGGAAGAGGGAATAGGGGAAAAATCCGGCGTTGCTTAATAATGGAATGATTTTAATAGTAGGTGCGACCCTAGGGCGATTTACTCGCCCTAGGGTCACACCTGTGGAATGGGCATCTTGCCCGTTTCATTTCCAGGCGGGCAGGATGCCCACCCCACTCATATTCATTCAAAGATTCAGCAATGCCGTAATCTTTGAATGAATATGAGGATGTCACAGGCTACCAGTGCTATAAGCCTGCCAAGCAATGGTGAGAATAACACGAACAACTTCAATTGTACCGGCTACAGTAACAACTGCGCCGATCTCGCGTACCACACGGGGCGGCAGATTGCCTTCCCAGGGTAAAAGGGATCTTGATTTGTAGTGCTGTATCACGTTACCGATTCCTGTATAACGTTTGATGCTCAGTTCCTTTGGCAGTGCCGGGAGTCCCTGATTACTGGAAGACAGTTTATCAGAGCGGCGAAACGGTACAATGTCATCACCAAAGGCTGCAATATATTCATCACAATTGGTCAATGTCTGCGCAAAGGTGATCAGACCTTCCGAGGCTAAAAGGGAGCTCCACTTATGGATCTCGTTTTGTGTAGCCTGGCGACCTAAAACGCGCTCAAAGCACAGTGCAACAAAACGGAAATTACTATTGACGGCGAAGACATAATTAACATACATGTCCGAGCAAAGTAACTCACGAACCAGATCTCGAGTGCTCAATTGACCATTCAGGTATGCAGATTCAAGGCTAGCATGATGGTGAAATTCAATATCTCGATTTTCCTTAAATAGTTGCTTATATACTGCTTTCAAGCTGAGCAATTTATCGTCATCTGATATAGTATTCCCTTGGCTGCCGTTATAGCTGATTGGGTAAATTTCAGAGGTAGACCAAGATTGTATTAACTGAGAGTTATTAGTTAGTGTTTGCATATTGTCTTTGACCCTGTAAGTGTTTATTAATCCGTTAGGATCGATGCCTTGATTATCTAGACGGTTCTAATTTTAGGGGCTAGGGCGTGTCTTCAAACTCCGAGTACCCCCGTTTCCCTTAAAAAAGGGGGACTTTGAGTATGGCTCCCCCCTTAATAAGGGGGGCTGGGGGGGATCTAATATCTTGCGGAAAACTTTGAAAACACGCCCTAGTGGGTTACGGTTTGCATGAATGATAAGTAAATTTACTTATTCATTACAAAATCTTACAGGATTACTCAGAACTACCCTAATCTGTTACAATTTAATGTTTATGGTATTAACCTTGTAGCTCAACCTTGCCCAACTTCTTCTTTGAGGTACCCAACACGGCGTTGCTGATTATGCGTATGGTTTTGCCCCCCTAGCCCCCCAATTCTGGGGGGAACAAAACTATCAAAGTCCCCCAGAATTGATACTGCTGGCGAATTTAACATTTAGAAATATCAGCCTGAAGACAGCAGTCTTTATAGCCCCCCAACCCCCAATTCTGGGGGAGCATGAACTTAAAGTTACCCATCTGCTACCCTTGTGTAAACAAATATTAATTTCGCCAACGGTATCAGAATTGGGGGATTTAGGGGGCTTTAATAAAACCAAATGATCGCACATTCATTCCTTAATTCAGCAACGCCCCCAACACAGCAACGGCGAATGAAACTGGGAGCCACGCTTTCAAGGAAGTAAGGCGTGGTACCTCACCTGAGTGAATAAAAAAAAACTAAAACCATTGATTTTACCTAAAATCCTTGCCAGGGTTGGGTTTCACTATCTTCAACCCAACCTACGAAGCCAGAAAAGTCAGTCAACCAGGGTATCTGACATCATTAGGATTTTATCTAGGATAGCTGTGCTCTAAACCAAACACCTTCCGATCTCCTGGTGAGAGCTGATAAATTTTAGCTGTTTGCAACCACTCATATATAGCCTCCGGCTTCAGCCACACCCTGGCAGTGCCATTGCTGAAAGCAGTGAGGATTTTGGTGCCATCGGGAGAAAAGACGGCGGAGTTCACAGCAGCATTATGGTCTCTCATCACCAGGATTAACCTACCGTTTAAATCCCACAACCTGGCAGTTTTATCAGAAGAAGCAGAGAGAATTGTTTTACCATCGGGAGAAAACACCGCTGAATTAACATCAAACATATGTCCTTGCTCACGACCTCCTGCAAAGGTTCGGATCAGGTTTCCATTCAAATCCCACAGCTTTATGGTGTGATCTGCTGAAGCAGAGAGAATTGTTTTACCATCAGGGGAAAAGACGGCGGAATTCACAACATCGGTATGTCCTTTAAAATCAGTAATTATTTCTCCGTTTACGTTCCATAACTTGGCCAGTTTATCGTCAGAAGCCGTAAGGATTTGCTGGCGGTTAGGAGATAGCACAGCGGAATTAACTACCCCCTTGTGTCCATTGTACTCTGATATTTCTATCAGTTCACTGCCACTAAAATTCCATAACTTGGCAGTGTGATCGTAAGACGTAGTGAGAATTTGCTGGTCATCTTGGGAAAAGCTGGCAAATTTAGCACCATTGCTACCAAATATCGTTAAGTTATTATAGTGATTATGTAAATTAATAGCCATGATCAGGCGATCGCCTTTTCCATTCCATAACCGGGTTTTGCCATCATCGGAAGTCGTGATAATATAGTTACCATTAGGGGAGAAAAGTGCTTTTTTTACAGCACAGTGATTTGAGACATCACAGCCATGAGGAAGTTGCTTGAGCAATTTTCCGCTCATATCCCATAAATAAGCGTTTTTCTCCGTAGTGGCTGTCAATATTTTTGTGCCGTCAGGAGAAAACACAGCAGAATTCACAGCTGCTGAATGTCTAAAACTAGAATTAACGGGTTGTTGGATGATATCCCATAACTTGACTGTCGAGTCATCAGAGGCGGTGATTAGTTTGTCTCCATGGGGAGCAAACGCTGCAGTAGTAACCGATAATTGATGACCGATTAATTTAGCGATCGCGTTTCCATCCAAATCCCAAATTTTTGCAGTATCATCATCACTAACGGTAATAATGTTATTACCCTCTGGGGAAAACAATGCTTTTTTGACTGGCTCGGAATGTCCTGCTAAGGTTTTAATTAATTTTCCATCCTTATCCCATAACTTAGCAGTGCTATCTTCAGAAGCGGTAATAATTTTACCGTCTTGGGAAAATAAAGCTGAATTAACCCAACCGGTATGTCTCTTCAATATTTTGATCAGCTCGCCATTGTGGTTCCACAATTTAGCTGTATTATCTTTACTGGTAGTAATAATTTTAGTTCCGTCTGGAGAAAATACCGCAGAGGTAAGACCGCAATGATAATCCTTTATATGTACATGCCAACAGCTATCCTGATTTAGAGTTGTGATCAAATTCCCATCGTTATCCCATAATTTCGCAGTTTTGTCCCGTGAAGCGGTGAGAATTGTCTGACCATCAGGAGAAAAGATGGCAGAGACGACGATATCTTTATGCCCGCTCAAGGTCTTAATTAGTTGTCCCTGTTTATCCCATAATTTTGCCGTATTATCCTCAGAAGCGGTGAGAATTGTCTGACCATCTGGGGAAAAGACGGCAGAATTAACCTGGCACTGACCGTTGCGATCGCAATCATGCCCTCGTAAGGTATTGACCAAATTGCCTTACAAGGTGGGTAAGGACAAATTATCAAGTTTCGAGTATAGTTTAATCGGGGAAATATAGCTCTTCCGTACTTTACTCTCCTCCGGATACTTTATCAAGGCAACTTTCCAACAGGTCGAGCATCTGTGTTAGCCATTTTCTAGCACTTTCTTCAGTTTCAAAATGGCGATTGGCATAGTCACCCACATCTTTCCAGGGAAAGGAGGGAGAAGCCAAAGCAACCCGTCCTTCGGCAATTATGGTACGATGCCACTTGGCAAGTTCTGGATTGTTGCAGCCAAGAACTACCTCTTCATCACTTTTACCTTCAAAATCAGCTTCAGCAAACTCCCCAGCAAGAAAACTGTAGAGATTTTCGTAGTTAGCTTTTTGGCTCATGGGTAGATTTTTGGTGTATAGTTAATTGCTAATGTTGAGTAATGACTGAAAATTGGAGAATTAGAGACTGAAGATTAAATAAATACAAGATCTTATAGTTTAAGCAAGGGTCACTCTAAACTATAAAATCTACACTATAAAATCTACAATCCCCTGAGCAGTTATCTAGCGGGATATGACGTAAGAAGTAAGCAATCTCCTTTTGCTGTTTTTTTCATAACCGCACGCAACTTTCTACTATTAGAAATATTGCTCATAGAAGCAGGACGGCTAGCCACACGACCAACTACTTCCCTAGCCCTATAGTTAACAGCTCGCTTTTCACCTCTAGCAGCATCAAGAACCCAACTATTTAATCTATTCCGGTTGGCTCTCAAAGCAGCTTGAATATTAGTGGCAGCAGTTCCCAAATCGCTATAGGTGCTAGCTGCGCTGATTCTGGGAGCATTAATTAATCGGTCTACTAGTTGTTGATCACTTTTACCAACATGGCGATCAATAGTGTGACCACCAAGGTACTCCTGTCGTTGTAACCAGTTCGAGGAAAAATTACTCGGCACGCATTGCGCAGAAGCTGATTGAGTGAAGTATAAACTCTGTACAAGAGTCAAAACAGCCAATAGTCCAGCACTCTTGGCTAGGGATTGTTTCCAATGGGTAAGCATCTTAAATAATGTCTGTTTTTACCTACTATTCCCAGCAGCTTTTTGATTGTAACATCCTGAGCGACTGCATCAAGACAATGAAAGGAGGTTCAATGGGCGACTGACTGTATCAGGGATGAGCTGATTGCCGTCAAAGCTGTATAGATGAAAATTTTGGGGATTATATACTAATTTTGGTCAAGTCAACCGATGTCTAATCAAGAAATTCGGCCAGAAGCGCAACCGTTAATCGATCGCTCTATAGAGGAGAAAACTAAGGACTTTTTGGAGATAGGGAGAATTGCTGGTCTTAATACAACATCCGATTGTGCAGGTGCTGATCTCAGCGGTGCTAATTTGAGTAGTGTTAACCTCAGTCGTGTCAATTTGAGTGGTACTAACCTCAGATGTGCTATCCTGGGGGATATCAACTTGAGTAAGGTCAATCTGAGTGATGCCAAATTAGAGAAAGCCCGGTTGGTAAATAATGTAGGATTTTCTGAATAAATGAAGCTTGAATTGAAGGAAATGGTAGCAATTTTTGAAGATGCCAATGATAATAATGGTTTGACAATTCTGAATCGTTAAATACAAGGTAATAGAGAATAAGGCAAGAGGGCATAGGCAAAAGGCAAAAGGCAAGAGGAACCCACCCCTAACCCCTCCCAGGAGGGGAAGGCAAGAGGCAAAAGGCAAGAGGCAAAAGGCAAAATTTAATAAAGTATATAGGTATTTTGGGTAACTCTTCCCGATTCCCGATTCCCGATTCCCGATTCCCGATTCCCGATTCCCGATTCCCGATTCCCGATTCCCGATTCCCGATTCCCTTTTTTTATCAATCCTATGTTTACATTTAAAATAATATTATGTCTGAATTTACTCCAAAAGAATGGGGTGAAATACGAGAAACTTTGGCTGACGATCCTACTAAGTATGGATTGCCTAAACGGGAATATGGCTCGGTGGTGTTGGGGTCATTTAATATCAGAAAACTGGGGGCGGTAACTAAGCGCAGTCCTCAAACCTGGGATTTTTTGGCTCATGTTTGTAAGCACTTTGATTTGCTCGCTGTCCAAGAAATCATGGATGACCTGAGTGGTTTCCAGGAGTTGAAGGGGCGGATGGGGTCAGAGTTTGGTATGATTGTGTCTGATCGAACTGGGGTGTTTCCTAATGAACCAGGATTAGGGGAAAGACTGGGATTTATATATAATTTGTCGATGGTTAAGCGGGGTGAAGTGGTCTCAGATATTTCTTTTGACCGTACTAAGGTGTTAGAAACCTTGGCTCGTAACTATGATCAGGTCAATCAGGCTATTTTACCCTATGTGGAATATCTAAAAGAACTGGATCAGTGGAATTTAAATCAGTTAGGGAAACGCCCGAAGAAGCCGAATGTTAGGATGCCAGTGTTTCTAACGTTTGCTCGCCAACCGTTCTGTGTCAGCTTTAGAATTGTTGGTCATCCTGGTACTAACCCCTATGAGTTTATGGCGGTTAATGCTCATCTGTATTTTGGTGACTATATCTCAGATCGCCGTCAGGAATTTGATGCACTGATGGCATGGATATTAGGACGGTTTATCCAACAGGATAGAGCCTATTATCCCAATTTTATCTTATTAGGGGATCTGAATCTAGATTTTGATAATCCTACTACAGACCGTGACCGGATTGAAAAGCATATCAAGATGTTTAATGCTAAGGTGAGAGGGGAAGCAAATGTTAATTTTCCGTTCTTAGATCCCCATCCACAGACAAACCAAGTCTTGCGCACTAATGCTAGATTTACGGAAACCTTTGACCAAATTGGTTTGTTTAATTGGGATCAGCGTCTTCCTACTTATAAGGAACATTCCTCTATGGGTGAAAACCCACGAGGACCGGATTATGGTGTTTTTAATTTTGTTGAATTGTTTAGTGATGCCTTATACAACCGAGGGGTTAGTGAGTTATCAGTATCCCAGAAGAAGGCATTTTTTCGACGGTTTGAACATGAGGTAAGTGACCATTTACCGTTGTGGTTACGACTCCCGTTGCCGGATTGAAGTTGCTGATCATTTTGCTAGTTTGCTTAATCAATTCTTTTAAACAGCAGATTGTATCTTCGGCAAACTGCCCTTTGGTGAGTTCAGGGGTAATGTTAATGGCAAAATCAACAATATGACTAGCGATTTCTGGGGGTAAATCACCAACTAGGTCTGGATTATCTATCAGTGAATCCCGTCTGTTGTTATGGTAGGTCATGATTATTGGATTATTTGCTTGTGTTACTAAGCTAATTAAGAGTATACTATAGGAAAACCGTATTTTTAACTAAGTTAGGGAACGGGGATTGGGGGAAGTTTTGGGGGAGATAGGGAGATAGGGAGATGGGGGAGATAGGGAGATAGGGAGTATTGAAACAAGCGATTCGGCGTTCGCGCAGCTTGGCCTACGGCCACAGCCGACGCTACGCGAACGCATTTACCAAACTCTTCACTTCAATGGTTACCCATTAGTCATTGTTGCTATTTACAATAGCGCTATATTTGACACGGGGAAATAAGGATAGCGCTAGGGGATGAGATGCGATCGCACAAACCCATAACAATAGCGCTAGAGGATGAGATGCGATCGCACAAACCCATAACAATAGCGCTAGAGGATGAGATGCGATCGCATGATTGGGGCGATGGACAAAATTTTGATGACTAAGATGACTAGAAATTTGCCATTATCCTAGCTATTAAGGGTTGAGTATTAACGGTCAACGGTCAACACTCAACCCTTAACACTCAACCGTCAACTTTCAACTTTCAACTTTTAACTTTCAACTCCCAAAACTCTTCTAAGCGTTTTGAGAGGATCCCTTCTTTTTTCCCAGCAGCAAGCTAGCACCAAGCACACTTAACCCTAAAATAGTAGCAGGCTCGGGAACTTTACCCACTTTAGCGTAAGTGACACTACCTTCTCCAGAACCGAGAAAGAAATCACCATAGGTAAAGAAGTCACCTCCTATGCGGTCATTGTCTTCGTCACGGATTTCAAAGGGAAAATCGAAAACGAAGAAATTGGGAGCAAAATTCAATCCCAAAAGCTCCCCATCCTGAAAATCAACGTAGGGACCTACAGGAAACAAGAAATCATCTTCTTCAGTGTAGGTGACACCATTAAAGTCGAAGACTACCGATAGGTCATCGCTCCGAGAGTTGAATCTTTCGAATCCGCTGTCAAATTGGAAGGTGTCATCATAGGTAAAATACCCCTCATAAGAGTTGCCAGCCAAACTCCCTGTCTCTACATCTACGGTAAAATCATATTTGATAGTTGCAGCAGAAACAGGTTGGGTTGGCATTACAGCTAGACCCAAAGCCACACTAGCGGCTGCCAAAATCCCTGACTTATGGAAGAGATCAGCCATCGTAAAATTCTCCTTGTTTCAACCTGGTAGAGCGTCTTGAATCAAGCGCTAGTCTTTTAAAAGTCGTAAGCATTCAGCCGTCAGCGGTCAGCCGTGAGCCTAAAGCTCACGCTGCTTGAGGTGCTTATTTTATTCAAAAGCAACTCAAGTAGCGTGGCCACAAGCCTTTGGCTGATAGCTGATAGCTGATAGCTGATAGCTGATAGCTGATAGCTGATAGCTGATAGCTGATAGCTGATAGCTGATAGCTGATAGCTGATAGCTGATAGCTGATAGCTGATAGCTGATAGCTGATAGCTGATAGCTGATAGCTGATAGCTGATAGCTGATAGCTGATAGCTGATAGCTGATAGCTGATAGCTGATAGCTGATAGCTGATAGCTGATAGCTGATAGCTGATAGCTGATAGCTGATAGCTGATAGCTGATAGCTGATAGCTGATAGCTGATAGCTGATAGCTGATAGCTGATAGCTGATAGCTGATAGCTGATAGCTGATAGCTGATAGCTGATAGCTGATAGCTGATAGCTGATAGCTGATAGCTTACTAAAACTCTATTAGTCTATCTTTAAATAAAGAGGTTAATATTAGTTTAATTTCCCACAAATTTATGATTAGTTTAAGAGCTGACAGTAGACTTTCACAAAAAATTGATATCCTAGGAATTTATTAACTATTTCTTAACTTAAAATTAACTTTTTTTTGGACTTACTTTCATAATTTACTCCTAGACTATTTAGCGCTGCTCATACAAAGTTGGACAAAACTGTGTCTTTACCGTCGCTCCCAATGGCGACCTCTTCCTCTGTGAAGATGGTTCAGCAAAGCCAATTCATCGTGGGAGTTACTCAGTAAGGTCAGCTCTACAAGTTCGGTGCTAACCATTCAGCTAATGCGCTATGGGCACGCTACTTGAGGTGCCATCAGCTATCAGCCATCAGCCAATACGCTACAGATGGTACTACTTGAGGTGCTATCAGCTAATGCGCTATGGGCACGCTACTTGAGGTGCTATCAGCTAATGCGCTACGGGCACACTACTTGAGGTGCTGATGCGCTACAGATGGTGCTACTTGAGGTGCTAATGTAAACTTTTGTAAAAAAAATCCTCTCTTTGCGTAATCTTGTTGATTTCCGTCTGATAAATAGATAGAGTTTGGCTCTTGCT
>NZ_GL890852.1:0-7707 GCF_000211815.1 Moorena producens 3L
AGCATCTCTCTTAGGTATTTCTTCTCGGCGATTGCGCCAACTTCTAGAGAAGGGTCGGGTTCGGGGTGCTTATAAAAGTGGGAAATTCTGGATTATTCCCTTGTTCAACAATCTGCCCCAAATCACGAAAGGCACTAGAGGACCAAAGGGAAATGGCGCACTAATCGTGCTCCGGCTTTAGCTAAGATCAATGTCAACCGCAATAACATTGGCTCGAATATCCACAAAAGCCCCGAAGAACGGAAGCCAGTGATTTCGGTAAAACGAAGCGGCAACAATATATACGGCAACCAGGTAGAAATCCTTGGCCCGTGCCGCATTGTCTATAACCCGGATAACCCACTATCTTGTGGTGCTCGTCTATGGATCGAGACCTTCAGTGATGTCCACTTCATTGGTGGCCGTTTCCCTGCCAGCTAATGGTCGATTTTTGAGCGTCCGCTCACCATAGCGCAATAATCGTTGGATCGTTTCCAGACGGTTGTCCCATACCTGGACTTGATACGGTTGCTCAACTGATTGTCCAAACATCCACGTCTGAAAGCGAGTACGGAAGGATGACATGGACAATTGTGCTGATAGCAAGCTCATCATGGATGGCTTGTCCGCTAGTCGATTCAGCAACAGGGAAAGGGTATCGGCTTGTTGTCCCCAGTCTGAAAGGTCTGGTTCTCCAATCACGATTTGATTATTTGCCAACATAAAACTCCATTCCTGTTGCAGAGCCTGATAACGTTCTGCTGCAGTTAGGAACGGTTGACGGTAAGGTACTTGTATTTCAGTGGTAGCCTCTTGTTCTCCTTGAGTGCGTGTCAAGATACCCCTGAGATTATCATTGAGATTTTCTACTGCAAATAGGGCATAGCCAGGAGCTGGTAAATCTCGCAGCAGTTGGATTTGGTCAACAGCTACAATATCGGGTAAATTCAATAGACGAATCCCTGGCAAAACTAACGCTGAGCTGAGGGATGATTTTTTTAGCCATGGCTGGGCTAATTTCTGTAACTCTTCCGTTTCCAATGCATAAGTCATCGGTACCATCAGGTCAATCTCACCCCGAGATGCCCAATCTTCCCAGTTTTGTTGGATTTTTTGCAATCGGTCTTCCCGAGGCATGGGAAATACAGCAGCAGATATAATCAAGTCGGGACGTTTCTGGCGCAGCATCTGTGACACTGACTTGACTAAAGTGTCAATTTGCTTTATACGGAAATCTGTCCACTGTCGCCATAACTTCTGATTCCTTGGGTCAATCTCAATGGGGTCAACACCGGTCAATTCCTGAAACTGTTCACGGGCTGCCTTACCATAGCCAAAGGTATGACCAGCTTTGGGGTCTTGAAACGGGTAGCGAATATAGTCGAGTTGAATCCCATCCACTTCATAGCGGCTGGCTATCTCTTCCAATAGCTTAGTTAGATAATCCCGCACTTCCGGATTAGCCGGGTCAAGAAATGCCTTTCTAGTTCTTTTGTGAAACACACGTTTTTCGTTATCCAAGATTGCCCAGTCTGGATTCTTGGATAGCACTGGTCCGAGATAGTCTGCTGGTTGATCTAAAACCGCATTGTGACGCTGGTTAGCTGCAGCAAACATCCAAACCCAAGCGTGCAATTCCATCCCTCGTTCATGGGCTAACTTGACTGCTGCTTCTAGGGGATCCCATCCTTCAACCAAGGGATTTTGCTCTGGTGCGATCGCACTCGGGTAAATCGTATAACTAGCGTTAACCGTTTCAAAAAAGATGGTGTGAAAACCAGCTGTAGCCAATTTGTCAAAAATCTTAGCTAAATCTTTTTCAGACTTCGCCTTAACAATAGTACCCCGGTCTAGCCAAATTGCTCGAATCTCTGACTGGGCTAGTTTACGATCAATTGGGTAGTTTTCCCACAGGGTATTTCGTGCTGTCATCCACAGCTGACTAGCCTTTTGATACTCCCTGCGAGCCACTGCTCGACGATAATTTTCCAAACCCACTCTGGCCTGATTCAATGCCTCAATAGCTGAGTAAGTAGCTGAGTCAGTTTCATCCGTTGTTTCCTCAGAGGTTTCCGACACTTGCTTAGCACCAGCAGTGACAAATTGTTCGATAGCAGCGCCTGTCGATAAATTCAGATTACTGTTAGCTGCATCGGCTCTTAGCAAAGCACTTTCAAACCGACCAATCAGATTTTCCAACTCCCGCTCCATCGCAGTAGCTTGCTTTAGGGTTAGAATTCGTCTTCTATATCTTGGTGGTGGCGCTTTTGCTGGCTTGGGTGATGGGGCTAATCGGGAATTGGTAGGCTTAGCTGAAGCATCTGTGTTATTGCCAGACTCTGCATCTTCTGTTTCCACCTGTTTCTGGGCAATAGTCGTTTCGATATTCCCACAATGTTGTGGTGAGTGATCAGAGGATTGAGATGATGTAGATGAATCACTAGTGAGTTGGGCATCAGTGACATTGACATCAGTGACTTGGACATCATAGCGACCAAGAGCCGCTCGTAACCAAGCACTATCGACTTCTGCCGGAGCTACGCGATCGATACCCCAGCGCCAACCAAAAAAGGTAGCATTATTAGAGGTTACTACAGCAGGGGGCTTGTCAACCTGACTCCAGACCGCAGCAGTAGTGGAATTAAGATCAGTAGGAATAAGAGTGCCACCCTGGATGATACCTGTAATTCCAGTATCCTGCACCCATTTTTGGTTACTGTCTGGGGAAGGATGGAGGATAGAGGGTTGGGTCATCGCAAACCCCCAATAAGCACCCAAAAGCTCACGCAATTGTTTGCGGATGTCAGGTTTGGAAAGTAACCCAGTCGGACCGGTGACAATAACTTTTCCTCCTTGTGCAATCCACTCCTGTAACGCTTGGAATTGTTTTGGGTGGAGGAACTCGACATTAGGCAAAAATAGCAAATTAGTGTTATGGAAGTCAGAGGCTTTCTTAACTTCAGTCAAGTCAACAATACAGTAGTTAACTCCAATTGAATGCAAGCGTTCGGTAATTCCAGACCAATGCCCTTGATTATCCCGACTCTTAACTACTCCCAGTTGCACCGTTTGAGCACTAGCAGCTGGTAACCATGGTAGAGAATTGAGCAAAAGCCCGATTAAGGTACTAACTACAATAGTCTTGAGATCGATAGGATTAGATTTGACTCTGGTTAAATCTCCGATCAAGGGGGTTAGCTGCTTGGACAAATACCACTGCCAATTGGAACTATCACTACTCCTGAACACCGTTTACTCCTTAAATTTTTATTATCCAAATCCTAACCTCTGTTGGTAATTAACAACGTTAGCGAGAAGTGCGGATTTAGATCAGTGCGATCGCATTAGGTATAGCGCTACGCGCAAGTCAGAAGTCAGAAGTCAGAAGTCAGCGATTACTTACGTTTCGGAGTTTAGGAGCGACTGCATCAAGACAATGTTAAACATCTTAATGCGTAGTGGTATATTGGTTCAATTGTAGTTTATGACTGGTATAACCCATAGGGGATATGTCGGCTAAAATTAGCGTAAGCGGTCAGCTGATACGCGACACGCTGATAGCTGATAGCTTACGAATTAGCTGACATGAAGGGAATAATTTTACCATCAATGATTACTTTTCTGTCGTTGATGATTAACATAAGTACGAAGAACGTTATTAATTGATGATTGATAGCCTTTTCCTTGACTTTTGAACCAGTCTATGATGTCACTATCTAAGCGAATAGAAATCGCTTTTTTAGTAATCGGTTTAACTATTTTGGCATTTTCCCAAAAATTATCGTCTAACTCAGGTATATCTGAGGTATCAATGGCAGAGTCAGGAATAGTTTTGATTTCTTCAAGTCGTTTGGGCGAGATACTCATAATACTTTCTCTTTTCCTTAGGGGTAGCTTTTCGAGCAGAAATTAAGCGAATTTTGCTGTTTCTTTCAGTGTGGGCTACGGTGACAATGACAACGCCTTGTATGGAACCGATGCTAATTTCTCTGATTTCATCATAATCGTATCGTTCATCAATTGACGTAAAAACGATTCCAAAGAATATTTCCTGTGCTTCTTCAAAGCTGATGCCATGTTTTTGCTTATTTTGTCGGTTTTTGTTTTCGTCCCATTCAAATTCCATTAATTTGTATATACTTTTTGTATATACAAGCATTATAACATAAAATTTAGTTTTTGGTTTCTATTCCACTTTCCGGTAAATGGTATATGGACGCGATCGCATTCTAGGGTAAGCGCAAGAAAAAATTGCCCATAGTGTGCATTGGCTAGATATGCTGATAGCTTATTGCTTACCTAGGGAGTAGGAGTATGAAGTAAGGTGAAGTAAATCAAATGGCTTTGATAATTATTAAAAACGCTAGAATTATTTGTGTGGAAAAACAAACCGTAAGCACTCAGCTGATACGCGACACGCTGATAGCACCTCAAGTAGCGTGCGCGTAGCCCATAGGCTTACGATAAACCCTACCGAAATTAATATCCTGGATAGGTTGGGCATCTCCCATGAAGACTCATAACCATCGGTCAGTGTGTGGGAAATTCAAGCAGCGGTTAAATAATGCGGTTAAACGCTGGTTTAATTCCCCTAAAAATGGTCATAGCAGCACCACACAACCAATAGCTGTTTCTGTGGCAGAGCCTTATGCTCCCTACAAACCTCCCTCAACTACTCAGCCACCTAACCACAGCTACGGCGTAACTAATCATACCTGGCCCCCTGGTTATCGGCTACAGAACGGGAAGTATACCATCGAAAAAAAACTAGGACAAGGTGGGCTGGGTATTACGTATTTAGCCCGAACTAAAACAGGCGATCGCATTGTTATTAAAACTATCGTTAATCATGTACTCCGCCAAGATAATTTATTAGAATATTGGAAAATTTTTGCCAACGAAGCGGTAAAGTTAGCCCAATGTAGCTGTGGCAATCCTCATCTAGTCGGCTTATCAGAAGAAATCATCCGAGAAGGTGATTTGCCCTGCTTGATCATGGAATACATCGAGGGGGAAACCTTGTCGGATCTGGTGAAACGGCAGGGTGTGCTTTCGGAAGAGCAAGCCTTGCTCTACATTGGGCAAATTGGTAGCGCCCTCAGGGATATTCATCAGCAAGGATTACTCCATCGGGATGTTAAACCTCATAACATCATGGTGGGTCACGATGGTTCTGGTGCCGTGTTGATTGATTTGGGTATTGCTACTAGGTTTGTCCCTGGGGTTACCCAAACTCATCTGTGTGGGCGGACTCCTGGCTATGCTCCTCTGGAACAATATGAGTGGCGAGGGCAACAGGGTCCCTACACCGATGTCTATGCTTTGGCCGCTACCTTGTATGTGCTTTTAACTGGAAAGAAACCAGTAGCCGCTGAGGATCGGGCTGATGGAGTTGTATTACCACCACCAAAGGATTTTAATCCCCAGATTAGCGATCGCATAAATCGAGCCATTCTCCATGGCATGAACTTGGTGGCTAGCGATCGCCCTCAGTCTATACCAGAATTTTTAACATTACTCGGTATTGAATTACCAAATAATAATAGCAACTATAATAACACAAGTAGCACTAATAATCAACAACAGACAACCGCTCAAGTTGGAGACTTTTATATAGAACGTCCTCAAGATGCTGAGTGTTATCAAAAGAGTTTACAACCAGGGGCACTAATTCGGATTAAAGCACCGAAGCTGATGGGGAAAACGTTACTTAGTCATCGGATTCTTGCTTATGCTAAATCTAGGGGTTATCGCACGGTTTATTTGAATCTGAATGAGTTTCCTTGCCATGATTTGGAGATATTTTTCCAGTCTTTTTGTGTGCGGGTTGCTCAAAAATTGAAATTGCCCAATGAGTTGCCAAATTATTGGGACGATAGTTTGTTCACCACTGAAGTAAAGTGTAGCACCTACTTTGAAGAGTATTTGTTGGTTTCTTCAGAGAGTCCTTTAGTTTTATGTCTCGATAACCTGGAGCGAGTTTTTCCTCATCAACAAGTTGCTGAAGGGTTTCTTACTTTGCTGCGTAGTTGGCATGAAAATGGCCAATTTTATGATATTTGGAAAAGACTGCGATTGATAGTGGTTTATTCTACGGAAGTTTATATTGAATTGGCTATCAATAAGTCGCCTTTCAATGTAGGATATCCTGTAGATTTAACTGATTTTACTTTGAATCAGGTTCAGGATTTGGCGAAATTTTATGGCTTAAATTTATCCGTTAATTCAGTACACAAATTAATGAGCATGGTAGGGGGACATCCTTATTTATTACAGTTAGCTTTCTCTACTCTTAGCAAAAATAGCAACATCACCATGGAGCATCTGTTAGAAACCGCCCCGACAGAATCAGGGATTTATCGCCATCATTTGCGAGAACTTTTAAATAATCTCATGCTCCATCCCGATTTACTAAACGCTTTCAAAAAATTACTGACAACTACTCAAGCAGTGCGCCTGGATTATAAAGAAACCTATCTGTTAGAAAGTCTGGGATTAGTCAGAGCAATCGGTAATGATTGTATTCCGAGATATAATTTGTATCGTCAGTATTTTAGTGACAGGATTTTATAGTGAATGTAAGCAGTCAGCGGTCAGCAGTCAGCGGTCAGCGGTCAGCCGTTGGTTGAAAAGTGAAAAGTGAAAACTGTTCGCGTAGCGTGCGCGTAGCGCTTAAGCTGTTCGCGTAGCGTGCGCGTAGCGCTTAAGCTGATAACTGATAGCTGATAACTGATAGCTAATAGCTGATAACTGATAGCTAATAGCTGATAACTGATAGCTGATAGCTGATAGCTAATAGCTGATAGCTTCTTTATTCCCTACTCCCTTCCCAATCATGACCAACCAACCAACAATCTATCAAGTTGGCGGAAGTTTACCTAACAATGCTGCTACTTATGCAGTCAGAAAAGCTGATCAAGAAATTTTTGATGCTTTGATGGCTGGGGAATTTTGTTATGTGCTCAACTCGCGACAGATGGGTAAGTCTAGTTTGCGGGTAAAAACCATGCAAAGACTAATAGAGGCGGGAGTAGCTTGTGCTTCTGTTGATGTTACCCAAATTGGCAATTTCGTAACGTCAGAGCAATGGTATGCTAGCTTAATAAAGAGTCTGGTAAATAGTTTTAAGCTCTCAGATAAATTCAAGGTTTTACCTTGGTTACGAGAGCGTAAGCAACTCTCGCCATTAATGTGGTTGGGTGAGTTTATTGAAGAAGTGCTGTTGTCAGAGATTCCAGAAAATATTGTTATCTTTCTGGATGAAATTGACAGTATTATTAAGGTAGAGTTTAAAGATGATTTCTTTGCCTTTATTCGCAGTTGTTATAACAAACGAGCGGAAAATCCTGCCTACAAGCGGCTGAATTTTTGCTTGCTGGGAGTAGCAACTCCAGCGGATTTGATTCAGGATAAACAGCGCACTCCGTTTAATATTGGTCGGGATATTGACCTGACTGGCTTTACCTTTGAGGAAGCGAAAGAGCCTCTGATCCCTGGTTTGGAAGGGAAAGTGGATAATCCTGAACAGGTGTTAGCTGAGATATTGAACTGGACGGAGGGACAACCGTTTCTGACCCAGAAGTTGTGTAAGTTAATGGTGGATGGATCCCCCCTAACCCCCCTTAACAAGGGGGGAACTTCTGGAGGGGGATCTATCCATAGCACTTCTGGAGAAGGATCCCCCCTAACCCCCCTTAACAAGGGGGGAACTTTTGGAGGAGGATCGAT
>NZ_GL890852.1:8017-65838 GCF_000211815.1 Moorena producens 3L
ATAGCACTTCTGGAGGGGAATCGAACCATGCTCAAGCTTCCCCCTTATTAAGGGGACGGGAGGGGATCCCATTGCAGCACTAAAGTTGAACAGGTCGCCCGTACCCAGATTATTGAGAATTGGGTATCTCAGGATAAGCCAGAGCACTTGAAGACCATACGCGATCGCATTCTCAGAAATGAGCAACGGGCCAGTAGGCTGTTAGGATTGTATCAGCAGGTATTAGATCAGGGTAGTCTTGCCGCTGATGGCAGTGAAGAACAGACGGAATTAAGGCTATCGGGGTTGGTAGTGGAGCGGGATGGGTATTTAAAAGTTAACAACCGGATTTATGGCAGTGTTTTCGATAGCGATTGGGTTAAGCAGGAATTGGCTAGACTGCGTCCATACTCTGAAGCCTTTACCGCTTGGGTTGAGTCTGGGTGTAAAGATGAAGCTCGTTTGTTGCGGGGGGTGGCGTTAGAGAATGCTCAAGCTTGGGCTAGGGGTAAAAGTTTGAGCGATTTGGATTATCAGTTTTTAGCTGCTGGTCAGGAATTAGACCGCAGGGTACTGGCAGAAGAAAGTCGAATATTAGCTAAGGCCAATGATACCTTAACTGAAGCTCAACAGAAAGCCAAGAGAACTATACTCATAGGGGGTATTAGTCTAGGTTTGTTCTCAGTGGTAGCAATAATTATTGCTATGATAACTGCTGAAAAAATACAAGAAGCTAAAACAGGTGCGCGACTAGAACAACAAGGGGTTAATATTTTACGACGGTTACCAGGGGATAATGGTTACTATGGCAATCGAGAGCTTTTATACTCAGCCATGGAGACTGGGCAACAGCTCTTTAATATCGTCAAAGATGGTCGCCCTTTGGATAACTATCCTGCCATCAGTCCTATCTATGCTCTACAGCAGAGTCTTAGTAAATTCAGAGAAAAGAGAATATTTCGAGGACATCAAGACTGGGTAAGGAGTGTAAGTTTTAGTCCCGATGGTAAAACCCTCGCTACGGCATCAGCGGACAATACGGTCAGAGTTTGGGATTTACAGGGCAATCAATTAGCTCTGTTGAAAGGACATCAAGGCTCGGTAAGGAGTGTAAGTTTTAGCCCCGATGGTAAGATGCTAGCTACGGCATCAGATAGTACGATGCTGACTGAGGATAAAACAGAGGACACAACTGTTAGAGTCTGGGATTTACAGGGCAATCCATTAGCTGTGTTAAGAGGACATGAAGGCTGGGTAAGAAGTGTAAGTTTTAGCCCCGATGGTAAAACTCTGGCTACCGCATCAGACAAAACTGTCAGAGTTTGGGATTTAGAAGGAAATCAATTAGCACTGTTGAAAGGACATCGATTCTGGGTAAATAGTGTAAGTTTTAGCCGAGATGGTAAAACTCTGGCTACCGCATCATTCGACAATACTATCATACTCTGGGATTTACAGGGCAATCCATTAGTAATGTTGAGAGGACATCAAGACTCGGTAAATAGTTTAAGTTTTAACCGAAATGGTAAAAGGCTAGCTACGGCATCATCTGACAGTACTATCAGACTTTGGGATTTACAGGGCAATCCACTAGCTGTGTTGAGAGGACATCAAGGCTCGGTAAATAGTTTAAGTTTCAGCCCTGATGGTAAAACCCTGGCTACAGCATCATCTGACCGTACTGTCAGACTCTGGAATTCAAAGGGCAATCAATTAGCTCTGTTTCAAGGATATCGACGCTCGGTAAATAGTGTAAGTTTTAGTCCTGATGGTAAAGCCCTGGCTATGGCATTATCGGACGGAACTGTCAGATTCTGGGATTTACAGGGCAATCGATTAGGTCTGTCTCAAGGATATCAAGACCGGGTAAATCGACGCTCGGTAATAAGTATAAGTTTTAGCTCCGATGCTAAAATGCTGGCGACAGAATCAGATGACCATACTGTTAGACTCTGGGATTTACAGGGCAATCGATTAGTTCTTTTGAAAGGATATCGACGCTCGGTAAATAGTGTAAGTTTTAGCCGAGATGGTAAAACCCTCGCTACGGTATCATATGACAAAACGGTCAGACTCTGGGATTTACAAGGAAAGCAATTAGCACTGTTGAAAGGACATCAAGGCTCGATAGAAAGTGTAAGTTTTAGCCGAGATGGTAAAACTCTGGCTACGGCATCAGAGGACAAAACGGTCAGACTCTGGGATTTACAGGGCAATCCATTAGCTGTGTTGAGAGGACATCAAAACTCGGTAATAAGTGTAAGGTTTAGCCGAGATGGTCAGATGCTGGCTACGGCATCAGAGGACAAAACGGTCAGACTCTGGGATTTACAGGGCAATCCATTAGCTGTGTTGAGAGGACATCAACCCTCGGTAAAAAGTATAAGCTTTAGCCGAGATGGTAAAACCCTGGCTACGGCATCATACGACAAAACAGTCAGACTCTGGGATTTACAAGGAAATCAATTAGCACTGTTGAAAGGACATGAAGGATCGGTAAATAGTGTAAGTTTTAGCCGAGATGGTAAAACTCTGGCTACGGCATCAGAGGACAAAACGGTCAGACTCTGGGATTTACAGGGCAATCCATTAGCTGTGTTGAGAGGACATCAAAACTCGGTAATAAGTGTAAGGTTTAGCCGAGATGGTCAGATGCTGGCTACGGCATCAGAGGACAAAACGGTCAGACTCTGGGATTTACAGGGCAATCCATTAGCTGTGTTGAGAGGACATCAACCCTCGGTAAAGAGTGTAAGTTTTAGCCCCGATGGTAAGATGCTGGCTACGACATCAGGGCGCACTGTCAGACTCAGGCAAGTTGAAGATTTAGGTGAGATGCTGGCTCGGGGCTGTAAGTTGCTTGAAGATTACTTTGTGGAGAATTTTGAAGCTTTAGAAACTTTAACCACATGCCAAGATTTAGTTGACAAAGTAGCAGTATCTCCCGGTCTTGTCAAACAAGGTGAGACGTTAGCAAAAGAGGGGGATGTCGATGGTGCTATTGCTAAGTTTCAAAAAGCCAAAGAATGGAATCCGGAGCTAGAATTAAACCCAGAGATAAAAGCTAAACAGCTAGCAGCACCCGGTAAAGTTAAACAAGGTGATAATTTAGCCAAACAAGGAAAAATAGCCCAAGCAATATCTACTTATAAAGAAGCACAACAACTAGACCCAAACTTAGAAATTTCTTCTCAATCTTGGAATTATATCTGTTACTTTGGTAGTCTCCATGGATATGCTACTAATGTGATGGATATCTGTGAAAAAGCAGTAGCTAAAGAGCCTGAAAATGGACTATTGAAGGAGGGTCGTGGATTGGCTAGGGCTCTGACTGGAGATACAGCAGGAGCGATATCAGACTTTCAGGCATTTTTAGAGTGGATTGACCAGAGGTATTCATCGATGGGCAATCATGGACGTATACCAGGATTACAAAGTTACAAAAAACAACAGCAACAATGGATAGATGAACTCCGCGCTGGGAAGAATCCTTTTACGGAAGAGGTGTTGAAGAGTTTACGGGTCTTCGGGACTTTTGATACTAGAGCTCAAACATTTATAAGACGCTCGAGCATAAATTTTCGCGGCTCTATCGGCGTTCCTGAGCAGCGAAATGAGCGAAATGATTTAACCATAAAGGGAGATGTTTTTATATTTTAAATAATAAACAATAAATCTACTTTATAATTCTCAAATTGCTTAGGACATATTTCTTTTATCTGCTCCCGACTCCCGACTCCTGATTCCCGATTCCCGACTCCCGATTCCCGATTCCCTCAAGACTTTGTTACAAAATTTTTCAAAATATGTTATAATAAAATATTTTTGTGTTATAGTAGAAGAGTGGGCGCTGAGACGCCCAGAGTCAAGAGCTAGCCCGGGGACACTGGAACATCAACGGGCTAGCTCTGGCTCCCCTATCAAAGGAGATAGTTTAATTATGAGTTATTCTGAACGGCTTCACCCGTGGGTGGTAATTAGGCTGCTACCACAAATGCAGCGAGTTGTTGTTGCTCGCTTTCGCAATCGGTCGGATGCCGAGGGACATTTGTGGGCCCTGAAACGATTAATGCCTGATGCGGAATTTATAATTATTTTTGATGTCGGGAATAATCCGATAAATCCTAGGGAATAGGGAATAGGGAATAGGGAACAGGCTGACTGCCGGACACAAGTGCCTCAAAGCCTGATTATGCCTAGGTGATGGGATGCAGGTTTTGAGCGGACGGTCCGAGACAACTGGTAGAAAAGAGCGATTGACCTTTGGTCACCCTACGGGAAGGTTGGCTATAGAGGATCAGACATGGTGCGATCGCTATCCTAAACCTTAACCATGATATCGGTCATCAGTCATCAGTCCTTACTCATCAGTCATTTCTCACAGAAAGCTACCATTAACATAGTTATCATGAAATTACAATGTAGCTGAGGTTTATTATGTCAGAAACAATGGCACTCACTCCAGAAAATGTTGAAACAGTCCTGGATGAGATGCGTCCTTACCTGATGGCTGACGGTGGGAATGTGGAGCTAGTTGAGTTAGATGGTCCGACTGTTAAATTAAGACTTCAGGGAGCCTGCGGGTCTTGCCCTAGCTCTACCATGACCCTGAGAATGGGGATTGAGCGCCGCTTAAAGGAATTTATCCCTGAAATCCTTGAAGTGGAGCAAGTAATCTAAGCTGAATACTCAGTTAATGAGTGGGGAGTGCTGAGTGTTCAGCCGATTATAGCTGTTCTCATCTTGGATCGGAGAAAGTAGGGGCACGATCAGATCGTGTTCCTACAAAACAACTGTCTTCTAAACCATTGCTAATGGCTATAGCACTTACATTTTAGTTGTTAACATAATCCCTGAGGGAAAAGCTTCCAGGCAAAAGGCAAGAGGCCAAATAAATATAATAAAGTATATAGGGATTTTGGGTAATTTCAAAAAACTGTAACTATTTTTTACAATGAATTGTCAAATCTGATCAGATGTCTTAATAATGACTAACTAATAAAATAATTAAATAATTAAATTAATAAACCAATAAATTATCCCAGAGAAGAGAGTGAAAGCCTTTTACCAGTACTAAGCCATTCTGTGAAGGTTGGAGCCGATAATGGAGGACTGAAGCAATAACCCTGAATTTCATCACACTTATGACCACACAGGAACGCCAGTTGGCTAGCTGTCTCCACCCCTTCCGCTACCACCTTCAAGTTGAGACTGTGAGCCATTTGCAAAATCGCAGTCGTAATGGCTTCGTTTTTTACATCCTCTGTAAGTTGGCAAACGAAAGAACGGTCAATTTTTAACACATCAAAGGGAAATAGTCTCAGATAGCTCAGAGAACAGTAACCGGTTCCAAAATCATCAATCGAGATCTGAATACCAAAGGACTTTAACTCTTTTAAGGTAGCGATCGCATGGTTGGGATTGTCCATGAGGGTACTTTCGGTTAATTCCAATTGCAAATATCTCGGGTCAAGTTCGGTTTCTTCAAGAATTGCTAGGATTGAGTTACTGAGATTGGGTTGATTAAACTGATGTCCCGATAAATTTACAGCGATTTGTACTGGGGACAACCCTTGAGTTTGCCAGAGTTTGGCTTGGGTACAGGCTTTTCGCAGTACCCACTCTCCTAGAGGCACAATCAAACCAGTTTTCTCAGCTAGGGGAATGAATTTAGCTGGAGAGATTGCTCCCAATGCTCGATGATGCCAACGGATTAAGGCTTCTGCTCCCTCGATTTCTCCAGTTCTCAGATTTACTTTGGGCTGATAGTAAACTTGAAGTTCATCCTTTGGCAATGCTTGGCGCAATTGTAATTCTAGCCATAGGGCTTGTTGGGATTTGTCACCAATCGAAGCAATATAAAATTCGTAAGCCTTCTGTCCTTTTTGTCCAGCATTTTCTCTGGCTCCGTTGGCATGGGTGATCAGGGTATTTAGATCAAGAGCATCCCTACCAAAGCAGGCGATGCCGATTCTAGGGGTCAGGACAATCTCATATTCTCCTATAGTAAAGGGTAAGGATAAAGCATCGATCAGTGTTTCCGCCATTTGCCCTATCTCTGTCTGGTTAATTGTAGTAGCTAGCAAGATCACAAATTGATCTATCCCTAACTGAGCCACTGTATCCAAAGGTCCAACCCTACCAAGAAGTCGTTTGGCCACGGCCTGAAGTAACAAATCACCACTAACAGGGCCTAGGGTATTGTTGATCTGGTTGAGTTGGTCAAAGCTTAAAGACAGCACTGGCAGACGACGATAACGTCCCTGTCGTTGGAGCAGTAGTTGATTAAATCGCTCTTCTAGCAAGAGTCGGTTCGGCAAGTTAGTAACCTGGTCATAACGGAGTAGGTAGTTCAGTTGAGCTTGGACTTTTTTCAGTTCAAGATGATGGCGCTTGGTTTGATAAAGTCGTTTTTGTAGTCGAGTAGCGATCGCATCTAGCAATTCTTCGCGCTTAACAGGCTTGATCAGATAATCATCAGCCCCTAACCTCATCACCATACGCCAATCTGACCAGTCAGCTTTGGAGCTGAGGAAAATAAAGGGAATCGCAGCAGTGACGGGATCTTCCTGTAGAGTCTTTAAAACACCATAACCATCTAGCTGAGGTATGATTATATCACAAATAATTAAATCTGGCTGCTGGTTTTGAGCAAGCTTGACCCCACTGTTACCGTTGTCACTACTAATCGTCTCGAACCCTTCTGCTCTGAGCAGCGTGAGTAGCTTCTTCCGAATTATTGGCTCGTCTTCAATTACTAGAATCTTATTCATAGTTCTTTGGACTTAAATCAAGTGTAGTGGACATAGAAGGTGATCTTGAACAAGGTTTTGCGAAGGAACAGGGTAAAGATCTAACCAGGGATTTCAATACTGCAAGGGATCCCCCACAGTCGGATCACAGTAGCGAAACCCGATTTCCTTGGTGTAGCTGAATTTCGGTACGGGTGTCGGCTACTAACTCAGTAGTATTGGGAGGTATGTGACCTAGACTTGGTATCAGTATAGCGGTTTTTAATCTAGTAAGGTACAAGTTTTTGGGTTTTAGGGAGCAGGGACTTCGGAAGAGGGAGGGTGCATCTCATATTTGTAAAAAAGATCTCAAGTGTGGGGCCCGGGCGCGGGGCGGGGGCGCGGGGAGTGTGGGAATTTTCTCCCGAATTTTTGCCTAATTGCAAAACTGAGATGCACCCAAGAGGGAAGAGGGAAGAGGGAAGAGGAACCCACCCCTAACCCCTCCCAGGAGGGGAAGAGGGAAGAGGAACCCACCCCTAACCCCTCCCAGGAGGGGAAGAGGGAAGAGGGAAAAAAATATGTGTACCTCATGAGGATAAAAAGCGCTATGCTGAGGTCAGCAGATACTTCATCATTGTTTTCTGTTGGTAGTTGCTTTCAAATATTAACTGAGTATCTTGGTCTCTTAATTCCCTGTGAAATTTTATTTCTTAAAATCAAAAAAAAACCATGCTTGATTTTGATTAATTAGGGTAAATATAGCAGTCGCCAGGGCAGTTATAACATGACAAAAGTCTCAAACCTAAGTAAGCGCAATAGTTTGACTTCTGGCTTCTGACTTCTGACTTCTGACTTCTGACTTCTGACTTCTGCTATATAATTCCACATTTGTATAAGAGATTACACGTTTAATATTAGTCACCAAACCTTCACATTATTACGATTAAATTATTTGACCCTAATTTAATCGTAATAATTATCGTTACCATGGCATTTATTCCACCCTTTTTAAAAAGTAAATATTCTCAGTACCTTATGTCAATAAACATCTCTATACAATTTGTTAAAGCACTTGTAATTAGTTTAATAAAATTCGATTATTATTAATCAGCCGTCAAAATTTATGAGCTATCCATCCGGTTTTTTTTATCAAAACCTATTTTTGTAATAATTGGACTGTAATTTAGCGTAATTTTGCTGAATTGGGTATATAAATAAGATAATAGTCATTCAAATGGCACATTTAAATTGATACTTTTTGATGTAAAGGTTGATTAATAAGCTTTAACACTGAGCAGAGATCCATCATGATTGCCCCGCACCCAAGTTCGGGACGCGGTCAACCGTTAACCCTCAGTCAACCCTCAACATCACCCTGTAACTTTTCCTGTGCCAATTAATTAGATGGTTAACAACTTACTAAGCTTACAAGCGGGTTTATAAACGAGTTGTAAACACCCAGAAGCCCAAAAGTTATTGTATTGCCGGTCTCTTGTCCGCCTGCTCGTTCACCACCTATTTATTATTGCTATATAATTATTTAATTTTAAGTAATTTTTATCCCAATAACTCATAGAGTTAATCATTATAATTTTCCTCACATCTAAAACACTAGATCAGTTATTAATTAATCTATTGTCCCCGAAGCGGGGGATTAGCGCATCAACCGTATGACTAAATAAGTATGAGCATAATCACTTAATTTAGCTTAGATAGGTTATAGTTATTTTACTTATGCCCTTCGATCTAGCTAACATCACCGACATTGACCCTGAAGTCATACCTATAAGTCATACCTATCTGCTGCTGTAACCCCCTTTGCCTAGCTAGTTATAGCAATGACTCCAGTACTATAACCTGCTACTAGAAAAAAAAAGCAACTAAAGGAAATATTTAGTACTTATGGCTGATAGTTTACGACCTATTACGTATTTTTACATATGGACTTCAAAGTGACTACTATAGAAAATCCGTTAAATCTCCAATGCCTAAAGCACCTTAGGTGAGTTTTCCTAGATATGGAAGGCTAGCCTAGCTTGATAACAAGCTACTAGTTAACAACCAGGGTCAGTATCATCCTAGACCCCGGGAGTATTTATATATCTTTGTGTTCTCAATTAGGGAAAATCCTCCATGGCTCAACGAAAGTCAATCAAGCTTCGTCGTAGATACTTACGACCATTAGTCAGTGCTTCCCTCATTCTCGGTAGTTTGTTTCAGCTGGCAGTACCTGTATTTGCGGATGGAACTACTGCTGGTGTACAGATTATTAACCAGTCGGAAGCTACCTATGAAGACCCCAACAATCCAGAGGTTGAAATCAACGCGACCTCAAACACTGTGATCGTTAAGGTGGCTGAAGTTGCTGGTTTGCTGGTTCAACCTGATGGTGTTAATGACGTCAACCTAGGTAGTATTGCTACTGGTGATATCCTGCAATTTGACTTCGTGATTACCAACATTGGTAACGAAGAAACCAATATTGTTATCCCTGGTCTTGATAACATCGCCATCACTGGTTTAGATCCCGATCCTGCTGCTCCTACTCCTATTACAGTGACAGCTGACTTGGATGGGGATGGCACTTTCGAGACAACTATTCCAGGAACTGGTTTGACTACACCCGATCCCATTCCTGCTGATCAGAGCATTAAGGTACGGGTTGAAGGTACGGTGATTGTAGATGAAGCAGGAGCTCCGATTAATGTCCAGTTAGGTGATACCGAACCTAACGACAACAGTCCTGCTACTGATAACCAGCCGGATGCTGATGATGGTTCCAATCCTAACGAGGTTCGTACCCAAGATGCTGATCCTACCGAAGCTCCGGTCAATGGTGAGCGTGAGGGTTCTGCGTTCCAAGAGGTCTTACTCTCTACGGAGATTAAGGAACTAGCAACCATCACTGTTCTCAAGCGAATCATAGGTCCAAATAATATTGAGCTAGTTGATAAGGGTGATAACCCTGAAGATGCTAGCGATGACAAAATTACCTATCGCTTAGACTTCCGGGTTGAGTCCTCTAACCCAGCGATTAATTTCCAAGCTGCAGATCTCGAAGGAACTAGCATTACCCTTGATGGTGCGCCAGTCCAGCGTGTCTTGGTCTCTGATGTCATTCCCGAAGGTACAGTATTTGACCCTGACGCAACGGCTAATCCACCAGCAGGCTGGACAGTGGTCTACTCTGATGATGACCCAGCGGTGACTGGTCGTGACGCCCTGAGCGTAGACTGGTCTATTACCCCGCCAGCTGCTAGTGAGGTTAAGCGCATTGGTTTCATTTTTGACGGTCATATTGATGCAGGAACCTCCACTGAAGGTGATGGCAATGGCTTCACTTTTGGTGTGATTACCAGTGGCTTACCCACTGCTGGTGGTGAAGTCGCTAACATTGCTCAGGCATTTGGTGAAACTGTCGGTGACCCAACGGATGAAGTGGTCTACGATGAATCCGGTGACCAAAATCCCAACAACTACAATGATGATGGTACACCACCCGATGAGACAGGTACCGACTTCAACCCAGCTACAGACCTTGGTATTGCCAATCCCAGTGCTGATGGTGTTGATGAAGACAATAACAATACAGGTGAAGGACCTAAGGGTGAAGACACTGTAGTTACCATTACTGCAGAGATTGAGACTAAGAGTCAAATCCTCAATGGTCCGGAGGATCGACCCAACGCCATTGGTCCAACCAATGACAATGATGACTTCACTAACCAGTCCACAACTATTCCAGCTGGATTAGCTCAGGGTCAGCCCATTCCAGATCCAGGTGAGGTCATCTTCAACAATACTGTTGAGAACCCCAATACTACTAATTTGGATAACGTAACCTTGTTGCCAATTGCCCCTTCACTGGGTACTGCGGCGACTAATGACCCTCAAGTTAATCCTCAATTCACCACTCCAGTAGAGTTTGGACCAAATAACCAGATTCCTGATGGTACTACGGTCAGGATCAGGTACACCCCAGATACAGGTACGCCTCTTGAGGCGACCTACACCTACACTGAAGATGGTGGTTTTACCACTACTGATCCAGCGGTTAATGTTGGTACTCTCACACCAGGTCAGCAATTGGATTACGAGGTAATTGTTGACTTACCTGCTAATACGCCTCAAGTTCAAGGTTACGGGATTCCGATTGTTTCCTTCGTGGACAACAACCCGAACGGAGACTTTGATGTCACTCAGGAAACCGTCTTCAACATCACTGTTGACCGGGTCTACACTGGCTACATGCAGATGGTGAAAGAAGCTCGAATTCTCGATACTGATGGTGTAACAGTGATTGAGGAATTCACCACCGGAACTCCCACAGGTGATCCTGAGGAGGGTGGCCTCACTGAACGAGCTAAGCCTGGTCAGTTTATCGAGTACCGAATCACCTACACCAATATCTCTGAACCACTAGTGGGTGCTGGTAACGTAATTTTGGATGCTAACAACTTCACCATTACTGAGGATGGCGAACAAGCTCCTAACAACTGGGTTACTGTCACCACTCACGAGCAGGGAACTGAGCCATCTCAGGGTACTGTGGAGTACTTTAATAAAACCTTATCCTTTGGAAATAGTGACCCAGCTAGCGGTGAAGAGGTAACTAAGTACGTCAATGAGGTTGGTACTGTTGCTCCTGGGGACAATGGTTCCTTTGTCTTCCGTCGTAAGGTTGACTAATCCTTGATGCTCTGAAGTAGGAAGTATAGCGCTACGCGCAAGGCAAGAGGAATCCCCCCTAACTCATAAGGGTAGGTTTTTAACAAAGACGTGAGCTGTGGGGTGTGGGGTGTGGGGTGTGGGGTGTGGGGTGTGGGGTGGGGTGTGGGTTGACCGGGTGTGGGGTGTGGGGTTTGTCGTTCAAAATCATCATTTCTTCGTTGTTTTCCTTTTCCTCTCCCTCTGGGTCGCCCCATGTTTGACCCTAATGTAAAAAACCTACCCCTGTGAGCCTTAAGAAGGGGGGCAGGCAAGAGGCAAAAGTTGACTACAAAAGCGCAGGTGCGCTCTTACCATTAAGAATTAATTCGCCACGGGTCGCACCTTTTTCAGCTTTGATCAATGTCAAACACCTGAATGCTTAGTGCTATATGAAGTAGGGGCGCTGCTGAATTGAAGTATGAATGCGCGATTGTTTAGTTTTCGCCAAGCCCCTGTGGGTTCCCCGAGCGAGCAATCCCTCGCTCGGGGGACGCAAGAGAGTTTTGTTCCCCCCAAGCGAGCAATCCCTCGCTTGGGGGGCTAGGGGGGCAAAATCATACCCAGAATCAGCAACGCCGAAGTAGGAATTATGAAGTAGGAAGTATGAAGTATAGCAGTCGCCAGGGCAGTTAGGACATGACAAAAGTCTCACACCCTTTGTAAGCGATGCAGAGGTGCGACCCGTGGCGAATTTAATTCGCCAACGGAAAGCGCACCTAAGCGGTCTTGGGGGTTTCCCCCACTCGCTATTGCATCAAGAAGCGCAAGAGTTTGACTTCTGACAAATGACTTCTGACAAATGACTTCTGCTATATGAAGTAGGAATTATGACATGATACGTGTAACTCCTGGTTGTTGACCACGTTTTGAGTCAATCTTTAGTGAGCCACTAATCAAGTCATTTCAGGCTACCCTACCGGAACGCTATCCGGCCAACAGCCTTCATACTTCAGCCTTCATACTTCAGCCTCCATACTTCAGCCTTCATACTTCAGCCCCCATACTTCAGTCTTCAAGCTTCAGCGTTCTATAAAATTGTTGTAATTCTCAAGAGGTTTATTGCAAATGAAACGTTCATCAATTCTAGGTCTGGGTGCGATCGCATTCATGGTTGCTGTCCCTTTTGTAGGTAAGACTCCTGTATTAGCTGGTTTACAGGAAGCTGGGGAAGTGATTGTCCAAAACATCATGCGCCCGAAAGTGCAGTTGAAATTAGTGGCTCAGAAGAAGATAGTAGAAGTTGATAGTGAAGGTAAAGAAAATATTACTTGGCAAGCCCTAGAGAACAAAGCCGTTGTCAAACCAGGAGATACCCTTCGTTACACTGTCAAAGGTGAAAATGCTGGGGAAGTGGAAGCTGACAATCTGATGGTTACCCAACCTATTCCTCGCGCTACCATGTATATTCTTGATTCTGCTAGCAACAGCAATGGAGCAACGATAACTTACAGCATTGATAATGGAGAGACTTTTATAGAACAACCTACTATTGAAGTCACCCTTGAAGATGGCACGGTAGAAACTAGACCTGCCCCTGCTTCAGCTTACACTCACGTTCGCTTTGAGTTTCCAGAAGCTCTCGATCCCAAAGCAGTTTTAGAAGCATCTTATGATGTGAATGTTCGCTAGTAATTAGTGATTAGTGATTAGTGATTAGTGATTAGTGATTAGTGATTAGTGATTAGTTGCTAGTTAGTACTTAGAAGTCATTTGTAAATACCAATAAAATCTTGTTAATTACAAATAACTTATAAATCAGGACTCATAAATCGTCAGCATATGCGCTACAGATGGTGCTACTTGAGGTTCGGTCAGCGGTCAGCGGTCGGTGGTCAGCCGTGAGCTAAAAGCTCACGCTACTTGAGGTGCCGTCAGCTGTTGGCCACAGGCCCAAAGCTGATCGCTGATAGCTTACTAAAAATCCTAACTAATGACTAATCACTTAAGCTTATAATTTTGTTATTTTTAGAACATAATTACAGGTAATTAAATAATTTATTTAGTAGTCACTATTACTCATTCAGTTGTAACAGTTTTTATCTGGCTAAATAAAACTCCGTAGTAATAAATTCATAACCATAAATAATTTAATTATAAGTATTAGGCGTTGGGTATTAGGCGTTAAGTATTATGTAAAATTAAAGCAGTTTACAGCCTCGTTGCTGTAGCCGGTTCGCTTCATAATCAGAAGACTACAGCCTAAAACCTAAAGCCTAGAGCAGAATAATTCTATTTTTTTAAAAAAAAGCCAGCATAAGTACTGCCTAAAAAAATCAGCGCAACCCGCGCTATTTTTTGATTATTTTTGCCTGATTTTTATAATTTTGCTTAATTTTTATAAAACTTATAAAACCTAAATTTTAATTTTTATAAAAACACCCAATTTCAATCAACAAAAATATCCAGTGATTTACTATCAAAATGTGCAAATCAACCCCTGACTGGAAAAAACGTTTACCAAAGCTGCTAGCAACAGTTTTGATAGGAGGTGTCTTACCAACATCTCCACCAGTACTGTCGCAAACTCAGCCAGCAGAAATTTCAGCAACAACCGGTAAGACACCGCTACAGTGTACAGCTCCTGAAACAGTAGGAGCAACTGTGATCAATCAAGTCACTTATCGGTACCAAATGCCTCGTGGTCCAAGGGGAAGATTCTCTCGACCTAGTGAGTTATTCATTACTGGTACTTCTAGCAAAGTTAAGAGTGAAACCTCTAAACAAGGAACTCTCAATCTGGTATCTCAGGGGATTAAAGATGGGGAAGGCCAGTTGGTGTTTGGCTTAGGTGCTATGACTGATGCCCTGGAGGATGAACTAGTAACCTTGGGCTTTACTTCAGAGGAAGCTAGCAATGCCAGTATCAAAGCAGTAATGAGTTTTGCTAATTCATCCACTGACACTACCGCTGATCAAGTCATCACTGCTGCCAAAACCGCTATTGAGGAAGCAATACCGAATAAAGCTGCCGTCTTAAATGGGGAGAATAGTCAGGCCGATCAAGTCATGGCTCTAGTCTTTACTGGACTAGCTCAACAGGGCTTAGAATCCATTGGTATTGCTGAAGCCGATGCCACAACTGCCCAAAATACCGCAGCTGGTTTAATCCCAACTGACTTGAGTAGTACTACTTTTACCGATATTCGCCAGCAAGCATTTGATGAAGCGCTCAATGCTATCCCTGAACAACAACAACTCCTGATCCAAGCTAAAGACTCTCTTGAGCAAGACCTAGTAAACATTCAGTCTGGTCAAGGGTCGCGGGTGCAATCGGGAGATATTGTGAGTTTCCGTTATGCCTTGCTTAACACCGGAGATGCAGCGATTGAGATACAAACTCCCCAAGCCAGCGTTATTGCTCAAAGTGGCTTAGTCGGTTCAGCTTCGATTGGCAATGTTACTGTTGAGGGTTTGGAGGAAACCCCGGAAACACTGAAAATCGAGCCTGGGCAGGAGGTGGTGCTGAATGTGCAAGTGGCACTTAACGCTGCTGCTGAAGACAATGATCAGCAAACTATAGCCTTAGGGTTTAGCAGTAATTGTGGTCAAGACAATACCTCCCAAGAAACAGCACAACAGACCATAGCTACTATAGCTCCTACACCTGACCCCAGGTTGGAACTGATTGACCCGTTTGGAGAAATCCGGGGTTGTAACAATGAACTGTTGGATGACTATACCGGATTTAGCGTTGGCTTATTTGAACCAGACCCCAATGACCCCACAGGATTCTTGAGTGCTGTAGAACTGACCACCACTGAAGTTCCCGATGACCCCAATAACACCATTCCGGAAGGGATTGAACCTAATACTACCAATGCCAATCCCTTTTTCCTTAACAATGACGACAATGAAAACCGAGGTAGATACAGCTTTCTGTTTGATCGAGACCGAGGTCAGTTAGAGCAAGGTCGAAGCTACATTTTGGTGGTTAATCCACCCGATAATAGCAACTTCCTACAACGGCGCATTCGCTTGACCATCAATAATGTTGATGAAGCCCAAGGTATAGTTTCCTATACTGCTACGTCTTTAGATGGTCTACCGATTACTACGGATGCCAATCCCACAGAGGTACAGGGTGAATTCCTGATTCGGAATGCCAAACGGGAAGGTCTGGTTTTGGGATTGTTGAATGTAGATACGGGTATTTGTGACCTTGAATCGATTCGGATTACCAAGAGCGCAGACCGAGCTACCGCTGAACCAGGAGATACTATCATCTACCGCCTCTCTTTGCGCAATCTAGCCCGTAGTGCTGTGGTTGACATTGTAGTGACTGACGACTTACCCCTAGGATTCACATTGGTTGAAGATTCTGTCCGGGGCGAGTTACAGCAAGAATCAATGGAGATTGAAACCACACGAGATGGGGCAAGAATTACTTTCAGGGTAGCAGAGCCAATTCCAGAAGGTGGAGTATTGAACATTGCTTATGGGGTGCAAGTCACCCCAGATGGCATCCGGGGTGACGGGGAGAACTCAGCAATTGTTGCTGCGGAACGGGATGACAACGGCTGGGATATCAAAGATGGTCCAGTGGTTCATCGAGTACGAATTGATCCCGGCATTATTTCCGATTGCGGCACTTTACTAGGTCGAGTATTTGTAGACAAAAACTTTGATGGTCATCAGCAACCAGGAGAACCGGGCGTTCCTAATGCGGTGATCTTTATGGAAAACGGTAACCGAATTACCACTGATGCCAATGGTCTGTTCTCGGTTAAGAACGTTCTACCGGGATACCACACTGGAGCTTTAGACCTGACTAGCCTTCCAGGTTACACCCTAGCTCCCAATACCCATTTCAATGAGGGCAACAGCCAATCCCGACTCGTGCGTTTAGAACCTGGTGGTATGGCACGCATGAACTTTGCAGTCACTCCGACCTTCAACGAAGAGGATCAGCAATGAAATTAACTAACAATTATAACACATCTTGTAAACTACAGCTAATGGGAGCGATCGCTGGTAGCGTCACCATGGTGCTGTATCCTGCGATCGCTGAAGCTGAATCAACCCAAGCAGCAGAGGATAAATTACCAGTCATTGACCTGAAGCCAAGTCAACTACCTAGCCTTGATCTCAAACAAGAACCGATCCTCAGCTTCAATCCCGGTCTGGTTCCCTCCCTAAACCAAAATGAGCAATCAACAACAATTGCTCTGAGACAGTCTTCCAGTTTTAACATCAACGATGGACAATTTCCTAGGTTTGATGTGAGGTCAGATCAAGTCCCTAGACTGAACTTGAAACGAGAACCTATCGTTAGTTTCAACTCGACTCTGACTCCCTCACCAATCCAACAGACAGAGCCATCCTCAGACATCGCCCTTGCACCTGTAGTGGACTTGAGTACAAGTCGGCTACCTAGTTTTGACCTACTGCCTGGTCAACTACCTCAGCTAAATTCACCAAAAGCTCTACTTGCTAATCTAGACCTGAAACAACAGCAAAGGGTTAGTCTCAATCGTGTTAATACTGAAGCTAGACAAACTATACCGATCGCAGCAACTAGCTCAGATACTGAAATTACAATCGCACCTGATATCGATATCCAAGTCGGAGACTTACCTGAGTTTGCGGTTAATGGTGAATTACCTAACTTAGATTTAAGTAACGCTCAATTAGACCACCTTCAACTGCGTACGCAACAAACTGTTAGTCTCAATCCTACGGTTAATAATGAAGCTAGACAAACTATACCGATTCCAGAAACTCAGTTAGACCAAGAGATTGCTTATGCACCTGATATCGATATCCAAGTCGGAGACTTACCTGAGTTTGCGGTTAATGGTGAATTACCTAACTTAGATTTAAGTAACGCTCAATTGGACAACCTTCAACTGCGTACGCAACAAACTGTTAGTCTCAATCCTACGGTTAATAATGAAGCTAGACAAACTATACCGATTCCAGAAACTCAGTTAGACCAAGAGATTGCTTATGCACCTGGTATCGATATCCAAGTCGGAGACTTACCTGAGTTTGCGGTTAATGGTGAGCAATTACCTAACTTAGATTTAAGTAACGCTCAATTGGACAACCTTCAACTGCGTTCGCGTAGCGTGACCTACGGTCAATCGCAGCAAAGGGTTAGTCTCAATCCTACGGTTAATCCTCAAGCAGGAGAAACTATACCGAACGCGGAAAGTCAGTCACCTCAAGACATTGCTTATGCACCTGGTATCGATATCCAAGTCGGAGAATTACCTAACTTTGAGCTCAATGGTGAGCAATTCCCTAACTTAGATTTAACTAACGATAAATTGGACAACCTTCAACTGCGTACGCAGCAAAGGGTTAGTCTCAATCCTACGGTTAATCCTCAAGCAGGAGAAACTATACCGAACGCGGAAAGTCAGTCACCTCAAGACATTGCTTATGCACCTGGTATCGATATCCAAGTCGGAGAATTACCTAACTTTGAGCTCAATGGTGAGCAATTCCCTAACTTAGATTTAACTAACGCTCAATTGGACAACCTTCAACTGCGTTCGCGTAGCGTGACCTACGGTCAATCGCAGCAAAGGGTTAGTCTCAATCCTACGGTTAATCCATTAGCTAGACAAACTATACCGTACCCAGAAACTCAGTTAGACCAAGACATTGCTTATGCACCTGATATTGATATCCAAGTTGGAGACTTACCTGAGTTTACTGTTAATGGTGAGCAATTCCCTAACCTAGATTTAACTAACGATAAATTAGACAACCTTCAACTGCGTACGCAGCAAACCGTTAGTCTCAATCGTGTTAATACTGAAGCTAGACAAACTATACCGTACCCAGAAACTCAGTCAAATCAAGAGATTGCTTACGCACCTGATATCGATATCCAAGTCGGAGACTTACCTGAGTTTGCTGTTAATGGTGAGCAATTCCCTAACTTAGATTTAACTAACGATAAATTAGACAACCTTCAACTGCGTACGCAGCAAACCGTTAGTCTCAATCGTGTTAATACTGAAGCTAGACAAACTATACCGTACCCAGAAACTCAGTCAAATCAAGAGATTGCTTACGCACCTGATATTGATATCCAAGTTGGAGACTTACCTGAGTTTGCTGTTAATGGTGAGCAATTCCCTAACCTAGATTTAACTAACGATAAATTAGACAACCTTCAACTGCGTACGCAGCAAACCGTTAGTCTCAATCGTGTTAATACTGAAGCTAGACAAACTATACCGTACCCAGAAACTCAGTCAAATCAAGAGATTGCTTACGCACCTGATATTGATATCCAAGTTGGAGACTTACCTGAGTTTACTGTTAATGGTGAGCAATTCCCTAACCTAGATTTAACTAACGATAAATTAGACAATCTGGAGTTGCCATCCCAGCAAAGCATTAGTCTCAATCGTGTTAATCCTGAAGGTAGACAAACTATACCGATTCCAGAAACTCAGTCAAATCAAGAGATTGCTTACGCACCTGATATTGATATCCAAGTTGGAGACTTACCTGAGTTTGCTGTTAATGGTGAATTACCTAACCTAGATTTAAATCAAGCTCAATTAGACAAGCTGGAGGTGCGTTCGCGTAGCGTGACCTACGGTCAATCGCAACAAACCGTTAGTTTCAATCCTACTGTTAATCCTGAACCAATCCAGCAGATAGAAGCATCACCAGAAGTAATTGAACCGAGTCAAGAGCAACTAATCAGCTTTAACCTAAGACAGGAGCAACTAGCAAGCTTTGACCTAACACAGGAACAACTCTTAAGCCTGGATTTGACACAGCGGGCATCACTTAACCTTGACCTAAAACCAGTTGAACTTCCAACCATTGCTTTTGCAGAATTGGGAGAAGAGTACCAAGACACTCTCGAAATCGCCAACTACTGGATACGGCAAAGAAGACGCAACCGCCGACAAAGACGCCAACAACCCAGAAGAGAATCGACTCCATCTTCTAGCTCTAAACCCAAATCATCCTATTTAAAAGTACTTGCCCCTACTTCGGATAAGGTATTAGATATTCCAGCAACTAGTATTATTTTACAATATGCTTTGGGAGCTGAGGTGGAACTTCGGGTCAATGGCAAACTGGTAGACCCCTCCTTCATTGGACGCACAGAAACAGATACACTAACTAATCTTATAACTCGGACTTGGTATGGTATTGTCCTTAGGGAAGGGGAAAACACGATCACTGCCACTATCGATGGGTCAGATAACGTAATTTCTATACCGGTACAAGTAAGGGGAACACCCGATAAACTGGTTGTGGAAACGCGCGAGGCTCGTATCCCAGCGGATGGACGTTCTCTAGCAACGGTTCAGGGTCGGTTATTGGATAAATTCGGTAATGTCTCTCACCGCGATACCATTGTTACCTTATACGCCAGTGACGGTGAGTTCGTTGGTGTAGACCAAAACCCAGACCACCCGGGATTTCAGGTAGAAGCTCGAAAGGGGCAATTTACTACTGAACTGCGCTCAGGCTTAGACGCTAAAACCATTCGGATTAGTGCTGCTACTAGTGATTTAGAAGCCTTTACCCAAATGCAGTTTGACACTGCACTGCGCCCGAGTTTAATCACCGGTGTGATCGATATGCGTTTGGGAACTGAAGGGACAGACTTTTTCAAGAGCTTTCGGGACTTTTTACCAGAAGATGAAGATGATGACACTAAATTTGACATCCGATCCGCTGCTTTCTTCACCGGAAGCCTTGGGAATTGGTTAATCACTGGGTCATTTAATACTGACCATGCTTTGAACAAAGGCTGTGATTGTAATGACAGTAATCGGTTATTTCGCGAGTACCAATCCTCTGAACAAGACTATCCCGTTTACGGTGATAGTTCGACAGTGGATGTAACCACTCCTTCTATAGATAATCTCTATCTGAGGCTAGAACGCTCTGGTACAAAAGTAGGAATAGAAGCGGACTATTTGATGTGGGGGGATTACAACACTGACGAGTTTTCTAGACGCTCTCAGCTATTTACCTCCACGAGGCGCAAACTCCACGGCTTCAAGACTAACTACAACTTTGGTAAGTTTCAAATTACTGGATTGTTCGCCAATAACGTGGAAGGCTTCCAGCGGGATACGATTGCCCCTGATGGTACTAGTGGTTTTTACTTTCTTTCCCGGCGACTATTGGTTGCTGGTTCAGAAGAGGTTTACATCGAGTTAGAAGAACTACAGCGACCTGGTACTGTAATTAAACGAGAACGTCTCAGTCGGGTCAGTGACTATGAAATTGACTATGACCGTGGCACTTTATTGTTCAACCAACCAATGTTACGTACTGACTTGGATCAGGAAGGACGAGTCTTAGTGCGACGGATTGTTGTTACCTATCAATTTGATGGGGATAGCGAAGATACTAATATTTACGCAGGTCGGTTTCAATACAACTTTTCTCGGGAACTTAATCAAGAGAGTTGGCTCGGCGCTAGCTATCTGCGGGAAAATCAGGGAGCTAGAGACTTTGAACTTTATGGTGTGGATGCTTTGTTCTCCTTCGGGGAGGATGTTCAATTAATCACAGAATACGCTCACTCTACCAATGATTCTGACGAATTAGGCTTAGTAAGCGGTTCAGCCTACCGCGTCCAACTAGACGGTAAATTTGGTGATGGTTTCTCCGGTAAGGCTTATTTGCGCTCCACTGAAACCGGCTTTGCCAATAACGCTACCGTTAGCTTTGTTCCTGGTCAAACCCGTTATGGTGCTCAGTTTCTGGCCAAACTGACTGATACGACTAATTTTCGGGTACAGGTAGACCGGGAAACTAACCGAGGTATAGCCCCCCGAGTTGTTACTAGCTTTGGTGATTTATTCGACCCCCGTACCGAACCCCAGGCTGGTAATCGAGTGGATAATTCCCTGACTACTGTAATTGCAGGGATTAAGCAACGTATTGGTCCGGGTAGCCTCCAACTCGACTGGGTATTTCGCGATCGCGAAGACCGTAAAGATGACTCTAGAAGTCGTACATCCAATCAGTTGCGATCGCGTTTTAAAATGCCCTTAACTGATAACCTCACTTTCCAGGCTCTCAATGAACTAACTCTATCCAGCGAAACCGATTCAGTGTATTCAGACCGGACTGCGATCGGATTAGACTGGCGAGTATATCCAGGAATTACTATCAATGTGGGACAACAATGGTTTACCCGAGGGCAATTGGAGGGCAAGCAAATTACCCATCTTGGTGTTAGTGGCGATTACAATCTTGGCTCTGATACCACCATCTCTGGACGTTACTCTATTGTCGGGGGATTAGATGAGATGACCGGTCAGGGCGCTATCGGATTGAAGCACGGCTGGACGATTTTCCCTGGTATGCGACTAAACCTTGCTTATGAGCGGGTATTAGGTAACTTCCTTGGAGAAAATGCTGCTGCTGATCAGTTCAGTCAACCCTACGCTTTTGGTCAAGGAGCCTCTGCCCTTGGATTTGAGAGTGGAGAAAGCTACAGTATCGGATTTGAATACACTGACAGTCCTGATTTCAAAGCGAGCTTCAAATGGGAGCATCGTTCTTCTAATCGTGGCAACAACACTGTAATCACTGGTGCCGCCTCTGGGAAATTGTCTCCTGCGATAACTGCTTTGTTTAGTTATCGGCAGGCGAATGGTGCTAATCAAAGGCTTAGGAGCCGATTAGGAAATTCGATCAATCTCAGGGTAGGTGTTGCTTACCGCAATCCCGAGAGCGATAACTTTAACGCTTTAATGCGCTATGAATTTCGCCAGAATCCCGCTACTATTCCCGACACGATTTTATTGGGCAGTGGTAGTGGTTATAACGAACATCTATTTTCCGGCGAAATGATATATGCTCCCAACTGGCGATGGGAATTCTACGGTAAATATGCTTTGCGTTATAGTAAATCCTATTTATCCAATGATTTAATCGGAGATAGCACCATTCATCTCGGTCAACTCAGAGCATCCTATCGTTTAGGCTACAACTGGGATATAGTCGGTGAAGGTCGCTTTATCTCTCAACCTTCAGCAGACTACTTTGAAAATGGCTTCCTGATTGAAACTGGCTACTACCTGAGTCCGAGTCTGCGCCTTGCGGCTGGATACGCTTTTGGTAATATTGACGACTACGACTTCCGTGGCTCTCGTTCCGCCAGTGGTCCGTATTTAGGACTTACTGTCAAACTTGATGGGCTGATTGGTAATCTATTTGGCGGCTTTGGCAATCAAAAGGTAGCACCACCCCAGCAGCAGGAATCTCAAACTGAATCCATTGTTGAAGATAACCAAAACCAAGACAATCCCAAGAAAACTAACCAACCTGTGGTTGAAGAAGGGCTAGAAGACAACAGCAAACCCCTTTCTAACGACAAATCCGAAGACGACAACACACAAGCAATAAGAATAGAAAAAAATAGTGTGTTCCGGTAATTGATGATTGGTGATTTGAGTATAACAACCAATTAATGAGTTTTTTACTATTATTAATTACCAGAAATATCTAGTTTATCTTTAACTATAAATGGTGTCAGACCATAAACCAGTAAAAAATTACTATTTATCAGTATATTCATCTTTAAAAGGAAGCAGCTATGACTCCAAATATAATTACTTCGGATTTAAAGTCAGAAGTCTACCTCAAACTCTCAAAAAAAAATCCTTACTATTCTAGTTTAATTTCAGGTTGTATTAATAAAAAAGAAAACCCTAGACTTATCAAAACAAACCAGTATATACCTAGTTTATTATCAACCCTAGACTCAAAAGAGTTCATCCATACTGTTACCGTTTGCCTTTTGCCTTTTGCCTTTTGCCTTTTGCCTTTTGCCTTGATTAAGCCAGCCCTAGCCCAACCAAAACCATCACCCCTAAAAGTAGTCGTCAATAGCAACCAAGATGGTTCAGTAAAACCAGACAATAACTTAACCCTGAGGGAAGCTATTAACCTGATCAACGGCACATTAACCCTAGACCAACTTAGTCCCACAGAAAAAGCTCAAGTAGAATCCCTAAGTTCCCCAGCACGGTCAAAAATAGAGTTTAATTTACCTGGCCAGCAAACCACTATTCGTTTGGTAGAACACTTGCCGCCCATCGCGACTGCTGGAGTAATCGTAGATGGCACTACCCAACCTGGCTATAACCGAGATCAATCAGCTACTGCTGAGATTGAAATCCCGATTCCATTGGTGGCAATTACTCCAGCGGAAACAGTAGAAATTTTTCAAGGTTTGACAATTATTAATGATGATGTTATTATAAAAGGTTTAAGTATATATGGATTTAACGGTGAGCACCAAGCAACTGTCATCTCAACACCAGCAGACATATTGATTTCCCATCGGCTGCCACCCGACTACGACAGTAAATTTTACAAGAGTCAGTTTGCTGCCGACAAACCTCCCCAATCGGTGATTATAGAAAACACTTGGCTAGGTATACCCCCCGATGAGAGTATGCCATCAACCATGTCAGCTTTTGGGGTATGGGTGTTTAACGGGACAGGAGTTACGATCCGGCGTAATCGAATTGCTTATCACGACGGTAGCGGGATTATTACCTCCAAGCAGGCGAGGGATCTAACGATTACCGAGAATATCATCGTTGGTAACGGGATGGCTGGGATGCCAGATGCTATTCGTCTAGATGGTACTATCGACAACACCACTATTGACTCTAACTTAATTTGCGGCAACGACGGCAGCGCTGTGTACCTATTTAAACCTATGGGTGCTGTCAGCATTCGGAATAACCAAATTAAGTATAATGGACACCGTTTACGTCGGGCTGCCATATATTTGATGGGAGATGACCATCAAGTCATTGGTAACCAAATCACTCACCAAGCAGGACCAGGAGTGGTGGTTGCTGCTTATCCAGAAAGCGATCGCAATATCATCCAAGATAATCAATTTGCGGCTCTAGAAGGGCTGAGCATTGACCTAGTAACTAGAAACCACACCGGAGCAAGGCATTATCAAGTGGGTGATGGACCAAACCCCAAGCGAGACTCTCCTAACCGTAGGCGAGACACTGGCAATAATGCTGTGAATACACCTCGGTGGTTAGCGGTAGAGTTTTTTCAACGGGATGGTCAGGTGAGTTTGGATGGGTTAGCTGACCCTGGTTCTGAGGTAGATATCTATCTTGTCGAGCAGGTTTCTCCAAAAACCCCTGGTTATGGTGCCTTGAGTAGGAAGATTGCTAGCACTGAAGCAGATCAAGATGGGAAGTTTGGGATTAGTCTTAGTAATGTCCAGCCTGGGGATTACCTGAGTGCGATCGCAACTCACCCAGACTACGGTACCTCGGAACCAGCTGTGACTGTGGTAGTGCGTTCTCTTGATGATCCAGGGAATAGTATCGAGACCCGGTCAGCAACAACTCTACCGAACACAGCAAAGCCCCAGTGTACCAGCCGTCCAGTGGCCAGGGTTCCGGTACAACCACAGTCCCCACAAATACCTGAACCGATACTTTTTAGCTACCAAAGTCTACCAAGATAGACCAAGGCTCGCCAATGCAAGATGCAATAGCATCCAGGGGGTATCTCCCAAAGCTCTCGGGAATATCCCGCGAGCGCCATAAAAATGTCAAAAAAGTTTAACACCGGGATGTAACCGCAACTATTAAAGCCTTGGTTTTCGGCTTTAATTTAAGTTACATAATAATCCCTGTCGGTGTTACCCTAATTTAAGTCTAACAAATAATAAGAGTTTTTGGTAGACTCTGCGACATTTTATCTAGCTGTTTACTAACCCTGAATATCAATGGTCATGAAGGTTTGGACGTTATCTTGATAGAACAGGAGGAAGACTTACAAGTAGAGTAGGATACGGATTTCTATGGATAATCCCCGATCGGAATAGTTTTTGGGAATAGCCTCAAACCCTTGTTCTACAACACTTCAAGTTTGTCTCGCCCTTTGTTATAGTAAACAACTACCTATAAATACACCAGGGGTATCTTGAGTAAAATGGTGTACACCCTCTCAATTAATTAACTAACATACAATCAAGATATACAACCAATGGACTACGTAATTACAAGCAACACCTAACGATCATATACCTTATTGGAAAAACCTTGTGTGAATATTGCTACTTCATCAGTAGACCTTGACCCGAACAACCTATTTCCCTTTGAACTCGATGAGTTCCAAAAACAGGCAATTGAGGCTCTCAATCATAGTCAGTCAGTAGTTGTCTGTGCTCCGACTGGTTCTGGGAAAACCCTGATTGGAGAATATACCATTTATCGTGCTTTGTCTCAAGGGGGACGTGTTTTCTACACCACCCCCCTCAAAGCGCTCTCCAACCAGAAACTAAGGGATTTTCGGGCAAAATTTGGCGCAGACAAAGTCGGTCTAGTTACCGGTGATTCCTCGGTCAACCGGGAAGCTTCTGTCTTAGTGATGACTACGGAAATCTTCCGTAATATGCTCTATGGTACCCCAATTGGTCAAGTGGGAGCCTCTATGCTAGGGGTTGAGGCGGTCATCCTAGACGAATGTCACTACATGAATGACCGACAACGAGGCACGGTTTGGGAAGAATCAATTATCTATTGTCCGCCAGATATCCAAATTGTTGCCCTCTCTGCCACTGTTGCCAATTCTGACCAGCTGACCGACTGGCTCAATCAAGTTCATGGCTCCACTCAGCTAATTTACTCTGACTTCCGACCTGTTCCCCTAGAGTTTTACTTTGCCCATCCCAAGGGAATTGTCTCCCTGCTGAATGACGACCAAACCAAGATTAACAACTCCCTCAAAACCAGGCGTCCTAAAAGCAAGGACAAACATGGACGTCCGGAGGGCCCCAGCATTAGCTCTGTGGTGAGCAAACTAAAAAAACGGGAGATGTTACCAGCTATTTACTTTATCTTTAGCCGCCGAGGCTGTGATAAGGCAGTAGATGAGATGGGTCCAATATCCCTGGTCAATGAACAAGAAGCAGCTCGACTCAAGAAACGGATTGATGAATTTATCACTAAGAATCCAGAAGCAGCTCGAACCAAACAAATTGACCCCCTCTACCGAGGTATAGCTGCCCATCATGCTGGAATTTTACCTGCTTGGAAAGGTCTAGTAGAAGAACTATTCCAACAAGGACTAGTGAAGGTGGTATTTGCGACAGAAACCCTAGCAGCAGGAATTAATATGCCTGCTCGTACCACGGTTATTTCCAGTCTATCTAAGCGTACTGACCGAGGACACCGGCTACTCACTGCCTCTGAATTTTTGCAGATGGCTGGACGAGCAGGACGGCGAGGGATGGATACCAATGGCTATGTGGTGACCGTGCAAACCCCCTTTGAAGGGGCTAAGGAGGCGGCTTATCTAGCAACTGCTGGTGCTGATCCCCTAGTTAGTCAGTTTACCCCTACCTATGGTATGGTACTGAATTTGTTGCAAACTCACTCTCTGCCTCAAGCCAAGGAGTTAGTTGAACGCAGCTTTGCTCAGTACCTAGCTACTTTGTACCTAAAACCTCAACAACAGGCAATTACTGAACTGACTGCGGAACTGACCAGAATTGATTTTCAACTGGCACCGGTAGATGTGGCAGTAATGGAAGGCTATCAAAAACTGAAGGAACACCTGAAAGTAGAGCGCCGCATTCTTAAAGACCTGCAACACCAAGCAGAGGTATCTGTTTCTAAAGCCGTATCCCAAGTGTTACAACAGGTGGAATCGGGAGCCATTCTCTATCTCAAGGGCAAGCATGTGCCAGTGTCTTCTCCTGTTCCAGCTGTTTTAGTGTCTAAACAAAAGGGTTCCGGTCAATTCCCCTATCTGGTGTGCTTAAGTGCTGCTAACCGATGGTATGTGGCAACAACTGCTGATGTGATGGGGTTAGATGGCTTTCCTGAAGTGGCCGATGACCAAGTATCCAATGGCTCTACGGAAGATTACTCAACCGGCTCAACTCAAGGTGAATCCTCTGACATTATCACTCTTCGATACCTTGATATTGGAACTCTCCAGCCTCTAGAGGGACTTGAGATTAAGCCAGGTCAAGTCAAAGGCGGAAATGAAGATACTGAAGCCTTGGCTAACCAAGTCCCCACTATTGCTCAACTCTGGGTTGCTCCAGAAGTGAGGGAGCAACAAGGTGTTGTTGCTGATCTAGAGGGTCAAATGGAAACCCATGCTCTTCGTCAGTGGGGTAATCCCTCTCAACTGATCAAACGCCACAAAAAACGGTTGTTTTTGCAGGAGCAAATTAACCAACGTCAAACTAAATTCCGAGAATACCAGGCTCAGCATTGGCACGAATTTCTGAACCTGATTGAAATTTTAAAGGAATCTGGCTCTTTGGAGGACTTAACTCCCACTGTTCTGGGGCAAGTGGCTGCTTCGGTTCGGGGAGAAAATGAGTTGTGGCTAGCTTTAGCCATGCTGTCGGGAGAATTAGATGACTTAGACCCCCACCAACTGGCAGCAGCTTGCTCTGCTATAGTTACCGAAACCCCTAGACCGGATAGTTGGACAAACTATAAACCAAGTGAGGAAGTGCTAGAAGCATTGGGAAACCTCAGGAGGATTCGGCGTCAAGTATTTCAGCTACAGCGTCGATATCATGTCGCCTTACCGGTTTGGTCAGAGGATAGGTTAATTGGTCTAATAGAACAGTGGTCATTAGGCAAATCCTGGCGGGAGCTATGCGGAAATAGCAGTTTAGATGAAGGGGATGTGGTGCGAATCTTACGTCGAACCTTAGATATATTATCCCAAATTCCCCATGTGTTGCCTCTACCAGAGTCTTTAAAAGCTAATGCGATTCGTGCTGCTCAGTTACTTGACCGCTTTCCGGTTAATGAGCGAGTCAATTGACACTCCCCGCGCCTATTGAAGCGGGGATTCTTCGCTCAACGATTCGACTTGCTGAACCTGGCCGGAACCAAGAACAGTAGAGGTTAAATCTCCCGAAGTGTTCGGATCGATGATCCAGGTTCCGGTGTGCCCCACCGTACCCAAGGCTTTTTTCAGGATGTTGACTGCGGCGTTGTGGTCTCGGTCTAATTTACAACCACATTTGCAGACGTGAGTCCTAGTTGATAGCGACTTCTTGACTACCTCGCCGCATTCTGAGCAATTTTGACTCGTATAGGCAGGATTCACTGCAACCGTGACTCTACCAAACTTCTTGCCAAAATGCTCTAACCATTTCCTAAACTGATACCAACCTGCATCGTTAATAGCTGAGGGGGCGACGAAATAAGCTAAAACGCAGACTCTATAAGTAATCTAGCCCTTAGACCTCGTTGATAATACTTTCGCTTATTAGGATTTAATTTCATTAATTCGGTTACTAATTCTAGACAAACATCCTTGATTGCTGATTCTCGACTACGATCTCCAAGATAAAATCCAACAATTTCTTTAGTTTCTTGTTCGCGTAGCGTGGCCAACGGCCATCGTTCGCGTAGCGTGGCCAACGGCCAATGGCCAACCAAATCCATTGTTTATTATCTTTTTTTGTCTTGATGCAGTCGCTCATGGTTTGAAGTTACCGTAAGACAGGCTCGCCTTAATCAATGGAGGCGCGCTTTCCGCTTGAAGAATTAAATTACGGGGTCGCGCCTCAAGTTTTAACCCTTTTTTGCATAACCTACCAACCATAAAGGCTCAACGTAATCAGGTTTCGTCTCCGGGGGAACCCCCAAGACCGCGCTGCATCGCTTTAACAAAAGACCACATTTCATCACATTCAGCGGTGCGACCCCGGTCGGGAAACCCGACCTAGGGAACGCGCACCAAGAGAATGGACATCTTACATGCACGGTTTTTCTGAAACCTTTATTTTTCGGGGGGTTTCCGCATATTTCTTATTAACATAATTCTGGAGCCATGTTTTTGAAACTCCAACTGTTCGAGCAATACCGGCTTGCATATATTTTCTCAAGTAATAGGTAATCGATTCTCTTTTTGATCGACAAGGATATCGTTTTTTTTGTCGGATTTTTTACAAACTGTCTCTTACAGTTTTTGCGGTGCGACCCCGGTCGGGTTCCCCGAAAAGCGTGAATGCGCACCAAGAGAAACAGAGATATTTTTGCTTTTTATTATGAGTGCTTCCATGTCTTGATGCAGTCGCTCATGGGGGAAACCACGCCAGTTGCTCATGGGGGGAACCCCCAAGACCGCACTGGCTCCCCAAGACCGTAATGGTGCGTTTGACCCGTAATTAAATTCGCCACGGGTCGCACCTCTGCATCGCTTTTTCACTGTTCGCTCACAATTGCAGTAAGGGCAATTGGGTCGCGTTATTAAATCTGAGACTGTATTCATTCTTACGATGGTGTATTGATAACTTGATAACGTTTTTTATAACAAAAGTTTAGCAGTTTTTTAAAGATTTTTTAATTAAGATTTATTATTTAAACAATAAAAGCTACTAATTAATGATATCAAAATTACTATTTTTACATAAAAAAATGCATTATTTAAGGTCAATATAATATTCTATCACTACTTATTTATCACTACCGGACTGCTTACCACAATAAGTGCATTATCTCCCCCATTTTTCAAGTAAGTACTCCCTAACTTCATAACCAGCTAGTTCCCCTTGCTGGTACTCAGTGCCATTGATTTCAGGATTTTGCATCTTTTGGGTGTCAAACTTGACTTTTTCGACCCAAATCTCATTGACAGGACAAAATTTAATTAGTCGTTTTACCCAAGTTTCAATAGTCAACACCCTGTGCTCTAGGCTAGGTGAAAGCCATCCCTCTGGACATCTACGGTTAAGAAATCGTGGCTTTATGTATCGGGTATGACGGTTACGTCTTCCACGTCTTGCAGCTCTTCTAGACTCTAGTTTTTTCTTGATTAATCCTCCTCTGTGTTCTAATTCCATACCCTAAATAACTTGGTTGTTTTGAACTAGGGCAAATCCAGTTACCTTACTACCAGGGTCAATCTTTATTTGACAAGATGAGATAACTGGATTATCGTTCGCGCAGCGTCGGCTTTGCCGAATCGCAGTCTTTAAGATGATCGTGAAAGGATACATCCTGAAAACCGCAGCTTTACCTTTGTCTAACAACCGGCGTGCTTTCTTCGGGTAAATTGGGTTTAGTGGTTGTTTGTTTGTGTCAATAACAAATACATAATTTGGCATTTTTAGTGCATCTCAATTTGGTAATGTGTTCCGGACTTCGTCCCGCTACGCGAACGACAATGTTATAATGGCTTGTTAGGCTAACCACACATTTTGCCTTTCCTTAGTAGCTAGCGATAGAGCCGGGAGCTGGAGGTCACCCCCGGGGATCCTGACCAAACCAACGTAGGAAATCAATCCTGAGTCTGCATCTTCGCGGTTGTAATCCGGGAAATTGCCGGGAATTACCAGGCTTTAACGAAGAGGCACCTTGATTTAACCGACTAACTAATATACTATAATTTGTGGCTGTCGTGCCCGATAAATTGGGATGCCATTAGGCTGACTGGTTTAATCTTCAAGATTAATGAGGCTGGTTATGTCAACGAAAATTTCAGCAGTCCAAAAAACAACTATATCCAAGCCGTGAAGCTATCTATCTACCACACCCCGGAAGAAACTCCCACAGACACCTTGCCAGACTGTGCGATCGCAATTGATGTCCTGCGAGCCACGACTACCATGGCTACAGCTTTGAATGCTGGTGCTGAAGCCGTTCAAGTGTTCAGTGATATTGACCAGTTAATGGAAATCAGTGAACAATGGCCCACTGACAAACGGCTAAGAGCTGGGGAAAGGGGTGGTAAAATGGTAGAGGGCTGTGATCTGGGTAACTCGCCCTTGATTTGCACACCTGAGCGAGTACAGGGCAGGAGACTATTCATCAGTACCACCAACGGTACCCGTGCCTTACAGCGTGTCCAAAATTCCCCGGTAGTCCTAGCCGCCGCCTTAGTGAATCGTGTGGCAGCGGTGGAGTATTTACTGACCCACAAACCAGATAGTATTTGGCTAGTGGGGTCAGGTTGGGAAGGAGCCTACTCCCTAGAAGACACGGTTTGTGCTGGGGCGATTAGTCAAAGACTTATGGAAGAAACCGGAGACTCAGTGGATGACATTGCTGGTAATGATGAAGTAATTGGTGCGATCGCACTTTACTCCCAGTGGCAAGATAAATTACTAGAGATGTTCTATCACGCTAGTCACGGAAAACGCCTGCTGCGGCTGAATGGTCATGAAGATTTAAAGTATTGCGCTCAAACTGATGTATTAGACGCTTTACCGATTCAGAAAGAACCAGGAGTTTTGGTTAAAAACCCAGTTAACAGGTAAAATCTAGCAGATAACGAGAGCTTTTTTCTGTTTTAATTTGGGTACGGCATTATTTTTGATTTTTCAGCTAACCTCTAATGTGTTGGAATTTAATGTTTTGGCATGAGCTCACCAGAATTTAATTCTCTTAGCGAATTTTTTCAAGGACTAAGTGAACAAGACTTAGCTCAACGATTAGGAGTAGCACCAGCAACACTCCAAGAATTAAGAGATCAACCTGATTTTAAGCAGTGGAGTCAGGATAAAGACCCAGAATCAGTTTCGTGGCGATATCAGAAGGATAAGCAACGCTATATAGCAAACTTATCCTTTGGATAATTTTGGTTTACTTTGTCATGGTTTGTTTTGATTAATAATTTATAGTTTCGTCGAATCTACCAGTAACGCTAATCAACACTAAAACTGCTTCAAAAAGCGCAGATCACTGTTGTACAAGCGACGAATATCATCAATCTGGTGCAGGACCATGGCAAAACGTTCTACTCCAAAACCAGCAGCAAAACCTGTATAAATTTCAGGATCATAGCCTACAGCCTTGAGTACATTGGGGTCAACCATCCCGCAACCCATCACTTCTAACCATTTCCCCTTCCACTGCACATCCACCTCTGCTGAAGGTTCAGTGAAAGGAAAATAACTGGCACGGAAACGCACTTCTAACTCTTCCCCAAACATTGCCTCCAAAAATTCCCTAAGGGTACCTTTGAGGTCGGTAAAGGTTATCCCTTCATCCACTGCCAACAGTTCTATCTGATGGAACACTGCCGAGTGGGTAGCATCTACCGTATCCCGTCGATAAACTCGACCAGGTGCCACAATCCGAATCGGTGGCTCATGGTTTTCCATGTAGCGAATCTGTACCGAAGAGGTATGGGTACGCAGCAAATTACCATCCGGCAAGTAGAAGGTATCTTGCATATCCCGCGCCGGATGGTCAGGGGGAGTATTAAGGGCCTCAAAGTTATAGTAATCTGTCTCCATCTCTGGGCCAGTAGCAATGGTGTAGCCTAAACCAACAAAAATATCTAATGCCCGATCAATGGTGCTATTGAGAGGGTGAATGCGACCTTGGGGACGATATACCCCTGGCATAGTCACATCCAGGGTTTCTGAGCGCAATTTTGCCTGAATTTCAGCTGCTTTCAGGTCTTGGAGCCTCTGCTCTAGGTTATGCTGGAGGGTTTCTTTGACAACATTTGCGATCGCACCAATCTTAGGTCGGTCTGCTGGTGCTAACTTACCCATTCCCCGCAATATCTGAGACAGTTGCCCTTTCTTGCCTAGGTAATTAATGCGCAACTGTTCCAATTGTTCCAAGGTATCAGTAGAAGCGATCGCAATGGTTGCTTCTTCTTTGAGTGTAGCTAGTTGGGTCTCAATCTCGTTGAGGCTTGTCATCAGTAATTTTAGGTTAGTAAGAGAAGAACCGGAAACCCCTGTCATTTATGCAGGACTGTTTCATTTTACTGAAAAAATGGTCAGGTGAGTGGGGTAGATGGTCTTAGAATATATCAATTTCAGATTAGAATCGAACAGCGACTTTTATCTTTAGCTGTAGCCTCATATCCTATGAAATTGCTGATCAGCAACGATGATGGTATCTTCGCCCTTGGTGTACGTACCCTTGCCAACACCCTCGCTGAAGCGGGGCACAATGTTACCGTAGTATGTCCTGACCGAGAGCGCTCAGCAACTGGTCACGGTTTGACCCTTCATGAGCCCATCCGTGCTGAAGTTATAGATAACATCTTCCATCCCAAGGTTACTGCTTGGTCTTGTTCTGGAACCCCTTCAGACTGTGTAAAGCTGGCTTTGTGGGCATTAATGGATAGCGCACCAGATTTAGTGCTTTCTGGGATTAACCATGGTTCTAACCTGGGTACTGATGTCCTCTACTCTGGCACTGTCTCAGCCGCTATGGAAGGGTTAATCGGAGGGATTCCCAGCATTGCCTTCAGTCTAGCCACCTACACCTCAAAGGAGTTTCAAGTAGCGGCTTCATTTGCGAAAACTCTCCTAAATCAGCTGTCAGAGCAACCTTTACCAAAAACAACATTGCTCAATGTCAACGTGCCACCTGTTAAGGTCTCAGACATAGCTGGTATTGCTATAACCCGTCAAGGGGTTCGTCGTTATATCGAGAATTTTGAGAAACGAGTTGATCCCCGAGGTAAAATCTATTACTGGTTAGCTGGTGAAGTTATTGAGGATATTGAACAACCCGATCATATTCACTTACCTCAAGATATCCCTACTGATGTTCAGGCAATTCGCGACAACTACATTAGCATCACCCCTTTGCAATATAACCTCACTGATACTGCTAGGGTGTATCACTTGCAGCAGTTGAAACTGGGTCAAGATGAAGGATGTTCACCCTAGGCTTTCCTTGTAGGGTTTTATCAAGGATAAAAGATGAAGGATTAAGGATAAAGTTTTGGAAAATTTACCTTAATTTATATTGAAAAATGAGTAAATTTACTGCTTTTATACATAAATACAAGTGACCGTTTAATCCTCAAAAATAAGGTAAAAATTACCCATACTGCTACAACTTTAGTCAGCGGATTTCTATAACCATTAAAGCAGGTATTGATGAGATGCTTGGGTTTTTGTAAGACCCGTCGGCGATAGCTGAAGAAAGAAAAAGGTGAAACTAACTAGTCAACTATTTTTTTATGCAAATTTTAACTTTTGAACTTCAATGTTAAGCCTTCAGTCTTTCAACTTCAAGTTTTAGCCTTCAACCACCGCCTCGATAGTACAGTTCAAGAAAACGAAAAAACTTTTCACAGAGTTCTGGATCTCTTGCACCAACTTTTATTTCTTTAGTAATTTCTGCTACAGCCTGTTTCCAGTAGGGACGAATACCTGGGGGGTCACTACGGTTACGATATAGGCGCTTGCTGATGATAGCATCTGCCGCATTCACCAGCTGAAAGACCTGAACAATGTAAGGAATTTTCTCACCACGCAACCCATCCGGATAACCAGTGCCATTCAGCCTCTCTTGGTGGGTACGCACTAAGAATGCAAACTCCTTCAGGAGCGGATACTGGTTACAAATCAGTTCTGAAACTTCAGGATACTCCTTAACTTTTGTCCACTCCTTTTCTGTCAGCGGTCCTGTTTTGAACAGGATATGATCGGGAATGCTAATTTTACCTAAACCGTGGCAATAGCACAAAAAAACCAGCTGACGCATTGCTTCTGGCTCTAAGTTTAACCAGCGTCCAAAATGCATACACATAGTTCGCAGACGATAGCACCTTAAGCCAATGGGTACGTTGCGAGCCAACTGGATTTGTTCAAGGAAATTTAGGATATCGGCGTCCCCAGAACGAAGCATCAAACTTTGAAGTTGGTTTTGGTTTTAACAATTAAATTATCCCTATCTATTAGCTTACAGATGTGAATTTTTTATGAAGCTAATCCATTTGATTAAGTCTTTGTCCCATAGTGGTACTCTTTTAGAAGTAGTTAGAGACGTTAGTAAAATCCACTCCTATAGCAATCCTAAATCATTTGTAAAATCAGCAAAATCTGGGATTATTGCTGGGCAAGGGTTTTAGCGATTCGGCGAGGCCGACGCTATCGCGAACACTTTGGCCAATATATTTCACGAATCATATAGGACTGCTATAGCAAGAAATAAAACTGCAATAATACTACTTATTTAAAAGTAGCTAAATCCCGATTTTGGTTAGTTTTTCATGACCCTGAGTCAGTTTATTGAGTTGCGATCGCATAGTGAACTAACTCAACTAGTTTCTGACGCAATGTCTCTAGTCCAAGACGTTTACTAGCAGAAATAAAAACTCCTTGAGGAAATTCTTCTTTCGCTAACGCTAGGGTATCACTATCTACTTGGTCGATTTTATTAAAAACTACTAAAATCGGTCCTGGTGTAATAGGCATATCCCTCAGAATGCCCATTACAGAACGAATATGACTAGCCCAAGCTGAATGGGATAAATCCACTAAATGCAGCAAAGCATCTGCTTCTGTTACTTCTTCGAGGGTAGCCCGAAATGAATCTACTAAGGGTGGGGGTAACTCGTGAATAAACCCTACTGTATCGATCAATAGCATAGCGCTAGATTTACCCGTTACTGAGTCAATAATAGGTAAGCGTCGGGTAGTGGGATCAAGGGTAGCAAATAACTGGTCAGCGGTATAAACCTCAGCATTGGTTAGGGTATTCAACAGGGTAGATTTGCCGGCATTTGTATAACCAACGACCGCCACTGTCGGAACGTCCTGTTGCTGACGCCGCTGCCTTAACCTTGACCGATGAGCCTGTAATTGGTTTACTTCTTGTTGAAGTCGGGTAATTCGACGCTGAATGGAGCGGCGTTCGGTTTCCAGTTTGGTTTCACCCGGACCACGAGTACCAATACCACCCCCTAACCGGGACATCGCCTGACCCCGACCAGTAAGGCGAGGCAACATATATTCTAGTTGTGCCAGTTCCACCTGCAATTTACCAGCACGGGATTGAGCTCGTTGGGCGAAAATATCGAGAATCACTTCAGTACGGTCTACAACCCGAACACCAATTTGGGATTCTAGGTTGCGAGCTTGTGCTGGTGATAGGTCGCGGTCAAATACTACCAGATTAGCGGCTAGAGTTTGGGTAGTCAGGGCAATTTCCTCTACCTTACCGCTACCAACTACTGTTTGGGGATGGGGATGCGATCGCTTTTGCTGGATTACCCCTAATACTTCTCCACCAGCGGTTTCCACCAACCGCCCAATTTCTGCTAAGCCATCTTCAAATCGCTCTGGGCTGATTTTTTCAGTCATTAATCCTATAATCAGCACCCTATCTTGGTCAACATCGACTTGCTGAGCCACAAATTGCCTTCGAAACTCAGCTTCTAGCTCTTCGACCAATTCCTGGAAATCCTGCTTGGTCAGAATATCCAGACTCATGGGTGATGATACACTCCAATTTAGGAGTTGAGAGTCTACCTGATTGTTTCCTTCTGAGTTACTAGGAGGGAGTAAATGTGCGAGATAGGTTTCTTTGATATAACCTGTTGCTCCACCACCCCGCCTTATCATACCTGAGCCAGTAATCGTAAGTACCACCAATGCATCCAATCGCTGAATTGCCATAGCCGTGAGGGTAGATTCTCTGGGGATTTCTGATTTGAGCTGAGTGGCGATACAGCGAATCCCGCACAATCGTTCAGCACCGTAACGGGGCAATTCCAGGGGAGGAATTTTGGTCTGAGTAGGGGTACCTACAGCCACACGAATCACTTGTCCCCGGCGATTGATGTAGGTGCATAGGGGCTGTTGAATGTCTGTGCTAATGGCTGCAACACGTTGAGCAAACTCCGGCGTAGTCAAGTTATCGCTGGGTAAGCGTTGGTGATACAGCCGTTTTAGTTGCTTGAGCTGGCTAGGCTTAAGACCTTGAAGATTACCGTAGATAGTATCGATAGGCGCTACTGACCAGTAACCTGGTTTCCAAGACTACTTTATCTATTTTAAGACTTACCCAGTGAAACCAAAAATCCGGCTTTTGCCATGGTATAGGGTTATGGGGTGGGTGACCGGTTAACCGGGTGTGGCGAGCAAGGGGTGACAACAAAGCGTTAGGCAACATCAATTACCCACCAAGACCCTTAAAACCCGGTTTCTGGTGATAAATCAAAGCTCCTTGCTTGCATGGCTTTTACCTTTTAGATCAAATCGGGATAATTGCCCACATTTACGATATCCAGAACATTATCTTTCTTCCCCTGCACCCGAAGCTCCCCTGCACCCGAAGCTCCCCTCACCAGGAAGTAGGTTATTCAACCGGATTTGATATTATTGTGCCCTAGCCTACCTGTAAAACTAATACCGATTCACCAGCCCGAATCAAGGTTTTACCGATTGGCACCACCGCTAGACCATTGGTATAAGCAAGATTAATCAAATTACCAGAACTATGACTACCGCTGGCCAGATGAAATTCGTGGTTACCAGCTGCATCTAAACACAGTTGTCCCCACAGATAAGTTTCCCGGCCTCCACCGGCATGTAAGTCATTACATGCGATCGCTTTGACAAAAACTGGTTTGGAGACTTCCTCCGGTAAACCAGATAGTTTTAACAGTGCTGGTTTAACAAACCGCCAACAACTGACTAGTGCTGAAACGGGATTCCCAGGTAGACCAAAGTACAGTACTGGACGTTTTAAACACGAGGGAGTACTAGAAAGGTCACTGTCTTCTGGGGAATTAGGCAAGGGGGAGGTAAAAGTAGCAACAGTTAGGGGTTTACCGGGTTTAACCGCAACGGAGTGGATGTGAATCTCTGCTCCGAGCTGGGCTAAGATTTTGTCTACATAGTCATAATCCCCCACTGATACACCGCCAGTAGATAGAACCATATCTGCTTCGGATATAGCGTTTGCGATCGCATTTTTTAGATCGTCTGGCTGATCGCGCACAATCCCCATAGGTATGGGTACTCCCCCCAAGAGGGAGACAAAGGTACCCAAGGCATACTGATTAGAATCCACAATTTGACCAGGTTTTAGGGGTTGGTCAGGGGTTACTAGCTCGTTGCCAGTGGAAAAAATTGCCACCCGAGGACGCCGATACACTGTCAGTTGGTTACACTGAGCTGCAGCTAAGACGGCAATTTCTGGAGCACCAAGCCTAATTCCTGGTTTCATAAGACTGGTTTGGGCTTGGTAAAAAGATGCCCGATGACGGACAAAGGCTTGGGGTTGGGGAGCCTCCAAAATCATCACCTGATTGTCCTGGAGCTTGGTGTTTTCTTGCATCACCACCGTATCAGCTCCTTTTGGCATACAACCTCCAGTAAAAATCCGTGACGCTTGTCCCGGTTTGACTTCACATTGGGGTTGATATCCAGCAGGGATTTCTTCGACAATAGTTAAAACTACTGGTTGTTCGCGATTGCAGGATTGGACATCGCTATAACGCACGGCATACCCATCCATGGCTGAATTATCCCAGTGCGGAAAATCTAAGTTACTGGTCACTGTTGCTGCCAGAATTCTATTAGTAGCAGCGGATAGCTCTACCACCTGTGTTTCCAGCCGTGGGTCAAAGGGTTGAACCAAATTGAGAATGATTGACTCTGCTTCTTGAACTGGTAGCATTGCCTATTAAGTATCAAAGATGAACGATGTAGCACTATTGTATGAAGGACAAAGTGAAGGACTTGCGCTGTGGTGGGCGTGAAATCTTCCCTAATTATCCTCTTAATCAATGGTAGGTTTTAGCTTTCATCGGAAATTTCGATTCTGATTCGTTCATCTTCTGTTCCGACTCTTTCATCCACGAACAACTTTTAGCTTTCATCCCGTGACTAGATCAATTATCGATAGATTACGATTAGGGTTATCCGTAGGCATTGCCAAAACCGTCACCGCTCTGGTTCGGTTATTAAACCTAGGGGCAGCAAGTGTTCTGCCTGGAGCAATTGCCCGTCGTCTCCAGCCTCAAGTCCTGCCGTTACTATTAGCTCAGGTCAGACAAGGTGTCATTCTAATTGTTGGTACTAACGGTAAAACTACCACCTCTTTACTCCTGTGCACTATCCTTGAGAGCCAAGGTTGGCGAGTGGCTCACAATGGCACTGGGGCAAATTTGATTAATGGCTTAGTGACAGCACTCCTAGTTCATACCAATGGCATTGGTCAGTTGGATGCTGATTACGCCCTTTTGGAAGTGGATGAAAATGTGCTGCCCTTGGTATTGCTTGATTGTCAGCCTAAGTTCATTTTGGGCTTAAACCTGTTTCGTGACCAGCTCGATCGTTATGGGGAAGTGGATACGATTAGCCGTCGCTGGCAAAATGCGATCGCTCCGTTACCTCAGGAAACCGTTGTGGTTTTAAACGGGGATGACCCTACCCTGTCTTACCTAGGTCAACAGTTACCCCAGAGAGTCTTTTTCTTTGGGTTAAGTGAGCCAGATCTCTATCTTGATGAAATTCCCCATGCGGTTGACTCAATTTACTGCCCCAGTTGTGGACATCCCCTGGACTATGAGGGTGTTTATCTGTCCCATCTAGGAGACTATCACTGTCCTCAATGTGGCTTTAGTAAACCTCAACTCGCAGTCAATAGTAGCCAGTGGCCACAAATATTAATTGGTATCTATAACAAATACAATACATTGGCAGCGGGATTACTAGCCATAGAGATGGGAATTGACCGGGATACCATCTACAACAGTATTAAAACCTTCCGCGCTGCCTTTGGACGAGCAGAAGAATTAGTTGTGGATGGGAAGCAGGTTCGGATTCTGTTATCCAAAAATCCAGTAGGGATGAATGAAACGATTCGAGCTGTTAATGACTTGCAAAAACAAGGTGGAGCATCCACTAAGCTAGTGGTACTCAATGACCGAACCCCTGATGGCACAGATGTGTCTTGGATTTGGGATGTGGATACAGAAAAATTAGTGAACTCAGGGGGAACTGTGGTAGTCAGTGGCGATCGCGTTTATGATATGGCACTCCGTCTAGAATACAGCCAGAATCAAGACCAGAGTCAAGACCAGAATCAAGACCAGAATCAAGACCAGAATCAAGACCAGACTAATTGCGAATTGATTATTAAAGAAGATTTAGCAGAAGCGATCGCTACCGCTTTGGAACAAACTCCAGATCATGAAACCCTTCATATTTTGCCTACTTATTCTGCCATGTTGGAAGTGCGGGGACTTTTGACTGGGCGCAAAATTTTGTAGGTATTTTTAAGGGAGATAATTGGAAAGTTTATTAAGTCCTGACTCATTAAAAATTCTGCCAAAATAAATCTATACCCCCAGTAGGAGCCGATGAAGAAACCATGACTCAAAGTATTGACCCGGTTGTTTTACCTCCTCCTTTCCCAGATCACACCCAACTACCAGAATCAGATGGAAGTTTTGCCAAAAATTTTCATAAACATCCCCAAAGCATCTTACTTACAGATTCCATTGGACCAGTTTTACAGCAAATTCATCCCGATGGACACTATGCCATTGGACAAGACTGTGGTATCTATTGGCGAGAAACTGACCCACCCGAAAAAGGAGCAGAAGCTCCTGACTGGTTTTATGTTCCCAACGTTCCGCCTAAGTTAGATGGTGAAATTCGCCGTTCCTACGTTATATGGCGAGAATATATCGCTCCTTTAATTGCTCTTGAATTTGCCAGTGGGAACGGGGAAGAAGAACGAGACCAAACTCCTCTATCCCGAAGTGAGCAAGGAAAAGTCACTAAACCAGGCAAATTTTGGGTTTATGAGCAGATTATACGCATTGCCTATTACGGCATCTATGAAATCAAAACCGGTAACTTGGAGGTCTATGAATTCCTTAAAGGTTTCTATCACAAAATGAAGCCCAACGAGCGAGGTCATTATCCCATTGAACCATTAGGAATCGAATTGGGATTGTGGCAGGAAACCTATCAAAATCAAAACCAACTCTGGTTAAGGTGGTGGGATAACCAAGGTAATCTATTGCTGATTGGTAATGAGCGGGCTGAAGTGGAACATGCACGAGCTCAAAAAGCTGAACAGGCAATCTTCGAGGCTGTGCCCCGTTTCCTGAAGATGGGACTAACAGTGGAACAGGTGGCAGAAGCCCTTAGCTTGAGTGTAGAACAGGTACGAGAACAAGTTGAGGGTTGAATAACTGTAAAAAGTCATGAGCATTATTAAACAAACCACCGAATGGTTAGAAACCAACTGGGTTAATCCCGCCTATGGAGGTTTGCTTTTAGCAGGTATTGCCATCTGTTTCTTTGGCGCTGCCACCAATACAATGGCAGGATGGCTCTATGTGATCAGTGCGATTATTTTTGCCCTACTGGTAATTGCCGTTATCTTGCCAGTGCGATCGCTTAACCATCTATCAGTACGCCGACGTCCGATCTCACCGGTCAGTGTGGGAGACCAGTTAACCATTGAACTAGAAATCGAAAACCCCACCCTCGGACCTCAAAGCCTATTACAAATTCAGGATATGCTCCCACCAGAACTCGGAGCAATGACCAAAACACCAGTAGCTAGCATTCCAGCCCAAAGTGTCCATCGCTGGGTTTATTACCATCCCACCGCCAAACGAGGAGTCTATCGGTGGCACCAGGTACAATTGAGAACTGCCACACCCTTGGGATTATTTTGGTGCCGTCGCCGTCGATATGTTAGCGCTAGGGCAGTAGTTTATCCCACTGTACTTCCCCTTACTCGCTGTCCCCTAGTGGATGAAATTGGTAAAGAGGACAGTATGCAAGTCCAAAGCGATCGCAAATCTCAATCACTTAGCCAAGACCTTACCAAAGCACTACGACCTTACCGAGTTGGTGACCCTACCCGTCTGATTCACTGGCGCACCAGTGCTCGTTACGGTGAATTACTGGTACGGGAGTTAGAAGTATTGACTGGTTCTCAAGAAATTATCATCTGCCTCGATAGCTCCAGTCAATGGCATCCGGAAGACTTTGAACAAGCCGTTATTGCTGCTGCTTCTATTTACTCCTATGCTTGTCGGACTCAGCCAAATGTCAAATTATGGACACCGAGAACAGGGTTATTGCACGGTAACTCAGTAGTGTTAGAAGCCCTTGCTGCCACCCAAGCCGGAGTTGATGGGAAAGCTGAAGAGCAACCCTATTTACCTCCTTATCTACCCTTGATCTGGCTGACTCAAAATCCTGTTAGTCTTAACTCCCTACCCCCTGGAAGTCGTTGCTTACTTTGGCCAAAAGATGTATCCGTGGTAAACCCAGTCCCACAACTCAAACGCAATAGTGTGGGAATTGTAATTAATACGACTGAGCCCCTAAAACCCCAGTTACAGCAACCGATCCCATAGCCAATAAGCTGTGGAACGCAACGAATTATGAACGTATTAATGGTCGTGTTGTTTGCAGTCTGGTCTTCTGATTTAGGGTAAACGATAGGGTTTTGGTATTTATTAGCACCAATTCAACCGATCGAACAATTATCCTAAACATATGTATCGCTATCCCAACGATCAACAAATATCCGATTTACCTGTAAGACAGTACGATACAATTCTAAGAACTCTTTCACAACTCAATTTTACTAAATGACTACATCACCAATAGCTAATCAAGCCAGTGATAGTAAACTGGAGGCGATGCAAAACTTTGCTCAGACTTATGCTCAGCGCACTGACACTTACTTCTGTGTTGACCCAAGCGTAACTGCTGTGGTGATTGAGGGACTTGCCAAACACAAAGAAGAACTCGGTGCTCCCTTATGCCCTTGCCGCCATTATGAAGACAAAGAAGCAGAGGTGAAAGCTACCTTCTGGAATTGCCCTTGTGTGCCCATGCGGGAACGCAAGGAGTGCCACTGTATGTTATTTTTGACTCCGGATAACGATTTTGCCGGTGATAAGCAAGAAATTTCCCTAGACGAAATTAAAGCTGCGCGAGATAGCATGGCATGACAGCCATAGTACTACCTGAAGAATTTTGGCAGGGTGTCGATCAATTTAATCAGCAAGAGTTTTACGCTTGTCACGACACCCTTGAAGCTTTATGGATAGAAGCAGTTGAGCCGCAAAAGCGATTTTATCAAGGTATTTTACAAATATCTGTTGCCTGCTACCACCTAGGTAATCTAAACTGGCGTGGTGCAGTGGTTTTACTCGGTGAAGGGATCGGACGTCTCAGTAACTATCAACCAGACTATGGGGGGATTGATGTCACTGAGCTACTATCTCAAAGTGTTAATCTCCTACAGGCATTGCAAAACTTTGGCTCAGAGCAAGTTGCTGATTTTGTTAGACAGTTAGAGGCGGCTGACAGCAATGATGTTGTAGTTAGTGGTGAAGGGGTTAGGGGTTTTCCAAAACTCAAGGGAGTTGATGGTTAACAACTAATGGTTAACCATTAACTTGTTAACCATTAGTTGTTAGCACATGCTTTGAAAGGATGAGAAACTTTGTTGGTGGCTAGTCGTCAAAACTAAAACACGTGCCTTAGAGCAAAAAGCCCATTTTCATTCCCAAGCTATGGCTGGATTTGCTTAAACTAGTAGGCAGAACAGCTTATTGGTATTCGAGATCAGTCATCACACACAACAGCATGAAGTCCGACCTTAAATATACTAACCGATTAAGGCATAATCTAGGTCTAAGATTATTCTTGCCAGTTACCTTGGTAGGTGCGATCGCATTACCAACTTTCCTGAACAGCCCCCAAGCAAAAGCCCAAAATAAACCATCAGCAGCTGATGGAAGTGCCTTGACGGTTCGCTCTGATGTCCAGGAAGCTAACTCCAAAACTGGCGTAGTCACAGCCCGTGGCAATGTCCAAATTAACTATCCCGCTCGCCAAATACAAGCAACTGCAGCCCAAGCCCAATACTTCAGCCGTGAGCGCCGTCTGGTTCTCAATGGTAATGTTTTTGTGTTGCAGGAGGGCAATAGTATTCAGGGTGAAACCATTACCTATTTGATTGATGAAGGACGCTTTGTAGCCCTGCCTCAACAGAACCAACAGGTAGAATCAATTTACATCGTTACTGACTCAGACAGCACCACATCACCTGCTCCAGGGCTTCCCTAACTACATAAAACACTACCATCAGCCATTATGGCTTAAAAACTAGATCTTAATTGATAGAATAGCCTGCAACCACTTCTGGTCATTTACTGGTCATTGGTCAATTACTAAGGATATAAGGATTATGGACTATTGACTAATGACTGATTCAAGGTGCTATCCGTGAAAATACTATTAGATAATATCCATAAGTCCTATGGCAGGCGCAGTGTTGTCAGTCGCGTTAATCTTTCCGTTGCCCAAGGGGAAGTTGTAGGGTTGCTTGGTCCTAATGGTGCTGGTAAAACTACAACCTTTTACATTGCCACTGGTCTAGAAAAACCCAATCTGGGTACAGTTTGGCTAGATGATCAAGATATCACTGGCATGCCGATCAATCGGCGAGCGCAGCTAGGTATTGGTTATCTGGCTCAGGAAGCGAGTATCTTCCGCCACCTTAGTGTTCGGGACAATATTCAATTAGTCTTAGAACAAACTGGTGTGCCTCGTGGTGAGTGGGGATTAAGAATGCATTACTTACTCCAAGAGTTTCGTTTGGAAAAAGTCGCCAATACCTTGGGTAATCAAGTGTCTGGAGGAGAGAGACGTCGAACAGAACTGGCAAGAGCCTTAGCTGTTGGTTCACTTGGACCGAAGTTCTTATTCTTGGATGAGCCATTTGCTGGTGTCGATCCCATTGCTGTGTCAGAGATTCAAAAAATTATGGCTCGATTACGCGATCGCCAAATGGGAATTCTGGTGACTGACCACAATGTAAGAGAAACCCTAGCGATTACTGACCGCGCCTACATTATGCGAGAAGGACAAATCCTGGCTGCCGGGAGTGCTGAAGAACTTTATGATAATCCTTTAGTACGTAAGTATTACTTAGGGACAGGGTTTCAACGATAAAAGAAGCTATTAAAAATTAATTTAGTGATTAGCACATCATGAAATTTGGTAAATCCAAGTCCATCATTGCACTAATGCCTGGCTTATCAGTGATGGATCGGTACATCGTATTTGAGCTAATCCCACCACTGCTGTTTGGTATAGGTGCTTTTTCATCACTTGGTGTAGCTATTGGAACCCTATTTGAGTTGGTTCGCAAAGTTACTGAAGCAGGATTACCACTGGGAATTGCACTTCAAGTGCTACTGTTGCAGATACCCCAGTTTATTTCCTATGCTTTACCAATGTCGATGCTCCTAGCTGCTCTGATGGCATACTCTCGCCTCAGTAGCGATAGTGAGTTGATTGCCATGCGTAGCTTTGGGGTAAGCATCTACCGACTCGTAATACCTGCTGTAGTGGTGAGTTTGCTCGTTACAAGTCTGACATTTGTATTTAATGAATTAGTGGTTCCTGCGGCTAACTACCAGTCCAAAATCACCTTAGATAAAGCGCTCAAAAAAGAAAGACCATCTTTTCAGGAAAGGAACATATTTTATCCCGAATATCAAAAAGTAAAGCTACCCAATGGCAAAAAAGTAAACAAAATTAAGCGTTGGTTCTACGCCGAGCAATTTGATGGTAAGCAGATGAGAGGCTTGACAATTTTAGACTTTTCTCAGACCGGTCTAGAACAAATTGTTACCTCTGAGTCTGCCGTTTGGAACCCCACTGAAAATTTATGGGATTTTTTAGATGGAACCATCTATATTATATCTCCCGATGCTTCTTACCGCAATATCCTCAGATTTCAAAAACAAAAGCTACAACTTCCTAGAACACCTTTGGATTTGGCAAAAAAAAATCGTGACTATGGTGAAATGAACATTGCTCAGTCTCTAGAGCGTTTGGAGGTATTACGCCATAGTGGTAATGCTAAAAAAATCCGTAAACTTAGGATCAGAATTCAACAAAAAATATCTTTTCCCTTTGTTTGTCTAGTTTTTGGTTTAGTGGGAGCCTCCTTGGGAACTCGTCCTCAACGTACAGGTAAAGCAACCAGTTTCGGCATTAGTGTTTTAGTGATTTTTTCTTACTACTTATTAGGATTTATAACGAATGCCCTAGGTCTAGTTAACATTTTCTCTCCTTTGATGGCAGCCTGGTTGCCTAATTTATTTGGACTAGGTGCGGGAGGATTGTTGTTATATAGGGCTGCCCGATAGGTAGGCTCGATAGCTAGGTAGTTATTGTTGCTAATTGTAAATTGCTAATTGTAAACCTGAATCCGTTGATTAGAGGCTAGCATCAAGTTACAGCGAAGCTGAAATATTTAACATCGTTGAAACCTGCCATGTCTTATCGTCATCAACCTCCTGCCTACCTCCGCTATTGGAAAGCTCAACTACAACCTTTGGGACGACCAGCATTTTGGGGAGCAGCTGTCTTGTTATCCCTAATGTTGTGGTTTGTCCGGGAATACTGGAACCGTCCAGAATTGTTAAGGGCAATTGGGATCAATCAAGTGGCTGACACTGATACTCCCACCGTTGAACCAACCCTGTCTTCTGAAGATGATGAACTAGCAGCAACGTTGGCTGATATTGATAATTCTGCCGTGCTATTAGCAGAGCTCGAAGCGCTAAGTGCTATATCAGTACCACCACAGCAAACCAATAAAGCCAGAAAGTCTAAAACCAAAAATTCGGAAGGGTTATTTACTCAAGTTATTCAGCAGACAAAAGCTAACTCCCAAGCAACATCACCTTTACTAACGCCAAACGTCCAACCTCAGCAGTCCTCAAAAGCCAGAAATCCGTTTGTTACATCTACAAACGATTTGTTTAATATCCCTCCTGTTCCTGGGACTGGCTTACTGACCAATCCTAACTCTGTTAATCAGAGATCTTTATCCTCAAGCACACTGAACCAGACTAATTCTGTATTGGGGTTGGGTTCCTTCAATTCCCCCTACACTAATCCAGCCGAGTTACCAGTCAGCCCTTTACAGGAAGCCTTGAATAGGCTTAATGCTGCTAAGTCTAATACCGGTAATAGCAAAGCTCAACTACCCGCTAACATATTGCCTTCAAACATCTCCTATGGAAACAGGGGAGTTCTCGAACAACGGAACTCAGGAACTCAGGAAATTAAAGCTAGGGGGGGAATACCGTTGAGTGCAACTGGCAATCAAGCATTACCGACTCCCTCCTATCCAGGACAAATTACCTATCCTGGGGTAACAACACCAGGTTTAACCGGCAACAGGAATTTCTCGACCACACCCACAACAGCTCCTTATCCAGGACAAATTAATTATCCTGGAGTCAATCTACCTCGAACAAGGAACGATAGAACTTTTCCGACAACACCTACAGTACCTACAGTTCCTCTCAATTCCAACACCTACTCTAGTCCATTCCGGCAAGCTACCGGTGTACCAACGGCAGCACCGCTTACACCAGTAGCACCGCAAGGAACTAGTAAATTGGGGCAATTTTCTACCCAGTCTACTAGTCAAAATCAGTTTTTCAATCAGCCTCAGTTAAAGTCTAAGCTTGAACCAAGTCAGCTGAGGCGACCTAAAATTATCATTTCCAATCCTTGACATTCCCCGGTATCCCATACGCGGAGATTCTCCCTTAATAAATTTTGGTTAATCGACTCGCCCTAACCTGACAGCTTGACAGCAACCAAGGGCTTAGGGCAAATCTTCCCAAGGATTGCCCTTAAATGTAGACTTGCACGTTCGGTTCATCGACCCAGTTTCTGGCATGGCCTGTCGTAAAAAGTTTGCTCAAAACCTCTGTTGATCGGGTTACCAACTTAAAAGACTCAAGTGTCAACTAAAATATTTAATGATTGCCTCAGCAAACTCAGAACACTTCAGGGGAGGTTCTACGGGTGGAGTCATCATCCGGGCTAGGTCATAAGTAACTTCCCGGTTAGCGATCGCATCTGATATCCCCTTCTTAATCAAATCAGCAGCTTCTTGCCAACCCATATACTCTAGCATCATCACTCCTGATAAAATCACAGAGCCTGGATTGACCCGGTCTAGACCCGCATGTTTGGGAGCTGTGCCATGGGTGGCTTCAAAAATCGCACACGTGTCACCAATATTAGCTCCTGGACCCATACCTAATCCACCAACCATAGCAGCAGCAGCATCGGATAGGTAATCACCATTGAGATTCATCGTGGCCAGAATAGAGTATTCCGCTGGTCGAGTCTGGATTTGTTGGAAAATGCTGTCCGCAATCCGGTCATTGACCATCACCTTATCTTGCCATTGACCTTGCCCATGGGTGTCCCATATGGAATTAAGGACATTTTCCACTTCCTGGATCACTTTCGCCTGTTTTTCTGGGGTCAAGGCATCATAACCGGGTTCAATCGCGCGAGCATTATCTTCCAGGGTAATGTCAGGATTTTGCTCTTTGTTGCTGAGAATCCAAGATTCCCGTTCAGTTATACATTCTGCTCGAAACTCTGTGGTTGTTAGTTCATAACCCCAGTCCCGGAACGCGCCTTCGGTATACTTCATAATATTCCCCTTATGTACCAAAGTCACCATCTGCTTAGGCTTAGGTAGCCTGAGGGCATGTTGGATGGCGCGGCGCACTAAACGCTGGGAGCCAGTTTTACTGATGGGTTTAATGCCAATACCAGCATCTAAGGGAATCTGTTTTTTGCCATGTTCTGGAGTCGCTGGGATTAGATCCTGATTGAGTAAAGTAATCAATTTTTCACCAACTTCGCTTCCTTTGGGCCATTCAATACCCAAGTAGATATCTTCTGTATTTTCCCGATAGACAATTACATCCAGTTTCTCTGGAGTTTTGTGGGGAGAGGGGGTTCCTGGGTAGTACTTACAGGGACGCACACAGGCGTAGAGGTCATTAATTTGCCGCAGGGCAACATTGAGAGAGCGCATACCACCACCCACAGGAGTTGTCAAGGGTCCTTTGATAGCAATGCCGTATTCTTTGATGGCATTTAGGGTGTCTTGGGGTAAATACTGATAAGTACCGTACTTTTCGCAAGCTTCGTCACCCGCATAGATTTTAAACCAGCTGATGCTGCGATCGGCACCATAGGCGCATTCGACCGCTGCATCAATTACCTTCTGGGCAGCTGGCCAGATATCGACGCCAGTACCATCTCCGCGAATAAACGGAATAATTGGGTTGTCAGGAACAATGGGTTGACCATCCTTGTAGGTAATGGCAGAACCAGTCTGGCAAGGGGAGATTTTCTCGTACATAAAGTAGTTTTAATGAATTTCAGATGGAAGTTGGCAATAGACCTATAGTCAGAAAACTACCAGATCTCCTGCATTGGGCTTGAGACATTAAGCTTTTTTGCTGATCAACCCCAGGTAGATGGTAGTTGAGGTAAAGTCTATCTATAGGGGGATGGCAAAAAATATACCCTAGTTAATCTTCTCATTAAGATGATTACTAATTGACAGGGCAAGAGTGACAGAAAGAGCAGGTAGTTGTTGAGCTTTCTTCCCGAAAATTCCCATTTCTGGGTATTAGCATAAGTGAACGTAGTTCAAGTTCAAAGCTTTGATGAAGTTATTACACCATGGCTCAACTGTTTGAAATCAGCCTTTATGCTGAAATAGGGGTTCTATAGCTTAAGTTCTCCTGTAATAGGAAGGTGTTCAACTGTTTTACAACAGTCAGCCAAGGCTGCTTTGTGCAGCGCCATCGCTCCTAAAAAATTGCTTGGGTGATGTGTCAATAGTTAGGGCTTCAACACCGAAACTTACAGTGTTATTAGCATAGATTCTGCCTATGGTCAATCGAATTACGATCAAAAGATATGGTGTATTGTTTGTCTGAGTGGGCCTTTCACAGACTTCCAGCCAGATGGCAGCAGCATCAATTCATGACCAATTGGCAGGAGTGTTTGTAGAAAAGGTGGCTCCAGAAAGAATATGAAAAAGATTTTAGTTGTTGACGATGATAAAACCCTGCTAACTCTTTTGAAGCGCTACCTGGAACATCGAGGATACCAGGTAGAACAAGTGTGTTCGGGAACTGAAGCCTTAGAAGCTTGTGTCAAAAATCCACCGGATTTGGTAGTTTCTGATGTGCTGATGCCGGAGATGGATGGTCTAGAGTTTTGCCGTCGTCTGAGAAACATTCCCAATGGTAGGCTGATGCCATTTATTTTTTTGTCTAGCAAAGCAGAATTAGAAGACCGTATTAATGGTCATTCTATGGGAGCAGATGATTATTTAACTAAACCAGTTGCTCCGAGAGAATTAGAGGCAAAAATAGAAGCACTGCTAGAGCGCTCGCACCGTATCCATGCTGAAATTGTCCGGTTGATGCAGCAAGCTACTGCTATAGCTCCTGGCCATTTAGCTAACCAATTATCAACCTCAGCATCTGCTGAGAATTCTAAAACTTTGGCTCAGGTAGGGGCAAAACCTAAACCTCTACCCTTGACACCAGCAGAAGAACGAGTATTTTGGCAAGTTATTCAGGGGTTAACCAACAAAGAAATAAGCGATCGCCTATTTATCAGCCCTCGTACTGTGCAGACTCACCTCAGTAGCATACTCCATAAGTTGAAACTACATAATCGTAGCCAATTGGTGCGCTTTGCCTATGAGCAGGGATACAAACGTCCCAAGGAGTAGACATGAAAGGAATTTTCCCTCAAACGGCGAAATCGGGTTTATTGGTCAATCTTCAATTGTGACGGAGCTGCCTTGTATTTATACTTCCCACAGAAATCAACTGAGCTTTTATTTAACTATCAGCTATCACCCATCTGCCAATTTCCTAACTGCTGACCTAGACAAGCTAACCCCTCACAGTTTAACTGATCAGCTTTCAACTTCTTCCGCAACCAGTGTCCGGTCTACCGGACGGTCGGTGGTGAGAGGTCAGATGAACTGAAGTAAAATCGCCGCCAAAATGGGTTATCGATTTTGAGCAAAAGTTTGAGCCTATGTGTACTAGGACTGCCCTTTTCCATGAACGGAAGATTCAACGAATTGCGGACAGGGTTTTCCGGAACTTCAGATAAGTCTTTTTTAGTATATAACTGGAACCGAAATCAGCTAAGGCACTTTTGCTTCGCTCAAACCGTTGACCCAGTAGGCAGTGTTAGCTAGCAATCGGAACATCGAAGCACTGGGGATCTCAGAGAATCCCCTCGGTTATAGAAAAAATATTCTGGTGTGGTGGAATCGTTAACTCGAATCGCGCTTGCTCCCCTTTTTCAAAGAAGTAAGGAGAGGATGTAAGCGGCGAACGAAGAATGAGTGAGCAATTTTTTGGATATGTTTTCAGAATCCGATTTACATCGCCTGTATAATAGTATTGGTTCCTGAACTGGCCTACTAACTAAAAGCCAACAGTTACCATATATCAGAGCTTGGTAAATCTGTCAAACCCCCTGACCCTCTTGGTAAAAAATCCAATCAACATCGTAGACGGCAAATTAGAAATCAGCTCCTTCGGGGCGAGGGAGCTAGCCTTGGTAGTAGAGAAACCTACTACCGAAGTAAGTCCTTTTAACTCAGAACTCTCTGGCTGACTCACTCAGAACTATTTTCAAGTTAGATGACTGGAATTTACACTGCAGATGAATTACAACAGCTGATCACCCAGGAGTCAGAGCGATGGCGACCACTGGTATTTACTAATGGGTGTTTTGATCTACTACACATTGGTCATGTCCGTTACTTAAAGATTGCCAAATCCTTGGGTTCGTCTCTAGTGGTCGGGCTAAATAGTGATCAATCAGTAAACCGCATTAAACCATCACAGCCAGGATATCCTTCCCGACCACTGGTTCCTGAAATACAGAGGGCAGAAATTCTGGCAACTCTCAAACCCGTAGATGGGGTAGTGATTTTTGCTGAAACCACAGCTAATCGTTTAATTGAAGCACTGCAACCAGAGGTGTACGTTAAAGGGGGTGACTACACTTTATCCACTTTACCAGAAGCCAAAATTGTTCAATCCTACGGGGGGCGGATTGAGTTAGTCCAGGTTGAATTTCCTACCTCCACTACTCAAATCATTAACCGCATTCTTCAGGCTCGATAAGCAGGTGAGAATAGAGAATGGTTGAAATTTGGTAAGTTGTTGTGCTTGTAAATTGATTATTTGTCAATTTTGGAAAAAACTTTTTATACCCTCGGATGTTGTCTCTCCCTCACCGGTATCTCCCTATCTACTTCAGTATAGGCTGGCTTACATTAGGCATGATAGCACGCTTACATTAGGTACTAAGCACGCTTAAACACTTACACGCTTAACTATTAACCATTAACCAAAGCCAACACCTAACCCATAACCCCTAACAATTAACCTGCAAGTTAATTGTTCCACCAGGTTATGAGTGAAGCACCGCTACAGACAATTGACGGACTAGGCTCGGTGAAATTTTGGCACAAGTTCTTGATCGTAAAAGGTTTAAGCTTAGACAATTATAAGCTTTAAGGTTGTATACAAGCGGTTCCTTGCCGTAGTCTAGGTTAAAAGCATCAACTTGCTTGACTCTCGACTTTAAAAGCTATCACATTCAACCTTCTTGAGTGCAACCTCAAACCCTACCCTTCATGAGCGATCAAACGGCCCGGTTCCCAGCAGAAGTCTCTAACACAGTTGCCGAACTCCAGCGCCAGCTAAAGTCTAGTTCTGAAAAAAAACAACAGGCTTTGATTCAGGAACTTGCCAGCACTGGCACTGCCGGGTTAGACGTGTTAATGGAATTTTTACAGGAGCAACATGCCAACCCGACTATCCTCAGTGCTGGTTTTGCCTATCAAGCCCTCCATCAAGCCAATATGCCCAAAACCAATGAATTTCTGCAAACTTATTTTCCTACTGGGGTTGTACCCCTACGTTCTGAAGCAGGCATTGATTACACACCCGTGCAACAGCTGCTAGTTAAACAAGACTTTCTCGCAGCTGACCGTCTTACTCTCGAAAAACTCTGTGAGTTAGCAGGAGCTGCTGCTGTACAGAGAAGATGGCTGTATTTTTCGGAAGTAGACAATTTCCCGATTACGGATTTGCAAACTATTGATATCTTGTGGGTTATTCACTCTCAAGGCAAATTTGGATTTTCTGTGCAGCGGGAGCTTTGGTTGTCTTTAGGCAAGAACTGGGAAAAACTTTGGCCAAAAATTGGTTGGAAAACTGGCAATCGCTGGACCCGATATCCCCATGAGTTTATCTGGGATCTCAGTGCACCAAAAGGTCATTTGCCTCTTTCGAATCAGCTCAGAGGTGTTCGGGTATTTTCCTCTTTGCTTTCTCATCCAGCTTGGTCTACTCAGACATCACTCCCATAAGCGGTCAGGAACGAAACAACCGCAAAAATGCTTCTGATACCAAAAAAAATGGCATTATTTAAGCATTTATTTTCCTGAGAATTTGTTTACTTCACTACTCTATCTGGGAACCTTAAGTGTTGTGGGTAGCACTACAGTAGCCAGTGGACTGTGGTGCTACCAAAGGTAACCATGGGGAATGGGTTGGTTATGGCAAAAGAAAATCAAATTTTTTGTACTTTGGATGGTTTGACTGCTAAAGAACGGAAAAAAAAACGACTGAAAACTCTTCGGGATTTAGGTCTACTCGAAGCAGAAACAGTACCAGTTTTCGACGAGGCAACTCAGACTACTGCCAGATTTTTAGATGTGCCTATCTGCATTTTGGGCTTTATGGTACAAACGCAACAGCACATCAAATCAGCTGTGGGATTATCTAGAATCGGGCTAATGAATCGAGTGGCACAGTCCCGTCAGTTGCCCCGTAGTGAATGCTTTTGTAGCTATGTAGTAGATAGTCATCAAATGTTGGCGATTAATGATACAGTCGCCAACCCTGTCTTTGCTAGTAGTGTACTGGTTCACCACTACGGTATCCGTTCTTACTTAGGTGCACCACTGTTAACTGCTGACGGAGAGTGTTTAGGTACCCTAGCAGTTATGGATTTAGTACCTCGCAATTTTACCACCAAAGATTATGAGTTTTTGGCAATTACCGCTCGCTGGAGTCTCAGTGAATTTGAGCGGAATCATTTTTTGAAAAAAGAGCGTGACCGCTTTGTTAACTGGCTAACTAACTCTTCAACAGAGCCTCAGCACTCTCAGGAAGTCGAGTCTGATCGCCAAACTTCTAGCCCTAGGAATGTCTCTCTAGATGGGATAGCTGGTTTTAACTCAGTTCACACCATTAAGTACAAATTACTAACTCAGCTGACACAGGAATTGCGCACACCTCTAACATCGATTATGGGAATGGCTAGTGTATTAAGTCGCCAAGTTTATGGGTCTTTGACTGATAAACAAAAAGAATATCTAGAAATTGTTTATTGCAGTGGTCGTCAGCTGGTCTTGATGGTTGATGAAATTCTTTGCTTGGGGATTTTTGATGAAAACAGCGAACAACTAAATTTAACTGCTGTAGATATTGAAATGCTCTGTCAACAAGCAATGAACAATTTAGCACAGATAGCCCAGCAACATCGACAAAAGTTGCATCTATCTGTAGAGCCAGGTAATCGCATCTGGTTTCTGGATAAAGAAAAGGTACGACAAATGCTATATTACCTCATATTCAGTGTGATTTACTCGGCTGAGGCAGGGGGTGAAGTACGCATCCATGTCTCTCGAAAAACTGATTTGGAGAGGGCTAATGTCGTGTCTTTGAAAATCGCGGTTTGGGTTTCTCACCCCTGGCTCGGAGATGGTCTACCTCAGATGTACGGACAAATTTATGAGTTACCGTTACAATCCCCCTCAGCAGCAGCAGCGGTTGCTAATGCTTTAGAAACCCCATTCATCACTGAAGCACTGGGAATAAGTGAACTACCTTCGAGTTCAAACTTCCTCTGTGACAATCAGTTTTTATCCAGTTCTTTTGATCCAGAAACTACTAGTTGGGGTTCTGAATCGGAAAAAAGACCTCAGAATAGTGAATCTCGTGAAAGTTTAGGGCTATTACTAAGCTGCCATTTAGCTAAACGCCATAGAGGAAAAATTTCTGTTCAAGGTTTGCCAGAGTTAGGGTATCGGTACGTGATTACTTTACCGCAATTAGAGTCTCCTGATCAAAACTGTTAAACCACTGTTCCGATTCATTGACTCATATGTTAAACTAATCTAGGCAACGGTACTGTCAAGGTGATCTAGCCATCAGACCTAGACCGTATTTATCAAAAAAACTCATAAATAGAAGACTAACGGCTGATAAAGGTTGCTCAGTTAATAAATTATTTAATTTTGCTTAGTCTTTCTGAAGTGGTCGATAGCAAAAGTGCTAAAGACCCCCTGAGAACGCCAGCTTTTCGGGAAGCGTCGAAAAGTTTTTTAGTATTTGGTGAAGGAATCCTGATATAAAATCAAAGATTATAGATGAGGTGGGTTCAAATAAAAAATAGACAATGAATTCAGCATGGGCTAAGTTTACTCTTTCAAATTTACAGCTGTATCGGTGGCGAGGCACTAGCTATTTGTATCGCCTGGTAGGACTCCTAGATGCTTGGCGTCAGAGTAGCTTGCTCCTACAGTGGTCTGACCCAATAGGAGCGATGATAGTTGCTCTGGTGTTAAGTTTAGCTCCTTTTGTTTCCAATGCTCTAGTAGGCATCTTGTTAATTGCAAGTGCAGGGTTATGGGTATTGCTAACCTTATCCGATGATATAGGAAAGCCGAAGGTAAGCCCCATTCATCTGTTAGTTTTTTTGTACTGGAGTGTTGCCACTATAGCCACCGCACTCTCTCCGGTGAAAGGGGCTGCCTCTAGTGGTTTGGTAAAATTAACCCTTTATTTGTTCTTTTTTGCCCTGATGGCAAGGGTATTACGTTCTCGTCCCCTTCGTAGCTGGATTATTACCCTCTTTCTCCATATCTCACTAATTGTCAGTATTTACGGCTTGCGGCAGTGGTTTTTTGGGGCTGAAGCATTAGCTACCTGGGTAGACCCCACTTCAGCAGCAGCAAAACTGACGCGGGTTTATAGTTATCTGGGCAACCCGAATTTACTAGCTGGTTATCTGATCCCAGCAGTAGCATTGAGTTTGGCAGCAGTATTTGTCTGGCAGGGTTTGCTCCCCAAAGCCTTAGCACTGACGATGGTAGTCGTGAATTCAATTTGTCTAGTGCTAACCTTTAGTCGGGGTGGATGGATTGGTTTTGTTGTTTGTATTTTCGTCTTCTTGATCCTGCTGGTGTATTGGTACAGTGTGCAGTTGCCCCCTAAATTACGCCCTTGGGCAATGCCAGCACTATTAAGCAGTTGTGCTGGGGTGATGCTTCTCGCCGTCATGTTTGTTCCAGCTATACGCGATCGCATTGCTAGTATTTTTGTTGGTCGGGAAGATAGTAGTAACAACTTCCGCATGAATGTTTGGTCTGCGGTGATGGACATGATTCGTGACCGACCCATCATTGGCATTGGTCCAGGTAACAACGCCTTCAACAAAATCTATCCCCTTTTCCAACGCCCCAAATATACCGCCCTCAGTGCCTATTCCATTTTCCTAGAAACTGCCGTAGAAATGGGTTTGATCGGGATGTTATGTTTCCTTTGGTTGCTGATAGTCACCTTCAACCAAGGCATGCAACAACTGAGTCGTCTGAGAAATTTAGCGAACCGTCAGGGATTTTGGCTGATGGGAGCCATTGCCACCATGTCAGGAATGCTCGCCCATGGTCTGGTAGATACCGTTTGGTACCGTCCTCAAGTGCAGACCCTATGGTGGCTAGTCGTCGCCATTATTGCCAGTTTCTATGTCAATCCAAATTCTGACCCGTCAAAAGTTTAAAGTTTGCAGGTTGCTTTGCAGGTTGCAGGTTACAAGTTACCAAGTTACAGGTTGCTAGTTTTGTGCTGACCAAACAACCTTCAACCTACCCTACGGGAACGCCAAGAGCGAACAACCTTCAACCTTCAACCTACCAACCTTCAACCTTCAACCTTCAACCTTCAACCTTCAACCTACCAACCAACTAACCAACCTTGGCCTTTCGGCCACGCGATCGCGTTCAACCTTCAATAACGTTTAATAGCCCTTGCCATATCTCGCTGATCCTGACGCCTCTTGATCGTCTCCCGCTTATCATGGAGCTTTTTCCCTCTGCCCAAACCAATGCTGACTTTAACCAAGCCGCGCTTCAAATAAATCTTTAAGGGGACAAGGGTTAAACCTTGCTGTTCTAATTTACCGGTGAGCTTATTGATTTCCTTACGGTGCAGCAGTAGTTTTCGGCTGCGACGGGGGTCATGATTAAAATATTCGTTGATATTTTGGTACGGAGAGATATGGACATTGAGCAGCCAGGCTTCCCCACCACGAATCAACCCATAGCCATCCCGCAAGTTGACCTTGCCAACTCGGATAGACTTCACCTCCGTTCCCTTTAACTCAATCCCAGCCTCGTAAGTCTCTAAAATTTCGTAGCGGAAACGAGCTTGTCGATTATCACTAATAACTTTATAACTTTCACCTTTATCACTCATAGTGTTGCCACTCCCACAGGCTTGCAGTTATCTAACTCTAGCGCCTGAGGTTAGAACTGGCGACAACGCGAAACTATTAACTTTTATGAAGATATTGACATTTACCTGAAAAACGGTAAAAATAGATACAGAAACATAAAATCGTTCATCTCTTCATGAATTAACCATAGGTGAGCAAGCTTCATGGAGAGACGGAAGTAAGGATGAATCCTGAAGGAACGCGCC
>NZ_GL890853.1 GCF_000211815.1 Moorena producens 3L
TGCTTATCGGTCAACGATGCCTTCGTGATGTTCCAGTGGGGCAAACAGCAAGGGGTTCAGAATATCTTCTTGCTACCCGATGGTAATGGGGAATTCACCCGCAAAATGGGGATGTTGGTAGAAAAAGATAATCTCGGTTTTGGTATGCGTTCTTGGCGCTACTCTATGGTGGTAGATGACGGCAAGATTGAAAAAATGTTTGTAGAACCAGGCTATGCAGATAACTGCCCTACCGATCCCTTCGAGGTCTCAGATGCAGATACAATGCTGGCATACTTGAAGTCAGCTAAAAAGTAACATCCCTCCGACCTTACTTAAAGCTTTATCAGTAGAGGCGTTACCGGCAATGCCTCTACTGTTTTCAGTTTGGTGTGTAAGTCCTGATCATCGTGGATTGACTTGAGAGTGATACAACAATAATTACCTTGGGCGATCAGTAAAATTTTCCCTCCGACAGCTATTGCTTTTATATACCAAGAATCAGTAATCTTTCAACCGAATAGTAATTCAGAAGTTTGGGAGAGTCATGAGCTACGATTTTGATTTATTCGTTATTGGTGCAGGTTCCGGAGGAATTGCTACAGCTAGACGAGCCGCAGAATATGGGGCAAAAGTAGGCATTGCAGAATTTGACCGTTTAGGTGGAACTTGCGTAAATCGTGGCTGCATTCCTAAGAAGCTGATGGTTTATGCCTCCCATTTTCCTGATCAATTTGAAGAGGCACAGGGATATGGCTGGAGTAAGGTACACAGTACCCTCGACTGGACAACAATGATCACAGCAGTCAATCAGGAAACAGAACGCCTCAATAGCATTTACCAACGTATGTTGGATAAGTCCAAAGTGGAACTGTTTCAGGGTTATGCTAAGTTCGCGGATTCCCACACCATAGACATTGGCGGACGCAAAGTAACTGCACACAAAATCTTGATTGCAGTGGGAGCACATCCGGTCAAGCCCGATATTCCTGGCATTGAACACGCGATTACCTCTGATGATATTTTCCACCTCAAGGAACAACCGAAGCGGATCGTGATTCTTGGGGGTGGCTATATTGGTGTCGAGTTTGCCTGTATTCTCAATGGTTTAGGCTCTGAAGTGACAGTGGTTATTCGTCGTGATCAGATTTTACGGGGATTTGATGCTGAAATCGGTTCTGAGATTCAACAAGCCATGGAGAAGCATGGGATCCGGGTGCTAAATAACAGTAGGATCATCGCTATTGAAAAGACATCAGCTGGTCTGAATGTAACGGTACAAGGAGAATCACAAACAAGTATAATTGCTGATGCTGTCAGTTTAGCTGCTACAGGTCGTATACCCAATATCCAGAATCTAGGTTTAGAGAATACTGGAGTAGCAATTGAAAATGGTGCGATCGCAGTCGATAAGTACAGTCTTACCACAGAAGATCATATCTTTGCCGTAGGGGATTGTACTAACCGCATGAACTTAACTCCTGTTGCGATTAATGAAGGTCGTGCCTTTGCCGATACCGTATTTGGTGGCAAATCCCGGATCATGAGCTACGAGAATGTTCCAACCGCAATTTTTACCACACCCGAAGCAGCTACTGTTGGTCTAAGTGAGGCCGAAGCACGAGATAAATATGGGGATGCGGTAAAAGTCTATCGTTCTCGGTTCAGACCGATGTACTACACCCTACCCGGTCGGGATGAAAAAACCCTGATGAAGTTAGTGGTTGACCAAAACACTGACAAAGTCTTGGGTGCTCATATGGTAGGAGACCATGCAGCAGAGATTATTCAAGGAATTGCGATCGCATTGAAAACCGGAGCTACCAAAGCTAACTTTGATGCTACTGTTGGAATTCATCCCAGTTCTGCAGAAGAGTTTGTCACAATGCGCTAAGGGACTCAAAAAGTTTTTTAAATACAGTTGTAACTAGGGTGTGAACACACGCCCTAGTTTCGTACTATAGCGCTTTCAAATCAAATCTGAAAATTTATAGCAATTCAATTCACGAATGCTGCAAACCCGGTATTGTTACTAAGTGCTTAAATACTTTAAGTTCTCAAGATCAACACTACTGAATCAGAATAAATCCTAAAAAAGCCGCTAGAACTGTATTATCAGGAAGGAATGGCTGCGCCAAGAAACTCAATGCATCTGAGTTAAACATCACCATCTAGTGGTATAAAGCCCAAGTTTCCCGATGTCATCTTTACAAAAATTAGAAAAATTCGTCAAAATACCTAATAAAGCTCAAACTCGCCGCATTCTTTGGTTTGAAAGATTAATGGCGATCATCGCCTTGATTAATCTGCTGTTGGTGTTGTTTGACCTCAGCTATATCCCCTTAAGGGATTTCTGGCTAAATCAGAAAATTCAGGTATTTAGCTTTACCATTGGTCCGCTCAAATCCAAAGGCTTTCCCGTCTCGATTCCCATTCCTGATATCACTCCGCTCTACGACCCAGTTAAAGGTATTGAAGACAACCGAGATACCAAAAAATATTTGGACAAAGTTGATCAACTGGAAAACCAGATTAACAAGATAGGATTATCTTCTATAGAAGAATCTATAGAAGTAGAAAAAAAACTCAAGGAGCTGCGCGAACTTAGCTCAGAAATGATTGGCACCAATCCTTTTCAAGTAGCCAATAAAACCGGAAACTTGGAAAAGATTAAAAATAAGATGCGTAAGCAGATACCAAATCCTGAGGATTCAGCAAAAGAGTCATTTATGCAGTTCTGGACTCAAAAGTACTTAGCAAGTCATAGTCAAGAGGAAGGTTTGGTATTTTTTAACACCGAGATTAAACCCTTAATAGAAACTAACTATTACCGTCCAATTGGAGAAAATGGCGAATTTATAGACCTATTCGGACTGATTGACTTCCCATTTTTTATTTTATTTAGTACCGAGTTTTTGGCTCGTACCTGGTTGATCAGTCGCCGTCATTCTGGACTCAAGTGGCAAGATGCCATGCTGTGGCGCTGGTATGACATATTTTTACTAATACCCTTATGGCGGTGGTTACGAATTATTCCTGTTACCATTCGCTTAGGTCAAGCTAAATTAATAGACCTGAGTGCCATTAGCAGAGAAATCCGCTCCGGATTTGTTGCCAGTATTGCTCAAGAGATGACAGAAGTGGTCGTCATTCAAGTTATTAACGAAGTTCAGGGCTCCATTAGCCGGGGTGAAATTACCAAATGGTTGTCTCAACAGGAAGTCCGCCCCTACATTGACCTTAATGACATTGATGAAGTGTCAGAACTCACCACCATCATGGTAAAGATGACGGTTGATCAAGTCTTACCCAAAATTCGTCCTGATCTAGAGGCTCTCATGAAACACTATGTGGACATGGGGCTTAAACAGTCCACACTTTATCAGGGACTTCAGAATGTACCAGGACTGGGACAATTCCAGAAGCAACTAACAGAGGAATTGGTGAAAAACATTTTTCAGGCACTCTATGATGGGATTAATACTCTCATACAAGAAGACCCAGTTGCCGACGAACTCCTGCAACACCTACTGAAAAATTTAAGGGAAGCCTTAGGGGCAGAAATTAAGACCAAGGATAGATTACAGGATATTCAGTATTTGATCACAGCTTGGTTAGAGGAATTCAAAATAAATTATGTCCGGCGCTTATCTGAAGAAGACTTAGATAAAATCTTAGATGAAACCAGAGCAATTCGTCAAAGATTTCAGTAATAACAGTATTAAAATCAAGTTAATATTAGTCCAATAATTAATTATTTTTTTAAAATTCTATGCGGATATATCAACTATTTTGCTTGACAGTAAAACCATTAAATTGATAATTAAAAATAAAAAAATATGTTCTACCGAACCTAGTATGCATAAAAACGCGCTTATTTACCATTAAAGATGATTGGGCAGTATTTTTATAAAAAAAATTATCTCAACAAATAAAACTCCAGCCCCATAAGGATTATAATAATTATTTATTAAAAGTTTTAGATAGCAATTTCGGTAGAGCCAAAAAATATAGAAATTCAAAAAATAAACATTTTTTTTAATTATTGTAAATAGTCAGAGATCATCATACAGTTTGACCGAATAATGCCCATAAGCTAAAATACTTATGGGTCAACAAAAACCAAGTTGACTTCTAGGGTCAGCTTGCTCTGAGGTTAAGGCTCTGGAGTGGGAAAGTGCCGACGCACCAGACACCAAGCAGGGATTAGACGTCAACACTCCCCATGTTCAAGTTTTGATCAGGCAAGCATTTGAGCTGCTAATTGCGTTAGCTTCCGGCAAAAGAAGCCCCACATCTCAATGCTACGCCATGAGTGTGGGATTAATTTTGCACAGGGTATGCATGGAATTGCTATAATATGGGTACTGATAAACAAAGCCAAAAATGCTGGTTTGTCAGCACAACAGTTTTAAAAAAAAGACCAAGAAAACAGAGCGGCAGCGATGCCGAGGTGCGACCCGTGGCGAATTTAATTCGCCTAGGTCAAGGGCACCTAAGCGGTCTTGGGGAGCCAGTGCGGTCTTGGGGGTTCCCCCCATGAGCAACTGGCGTGGTTTCCCCCACTCGCGCTTTGCATCAAGAGAGGGCAGTCCGTTCTTAAAGCCCAGCGGCGACCTTCGCGTAGCGTCGGCTTTGCCGAAAGCAATAGCTGGATTGGCGCTTGTTGCCTACACTGAACTCAACGAGTCAGTGTGGGAGCTGTCACACTCAAACATAGCAACGGCAAGCTGGTAACTCCTAATCAATGATTCTGCGGGAAGTTTCCGGTTTGTCCTAGGGTTTAGAGTCTTCGAGCCCATGACCTTGTGACCAATAGCTCAAGACCAGTAACTAGAGATTGGGCTTGTGCTAACTAGATGTGCAGAAGCTTTTGGGCGGTTAGACTTCTTGGAAAAGATTTTGCCATGAAGTGGGTTGACCCCACTTTTTTTATTGGATTGGTGCCATGACTCATCCCCTGATTCCACAACTAATCGATTTGGCAACGCCATTGGCTCAAGATTTAGGATTAGAGATTGTAGAGGCTCTCTTCCAGACCAACAGACGCCCACCCGTGCTGCGTGTCTATATCCGCAACCCCATCCGTGACACTAGCTTGGATGACTGTGAACGCATGAGTCGTGCTTTAGAAGCTCAGTTAGATGCTAAGGAAATCATTTTAGACACCTACGTTTTGGAAATTTCCAGTCCTGGGATCACACAGGACTTAACCACAGACCGAGAATTCATTTCTTTCAAAGGGTTTGGTGTGATTGTTCAGACATTTGAACCCTATCAGGGGCAGCAAGAGTGGCGTGGGCAGTTAATTCGCCGGGATGAGAGCGGAGTTTATCTCAATCTCAAGGGTCGTGCGTTTGCCATTCCCCGTCAGCTCGTGTCCAGAGTAAAACTCGATGATGGGGGTTAAATTTTGCTTGAAGGTTGGTAGGCGTGCAGTACTTGTAAAGACAATGGCTTGACTATGATCTACAAGTGCTTCTCCCGTACAAGCTTCAAGGCTCAGGATTGAAGTTGAACTTGATTTACTTTAAATCCCAAGACAATTGCCATGGATAGATTTAAGACGGAGATTTGCTGATGTCAATAGTTAGTTTGCCTGGACTTAAGGCAATGATAGAAGAAATTAGTCAAAGCCACAATTTACCTAGGTCTGCAGTTCAACAGGCATTAAGAGAAGCACTGCTAAAAGGGTATGAGCGCTATCGCCGTTCTCAACGGCTAGACCAACGATTTCATTTTGACGAAGAATATTTTGACAACTTTGAAGTCGATCTTGATATTGAAGAAGAAGGCTTCCGCGTTTTGTCTACCAAAACCATTGTCGAAGAGGTACAAAATAGTGACCATCAAATTTCTCTCAAAGAAGTCCAGGAAGTTGCCTCTGAAGCACAATTGGGAGACTCAGTGGTTTTGGATGTGACTCCAGACCAAGGAGAGTTTGGTCGCATGGCAGCGATTCAAACCAAACAGGTGCTCTCTCAAAAACTCCGAGACCAGCAGCGTAAGCTGATTAAGGAAGAGTTTCAAGACCTAGAAGGAACCGTTCTGCAATCTCGATCGCTACGGTTTGAGCAGCAGTCTGTGATTATGGCGCTCAGCAGTGGTTTTGGTCGGCCAGAGGTAGAAGCCGAACTGCCCAAACGGGAACAGCTACCCAATGATAACTATCGGATTAACTCCACCTTTAAGGTTTATCTCAAAAAAGTCCGGGAAGGCCCTCACCGTGGTCCTCAGCTGGTGGTATCCAGAGCGGCGGCTGGATTAGTGGTCGATCTGTTTAGCAACGAAGTCCCAGAAATAGACGATGAGGTGGTAAGGATTGTTGCAGTAGCACGGGAAGCTAATCCTCCTTCTCGTCATGTCGGACCAAGGACTAAAATTGCTGTAGATACCCTGGAGCGAGATGTTGATCCGGTGGGAGCTTGCATTGGTGCTAGAGGTTCCCGCATTCAAGTTGTGGTGAATGAATTACGAGGTGAGAAAATCGACGTAATTCGTTGGTCTCCTGACCCATCTACCTATATTGCTAACGCTCTTAGCCCAGCCCAAGTTGATCAGGTGCTACTAGTCAATCCAGAAGAACGTCAAGCTCATGTTTTAGTAGCAGAAGACCAGCTGAGTTTAGCTATAGGCAAAGAAGGACAAAATAGTTCGCCTTGCTGCCCGCCTTACGGGTTGGAAGATTGACATTAAAGATGCTGCGGAATACAAAAAAGACACTACAGACATTTCTAAACAGGAGAGCCTAGAAGAAGATGATGTCGATAGCAGTGAGTTACAGGAAGATTACCAAGAAGGAGTAGAAACACCAGAAAATGTGCTTGATGCTGAGCCAGTGCTTGATTTGAGTACTCAAGAAGAATAAGTAATTTTAGGGGTTAACCCTGAGGTGAGGAAAGTTTGGCCAAGGTTGAGAATGGGAATGGTATAAAATGATACCCCTAAGCTTGTCGGTTTAGAATGGTAGTGGGGTGCAGGGTCTCGGCTGTGGTCAAGAATTCTTTGACAGTTTTCTTCCAAACCAATGACTTATTCAATCCTTCCACTTCTGCTGGGTTACTCTACCCCCTATCCCATTCTACCCCTTACTCCCGGTGGGTGTGGTGATTTTCTTCTTGTGTTATTCCTCCTTCTCTCAAGGGTGTGACTATCTCTACTATAGTTTTTCATCTTCTGCTCACAGCACCGGTTTCACACCACCGGTTAGCCCACACCCTTTTTACCGCCCTCTGGCATTGATTTTTGGTTTCATTTGGGTAAGTCAATCACGTAAACAGGGTGTTTGCCCAATCGCAAACGCCCTACAAGCCTCCATCTACCGTACCCTTTAAAGAAGGAGGACTTTTGAGATTTTCCAAACCGAAAACCCGTATGAAACCCAACTATCGACGTTGTCTTAGCTGCCGGAAAGTAGCACCAAAACAGGAGTTTTGGCGTATTGTCCGAGTCTATCCGTCACGAAAGGTACAATTAGATCAGGGTATGGGTCGTTCGGCTTACTTATGTCCTCAACTGAGTTGCCTAGCGGCGGCTCAAAAGAAAAACCGACTGGGGCGATCACTGCGTGCATCGGTGCCAAAAAATCTGTACGAAACTTTATGGCAGCGTTTAGCTACCATGCCAACCAAACCCAATTTAGGTAATTAAAGGGTGAATCTAGCCGAAAAAGCTTCCATGTATGTTCGTCCGGCGAACATAAGTAATCGTTAGGATAGAAAGGAAGTCATTAGTTCTATTGATGCTCTGGTTTCTTAAGGAGGTGAATTTACTTTGATTATACGCTAGCTACCTTTAAAGGCATACGCGCTGATTAGGCGGTTTAACCGAACCGTCAATGTTGAATGCTGCTTGGCTTTTTTCACAGGAAAGAAGCACGCGATAATAGATAAACTTATCAAACTACCGTTGAGGTGAACACACCAACGAAAAAGCATGGATGGTTGATTATCTGTTGAGCATCGCTTATCTTATCGTTTAAGCTTTCCAATAAAGCTTGATCAAGTAAAAAGTCATTCGAGTAGTTGAGTATGGTTTAACAACAAGTAGGTACGACAGGGGAATAGTGCATGAACAGCGGCAAAGTCAGAATTTACGAATTATCACGGGAATTGAATTTGGACAACAAGGAAATTTTGAGCATCTGTGAAGGACTCAATATTGCAGTTAAAAGTCACAGTAGCACGATTACAGAATCGGATGCCCAACGGATTCGCACGACAGCCGAAAAATATTCTGACCAACTAGCAGCTGTAAGCAATAGCGAAGGTGAGTCATCGGCAAATAAAGGTTCTAAGTTAAGCTCTGGTAAATTAGTTCGACGTCCCAAAGGGGAGCGGAAGCA
>NZ_GL890854.1 GCF_000211815.1 Moorena producens 3L
ATCGATGTCACAGGAGGAGCAGCGATGAAAGCAATGATGAAGCAGGTGGTAGCAGCTAGCAGGGTTGGGATCATTAATACACCAAACCAACCTACATAGAGGCGGTTGTTGGTAGAGGTGACCCAATTGCAGAACTGAGACCACACAGAGGTGTTGCTCTGCTGTAATACAGTAGTCATGTTCTTATGATTGCGGGTATGAATATGAAGTTATCGAGGTTCGTCCGGCTTGTTTGTGCCTTCATGTATTTATATTAAGCAATATCTAAAGTTTTGTAAAGGGTTTTGAGAGTAATTTCCCCTCAGGTTATTAAATAATGTAAATAAGTAAAAGTTATATTAAGTAAAGCTTGACAAATAAATATTAATGTTATATAGGAAGAATAGGTAAACCAAAATAGCGTACGCTACTAGATCAAATCGGATAGATCAAATGGGATTGACCTTTGGTCACCCTTCGCGATCGCTACCAGCACTTCCCGCTAAACCCTATTGGTTTTTCCGATTAATAATCAAACCACCCGATTAGTGTGAATACACTCGCAATACCACTCAAAACTAGCCTTAGGAATACGCTGTTGGGTTGGGTAATCTATATTTAATCAATATAAGTAATCCCAAAGCGGCGATCATATCCCCAAGCCTACTCAAAGTTATCCATCATACTCCAAACAAAAAAGCGCTCCCCATCTGGAGAGCGCTTTTTTCTAATCAAGCTGATTAAGCCAAGTTGAGATTAACCGTTGATGACTGGAGCAGTCAAAGCTACGGGAGTAGCTTCAGCCGCAGCAAGGTCTAGAGGGAAGTTGTGAGCGTTACGCTCGTGCATGACCTCGAAACCTAAGTTGGCACGGTTGAGTACATCAGCCCAGGTGTTGATCACGTGACCTTGTGAGTCAATGATGCTCTGGTTGAAGTTGAAGCCATTCAGGTTAAATGCCATGGTGCTGATGCCCAGTGCAGTAAACCAGATGCCGATTACAGGCCATGCACCTAAGAAGAAGTGCAAGGAACGGCTGTTGTTGAAGGAAGCGTATTGGAAGATTAAAC
>NZ_GL890855.1:0-6941 GCF_000211815.1 Moorena producens 3L
AAAGGAGAAAAAAAGCAAATGACTTTCAGCACTAACACCATGACCAAGTCCACTATGTACACCACGGTTGATGAAACCGGAGTCCTCAACAACTACGCTCCTGAAACCGAGATTTACTACGCAGACTTCCCAACACTTGAACAGCAGCGTAATTATATTTCCCAAGGTGCTATAGCTAGCTTGTTAGTCTGCTTGTTAATTTTGACTGCCTTCGGTATCAGCTAAACCATTCGTTACTTATTTGACCACTAGCTTGTAAAAAACACAAAGGAGAAAATGATGACTATTGTAATTGCACTGTTAATTGTTGGTTGGACTGCTGCTGCGGTAATTGGTACTCAAGCTTACTTCCGTGGTGAGCAAACCAAGCCCATCCATGAGCGCAACTGGCGTAGTGATTCTTTCAACAAACTGGCTAAATCTGTGACTGGTCAAGACACTGACTATAGCGTACGCACTCCGGCCTATGCCATGGATGCTTTTGCTAGCAACTCTCTGCCCAATTCCTAATCAAGCAATGCTTTAAGGGTTTGACCCAAAGCTTGTAAAACACAGACGAAAGGAGAAAAAACCAAATGACTTTCAGCACTGACACCATGACCAAGTCCACTATGTACACCACGGTTGATGAAACCGGAGTCCTCAACAACTACGCTCCTGAAACCGAGATTTACTACGCAGACTTCCCTTCAGTAGAACAGCAGCGTAATTATATTTCCCAAGGTGCTATAGCTAGCTTGTTAGTCTGCTTGTTAATTTTGACCGCCTTCGGTATCAGCTAAGACCATTCATTACTTGTTAAACCCAAAGCTTGTAAAAAACACAAAGGAGAAAATGATGACTATTGTAATTGCACTGTTAATTGTTGGTTGGACTGCTGCTGCGCTAATTGGTACTCAAGCTTACTTCCGTGGTGAGCAAACCAAGCCCATCCATGAGCGCAACTGGCGTAGTGATTCTTTCAACACACTGGCCAAATCCGTGACTGGTCAAGAAACTGACTATAGCGTACGCACTCCGGCCTATGCCATGGATGCTTTTGCTAGCAACTCTCTACCCAATTCCTAATCTTGAAGCATTTGACACTGTGATTTTGACACTGTGATCAAGCAATGCTTTAACGGTTTGACCCATTTATTTACATAAAGACCAAAGGAGAAAAAAAGCAAATGACTTTCAGCACTAACACTATTACCAAGTCCACTATGTACACCACCGTTGATGAAACCGGAGTCCTCAATAACTACGCTCCTGAAACCGAGATTTACTACGCAGACTTCCCAACACTTGAACAGCAGCGTAATTATATTACCCAAGGTGCTATTGCTAGCTTTTTAGTCAGCTTGTTAATTTTGACTGCCTTCGGTATCAGCTAAACCATTCGTTACTTGTTTGACCACTAGCTTATAAAACACAAAGGAGAAAATCATGACTATTGTAATTGCACTGTTAATTGTTGGTTGGACTGCTGCTGCGCTAATTGGTACTCAAGCTTACTTCCGTGGTGAGCAAACCAAGCCCATCCATGAGCGCAACTGGCGTAGTAACTCTTTCAACAAACTGGCCAAATCCGTGACTGGTCAAGACACTGACTATAGCGATCGCACTCCGGCCTATGCCATGGATGCTTTTGCTAGCAACTCTCTGCCCAATTCCTAAACCAGAGGTCGATGCAGTCTTCAGTGCTCACTAAATTGATTCGCTGGTTACAGGAAGAGTTAGAGATTCCTAGGGCTTCCATTGCCCTGGCCCTACGCCAGGGCGAACCAAGCCCAAACTTTTTACCGATGATTCTGTGGCAATACGGACTAATTTCATTAGATCAATTAGATCAAATCTTTGATTGGTTGGAAGCCGTCTAAATCTATCTCTCGATATATAGCATTTATAGTTGAGTTGTGAACAGAATCCCTTAGGAAAAGGCAAGAGGCAAGAGGCAAGAGGCAAGAGTTAATCAACTATATAGGGATTTTTGGTAGCGATGCAGCGCCGCCAAAGGGGGTTTCCCTCATGAGTGACTGCATAAAGACAAGGTCAAAAACGGTAATCGTTTTTTCCAATTCCTACACGAAATGCTATATATAATAAACCAATCTAAATTCTAGAAGCCTTACTGACCAAAGATTTCACAATTAATACGCAAAAATACTTATCTAGCCCATCTAAATACTAAAAGCCTTACTGACCAAAGATTTCACAATTAATAAGCAAAAATACCTATCGTAGGCATTTCAAAATAAGATGGGTTTACCCTGATCAAGTAAGTCTGGAATTTTAGAGTTAATACCAATTCTTAGGGCTGACACCGCTACACGTCCTTTTGATCTCCCCATCTCCCCATCTCCTCATCTGCATCTGTAGTCCTACTTTGAACAATCGGTATAACTTTTAACCGTACCCTGGTAGGCTAAAAGTAAGGGCTTTCAGCCTGTATAACAAAAGCATTTTAAACAAACACTAGTTTGCATTTAACTACCTTGCATCTATGAGTATTAAAGACAAACCTCAACCCCCTCGCTCTCGCCTAATTGGCAATATTCTATTATTTTTAGGGGGTTTATTTCTTGTAGCTAACCTATTCTTGCCTGGGTTTTTTGGACAGAAAATCTCTCGGGTACCCTACAGCTTGTTTATTGACCAAGTCCAAGATGGACAGGTAGCGCGGGTTTATGTTGGGCAAGACCAAATCCAGTATCAGCTCAAAGCTGATACTGAACAGCCAGGACAAATTCTGATTACCACCCCAATCTATGATCTAGAGTTACCCCAACGGCTAGAAGATAAAGGAGTAGAATTTGCTGCTGCTCCTCCCCCTAAACGAAGCTGGTTTGCCATCGTGCTCAGCTGGGTGATACCTCCACTGATTTTTGTTGGCATTTTGCAGTTTTTTGCAGGACGTTTTGGTGGTGGCGGACCCCAAGGTGCTCTGTCTATTAGCAAGAGTAAAGCTAAGGTTTATGTGCAAGATGATGCCACGAAAGTTACCTTTAATGATGTGGCAGGGGTAGAAGAAGCAAAGACTGAATTACAGGAAATTGTGGATTTTCTCAAAACGCCCCAACGGTTTACTAACATAGGAGCGCGAATTCCAAAAGGAGTGCTATTAGTTGGACCTCCTGGAACGGGTAAAACCCTAATGGCTAAAGCAGTAGCTGGAGAAGCTGGTGTACCATTCTTTAGTATTTCTGGATCGGAGTTTGTAGAACTGTTTGTGGGTGCTGGTGCTGCCAGAGTTCGGGATTTATTTGAACAGGCCAAAAAGAAAGCTCCCTGTATTATTTTCATTGATGAATTGGATGCTATTGGTAAGTCCCGTGCTAGTGGTTCTGGTTTTGTTGGTGGCAACGATGAGCGGGAACAAACCCTCAACCAGTTGCTAACGGAAATGGATGGATTTGCTGCTGGTGATGCCACGGTAATTGTCTTAGCAGCGACTAACCGCCCTGAAACCCTAGACCCAGCTCTGTTACGTCCAGGACGATTCGATCGGCAAGTGTTAGTAGACCGTCCAGACTTATCCGGTCGCTTGAAAATTCTGGAAATCTATGCTAAGAAAGTGAAGCTTGGGGAAGATGTAGATCTAAAAGCGATCGCAACTCGTACTCCTGGTTTTGCTGGTGCTGATCTTGCTAATCTCGTTAATGAAGCAGCCCTGTTAGCTGCCCGTAACCGCAAGGAAAAAGTAACTCAAGCCGACTTTGCTGAAGCGATTGAGCGAGTCGTAGCTGGTCTAGAGAAGAAAAGCCGGGTACTCAATGACAAAGAGAAAACTATCGTTGCTTACCATGAAGTCGGTCATGCTCTAGTTGGTGCTTTGATGCCTGGTGGTAGTAAAGTCGCTAAAATCTCCATTGTGCCACGGGGGATGGCAGCACTAGGCTACACCTTGCAAATGCCTACAGAAGACCGCTTCTTAATGGATGAAAAAGAACTCCAGGGTCAGATTGCTACCTTGCTTGGTGGACGGGCAGCGGAAGAGATTGTGTTTAATAGCATTACCACTGGCGCTTCCAATGACCTGCAACGAGCTACGGATTTAGCGGAGCAAATGGTAACCACCTATGGCATGAGTAAAGTTCTCGGCCCCTTAGCTTACCAGAAAGGTCAGCAGTCAAGCTTTCTGGGAGATGGGATGATGAATCCCCGCCGCAATGTCAGTGATGAAACTGCTAAAGCAATTGATGATGAAGTCAAAGAGATTGTCGAAACAGGTCATCAACAAGCATTAGCTATTCTGAACGAGAATCGGGAGTTGCTCGAAACCATTGCTAAACAAATATTGGACACGGAAGTAATTGAGGGTGACAAATTGCAAGAGCTTTTGAGTAAAGTTAAGTCTGCCGAAAAGGAGGCTGCTGTAGTTTAACACCCAATTAGTTCATCCTGTTTAACTAAAAATTAACCACTGTATAGCCATTAAAATCGGGGTGATTAGCACCCCGATTTTAATGAAATAGTTTTAGACTAAAAATCCTCACGGAGTGACAACCCCGTGAGGCTACGGAATTACTCGCTGGTCAAAAAAAAGTAGAAACTTGGCACCAGGCATCAGCAGTTTCAGGACCTGCACAGTTACGGTCGATGTCCCCTATTAAGGGGAGCACCTCCGCTTCAGAACCGTACGTGCGACTTTCATCGCATACGGCTCCTAGATATCCTCTCCTTTCGGAGTGCTCCAGTGTATCTGTTGGTGGCAGCTCTGGTGGACTGCTAATAGGTTCTTTTTCTTCCAATTGTCGTGGTTTCCATCAATGTGGTGGAGATGTACAGTTTGGTCTTCTTTGAACCTCAATCCACAGTGTCCACAGGAATGGTTTTGCTTTTTCAAGGCATCTGAAGTAGCTCCGGAGTATAGTTGTGAATTGCGATTACTCCAGTAGACCAGGTCTCCGTCATATGGTGACTTGGTTCCCTTAACATTAACGTGCTGGTTTTGTTTATACCCTACCTTCGGGAATGCTTTATTGCATAGTTTAGTAGCTCTATACCGACTTACTTTTTTTTCCTTTCGGAACTTTCGGTGGGCAGTTTTACTAATAAACCATAATGTATCCCGAGAGTTGCTCATATCGCAACTGCTGTGGTAGTTTCTCCAACCTCGTACTATCGGGGCTAACTTCTTAGCTTTTAATTCAGCACCATAGTTCGAGCTATTGATTATGGCTTTTACTTTGTCACGGAGTTTAGCGAAGTTTTCCGCTGAGGGAATGCTTCGGAATTTTCCGTTTTGCTGGACGCGGAATTTCCACCCCAGAAAGTCAAATCCATCTGTCGTTTTGGTGAGCTTAGTCTTTTCTTCATTGATTTCCATCCCACGCTCTGCTAAGAAGTTTTTGATTTTATTCATTATCTTCTCAGCATTATCTTTTGGCTTTAGGATTATTACCATATCGTCCGCATAACGCAGACTAGTGTGTATTTCTTCTATTCCGTTAAGTGCTATATTTGCTAGCAAAGGGCTGACTACACCTCCCTGTGGGGTGCCTTGCTCCGGGAATCCTGGATTTATTCCAGCTTTAAGACAGCGGAATATTCCCAATTTGATAGATGCTGGAGCTATGAGTCTCTTCATAATTGAGGAGTGTGATATACGGTCGTTCGCGAAGCGTGGCCTACGGCCAAAGCACTTTTTAATGTCTAATTCGATGACCCTTTTTGTGATTCCGTTACAGTCTGATTTTAGGTGCAGTTGTAGGCGTTTTTGTACGTCTTGGGCACATCGTCCTGTGCGGAATCCGTAACTGTTTGCACTGAAGGTGGCTTCATGAGCTGGTTCCAGTGCATATTTAATCAGACATTGCCAGGCTCTATCGGCGAGGGTTGGTATTTTCAACATCCTTACTTTTCCGTTCTTTTTAGGGATTGGAATTTCACGAAGTCGATTATGCTTCCAGTCTGAGGCATGATCGTTCAATGTTTCTACCAATTCAGCACGCTGTCTGTAGTTGAGGCTTAACTGGCCATCAACTCCAGCCGTTTTCTTCCCTTTGTTTAGCTGTGACACTTGACGGACGGCCAAAAGTTGCGCTGATCGGGATTTCAGTATCAGTTTCTGTAGAGACCTGGCTTTCTTCAAATCTCCGGATCGAACTGCTTTGTATACTCGCTTTTGTAGGCGGAACAAGTTTTGTTGGTGTTTCTTCCAACTCTGACTTTTCCATAGGTCACTAGATCTATTTGACATGTGTCTACCCATACTCTCTTAGAGTTTGTATATTCTGAATACCCGCAGCCAGTTTTTCGACTGCATCCTACCCGGCAATAGGGATTAAGCGAGGCATTGCTTACTAGGGTTACGACCGTTCCCTAGACCTAGTATTGTTGCCGTTTTTACTCGTTCCATTCGTTAGATTGTTGTGACGATTTAGGGCTGTCCATTTTGCCTATCCTTTTCTCGGAGATTACAACTGTCGGGCTAAAAACGTTGTGAGAATTAAAGGATAAAGTCTCGCATATACTAGTCAGATTGCGGCTTTGCTATCAGACACTTTTTCAGGACATTCGCTACTGTTACCCATGTCGTCTTCCCTTTAGCGGCAGTGTGGCACATCTGATTTACCTCTGATTCCGCCCTGGTGCCAGCTTCACTCTGCAAGATGTCGCTTGCTCGGTGTGGCCAAGATAGGGTGTCACATATCTCCTCATGGGGTCGGGTTTTCACCGCCATCCGAACGAATAGTTATGAATTCGGGGTTTTCCCCGCGAATCCCCTGAGTCATACCCCTTTCGTTACGAAAGGCTCCCACTCAGAACGAGCCGCACTAGCCCTTGGCATCAGCAGGGTTCTCGAACCGAGCGAAAACGACTGGTGGCATCGGTCGTAACAACCTAACCACCACCCATGGGTATAGGTGTTGACTATCGGACATAATAAGTTATCTCCTGTAAAGGGGACCCAGAGCCAGCCTATGGCCTTGGAAAACTCTAAGGCTGGCTCTTCC
>NZ_GL890855.1:7130-8818 GCF_000211815.1 Moorena producens 3L
AAGATCAAGGGGGGATCCAAACTCCTCCAACAAACCAAAAACTTTATGATTTTGAAATGTGTGGTCACCAACAAATACAATTTCATCTTCCGTATAATTCCAATTTAGTAACCAGAGCTAGAGAATTAAGAAAAAATATGACCCCAGCAGAGAAAAAGCTGTGGTATTAAAATGTAAAAAAAATTAAGTTTATAGCGGTTTTTATCCTAATGAGGTACACAATATTTTTGCCCTTTTCCCTCTTCTGACTTCCCTATTCCCTGTTCCCTGCTCCCTGTTCCCTGCTCCCTAAAACCCAGAACTTTGTCCCTCATCCAATTGAAAACCGCTAAAGGAGATAGCAATGTTAGTTAAATACAAATTAATCATTTATTGGAGTGAATCAGACCAAACTTTTATAGTGGAAGTACCAGAATTACCTGGATGTATGGCAGATGGTCAAACTTACGTCGAAGCAGTAACTAATGCAGAAATTATTATCCGAGAGTGGATCGAAACGGCTCAGGAGTTGGGGCGTGATATTCCTACTCCCAAAGGACGGTATATTTATGCTTAATAGATCCTTCTTAGATCAGATTAGAGCCCATTTTCTTCAGCTGGAGGGGATGCTATCTGAAAGTCTCCCCAGGGTAAACCCATCTAAATTCTCGAAACCTTAATCAGAAATAATAAGCAAAAATACTTATCTAATGACTCTCATATCCAGTAGGTATTTGTAACTAACATGTGTTTACCCTGAACAAAATTTGGAAAGCCTGAACCACCCCAGCCCCTGTTACCACAGTAAATACAGCTTGAACAGGCAATAAGTTGACGATTTGTGGAGATAATAGGATATAGAGGTAGCTAAATTGCTCAATAAAACTAAATTTGATTAAAAATAAGCGAAAAAGCACCTTTGACACCAGACTAATTAGTCTGCTTTAATCTACTGGCGTGGGTAACGAAATGTTAAGTAGCAAAAATTAGTGTTGATTAAATTTGCCGAAAACCCCGACTATGACTATTTCTTGATGGAGTCGCTCATCAAGAAAACCCGTAAGACCAAGCTGCATCGCTTGTCAAACATTATCCCCATCTGATCACCCGACCATATCCCTACCTATTTTTTCCAAGCTTGAAACGGCCCTACTAGCACAACAGCTGTAGCGGTCGCAATCGGGAATTGAGGAGGGTGATGATTACGGGTATCACTGGTGTGAGTGGGGTTAGCCTGAGCAGCAGTTTAGTAGTAATAAATAATTATCTTAATAGGATAGCCGCCTAATGTCAACCACAAGGAATGACGCCCTTCACCGTAGAAGAGGCTCGTCATCCCACCTGGTTTGAGACCCAGAGGAATGCCAACATGCCTGTATTGCCAACAGTGGTAGTGCAGTGCTCCCGTTGGGTTTCACCTCTAGCGTCGATTGAGTCTGTTGTTAACAATACAGTTCTCTAAAAAAAATTTGTTCCTACCACTATCCAAATTATTAAAATTTTGTTAAACTACTCAAGTGGCAACGCTCAAGTTAAATTAGTCACTCCTTACAAAGCAAATCTAAAGAAAATGTAAAATCAGCGTTGCTTAAGCAATGCAGCGAGGTAGCGCCGCCAAAGGGGGTTCCCGCCCCATGAGTGACTACCGGTGCGGCCAAAGGGGGTTTTACCCACTCGCTATGGCATAAAGACATTCAAGAATGAATTTA
>NZ_GL890855.1:8910-20200 GCF_000211815.1 Moorena producens 3L
TAGGGGGAGGGAATTATACCCAGAAATCTGCCTTGCCATGTAAATTCTTCGATACTAATCCGAACATCCAAACAAGTAATATCGCAGCAGCAGAAGTATGGTTCAAGCTAAACCTAATCCAACATCACAAAAGCTCTCTCCTTCAGACTCAGAACAGATAATTCAATTCCACCACCCAGAGAAGTACCACACCTCAGAGTGGTACACCGGTACTGGAGAGATCGCTGCTAGTGGAGACGGTCGCTCTTTTGAAATATCTGCTACCTATGCGTTAAAGGCAACAGTTAAGTTAGTGGACGGAGTTTTCAACCCTTCCAATCCCACCTTGGCGGAAGTTTACAGTCGTCGCGGTCGTTGTGTGGCAATTGTGGATCAGACCGTAGATGAGCTTTACGGAGCGTCAATTCGCCGCTACTTCGAGGAATATGAAATTCCTCTAAAGTTGCTGGCCTGCCGCGCTTGGGAATCTGACAAAACTCCCGAAACCGTCCACCGCTTGCTGAAATTTTTAGGTAAAGATGGCTGCGACGTTTCCCGGAACGAACCCGTACTAGTAGTAGGCGGCGGTGTTCTTAGTGACGTAGCCGGACTGGCTTGCGCCCTGCAGCACCGACGCACTCCATATATTATGGTCGGAACCACGGTTGTGGCTGCTATCGATGCTGGTCCATCCCCCCGCACTTGCACCAACGGTGCCCAATTTAAGAACAGCATTGGATCCTATCATCCTCCAGTAATGACTTTGGTAGACCGGAGTTTCTTCCGTACTTTAGCGACAGGTCACGTCCGCAACGGTATGGCAGAAATTATTAAAATGGCAGTCACCGATGATCCGGTTCTGTTTGAGTTAATGGAACAATACGGTCCTCGCTTAGTAGAGACTCACTTTGCGACTTTAAATGAAGATGAGGAACTGGGAGCGATCGCTGATACAGTAATCTATCGGGCATTGTTCTCCTACATGAAGCATGAAGGAACAAATATGTTCGAGACTTACCAAGACCGTCCCCACGCTTATGGTCACACCTGGAGTCCTCGCTTTGAACCTGCTGCTAAATTAATGCATGGTCATTCTGTCACCATTGGCATGGCCTTCGGCGCGACTTTAGCTGCAGAGATGGGCTGGGTCAAAGCAGAAGAACGCGATCGCATTATCGCTTTGTGTCGCTCTCTGGGTCTGTCTGTTTACCACCCCATCCTAGAAGATATTGACCTGATGCTTGAAGGTCAAAAAAATATGCGGCGCAAGCGAGGAGAAGGGGGTTTGTGGGCTCCATTGCCAACAGGGATTGGTTCCTGTGATTACGCTCAAGAGGTATCGTCAGGATTGCTAGAAGCAGCCATTGACAAGCATAAGCAATTATGTTCTTCTTTTCCTGATGCTGGAAAAGGCACAGAAATGTACCTCAGTGACCTCGGCCTTGAATAAAAGGAGCACAAACTATTGACCTAGTGCTGCCACAAATGTTTTGTATCCCTGGCATGACTGAATACCGTGCCCTATTGGACTTGCTTAATATTCCCTATGTGGGCAATACCCCAGATTTGATGGCACTAACTGCCCATAAAGCAAAGCAAGAGCTAAGGCGATTGTGGCAGCCGCAGGAGTTAAAGTACCTTTTGGAGAACTACTTCGCCAGGGAGACATTCCCACCATTAAGCCGCCAGTAGTGATCAAACCTGCTAGTTCTGACAATTCTTGTGGGGTGACTTTAGTCAAAAATGTCGCTGACTATGACGCTGCCCTCAAAACAGCGTTTGAACATTCAGATCAGGTTTTAGTCGAAGAGTACATCGAACTGGGTCGGGAAGTCAGATGTGGAATCCTTGTCAAAGAGGGTGAGCTCGTGGGTTTACCCTAGGCTGTTGAGTTTGAATCCCTTATGCCGATAAAAGTTCATGCAGTTTATATGTCAATTTTTGTAGTCTGAAAAATAGCCCGACGCTTGGCCAAGGGAGATTCTCCAAAGTGCTGTCGATACCAATGTTGGACATCACAGAAGGAAACTGTTTCCATGGCAGTTTTAACAAGTTCAGAGGTCAACTGGGTGGTGAGCAGAGGCAGTGTCAAGAGTAAATGCCCCATATGCTTCAGGGATGACCTTTGGGAAAACAGTTTATATTTACCAAACACAGACTCGATGAGATCAGAAGAGGCAAGTAGGGGCTGATTAGGAGGCAATGCTGTGGTTTCATGGTCAATATAGGCAATTAACTTGGCCAAAAAGTCCTCTAATCGTTTCGATAAGGTTAAATCAGCTGTTTGTTTGATAAAGTCTGTTTTCGAGTGTTGGTTAAACCCTTGATGCTTAAGCTGGTATTGGAGGGTGCGCACTAAGAAAAGCATCTGGTTGAAGGGTTCGAGGGCCTCCTGATAGTCCGACACCCAACCCAATTTTTCCTCAAAGTACCGTCTACCGAGGTCAGCGGTTTGGCAAATTAAGGAACCAACGTCACAGAAAACTGCCTCTGAAAGACACCCTTTGAGGGCTTCAATAAAGGCTTTCTGGTCAGGAAATGGCTTTTGTTTAAGGGGTTTTAAGGCCGCATTGACCTCAGTAGTCAACTGCTCACTCAAGGTTTTTAAGGCACTCGAATCTAAGCAGTAGCCAGGATTGACCCTTGAGAAATCCTGCTGCTTCTGATAGGCCAATACGAGTTTGGCCCACTTCAATAAGGTGTCAATATTGAAGTATCGAGCTTTGGATCGTTGTGCGGGTGGTCTTAAAAAAGATAATCGACTCTGCTGCAACTGTTGACGAGTACGGGTACACCGACTGACAAAGCGCTGATAGATTGGATCGAGCTCTAACTCACCTTTGAGTAATCGGGCACTTTGATGAGTCACATCATAGGTCACCTGCACAGAAGGATGAGCTTGATGGTATAAGCGAATGCCCTTATAGAGATCACTGCCTTGGTCTGAGACAAGCTGTAAGGGGACCCCGACCTGGTCACCAACCGCTTCGAGGATGGGGTAGATCAAGTCTCCTTTAGTGCTCTTCATGACCTTTAACGCTAGTAGTGACAAGTCCTGATAGCACAATTTCCCAGCTGATTGCTCGACGATTTGCTTCCACCGAGCTTGGCTGATTCCTAACACTACTAAGCATTTGTGAGCCCCTAATTCCAGGGTAAGATCGGCAATGTATAGCCAGTCGTGACGATACTCGCACGGACGCTGTAGCAAGTATAGTCCCATCCGCAATACCCATTGCCGAATACTACTATAACTCGGTAAAATTTGACCGATGAACCGACTCAATAGGGCAAAATTTTTCGAGGCTCCCCGGAAACTGCTTAAACTTTCAACCACAAACGAGATGGCTAAGCTAATCGTCAATGCTCCATAATGGTGGCTGGCTAACAGGGTGCCTTGGGTTTCAACGATCCCAACGGTGGCAGAGCCGCCTAAGGACGGGGGGGGACTGCTGTCTGATCAGACAGGGGGCTAAGCGATGGGGATGAGGTCTGTTGACGATACCCTCGCACTTCCTTTTCCGCTATCTGGGCTCGTCGTTTCCACAGGGCTCGACTTTTCTCTAAGTCCCGAATCCGGATTTCTTGTGCTCGCAATTTCTTTTGCTTCTCACTCGCTCTTTGCTTCCAACGATCACGGCTTTGCTTAAATAAATTGGCCAGACGCTCAATTGAGCTTTTGTATCCTTGTATCATGGGCAGATCCTGGCAACCTCTTCACACAGATTATGCATGAACTCATCCCATCAATCAAGTCCTAGAGTGAACAGCCTAGGTTTACCCCTAGAAGAGTATCTGGTGAATCCCCATGACCACCGGATTCGCAACTATGAGGATAAACTAAAACGAACAGAAGATGGCGACTTGAGTTTGACTGCTAAGGATGGTGTTAAGGCTTGGATGCTAGACCCTAGGGACCCTGTAACCAAGCCAGTTCAGGAAGTAGCCAAGAGGTGTCATCAGGCGTTGGGCTGTCGCCACTACAGTCTTTTTGACTTCCGTATCGACCCACAGGGGCAACCTTGGTTTCTAGAAGCAGGGTTGTATTGTTCTTTTTCGCCTAAAAGTGTGATTGCTTCTATGGCGAAAGCATCGGGGATATCTGTAAATGAGTTGTTGATGATAGCGATTGATGAAACGTTAATTAATAAGGCTGCGTGTAGGGAATAGGGAACTTTGGATCAGGAAATAGTCTGAGGCGGGGGCGCGGCAGGTGTGGGGGAAATGGGGGATAATATGGGAAGTGTGGGAGGTGTGGGAGGTGTGGGAGGTGTGGGAGGTGTGGGGAGATGGGGAGTCAGATTAGCAACTAGCTCCCCAAGACAGTGCTGCCTAGGTATTCCCTAGTCCCTATTCCCTATTCCCTATTCCCTATTCCCATTAACCCAGGACGAGGTACCTCAGCCAATTGAGAACTGCTATTATGAGTAAGTAAGGTTTAACTTTTCCGCAAGAAGAGTGCCACTCCCGAGTTAGCGATCGCATGTAGTCTTGGTGATGAAATCATACCACCATCAGCGTTATCTAAATCTAAATTGTTATCTAAATTGCTCTCAATGGCCTTAACCGATTCCTGATCAGGGTGTTCATTGGTGACACGATGATTTGGGTATTAGTGATTTTACCCTACAAGTGACCGATCGGAGGGATTAGACTTCCCACTAGTAGCTACCTAAAAAAGCTAGCTGAAGCTGGCTTTTTGGCTAATTAGAGCAATTTAATCCCGATATTTGGCTAAAAACGGTTGTTTTATTCTGATTGCCTCCATTTTTGCGCTAAAATAGCCTATATAAGCTAACTTTTATAAAGAGTTCACAGAAAATTTACAATCTGCTGGGACTATTCACAAGTAATTTACGGAAAATGGCTGATAGACATGGTTAACTTTAGAAGAAGCAAAAAGTCAGGTACTCAAAGCATGCAGTTTCTCAAGGTCACTACTTAAAAGCCAAGATGCTAGCCAGAGTCAAAAAACCGTACTATGCGGAATTTCTCTCACAGCCCTTGAGGTAAATAGTAACACGAGTAGTTTTAACAGTTAACTATAAAACATGTCAGGCTCTCCTCTGAATAAATTCCTTTTCAAACCCGTTCTTCTTGCAGCAGCGGTCTTGTCAGTACTGTCCTTACCAGTAGCAATTTTTGGCTCACAACCAGTTTCCATTCGCATTCAGGGAGAACAGTGGATGGATGGTGAAGTTAAGGATCTTGCTCCCCCTTACCTAGGCTTGGTTGGAGCCTTGAGTTTGGGAGTCGGTGTAGCCAGTTTGGCAATTTCAGGGTGGCAAGACTCCTCCCATAAATTTGCTCAAACTCAGGACAAAGTTTCCACTCTAGCTAGGGTATCCAGGCAAAAGAAAAAGAATTAGAAGACCTTAAGCTTTCTCTGTCGAGTTTGGCAGCTTCTGGACTCACTGATTTTATAGATGAGGCAGAAACCCCCGAAACATTTACAGAAAAACGTTACGGAAAAGGTTCCGGAAAACGTTACGGACAAAGTTATAGAAAACGTTATAGAAACTCGGGATAACAGCCTTGAATCCCAGCCAGTCTTTGAAACTCTAGTGACTAGGTCGAATTTTGTTGAAGAGCCTTCCATAACAGCCCCGACAAGGTCTGTAGAGGATGTAACCCAGAAGTTTGCCTCAGCACAAACGTTTTTAGGTTTTGTGCGCACAAAACCTGTAGTCACCCAACCTATTGAGGTGAGTTCACCAAAACCTGAGCAGCTGGAGCAACTCAACACTCAACTTCAAACAATTATGGCTCAGATGGCTTCTTTACAATCCGCCCTTGATGGCACACAGAGAAGTCGAGGGATTGAGGTACCTGTAGCGAATCACCCATCCAAACAACTTGTTAAGTCCTGGTCTGTCAAGGGTTAAGAACTTTTAAGACAAGTTGATAGACGATTAGGGTGCATCCTGATCCAACCATAAGCTAAAAAGCATCTACTGGAATTGACTCCAGATAGTTATGTATAAATAGTTTACTGTTGGTAATTAGTTAAAATTGCTGAATTTGGTTGACCATTTCTGCCTTCCGAATCTATAATTGTAACCTCGATTTATCGATGGACTAATTTGGCATTCGCCAATTACTAGATTGTCACGATTGAGATCACCGTGAGCGTTTCCACAAAAAGCGCCAACAAAACGCGACCATAGCGCTAATTAAATAAAACTGTTAGGGTATTTCAGTAAGAGCCTGCACAGTGTGGCTGAGTATTATAATTAGTATTATTATTAATATTATTCATGGTTCAGGCTTGATAGTGACCAACCATGAACCATGACCATGAACTATGAACCAAGATAAAGGTTTTGTCTTATCGGAAAAACTCTGACGGCGAGAGTGGAGTATTGTTTTGATTTTTTAAATTGGTTTGTGGGCGAATACTACCACTAACCGATGGTTGGGGTTTAAGTTCTGAGCGGTTTCCCCAGCCACCATTGCGTTCTGCTGCCCTAATGCTAGGTACTGATTTCCTGCCACTAGGTAGCGCTATCGGTAGGGTGTAACTCGCCTTTACGTAAGGTTGACCATCATTATTAAATCGGACGAGGTCACCTTCCATCTCTGGAATCTGCGGCTGTTGCTCTTCAGCCCTTCCTAGGTGACCATAGGGCTCATAGGTAGCTAAGAAAGAGACACTATTATTGGGGCTAACCGAGAATCGTCCTTGTGATTGATTGATTTGCCAAGCTTCCTGAAGGCGACCATCTGGTGCTACCTCCCATAGGTTAAGCCTAGCTTGCCATTGACCCTGCTCGTTTACTTCAACAACTTGGCGATCCAAAATCGAATAAGTGCCTAGGGGGTTAGAACCAAATAAAGGCTGTTGTGTCGGACGCAAATAGCGAATAGCAGCTACAGCAATTTGACTTTGGTCAGGTAGATTACTAGTACCCGATACAGTATACGCACCAGGACGACTGGCCGGTTTCACACTGAGTTCTAACTCAAGGTCAGGGGATTTTTTTTGGGAGCAACTGACACACAATGCCATTAGCATTAGGAGTACAGTCCCCTGCCTATTAGAGTAAAGTGAGCGAACTGTTTGACTTAAAAACTGGTAGAATCGCATAGGCATAGGTATAAACAGATTAGATATTCCTTAGGGAGTAAGCATATGCGCTACGCGCACGCTGCTTGAGGTGCGGTCAGCGGTCAGCGGTCAGCTGACGTAACATAGATTAAACCAATACTTACTTGTTTTATTCAAAAGCTGAGAGCTGAGAGCTGAGAGCTGAGAGCTGAGAGCTGAGAGCTGAGAGCTGAGAGCTTACCTTAGAGATAGCTTACAAAGAATGACTAATTGTCAGATTAGGGGTTGAAAATATCGACTATCATAGCAAGTTGTTAAAAACGAGCTAAGTTGATTGGTAGTTAGTGATGGATTTACCACGGAACCCTAATCAACGTCTAACATAATCAATACCTTGATTGTTTATAATTGAGCGTTTATAATTGATAGCTTATAAAATTTTATCCACTAAGACTAATTATGAAGCAGCAAAGCAGGTTTAGACATACATCTTTATTGAAATTTTGTACTACTCAGTTGGCAATCGCTGGCCTAGTAACCCTAGGGATTCCTAATGGTGCTGCCACTGCTGGGAATCAATTTAGTTTGTGTGCCAAAGATCTTAAAGCGGCCAATATCACTTCAGAAATCGCATCACAAGCTTGTTCAGAGGCACTACAACCTGAGGATTTATCCTTGTGTGTACTGAAAATTAAGGTACTGACCTCATTAGCAGGCCAAAAAGCCTTAGGTGCTTGTACACGAGTCCGACGACCTTTGGAATTGGCTAGCTGTGTGGTTGATATTGACAATAAGATTGAAAACATAAATGCTAACTCAGTGCTGGATCACTGCCGTCGTAGCCTCCTGCCAGAGCAATTTTCTGAATGTGTTATTGGCTTGAATAGTGCCAATGTCGCTAGCCCTGACAAGGCTCTAAACACTTGTATTTCTGTTAATCAATATCCCTCCCAATTGTCTCCGACCTTTGCGCCACCTCCGGCAAGAACCTTGGTTCAGTAATTTGGTTGAGTGTAAGCATTCAGCCGTCAGCCGTCAGCCGTCAGCCATTCCCTTGGCTCACGCTAAGGGAATGGCTGACGTAACAGAGATTAAACCAATGCTTACTTGTTTTATTCAAAAGCACATCAAGTAGCGTGGGTGGCACAGGCTTCGACGCTGGGACTTCATTTAGATTGCCCATAGCCCATAAGCACATCAAGTAGCACATAAGCTGATAGCTGATAGCTGATAGTTGAATACTTACCTTCTGTTTATTTAAGCTTGTGTAAGTAATCAACAATTTCCTTAAATTTTTGCTCCACATTACCACTGGTGAATAAATCTTCAGCCCTGGCCAGACCTGCTCTAAAATCTGGGCAAACACCACAACGCCACAGATAAAAGCCACCATTCCAGATCGCGGCTGGCATCAATGGGTTGGATTTACCCTTTAGGATTTCCTGGTACTGTGCCAGCAGTTTAGTGGTTGACTCAAACGGTACCTCCTTGCCAGCCAAACCGTATTCACTCGGATGGAGTAGCAGACGTTCAAACCCTTGACTGGCTGATGGTTGACTAATCGCTATGATGGCAGTGCGATCGCGTGGTAGGTCACAGCTACCCTCTAAGCCTTTGACAAAGGTAAAATTCTTGACCAGACGCAGCTGACATGTCTGTCTAAACAGATTTTCTGTAGGTGGATGAACATACCCGGCCACATAATGAGTCTCTGCTTGATCAGCAGACCTATAGGCAGACCAGAGGAGTTCCATGGTTGCTATGGGTGGACGTTTACCGATTTGGTCGCGGTAGGAAACTAACTGATGAGCTTGGGGAAAATGCTGGGGTAAATAGATAAATCCTAAGCCAGTTGTCTCCAATACTTGTTGCACCTGGGGCACAGAAAGTTGGGAGAAATCCATGCCCAATCCCTGCCAAATCTCAATTAAGGGGACTCCATACTTAGTGGGCATACAATCTCCCCCATGCATGACCACAGGTACCCCAGCAGTAGCTAAGACTAAGGCGGTCAGGGGTGTGACTGGTGCAGTACGGCTTCGTCCATCATAGGGTGTTCCTAACGCTGTAACCCCCAGGGATGGAGAAGAAGAAACTGACCGAGAGGTATCTTGCCCATGGTTGATGTCCCAGGGGTGTAACCTTGGTCCAAGTTGGTCATAAGCATCCAACATCCCTGCCAGTTCTTCACTGGTCGGTCGTTTGATGCGGTGGGCAATCATAAATGCTCCAATTTGCGCTGGTGTAGCCTCTTGTGTCAACATGAGGCGGGTTGCAGTGGTGGCTTCCTCACGAGTTAACGCTTTGCCAGTGTGCACACCACTGCCCACTTTCTTTAATAATTCCCTGAAGGCATTACTCATCGGTGATTAGTCCAAAGCTGGAAACAGTGATCAAGCTTGAGCAAGGGCTGGCAGCTGGAGGTTCCAAGCCTGAACTGTTGGCATGTCCAGCTGACGCACCAGTTTACAAAAATGCTGAATTGGTGGAATATCTAAGCGATCGCGAGTCGTGACCAAGACCACCTGACGAGTCCAGTTGGAATCCAAGGCAGAGACGTTACCTACTAGTTTGTTGGAGCTAGCCAGGGATTCTGGTAGTTTTTCTAGGGTACGCACAGCCAAAGTAGAGTCTTGCTGTACATTGATCACGGCTGATTTGGGCAATAGGGCAATCAATTCTCCTTGGCGCACTACTCCTTGGAATGCTTCTAGGGTATTTAACTCCATAACTGCCCGCAAATTAGCCCCTAGGCGGGAAAACTGCTGCTGTACTAAACGTTGCATCCCGTAGCCACTTTTAAAGACTGCTTGTGGGTATTTAATCAGTTCTGACCAGGGCACTGCTTTATAGTTGACTAAGGGATGGTCTGATGCCATCAGGACTTCGATGGGCTCTTCGTAGAGTACCTCAACTACCATCTCTGAACTAGTGGTCAAAAAGCGATTGTTCATCACAATTGCCACATCCACTAGACCATCTCGCAGTACCTTCAAAGAGCGATCGCTTCCGAGGGCGGTCACTCGTAATTGCACTTGAGGATAGGCTCGACAAAATTGCTTTAAGATCGGTGGCAAATAGTGAGCGCAGACTGATTGGATTGCTGCTACACACAATTCTGGCTGCTTACCTGCGATCAAATCTGCTAATTCTTGGGTAGCAGTTTGCCACTCTTGACAGATTTTACGAGCACGGGGTAAAAGCTGTTCCCCTGCAAGAGTCAACTTGGCGTGAGCAGTGCGATGAAACAGTGGCATACCCAGATGGCTTTCCAGAGACTGAATTTGTCTACTAATAGTCGATTGTGTTACGCCGCATTTTTGTGCCGCTTGTCCAAAATTACCGGTCTGGGTGACTGCCAGAAATGCCTGCAACTGCTCAATCCGCATGATTTGTCTAAGGTGTATGAGGTTTCATCATAATTCATTGAACATAGTAGATTTTTTGAGGAACTTCGGTAGAATTTGATACATTGAGGCTCTGCCATTTAACTAAACCCATCAGCTCAACCAATGTAATCAGTAAAGCAATTTCAAACGGGAACGTCACGGGTCTTGGGAGAACAGGGAACTTCGGATCCGTGGAAAATCGAGGATGTTAAGAAATTATAAATAAATAGATAAATAAATTTTATAGTTTATAGCGGTTCTCAGTGGGATCAGGTACAACCAAATTTTTAAACCTTATTTATACCACAATTACACTATTAAGTCAATATTTACGTAATATAACTTTTACTTATTTACATTATTTAATAACCTGAGGGGAAATTACTCTCAAAACCCTTTACAAAACTTTAGATATTGCTTAATATAAATACATGAAGGCGCAAACAAGCCGGACGAACCTCGATAACTTCATATTCATACCCGCAATCATTAGAACATGACTACTGTATTACAACAGAGCAACACCTCTGTGTGGTCTCAGTTCTGCAATTGGGTCACCTCCACCAACAACCGCCTCTATGTAGGCTGGTTTGGTGTCTTAATGATTCCAACTTTGCTAGCTGCTACCACCTGCTTCATCATTGCTTTCATCGCTGCTCCTCCTGTGGACATCGATGGTATCCGCGAGCCCGTTGCTGGTTCCTTGATGTACGGAAACAACATCATCTCTGGTGCTGTTGTTCCTTCTTCTAACGCCATTGGCTTACACTTCTACCCAATCTGGGAAGCTGCTTCTCTCGATGAGTGGCTTTACAACGGTGGTCCTTACCAGTTGGTAGTGTTCCACTTCCTAATTGGTGTATTCGCCTACATG
>NZ_GL890856.1 GCF_000211815.1 Moorena producens 3L
GTATATTGATCAGCAACCTTTTGTCACCCTTCTCAACTCCTGTCCAAGGTATTCAAAGTAGTTACCATTGGTTTGCAGTTCCAGGATTTCAAATGCCAATTCACCCATCCAGTATTCATAAAAATACCGATTAAATCCAGTTGCAAAGTGATAGGGTGCGAAATGAGTCATGGAGCAAAATGGAGCAGTTATGATCAAATACCCCCCCGGTTTTAAGATTCGATCGAACTCCTTTAACGCGGAGATGGGATCCGGCAAATGCTCTAGTACCTCCGTACACATGATAGCCTCAAAACTGACTGATTCCACAGGAATATCCGTGATATCACAAACAATATCAATTTTGGACGTATTCCACTCATCAGTTTGAAACCCGGAACCGTCTCCTTTTCCATCGTATTGATTAAAATCCTGGCTGGTGTAATCCAGGTGATCACAGTATTTCTTGTAGGGTAATTCACCGGCACCGACATCTAGAATTTTAAGGCCATCCGGAATTTTCTTCAAGGTTTTCTCTATCCATTGATCCCGGTTTGTCCCATTTTGTAATCCTACTTGTGGGAAATCATTACGATCTAAAAAATTAATGACCCTGATAAGTGCTTTTATAATCGTTGACTTCATTTTAGTCCTTGGTAAACAACCAACAGCCACAGCCGTAATCCTGTGATTCGACAAGAGTCATATCTGGATCTTTTAACAAATCGCCTTGTTCTCCATTTTCGGGAATAAGTGTGAATTCCACTAAACGAAGCTCGTTAAATGCTGCCATTATCTGTTGGTAAGCATAAATCCTATGTCTATTGAAAATGATCTTTGATTTTCCCACTGGAGTCACAAACAATAGAAAGCCGCCCGGCTTCAAAACTCGTTGTAACTCCTTCATCGCCTTTAGATCTCCGTCAAAATCTATTGGGTCACCATATCTACCTAAACCGACATGTTCTACAACATGCATACAAGAAAGAGACAAAATACTATTGTCAGCAAAACTCATTTCTGTAAGGTCGATGTGACCCGATTTATAATCAGGTAAATCGATATTTGCGGGCCGGTAATCATAAAACTCCATCGGGAAGTGCGTCGACATCATCGTGCTGAAATGTAATGATGAGGAGATGTCAACATGTAACGAAGGCTTATACGATGCCAGAATTCGAGAAGCCCACGCCAGATGCAATATATAATGACGGTCGTAGTTAGTGGATGTAGTCTTCTCGTTAAGAATCAGCAAGTGTTTATTAAAAACAAACTCAAAGGCTCTTGAAACAGCTTTTGACTGAAAAAGAAGCTTCTTATATTCAGCTTTCGCCTCAAAGCGTTGCTTGATTAGCCTACCATACTGTATTATTCTAGCGATCAAACTTTTATAATTTTTTTATCTGTTTTTTACCTGGACCAAACGTTCGTTCTTTGGTAAATGCGTCGTTGCAGGAGGCTTATAAGATCCAATTAATTTTCCAATGAGAATAGAAGCGTCCAAAACATTTGCCGCACCGAAATCACTTGCATCCAAAATCATTTCATTCCCAGTTATTCCAGTCTTAAATCCATGGCTTAACTCGAAGGATCCTTTCTCTTTTTTTTCAGCTAAGTAAGACCTAAGTTCCTTTCTTAAATTGTTGTCAGATTTTACTTTATTGAGAATTTCATCTTCAAATTTCACCCACTCTGATTCATCCTTGACATCTACGACAGCTTGTAAAATAGCCGTCTTCAAAAAGCTTTTCTTATTGACCTCAAGCATTCTGTCTTTTGGAAATATTCGTTTGCGACTTGCCTGAAACCCATCGATAACAGCACAGGGTACACTCCTTATATCTGGAACCAATTCATCCCAAGTACGTCCTGACTTTCTATTGAGTGACCAGTTCTCTTTCAGTACCTTATTCTGTTTTCCCCCGAAAATCCATGCTGTCCCATTGCTTTTGGCGCTAGCGCCATTTATAGAAAATGGCCTCATTGAATGAAGAAAATTCTTGCACAAATACGCAATGGATACGCCTGAGTAGATATCCGGATTGATTGAAAACAGATAATTTCCAGTAATCTTCTTCATTTTCAATAGAATTGATCTCTTCACGACCGATGAGTAAAGCATAGGTAAACTCCTGTAGGGTCCCGAGAAATCAATCATATCTCTTAGAAAATTCTGACTATCCCAATATCGTAATTCTTGCGCAAGAGGTATGGTCAGTTGATTTGCGAAAGCGGGAGGTAGCATGTTTGGCCATGCATAGAAACACCTTTCCCAAGAAATTGCATCAAACCGATTTTTGGAAAGTAGTTGATCCAAATCTGAAAGTGCATCAGGCAATAAACCATCATCATCTCCGAATAAAATGACATATTCCCCAGAAGCCTCGGAAAGGGCCAAATTCCAATTGTCGGTCATGGATAAGTCACTCCCGGAATTGATATATTTAACTCTTGCATCATCAAATCTTTCAACTACAGACTTTGTTTCATCCTGGCTGTTATTATCACAAACAATGAGTTCAAGGTCTTCATACTTTTGTACGAGTACTGTTTCAATCGCTGAACTCAGGGTTTCACACCGATTTCGGGTAGGAATAACTACACTGAATTTGGGACCGGTCATTTATTTCACCCTCTTTAAATATCCTCCTGGCGCGACTGAAATCAGCAGCTTATTGTCGACCATGTGATTGACTTCAAAATCATTATTCTCTTTCATAAATTCTTCCACTGCCGTCTTAGGGTTATCTCCTTTCCCCCATGGTCTATCAGGAAACGAATTTTCCGGCATATGTTCAACAACTGTATCAAATACGACACAATAGCTGTTCCGGGTGGTCAATGGTGCATACGCCCTCAACTCTTCCAAAACATGCTCATGTGTATGATTAGAATCAAGGACCACCAACACGTTTTCTTTATCCGCTGCGATACTTTTTACTTCATCAATCACTGATTGCGAAATTGAGGAGCCCTCTATCATCTGGATTCGATGATACATGGGGTGTTGTTCTATTTGTTCTTTATTGTGAGATCTAATATCTATGTCAATTCCTACGACTTTTCCCTTACCTATCAATTGTAACATTGATGCATAAAAAACCAGGGATCCTCCATGGGCAATGCCCGTTTCAATGATTAAATCCGGCTTTACATCCCATATTATCTCCTGCATCGCAACCATATCCTGCGGAAACTGGATAATCGGCCGACCCATCCAAGAAAAATGATAGGCATATTTATGAGGAGCCGTCTCAATTAGAAAATTGAGTCCCAGGTCTTTGAGGTCCGGGCTATTTCCCATTTCCTTCACAAGCCTTTGTCTTTCTTCTTTGAAGTCATTAATTGGATTAGACATCTCGAAATCTATTAATTTGTTCTCTTTATTACTCTTGCAGGGTTTCCGACAGCCACGGAGTAGGGAGGAATATCTTTGGTAACCACGCTTCCTGCCCCGATAATTGACCATTTTCCAATGGTTATTCTTGGCACAGTCGTTACTCCTGCTCCGAAAAATACACCTTCCTCAAGTCTGGTAAATCCTGAAAGGTTACATCCATGGGCTACGAAGCAAGATGAACCAATCTGCGATTCGTGCCCAATCATGGCCCCAATGTGCACACTGCTATTGGTTCCAATAGACACACCGGCTTGAACAATGACCTGATCCTGTATATACAAACCCTCCCCAAGGTCGGTATATTCCAAGTTTATAGTAGGGTGAATAAAATTAAATAGCCTTGCACCTTGACTTAAAACTTCGTCTGTTGTTTGTTTCCTAATCGACGTGTTCCTCGTTATCAAATTGACAAAAAGACACGAATCTAAAAGCGAGGAATCTACATCTGACGTCCCTCCGAAAATGGGGAGGCCATAAAAATCTCCTCCGATTTTTTCAGGATCATTATCCAAAAATCCCACAGCTTGAAACGAGGGGTCCCGCAATTTTATCGCATTAATCATCCTCATCGTTTCAGGATTATTCGCTCCTATAAAAATGGCTTTCATGATGATAAGTGGTTCTTTAACTTCTGAACTATGTAGCTTATATCTTCTGACTCCAACTCGTGGTAACTCGGCAGATTGATACCAGTTTTATAGATCGAATAACTTATTTCGTTTTCATCATTGGCATTACTCTCAAAAGGTGGCATGGAACTAACAGGATAAAAGAACGGCCTGATTTGAACTTTTTCGGCTATCATATCATCCACCAATTGATTTCTTCTACCCTCATCAAATGCCCAACTATCGCCAAAGACGATCGTCGGCTGCCAAAAACCATTTGTAACATGAATATCCTCATGGTTCATGGTTTTATCCGGAAGATCCGACAATTGGTTCTTGTAAGCTTCAAAAATCCACCTTTTCTTTTGTACTAGTTCTTCTACTCTTTCAAACTGAGCAAGTCCAAGCGCCGCTTGAATATTGGACATTTTGTATTTTAATCCAATTTCCTCACACCAAAATAAACGCGAACCAGGTTTTCTTCCTTGATTTTCCAGGGTTGAAAGGGTTTCCGTATACTTATCGCTATTAGTTATAATAACCCCTCCCTCTCCTGTGGTAACAGTTTTCGTTCCATGAAACGAAAAAACGCCAAAATCCCCAATTGTTCCAGCTTTCATACCTTTATAGGCGGAACCGATGGCTTCGGCAGCATCTTCAATCAAAATTAAGTTATGACGATTGGCTATGGTCCTTAATTCGTCCATATCAGCCATGTTACCATATAAGTGAACAGCTATTATTGCCTTGGTCTTCGAAGTAATCTTAGCCTCTATTAGGGAAGGATCAATGCACCAAGTGTCTTGCTTGACATCCACAAATATCGGTTTAGCACCCACCCAACAAACTGGAAATACAGTTCCTGAGGCCCAGGTAATATCAGGGACTATTACCTCGTCTCCTTTCTCTACACCTATGGCTTTAAGTACCAAGTGTAACGCTCCATGACAACTAGAAGTGAGCC
>NZ_GL890857.1:0-6998 GCF_000211815.1 Moorena producens 3L
ACCAACGAGAATATCATTGCCATCACCCCCAAGGAGAGTATCATTACCTATGCCACCCTCAAGGGAGTCATCGTCATTGCCACCATCTAGTAAGTCATTACCAGCATCGCCAAACAGTTCGTCAGTGCCGCCACCCCCCCAAAGGGTGTCATTTCCGGGGATAATAATTATAGGCTGCTCTCCTGGAGCATTGCGATCGCCAAATAGCCGATCGTATCCACCTCCACCACGCAGTTGATCATCATCACCCAAACCAAAGATTCTGTCGCTGTTGTTTGTGCCAGGTAGCACATTAGGATTGCTATTACCAAAAATATCTGCCATTTTATTGTCCTCCAAATTTAATTTGATTGTTTAGTTCATCAAGGGTTTAGGGTCACATCAAGTAGATGACACCAAACTGGTTGTCAGTAACTTCTCCCTCTGCACCGACGGTAAAGTTAGAAGTAATAAAGCCCCTAGCGTTTTCAAACACACCAGTTCCCTTCATAAGACGCCAACTCACGACTCCATGACTCACCCCTTCCTCTGGGCTAGGGCCAATAGCTCCCTGACCCACTGTTCCAAATCTGAGGCTATTTCCCTGACCGAAGGTAATCGTTCCACTCTCGGTGAAAGTGTTGTCAGTGAGAAACTCCACTGTGGAAGAGAATTGTGCAACACCTCCTTCCACAGTCTGGATCTGTGCATCAACACCTTGCTTAACGACAGATGTGATCTTGGAACTGGGTGCGTGGGTTGTAGCTTTGAGAACTGTTCCTTGATCGTTCTGGGGGACAGCTTGCCCAGAGAACTGAAGTGCATAGATAATTTGTTGTGGCATTTTTGGTTACCTTGATAAGTGATTAATTGGTCGAAAAAGTTGAGTTACTACTTAGGAAATTCTGGGTTGCCTAAGTCATGTAGATCTTGGGAAATATTGAGCAATCAGTAATTGGTAAGATTTGGGAATTACAAACTACCAATCTGACCATCAGGCCTGTCACCTGGATTGCTAGGATTATTGCTCGGTAAATTGTTGTTACCACCACTAATATTTGCTAGTAATTTTTCAGGAATTTTCTGCAAAATTTGTTCAGTTTTTTGTGACTTTTGGCTAGATGGATTAGTATTTTTTGTGTTGCGTTTCATGATGGAAATACTCCTGTTTGCTTTCACTGCAATTACTTACTCATTCAGTATGGCGTTGCCCTCAAACTATTGACCATAGGAAAAAATCAGGTATTTCAACACCTGATAAAAATCTTGCGGATAATAATTTATAGTAAAAAGTCAGCTTAAATCAGGTCTCGGGACATCAATTTAGCTATCCCTATCTCCCTGCCTAGGATGGTTGCAAATCTCGCGTATTTCCTCTTGTTCGGGATGAATCGCCAGATAATCCCCCAGCCACTCACAACCTAGTTGCATCAAATCATCTAATTCTAAATCTAGGTTCCAAAGCTTGACTGTGCCATCCCTACTAGCAGAAGCCAGGAGTTTTCCATCTGCGCTAAAACTAACATCCTCTACCCGACCAAGATGACCTTCTAGAATTCTCAATAAAGAACCATCTTCCACACGCCAAAGTTTTACTGTGCGGTCAAAACTACCAGAAGCCAGCAATTTGCCATTGGGGCTGAAACGCAAACTTCTGATCCAAATGCCATGACCGGGAAGTTCCTTAACGATAGTACCATCTGAGTTATTCCACAGCTTAATTCCCCTATAGCCACCCCCAGAAGCTAACAATTTGCCATTGGGACTAATACTGATAGTGGCTAACCAACTGTCAATATTATCAAAAACTTTGACCATCCTACCATCTTCTACTTGCCAAAATAGGATGCGACCATCAAAACTAGCAGTGGCAATATTTTGACCATCGGGGGTGAAACTCAAATCCCGAATGGAATGAAGATGACCTTTAAACGTTCGCAATAATTCCCCATCTTGCACGCGCCAGAGTTTGATGGTTCTGTCGTCACTACCGGAAGCTAAAATCCTACCATCGGAGCGAAAGGTAATACTTCTGACATTACTAGTATGACCAGTCAACGTGTATATTTCTTTACCATTGTCAACATCCCAAAGCTTTACCGTATTGTCTAAACTGGCAGAAGCAAGAAGCTTACCATCGGCACTGAATTTAACTCGCCAGACATCGTCGGTATGACCTGTTAGGGTTTTGTTTAAACTGCCATCTGAGGTGTTCCACAGTTTTATCCTATGGTCATCGTGACCCGAAGCTAGTAATTGATTATCAGGACTAATAGTTACTCCCCATACTTTGGTGCTACCAAAACCAAAACGTTTGGGTTCAAGGCCATCTATATTCCAGAGAGTGATTGTACTAGGGTAGCTACCAGAAACAAGTATTTTTTGATTATTAGGGTGGAAACTTACGGTGGTAACACGACCTTGTGGACCAACAAACGTTTGGGGTTCTGCCTCCAAGTTTTCCAGATTCCAAAGTTTGATTGTACCATCATCAGCACAAGAGACTAGCAGCTTACCATCTCGACTGAAATTTACTCCCCAAGTTGTTCCTTTGTGTCCCTTAAGAGTAGTGATTTCTGTGCCATCTTCTAGATTCCAGAGTTTGATCGTAGTGTCCTCACTGCTAGAGGCAAGGGTTTTACCATCCGCATTAAAATCAACGTTTCTGACACCAGACTGATGACCTGTTAGGGTTCTAATTAAGCTACCATCTTCTACATTCCAAAGCTTAATGGTGTTATCTGAATTCGTGGAAGCTAGTATGGTTCCATCAGGACTAAATTTCACCGAGGTAACCCAGGAATTATGAGCCCGAATACTGGTTACTAGGGCTTTTGTTTCTACATCCCAAAACTTAACCCAACCCCTAGAATCAGAGGAAGCAAGCAGTTTACTATCGGGACTAAAACTAAGACCCCTAACCCAGGTGTTATTGTGGGCAAGGATGGTTTTAGCTAAGCTTCCCGTTGCTACGTTCCATAATTTGACCGTACCGTCTTTACTGCCAGAAGCAACTAATTTTCCATCGGGGCTAAACTGGACATTGACGATCTGTTCGCTATGACCCCTAAGAGTATGCATTAATTGACCTTGGGAATTCCAAAGTTTGACCAGTGTATCTCCCCCTCCAGAAACCAGTAGTTGACCATCGGGACTCCAACTGACCATGGAAATTGGACCATTATGGGCTTCCCAGCGATTATATGCTTTTACCTTTGTGATTGCTTGTCGCAAGGTATCTATAACCTGTGCTTGTGCTGGTTTAGTAACTGGAGCTAATTTATGGAATTGTTGTAACTCTTTTAATTGTTGTCCTGCTTTGATCGCTTCAATTAGCCCATCTAGAGGGCTTGATACTAGGGAAATTTGGGCTTTGGCACTGGTTAGTAACACTTGTGCTTCTAAGCGATCGCGTCTTGCTTTCCCCAATTGTAATCCGGCAATTCCTGCTGCTACTAAAGAAATTGCTAAAATTGCTCCCCCAATACCTATTGTTTTCTTGGCTTTCTTTTGGGCTAACGTTAAAGTATCATTGGCTTTAGCTAAGATGCGACTTTCTTCTGCTTTAACCGCTAAACTAGCTTCTACTTCTCGTTTCTCGAAATCCTGAGAAGCAGCGAGGAAACGATAATCAAGGGGACTCAAATTTTGGCGTTCTGCCCAGCCTAGGGCATCTTGCAGGGCTTGACCTTGCAGTAAGCGGGATTCATCCTGATAATCAGACTTCACCCAAGCCTTGAAGTCTTCAGAGTAGGGGCGCAGTTTCTCTAATTGTTTCTCAACCCACTCTCTATTAAAAATATGCTGATAAATACGGTTGTAACCTTTTAATTGTCCCTGCTGCTGAACCACTAACCCCGACAGTCGCAACTCGGTTTGCTCGGAACTGCCATCAGCAACAATTTCTCCTTGCTGTAAAATTTGCTGATATACTCCCAAAAGCTGACCAACACGCTGCTGGTTACGGAGAATGCGATCGCGTATAGTTCGCAAATGCTCTGGTTCGTCCTGGGCTTCCCAATTTTCAATGATGCGCCTTTGAACGATCTGCTCAATGGATTGGGAACTGAGAATACTCCTACTGTTGGTACTTTGAGCCACCAGCTGACATAACTTTTGGGTCAGAAATGGTTGCCCTCCTGTCCAGTTCAATAGTTCCTGAACCACTGCTTGGGGATTATCTACCTTACCCTCTAATCCTTGAGCTAATGGCTGTGTTTCGGGGAGTTCAAATCCACGCAGTTCAATCGCCTTACCAATATTAAAGGGGGTTTGAGTTTTATCAGTAATTAAATCACTAGGAGTTGCCACCCCTAACAGGGCAAATGTGAGCCGTTGGTAGGCGAGATTATCTACTCGTTGATTGTAGAAGAATCGAATCAGAGCAAAAAAATCATCTACGGAAAAATTCTGGCTCAGAACTCGGTCAATTTCATCGACGAAAATGACAATTTTGTGCTCAACCAGAACCAGCAGCACTTCCTCAATGAATAGATTCAACCGTTGCACAGGGGAAAGCAAATCCCGCTGCTCCCGCCACCAGCTGCGCCATTTAAATTGTTTGCTGAGCTGGCAACTACTCACGATAGAATTGACAATCCCAGCATACCACTTTTCTGGGGTTACATCCTCTTTGCCAATCCCGGTCAGGTCAATAAAACCACAGAGGATTCCTTCTGCTTGCAGCCTTTTCATTGTCCGCACCCGCAAGCTGGATTTACCCATCTGTCGCGAGTTGAGTACATAACAAAACTGACCCGCTTTCAAGCTTTGGTAAAAGTCTTCGTCGGCTTGTCGCGTTACGTAGCTGGTGGCATTAACTGGGAGACTGCCACCAACTTGATAGTTAGAGTTTGATTTTGCTTCTGTCATGTTTGCTGTTTCATTAGCTGATAGCTGACAGCTGTTCGCGCAGCGTGCGCGTAGCGCAGATGCTTACCTAAAAGCTAGAACTTGGTAGAAATATTCCCGGTACAAATTGCAGCGAGGCACAACATAGTTACCCTGTCGCTCTACCAAGCCCATACTGTGTAGTTTGTAAATCTCGATCGGATTGAGTTCCACTGGCTCAGATGAGGTGACAACTTTCTTGAGGGCCTGAAGCAACTCTGGTGATTGTTGCAGTGTTTCTAAATGTCGCCGCAAATGGTTGCTATAAATACCTGCTTCTGTGGGTGCATCTTGCCACAACTGCTGGAATGTTACCTTGCCAGAGCCAATTTCATACATCGCCAACCGTACCAGATAGGGATGACCAGATCCCATTGTCATTAATTTTTCTATCTGGGTATCATTCCAATTTAGTCCATGGAGCTGAGCCAAATTTTTTACCTGCTGTTGGTCAAACTCTCGCAACTCCACTGGAATTCCGGCGTTAAAGGGAGATTGATTTAAGTCTAAGGGAATATAAACTTCTGTAGAATGTGCTATCACTAGCCGCAGTTGCTTCCAGATATCTGAAATCTTGGCTTTTTCATGCCAGCTGCGCAGCATCCCTAAAAAGTCTTCTATCACTTCGGGGTAGGGAAAAACTCGATCGACTTCATCCAATGCTAAGACTAGGGGACAATCTATTTCTGCCAGTAAATACTCCTCAAAATAGACTGTGCAGTTATCATTACTACCCAAAATTTCTGTATCCCAATAATCATTTAATTGATTTTCTAACTTTAACTGCCGACCAACTTTCAAACAGAGCCAGCGGAGGAATTTATCTAAATCGGTTAAAATTGCTCGGTCTACACTGCTCAAATCTAAATACACCGTTTGACAATCCTGGGATTGAGCATGAGCTAGAATCCTCATCATTAAGGAGGTTTTTCCCATTAGCTTTGGTGCTTTAATCCGAATCAGGGAACCAGGCATAATCACCGTATCGTAACCGAGAGATTCGATGCTGTCTCGCTCCACATAAAGAGGTGAATCCAGCGCCACCCAACCCGACGGAAATGGTAGCTTTGTTAGGGGCTCAGATGCTTGCTGCTCTCCATTGGTGCTAAGTGATCTACCTTGACACTTTTTCCATGCTCTTTTCAGTGCTTGTTTGAAACTCTTTTTGGTAACCCTTTCTCCTAATGCTTCTGAGAGCTTATTCCATAATTTGTTGCCGATATCTTTGTTAAGATACTCAGCACTGTAGCCATACATATTGGCGATCTGATCATAGGTTTTCCCTTCCCAGGAACCCTGAAGTACTGTGGTTTCAATGTCACTGAGATGTTTGCCTGTATTTTTGAAGACAACTTGATCAGCAGACTCTTTTGCTTGTATCCAAGCTAACTCTGATTCTGAGTCTACTCCAGAGACTACACTCATAACTGGATGGGAGGGGTAAAACTCATCAAATGCTTGAGCAATCATGTAACTAACAATTTTGTAGATGTATACTTAGCTACCAACTACAGCCCCAGCATTCCAGATTTTTGGAGAAACTGATATAGCGCTACGGGCAAGGCAAGAAGCAAAAGTTGAGGTAGGGTGGGCAGTGCTTAGCAAAACGATTGTCAGCTTTTCAATTGGTCTGATCCACTGCCCACCCTACGGCTCACTACGGCTCACTGATAGAGGTAGGGTGGGCAGTGGCTAGCAAAACGATTGTCAGCTTTTCAATTGGTCTGATCCACTGCCCACCCTACGGCTCACTACGGCTCACTGATAGAGGTAGGGTGGGCAGTGGCTAGCAAAACGATTGTCAGCTTTTCAATTGGTCTGATCCACTGCCCACCCTACGGCTCACTACGGCTCACTGATAGAGGTAGGGTGGGCAGTGGCTAGCAAAACGATTGTCAGCTTTTCAATTGGTCTGATCCACTGCCCACCCTACGGCTGATAGCTGATGGCTGAATGCTTACGTTTTTGCGATGTAGTTATAGTACTTATCACCCTGTTGTTGGCTATTTATGCAAGACGTCGAGATTTTAAGTTAGTTTAAATTAATTTAATTTTTTTTAACTCAACAACTATCAAAAGGTATCAAAAAGTCAGAAGCGTTGAACGTTTTAAACATTCAACGCTTCTAT
>NZ_GL890857.1:7055-9045 GCF_000211815.1 Moorena producens 3L
ACCCTACGGCTCTTAAATAAAACTTATATATCAGCTGACAAATCAAAATTAGCTTTTCCCTGACTTGGTGCATAATTTTGATAGTTATTCACCATGGTACGAGACAACCGCAGTGCTTCTAAACGAGTCAATTCTAGGTTTTGGGGTGGAATCTGCTGCCAGATATCCAAGGTTTGTAACCGCTTTCTGGTTTTGCCTGTTGCCCCTACAATAAATACTTCACGACCTTTATCTAAGGCTTCTTGAATGGCATTTTCCAAAGCTAGGGAAGCGGTAACACCTAAAATAGGTACATCACTGAAATCCAGAATCAGCACATCAAAACCTTCAATGGCATTGTGTTGACGGGAAATTGCTTTTGCAACCCCAAAAATCATCGGTCCACTGAGATGAAAGAGTACAATACGACCGTCACCTTGATCCAATAGTACTTTTTCCTCCTGGGAAAGCTGAATTTCCTCATCGTCATAGGTAATCGCCTTAACACTGTCTGCTCTATGAGCACTAAGACGCTCAATGGTGAGGATATTGGCAATAAATACTCCTACTCCCACCGCCACAATCAAGTCAACAAAAACAGTCAGTAAAATCACCCCGTACATAATCAGGGATGCTTTCCAAGAAATTTTATGGGCACGCTTGAGGAAACCCCAGTCAATAATATCAATACCTACCTTGAGGGCGATACCAGCCAAAACAGCAAGGGGAATCGTTTTGGTGAGGGGGGCGGCCCAAAGCACAACTACTAGTAATGCTAAAGCACGGGCGATTCCAGAAAGGGCACTCCTACCCCCGGATTGGATATTAACCACAGTTCCCATGGTTGCGCCAGCTCCAGGAATACCGCCAAATAAACCGGATACTAAATTACCTAAACCCTGGCCCATTAACTCTTTGTTAGAATCATGTTCGGTACGGGTTAAACTATCAGCAACCAGGGAGGTTAGTAATGCATCAATGCAGCCCAATGTAGCTAGCACCAAAGCATCAACCACCATTAACTGTAACTGTTCAGTGCTAAACACCGGTAGACGCAAACTAGGCAAACCAACAGCAATTTCCCCAATACGGCGAATATCTACCCCAGAGAAAAATACCAAAGACAAAACTGTTCCCAGAATTAATGCTAGCAACTGGGGTGGTAAGATGCGTTTCCATTTGCGGGGCATTAAAACAATAATTGCTACGGTCAAAACAGCTAAAACAGTTTCAACCGGGTTGATGTTTGCTATCAGTGTGGGCAAACTAGTAACTGTGCCAATGACGCCACCCTTAGGGCTACCTTGACCCAAAAAAGGAGCCGTTTGCAAAATAATTAGTATGATTCCAATACCCGACATAAAACCGGAAATGACGGTGTAGGGCATCAAAGTAATGTATTTGCCTAGGCGCAGAAAACCAAACAGAATTTGAAAAATTCCGGCTAACATGACCACGGTAAAAGCCATAGCCATGCCGTTTTCTGGATTAGCAGCCGTAAGGTTAGCAATTACCGCTGTCATCACCACTGTCATGGGGCCAGTGGGTTCAGAAATTAGGGTGGGAGTACCTCCAAATACCGCAGCAAAAAAGCCAATTAATACAGCACCCCACAAACCAGCTTCTGCTCCAGCACCGGAGGCGACACCGAAGGTAAGAGCCATGGGGAGGGCGATAACGGCGGCGGTTAGTCCACCAAAAATATCCCCCCTAATGTTACGAAAGTGAATTTGGTTAGTTAGTTGCACAGTTAAATTAGATGTAGGTAATTGTTACATTACATGTAGGTAATTACTTTTTACTGTACTGCAAATACATCCATTATATTTATTGAAGTATTTTACTAAAATCATTTACTTTACTCTATGGTAAAGGCACAAGCCCCAGAAACATAAGCCGTTAACTTAATATTAATAATTTATTAATAAGTACCTTAACTTAAGAAAAACTCATGGCAATTATCGATTTGCTTTATGGCCAGGGGAGATAGGGAGATGGGGAGATAGGGAGA
>NZ_GL890858.1 GCF_000211815.1 Moorena producens 3L
GTGTGGTATCTGGATCAGTATCAGTAGTGGTATCTGGATCAGTATCAGTAGTGGTATCTGGATCAGTATCAGTAGTGGTATCTGGATCGGGATCAGGTGTGGTATCTGGATCAGTATCAGTAGTGGTATCTGGATCGGGATCGATAACTGGCGATACACCATTGAGGTCTATCACTGGAGCAACATTACCGAATAGGACATAGCTATTCCCTGGGTNTCGCCATTGGCTGTACTAAGCTCAAGACCAGGTGCGCCAATAACTAGGTCATCAATGCTATCACTATTAACGTCTTTTGCTCCACTTACTGAGAAGCCTAGGGAGTCAGTACCTTCGATAACTAAGCCATCTTCGCCGTTTAGGGTAGAAAGGTCTACACTGCCAGTAGTTCCCAACTCTTCACTGCCGAATAGCACATAAACTTTGCCTGCACCTTTAGCTCCAATCGCAACATCAGCAAACCCATCTTTGTTGAGATCCCCAGCATAACTAACTGACGAGCCCAGGAGACCATTCGCTTCAATCCCTGTGATGGCAAAGCCATTGGTACCGTCGAGGCTTGCAAGGTCTAAGTTCCCTGTACCAGCAACATCGGTGCCGCCAAACACTACGTAAGCCTCGCCAACATCAGTCTGGGTATCGGAGTCAACAAAGGGAGCCCCAATGATTAAATCACTAACACCATCACCGTTGACATCGCCAGCATCACTCACGGACCAGCCTGCCCTGTCACCGAGATCAAGGCTAGAACCTTCATCAATACCATTAATGACGAAGCCAGTTTTGGGGTCGGAGGAGGGTATCGATGAGAGGTCTAGGGTTCCAGTGGCACCGACACCTGAACCACCGAACACTACATAAGTCTTGCCAGCAGAACTGTTGTCAGTCAGAGGAGAATCACTACCAGGAACACCGATAGCGAAGTCCTTGATGCCATCACCATTGATATCCCCAGCACTACTGACTGAAAAACCTGCTAAGTTTCCGGCAACACTACTGGTGAGGAGGAAGCCATTAGTGCCGTCCAGAGTGGAGAGGTCTAGGCTACCGCCAGTACCTGTGCCCCCAAATACCACATAAGCATTGCCAGGATTAAGACCGGGAGAAGAAATAGGCAACAAGGCATGAGGAGCACCAATCAATAGGTCATTTTTCCCATCGCCGTTAACATCCCCTAAATTGCTGATGGAATGACCAGAAAATTCTGCAGGATCAATGCCATTGATAGCAAAGCCAGATGAGAGATCTACGCTACCAGTAGAGCCCACAGTGGAACCGCCAAATACTACATAGCTAACGCCATTGTTGTTGGCACCAGCACCAGGAGCACTTACCAGTAGGTCATTCGTACCATCACCATTGATATCTCCACCACTGCTAACCGAAAAGCCTAAGAATCCAGTTGAATTAAGACCGGCAATAACAAAACCGTTAGTACCGTCTAGGTCAGCTAGTTCAATGGTACCGGTAGTACCTACATCTGGACCACCGAAGACTACATAGCTTGTACCTGAAAAAAGGCCATTGGGATCAGCACCTGGGGCTCCGATGATCAGATCATGATTGCCATCACCGTTGATATCTCCAGCGCTGCTGACTGAGAAACCGGAGCGGTCACCTAACGTAACACCATTAATAGAGAACCCAATTCTGCCGTTAAGGTTTGAAATATTGAATAGTTGATTTGACATAGTTAATTTGGTAGATGTCTATATGCTTTCGATTTGACATCATCTCAGCTAATCCTAGTGATTGGGACTAGGATTGTGATAAATTCATCAAAATTTTACTTAATTCTGAGGCAGTCTAGGGAAAATCTTTATATGTTGATTGTAAATTATTAATTACTGTAACATAGCCACTACGCGCTTTGAGGTATTAAGTCAGTCAATATGATTAGAATTTCTCGGATTTTCGTTTTTGGTAGGTAATTGGTGTTGCCGAAAAGTCCGCTAATCAAGGGATAACCTTCCTAGACAATCCAGCACTAAACCTTCTTGGTTTTGTTCAAATATTTATGCACTAAAGAAAATCCGTTATGTAAAGATTTGGCAAAATCGTCAATTTGGCACGACAGTATTATGAAATTGTGCTAGTCATCTGTGTTTGTTTACACCTAATTTCTCCATCTCCCCATCTCCCCATCTCCCCATCTCCCCATCTCCCCATTTCCCCATTTCCCCATTTCCCCATTTCCCCATCGTCCCATCTCCCCATCTTGATTATTGGGATAATCAGCATATTCCCAATCGAATCTAGCTTTCTTAGCTCAAAACGGGATAACTAAAAATAAATCCCTTCAGTCTTGATCAGTGTACATCTATGACATATTGCCTGAGAATTGCTGATCTTCCCATCAGTGAACGTCCTCGTGAGCGATTAGTTGCTCTAGGAGCTAAAAATCTGGCGACAGCGGAACTGCTAGCAATTCTTTTAGGTACAGGTCAAGGCAAAGGAAAGCTTTCTGCCATGGGTTTAGGACAGTTGATTTTACAGGAACTTGCCAAAGACCAGCGAGACCCAATGGCTGTGTTGCGGAATATTAAAGCTCAAGAATTGACCCAAATTCATGGTGTTGGACTAGCGAAAGCCACAACGATTTTAGCCGCAGTGGAGCTGGGCAAACGGGCATTTCTGTCTCGACCTACAGAAGGTGTAATTATTGATAGTCCAGCCTCAGCAGCAGCGTCTTTGAGTCATGACTTAATGTGGCAAAATCATGAACGATTTGCTGTGTTGCTACTTGATGTTAAGAATCATTTGTTGGGTACTCAGATTATTACTGTTGGTACAGCAACAGAAACCATTGCTAATCCCCGGGATATTTTCCGAGAAGTGCTGCGCCAAGGAGCAACACAGGTAATTGTGGCTCACAATCATCCCACTGGGAGTGTTGACCCAAGTTTTCAAGATATTACTCTAACGGAACGGTTATTACAGGTAGGTCAACTCTTATGTATTCCGGTATTGGATCACTTGATTGTTGGCAATGGTAATTACCAGAGCATACGGCAAGTAACGAAACTGTGGGATGAGTATCCCCAGGAAGAGTGAGGTTTATATCAAGTCCGGTTGAATATCCATCAATTTTGGGGCCCGGGCGCGGGGAGGGTGGGGAGGGTGGGAGGTGTGGGGAGATGGGGAGATGGGGGAGATTTTTATTAAGGGTAATTATCCTGACATGATATTAGCTGTGGCAGACACGGAAGGGTTGCCTGACCACTCATCTCATGGGCGAATACTTACCTTTGGGCGTTGCTGATTCTGGGTATGGTTTCGCCCCCCTAGGGCGTGTTTTCAAACTCGGAGATCCCCCTAAATCCCCCTTAAAAAAGGGGGACTTTGAGAATGGCTCCCCCCTTCCGCGCGGGGGGTTGGGGGGGATCTAAATCTTGCGGAAAACTTTGAAAACACGGCCTAGCCCCCCAGCGAGCAATCCCTCGCTGGGGGGAACAAAACTCCCAAAGTCCCCCAAAATTGGGGGATTTAGGGGGCTTTAATAAAACCAGATGATCGCCCATTCATTCCTTAATTCAGCAACGCCTACCTTTGAATAATTACCCTTGATCAAACCCTGCCCATCTCCCCACACGCCCCAAACTTCCCAAACTTCCCAAACTTCCCATCTCCTGTGTGCCAGAAAATGTTAAGTTAAGTATCAAAACGTGTCTTTTTTTTAAAAAAGACCAGATTACCCTATTGGTGATCTCTCACCTCCCACGTATCATCAAAACACTATTACAAGGATTCAGCCATGGTTAGTAAAGTACAAAAGACTGAAGCACAGTGGAAAGAGCAGCTAACACCGGAACAGTTTAAAGTCACCAGACAGAAGGGAACGGAAAGAGCCTTCACTGGAGAATACTGGAACAATAAGGACAAGGGTATCTACAAATGTATCTGTTGCGGAACAGAGCTATTTAACTCTGATACCAAATATGATTCTGGGACAGGTTGGCCTAGTTTTTTCGCACCTATCAAAGAAGAGAATGTAAAGGAGGAACCGGATAACAGCCTATTTATGCGCAGGACAGAAGTGTTGTGTGCTGTCTGTGACGCTCACCTAGGTCACGTGTTTAGCGATGGACCACCACCAACAGGCTTACGCTACTGTATGAATTCTGCTTCCCTTAGTTTCGAGAAACAGGATTAAAAAAACAGGATTAATCAGATCAAGTCACCTAAGTTTGATTCGGAAAATCAATTATGGTCTGTCGATAAAACTGGGGCATTCCGGTATCAAAATACTTGCCTTTAACTAGATAACCGGTTATGCCCTCTTCTTGTCGCAATTTATCAAGACATGATGTGAGCTGAAATTCACCTTTTTCACGGATATTTTGGTTGATGTGCTCTTCAAGATAGTCAAAAATTTTCGGCTTAAGTACATACATACCAAATACCGCTAAGAACTGATCCTTTGCCATTCCTTCCATATGGAGATGGGCTCGCGCATACTCAAGAGTAGGCTTTTCATAAAGCTCTGTCACACGCAACCGTGATTCTGACTCTTGCCAAATCCCAGTCACGCAACCAGCTTTGTGAATAATCTCTCCTGGCATTACGGTCAAGGCAACAACGCTCTGATCAACCTGGTTATAAACGTTTAGAACTTGACTAGCACAGGAAGTTTCATGGTCAGAAGTGTAAACATGATCCCCCAGCAACAATAGAAAAGGCTGATTATTTACCCATTCTTTGGCACAGAATACAGCATGACCATAGCCTTCTTGCTCCTCTTGAATCAGAAAGGTAATTCTATGGCCTAAATCCTGTAAATATTGGCTGTATGCTTGGTTTTCTGGAGAGAGTTTCTCGAAGAGTTCGGGTTTGGGGGGGGACTTAAAAAATTCTTCAAAATGTTTGCGATCGCTTTTTTGAACCACAATCCCCACTTCTTCTATCCCAGCACTGACCGCTTCTTCTACAATCGCCATGATCACTGGTTTCGCCCTACCATCCCGGTCAATAATCGGAAATAACTCTTTTTTTACCACTTTGGTGGCTGGAAACAAACGGGTACCAAAACCCGCTGCGGGAATTAAAGCTTTGCGAACGTTATTGGTCTGCATAAATCGTTAACGTCAAAGATTCCATTTGAGGAAAATCACGCTCAATAATTTTAATTAACTTTTGTTGACTTTCCTTGTCTTTAACAATAAATTGTGCGGTGCCATCCCCTTGAGAGCCAACTCCCTTTCCCCCTAGGATATAAGGTTGAATTGGTTCATAATTCAGGATTTGGTGCAGCACTCCAGCAGTTAATTGCTCAGGGCAAGCAGGGATAAGATAGCGGTCGAATTCAGCTTGTGCCTGGTTCATCAAGCTACCAATCCGTTCAGCATCACCCCTTTCCAGAGCCTCAACTGCCTCCTGAGTAATTTTAGAACTGATTGGACCAAGATAGTGCTGAACATTCTGTTGTATTTCGTTAGTGGCGAATGGATAGCACTGATTCAGTTTACTCAGGATTTCCTGAGTATTTTTGCTTGCCCCGAGGTCTACAATTACAAAAAACAGATTCCGAGGTACCTTGAGTTCACTAATCTCGGTGTGATCACCATCAAACATCATCATGATCGGTCGATTGCCATAAGCACAGGCGAAATCCATCCGACCACATTGGGAAGGGGTGGTGGTTTCCCCTAGATAGGCTAACTCCATTTCCTCTTGGAGGGTCATGTTTAAGTCATACAGGCGATTGAAGCTGCGGGCAACTAGGACGGAAATTGCTGCACTTGAGGATAGCCCTTTCTTGATTGGTAAGTCAGTGCGGTAATTATCGATTTCAATTCCACCGACAGGATAGCGAGATAGACACTGGTAGGCAACCCCAGCAGCATAACTAAAAAAACCGCCTTTTTTAGCAACAGCGAGCAGAGCACTCCTTTCCATTGGTAAACTAATAGAAACGGTCGGTGTACCCTCCCTCAGGGAAGTACGCATAATCAGCTCGGTCGGATGAGATAAGACCAGAGCATAAAGTCCCTGATTGGTTCCGGTGATTAGGGTGTAGCCTCTTTCGAGCTCGGGATTTAGGCAGCGATAGCCTCCTGCCCAATCACTATGTTCCCCAAATAGACAAAGGCGACCTGGCACAAACAGTTTCATTACTCAGTTAAATCTATAGCAGTCTTGATTGGAATAGAATACAGCCGGTGATTGCAGTGGGAGCTCCCGAGAGGCTAAAGTGTATTTTACTGAGCTGCAAATCACTATATGCACTATATAAAGCACTATAGTATGACATTGCCATCAGAGGGATTGCATTCAAAGACGGCAAGACACCACCAGACTGGGAAACTCTCGATAGAGGGTGCTAACGCTCAATGCTACTTGGTATTAACTAGAAATTTTGAAACCTCTAGGGTCGATAGAAATAAACGTAACGTGGGGTAACTACATGGAACGTTTTATGTTAACTACTGCATGCAAGCCTTGGCTGTGCATCCCTAAGATCAACAGTCAACAGTCAATAGTCAACAGTCAACAGTCAACAGTCAACATAGTTAACGTGATTCAAATCACGCTTTACTGGCAGAAGGTTAACAACTTATTAAAACTTAAATCACCCCAGATCAACCTCAGATATTTGATTATGAAGAATGCCAGGAAAAATTTCATCAGGGAAATCTAGCATGACAGCTTTGATTAATTTGGAAACCTCCCAGACCAGTGCTTGTGTCACTGCTTGGCTCAGAAAGCACACCCTTTATCTAGGGTTCATTGGTCTTTATGTGGTAGAATTACAAAGTATCTTGGCTCACCGGGGATATTACTTTGGTCCATTAGATGGTATCTTTGACACAGAGATTGAATATGCTGTGC
>NZ_GL890859.1 GCF_000211815.1 Moorena producens 3L
AAAATGCTGTAAAATAGATTAGGGCAAATAGGTAAATCAAGAAAACCTATCTGCCCTAATTAAGCATTCAGCTATCAGCTATCAGCTATCAGCTATCAGCTATCAGCTATCAGCTTATGGGCTATGGGCAAGCTACGGAACTTTTGAAGAAAACAGGTAAGCGTAAAGTCACAACGTCGAAGCCTGTGCCACAAAGCTAACGGCTGACCGCTGACCGCTGACCGCTGAATGCTTACCGACTCCCGACTCCCGACTCCCGACTCCCGACTCCCGACTCCCTAAAATCAAAATGCGTGAATCTGACAAAGTGCGATCGAGTCAGCAAGGTAAAGCCAGACTCAAACAAGCTTACAAAGACGCTAAACTGACTCAAGAGAAACTAGCACAGCAAGCCAATGTCTCTGTGGATACCGTTAAGCGCTTGCTTGGTACTAAAGATTGTCCCCATGGAGTGGAAAGATGGGCAGTTAGAAATATTTGTAAGGTTCTAAAGATTAAACCAACTGATATCGTTGACAGAAAAGACTGGGAGCCTCAACACCAGTTACCACCAGAATTTAAACAATTTATTCAAGACAAAACTCACTTATTTTGCGGACGTGAGTTTGTCTTTAAGGCTATTGAAGAATTTTTCAGCAACACTGCTCAGGGCTACTTTACGGTTATTGGTGATGCTGGCATGGGTAAAAGCGCCATTGCTGCTAAATATGTATTAGACAATCCAGACGCAATTTGCTTTTTTAATAGTCGTGCTGAGGGCATGAATCGTCCAGAATTATTCCTCAAGAAAATCCGTCAACAATTGATCACTCGTTACCAGTTGCCAGATGCTCAAGATGCCGATTTATCAGCGTTGTTGGCTAAAGTTAGGGAAAAATTATCTGCCGGTGAACGGTTGGTGATTGTTGTGGATGCCTTGGATGAAGTTGACCAAGAAGGAGCTGGTAATCTTTTATATTTACCGACTATTGTGCCAGACCGTGTTTATTTTATCCTGACCAGAAGACCCTATAATCAGAATGAGAAAAGGCTGCGGTTATCCCCGAGTACACCAACCGAAGAATTGGATTTAAGGGCAAACTCTCAACAAAGCCATCGAGATGTAAAGGAGTATATTTGGCAATTGCTGAATCATCCAGACTATAAACCGGGATTGAGTCAGTGGATTAAAAAGCAACGTGCCCTATCTAATCAAGAGTTTGTGGAAGAGATTGCGGGAAAAAGCGAAAATAACTTTATGTATTTGCGCTGTGTGTTGCCAGCCATAGCCGATGGCTTTTATAATGATAAACCCTTGAATGAATTACCGGTAGGGTTACAAGGCTATTACGAAAACCATTGGCAGCTGATGGGGATGACAACCAAGCCTTTACCTAGGGATAAAATTAAAATTGTTTATGTGATGTGTGCCTTACGTAGTGCGGCTTCTCGTCAAATAATTGCCAACTATTCTAAGCAGGATGAATTTACCGTGCAGGAAGTGCTTGATGGATGGCAGCAATTTTTACATAAGCAAGAAACTTATCGACCACCACGTTATCGATTTTATCACGAAAGTTTCCGAGATTTTTTGCATCGACAGGATATTGTGCAAGCGGCGGGTATGATGTTACCTAATATTAGTGTTGAAGTTGCGGATAATATGACAGAAGGGCTGGAGTTATGAGTAATCTTCGCAGTTTTGTAGGGTGCCTTAGGGGCGGTTGCCCTAATTTTCCGCCTCTTCGTGCTTGGTTTTGACAGCCAGCCCCGTAATGCACCACCGGCTCAAATAGCAAAAGTGAGATACACCCCTTGAATTATGAGTAATCTTCGCAGTTGGTTAGGGCAAAAGTCACCAGAAGAAATAGAGCATTTCTTGGGTGAAATTCCCCGTTTATGGTTAGAAGGTGGGAACCTTAACAAATTATCTCGTTTGTTGAGTAATTATGAGTTTATCGAAGCCAAACTTAATCATCCTGAATTTGGTATAAAGGCACTGATTGAAGATTATGAGTTGATTGATAATATAGACTTATATCATCCAGACTACAGCGAGCAAACGATACAATCCCTGAAGTTAATTCAGGGAGCATTGCGGTTATCAACACATATCCTAACTCAAGATCCAACCCAATTAGCAGGGCAACTCTCAGGGCGTTTACTAGATTTTGATAGCCCAGACATTCAACGATTATTACAACAGATACCGCAAACTGAAACTACTTGTTTGCGTAGCTTGAGAGCTACGTTAACTTCCCCTACTGGACCCTTACTATCTACCCTTAGTGGTCATGGTGACTCGGTAAATGCCGTTGCTGTCACACCAGATGGCACCAGGGTAATTTCTGGTTCATCTGACCACACCGTTAAAGTGTGGGATTTGAATACAGGTGCAGAAGTCTTAACATTAACAGGCCATACTTCTCCAGTAAATGCTGTAGCAGTTACTCCTGATGGCACCAGGGTAATTTCTGGTGCCTCTGATAATACGATTAGGGTCTGGAATTTAGCAACAGGTAAAGAAATACTGAGATTTAATGGTCATAGTGCTCCTGTAAATGCTGTAGCGGTGACTCCCGATGGAACCAGGGTAATTTCTGGTGCCTCTGATAACACTGTTAAAGTCTGGAATTCAGCAACAGGTCAAGAAATATTAACATTTAATGGTCATAGTACCCCTATAGTTGCTTTAGTGATTACTCCCGATGGCAACAAAGCGGTTTCAGCATCAATTGTGGAGGTTTATCACCATATCATAGTCTGGAACCTAGAAACAGGAAAAGAAGAATTAACTCGAGAATATAATGGAAACTTAGTGAAAACTGTTGCTATCACCTCTGATAATCACTTAATTTATGGATCAGATAATGGAGCTATTACGATTTGGAGTTTAGAAAGCCCTGAAATGTTTTACCTACTGGCTCCATCTCACAATACTGAGACAAGGGAGAAATTACACCCCATAAGCCGTGTGCTTTCCGAGCTCGATCCACTCGATCCATCTCACAATACTGAGACAAGGGAGAAATTATATTCCATTACCCTTGCCCCTGATGGCAAGTCGATGATTGCTGTTTACAGTGATAATTTTTCAATGGTTTGGGATTTAGAAACAAATCAGGAATCCGACCAAGTTAAGTTTCATTATCAATTCAAAGGTCATCTCGAAGGTCATACTGCTCCGATAGTTGATATTGCGTTTACACCTGATGGTAAACGATTTATTTCTGCTTCCAAAGATAAAACCCTTAAAGTGTGGAATTTAGGCTTAGAAAAAAATAATAATAAAGTTCTCAATGATAACAAATATGTAAATGATGTAACCATTACTACCAATGGCAAACAAGTAATTTTTAGCTTACCCTATAACAGAGTTACAGTTTATGATTTAGAAAAAAATACCCAAATTTTAAACTTTGCTACTGATAAATATCCATATAGGTTTTCCCGAATAAAAAATAGATTTGTAGAAATTATAGATAAAATATTTGACTGGTGGATAAAAGCACTAATTATTAATTTAACTTATAGCTTACTAAGCTTAGGTATAACTTTGTTTTTAATTGTTAAACACAAGTTTTATCCTAGGATCAGATTGAATGATAATTTTCACTTATTACTTTTTAAATCACCCGTCATCATTGGATTTTTAATTAATATTTTCTTTTTTGTTAAATTACTTGTGAGCTTGATGATTGGCAATAAAAAACACAAAAATCAATTTCAAAAAGCTCCTAAGATGTACTCAAATTTTAAAGTAGATGAATCAAGCCAATTTTTCGGTAAAAAAGAAATTATTACACTAGCTAAAATACCATATAAAGATGAAATTATTTTTATAAATAAACATCTAGATTTGTTTAATTCTTGTTATTTTTTTACTGCCTGGGACTTAAAGCAAAAAAATCATAAATTTGATTTGCGAACTCCCTCGCAGTTGAGATTTATTGCTTTATGCTTGTTAATCCCTATTGCTAGTATATCGTTGTTAGTATTTTCTTGGAAAATAATTTTTATTAAATTACCATTATCTTGGTTGTCAAAAATATTAATTTGGTGTGGATTATCTTTAATTCCACTAGTAGTCTCAGTATTAGCATTAGTATTTTATGAATCTCTAACAAGCATATCAATCACGCCAGATGGCAACTATGTAATCGCTGGTTCAACTAACAGCACTATTAAAGTTTGGAATCTCCAAACCAGAAAGTTACGTTTTCTCCTCAAAGGTCATCGCCAGGAAATAACTAGTTTAGCTATCACCCCAGATGGTAAGTATTTGGTTTCTGGCTCCAAGGATAAAACTATCAAAATTTGGAATCTAGAAACTAGAAAGGAATGTTTCACCCTTACAGGTCATGGGGATTCAGTCAATACTCTCGCCGTAACCCCTGATGGTAACTACGTCGTGTCTGGCTCAGAGGATAATACTATCAAAATTTGGGATTTGGAAAAGCGAGAGGAAATATTTACTTTTACAGGTCATACCGACTCCATAAATCGGATCAAAGTAACATCCAACGGTAAGCTAGTGATTTCTGCATCTTCCGATAAAACACTCCAAGTCTGGGATTTCGAGACTAGGGAAGTTATTGCTACGTTTACTGGAGAAAGTGCGATCAACTGTTGTGCCGTTGCACCAGATGATGTCACCATTGTCGCAGGGGATGAAGGGGGAAATATGCATTTTTTGCGCTTGGAGGGAGTAGGGAGTAGGGAGTAGGGAGTAGGGAATAGGGAACAGGGAACAGGGAGTAGTAATAAGATTTGATTCTTTCTTGATGCAGTCGATCATAAAACAAGCACAAGAGATCCTGTTGCCTCAGTCTTCAAATCCATAGAAGTAGAGTGGGCATCCTGCCCGCGCGACAATAAGCATGAAACTGGCATCCTGCCCGCGCGACAATCTAAGAGAATAAATTAATCATAAATTCATCGTAGGGTGGGCAGTGCCTAAGACGGATAATATTAGGGTTTAATCGATTTTATCAGCACTGCCCACCAACCTAAAATTAACTATAAACTAGTAATACTATTAATCGTAGGTGGGCATTTTATAAAACGAATAATAATAGGTTTTAATAGATTTTATCAGCACTGCTCACGGACAATAAAGAGTTTAGCTTTTTAATAAAATTAATCGTTAGTCAGGTGGGCAGTGCATCAGAGCAATTTAAAAGCTGACCATTGGTTTGATCAGCACTGCCCACCCTACATCTACGCCTGATCGTGTTTGGGTCAATTCTTTTCCACTGTTCCCTGTTCCCTGTTCCCTATTCCCTGTTCCCGACTTCTGCAAGAAGTCTTTAGATTAATTAACAATCCCGTCACCTATACCAAAACCAGTATACTGGCGTACTTCAGGTTCATGAAAAGCTAAAACAATATCCTGTTTTGGAACTCCCATTTCCACTAATCGGTTAGCAAGTCCTTCTTCGGTGCCGTCATGCTGAATCCAAATTTTTCCACCCTTGATATCAACATGTAAAATACAGCCAAAATCACGTTTATTCCCACGCCAACCAACATAGAGTAGTTGGTAGTGATCCTGCTCTGTATCAAAGACAGTCTGAACCTCATACTCTGGTGCAATTGTTTGCCGTGAAGCCCGTTGAGCACGTTCCGAAAGAAGATTTCGAATATACTGGCGATATTGCTCTACAGCCATTGAACAATTACCTCCTGTTTCACATCATAAATTAGTAATCTAATCTGATAACGATCAACTGCTGCCATGATGAAGCGTCGCTGGAAAAAACTCTCATAAATTGGCTCTCGCACAGCCAAATAAAGCTGGCGATCGGCTTCCATCCTTGCCAGTGCATCTCGGTAGTTTAGGAATTGCCCCAATGCCATATGAAAGTCGGAAACCTTGGATGGGCTGATAAAACTTTTGACTTCAACAGCAATTTTCTGATTTTTTCGTTCTGCTGCTAATAGTTGCTCCGCTCCTAAATCAATCTCAAAATAGACATCATCGATCCTAATTTCGTAAGGGTCTGCCGTAATCTTCCAGTTGTCTTTTTCTAAAGCAGTTCTAACAACAAAATGAAACCGATATTTGACCATATCAACCTTCTCAGCATAGATCCTTTAACCCCGTCTACCCTAATTTAATAAACCTGGGGGATATTGCAGTCTCTCCCTGCTGATTCGCATTTGTCTTGCACTCCTTCAGACATATCATACTATTTATAGGGCACTACATTCTATTGTAGATTATAGCAATTATACAACTTGTGAGGTACAAATTTATGGTTTTTAGGGAGCAGCAATGCAGCGCGGTCTTGGGGAGGCAGCGCCGCCAAAGGCGGTCTCCGCCATGAGCGAATGCCGTGGTTTCCCCCACTCGCGCTTTGCATCAAGACGGGAGCAGGGAGCAGGGAGCAGGGAAAAGGGAAGTGGAAAATCGGAAGTGGGAAAAACTAATGTGTACCTCACAACTGCAATAAATGCTATATTTGATTATTTATTGATGGAGTCGCTGATGAATGTTGCTAGGTACTATGGATAAAAGTGCTCTGTCAATTCCTTTTGCTTAACGGAGATAAAGCTAATCCCAGGATCCTCTTTGCCAAGAGGGTTTACCCACAAGGAAGTGAACAAGAGCAACTTTACAATCTAGATGCCAAATTTAAAAATGGGAGATGAATTACTGAAAACTGTTATTTGGGTTGGACCTTCAAAAAAGGAACTTTTAGGGTTTCCTGAAGATGTCATTGATGAAGTTGGTTACATTCTCTATCGGGTTCAAAAAAACCAAAATAATCCTCATATTAAACCTTTGAAATAATTAAATGGAGTGTTTGAAATTGTCAGCGATTATAAAACAGATACTTACAGAACAGTATATGCTGTAAAACTTGGGAATACTATTTATGTTCTCCACGCCTTTAAAAAAAAGTCAAAGACAGGTATTAAAACTCCAAAGCAGACTATGGATTTAATTAAAGAACGCCTAAAACAAGCACAAGATATTGCCAAACAACAAGATTAATAGCACCAAGGATAAAATAATGCCAGATTATACTGTAAGCTCAGGTAACATTTTTGCTGATTTAGGATTTATTAATGCTGAAGAAAAGTTGGCTAAGGTTAAACTAGCTTCACTCATTTTCGATATTATTGATGAAAGGCAGTTGGCTGATTCAGATGTGGCTATGATTTTTAAAATTGATCCTCTTCAAGTCATGGATTTAAAAAATGGTCGCTTGCAAGGGTTTTCCTTGGAAAAACTGTTATTTTTTTTGGTAGCATTAGGTCAAACTATTGAAATTAGCGTCAGTCCAAAACCCGAAACTGTATCTAGTGGGAAGATACAAGTAATCCGTCAATCTTATGCTTGAATATAACCCTTCAAGGGGTAAGTGACTGTTGTGCTACCGACTCCCGATTCCCGATTCCCGACTCCCGACTTCCTAAAAAAAATCGGTCAAGTTTGGTTAAGCCCAATTCTTGACCGCATTGAATTTTTCAATATGTCAGAAGTACAACTAAGCTGTACTTCTGACATAATAACTCCAAATTGACTATTACGTTGTTGTTGAATTAGTCAGCAACTGCTGGAAACCAACAACATCCCAACTCATACTGCTTCATCCTGCTTCACAAAACAACCTTCACGATTCCTGTTGGCCAGGGATTTTCATCCCTGGCAAATTCCTATCCTAGTCTACGTGGAAATATCGAATCAAAAAGGTCATCACCTGACCAGGCTTTCCGGTAGGCTCCAGAGTGCTCCATTCGTCGGGGTGTGCATACTTAAGGGCATACACGGCATTAATGCTGTTGCGAACCTGTTCAGGAGTACCGACCAAGACGTGCTTGGCTTTTTTGCACTTACGGCATTGGTCCCCCGAGTTTTCTGGGCAATTAGGATTGTTGAGATTGTGATCTGAGTTGGGATTCATGTTGTTAGTCATTTGGAGTTTTATGTTTGAACTGTGTATAATATTAATATATTAATTTATTTACTAATTGTCAAGGGGTTTAGGAATTTTTTTTTATTAGGAAATGGGGAATTTAGAATTTAGAATT
>NZ_GL890860.1 GCF_000211815.1 Moorena producens 3L
CGATTACGATGGTGACGGAAAAGCGGATATAGCAGTGCGTCGACCATCAACGCAAACCTGGTATATCAAAAATTCATCCGGCGTTGATACTATATCCGGCAATGCTGACGGTATAACCCGTAAAGCCTTTGGTCTGCGCAGCAACGATATTGCAATACCAGCAGATTATGATGGTGACGGAAAAGCTGATCTCGCTGTGCGGAGACCATCGACATTTCAGTGGTTCATTTTAAATTCTACAGGTACCGATTCATTTACCCAACACAGCGACGGAGTTAGTCGTGTTACATTTGGTCGATCCGAAAACGACATTCCGGTAGTTGCCGATTATGATGGTGATGGCAGAGCCGATATCGCAGTAAGGAGGCCTTCTACTCAATTTTGGTATGTACTTAACAGCAGTGGTTTGGATAACCAAACTAACCATAATGATGGTATTTCTCGTTTAAGATTTGGCAGTTACGAAACCGATATACCATTAGCAATGCCAACCAACAGCATTTGGAACATCAGCGATATCGATAATGACGGCCTGACTAATGCTCAGGAATTTGCTCAGGGCACCGCCATTGACAATCCAGATTCTGATAATGATGGGTTGACCGATGGTGAGGAAGTTAATTTATACAGCACAAACCCCCTCAACAATGACTCAGACCAAGACGGCGTTGACGATGGTATAGAAATAAACCTTGGAACTAATCCTAATTTAGCAGAGGACACAAAAGTTGAGTTTACACAAGAGTTTGTGTCTGCACTGTCTGGCGCCTTAGGTTATGGAGAAAGAGTCCGAGATGGTTACTTATCAAATGTATTAGATGCCTACAATTTTAAAGAAGATAATACAGGGACCTTCTACTTTAATGACTTATATGGCTATTCATATTCACAAGCATTTAACTGGCAGGTTGATGATTCTGAGACACTTATACTCAATAATTTTGAGCTGAACTCTCGTCAGCTTCAATGTGACACGTTACACAGCTCATTGGCTCCTCATTTTGATTCCGACATTATTGATGCATTATGGACCATATGCATAATTAACCAATTTTCTATAGATGGGGCTATTTTTAGTTATGGCTTATCCCATGCTCAATGGACACTTTCAGATTCTTCAGGAAATAAATTAAATCTTTCCATTAATTCCACCATGTCATACAAGTTAGAAATCCTCCAGAGTATTATCGATAAACTTGGGAGCGATTGGACTTGGGGGAATACAATTTTAACTGAAGTGCCCATGGAAACCGAAACCAGAGAGTTTATCACGCAAGAACATAGTATCTTCACCGATGTGAACGATTTCTCCCTAACTGGTTTTTGGGCGTTACCTCTATTTTACGAATTGCCTCAACATGAACCCCCTTTTATCGATGCTGCGACTTTCATGATGGACATGGTGGAGTTTTCAGAAAGCGTCGCATCTTCTACGTTATCAGAATTAAATTTTGAGGTTTCATCCTCAGAGGACTCTTTCACACTCAGTAATGATAATGAAACCTTAGTTTTCACCCCACTTCAGCAAATTTCACAGTCCTATCTTGTGAGGGTAGATCGTTTTGTTAACAGCCAATTAAGTCACATATATGTGGCACAAATGATCAAAAAAGATGAACAACAATCTTCCTTGGTCCAATCACCAGAAACTGAGTTACCTATCGTTTACGCTTACACTAAAAAAGTAACTCTCAACGAGTCTTTGGAAAATGGCTTAATTCCTCTGGATAAATTGATTGCACAACAATTTATCTCGGATGGACTCATGAAGCGCAATATTTTTTACGATGATTATGACGAAAATGCCACAGAGTTCTACTTTTCCAAAAACTGGAGTTGGCAAAAAGATGAAACTAAAAATCAGCTGATTCATCAATGGCAAAACAACACACAAAAGCGGGTTCGATATTGGGAGATCCTGGACGTTAATGATGCAGGAATTATCAGCCTTTTTTCGTACGAACTGTTTAGTTACGATTACAATGACGATGATGTCTATACCCCAGATGAGGCCGCTCATTTTATGACGCCCAGAATAGAAACAATCGAATTGATAGACCTTTCTGCCTATGGAGAGATATGGTTACAAAGTGATTTTGATGATGACGGACTTACGACTGAGCAGGAAACAGAATTGGGCACTAATCCAGATGCATACGACTCTGACAACGATGGTTTTTCAGATAGTGATGAAGTCCTGGCAATGACCGACCCCAATGACTCTAGCTCAGTACCATTATTAGCAAATCAAGTAAACTTTGCCGATCCGGGTCTAACAGATTGTTTGAGTAACATAGATTCCATGGTTGTATCTGTCACATCAATCAACTGTTCAAATGACAATATTGAATCCCTGGAAGGGCTGGAAGTTTTTACCTATTTAGAACATCTTGCTTTAAATTTAAACCAAATTTCTGATCTAACTCCAATAAGTGGATTAACCCTACTCAAGTCTTTGGAGCTATACAAAAATCAAATTAGTGATATCAATGCATTGTCAGAGCTGAATAAGCTTGAAGTTTTGTACTTAGAAGAAAACTCAATAGAAGAAATAAATGGTCTAGCCAACAAACCCAACTTGACCTTTTTGTACCTGAAAGGCAACGAAGTTACTAATCTTAGCCCTTTGAGCAATTCCACCTCCTTGTTATCTCTTGATGTCAGTAATAATAAGTTAACAAGTATCTCTTCACTTTCGTCTTTACCATCATTGGACTATTTAAACTTAACAGGCAACGAAGATATTCCTTGTGAAGAAATAAACAACCTGGAACGTACAATTTACCCTATAACAATTGTCAGAACTACCTCTTGCCCAGTGGGTGAATTGATAGACTTTTCGGTTATTGCTGATGAAAATCTGAAGTCTTGTATTGAAAGCACTAATTATGAAGAAATTTCAGATATTCGCCGGTTAGATTGTAGCAACCGGAGCATTGTCCAGCTAAATGGTATAGAACAATTCTTCGCGTTGAGCACTCTAGTGCTGGATAATAATACTATAACCGATATTCAACCTTTTTCAGGCCTTGCAAGTTTGAGTGACTTACATATGGATAGTAATCATCTGACCGCATTAACAGGTACTGGAAAGACTTTACTGAATTCAATACACTCTCCTTTGAAAACAACTCATTAGTAGATATATCTGCGCTACAAAACCTCACAGAAATATCTACCCTTAACCTTAACAGTAACAACGTATCTGATATCTCAGCATTAGCAGGCCTACAAGAAGTTGACGAGCTTTTTCTGGATAACAACCAAGTTACAGATTTATCCCCTCTGTCCAATCTGGAGTTCATCCGATACCTGACGTTAAAAAATAATGGACTCACAAATTTGTCGACATTACCTACATTCAGTTCACTCTATCATTTAGATTTAACTAACAATGAGATTCATGAACTTACAAGTTTTTCAGGCTTTGAAGCCCTGCAAAACTTGTATTTAGGCAACAACCTTATCGATGACATCAGCCATATTGCAGAGCTTGTACAATTGCGCAAACTTCGCCTGGGTGGTAACAAGATCAGTGATTTGTCGGCACTAACGGATTTTGAAAACCTGAGGGAACTAAACCTGTCTTCTAATCTCATTGAAGATATATCCCCCATTAGCAACAATATCTACCTGTCCGCTCTCTACGTGAGCAACAATGATATTAGCGACTTATCCGCCATTAGTAATCTCTCTCGACTCAGGTCCCTTTGGGCTATGGAAAATCGCATTGTTGATATTTCTGCTCTGACTAATTTAAAGAGTATTGAAATATTAATGCTAACGGATAATCAAATTACAGATTTAACAATGCTTCCCGAAAACTCAAATACCTATGCTATTTCACTGGCACACAATCAAAATTACCGATCCTTCTCCGCTGGCAAAGTACCAATACCTTACTTGGTTAAATTTGGAAGATAATCAAATAACAGAATTAACAGGATTTGAGTCTCTTACTTGGCTTCATTTCCTGAACCTTGGAAATAACCAAATAAGGGAGCTTTCTGCTTTGCAAACTGGAGAGCTTGACGAGCTTTATTTGTATAACAATCAATTGGAAAGTATTGAGCATTTATACGAATTCGGTGATTTAGAAATTCTGGATTTGAGCGACAATAGCAATTTAACCTGTAGCTCACTTGAAGTGCTTCAAACCGCTCTGCCCTCAACTACAATCACCCTTCCCCAAGAGTGTGTTAATTGACGAGACTCTGCACTTAAACGCGTTACCAGGGCTAATTAGCCCTGGTTTTTTATTACTCAAAAAGATTTAGCAGGCTACTCAGCTGCAACATTGGCCAGATTTTGGATACTGGATGGCATCTGACTGATACCAGTAATGATCGACATGGTAAATCCAGGTCCTTCATTCTCCAGTGTATCTGAGGGTAGATAGAAAATCCGAGATGACTGAGAAGGGTATAAAGCAGCGTCAAGTGTGTGCCACTTGTCTGCCTTAAAGGATTCAACCCAGGCATGACCAAATGAACGGACTTCACCTTCCTCTTCCATAATCACAGTGCCAAGTACCACTCTGGAAGGGAACCCCAATGCGCGTGCCAAAGCAGCAGTTAATACCGCATATTCAGTACAATCACCACTGCGAGTTGTAGCAACTTTAGAAGCGATACTGAAATTGTGAACATAAGTGGGATCGTCGATATAACCGCTAACAAAACGCTCAATATCCGATAACTGCAATTCGCCAGCTTGTTGAGTGAACTTAAATTGCTCCACCATGTCTTCGACTTGCGGTTCATCAAAATCAATCACAAAACTGCTGGCTAAATGCTTTGCCCTGGCCTCACCAGAATATTGTGGCGACTCCTGAACAACCACCTGTGCGATATTGTCCGCAACTTTAACGCCCTTAACATGCTGCCAATCCTGCAAGCGCGTCAGTATTTTATCAATATTGCTGGTTTTTATTTCAAAGCGGATCTGACTACCAAGCGGCAACGATTGGCCTTCAGCCATTTGTAACGGTACCTGATGCAGCGGCGGAGCGGTTCAGCAAAAACGGCGCCCCCAAAAATGCCAGTAACGACAGTTAATAACCCGCTTCATGGTAACACTGGCTCTCCAAATACTGACATTAACTCAATGTTTAGGGTCACTGGTCCCTGAATCATAGACCCTTTGCGTAATATTCCCTGGTTATCAGCTAAAAATTCTACTGCAAATGGTCCCAATGTCCATCTTGACATTGGCATGCTCATTATCCGCAATTTTACTCATTTTAACGGCCGTTGCGGATATCGGATCAGCCTCTGCCACCCACATGTTCTGAGTCACTACATCTTGTTCAGAACCCAGTAGTTCAAGTGAAACCAGATAACTACCATAATCAGACAGTAATTCCCCTTTGTGCTCCAAAACAGAAGACACTGGCTTACCCTGCATCTCACCTTGTACCTGCCACTGTTCTTCACTTTGAGTCAAATCGAACCGAGAGAGTAATTGGCTGTTTTCGATACTGTAGGTAGTGGCATTAATCAATACGCCTTCCGCTGTGCTCCATGAAATATCCACACCATCTGTTCTTGATAAATTTGACGCATCA
>NZ_GL890861.1 GCF_000211815.1 Moorena producens 3L
AGGCATTGATCATGCAAATCTAAATACAGGGCCATTAAACTTGGCGGATCGATTGCTGCTCTATTTGCAGGAGTTCTATTAATCAACGATCCGATGGAAAGCAATTAGAAAAATTGAGATCAGATAATGTATCCATCACACCAGTTTATTATGGCGATGAACTGGATTTGAATAAAGCGCTAAAAGTTGTCGCCAGGGACTCTATTGATATTGGAAATTTGACCTTCAACGACTTGAAGTTATCCAGTGAATTTGAGGTGATTGTCAATGACTCCATCGTGGTTGGAGGTCTCAAAGAGGAAAAACTCCTGGAATTACTAAAGCTTAAAAGGCTTGAAATAGACAACTATACTGAAATTAAATTTGATACACACCTTAATGATAAGTTTGATTATCGGGTTAATGAAGATGGCTGGAGTGATGCCAATAGTTATCGAGGAATATACAATGCTTTGCCATTTAAAATTAAGCCCTATAAAGATGGTAGAAAATTCAAAACACAGATCCTGTTTGATGATGGAGATACAATATCTGCTGCTGTCCTAAGAGATGAGTCGACTTTTATTTCGGAGTTTTCAAAAAATGAAATACACATCTATTTGATCAGAATAAGGCAATTAAGTGAAAAAGCAAGTTGGGATACCTACGATAATTTCATTCAGTATCAGATCGTGGAATTCAATGGCATATTGGGAATGAAATGATAGGACGATTTCTAAGTTTCTCCGATGGTTCATTGAACCCTCGGTTTATGGGACTGCTGATTATATCCCTATGATCTTTAGTCCACTTATGATTATGTTTTAAAAAATGTGAAACACCCGTTAAAAGAACTGAGTTCCCAGCTTCAGTTCTGCCTCAGTCGATCCTTCCGAGTTTGAACCGATTGCGGTGACTGAAATTATTCCTAAGGATAAAGCGGAACAATGGAATTCTGGAATGTATCGTCGAGAAGTTAGCGCCTCTCTTTAAGTTACTTATCAGACTTTTCAGCAATCTGCTTTAACAGCAAGTTACTTTTTCCGATGTACCCAAAATCAGTCGAGGGACTTGCTTTCGCAGCACTCAGGCATTGTTCTGTATAGGTTTTTGCTTCGGCATAGTTACCCAGGTGGAACAATAACTCTGCTTTATAATATACATACCAAAAGGCATTGGGACGTAGCTCGATGGCTTTGTCGAACCATTGCATGGCCTGGTCCAGATCCTTTCTTTTCAGGTAATAGAACTGCGCCGCATCAAAGTACGTTTGAGCGCTGATGTCATCAAGCTCAGGATTCGTCTTAGTCGCAATTTCGTTGAAAATAATTTCGTCAGAATCAACAAAAAGAGGCATGCTGATTTTGACATTTTCCCAGGAGATCACCATGTCAGCACCATTTGTGTTGAATTTTTCAAAATAGATGCTAAACGTTTCTCGCGTATCCTTTAAAGGAGTAACCGGGACCGTAAATCGGACCAGGTCATCTTTTGAATCGTAACCCGAGGTACCCCAATGTTTTGTGTTTTTATAAACAATGATCGTCCACTGTTTTTCTTCAGGAATTGAGTAGAGGGCATAAGATCCGGCAGGAATGACTTGACCCGCCAATTTCACTTCGTGATCAAAAGTGATCTTCGTGGAAGAATTGGCACCGGTTCGCCACAATTTGTTGTAAGGTATTAATCCCCCAAAAAATCTCTCTGTTTTGTTTATTGGGTTGTCCATAATCCAGGGTCACATTGACCATGCCTACTTTTTGCTGTGTATTGATCCTTGGACTTAGGCTTGGCCTGCTGATTTGTGCACTCACCAGGAATACCATTACTAAGCAAAGCAGTGTGAAAATTGGTTTTAGGAATCTCATGAAGTTGACCATTTTTTAGGCATGTACCTTATTGACATGCGAAAGTAGTTGTGTTTGGTAGAGTGCCCCCCTAACGAATGTAAGGTGGCCAACATAATCGATGGAAAAAATAGAGGATAGGGAATCAACAGGAAGCTTGCCCACATTTTCAGGGAACGCCATCCCAGGTAAGAAAAGAATATTTCGGAAACTACACCCTGAATCCAACAATCAACAAGTCATCTACAGGTTCATTGGGACCAAGCCAGGTTTGCATGGTGCCTGAGATTTCTTGCTTTTGCTTCAGCAGCGGCTTCTCATAAATTTGCTCAAGGAGTTGCATCACTTGCCTTCTGCCAAATCGCTTGGTTTCTGGGCCTCCGATCATGTCTACGAACCCATCACTAGCCATATAAAAATTGACAGCCTGAGACTCATCTAGTTGCATGACATGGTTGGTGTAAGTTCTTGGGTAATCAAATAACTCTCCCAGTTGCAATCGATCTGCTTTAATGATTTCGCAGTGACCGTCAACAACCCGTAAGAGATTTGTTTTTGCACCTGCAAAAGCCAGTACGCGATCCATTTTGCTGATCCGCAATATTCCCATATCTGCACCCGTACCAATGGCTCTCTTAGGCTTACCATGAAACTGCGATTTCATATGTTCATGGACTGCCGATAATATCTCGCTAGGATCGGTTAATTGTAGCTCGCTCACTACATGATCAAGAGCGCTTGTATAGATCCGTGTCATCATGCTGGCGCCATATCCATGCCCCATACAATCAAAGACGACAACAAAGAGGTATTCTGGTGTTTGGTGCACCCAAAATCCATCACCCCCCACTTCTCCGATCATGGGTTGATTGATCACAAAAGCATCCAGAATACTGGCAAGCAGCTCTTCGGGAAACAGCTGAAAATAGTTCTCTTTTGCGGCGTTTTGAATCATGTCTACTTAAAGCAATATATGAGCCTACAGCATAAAAAGAAAATATAACCGGTATTTGATGTGATGTTCTTCGCTGAACAACTCCGTTTTCTCGACGAAAGGACAATTGACACAGTATTGGATTGAATTAGATTGCTATTATTGGGCCTGGTTAGCATGCTTTCATAGGGGTGTTTTCAGGTGAAACGGTGCTTCTACCTTAACCTTGTTGGAGTATGTTTCCCTTACGGATTAACAAAATTTTGACTAATTTCAGAAGACAGTCATTACTATGCGATCATTTCGTATCACTGTTTTACGGATTCTTTCATTCCTTCTCCTGATGGTCTGCCTTTGGTCGGTAGGCTATGCCACTGATTCCATTAATCATCGACTTTACAAGCATGTTATACAGATCCCTGCAAAGTCTGAAAAAAGCAAAAAGCGATTTATCAAGTATCTGAGACTAGAAGCAAACAACGACTCAGAAATGGTAGAAAGCATTTATTATTGGATGACTGCTCATATTGCCTATGATATGGCCATCTATGACAGGAATCAGGATTTTTATCGGTTCACAGATTCATTTTTCTCAAGGAAGGGCATCTGTTCGGAGTATTCCAGACTTTTTGTAGAACTATGCGATTTGGCAGGAGTAGAAGTAGAGTTTTTGGCTGGATTTGCCAGAACCAGTACTTTCACCGGAGCGCTGGACTCGAATGCCAGACACAGCTGGAATCGGGTAAAACTCGGAGGAGAATGGAAATTGATCGACGCTACCTGGGGAAGTCGTTCCAAGTTAATCAATGGTCAGGTTGAGGTCAGGGAACCTAATCCCTACTACCTTTTCATCAATCCGAAAGACTTGATCAAAACGCATTTTCCTGTCAGAGAGGAATGGCAAATGCTCGACAAGCCACTTACGGAAAGTGAGTTTCTGGCGCAATGATTCCATGAATGAGGCATATGGAGGGGCTGTAAATTGGAACTAACTAGATTGACTGTCATTCGCAGTATTTTTAAGCCATGTTTGATGGATTATCCACAACCGACTTTACGCAGCCTGATCAGTTTTTACTGCTGACTTGTATCCTCTTTGTGGTCGTTTTTTGCGGTACCTGCTGGTATCTGGGGTATTTCATTATTTATTCTATCGATGGCTTCGTACGCGCTACCAGCACCGTATCATCAATGGTGATCCTAAAAACAGCAAGCAAGTGACCAAAGAAATTATTTGGTCCGCAATTACTTCGCTAGTATTTGGCGTTTCAGGAACCATCATGATCATTCTCTGGCAACAGGACCTGACAGCTATTTACATGGACGTATTCCGTTATGGAATTGTGTATTTGCCGGTGAGTCTTTTGATCGTTCTGTTCTTACATGAAACTTACTATTACTGGCTTCATCGATGGATGCATTTACCCAAAGTGTACCGGATCATGCACAAAGTCCATCACGACAGCATTCATACCAATTCGCTCACTTCTTTTTCATTCCATCCGCTGGAATCTGTCACTCAAGCCTTGATCATACCCCTCATTGTGTGCATTGTACCTGTTCACATTTACGTACTGCTGGTGATGCTTTTGATCATGACTCTGAGTGGTACCCTCAATCATGCAGGTGTTGAATTGTTTCCTGAAGGTTTTCATCGACATTGGTTGGGGAAGTGGCTCATTGGGGCCAGCCATCACGACCAACATCACAAGAAGTTCAGGTTCAATTATGGTCTTTACTTTACGTTTTGGGACAAATGGATGGGAACGGAAGCAGAAGATTATGAGGTGAGGTTTAAGCCTTAAGGTATCTTTTAAAACCCATGACTGGAC
>NZ_GL890862.1 GCF_000211815.1 Moorena producens 3L
AATCCCTTATGCCGATAAAAGTTCATGCAGTTTATATGTCAATTTTTGTAGTCTGAAAAATAGCCCGACGCTTGGCCAAGGGAGATTCTCCAAAGTGCTGTCGATACCAATGTTGGACATCACAGAAGGAAACTGTTTCCATGGCAGTTTTAACAAGTTCAGAGGTCAACTGGGTGGTGAGCAGAGGCAGTGTCAAGAGTAAATGCCCCATATGCTTCAGGGATGACCTTTGGGAAAACAGTTTATATTTACCAAACACAGACTCGATGAGATCAGAAGAGGCAAGTAGGGGCTGATTAGGAGGCAATGCTGTGGTTTCATGGTCAATATAGGCAATTAACTTGGCCAAAAAGTCCTCTAATCGTTTCGATAAGGTTAAATCAGCTGTTTGTTTGATAAAGTCTGTTTTCGAGTGTTGGTTAAACCCTTGATGCTTAAGCTGGTATTGGAGGGTGCGCACTAAGAAAAGCATCTGGTTGAAGGGTTCGAGGGCCTCCTGATAGTCCGACACCCAACCCAATTTTTCCTCAAAGTACCGTCTACCGAGGTCAGCGGTTTGGCAAATTAAGGAACCAACGTCACAGAAAACTGCCTCTGAAAGACACCCTTTGAGGGCTTCAATAAAGGCTTTCTGGTCAGGAAATGGCTTTTGTTTAAGGGGTTTTAAGGCCGCATTGACCTCAGTAGTCAACTGCTCACTCAAGGTTTTTAAGGCACTCGAATCTAAGCAGTAGCCAGGATTGACCCTTGAGAAATCCTGCTGCTTCTGATAGGCCAATACGAGTTTGGCCCACTTCAATAAGGTGTCAATATTGAAGTATCGAGCTTTGGATCGTTGTGCGGGTGGTCTTAAAAAAGATAATCGACTCTGCTGCAACTGTTGACGAGTACGGGTACACCGACTGACAAAGCGCTGATAGATTGGATCGAGCTCTAACTCACCTTTGAGTAATCGGGCACTTTGATGAGTCACATCATAGGTCACCTGCACAGAAGGATGAGCTTGATGGTATAAGCGAATGCCCTTATAGAGATCACTGCCTTGGTCTGAGAAAGCTGTAAGGGGACCCCGACCTGGTCACCAACCGCTTCGAGGATGGGGTAGATCAAGTCTCCTTTAGTGCTCTTCATGACCTTTAACGCTAGTAGTGACAAGTCCTGATAGCACAATTTCCCAGCTGATTGCTCGACGATTTGCTTCCACCGAGCTTGGCTGATTCCTAACACTACTAAGCATTTGTGAGCCCCTAATTCCAGGGTAAGATCGGCAATGTATAGCCAGTCGTGACGATACTCGCACGGACGCTGTAGCAAGTATAGTCCCATCCGCAATACCCATTGCCGAATACTACTATAACTCGGTAAAATTTGACCGATGAACCGACTCAATAGGGCAAAATTTTTCGAGGCTCCCCGGAAACTGCTTAAACTTTCAACCACAAACGAGATGGCTAAGCTAATCGTCAATGCTCCATAATGGTGGCTGGCTAACAGGGTGCCTTGGGTTTCAACGATCCCAACGGTGGCAGAGCCGCCTAAGGACGGGGGGGGACTGCTGTCTGATCAGACAGGGGGCTAAGCGATGGGGATGAGGTCTGTTGACGATACCCTCGCACTTCCTTTTCCGCTATCTGGGCTCGTCGTTTCCACAGGGCTCGACTTTTCTCTAAGTCCCGAATCCGGATTTCTTGTGCTCGCAATTTCTTTTGCTTCTCACTCGCTCTTTGCTTCCAACGATCACGGCTTTGCTTAAATAAATTGGCCAGACGCTCAATTGAGCTTTTGTATCCTTGTATCATGGGCAGATCCTGGCAACCTCTTCACACAGATTATGCATGAACTCATCCCATCAATCAAGTCCTAGAGTGAACAGCCTAGTGTAGAACCTGATCAGCCTAGTTTTCACACAGATGTGTCAGGCAGTCAGGCGATCGCCCCCTTAATTTTCATTCAATCTCTCATCCCGTGTCAAACTCATAGGACTTACGAAGTTGAGTTGGTTTTGCCCCCCTAAACACCCAATTTTGGAGAATAATGATGTCAAAGTTACCCATAATTTGGTTATTTAGGGGGCTTTGCGTAAGTCCTGACTCAGCAACAAAACAGACTGTATTGACAATAGCGTCAGCTTTCCACAAATCCTGTTCTGTCTTTTCTAGATGGGTAAGCTCTTGATAAAAACCCCTTATCAACCTAGAGCGCCCTCGTTCCAGTAACGAAGCGATCGCCCCTCCCTTTTCTGTCCATATATCATCCCTTGTAGAATCCTGCAAGGAAACAGGAGCCATCCTCGAATTTGGGACTATCCACTTTTGCCCCATAGCAATTTCAGGATGGGTAAGCTCTCGATAAAAATGCAAACTAAACCTATTGCGCAATTGCTTGGATAACGAAGCGATCGCCCCTCCCCTTTCCGCCCAAGTTTCATCCAACATCGAACTGGGCAAGGCAACAGCCTCTCTTGAGCATAGGGGTAGCTCGTCACTAACATTAATCAAATTAGAAATATTCTCGTCAACCAGTTCCCTTGGCCCGACTGCACCATCGACACGCTCTGGTTTTTCTGCCACTACCACCTCGGCGCACTCTATTTCTGCCGAATCCGTCGCCGTCTCTAACCCTTTCTTTTCTTCAGCCGACCTTTCCTTCTGCTTTTCTCCATATTCGCCTGGGGTAGGCGATTTCTTCGGCTGCACTGAGGCTTCCGCCCAATCTTCTGATTTCTTGCCCGACTTTTGGATACCCGCTTCCGAGCTTGCCGTGCTGGGCACAGCCACTTCCGACTCAATGAAATAGGCGCTCAACATCTGTTTGAGCTTTTTGCGAGCTATTGAGATGCGCTTACATACGCTGTCATAGGATATCCCTTGCCGCTCGGCAATTTCTGTATGGGTAAGCTCTTCATAAAAATGCAAAATAAACGTTTCCCGCATCCTTTCGGGTAAAGAAGCGATCACTCTTCGTATCTCTATAGATCTCTCCTCCCTTTCCAGAAAGGTCTCTGGCGACTCCACCGCAGACGACGTACTCATTTCCTCCGTATTCCCCACCCATTCGATGCTTTCTACAGCCGCAGGGCCCCGAGAACGTTCTCGGATAATATCGATGCATACGTTGTAAGTCAGCTTCCGCAACCAAGCCTTGAAGTTAGCAATTTTCCCCGCAAACTTTTTCACCTTTTCAACAGCTTTCAGCATAGCCCGGCTCAGGGCATCCTCCGCATCCGTTGGGTTGAAATTCATCAACTGCAGACAGCACCGATAAAGAGCCTCTTGATGTTGGCTCCATTGCTGCCAAAACTCCTCAACAATTCCCCCTCTTTCAAATTTCTTAGGGTTTTTCCGGTTCCCTCTATCGGGCGAGCTGACCCTATTCCGAGTAGCGGCGATTGGCATTCCTTGACTTCCTGCCCCCATATCAATAGGAATAGCTAGAGCAAACCCCAAACCAAAAGGCCCGTTTCCCGAACCAGAACTATACTGAACACTCAACTGCGGTTCAAAACCCCGGCAAGGAGTTGTCGGAATCGGAATCGACAGCCCTGCTGTTCCTGTAAATTCGTTAGCCTGAAACGTTTCTCCAATGCCCTGAATCGCTCCGCCGCCTTTGGGTAAAGATAGTTGGGTTGTGGTTATTTTGCTATTTTCCATAACACCCTTGATGACCGAATTGATGACCAAAATAATGATTGGGAACTATTCCCAATCAGCTCCCAATCAGCGAACTGAGCTGATAGCCCCTCAAGTAGCGTGGGCGTAGCGCATAAGCTGATGGCTGATAGCTGATATCTGAGGGCTGATAGCTGATGGCTAATAGCTGATGGCTAATAGCTGATGGCTGATGGCTAATAGCTTACCCTGAGCAACCCTCAACAAGACAGTATTAAAAATGACTTGACAAGCAAAAAAGCCTGTTTAAAAGTTTAGGCCAGTCAATATATCATTCTATTTATCCTAGCCCCAACTCTTTTTTTGTTGCCATTTAGTGAGGATACCATCGGGCACCATCTTCCCAGCACTCCCTGTTGATAGCAGCTATAAAATTGCGTTGAGTACTTCCGCTCGGTGTAACTCCTCAAGTCTGTTTGGGAGCATGTCACTTATGCAGAACATTTGTACTAAATCTCTAGCCCCCTCATGGGTTTAAGCTTGCTCTGATGGTACATAGTTCATTTGTTCTGCAACGCAAGACCTATTCCCACGGCAACTGATTCTTTAGTACGCGCTAGACATGCAAGGGTATGGTTTTTTTCATCTTGTTTCACAACTCGTAATTGTATTCGAAGAAAGG
>NZ_GL890863.1 GCF_000211815.1 Moorena producens 3L
CCTCTAATTGTGTAATCAAAAAGTTACAGTTAAAAAGTAAACAATAGTATCAAAAATCTCTAATCACCCGGTTGATTCTCAATAAGCCCAAAACATTGCTCAATTATTGGCCGTGTTATCCAAGGTCGATTTGAGAGTACTCTAAATTCTGGTTGCGTACGCAAATCCGACTTTGATTTTTGTTCAAAGTCAGGGGAAAATTCGTTGACTTTGAACAAAAAAACTTCTTTAGGATGGGATTTATTCGAATTTCAAAAAAAAATTAGAGTTAATGGTAAGCATTCAGCTAATGCGCGTAGCCCATTAACTGTTCGCGCAGCGTGCGCGTAGCCCATTAGCTGACGGCTGAATGCTTACAGTTAATAAGATTTTTGTCTGTTACCATTTATACCAAATTAGATGGGTTTACCCTGACCTCATAAACCTCATATCAAACCTCATAAACCTCATAAACCTCATATCAAACCTCATATCAAACCTCATAAACCTCATATAAAACCTCATAAACAGGGTAAATGCCTCTAATTGTGTATCAAAAGTTACAGTTAAAAAGTAAACAATAGTATCAAAAATCTCTAATCACCCGGTTGATTCTCAATAAGCCCAAAACATTGCTCAATTATTGGCCGTGTTATCCAAGGTCGATTTGAGAGTACTCTAAATTCTGGTTGCGTACGCAAATCCGACTTTGATTTTTGTTCAAAGTCAGGGGAAAATTCGTTGACTTTGAACAAAAAAACTTCTTTAGGATGGGATTTATTCGAATTTCAAAAAAAAATTGAGTTAATGGTAAGCATTCAGCTAATGGGCTACGCGCATTAGCTGTTCGCGCAGCGTGCGCGTAGCCCATTAGCTGACGGCTGAATGCTTACCTCAAAACTTCCAAGTTTTAGGGCTTAATAGTACTTTTGTTCTTACAAAACTGACCTGCTCCCTCTAAATGTGCTTGACAAAATTTCTAATTTGTGAATTATTGAATTTCTATTCTTTCCCAAGAAATCGTCAACAAGGATTACTATTGGGCATACTATGGTTTACCTTTTAGCTGTAACTTTTGATCCAAATTTCTAGGCGTTTACCCTGGCCGAGAATGGGTACGCTTCCCTTATCGCTTCGGTGTCACTCCTTAAGTCTGTTTTTCCATGTACCGGAACTGCCCGAGAATGCGTTCGCGTAGCGGCTCGTACCGAGCATCGCGTAGCGTGACCATTCGCGTAGCGTGGCCTAAAGGCCAAGGTCAATCGCTTCCCAACAGAATTCCGTAATCTTATATACTACTTTTTGAATCTAGGGAACCCAGAACCATGAAAAGCGATCACGATGGTCATCATCTCACCCTCGACTCATTCGAGAGCGACAGGATCGTTCCCCTGCAATGGAAGGTAATTGGGGCAACTGCTGCCAGTAACACTCAAACAACTGAAAAAAGTCGTCTACTTCACAGAACATACGGGTGATATCCAAACGCGATACAATATTGGTCATAGCTGGCTGAGACTCAATGGCTTCAAATCTAGTCGAGCGCCTTTCTTTCACCGTAAGCATTCAGCCGTCAGCCGTCAGCCGTCAGCCATTCCCGTAGCGTGGCCATAGGCCAAGGCTCACGCTATGGGGAGAAACTGTTACCGTAGCGTGGCCACAAGCCATTAGCTGATAGCATCTCAAGTAGCACCATCTGTAGCCCATTAGCTGAGAGCTGTTCGCGTAGCGTGCGCGTAGCGCTTAAGCTGAGAGCTGAGAGCTGAGAGCTGATAGCTGAGAGCTGAATGCTTACCTTTCACCTTTGTCCAGTTCCTCGAACTCACGTTCAAATAATAACGATTAAGGTAGGGAAAGACTATTATTTTAAATAACTAGTTAACTAATTAAGTGGAGTTTTTGTTATGGCAATTGATCGGGCACCTGGCGTTTATGTAATCTCTCAAGATGAGATGGGAATTGTTTATCAAAAGTTTGGTAGTCCTTTACCATCTAATCGTCAAATTGCTCTTAATGGAGAAATGGGTTGGCAGGTTGATACTCTTGGTCCTGGACGACATTTTCGCTCTCCGTTGACGTATAAAGTTGTCATACAAAAGGCTATACAGATTGATAAAGATGAAATTGGATTAGTAACAGCCAACGATGGTGATTCTCTTCCCACAGGTAAAATGTTTGGTAAAGTTGTCGAAGAATGCGATGACTTTCAAGATGGTCGTGCCTTTATCAAAAATGGTGGTCAACGGGGTAGGCAGTTAGGTATTTTAAAAAATGGTATTTATCGCCTTAATACTAAACTGTTTTCTGTTGAAATAAGGCCAATTACTTACATTAATGACTATGAAATTGGCTTAGTAGAAGCGAAAGATGGCAAGCCACTTCCGATTGGAAAAACCTTTGGTGATGCTGTTGAATGCAACAATTTTGAAGATGCTCAAGCATTTATTAAAAATGGAGGATATAGAGGCCAACAGTTAAAGATTATTACTACTGGCAAATACGCAATTAATACAGAACTTTTCAAAATTAAGAGAGTTGAACTTATCAAAATTGGAGTTAATGAAGTAGGGTTAGTGGAAGCAAGGGATGGTGAGCCACTTCCACTTGGTCAGAACTTTGGTAAAGTTGTTGAATGTGGCACTTTTCAGGACGCTGAAGCATTTATCAAAAACGGCGGTCAACAAGGGAACCAATTAGCAATTCTTCCTCCTGGAATTCACTACATTAATACAGAGTTGTTTAAAGTTCACAATGTACCATTAATTAATATTCGATCAGGGGAGATAGGGCTAGTTATTGCTCAAGATGGTGCTGAACTACCACCAGGACAAATACTAGGTAAAGCTGTAGATTGCGATAATTTTCAGAATGTTGAAGCCTTTGTCAAAAACGGTGGTCAACAAGGTAAACAGCGAGCAATTCTTACTGAAGGTTACTATAGAATAAACACTGAACTATTTACAGTAGTTACTACTGACAATGCCAAGCAATATGGACTGAAGCCAGAACAATTAAAAGTTTACAGAGTTGAATCAGGTAAAATTGGTATTGTTACCACTTTTGATGGTAAGCCCTTACCAGGAGGGGAGATTGCGGGAGCAGTTATTAAGGGACATAATAAGTTTCAGGAGCCACAGGAGTTTATTGAAAAAGGTGGCTATCGAGGTTTACAAGAAGAATTTATCGAAGAAGGTTTTTGGAGTTTAAATCCTTGGTTTGTGGAAGTTGAACAAGTTCCTTTAACTAATATTAAATCTGGAACAGTTGGAGTTTTAATCTCAAATGTTGGTAAGAATAGCCAAGCAAATCAAGAGCAAACTACTCATGGTTATCAGTTTAATATCGTTCCAATTGGGTATAAAGGGATTCAGAACATACCAATAGAAGCTGGAACACATCCTATCAATACAAGAGTGAAAAGTATAGTAATAGTTCCTGCCCATGAAATAACTTTGGAATGGACGAATAGAGATAAACCAGCAACCAACTACGATTCTAATTTGAAAACCTTAGACCTTCGCTCTAAAGATGGCTTTACTTTTAAAATTGAAGTCACACAGGTTATTAATATTGCTCCAAAAAATTCTCCTAAAATGATCTCTCGTGTGGGTTCACCAAATGCTAATAGTTCTGAGCAATTTGAGGAACAAGGAGGAGTTCTTAGCTGCTTGTCTAATGGTGCGGTTAAATATAGCTCCATTAAAAACCTTGTGAATAGGGTATTAGAACCGATGGTTGGTAATTACTTCCGTAATTATGCTCAAGAATATAATGTCTTAGACTTCTTACAACAACGGGATCAAATCCAGGAACGAGCTACAGAAAATATCAAAAGTGCTCTTAATGCTTATGGTGTTGAAGCGGTTGGTACTTTTATAAACGAAATTGCCTTACCAGCTGAACTTCAACACCTAATACAGGCTCCAACAATTAAAGATAATTTAAATTCACTAGAAAAATTATTGCTATGGTCTGCTGGTGCAGATCATCATATTTTGGCCCAAAAAGAATGTTTGACAGAACGATATAAATATACAGCAATTGGTACCACGGTTTTGCTAACATCAACAACGGCTATTTTTTCCGGTGGTTATGCTCTTTATACAGTATTCGGTTCTGTAGCAGCTTCTTGTGTAGGAGGAATTTTTTGGAGTTTTATAGTTTTTAACTTAGATCGTTTTTTAATTTTAAGCTCTAAGAGAAAAAAATCGGAATCAAATTTAAAATTGTCATTTATTGCAGCAACTAGTCTTCGATTAGTAATAGCCTTATTATTAAGCTTTGTGGTGGCTAAACCCCTTGAATTGAGGCTTTTTGAAAAAGAAATTAATCAGAAAATAAAACAACAAAAAGATGATGCAAGAAAAGAAAAAGTTAGCGAACCAATAAAAGAATTAGAACAAGAAATTAAAGCCTTAAATCAAGAAAAAAACAAGTACAAAAATGAATGGGAAGACGCCGAAAATGTTGCTAATGCAGAAGCAGAAGGTACACAGGGAACAGGCCAATTTGGAAAAGGAATTGTTTATAAAGACAAACGAAATTATGCAGATGAAATAAAACAACAATTTATTGAATTAGATAATAAAGTTAAGGAGAAAGAGGAACAAATAGATAAGCTTAGGCAAGAACGTAACCTGATTTTGCAGTCACCAGAGAGTAACTTAGAACAACTGAATCAAGAAATTGACAAAGAATCAGATGGCTTCTTAGCCCGTCTTGTTGCTTTAGAAGAACTATCTAAAGACGATCCGAATATTCGTAATATTAATTGGCTAATCACTGCCTTATTCGTCACTATTGAAATCTCACCTATATTAGTTAAACTTTTGTCTGGCAAAGGTCCTTATGATTATTTACTTGAGCAGAAAGAAAGTCAGGAAATTTATAATGAATATTTCCGCATTAAAAAAGAACAAAGACTTCAATTATCTGAAGGAGCATCAAAAAAATACATGAAAAAAATTCAGGAGTTTGAACAATAAATTACAAAAACAAAATAAGACTATAGCGTTTCTATCCTAATCAGGTACACAGGATTTTTTACCTCTTGCCTCTTGCTAGCTTGCCTATTACTTGCTCCCTGCTCCCTTTCAATCAAAAGACGATGTCTTAAACAATACTTCCTTTGCTATAGTACCCACATGGGAATGCAATGGGTCAGAGGATCATAAACAAGTATTTATACTCAGGACTTACGCGGTTAAGTTGATTTCGCCCCCCTAGCCCCCCAATTTTGGGGGGTAATGATGTCAAAGTCCCC
>NZ_GL890864.1 GCF_000211815.1 Moorena producens 3L
GAAAATGTGTAAGTTGGACGGCCCATCAACAAGTATCTTTTTTGATTGATCCAATGCAGAAACCTCCGTTTTAACCTTAGTTATGTCTTTCGTAGACGTTAATTGAATCAATTCATAATCCTCGATCAAATAAGTCTTGGTTGTTCCATTGAATAGCGTGGCAAGGCTGATCTTGTGATAGACACCATCTGGTGCGTAGTAGATCTTCTTGATCCCCAAATTTTTGATGCGACTGTGAATCGGTTTCCAGTAGACATCAAACGGGGTGGCATTGTCAATCTTAAACTTGATGGTGTTTTTGTAAATCGCAAAAGACTTCTCATCAAGCACGGCTCCTTTGCCCAACAAGATCAATTCAGGATATTGAGCTCCTGGCAAAGCCAACAGCGCCGTATAAATGTTCTCTCCATTGATTTCGGTACGAATTACTTCGATACTACATTCATCATCGCCCAAGGCATTACTTATCGTAGTAAAGTCAGATTTATCTGAAGCATACGTATTTTCAAAATCACCGGAGGCCCTGGCAATGTCCTTTTCGAGCGTGGCGATTTTCTGAGTCAATGAATCCAGTGCCTGTTTCTGATTGGCATTTAAATCACTTTTCAAGGATTGCCTCCTTGCTACTTCCGACCTGGCTAATGACCATTCAGAAAATAAAGCGATCAACTGATCATCACCACTATTAAAAATCTGTTCACGGACACGTTTCGTCGAATTGAGAAGGATCCCCTTCATGGTCAACTCCAATTCGTACCAGGTGGCCAGCATTTGTGGTTCCACACTGTCCTGCGTGAAACGAGTCACAACATATCGCTTCAGGTTATCCTGAAATTTTCGTTTTTCGGTTACAAATTGCTTCTTCTCATTTTCCGAAAGATAGCTAAACGATTCCCGAATCTCCTTCAATACAATGTCCGCGAGATAAGCGAATAGGGGAGCAGCTTCCTCGAAGCGCTCCATACGGGTATACGTATTGGCGAGGTTATTCACGGCCAAAACATAACCAGGATTGTCATCCGCATAAAATTGTTCATATAACTTCCTGGCATCAAGCATGTATTTGAGGGCTTCTTCATTCCGTTCCTGGGCATCGTATAGCAGTCCAAGGTTTGAAAGGACAGACAGGTATTCCGGGTGAGATTTGCCTACGGTATATTCCAGTATCTCTAACGCTTTTTTATAATCCGCTTCAGCTTCAGCGTATTGTTTGGTTTCCAGAAGATGCAACCCTCGTTTATTCAACAAATTGGCATATTCCGGATGTCTTTCTCCAGTCAGACTTTGTTGCCAATCAATGGCCTTACTCAATAACAACTCGATGGAATCATTTTCCGGAGTAAACGAGTTCATGATATTGGCGAGGTTTGAGGCCAGTGCCACCCGTAGAGATAACGTGGTTTCTTCCTGGGTTGCAGTTTTCAGACCTGCTCTGAAATAGCGTTCCGCCTGATCATAGTTTGCCAACCCTTCCTGCAAAGCACCCATACTGTTCATTACCGATGCAAATGATCGAGATCTCTGAAGGGAATTGTCCAATAATATCTTGCGAGCTTTATTAAGGTACAGATCTGCTCCGTTGAAATCTCTCAGCAAATATTTTTGATTCCCCAAAGACTGATAAGCCTGAGCTAGCCTTTCCGGGTCCGTATTTGCGTCGTTTTCTAAAGCCTGGATGTAATTAGTGAACAAAGTTTCAGCTTTCTCGAATCGACCCAGTTCTGTCAGGAGGCCTCCCAATCTCAAGACAACCCGGGAATAGGAATCACTTTCAGTAAGACCGTTCCTAACATGCAGGTCCAGACATTTCTCTAGTCCATTTACTTGTTCAAATGGTTTCCTTAAATATCCATTAACATCCGCCCGTTCCATCAAAACCTGAATCTCATGACTTATTCCGCCATTAGAAGCCAAACACGTGGTATAGTATTGATCTGCCTCAGAATACTTTCCTAGAAGTACAGCCAACCTTGCCGCGTTAAGGTTAAACGCCAAAAGCGTCTCACCGGAACAGGTATCAGACTTACACGCAGAAATAATATTACTGCTGGTCTCATAGGCTTTTGCATAATCTTTCAAATGAATGAACACGTTGTAGTAATCCGTCAGGAATTCCACATACCCATCTCCATCTCGCATATATTCTTTTAGCTCGTCGTAATAGGGTGCCGCTTCTTCAAACCGCTGATTGTTCATTAAGAGGGCGCTGTAGTTCTCCACAACCTGATAGTAGAATCCTCCTTTCGGGGAGGGACTTAGGATCTCCAGAATTCTGGAGTATAATTTCATAGCTTCGTCCACCTGTTCAACACGTCCTTTGGTAAAAGCCAGATCATCCAGGGTTCTTACATAGAGTTCATCGATCTTGCCAATATTTTTTTGGTGCAGGTCTACGACTTGAGAAAGCGTACTATCCGCCCGATTGTATTCACCACAGTTGAGATAAAAAAACACCCAGGTTCCTAATCGTTTGCAGGGTTGTCAATTCGGTGGGACCAAATAAACTCATCCGTAGGTCAGCTTCTCCGCGGTTGTTGTTAATGGCTTGCTCACAGCTGTCCAATTGATAATAGACAAACGACCATTTTGAGAACATGTAGAGTTGGACAGAATCTCGCTTTTGAAATTCTGTATTGGCAATATTGTCCTGTAAACGCGTTAATTCGCTGAATGCCTCAGTATATGCCTGCTGCTCAATTAATTCATCTATCTTAGAAGTCCTGTCAGAAAAGTCAATCTCCTGTGCGTAGGCACAAAATGTAACCAGTAGTAATAAATTGCTAAAAAACAGATTCGTGCTGAACCTCTCCTTCATAATTGAGTAGTGCATAGACATATTTTTTGTCCCCGGCTTTCATCTTCGAAGCTACAGTCAGTGTCTGGTCATCATTTTTCACCACTCGAACGTCTTCCAAAACGTTAGACAATTGATAATCAAATGTACCAACGGGCTGGAAAGTTGCATCGAAGGTGTATGCCCTTAAGGTGGTAGTAGCATCAGGATTAATAATGGAAACAAAGACCCAAATCAGATCGCCATTAATAAAATGGGTAATGACATTACCTGTTGTTGTAAACTCACCCTGAGCAGTAGTCTTTCCTCTATAATCCATTTGCACCAGTTGATATGTAGTGTCATTTTTCGCATCATTCATTAATAGCGTATACTGTGCTTTCAAATAATTGTAAAGTAGATTTTGCAGGTTTCCTTCAGGTAATTTCAAATTGACTTTTTCATTTCCTGAAGCATAAAAATGACGCAAAGATTGTTCATGTACCGAAACAAATGAAGTATCTCCAAGTACTTTGAAATATGATATTGGTTCAGGTTGTGACTTTTCCCAAATCAGCGAAAAATCTGACTGATCATCCCGTAGCGTCATCAATTGTAAGATTTCTCCTTGTCGGCCATAGACCAGTTGCGTACTATCTGTTATGCGCAGAGCCGCGTAAATTTCTACTGGTTCACCATCGGAAGAACCAAAATCTGACAAAAACAAAGAATCCTGCCGGGCTAGTTTAACCGTATCCGAATTTAACATATTTTGGTCTGCTGATAATTCGAATAATCGGTCTAGTTCTTCAATAAAAGCTTTATTATTTTCCTGCCTTTTGTCGGTCTGAAAAACCGGCAGCTCCCTCAGGCATTTCACCATCATAAAACCATGAAAAATTATTTTGATTTCGAGGAGATTCCAAAATCAACCGTGCTGTGCTATCTACTGAAGTCCACGAACCATAAATGTTTTGGAAGGCCCGTGCTTTACGTGAGATAATATCGTCTGATGGAAGGTTATCAATGATGTTACAGTTCTTCTCGTAAACAAATTTGTTACCGAACTCCAACTTATGGCCCACATAAGAAAACACATCAATTAGGATGGATTGATTGTCGTACTTGGTGACCAGGTTAATGATCCGTTGAAGCTTAAGGTTCTCTAAATTCGCTTGCAGGCATTCCTCTCCATGCAACATGCGACGATTGGTGGTTAAGAAAAACCGGTAAGCCTCCGTGATTTCTTGTTTCAAACCGTCTACTTCTTCTTTGAGTAACTGACGAAAATCTTTTGACCACTGACCATAATCCCAAACTTCGATTTCATCTGCTAAGAAATTAGAAGGTGTTATGCCATTCATTCGGAAATGTTCGATCTGCTTACGATTCACAGATACCTGCCGTTTCCGATTATGTGGCATTCGCTGATAGATCTCCCTATATCTCTCCAAATAATACATTGAAGAGTCAAAATCCTGCCCTACCCGATCAATAGCCTCTTCCAATGCTTGATCAGCTGTCAGGAAAAGCCCTCTAAGGTTATTGCTACTATTGTTTATGGCCACAAATCCTTCGCGAGAAGTCAGGTACTTCTGAACGGCCTTGTCGTAGTTTTCCAGCAACTCCTGATATCGATCGGTATGGACCAACACCGAATCATACAGTCCATCTACCCTTTGCCTGATCATTG
>NZ_GL890865.1:0-3462 GCF_000211815.1 Moorena producens 3L
TGATTATAATTTTATTTGTCAAGGTTTTTTAAACTTTTTTTTGGAAGTTTTAGAGAGAATAAAAAAAAGCGATCGCGTCAGCTATCAGCTATAGCAAAGGTAATGGGTAATAGGTAATAGGTAATAGGTGATGGGTGATGGGTGATAGGTGATAGGTAATAGGTAATGGGTAATAGGTAATAGGTAATAGGTGATGGGTGATGGGTGATGGGTGATGGGTGATAGGTAATAGGTAATAGGTAATAGGTAATAGGTAATAGGGAACAATAATTCTCACAATTCCTACACGGATTGCTAGATCAGCTATCAGCTAATGCGGTACTTGAGGTGCTACTTGAGGTGCTATCAGCTATCAGCGCTTTTCATAACTATTAGGTACACAGAATTTTTTCCCGATTCCCTATTACCCATTACCCATTACTCATTACCCATTACCTATTACCCATTACTCATTACCTATTACCCATTACCTATTACCCATTACCTTGTTTTAAGCTGACCGCTGACTGCTTACACTTTGATTAATTTCAATTTCCTCAATCGGACGCCCAATTTCTGTGATAGTTTTGCTAAAGTTGACTTGACCTATAACTTGCCATTTTAGTTTAAGTTTAGGGGTATTATTAAGATAATCATAGCTACCTTCAAGGATAGTAATTTGGCTAATCGTGTGAGTTGTAGCTGTTTGTTGGGCTTGATAATTGTTAGCCGTTGATAAATTATAAGTTTCGATGATTTCTTTGTAGTTAGTTAAAATAATACCTGTAGCTAAGGAAGCTAATTTTTCTAAGTTAGTTAGGTCAGCGTCACAGATATCGATGAAAAACTCTTGTTTAAATTCCCTGGATGTAGTAATTATGGTGGGGTTTTGTTGCTCCGGATGTAACTGTTGTGGATGGGTTGCTCTAAATGTTGAGGCAATTTCCCATTTACCAGGATAGATGCTGATGTGTGGTAATTTTGTTGGTGATTCGGTAATGGGGGCAACAACAATTTCTATTTGACCTTGGGAGATGTCGTCAGTTAGTTCTTTCTGAAGCTGCTGGCTGATTTGGGATAGTAAGTTTTGAATCATTTTTTTTTAGGTAATAGATTATGGGTAATAGGTAATAGGTAATAGGGAATGGGTAATGGGTTATAGGTAATGGGTAATAGGTAATAGGTAGTGGGTAATAGGTAGTGGGTAATAGGTAATAGGTAATAGGTAGTGGGGAATGGGTAATAGGTAATAGGTAATAGGTAATGGGTAAGACGTTTATTTCCCACATTCGGCAGGTTGGCAGTGCTGCTAGGGAATTTTATTAAAGAGGCTGGGATGCTTGTAATATAGGCATTGTAAAATTTTTTGACCTTGCAGCAAGCCCCAGCTTAAGCCCTTGCCGATTCTACTATTGAGTAGTATTGAGAGGCAATAGGCTACTCAAAGGTTTATCGAAGCGATTGACCTTTGGTCACGCTAAGCGAGTCACGCGAAGTTTCCGCGCTTGTGCGATTGACCTACGGTCACGCTACGCGATCGCTTGTGTACCCAAATCCGGGTTAGCTGTCCGTTGATCTCAAAAAAGCAGGGCAGCTTCAGAGCTTCGGAAAGAAATCTTGTATTCCCCATTCCCCATTACCTATTACCCATTACCTATTACCTATTCCCCATTACCTATTACCTATTACCCATTACCTATTACCTATTACCTATTACCTATTACCTATTACCTATTACCTATTCCCCATTACCTATTACCTATTACCTATTACCTATTACCTATTACCTATCTCCAAGGGTATCTCGGATTTATCTCGATGAATTAGCCGAGACCCCTGCACCATCAGTAGGTATAGCTACAGTACAGCTAATTGTAACCGAGGAAGATTCTGCAATCTCACTTGCTCAAGACTTGATTCAACGAACCACTGAGGAGGTAGACAATGAACGACAAAAGCGAGAACTTCTACAATTAATAGAGACCATACTGGTGTATAAGTTACCACTACTCAGTCGTAGGGAGATCGAAGCCATGTTTAGCTTAAGTGATTTACGGCAAACCAAAGTTTATCAGGAGGCTTTAGCCGAAGGCATACAAGCAGGTAAACTTGAAGGTATACAAGAAGGGAGACTTGAAGGTATACAAGCAGGTAGACTTGAAGGTAAAATTCAAGGCAAATTAGAGTCTATACCTCGGTTGTTAGCTTTGGGGTTAACCGTAGAACAAGTTGCCCAAGCTTTAGAATTAGAGGTTGAACAAGTTACAAAGGTGATCCAGCAGTCTTCTGATAGTTGATATATTTAGGTAATAGGTAATGGGTAATAGGTAATGGCGGGTTACCCATTACCATTACTATAGGTATAGTTAAATAATGACATTAATGTGAAAACCGACACCATATTCTATCGCCTGTTCCAATCGTTTCCCAGCATCTTCTTTGAATTAATTAACCATTCCCCTACAGAAGCACAAGCTTATCAATTCGCCTCTGTGGAAGTTAAACAACTAGCTTTTAGAATTGATGGAGTATTCCTGCCGACAACTACCACAGCCCAATCACCGATTTATTTTGTAGAAGTCCAATTTCAGAGGGACTCTGAATTTTACTCCCGCTTTTTTACCGAAATTTTCATATACTTAAACAAAAACAAAATCAGCAATGATTGGCGTGGTGTGGTGATTTACCCGAGCCGCAATGTGGATAAAGGAGCAACTCAACAATATCTTGAATTACTCGATTCTCCAAGGGTATCTCGGATTTATCTCGATGAATTAGCCGAGACCCCTGCACCATCGGTGGGTATCGCTACAGTACAGCTAATTGTAACCGAGGAAGATACTGCCATCGCACTTGCTCAAGACTTGATTCAACGAACCACTGAGGAGGTAGACAATGAACGACAAAAGCGAGAACTTCTACAATTAATAGAGACCATACTGGTGTATAAGTTACCACTACTCAGTCGTAGGGAGATCGAAGCCATGTTTAGCTTAAGTGATTTACGGCAAACCAAAGTTTATCAGGAGGCAAAAGCAGAAGGCAGACTTGAAGGCATACAAGAAGGCATACAAGAAGGTGAAATTCAAGGCAAATTAAAGTCTATACCTCGGTTGTTAGCGTTGGGGTTAACCGTAGAACAAGTTGCCCAAGCTTTAGAATTAGAGGTTGAACAAGTTACACAGGTGGTTCAGCAGTCAACGGATCCCTGATACAACAAGCATACCATAGTTAGGTAATAGGTAGTGGGTAATAGGTAATAGGTTATGGGAGTTAGGCAGCAGTTTTTGAGGTCTGATTCTGTCTGATTTGACTAACAACCGCCTCTAGTAAGTAGGGTGGGCATTGCTCAGGTGAATTCCGGCAGGATTTGGGGTGGGAAACCGGCAATGCCCACCCTCCAAAATACTTGCTATTACCCATTACTTAATTCTACTTGGCGGTGCGTTACGGTGCGGGCTATCCCAACATTGGCGCTCGGTG
>NZ_GL890865.1:3528-12924 GCF_000211815.1 Moorena producens 3L
TAAATTCTCTATTACCTATTACCTATTACCTATTACCTATTACCTATTACCTATTACCTATTACCTATTACCTATTACCTATTACCTATTACCTATTACCTATTACCTATTACCTATTACCTATTACCTATTACCTATTACCCATTACCCATTACCCATTACCCATTAGTCTTTTTGCCTAAGGTCTTCGTAAATTTCCCAAGTTTTGCCCTCAAATACTAAGGATCTCATCTAGTTCTTGCTGATTGGGAGAGTAGCCTTTATTTTGGGAATGGGTAGCTTGAGAACAGTTAATCTGTTCCATTAAATTGGTATTTTGTAAAACATACAAGGTTTCTTGTTGTTGTTCCCAATCTTCGGCACTAATAATAATAAAGTCTCCCTGATTGGGATCGGTAATTTTGAGGGCAATATGCTGAGTAATGACTTTTTTGATCAAGTCTTGGATGTTAGTCTTAAATTGTTTTAACGGGATAGAGTTCACTGTTTTTTCCTGATTTGTCCTTAAGTATACCAAGGCGATCGCATTCCCTAGGCTAGGGTGGGCAAATAATCAGAGTTTGGCAATTTCCTCAGCAATCATGTCCATTTGCCCACCCTACAAGATCTCTATTACCCATTCCCCATTCCCCATTCCCTATTACCCATTACCCATTACCCATTACCTATTGTCAACTAGTAGAAGGTCGGGCAACTCTTCGGATTGAGAGCCTACCAAGCTACCAGACCTAGTTTGATTTTCGCAAGACCGTCACCGATCTCCCAGGAACAGGTCTGGACTCTTGGAGATGGCTCACCCTGTGAATTTCCATCCACAAGTTCTGGCACACCAAGAGCGCACGCCTAGGAACAAACTACCCGGAAACCGTTGTTGTTGTTCCTGTTGTCCGGCGAGTTGTTGTTGCGATTGGCACAGCGGCAGTTCCTCGAATTGTTGTTCCAAGAGCCACCGCGCAGCAGCCGAAAGTGCCTGTCCCTTCTCTAGCTTCTCACCCAAGGGAGAGAACTAAATATCTGTTGGCGCAACTGCCAAGTATCACCATGTTCTAGATGGGCAAACCAGCTTTGCAATGATTGGGATACTTCCTGGCGCGTGATTTTACCTTGTTTGTATTCTACCAACATACGTCGCAGCCTGCGTCTTGCCCTGCGCAGATTTTCAGTACGGACGCGGAGGCAATCTGGCAAAATGTGGAAGCCGAGAAAATTCGCTCCCTGTTTGGTGGCAAATAGCTGAGTTTTGATGGGATGAAGTTTGAGCCTGAGGTTGGCAAGATAGTCTTCTATCGCTAGTTTGGCTGATGCTAAAAAGGTGCGATTATCAGCAAATAGGGCAAAATCATCCACATAGCGGATATATTTAGTTGCTTTGACTTGTTCTTTGAGAAAGTGGTCGAAGCCGTTGAGATAGACGTTAGCAAACAACTGACTGGTGAGGTTGCCAATGGGTAAGCCTCGTCGCCTGTTGAGGGGGGAAAGTAAATCGTCACCGGGGAAATAGTCAATGATGAGTTCTTGTTTGTTGCTATTGTCAATAATGGTGTCAAGTAACCAGAGGGTTTCCCGACATTTGAGCTGGCGACGGAGCAAGGATTTGAGGATGGTATGGTCTATACTGGGAAAGTATTTGCGAATGTCGCACTGAAGAATATAGTTACTAGAGCGGGCAAATTTGGTAAAACGGCGGAGGGCACGGTGGGTACCAAAACCGACCCGGTTAGCGTAGGAGTCACCGATGAAACTGCGCTCGAAAATGGGAACAATGATGTTGCACAGAGCATGGTGAACGACTCGGTCGCGGTAGGGAGCAGCTGAGATAAAGCGAGGTTTGGGTTCCTTGATTTCAAAGGTTTTATAGGCACCAGGGTGGTAGGTTTGGGAGATTAGTTCCGCTTGTAATTGACTCAGTTGTTGTTCTAGGTTATAATTGAATTCGAGCACATCAGGACGAAACCGTTTACCTTTCTGGGCTTGACGGGCAGCCGCTAGTAAGTTGCTAAATTCCGTCACTTGGTGCCAAAGATTGCCGTAGCGTTTCATTTTTTTGCTTGTCTTTGTTGTTGTTTAATCCAGCCTCCCAACTCTTTGCCAATTTCGTTGAGCAATTTACTGGCGTACTCGTAGCGCTCAGTTTTAATCAGCTTGAAGTCCAGCAGGAGTCGGGTTTGGTGGCGCAGGATGTCTAGTCTACTGTTAAGATTTTTTAAAATTGTCAGTTTTTCCTGGGCATACCGTGCTACAATCAGATTGTCGAGTAGGTCATAGAGTCCTGAAATGATTCTATCTCCTAGGATGAACTTATGGTCTCTTGGCAACCGGTTTAGAATGGGAACATACCACTTAATCAGCTCGTAGGTTCTTTGGATAATTGGTAAATCACTCATTTCCAGAAAAAAATTCCGCCGCAGGCGGAAAAGGGTAAAATAAAATAAATAAAAGGGTAGAGGGCAAAAGGGCGAAAGAGCAAAGAAGAGTCCACGCCTAGGAACAAACTACCCGGAAACCGTAGGAGCTGTACCTGGGGTCCGGCGAGTAGTTGCGATCGGCACAGCGGCAGCCCCTCGAATTGTGGTGCCAAGAGCCACCGCGCAGCAGCCGATTATCATTATCATTATCAAACCAGGCACTGCCGTCTACTGGGGCATGATCATAGTTGCCATGCCTGGTATCTTCACACCATTCCCATACATTACCCATCATATCATACAATTTCCATTTATTCGGTTTTTTTTGTCCTACTGGATGAGTTTTGCTACCAGAATTACCATCGTACCAAGCATAGTCTCCCAGTTGTGAGCTATTGTCACCAAAGTAATATCTAGTTGTCGTACCTGCTCGACAGGCATATTCCCATTCCGCCTCACTGGGCAAACGGAATTTTCGACCCTGGAGTTGACCCTTAAATTTTTGATTGAGTCGCGCACAAAATTCTTTGGCTTCATGCCAGGTTACCCTCTCAACTGGTCGAGACTGGCCTTTAAAGTTAGAGGGGTTAGTGCTAATCCCTGTTTTGACTTGTTCATAACCAGCAACGGCTTGCCACTGCTGCTGGGTTACTTGATACTTCCCCATCCAGAACCCTGGTACAGTTACCTGATGCTGGGGGCCTTCGTCACTATCTCTACCAGACTCATCTCCGGGCGAACCCATCATGAATTTACCAGCCTTGAGCTGTACCAATTCCAAAAATACACCATCAGCTAATTTAATTTTCTCTAAACTAAAACTATATTTTTCTAGAGTAGTATTGACATACTTAATCACCGCCTGTGCAGTTGGCACCACTAGGGTAGACTTTCTGCTGGTGTCTATAGTATCAGCAAACTGTTGTACTTTACACCCCTGTGGCAGTTGGAGATTCCCCTTGAGGTGTAAATTTTTCACCGTGCCACCTTGGCTTGTCACCTGAGCATAGTTGTCTCGGCTTTTCTGGAACTTGTCCACGGCACTGGTGACATAGGTTGTTACCGCCTTTTCAGTTGGTACAGCAGTATTGCTGTTATCTGCAAGAGTTCCATCACTGGAAAACTCCCTGACTGTCACGTCCGATTGTAATTTCAATGGGCCGTTAATTTGGAGTGTCGGGGGAGTAGTTTCACTAGTTTTTAGGGCTTCTTCAATCGTTAGTGGACCTTTGATGCTACCATCGGCTTCTTGATTTAGTTTGGTTTTTTCTAAACGAGCAATTTCTGCGATCGCCTCATTCCAATCTTTGGCGTAGAATGGATCGCCTGGTTGTTTGGGTGTTGGGTTAAATCCTGTGGTCATGGATTTTAATCGGGAATCGGGAATCGGGAATCGGGAATCGGGAATTGAGAATTGAGAATTGAGAATTGAGAATTGGGAATTGGGAATTGAGAATTGGGAATTGGGAATTGGGAATTGAGAATTGAGAATTGAGAATTGAGAATCGGGAATATGAGCTTGGCTTTTACCCGGGGGCTATAGATAATGTACAAATATTAGGCATAAGTGACATGCTCCCCCTATTACCTATTACCCATCACCCATCACCCATTACCCATTACCCATTACCCATTACCCATTACCTATTACCCATTACCCATCACCCATTACCTATTACTGTGAATCTAGGAAACCTAGCTCCTTTAGTTTACTTTCGACATAAGCTATCACTGCTTGTTCAGTTGGTACTACAGTAGAGTTAGATTTTCCGTTTGGGTTGATACTGGTAACAAATCCATCTACTGTTGTACCTTTTTCAAAAGAAAGTTTTCCTTTACTGGAGACCGTTAAATCTCCGTTTACTGTCAGAGCGTCACTAACTGTCAGGCTCTTTGCAGTCAACTTCAGGCTGTCGCTTCCTTTTAGGCTGTTGAGTTTACTATCGACGTAGGTTTTTACGGCACTCTCAGTCGGCACGGAATTGCTTGTGCCATTTAGGGTACTGGAGAATTGAGCCACTGCCACCCCCTTTTCTAATTTCAGGGTTCCATTCACAGTTAAGGATTCCTGAATTGTCAGTGGTCCTCTGAAACTTTCTTTGTCTAGTTTTGATTTCCCTAAACGGGTGACTTCGTCCATGGCTGCATTCCAGTCAGCTGAACAAATCAAATCCCCTTGCTTTTTTTTGGTTGCAGTGAACTCTTGAACCATCGTTAGCCAATCCCTAAAACAAAATTTCCCAGACGAGAGTTAACTTAAAATTTTCGCTCTTGGTAATTGGAGGAAAGGTTACTCTATTATACATGATTCCCTTTCCTTTTTCTAGGCTATTGAACAAACCTGCCTCAGTTAAAGCAACTGGCTGACTTTTTGGTTCTCCAAAATCTAGGTCTACAGATAACCGAATTTGACATTTTTTACCGTCATCTTCTCCAGTCTCTATTAAATCTTTGGAGGGGTCAAAATTTTTAATTTGTTTACGAAACACCTCCTGTCCCAGTTGGGTATCATTAGCTGGCTTAACAGCGGTGTTGCCAGTACCTACTGCGATGTAGCGGATCGGATCAATTTTTTGATTAGTAAATAACTTAGCCACTAATTCCCGCCCTGTATAAACAATCGAGTTGTCAGCTTTAACTTCATCCACCAGCTGAGCTTGAGAATTATATTTTTGGATAGTTAACCTACCTTTCATGTCGAGGCTTTCGGCAATTTTCATATTAAGAATTTAGAATTTAGAATTTAGAATTTAGAATTTAGAATTTAGAATTTAGAAGGTAGAATGGGGAATGGGGAATGGGGAATGGGGAATGGGGAATTGGGAATGGGGAATGGGGAATTTAGAAGGAAGAATGAAGAATGGGGAATGGGGAATTGGGAATGGGGAATTGGGAATGGGTGCATCTCATATTTGTAAAAAAGTTGCTAGTGGTGCTTCAGGGGGGGCCTCATTTTCCGCCTCGTAGCCAGGCTTTGGATAGCCCGCCCCGTAACGCACCACCGTGTCAAACAGCTTTTAGGAGATGCACCCTTGGGAATTGGGAATCGGAACCCACCCCTAACCCCTCCCAGGAGGGGAACGGGAATCGGGAATCGGGAATCGGGAATCGGGAATCGGGAAGTTAGTGCGTAGGGTGTGTTAGGGGCGGGCTTGCCCTCATCTTCAACACCGAGAGCCAGTTTTGTTACAGCCCGCACCGTAACGCACCACCAATGTCGAATCGGGAATTTAGGATTTAGAATTGGGAATCGGGAAGTTAGAAGTTAGAAGTTAGAAGTTAGAAGTTAGAAGTTAGATTAACCATTCTTAATTCTACATTCTTAATTCTTAATTCTACATTCTACATTCTACATTCTTAATTCTACATTCTACATTCTTAATTCTTAATTCTTAATTCTACATTCCCTACTCCCTACTCCCTACTCCCTCTCAAGCAAAACGATTCCCGCTATCAAAGCCAGTATAGTCAAATACTCCACAAGTAAGCAGATTATCCGACATTTCGTGGACTACTCCCTCTGGATAGGGAACCTGCTTACTACTAATAGTAAGGTGATCTTCGGCAAGATGTTCTTCCCTAAACGGAGAACGTTCAACAGTTAACTCTGCTACTATCTCGTGAGTTTCCTGAAAGCGCTTCTGATAGGTAATAATCCCCAAAACACCAGCGGCTTTAACCTTGTCAATAATTCCAGCAATTTGATGACGAGGATGATCCCCTGCTTCCTGAAACTTATCAGTAAAGCCGGGAATATCCCAAGGAATTTTTACATCAAACACCCCTGGGGTGAGTTTGTAGAATCTCATTTCCAGAGAGGCGACGGTTTCACTCAAGACAAAGGTGGTTTGATCAAAGCGCTGTTGGTCAAATCGTGCCAGGGGATACCCCTCAGCTAACTCTGCTTCCAGCCGCCAGCGAGAGGTGTGGGTTGGTAGTAGGGGCGTTCCTTCTGTTGCATAAGGTTTACCGTTAACATCAACGATATCCTCTCGAAAGGACAATACATCATTGGCCTCTACTTTTCCCTTGTAAACAACCGATGCTTCAGTATCGCAGTTAACAATTCGCAGATTGTATAATACCACAGGCAGAGTTGGCTGAACTGCCAGGAAAATTTCGATTTCCTCTGGCTGCGGGTTGGGGTTATAGACCTCAAATTCTTCCTGAAGTGTCAGCAAGTAGCGATGTTCTGGCTGATTAGGAGGATGTAACTGAGTCAGCCGAGGCATGAACTCTTGAATTTGAATGGTTTTCTTGGCGGCTTGAGCGGCGGGAGAATCTCCTAAAATTCCCAAGTTGGCAGCAACCAAATCAATAATCCCTGGCTTGGTAGCAGCTCCTTGACGGAGGATTTGAATCAAGCCTTTTAGTCGCTCTCGGTAAGGAGCATAACTCTTGGCAATCTCATTGGGATAGGCTGCTTCCAGCAATTGCCGATTTTGGATAATCAGATCAGTTCCTGCCGGAAGGGTTTGGGATTGGGGTTGATCAGTTTTTTGGTAGAGTAAGGGGTCTTGTAGAGAGTGATTCAAGCCCTTAATTAACCCCTGCTCTACCTCAGCCAGAGTGGGAATATGGCTAGGGCTGATATAGTCTGGATAGGCGGCTTCTAACAACAAGCGATTGAGACGTTGTCGGTCTTCCCCGATGGGCTGTTGTGCCAGCAATTGCTGAGCGGCTTTGCTGAGAGTCAGGGTTTGGAAGTATGGCTTATTTTTCCGGTAGAGGGAGGGATTAACCAGCTGTTGGTTGAGTGTTTGCACCAGTCCCTGCTGTAGGGGTTCAGGCAGCGGGGGGAAACCGTCATAGTGATTGAGCAGTTCCAGGGTTTCTGGGGGCAAGTGAATTTTGAGATAATGACTGAGTTGATCGGTAGCAACCAATAGCTGAATGGCTAGACCGGGCAGATCCCTGAAAGACTCTAGGTTAAATTGAGCCTGGGCAACCTGATAGCGCTCCAGAAGGGTCTTGGTATGCGGATCAAGTGCATCACGCAAATACTGAGACAGTTCATCCCTGCCTTGATGAAGTTTCTTGGCCAAGTTACTGACATTTTTAATACTCCCTGGACTAAACTGGTGACTTACCTTTACCAGTTGAGAGGTGCCCCCTAACGCTTCTAAGTAGAGAGCAAAAAGTTGATCTAAATCTCCCTTTTGGGCAGCAATAAAGCCTTGAGACCCTTCATTGTCAGCGGTATCCACATGATGGGAACGCATCACAGCGAGCAAGTCGGTTTCCCCTGACTCCAGCAAGAAGCCAAAGACATCAATAAATTGGTAGAGCAAACTCTCAACATTGGCTCCGTCATAGAAATGAGGAAATCGACTGGTGATGCTGGTGGTTTTGCCGCGTTTTTCCATGATTTGGTAATAGGTAATAGGTATTAGGTAATGGGTAATAGGTAATGGGTAATAGGTAATGGGTAATAGGTAATAGGTGATGGGTAATAGGTAATAGGTAATAGGTATTAGGTGATGGGTGATGGGTGATGGGTGATGGGTGATGGGTGATGGGTGATGGGTGATGGGTGATGGGTAATAGGTTATAGGTAATGGGTAATAGGTTATAGGTGATAAGTAATGGGTAATAGGTTATATTTAATAGGTTATACAGGGTAAGCGCAAGAAAAAATTGCCCATAATGTGCATTGGCTGGATATCGGTTGATCGTGGCTCGAAACCCCTATAATCTCGTAGAACTGTACTCGCAATAGAGTTAAGTTGTTGATAATGACGCGGTCTTTTTCTCAATAAGCCACGGTTTATTGATTCTTGCGCTTACCCTGATAGGTTATATTTAATAGGTTATATTTAATAGGTTATAGGTAATAGAGGGAGCATGTCACTTTTGCCGAATAGTTTTACCTGATCTATAGCCCCTCATGGGTAATTGCTTGCTCTAATGGTAAATATAGCGTTGATCACAGTTATGAGGTACAGTATTCTTTGAAGCTGATTCCCTGTTAGGTGCGCTTTCCGCATCTAATTATTAAATTCGCCACGGGTCGCACCTGAAGATGCAGCGCATCCCTATTACCTATTCCCTATTACCCATTACTTATCACCTATTACCCATTACCCATCACCTATTACCCATTACCTATTACCCATTACCTATCACCCATCACCCATTACCTATTACCCATTACTTATCACCTATTACCCATCACCCATCACCCATCACCCATTACCCATTACCCATTACCTATTACCTATTACCCATCACCCATTACCTATTCCTTTGATTTTAGTTTGTTGATTATGGAAGTTAGGATTTTGATTATTGTAACAATTTCTTGTTGCATCAGCGAAAAGTTTTGTTCAGTAACAAGCTGAGATTTAACCATGATTCTAATCCAATATTGTGTTTCTGAAGCTTCTTTCAAAGCAATAGAATATTTGGAGATAAAATCCTTTTTTGATTGAGCATAAATAGCTTCGGCACAATTGGCTCCAATACTTGTACCACTTCTAAGAAACTGTTTGGCTAATACTTTTCCAGCATCATCAAAATGTCTCTTGTTGAGTTCAGAGTAAGCTTTGATTACACGAATCGCAAAATCTTCAGTTCTTTGTTGAATAGTTAGCTGATAATTAGTCATAGGTAATAGGTAATAGGTAATGGGTAATAGGTAATAGGTAATGGGTAATAGGTAATAGGTAATAGGTAATAGGTAATGGGTAATGGGTGATGGGTAATAGGTAATAGGTAATGGGTGATGGGTGATGGGTGATGGGTGATGGGTGATGGGTGATGGGTAATAGGGAATAGGTAATGGGTAATGGGTAATGGGTGATGGGTAGGGAGCAGGTCAAAGAAGCCGAACTTTTGAACTACTTGACAAAACAACAAAAATTCTGTCAATAAGCCGGTCTTAGTTGCAGAACAGATAAACTTAGTACCATATGAGCTTGGCTTGGTAGTGGTAAAGATGTAGTGATTTGGCAACGGGTTACGTCAAGGTTTCAGGAGTTAAAATCACGAA
>NZ_GL890866.1 GCF_000211815.1 Moorena producens 3L
AGGTAATTGCTTAGCTTCAAACTCACTGTAAAACCTGTAAGCACTAGGGCACACAGGACCGTATCGCCATGCTTGAATTTCTTCATCAAACAATGGCTGATCGTAAAGGGCTAGATGTAAACTTTGTGCATAGTACAGAAGCTTTTGAAGCTTCATGTTGGTCATTTCAGCTTCCATGCCATCATCGTAAGCTTTTACGATGAAATAGCGAGCCGCATTGAGACAATCAACCATAGTTAGACTCGCAAATCTAATTTAAATAACCTTCAATGATAGCAATTTATAATAATTGCTTGTGCTTATCATTTTGACACTCCCCGGTCGCGCATACGCGGGGATTCTTTGCTCAACGAGTCAGCTTGCTCAGTCAGGCCGGAACCAGAAAGAGTAGAGGCCGATTCTCCCAAAGCGTTTCGGGAGACCCGTTCGCGTAGCGTGGCCTACGGCCTCCGCTGCGCGAACGGATCTATGATCCAGGTTCCGGTGTGCCCCACCGTACCTAAGGCTTGTTCAAGGATGTTGATTGCAGCGTTATGGTCTCTGTCTAGGGAGCAACCACACTGACAGACGTGGGTTCTAGTTGATAGAGATTTCTTGACTGTTTCACCACAATTGGAGCAGTTTTGGCTTGTGTAGGCAGGGTTGACTGCAACAGTTATCTTGCCAAACTTAGCGCCAAAGTGTTCTATCCATTTCCTGAATTGATACCAACCTGCATCATTAATAGACTTAGCAAGACAATGATTTTTTACCATATTCTTAACCCTCAAGTCTTCATAGGCTACCAGGTCGTTTGACCGGACTACGCAACGTGCCGGAGACGAAACCTTAGAAGAGTGCAGCCTTACAACAAAACCTGCCACCTTTGATGCATAGCCTATCAACTATAAAGGCTGCACTCTTCTTGCGGTAACTTCTAACCAGTCTCTTGGCATGTTCTTGACGTTGCCTACTTATTTTGAGGTGTGTCTTACCTAGCCTATTAATCGCTTTCTTGCGATTGGATGAGCCTTTCTTTTTCCGGGAAACTTGACGTTGATATAATTTTAGGCGCTTTTCACCTTTTCTGTAGAACCTGGGATTAGGTTCAGCATCTCCGTTAGAATCTGTGTAGAAATCCTTTAGTCCAACGTCTAAGCCAATGGTGTTACCTGTAGCTGGAACAGGTTCATTAATGTCAACCTGAACGCAGAATTGGACATAGTATCCATCAGCTCGACGGACTATCCTGACTCTCTTGATCTGCTTCTTGTCGAAGCGCCACAAGTCCCATGTACCCTTGAGTTTGAGTTTCCCGATTCCCTTCAAGTCACTAAAGATGATTGACTTTTTATCAGGACATAGCTTCCATCCTGAAGTCTTATACTCTACTGAGCGACAATGTTTCTTGAATCGTGGAAACCCTTTCTTGCCGGGTACTTTTTTCTTACAGTTATCGTAGAAGCGGACGATTGATGACCAGGCTCGTTCAGCACTTGCCTGACGAGCCATAGAGTTCAGCTCATTGGCAAAGGTCAACTGTTTTGCTAGGACAGTGCAATATTTGTTGAGATCGTATTTATTGACCCCTTTATTGTCCATCCAATAGCGAATGCAGCTATTGCGAATAAACTTAGCCGTTCTAATCGCCTCATCTATGGCTGAATATTGTCTCTGCTTGCCGTATGCTTTGAACTCTAAAACTATCATTAGTATCGACCTATTGCTACTAATTTAGTATACAATACATAGCATAAAATTTAGGAACTTTCCAAATATTTTTTTCACGGCTAAAAGCGAGCTATCTCGCTTTCATCCCCGGTCTAAGGACGCGGGGTTTTCAGCATCGTTGATTCCTGATAACCTAAACTAATTCAATAGTACAATTATACTACTAAGCTGCTGATCGATAGCAATCCGATTTGAGTGGTGAAACACCAGAAGAGGGAGAGAGGGGTAAGAAGGGAAAGAATTTCACGATTTTTGTTCACAAATTAATTACCCCCGGGCTGGATCACCTACAGGGAAATCTAGGGTGATGGGATCACTCTCAAATAACTATTGCGTTAAAAATACTCTTTAACAAAGATCGCTCAAGTAGTGTCATGGCTGAATATCGGAATTCAATCAAGGATAGTTGGGTGAGCTACCAATTAAGAAACAAACCTTTGAGTAACTGTGTTAACTTTGGTTAAGTTAACTCAAACCTGATCAGCAGTAAAGATGGTTCGTATTTTACATTTCTTAATATAATTTCATTTATTTATTGATTTTCGACTAATTACCAAGTACTAATTACCAATTACCAATTACCAATTACCAATTACCAATTACTAATTACCAAGTACTAATTACCAATTACCAATTACCAATTACCAATTAGTCTTGGAGCAAGTCCAAAACCATCTAGACTTGAGTCAGCAGTGACAAACAAGTAGAACCTACTCAACAGGAGGGTTTGCATTGACTGAAAACCAAATTTCCCTCCAGACAATCTCGCGTAGTGAACTGCGACAGCTGGTGCGTTCTCAGCTGCAGATACTGCTGGAGCAAGGTAATCTTCAGGGTGCTAAGCAAGTGCTGGTACCAGTACAACCAGTAGACATTGCGGAAGCGATTGAAGGATTACCGGAAGCAATGCAAGTGATTGCCTTCCGCTTATTGTCTAAATCTGAGGCCATTGAGGTGTATGAAAATCTTGACTCCAGTGTCCAACAGTCTCTAATTGAGAAGTTTAAACATCAGGAGGTACTGGATATCGTAGACAAGATGTCGCCAGATGATCGAGCCAGGTTGTTTGATGAGTTACCAGCTAAGGTCGTCCGACGCTTGCAGTCACAGTTAAGTCCCAAAGAACGCCGAGCCACAGCCCTGCTCTTGGGGTATGAGGAGGGAACAGCAGGGCGAATCATGACCCCTGAATATATTTCCCTTAAGGAAAACTTGACAGTTACCGAGACCTTAGAGCAGATTCGTAGCTTAGCCAAAGCCTCGGAAGTCGTATATTACCTCTATATAACTGATAACTCTCGACATTTGACTGGGATTGTTTCCCTGCGGGATTTGGTGATTTCTGCCACCGAGACCACCATGGGTGAAATTATGACTCGTGATGTGGTATATGTCTATACCTATGCAGACCAGGAAGAGGTAGCACGGATGATCCAACGCTATGATTTCCTGGCTGTACCAGTGGTTGACCGGGAGCAGCGTCTAGTGGGTATTGTCACTGTGGATGATGTGATTGATATCTTGGAGCAGGAAGCAACAGAAGATATGTACGCGGTCGGTGGTGGTGTCCAATCGGAGGGGGATAATTATTTTCAAACCAATTTATTCACAGTTGCCCGCCGACGGGTAGTTTGGTTATTTGTCTTGTTACTCACTAATACGGTTACGGGTACGATCATAAAGTCTCAAGAGTCTATTTTGCAGCAGGTTGTTGCCCTAGCAGCTTTTATCCCTTTACTCACTGGCACTGGTGGGAATGTGGGAGCTCAGTCTTCTACGGTGGTGATTCGCGGCTTGAATACTGATGAAATTCGTGACTTAGGCCCCGGTCAAGTGATTGGGCGAGAGGCACTGGCGGGGTTATTACTAGGAGTAATTCTGGGTACGATGGCTACGGGATGGGCTTACTGGTTACAAGGAGATTTGTCAGTAGCCCTCTCGGTGGGAGTGAGTCTGATTGCGATCGCACTTTTAGCATCAGTTGCCGGTTCAGCCCTACCGTTTCTGTTCCGTCACCTAGGCTTAGACCCAGCTCTGATGTCCGCACCATTTATTACAACAGTTGTTGATGTCTTGGGTGTGCTGATTTATTTCAATATTGCTAAATCAGTCTTAGGGCTTTAGCATAAAATACTATATCATAGCAGTTATCAATTGGGTGAGGTAAATTTTGGATTGTAGGGAATAGGGAATAGGGAATAGGGAGTAGGGAGTAGGGAGTAGGGAGTAGGGAGTATGAATTAAGGAAAAAGG
>NZ_GL890867.1 GCF_000211815.1 Moorena producens 3L
TATGTTCATCATTTATTCTTCTGGACCAATAACCAGATAGCGCATGCTTAAGAGGCTCTGGTTTACCTATTCCTTCAAAGGGCTCCTGTTTAATATCCTTAATCAGCATGTTTATTCTTTTTAGTAACTGCTTGTCAGTTTTTTGCCAATATAGGTAATCTTCCCAAGCTTGCTCAGAAAAAATCAGCTTCACTCAATCAATTCCTTTTCACTTCCCTTTCCTGCCTCTAATTCAGCGACTGCAGAAATTAATCTTTGTGCATTTTTGGGGCTGCGTAACAAGTATGCCGTTTCTTCTAGTGACTGGTAATCTTCCATAGAAATCATTACTACTGCGCCTTCCCCTTTACGGGTTATAGCAACTGGTGCATGATCTTGGCATACTTTCTCCATTGTTTTTGCCAAATTACCGCGAGCAGATGTATAACTTATACTTTGCATATCAAAACCTGTACATGTACATAACATTGTACGTAATTTTAACAGGGTATAACAAAGCAAACAAGTCGCAACCCGCGGAGCGAGCTTTTGGGACAATTACGCAATGCGCCTTCGGCATTATCGCATTCCGAAATTGCCCCTTATTTGAGAAGTTACCAATGTCCGCTTCTGGCACAAAGCAGCCCTCTGATAGCCATTAATCTTACATCCAGCAACACGACAATAAGTCCGTCAACCACAATTATTGACGGTCTGGTTGCTGCGCTCAGCGCCCAAAAAATCGTTTCCAACCTCGGAATACAATTTGCTAAAAAACTAACGGGCAAACAAATAAGCCTGGTCTTTAAACGTCTTGAACTCCAGGCGATTGCCTGAAGGGTCTTTGATAAAAAAGGTACCCTGCTCACCGGGCTTACCGGCAAAACGGATATAAGGTTCCAGCACAAATTGAACCTTCATAGTCTTCAGGCGAGTTTGCAGTTGCTCCCAGTCAGACCAATCGAGTACCAAACCAAAATGTGGGACGCCAATATCCTTGCCATCTACCAGATTAATGGTTTCGTTGAGTTGCATACTTCTGTCTAAGTGAGTCACCAATTGATGACCCCAAAAGTTCCAGTCGATCCAGTTGCTGGAAGAGCGCCCTTGTTCACAGCCCAGAATCTCACCGTAAAAGCGCTGAGCTGCGTCCAGGTCGTGAACCGGAATTGCCAGATGAAAAGGTTTAAGCATGGTGATTTCCTGTTGTTTCGGCTATGACAGCATCTTCAACATTTTCAGTTTCTTATCGTTGTAGGGCGGATAACGCACATCTACATCCAGCGCAAAACTGCGTTCCATCACTGCCTTTAAATGACTGAAGGTATCAAAACCTGCCTGCCCACAATAACTGCCCATGCCGCTGGTACCGACTCCGCCAAACGGCAGATCCTGGTTAGTCATAAACATCATACCATCATTGACACAGACACTGCCGGCGCTGGTTTGTTGTAATACGCTTTGGGAAACGTTTTTATCTTTGCTAAAGATGTACATAGCCAATGGCTTAGGCCGTTGATTGATAAAATGCACAGCTTCATCGAGCTTGCGGTAAGTCAACACAGGCAATACAGGGCCAAAAATCTCCTGTTGCATAAGTGCGGATTCGGGGTCTGGTTCTGACACCAGTGTAGGTGCGATATAACGACTCTCCTGCTCCCCGTTACCACCGGTAATTATAGATTGTCCATCCAGCAAGCCCATAATTCTGGACCAGTGACGTTGATTGATAATACGCGCATAATCGGCACTTTTACTGGCATCTTCGCCGTAAAATTCCTGAATTTTCTGCTGCAACTTGGTGATAAAGGTGTCTTTAACACTTTCATCCACCAACACATAGTCGGGTGCAACACAGGTTTGCCCGGCGTTCATCCACTTACACCAGGCGATTCGCGCTACAGAGACATCCAGATTGGCGCTTTTATCCACGATACAGGGACTTTTACCGCCTAACTCCAGAGTCACCGGTGTTAGATGCTCCGCTGCGGCACGCATAACAATTTTGCCTACCGCTTCGCCGCCGGTATACAGGATATGATCAAAGCGCTGTTGCAACAGCTCTGTAGATTCTTCTACACCACCTTCAACCACTGCTACCGCGTCACCGTCCAGATATTTAGGTACCAACTCCGCCATTAACCTGGAGGTATTCGCAGCCAGTTCAGAAGGTTTTAAAATGGCACAGTTACCGGCAGACAGCGCTGCTACATAAGGTGCAATCACTAATTGCCATGGATAGTTCCAGGCCCCGATAATCAAGGCCACACCTAAAGGTTCCGGTTGAATATAACTCTTACCGGGCATTGCTACTAAAGGCGTTTTGACTTTACGTGGCTTCATCCACTTTTTCAGGTGCTTGATGGTGTGGTCTACTTCCGTGGCAATATAGGAAATTTCGGCACTCCAGGCTTCAAGCTGACACTTGCCCAGGTCCGCTAACAACGCTTCGCGAATTTTATCTTCGTTATCCAACGTCATTTTCTTTACTTGCTGCAGTTGCTGAATGCGCCACTGCAAAGAGCGGGTTTTGCCGGTGGCATAGGTATTGCGCAGGCGGCTCACCATGTCTGGAATTGTATTTAACGTTTTAGCGTCCATCGTAGCTCCTGAAAAACCTGGTAATAGCAAAAAGCCGCTAACTAGCGGCTTTTTTAATTAGGCATCATAAGGATGAGTTAAAATGATGGTTTCATTTCTGTCTGGGCCGGTTGAAACGATATGCACCGGTACACCAGTCACCTCTTCAATGCGTTTAATATAATCTTTTGCCGCCTGTGGTAAAGCGTCAATCGTTTTCGCACCGAAGGTATTGTCAGACCAACCCGGCATAGATTCGTAAACCGGCGTTACTGCTTCGTAACCGTCTGCTGCCATTGGCGGCACATCTTTAACATTGCCGTCGGCATCTTTGTAGCCAACACAAATCTTCAGCTCTTCCAGGCCGTCCAGAACGTCTAACTTGGTTAAACAGAAACCAGAGATAGAGTTAATTTGCACAGCGCGCTTCATTGCAACGGCATCAAACCAACCAGTACGACGTTTACGACCTGTCGTAGCGCCAAACTCATGGCCTTTAACACCCAGGTGTTCACCAACGGCGTCGTCTAACTCAGTTGGAAACGGACCAGAACCCACGCGAGTGGTGTAGGCTTTAACAATACCCAACACATAATCCAGGTGTAACGGACCAAAACCAGCACCAGTGGCAACACCACCTACTGTAGTATTAGATGAAGTTACATAAGGATAAGTACCATGGTCGATATCAAGTAACGTGCCCTGAGCACCTTCAAACATGATTTTCTTGCCTTCCAGGCGCGCTTTATCCAGCAGATCAGTAACGTCTACCACCATGGATTTCAAAAT
>NZ_GL890868.1 GCF_000211815.1 Moorena producens 3L
CGCTGCGGTTTCCAGGGCTGGAACAAAAACGTATGCTCCTGAAAGTGACAAATCCAACTTGGAAAGACTTTTCACTCTGGGTGATACACGCAAATGCATCAAAAAGGGAGGTCAGGCAGCAGTCGCAGCGGTTAAAGATCATATTTCTAAAGATAAAGGTGCGATTGTCGGTGGTGACTTTAACTATCCGATAAACTCTGTAGGTTCGGTAGCAAAACATCCATATAGTTGGCAAACAACTCCACCTGCACAAGTCTCACTAAACTTCACGCAATGGAACAAAATAGATGGTAATACTAAAGGACCAGATCCTAATCTTCATATTGTAAAAACAGGAACTGTTATTTATAAGAAAATTGATCCACATAATGTAATTGACTATGTCATGAAGGGGGCGAATCGAACCGTGAACTCTTTGCCAAATTGCGAAAATCCAACAGCTGAAACAAGATGGATCGAGATATTGAGAGAATTCGATCATTGCCCTGTTGTTTACAACATAACTTGAGAATGTCTGTTGGCGGCACTAAATTCTTATCGTAACTGAGTATATTTTAAGCTTCTGCTTCCAGTTTTTTCAGTATTTTATTGGAATAGGCACCTGCATAAGTAGGTAGGCTTAATTATCCGTAAAATAGCGATTGAAATTCAAAGTGCTGAAAACCACCTTTGATAAAGGCTTTCAGATTCATTTTTTGATTTTGAGTTTGAAAGTTGATTTATCCCCACCTACTTACATAAAGCAGGGCTCTAACATTGCTCAACTATGAATTTTAGGGTCGAGAATGAAACAGCCCTGCTACCATTCATGCATGAGGTTCAGTTAACCAAAAAATTAACAATGAAACAACCCTGCTCCTAGGAAGCAAAAAGAGGTAATAGTAAAAAAATCCTGTGTACCTGATAGCTATTAAAAACCATGTAAGTTTAAAACAGGGCTGATAAACATTACGAAAGACCGCGATGGATCGTTTTTGATACTGTCTTCATAAATTATTATCCCGATTCCCGATTCCCGATTCCCTGTTCCCGATTCCCGATTCCCGATTCCCGATTCCCTATTTCTGGAATAACTCTAGTCGATATCATCCTGTATTTCTTAATTGCAAGAGTAACCTTGAGAATATCCGAGCAATATTCCAAGCATCATCTCCTCCCCGGTGGTGAGTACCTTCCAACGGTAAATTTAGTAAATCCAAAGCTTGTGCCATACCAACTTCATGGGGCAAAGCTTGACTAATCGCAAACAAGGTCTTGATGTTGATATGTCTAGTGCCGAAGGGATATCTCAAAAAACGAGATGTACACTGTTTCTGAAATTGATTTCGATCATAATCCCCATAACTTGCCCACACTCGCCGAGCAGATAAATACTTATCCTGTAGCATTGAACACGCTTCAACAAAAGAAATTCCCTGGTCAACTTGCTCCTGGGTTAATGTAGTCAGTTTGGTACAGAATTCACTGACCCTTGAGCGTTCTGGTTTTACCAAAATACTATCTTTTTCCAGGGGCTTCCCAGAAACAACATCCAATACACAAATCCCAATTTCAATGATTTCGTTTTCTTGTCCTGGGGGTGGCTTCCCTTGCCAACAGGTGGCTTCAACATCCACAACAAGAATTTGGTCGAGTTTTTTGGACATATTAGCCTCCGGCTAGTTGACGTTTGTTGAAGGTTGAAGGTTAAAGGTTGAAGGTTGACGGTTGACGGTTGAAGGTTGGCAGGTTGAAGGTTGGCAAGTTGAAGCTTAAAGGTTGAAGGTTGAAGGTTGAAGGTTGAAGGTTGAAGGTTGAAGGTTGGTTGACGGTTGTTCACCCTTGGCATCCCTTGTAGTCTCTTTACTGGTGGGAAGGGGGAGGTATTTGGACAGACTTACTAGGGTGTCAGCCTACATTGATTGCCCAAATGCTTCCCCCCTACAAGGTTTTCAAGACGCTTTTAACTAAGTCATATACTTGTATTATAATATAATACAAGTTCTCAAGCACGTCTACTCAAGACTCAGCACTGACCACATTTATCATAGTAATGAGGTACACAAGATTTTTTCCTTGTTCCCTGCTCCCTACTCCCTGCTCCCTGCTCCCGACTCCCTCGGTGCGCTTTCCGTTGGCGAATTAAATTCGCCACGGGTCGCACCGCTCCCGACTCCCGACTCCCTTATATCAATCAAGTCTCCGGATCGGCTTGATTGATCCCACAACAATAATTAATGCTGAAAGAGCAACAATAGGGACAACTGGCAGAAAACCGAAGGTAAGACTTTTGGGAATAATCCCCAACTGAAAGCCAATCACTGCGGCTTCACCCACAAGAATCGATACAATGCAGGTTAGAGGATGAATAGTTTTGCTATACAATACTGCAATTACCGTCGGAAACAGTACTGCTAATCCGGTAAAGGCTTGGGTTGCGATCGCAGTAATCGTACCTGGGGGATTTTTGGCGATAATTAAACCAATAATTGCCAATAAAACAATCAGTACTCTACCAACAAAGGTTTGTTCTTTGAGGGAAGCGGTTTTACGGAAATAAGCAAAATAAATATCTCTGGTTAGCATGGAACTGAGGGCCAAAAGCTGGGAGTCTAAGGTTGACATCATTGCAGCTAATGCTCCCACCATCACTAAGGAGGCTAGCCAGATTGGTGTATGTTCTGTTAGCATCATCGGAAACACTTGATCAGATGCTTTTCCTGTCAGGTCAGAAAAGGAAATATGTCCCCACATTCCGATTAGCACCGGACAAATAAACATGGTAGCGCTTACCAGGGGATACATCACTACCGAAACTTTTAGAGAATTACTAGTTTTTGAAGCATAAAAGCGCATGAACATCTGGGGAAACATAGGGACACTAAGCATCCAGAGAATCATAAAGCTAAACCACTTACGATGTGTAAAAAAATTATCTATACCCTGTCGAGAAAACAATTCTGGTTTGAGGGTGTAGACAGTACGGTTAGCTTCAGCAATCCCTCCTAAACTAGAAGCAATTGCTGCCAATGCCGCTAACATTAAGGTAAACATTAAAACCCCTTGGATAACATCGGTTAGGGCAACGCTTCTCATCCCCCCCATGAACACATATAGCACGATCACAACTGTCAAAAAGGTAGCCCCTGTAAAATAGGGAATTTGTCCATTGGTTAACGTTTCAATAATATAGCCAGCTCCAATCGGTTGCAGGGTTAAGTAGGGAATGGTGAAAATTACCATAACCGCCAGAAAAATTAA
>NZ_GL890869.1 GCF_000211815.1 Moorena producens 3L
TTACGCGTACTATGCATCGGATAACCCCTTGCGAACGGGAAGTACGCTGGCGTCAGGAAGCCTCGGTGCGGAAGGTATTCTGCCAACTTATTTGATCACTAAGAAGATTTTAGAAAAGGTATTGGGCTAACAGACACGGATCCGCAGGTCAAAACTGATTCTCTATCTTTAAAGGATGGAACAGATTCGTTGGTTTGATCGGAAATTCGAATTCTCAGGTGATGAAAGTACTTTTCCTGGGCTTTTAGAAAGACTGGAGGGAACGCCTATTAGGGTCGCCAATAAATTACGCGCGGTTTCGGAAAGCCTGCTTACGAGCAAAGTCAATGAAAAGTGGTCCATTAAGGAGCATGTAGGCCATCTGATCGATCTGGAACCACTTTGGCAAGGGCGTTTAGATGATATTCTGAATGAGGAGAAATATTTGAGACCAACAGATTTAGAAAATAAAGCCACAGATTTAGCAGGACATAATGACTTTGATCTTCAAGACTTGTTAGACGGTTTTTTTTCGTCAAGATCGAAAACCATGAACAGTTTAAGAACTTTGTCGTCGGAAGACCTGATAAGATCAGGTTTACATCCCAGGCTGGAAACTCCGATGCGGGTCATAGACCTGTTCTTATTTGTTGCAGAACATGACGATCATCACCTCGCAAGTATTCACACATTAATCAATGAACAAAACGAATAAATACCTATGACGAATCTGCTATTAATTGCCGTAATACTCCTGATGGGACTCGGAATTATCTATGTGCTACAAAAAGGATTAAACGAAATCATCCGAGGCATGGAATCTTTGAATGAACGCTTGAAACGTATCGAAGAAACACTGGACAGGAAGCAATAGAAATAGCTCCTTCAATGATTTAAATGTTGGCTTGCAGATAAATCTTACTGCTTGACCTGGCTTACCAGGATTTCTCGAAGGAATCTTTCTGAATGGCTCTTGTTTCCATGTTCCAAAGACTAGTAGTATTGTTCTTGAGTGCCAATTCATTTGGATTGAGCAATCTGGATATCAGGGCGAATGGGGTTAATATCAAATAGAAGATTACACTAAGCACGACATTGGGAATGATATAACTCAGAATCTTCGAAAGCCCCATCCACAGAAACACGATACCTGCCGTGGCGGTGCTGGAAATTAAGCTGATTACTCCGATGGATGAAATCAGATAGATGATCCAAAACCACTTAGTATACAGATATAATAACAGGAAGCCAACGATAATGGTCAAGATGGTTTTTGCATGGTTTTCCATTGGCCCGGGATCCTATTAAAAAAGTGTATAGATAAATGGAGCCAGGGCGCTACTTCCGCCTATGACGATCAAAAACACCCAGTAGCAGGAGTACAATGATCACTGGCATCAACCAAAATTTTTTTCGTTCTTTCATGAAGAAGAACAGGTCTCTGAGAAATTCCATTTAAATATTAAAGCCTATTTTCCCTGATTAATGATTCGCTAATTCACAATAACCCACTTCGATAGCTGGATATCATAATGACAAAGGTACTGTGCTTTATTTTCTGGTTTAGTCACTGGCAAAACTCACCTCCCACTTTTCCTTATCTTGCCAATCGGGTTGATCCTCTTTTTTATAAACAAAATCCTCTATAACCAGATAATCCATCTCCGTACTCATAAAACAACGGTATGCATCCTGGGGAGTACATACAATGGGTTCTCCTCGCACATTGAAACTTGTATTGACCAACAAACCATAGTTTGTTTTCTCCCTGAACGCCTGGAGCAGTTGCCAATAGCGCTCATTTGTATCCTTAGTGACTGTTTGTACCCTGGCACTAAAATCCAGATGAGTGATAGATTGTACATCAGATCGCTTATAGTAAAGCCGATCCCAAAAGGGCAAATCAAAATAGTTATCTGACAGCTGTTCTCTTCTTTCTTCTTTTACCGGAGCCACCAAAAGCATATATGGTGATGCTACGTCGAGATCGAAAAAATGGTCTTTTTCTTCAAGCATCACAGAAGGAGCAAACGGTCTGAAACCTTCACGGTATTTGATTTTTAGGTTCAGGTGTTTTTGCATTTCCTCATTTCTGGCATCGCCTAGGATGCTGCGATTGCCTAAAGCCCTGGGTCCAAATTCCATTTTGCCCTGAAACCCACCCTACCACCTTGCCTTCTGAGATCTTAGAGGCAATAAATCCAGTCAACTTCTCAAAATCATCATATTTCGTGCTTTCAGCTTTATTACGATGATTCATTAGGGTGATTTCTTTTTCCGAGTATTCTGGGCCCAGATAGCTTCCCTTCATGGAATCTGGTCTTTCAGGGAGTTTTCGCGGCTCATTAAAATAGAGATGTTTGGCGGCCAGTGCAGCTCCTAATGAACCGCCCGCATCTCCTGCAGCAGGCTGGATATAGATTTCTTCGTAATATTTTCTCCTTGAGGATTTTTCCATTCGCGACACAATTCAACGCCACCACCTCCGGCCATGCACAAGTATCTGGCTCCAGTGACCTTCTGGGCATGTCGTGCCATCTTTAGCACGATTTCCTCAGTTACTTGCTGAATGGCTAAGGCCAGGTTACAATGATGTTGCTGAATGTCATCGTCAGGATGCCTGATTGGAAAAGAAAGAGATCAGACCAAAGCCGGCGTTTGATCATTCTAAGACCTGTGGCGTAGCTATAGTACTTCTGGTTCATCCATATGGAGCCATCCTCTTTGATGTCTACCAGATGGCTTTTGATGATGTTTATATAGTCTTTGGTCTGTTGAGATTCCGGGTTGCCATAAGGTGCAAGTCCCATGAGTTTGTATTCACCGGAATTGACTTTGAATCCAAGAAAATAAGTAAAGGCACTATACAACAGTCCCACGGAATGCGGGAATTTCATTTCAGCCTTTATGTCGATCTTGTTATTCGAACCAAAACATATGGTCGAGGTACTCCATTCGCCTACACCATCGATCGTCAATATGGCCGCTTCTTCGAAAGG
>NZ_GL890870.1 GCF_000211815.1 Moorena producens 3L
GCATGTAATTGATTGAGCAACTTCTGCTGTGCCTGGCTGTTTTCAGATTTCAAACGCAGCAAATTGATACCACTTTGCAGGGCCAACACCTTGTCGCCGGACTCTTGTGCCAGCTGCCTGGCTTTTGCAAACCAACGTCTGGCCTTTGCCTGGTTTTGTCGGCGCAAGAACAGGTTGGCCAGATAATGAGCCTGATCTGCGGCAATCAAGCGCCATTGGTTGTTTTCTGCCAGTGGTTGGGTTTCAGATAAAATTAAAAAGGCCTCGTCATAGCGTCTTTGCAGCAACAATAAATTCGCTTTCATGCCCATGATCAGCGTGTGCTCTTTGCTTTTTAAAGCCACTTTAGCCAGAGCTTTGTCCAATGTCAGGATGGCCTGAGGAAAGTTGCCTTGTTCTCTTAAGGATTCGGCGACCCTCAGTTGTTCGCTAATGTTCGCTGAAACCGGTAAGGCAAATGCGGTCAGCCAAATGCTAACCAGCAATGCGATAAACCTGGGGGCTGAGGATTTAAAGTAATTCACCGGAAATCCTCATATGAATGCCATCGTCTTGCAGGACATGATTAGCTCTGTTTTGCGGGTCGTTGATGGCGTGGCCGTAGACCAGCTCCAATTCCCAATCAGGCATAAATTGCCAAACCAGCCCCAAACCCGCTGACCAAAGTGGCTCGGCGTTGTCCGGTATTGCTGTGCGGTAGCTTCCCTCGCCATAATCCATAAACACATAACCCTGAAGTGCGCCAAAGCGTCCTCCGTAATCCAACTCATCAAATATCGGCGAGGTGATCTGCATAGCAGTGATAAACCCTTCATCACGTACCAGTTCGTTTTCGCGATAACCCCGCACGGAACGCGCACCTCCGATAGCGAACTGTTCAAGCGGTAGTAAGCCGTCACTACTTAGCTGAGCGTCGGCTCGCCAGGTTAGTTGTACACCCTGAGTCAACAGCCGGGCATATTGCAATTGCACTAGCAGCGCTGAAAAATCACTATCCGGAGCCTTATTGTCGTTATCGGTAGCGTAAAAAGCGGTAATCCCATGAGAGTAACGCACATGTCCGGACCACACCTGTTTCGCTGAGCGGATACTTCCCTGCAAAGCTAAACGCAAGGCGGATACCCGTGATAAACCATTGTTCTCGCCTGCAGCAAACGAAAAGGGCTGATCTAATAAACTACCGCGATTTTCTCGCACCGAGAGGCTACCGGAAACCACCAGCGAACGATTCAGACTGCTAATAAGTGGGTGACTGACAATGATATCGGTACTTTGATAATCACTTTCGATATCCAGTACTTCTATTTGTTGCTCAATGATATCCGAGTCATTAAAGCCCAGTTGTACTGTTAGTCGAGTGTCATACTGGTTAAGCGGAAGCTGGTACATGATATTGCCACCTACTGACCCTTCCTTGATTCGCATTGACGCTGACAAGGTATCGCCATGGCCCAGCCAGTTGAGATAATAACCATTTAGCGTTAATTGCTCCTCGCCACTGCTGGCAGAGCCATAGTTATCCAATTGCAGACCCAAACCATAAGGTGTCGCCGGGGTGATCGCCAGATCCAGAATGCTTTCTCCCAGGTTTAGCCCGGGACGAAACTGACCATCAAACTTGTCAAACAAGGGATCATTGAGTAGTAACTGATAGCGTTCCTGAAAATCATTCAGATTAAAGGGCGCCTCACTGTCAGGCAGAAGACGGCCGGTGATGTAGTCAGGGGTAATATCCTCCATTCCTGAGAGGACAATACTGTTCAGTCTGCCTTCGATGACCTGAAACTCTATATTGCCATTTTGTGCGGTTTGATCCGGTAACAGTACGCCGGAGTTGATATAGCCGCGGTCGATATAAAACTGCGTTAGCCTGATACGCATCGCTTCCAGTTCGGAAATCGAAACCGGTCTGCCAATGTATTCCGCGATTTCCTGATTGAGCTCTAACTGAGTAAACAGGGTGTTGCCTTGGTAGTAGACATTGTTCAGGAAAAAGCGCGGCTCCGAGGCGTCGTTTCATCCGGGCTGATTTTAACTTGTGGAAGGGTAAATCCGTCCTGGTTCTCTTGCGTCACAAATTTGGGTAGCGCAGGCCTGAGTTCAGCCGGGTTTGGGACTACTTCCTGTGCTACTGAAATGGGAGCCAAAGTTGCAACTGACCAGAGCAATAAGCAATTAAGACAACGCGGCGACTTAATTTTCAATAGCCTCATGGTGCGCCGAATTCCTGTGTAAAAATGTGATGCCGTCTTTTGGCATTGGCGCCAGTAATCTTCCGTTTCACGTGTCGTACTTGTGTCAGCTTTCCAGTCAAGTTGCGCAGATGTTTGGGTGCCCAGTCTGAGTTTGATTGCCTCTGAATGTAATATCGGTGAGTTAAAATCTTCGGGTTGTTGCGCCAATCCCCCTTTGCCGGTATTGGCCAGGGTACTGGCAGAGGATGAATTACAAGGATTGTTATCCAGGTTATCCAGTTGCAATACTTCTGCGCCGATGCTAGCCAGCTCATCACTTAAATCGAACTCCAGCGCACCGATATTAACCACACCACTTACCCCGTCAGGAGCAGCAGCCTGAATAACATTCACACCACTGCTGGGTACAAATACCAGGCGTTCTTCTCCGCCAGTAAGCAGACTTTGTTCACTGACGATCAAAAAATCTGCGCCTATGCTGATATTGCCACCGCTAAAATCAGCGCCTCCCGTGTTGCCCTGAATAAAGCCGTTTTCCATCAGAATAAAGTCTGAGGCGATGACAATGTTGCCGCCGTCGCCGTCATTGCTCACCGAGGTGGTTACCAGACTGTTATCCATAAACATTTGCGTGGTGTTGATCACAATGTCCCCGGCATCGGCATTGTCAGCTGAAGAGGTGATTTGTGCATCGGTTAGTTGCAGGTCATCCCGGATATCAATGGCGATGCTACCAGCTGCTACATTTCCTGTGCTACTGGATGAGATTGCGGCCTGATTATTAAGTGAGATGGACTGCGCGGACAATCGAATACTGCCGGCATCGCGGAGTTCATCATCATTAATATCAGCCGCTGTATCGACGGCTATGACGCCGCCTGTAAGCGTAATGTTATTGCCTGCCATA
>NZ_GL890871.1:0-2893 GCF_000211815.1 Moorena producens 3L
TCCGATTGGAAACCCATCATCAAGAAGATTGATGGGGAGATTTTACAATGGCTCCGAGAAGTCAACCACCGCCAACAATCGTGACAATTTCGAGCTGGTCTCCCTCCTGCATTTGAGTCTGGTTCCAAAACTGCCGATGGAGAATTTCACCATTATATTCTACTGCCACCAGGCGCGGATTTAAGCCTAGCTGTTCTAATAGCTGGGGTAGTTTAGTGTCACAAGAGCAGGTACGGGATTCACCATTAACTTCAAGGGTAATTTGAGTTGTGTTGTTAGACATCATCAGCTAATATTCACCACCAAGCTATTAAAAATTAGTAACCATTACTTATTACCTAACATGTCTAACTATTATCAAGTTTTCTGACATTAGGGTTTAGAAACCCCAGCTTCAAGAGATCGAAGAGTGTGCTCTCGTTTGAGCTGGGACAGGAAATATTGAGTCACTAGAGTTGGTTGTTCCGCCTCCATGATCCCCCGGACAACTGCCACTCGTTGAGCTCCGGCATCCAAGACATAGTTTAAATTGTTTGGATCAATTCCCCCAATTGCAAACCATGGAATTGTAGCATGCTCTTTAGCATACTTGACATAATCCAAACCAGCTGCTGGCTTACTCGGTTTAGTAGGGGTTTCATAGACCGGTCCAACACCAATATAATCTGCTCCTTCAGCAATTGCCCGGTGTAGTTCATCAGGGTTAGTAGTCGAGCAACCAATGATACGCTGGGAGCCGAGTAGCTGCCGTGCTAAGGAAATTGGTACATCTTGTTGTCCGATATGAACTCCATCAGCCTCCACTGCTAGAGCTAAATCTACCCGGTCATTCATAATAAACAAAGCACCGTAGTGATGGCACAGCTGGCACAGTTTCTGAGCATCGGCAAGTCTGTCCCCATCATCTGCTTGTTTTTCCCGGTACTGTACTAAGGTTAGTCCACCTTGGAGGGCAGCCTCTACTTTGGCAAACCACTGGTCTGACAAGGATGTAATCAAGTAGAGATGCGATCGCTCCAGCAACTGATGACGCTGATATCCCAGTAAATGGCTTTCCAGGCTGTAAACCCGATAGCGCATCTGCTTAAAGGCTATACCCATCTGAGCATCGTATAGTTTACCATATTCTTCCAACACCCGTAGTGCTTCTTGAACCCGACACAAATTAGCCTGTAAAAGCTGCTGAATGCTCGAACGTCGTTCTTCCTGGGGATGAGTTAGTCCAGTCCCTGGATCCCCTGAGGTATCTCGGAAGATCCTGATTTCTGAGCTGTGCCAACGGGCTAATTCCTGGCGCATTTCCTTGCACTCCCCAGCCATCTGGGCGCTGTTGAGACCAAAGCGGCACCACTCCTCAATAATTCGCAAGCCTTCTCTAGCTCGGTCTAAATTTGCATCCAAAATTCGGCAGATCGCCGATTTTTGACCCATAATGCCGCTGTGTTGGTCATCCATTACTAACTACTCCATTATTCTCTATCCTAACAGTGGATGGAAAGCTTGTTTATCCGGTCAGTAACATTTAGCAACGGACACATTTCAAGTGATAAATGATTACAAATAGATTACAAATATCCTAGTTTATGGATACGATCAAGCTTGACATTCAACTCAACTCTTATGTCAAATTCCATGAACATTGGACCAAAGGAGAACAGCCATGAGTTTGATCAGAATTCACACCATAGAATTAACTATTTCCAATCCCGTAGCGTGGCCGAAGGCCAATCATTCCCACTGCCATCACCAACATCAGCCTAGAGGCTTTGATCTTGGGTTACCAGTGACAACGATTTTGCTGGGATTAACCTTTAGCATCTTCAGCCAAGCTATCCCTTCAACAATGGTGCCACTAGGATTAGGAGGAACCACGGCTTTAGCCCAATCAACTCAGGATGATCGGGCAAGAAACCTGGATCTTACCATAGAAAGAAAATTTTTGTTTGTAAACCCAGTTACCGGAAACGACAGTAGTGGTGATGGCACCCAGGATTCACCGTTGAAAACTATCACTCAGGCGCTACAAGCTGCCCAGGCCAATACTGTGATTGTACTCTCTAGCGGTATCTACAGCAGTGACATGGGTGAAACCTTCCCCCTACTTCTGAAACCCGGTATCAAGCTACAGGGCAACCCCCGCACTAGAGGTCACGATGTGGTGATTCGCGGCGGTGGTACCTTTGTTAGTGCCACGGCTGCTAGTCACGATGTCCTAATCGTAGGTGCTGACCAAACGATTATTTCTGGCGTGACCCTTAACAATACTAATCCAGAAGGTTATGGTTTGTGGCTGGAAGTCGGTTCGGTTTTAGTGGAAGACAATACCTTAACTGGGAATACCAAAAGTGGGATTGCTGTGGAGGGAAATAGTACACCAACAATTCGCAGTAACTACTTCTACAACAATAAAGGCAATGGGCTCAGTATTTACGGAACCTCAAACACTCAAGTGGATGACAATGTATTTGAAAATAATGACTTAGGAATTCTGATTGCCGAAAACGTTGCACCCCATATCGTTAATAATCGCATCACTGGCAATAAAAATGGGGTAGTGGTTGAAACCAATGCTCAACCATTTTTCCAGAATAACCTCATTGAAAATTCCCAACTGGATGGATTAGTCCTCAAGGTCGGAGCTAATCCGGATTGGGGAAATTCACCAGAATCAACAAACAATACATTAAACAATAAATTAAACAATACATTTCGAGGCAATGGGCGGTTTGACATTAACAATCAGGAGTCTGAGCCTACTGTGATTGCTTTTGGTAATCAGCTAGGGCAGGAAACTAAAAGTGAGGTTAATTCAGTAAAAACTGAAAACGATATCATTCAAAAGTCGGAGGTTGAAACACCAGCTTTTAGTAAACCAGCTGTTAGTAAACCAGCC
>NZ_GL890871.1:3051-26224 GCF_000211815.1 Moorena producens 3L
CCACCCCCAGCCAAGTCGTCCCATCCCAACCACCTGCCGAGAAGGAACCTACAAAGGAACCGACATCTGCTCAGGTCTCAGCAGCTTCATTTCCCGTTCCATCGAGTTTGGAGTCTCAGGCATCTACCTCGACTGATAACATCAGCAAAGACGCAGCACTAAATAATTCTGCAAGTACTGAATCTTCTAGACCAGCAGCAAGGTCCCAAACTCAGAGTCAGGAAACCTCTCAAACCCAACAGCCTTCTGATGCTAGGACTCAACGTTCACATTCTCAACCCCTGACACCCCTAACTCTGAAAGTTATTCAAAATCAGGAGCAGTCATCTTTTGAGGAACCAACATCTTCACCTAAACCAGGAGAGGATTCTAGCAGTTTTACTACAGCTTCACCGTCACAGGAAGTGATTGATGCGTCAAGTGACAGGTCAAAACCAACACCGGCAGCAGCCTCGACTGAGGAGGTTAACGTTATGATGTCAATGTCTAGTCAGATCAGTACACCGGTTAATCAAAATACTAGTAATCAAGATACTAGTGCTAGCTCCAATTCAGGTAGCTCAATTCCAGTGTTTTCTACAAGTACCCAATCAAACTCGGAACAAAGGGGACCTCAAGAGAATAATCCTACTTCAGCTCTACCCAGTCAGGGTTACCGGATTTTGGTAAATGCTGAGAGTGAGCAGCAACAAGATTTAATGCGATCGCTAATTCCCGATTCTTTCCTGACCTCCTTTGAAGGAAGAACTGTGATGCAAGCCGGATTGTTCACAACCCTCGAAAATATTGATCGGGTGCTGAAATTACTCAGTAGTTATGGTTTGAGCACCACTATTGTGCCTCTGAATTACTGATCAAACCAGGGAACAGGGGTAAGTTATCAGCTATCAGCACCTCAAGTATCAGCCTATGGACTACTTGAGGTGCTAGTTGAGGTGCTATCAGCCAAAGGCCAAGGCCAAGGGTAAATCCCCAGACTTTGAATTTTATTTTAAGCTGACGGCTGACAGCACCTCAACTAGCGTGAGCCATTCGCGTAGCGTGGCCATAGGCCAAGGCTCACGGCTGAATGCTTACGAACTGGGAATGGGGAACATTAAACAGCAATGGTTTGACCAACTACAAGGGAACTTAACACAGTCGGAATTTTCAACACTATGGGACTTGTTTCAACAGGTATATTAACTACAGTCATAGTTATTTGAGGTGTTTTGCCCAATTAATGTTTTATAATGTTTTTTATAATGTTTTTTCTATTTTAAAGGGATTCCACAGAAGTTAGGATATTGAGCATCTCTGTTCACTATCTATTGAATATAATAAATTCCCGGAGCAATTCTAAAAGCTCTGATGAAATCTCATGACCCATATCTAATTCTCTGTACTGCACTGCTGCTCCCAAGTTGAGCAAATAATCTCGTAACCGGTTAGCAGCAGTTAAAGGAACAACCGTATCTTGTCTACCATGAACAATTAGAATGGACGGCAAGGATGAATCAACCTTTTGAGGGGTTCGATGCATATAGCCACTCAATAAGGCTAAACCTGCCAGGGGTAAGGTTAACCCTACATCTAGAGCCATTGCCCCACCTTGAGAAAAGCCACACAAAATTGTCGAGGACAGGGGAATACCTGTAAAACCTTGGAGAGAATGGAGCCAGTAGTTCAAGCGCTCTTCGCTTTCTTCTAATCTCCGATAGTCGTCTCTTGACAAGTCGTACCACATTCTGCCACCAGTTACCTGAGGGTGACTAAAAGGAGCATCGGGAATTAAAAATTGGGTGTTGGGCAAGTTTAACAATGGCACTAGAGATGCCACAGCTTGAGCATTAGCACCCCAACCGTGTAAAGCTACGACCAATCGTGCTGGTAGTTGACCGTTTGCTGGTGGAATTGAAATCGCTTCGAGAGACAGGCCTCTTACTCCTGAAGAACACAAGTGATCAGGATTCCAGATAGATGGGCTGAACTAGCGCACATTGAAGCTCTCCCCTAGGGAGTAGGTTTGAGGACTTAATCGGGGCTGCAACGCCACATCAGCCGAATAGCTAACTTACTTTATGCCGCGCTTTTCTAGTTTCAGCCCAAGATATCTGTTAATCTGAGCATAATATCACCAATCTGCTACATTTGTAAAGCTGTCGTGCTTTAGGATAATGTGGCGATCGCTATCAATAGTAATGGCTCCCTCATTCTTGAACTTGCTGAGCAGTCGGGTAACTGTAACCCGCGTCGTTCCAATCCCATTAGCTAAATCCTGATGAGTAAGACGCATTCCAATCCGAATACCCTCTGCTACTGGCTCACCAACTTCCCGTTTTAACAGCAATAGTAAATGTTGTAAGCGTACCTCAACCCGGCGCTGACCCGAGATTGCTAACAGGATCTCTGTCTGTCGCATCCGACGCACTAGTTGGGGTAAAATAGTTTGGGCTATATAGGGAGAATTGTTGATTTCGGCTAAAGAATACCATTTGAGACGGACATCAGTTAGGGCGATTGCCTGATAACTTGACAGCACAGAAAACCAATTGCCAAAGAATGCAGAAGACTCTGCCCAACCCAACCATATCTCCTCCCCTTCTGGGGAAAGGGTACTCAGCTGGACTCGGCCTTCGTCTACCTCCCAAACACCCTGTGCTACTAGAGGGATATGCTCACCCCTAGCGTAGAAATGCAATCGGCGTTTAACCTTTGGCTCTTGCTGCTTTCTCTGTAGAATTGCTCTCGAAAATTGGTGCATAGGGGCAACTCTGGTGGATACTTTCCCTACCTTAAGGCAATAAGGTAAAGGGTCGGTAATCAAGAGATTAAGCCATTACACAGAGGAACAAGATCGATGTTACCTCTGAGTCATTGTCCTTAACCTGCCTACCACTAAAATGCCCTTTATAAAATTAATTATGTAAGTATGACGTAGAAGTATGAGCTATGAATGATCAAGGATGAAGTATGAAGATCGATGTCACAGATGAGTCATTGTCCCTATCTCCCCTACCGCTAAAACGCCCTTTATTAATGGTTGGTCACGGCACTAGAGACCCCGATGGGCGTCAGACTTTCCTTGATTTTGCCCACACCTATCAAACCTTGAACCGTTCTCGGCCAGTAGTGCCTTGTTTTTTGGAACTGACTGGTCCAACTATTCAACAAGGAGTAGAGAGTTGTGTCCAGCAGGGTTATACAGAATTGACTGTATTACCGATTTTACTGTTTGCAGCTCGCCACAATAAATTTGATGTTACTAACGAGTTAGACCGGGCAAGGGCAAAATATCCCCAAGTCAAATTTCACTACGGGCGTCATTTTGGAATTACTACGGGAATTCTGGATTTATGGCGGCAACGGCTTGCCAAACTTGACCAACCCCAACCAGAGTTACCCGTTAGCCAGTTGAACGGTGAACGTTCCCATCTAGAACCTTCAACACAACAACCTCTAGCCTTAAAAAAGGACACAGTACTTCTATTTGTTGGTCGTGGCTCCAGTGACCCTGATGCTAATGGTGATGTTTACAAAATGGCTCGCATGCTCTGGGAAGGCAGTGGCTATAAAACTGTGGAAACCTGCTTTATTGGCATTACCCATCCTCGGTTAGAAGAAGGCTTCCGTCGCGCCCGACTCTACCAACCTAAGCATATTATAGTACTTCCTTACTTCCTATTTACCGGGGCTTTAGTAAAAAAGATTTTTGATATCACAGCTCAGCAGCAGAAACTTTATCCAGAGATTCCCTTGACCTGTTTACCAGAAATGGGAATTCAGCCTCAGCTGCTATCTGTGCTCAGGGACCGAGAAATCGAGGCTCAGTTGGGGCAAGTGCAGATGAATTGTGAGATGTGTAAGTTCCGCCTAGCAGCGATTGGTAATGGTGCTGACAACGGACACTCCCACCACCATCACCACGGGCATCACCACCACCACCACTCTCACCAGCATAATCACAATACTCCAGACCCCTATCAAGATTTGGAAAAATACCACCAGCGTATTTGGCAAGCACCCTAGGCTTAACAGGTTGAACGCGATCGCGTGGCCTTTTGGCCAAGGTTAACAGGTTGGCTGGTTGAAGGTTGAAGGTTGGCTGGTTGAAGGTTGAAGGTTGGCTGGTTGAAGGTTGACAGGTTTAAGGTTAACAGCTTGAAGGTTAACAGCTTGAAGGTTAATCCAGACAACCTCCAACCTATACTACAAGGGACGCCTGGGCAAGAACAACATTCAACCAAAGAACCTACCCTACACCGAACGCCAAAGGCGAACAACCCCATAACCTTCAACCTTCAACCCCATAACCTTCAACCTTCAACCTTCAACCTTCAACCTTCAACCTTTAACCCCATAACCTTGGCCAATAGGCCACGCTTCGCGAACAACCTTCAACCCCATAACCTTTTTTGACTGACCAATGTCTCAAGACTTTAACGTTGGCGATCGCGTAAGAGTAATTACATTACCACGCTACGTCAAAACTGCTGAACCAATGCCCATGTTACGACCTCCTGATGTGATTAAAGTTGGGGAAGAGGGAGTAATCCTCGACCGACGTCCAGGAGGATACTGGGGTGTTCGCTTTTCTAGAGGAGCATTTCTGATCGATAGTCAGTACATTGAGTTAGTTCAGGAGGAAAATCCAAACCCCTAAATGCTAATCGCTTTTTCCTGCTGATGTGCTTCTGCCCATGTACCTTATTTACAAGATGAGCTTAATATTATCCATAGCGATTACAATTTTGCAGTCTGAACGTGACTTGGGAGATAGATGTGTACAGCTTCCTACAGTCCCTCGGAATTGCCAACCCTAGGGGAAGTGGCTGGCTGGCAGTCATATTAACTTTCGGATTGGCATGGGCAGTGACTAGATGCTTGATGCCAACTTTACGCTCATTTGCCTTGGAGGTTGGTTGGGCTGACCAACCCAATGCTCGGCGGCTTAACCAAGAACCCTTACCCAATGCAGGAGGCTTAGCTATCTATACCGGAGTCGTAGCTGCACTGGTACTAGCTACTCTCCTTAGACCGATTGTCATCGAAGGGGTGTTAGCTCAAGTGCTGACTATTCTCCTGGGGGGCTCGGTTCTGGTACTGGTAGGTTTTATTGATGATCAATTTGGTTTGCCTGCCTATGTACGCTTGTCGGTTCAAATTATTGCTGCCCTGTTGTTAGTGGCTAGTGGTGCAGGGATTAAAGCCACCTTCGGGACTCCGATTGATGTCCAACTCTCCATGTTACTTACGGTTCTATGGGTTGTGGGTATTACTAATGCCATTAACCTTATGGATGGGATGGATGGTTTAGCAGCAGGGGTCAGCTTTATTACTGCTATGAGCCTGTTAGCGGTTTCAGCTCAGTTTCCCAGTCGTGCCGCAGCAACATTGCTTCTGGCAGCCCTAGGGGGGTCAGCTCTTGGCTTTTTGCGCCATAACTTCCATCCTTCCCACATTATTATGGGAGATGCAGGTGCGTACTTTTTCGGGTATGTACTAGCTGCCAGCAGCATTTTAGGGTCTTTAAAAGTGACTACGGTATTTGCCCTAGTCCCTCCAGTAGTGTTTTTGCTATTGCCAGTTCTAGATACTACTCAGGTATTTGTGCGACGGTTGATCAATGGTAAAAACCCTCTAACTACCCCAGGTAAAGACCACCTACATCACCGCTTGTTAGCCTTTGGTTTTTCCCAGCGCTATGTTGCCCTTATCCTTTGGGGCATTACCTTAGTGTCTAACTGGCTAGCGATGAAACTACAAGATATGACTCCTAGGGTGATCTATGCCACGACAGGGGGTATCATTTTGCTGTTAGGCATTACTGTTTTGCAAAGAATTAGAGCGAAATGAAGCGTTGCCCAATTGTGGAATGATTCAGGGTAATCGGTAATTGGTCATGGGTCATGGGTAATTGGTAACTGACCCAACTCTACTTGGTATCCCAAACGATAGTCAGCAATGCCCTGGTCAGTGCTGGCAAGAGCAGCATGTGCGTAGGGCGTAAGCTGACTACTCTTGCTCTGGAATTGAACGGACAATCAGCCCGCATTCCACCATCTTCGCGATAGCAAGTGGTGGTTAGGGCGCAAGGGAAGTGGGTTGGCATTTGTGGTATAATTTGCTTAACTACTTTGGCACTATTACCCTCCAGACCAAGAAAGCTGGGAATTAAGGGTAGATATAAGACCGATGTAGCCAAGTTCGTAACTCTTAAGTCTTGGTGTCGCCCGATTAGAAAAGTAGGGAGCTTGCGCCAAATAACGATACATAACCAAATACAGAATTTGTTTCTATAGGCTCTAGCCGGAAATGAGAACGAGGTTCAGTATGGCAAAAGTCCCTGCTGTTCACCGAGAAGCGCGGTTTCCGAGTATACGGGTAGCTGTCTCTATCGAGAAGAGTGTCCTACTTGGATACCACCACCTCGCCCTTAGGCAGGTGGTGGTGCTTCATATATTAAGATATATTAAATTGTCAATTAAATTGACATATTATACGAGACCGCTGCTAAAATAAATTGGGGGTCAGACCCTACATAATTTAATTGGGATTAAATGATATAATATGCATTTTATTATTATATCCCGATTAAATCACCTGCTTTGAGGCGATTTGCTAGCAACAAAGCCGCCCTCTTCAGTAAGCAGCAAGACTACCGCAATTTAACAGATCACTTATTGATGCAAAGCGCGAGTAGGGGTTTCTCCCAAGACCGCTTAGGTGCCCTTGACCCGTAATTAAATTCGCCACGGGTCGCACCTCTGCATCGCTTTACCCAATTTCTTGCTTGCAGCGGTTAAAGATGACCAATTACCCCTTAATTAATCTCTTACTACCAGCTGTAGTTATCTCCAGCACGATATTTTCTAGTTTGACCTTACCGTTTGTTTTCAACAAATCAAAACCAATCGTTGTTGAAGTTAAACCGTTTTTCAACGTCGAACTTAAACCTATCTTCCATGAAGACCATAAGGATTTAGCAATTCCTTATCTTGGCGTTGCCATCCTAGTGAGTGTGTTAGCTGGTCTTGGCACTGTTGAAGTGGGAAGGCAATGGCAAAAATACCAAGCATCAGTCAGAGAAAACAACAGACAACTCCTCCAGCAGATCCAATCCCTCAACCAAGCCGAATCCGAACCAGAGGATGAACCAGATGTTCCAGAATACCAACCAGATGTTTCAGCAATAGCTCTTACCCAGACCGATGATTGGGTCAGAGGTCGAGCACTAACTCCTCCTAACACTCAATCGTTTGCTGTTGAACAACCCTATGGTGTTGTTGCAACCAATAAAGTTATTCAGTTTAAACGGAATAGAGTAGCTCAAACTAGAGGGATGGCTGTAAATGCCAACCAACTCAAGTTTTACCCTGAATCCCAAAACAATAATTCAGTTCAACTCGGAGCTTCCCCTGTTCCTGCTCTTGCTCTCCTTCAGGATTTGGAATTATCCTCCAGTCATATTATTAAATCCCGTCAGGATTACCAAATCTGCTGGATTAACGTACCTCATTTAAGCAGACGCTTATTAGCCATTAACGTTGATGGTCAATACTACAGTTTTTTACGATTAGAAAAAACCCAAGAACAACTGATCGCTATCTTGTCTAAGGTAGCTGATCAGCTGGATAAAATAGTAATTACTCATATCGATAAAGGCTATGTAATTTGGAATTGGGAACAGGAGGTATTATCTAATAATTAATTTGGAATATTTTTAAATTTAAACTATCGTAAACAATATGAATACTGAGGACATTCAGTCACAATATTCTCTTGGGGAAAGAGATTTTAGTGGAGCTGACTTAAGTCAAGTCAACCTCAGCCAGGTAAATCTGGAACGGGTAGTTTTATGGCGAGCCGACCTGAGTCAAGCAATTCTTACTGGCACTAATCTCAGTAGCGCTGATCTCTGGGGAGCTAATTTGAGGGAAGCCGACTTAAGTCAAGCTGTTCTATGTGGTGCTAATCTGGGTCAGGCAGACTTGAGCGAAGCTATTCTACACTTAACTAACCTCCATACTACACTATACAATTTTTCCACTCAGTTTCCGCCAAATTTCGACCCTACCAAGGCAGGAGCTTATTTAATTGCCCCCGAGGCTTTACTAACAGAAGCTAAATTGAGTGGGGTAGATCTCAGTGATACCAATTTAAGCGGTGCGAATTTGACTAGAGCTGACCTGTGGAAAACTAACCTCAAAGGCGCTGATCTCAAACAAGCTAATCTAACCCGTGCTTGCTTGATTGGGGCTGACTTACAGGATGTTGACCTAACAGGAGCTAATTTGAGCCGCTCCAATCTGATGGGGGCAAACCTGAAGGGTGCTAAGCTTCTAAATGCAACCCTGAGCGGTATACTCTACGACGAAACCACTCAGTTTCCTGAAGATTTTGACCCAGTGAAGGCAGGAGCACATTTAATTGCTCCTGGTGTATCTCTACCAATGGCTAACCTGAGTCAGTCAAACCTCAGTGGCGTGGACTTAAGCGAAGCAGACTTATCCCAAGTTGACCTGAGTCAGGGTCACTTTTTTGGTATATCTTTGCTTAGAGCTAATTTAAGGAAAGCCAATTTAAGAGGAGTTCAATTCTGGGAAGCGGATCTACGAGAAGCCGATCTACAGGAAGCGGATTTGCGGGGAGCGGACTTATGGTTGAGCCTAATTAGTGGCGCGGATTTCAGGGGAGCAGATTTAAGGAGAGTTAACTTGTTTGGAGTAGATCTGTCGGCCACTAATCTCGAAGGGGTTAACCTCAAAGGAGCAATTTATAACCAACAGACTCAATTTCCTGAAGATTTTGACCCCACAGCCCATGGCGCATATCTCATTGCTCCGGATGTGTCTCTGTTTGGGCTAAATCTTCAGAGGGCTGACCTCAGAGGAGCTGACTTGAGTAGGGCAGATTTGAGCAAAGTCAGCCTGTTCGGGGCAGATCTTTTCTCGGTTAATCTCGAAGGAGTCAATTTGCTCGGAGCGCTCTACGATGAAGCCACTCGATTTCCGGAAGGGTTTGACCCCAGCCAACACGGAGCCTACTTAATTGCCCCCGGTGTATCATTTTCAGATCAAGAGTTAAGTGGGACTGATCTCGGGGGAGCTAACTTGAGTAAGGTAAATTTGCTTGGTGCAGATCTGCGCTGTGCTAATCTCGAAGATGCTAAATTTGAGCGATCGCTCTATAACCAAACTACTCAATTTCCGGAAGGGTTTGACCCTAGTAAGTTGGGAGCATATTGCATTGTGCCTGTTGCTTCCCTGTCAGGGAAAGATTTGAGTGGAGTCAACTTAGGAGGAGTTGACCTTAGTCAAGCTGACCTAAGTGGGGCTAATCTCAGTCAAGCTGACCTTTGGGGGGCAAACCTGAGTCAGGCAAACTTAGCAGGGGCTAATTTGACAGGTGCTGACCTGTTAGGGGCAAATTTAATTGGTGCTGACTTAACCAAGGCCACTCTAAGTGGTGCTAATCTCCATGGGGCACAACTTAAGGATGCTAAACTAGCTGGGGTAGACCTGAGTGATGTTGACTTGAGCAATACCTTTATCAGTGGGGCAATTATGCCTGATGGTACGCTTCACCGCTGAGCTGTTAGAAGGCAAAAGGCAAGCCTTCAGCTATCAGCTATCAGCTATCAGCTTATGCGCTACGCGCACGCTACGCGAACAGCTTATGGGGAAAGTCTCAGCGTCGTTCGCACAGCGTGGCCATTCGCGTAGCGTGGCCGAAAGGCCAAGGCCAAAGCCTGTGCCACAAAGCATCTCAAGTAGCGTGGCCAAGGGCTTTTCCCCAGACTTTAAATTCTGATTAATCTCGAACTATTAGGTGCGACCCGTGGCGAATTTAATTCTTAATGGGTCAAGCCCACCTTTAAATTATCATGTTTGCCCACGCTACGGAAGGTTTATTTTGAGCTGTTCGCGAAGCGTGAGCTAAAAGCTCACGGCTGACAGCTGACGGCTGAATGCTACGTAGTTTAGATGGGAAAACTCTGAACAAAGGTTGTCTGAAAGTCAGCGTTATAGGTGGCTTGGTGGAGATTGATCAGTACAACTATGTTCTGTCTATTGGGGGATAAACGAACTTCTCTGATGGAATATTTCCTGATAGCTTCACGGTAATTGTTCAGTTTACCTAGGGTCAGTTGGCGATAATTGTAATTCATGACTAGCTGCATTGAAGCCCGGTCTATATCAGACATTCCTCCAGATAAAACCGAGGGAATATAAATTTGTTCTAAACGAATCTCTAGTGGGTCTTTTTCTTTATCCACCAAGACCTTAACCGTCTCAGTGCCATTAGGTTCAATGGAACGCTCAATAATTGGCAGTTTTAGTCCTACTTTTAGTTGATTGAGTCCTAAGCTCCGTCTTATTCTTTGGGTTTTCCTTAGTAAGCTATCTTCAGCGTCTTTAGGAGTGAGATTGGAATCCGAGTAGTTATAGTTAGTTTCTAGACAACCCTTCTTGACACAAGCGTTAGTGGCTACATCGATAATTTGGATTTTGGCAGTAGGAACCTTTGTGACATGGTTTCTAGCACTTTCCAGATAAATATAGTTGCGGCTATCTACGGAAAAACCTGACAATCGACGATTGGTTTTGACAATAAGTGCTAATCCCTCCTCCCCAAGCAATAGTAGGAAGAAGCTAGCAATCAACAAACTTGAATATAAATAAAAGCGTTTCATCCGATCACCCATACCCTTTCGACTTCCCTAATCCTTTAATTGGTATTTTCCATACCAGTGAGGATGTTTCTCTGGAGTATAGCGTTTCCTAGTCTAATCAGGTAGATGTCTAGTCAGGTAAGCTGTTACCAAATCAAATAACTTTAAAATCAGAGATAGTCTCAATCCACACCCTTGCTCCACATTTGAGGGGATCATCGGGGCGATACATCACTCGACAGGGCCCATTGACTTCCACGGTATGACCATAAGTGTTTTGAGAGCCTCGTTTGACGGTAATCACAGGGTTGCGCTCTCCCGTCGTGAGATTTTTCCGAATTACCCTTTGATTAACATGAATCACAGCCTTAGTGTACTCTCTGCGCTTTGACCAGTTCCGCTTTGGACCGCGAGTGCCAGGAGTAACTACTGGCATGCCATCAAACAGAGGAATCACCCAAGTTCTACCCACTTTATAGGCTCCTTTCACTCTGCCTTTGCTCAGAAGGTAACGGACGCGAGTGGCGGAAACACCTAGTAAATCGGCGGCTTGTGCGGTAGAAATCATCATGGGTGGTTAACCATTGCGTTAACGATACTGTTAATATAACAGAATTTTGGAGAAGATGCAAGGAATAGGATTTTAGGTATTAATTACTAGGTCTAGGTGCAGGGAGCAGGGAGCAGGGAGCAGGGAAAAAATTCTGTATAGTGCGTTCGCTTTTAGCGTGGCCTACGGCCAATCGCGTAGCGGCTCTTTTGGAGCATCCCGTAGCGTGACCTATGATCAATCGCATTCGAGGCAAAGCGCCTCCGTTGCGGCTTTCCAAAAAACTATTGCATTGACGCATCAATAATGACTGTGGGTGGCCACATCAAAGTTAATTATTAGCTACAGTAAATGCGTTCGCGTAGGGTGACCTATAGTCAATCCCATTATCAGTCAAAGCGCCTAGTTCTGGGTTTCCAAAAAACTATTGCATTGGCGCACCGATAAATCCATAGGGGAGATAGTTTTTTGATAAAATAATAATATCATGTCCGGATAATTAGTGATAAAAAACCTTCTGGGATTACACCTTACTCTTTTACTTCTGCCTTCGATTTCCGCCTAGTGTAAGTATTCAACCGGACATGATATTAAAACTAATTAAGTCCGATTTATTCTTAGCCTTTGATTTTGCCGCTGCCATAGGAATCCACATATAACTAGCCCAATCACAAGAATTGCAGAGACAATGCGAAAACTTACTTGTTCTCCAAACACTAAAGCCTCAACTGGCGCTGTTGTCACTGAAAATTGGGTGTCTACTGGGAGTTGGCTAGCAGATAAGCGGGAAAACAGAATTCCAATCAGCGTTATACCCATAACCTGACCTAAGGCTTGTGAAAAGAACCAGAGTCCAGAGGCAACACTGAGATATTGTGGAGGTATGCTGCCCATAATCGCACTTTGGTTAGAAGGTTGGAAAAAACCGCAACCGATTCCAAAGGGGAGCATGCGCAATAAATAGCCCTTAACCGTCAACTCTTGGCTAAAGGTGCTGATTGTCAAGCAGCCGATCAGTAATAATGTCATTCCGATCGTACTAATGCTTCTTTCGCCAAAACGATCGGCCAGGTATCCAGCTACAGTACCTACACAGATTGCTAATATAGGCAGCACCGCTATCAATAATCCTACTTGTTGTTCGGAATAATGCTTAACGAGTTTTATAAAAAAGGGCAAAATGAACATGACAGCAGTGGCAAAAGCATAGTAAATTAAACTTAGCAGTAGACGGAAACTTAATTCCCGCGATCGAAATAAACTCAGGTTCAGCAATGGTCGATCTGATTGCTTCTGAGACCACAAAAAACTAACGCAACCCATTACCGCGATCACAAATAAAACCCAGGTTATTTTGCCATCTAAATCCTCTCCTTGTATGCGTGTTATTCCCAGGAATAAACAAGTTAACGTTATCGCTAAAATCAATGCTCCCCAAAAATCAAAATCCGCATCTGACCTATTGCTACTGCCCCTGGGAACTGCCAGCATCGCTAACACTATGCCGATGGAACAAATTGGCACATTAACCAAGAAAACTGAACGCCAACCCAAGTGCTCTATCAGCACTCCTCCTGCCGTCGGTCCCAATGATACGCCCACCCAACCCGTGCTAGTAATAATCCCCAGGGCTAGTCCTCGCTTGGCATCAGGGAACACTTCAGTCGCGATCACGGGCGCTAGGACTGCAATAAACACAGCCCCGATTCCCTGAAATATACGTGCTGCAATCAATAAGTTAATTGTAGTGGCGATTCCACAGATCAATGAACTTATGGTAAATGCTGCGAGTCCGATCATATAGAGCCATTTCTTGCTCCACATATCCCCCAAGCGAGCCACACAAAGCACCAGGATCGCCAGCACCAGAAAATAACTCATAGGAACCCATTCAACAGTGGCAAAGTCGCTATGCAAATCTTCTACCAGTGTTGGCAAAGCCAAATTGACAATATGAACATCTAGGGAGAACAGAAACGTTCCTAAACTCACAGCCAATAAGACCCACCATTGTTTAGAGATAGCTGTTTCACTGGCTTCTTGACTTTTCATATGCTCTCACAAATAGTTATTTTGGCTCTTTGGTACTTACTAGATCAATCCTAAATGAGTTGTACAACAAAAGCTTATTCAATTCTTTACTAAGTAGGTGGGTTTAATTATCCGTCAAATAGCGATTGATAGTCACAATGTTTAAAACATCTTGACTACAGTTTTCCAGCTTCATTCTGGAATTCGGAGTTTTAACGTTTATTTATGCCCACCTACTTATCCAGTAATTTTAGCGCTTATCCTCCAGAAGAGTTGCACAAATAATTTAGGCTCAGTCTACACCAACAGCCATTGGACCATACCATTGACTATACCATTTACGAAGCTCTTTACTCGTGGCACCAAAAGGAGGTTTATCTTTTTGCTCCAGAAGATGAGCAACCATTGCAGAGCTACGTGCACAGAGGAATAGTCCTGTTCCATAGGGTGGCATCCAGGGTTATTTCATTCTGGATCTAGGTAACGAGTTTAAAGGCTTTCAGCCATCACATACCTGAATGCTCGAAGGCTGAAAAGACGTATCCTCGTCAATGCATAAAATATTGCAATTTAGAATGAAACAGCCCTGCTCTAATATTTATCGGGCACCGACAGAAATTTTAATTTATCCGACCAACTCTCATGTGTAATGGCCATTGAAATAAAATTTTCCTCTCGGGATCGCCCCAAGCCTTGACTAGACGCTTGGAGAATTCTAACATTGGTTCGTGGGATTGAACATAAATCATTTTTTGAACAGCAGACACACTATTCAAATATCCAAGGAATTCTTCCATGTTCCATTGGCATTCCATTGTGAAAATAGGTGTTTTTAACTCAGCAAAAGGGAAAGGAATGGTTTGATACTTTTGAATAAGTAGTTTTATTTCTTCAGCTCCAAACTGGTCAAAGACAGTAGTAAAAAAATCTCTCAACATTTGCTTCAAATGTTCTTCTTCTCGGAGCAAATTAAAATACCAGTATCCCCAGATAGCAATAATTCCTCCAGGCTTAGAAATCCGCTGAACTTCCTGATAAAATTCTTCCAGATTAAACCAATGAACTGCTTCGGCAACAGTTATTAAATCTATAGATTGATTCGCTAGCCCAACTTTTTCTGCAACTGCCAAAGAATATTTAATCTTATCATGATTAAATGCATAACTAATTTGCTTTTCGCTAGCATCTGTAGCATAAATTTTTTGAAAATGAGATGTTAATCCCAAGGCTACTTGACCATTACCAGTTGCACAATCCCAAGCAGCTTTACATTCGGTGACTTGAGTAGCTAAATACTCGAATAAAGCTTCTGGATAATGAGGTCTATAGTTTGCATAATTATCTGCTTGCTTCGAGAAATAGTCCTTAAATTGTTTGACCAAGTTTCTTCTCCTACGAACTTTCGCTCTCCTCCGACGCCAAGACCCGCCGGTTCAGTATTCTCTAGCAACCCGGTTTCTTAACCGATGCTCTAGCTTGATGATACCCTCAACCAGACGAGATAAAACACTGAACCTCTTGTGCAATCAAGTGAGGAGCATAGCCAGTTGTATTAATGAACAGAGTTCGACTTGGGGCTAAATCTTCTAAAATGGATCTAGTTTCGTATGGATTATAGTTGCATTTTTCTGCAACAATAATCTTTAAGCAATCTCGTAATTCATGTATGGAAAAGTAACCTTTATTCACTTTTGCTAGGATCTCTTGTGTTTGTTCATGGGCAAAAAGATTGCTATACTCTGGTATCCCTAATTCAGCAAAACTACTGATTTTATTTTCATTGTAATTAGATTTTATTGGGCTAGATTGCGCAATGCGATCAAACAAATCCTTACGAGTTAACAGGCGTTCCAATCGGACATAGTTAGGAGCTTCCAAAACTAAAAACTTAGCTTTTGGTATAATTTTGATTGCGTATTTTACCTCCTGCTTTCCTCGCAAACCATCAAAAAGTAGCGGAAAGCAAAGTTGAGACGGATTAATCTGTAATTTGCTCAAAATATGGACTATTCCCTCAGGAAAAAGTTCCTTATAGCGACGGGTATAGGAGAAGCGTGTAACACGGCAGGTAATATCATCTTCTTTTTCTGCTCCATCGATCTGCATCACCGTCGGAATAATAAATTTATCAGTTAAAGTACGACGATTAGGAAACAGCGTAAAGTTTAGCTCTGTATCGGATAAAGCATTGATAAGTGTACTTTTACCGACTCCCGTCAACCCAACTAAAATAAACAAGGGCTGTTCAACAAGCGGCAGCCAGCCATCAACCGCTGATAATCCGTATCTAATCCCAGAGCTCAACTCTATAGACTCTATAGACTTAGTTTGTTTTTGGTTTAATGGCATTATTAGTAAAGTGTTATAGACCTAAGCATTCTTCACTCAAAGTGAGAATATTATTCACAATTATCAAAAGCAAAACATTGATTAACTATGTGGGGCAATTCGTTGTCAATATCAATACCAGTCCCTCGTTTAGCCAGCACTTTAACCTCATTGAGAATGCAATTCATTAAAACCCTATTATTGGTCACTCCCTCTTGACCAATTTGTTCCAGAGCTAACTCAACTGAAGCTCTGCCCGATTGCATTCCTAATGCTAAGTTATTTTTGTTTGTCAAACTAGCAAGAGCTAAACTTTGGTAAAGCATCGGATCTTTAGCAATTGCTTTGACGTGAACCCCAGCATAGTGAGTGAACGCATTTTTTCCCATAATGGGTAAAATAGGCGGAATTGAAATATGGGAATATTCACTCACAATATGGTATAGATCCTTAAGATAGTTAAACTCCCAAGGCAATTCTGATTCAACCATCTCGCCCAAATTGACCAACAATGTTGCTAAATCAACAATACCAGCACGTTCTCCTAACCCCATCACAGTTACATCGATAATGTCTGCTCCAGCCTGGTAAGCATCAAGAGCATTAGCCAGTGCTAAACCTCTATCATTGTGACAATGAACAGCAATTTTAGGATATAGCTGTTGTCCAGCTAGTTTTTCCTTCAAAGTTTTGACAAAATACGAGTAACTGCGATCGTTCTTAAATGGAGTAGCATATCCTGTTGTGTCTGCGATGCTAATAATATCTGCGCCTGCTTGTACCGCAGCGCTTGCTACTTCAATAACTTGTTCGATTGAGGTACGTGTCGTATCTTCTGGTGTATAGCGAATTAATAGGTTTGGGTTTTGTGCTTTGGCATAGCCAATAACTTCCACCACTTGCTCAATGGCATTTTCGATTGTAATTTGGTAGTCACGCTCTAAACGGTGATTGGCAACACTCAAGAAGATACCCAAAAAATCGATTTTACAATCTAATGCTTTTTGAACATGATCGATGCGACAAAGAGAGTGAGCACCAATCTTAGCATTCAATCCCGCATTAGAAACCAAGGCTACAGCTTCACAAATTTCAGGATCAACAGCAGGATTTCCTACTTCAATAATATCAATACCAATTCGATCTAAAAGTTGAGCAATTAATAACTTGGTTTCAGGGGAAAAATAAACACCAGGAGTTTGTTCTCCTTCTCTTAGGGTAGAGTCAAGAATCTGCAACATTAAGTTAAAAAATATCCTTTTCTGGTAATTAACTAAGCGTAGTCAAAACTTGCTTCCAGGCTTGAGGGCATCATAGAATTAAATGCAGTCGTTTTCAATATGAGCATGGAAAATCAGTTTACCACTACTGGGGTCAGTGGCAATGGCTTCTGTGAGGCTTTGTAGCTCGATGCCTCTGTTAGACAGGGTTTCGACCATCTCAATTAAATCTTTGAGTGAGCGTCCCAACCGGTCTAAACGCCACACCACCAGTACATCTCCAGTTCGGGCGATGGATAGGGCTTGTTGTAAACCGGGTCTGGCAGCATTACTACGACCGAATCTGGTTTACTCGTATTCCCTCGAAGCACTGCACCCCTTGATGACTGCCATTTTCTAAGATGTGTCAGGCAGTCAGGATAGATAGTCCCTGAAAATGAAAAATTACCAATCAAGTCGTTCAGGTTTCTATTCCGAACATACAGTTGCTCTGGATTGAACCTGGGTCCGTCAATATCTGTACCAATATATCGATATCCCATGTTATATTAGTATCTCCTAAGGTATAACTAAGCTTAGATTTATCTCTCAATTCAGCTCTACAACCCAGTGTCGAGGTAAAACTTGAAGCCCAGATTCACTTGGCTTGATTGCTTATAAGTGTTCACTACATACTTGACTCACTTACTAGTCAAATTAGTACCACTATCCTCACCCAAGACCAACATCTGGTTCAAGCTAGACATTCTTCCATATCCTCAATACTTCCCCAGCTTCATGGGGAAAGCATTTTTCTTCATAAATCTTAAAATAGGTTGGTGGCGATCGCCTATTTCCTGAATTTTTACTTTATAAATGCTCTGTTTGAGCAAATATATAGTTTTTAACCTCCCCAGCTTCAATCTACATCTTCTTACTCTAGAATGATTTGCCCTGCACAATGTAGGGGATGATCCGGGGGATACATTACTCTAGATGGTCTATTGACTTCCTTTGTATGACCATAAGTGTTTTGAGAGCCTCGTTTTACGATAATCAACAGCGTTGCACTCCCCTTGAGATTGTTGCAAATTACCTTCTGATTAACCTGGATAACAGTAGTGGTAATCTCTACCCTTTGAGCAGTTCCAAAAAACTATTGCATTGGCGCACCGATAAGTCAAATGGGTGGCGACATCTGTGGCTAATCGTATTAATGACTAATTACAGTAAATGCGATCGCGTAGCGGCTCTTTTGGAGCATCGCTTTTAGCGTGGCCTACGGCCAATCGCGTAGCGGCTCTTTTGGAGCATCCCGTAGCTTGACCTATGGTCAATGCCATGATCAGCGCCTCGGTTCCAAGTTTCCAAAAAACTATTGCATTGGCGCACCGATAAGCCAAATGGGTAGCGCTATAGCAAATTTCAGGCAAATACTTGATATTTGGCTAAAATTACCATAATATCATAAATAGGTTGATACAGCAAGCCCACCGAGACGAGCCGTAACCAACCGGGAGCGAGATGCCAGACCCATAGCTTTGCCCGGCAAGGTCTGCCACTGGCTCTTGCAATCAAGAAGGCCACTTATTTGAACTTCCCCATCCGTCGCAGGAATAGGGATTCCCAGGCACAACCTAATTGGCTGTTATCGACCTGGGCGTAACTTTCCCCCGCACGGTCGGTAGCTGGTAGGGTCAATACCCAGTTTTTTTTTGAGACCCTTATTTTTTATATTAACACTATTTAAAATTCATCCCCGACCTAAGAGGACGGGGTATTCTTTTCCCTTTAAAACTCTCTCCTTCGAGAATAATGAAAAATTATCCAAAGAAGGATCCACAGACACACAACCCAAGTTGTGCCAAAGCCCAGGTCGATGGATATCAGCAAGCTCTTAGGGATTTTGGCATCACTGAATTACTCGCGAAGCTCAGCCATTGCAGTGAAACTGGCTTCCATACCAGGCTACCGATCCAGCCTATTGAAGCTGATGCTATTGCTGCAGTGCTAATTCAGCAACTCACTACCAGTCTCAACCCTAGCTGGCTAGCTCCCTATCTCCATGGCTTTCAACATCACCAAGGAGTAACAGATATAGCCTGGGAAAACCATTTGCTTTCTTTAGCGCTGGAGGTGGCATCATGAACAAACCTGATGCTTCCTTAACTCAGGCCAAGCAAGAGCTAATTAAACAATACAGCTCCTGTCAACTCGGGATGACACCAAAGGAATTCTACAGCAAATGGCCCGTGACTCACTCAATGATGGCCATGATTTGCTCCCGTTCGGTAGCGACAGTGGGGCGCTGGTTTAGCCGGGGTCGTAATTATCTGCGGCCTCAACCATCGGATTTGCGTCATCTGGCTCTGATGGATTTTTTGTTGGAGCACTTTGAGGAGATTCCCGTTCGCGTAGCGTGGCCTTTGGCCTTAGAACTGCGGAACATGCTCTGTCCCCCAAATCACGATCAGTGCTGACAGCTTGACCGCTGATAGCTGAATGCTTACAAGAAAACTTGTCAATTGTTAATGGTTTTTAGATTAACAATTGACAAGTAACAAGTTAGATCGAGAGAGTTGGTAATTTGTATTCCAAGAGATAATCTATTCCTAGAAAAATCACCTTCCAAATCCGCGCTTACCTCGACGTGAGCGCATTTCTTGACGAATTTGTTGGCGCTGTTCCTCGGTGAGAATACCCCTCATATCTTCTCGTGCTGACTTGTGAATCTCGCGCATTTGGTCTCGCTGCTCTTGAGAGAGATTCATACCCTCCCTTGCTTCTCGGAGTTGACGGCGCAGTGTTTTTATAGTTTGGAACCGCCGTTGTTGCTCGGGAGTGAGAATATCCTCAATTTTAGCTTCAGTATTGTTACGGATGTTTTCAAACTGCTCTTTTTGCTGGTTAGTAAGGTTAAGTTTGGATAAAAATGGAGGCATTCCTTCGGCGTTAACTGCCATGGGAAAAGTAGTGAGGGTAATTGCTGCGATACCTGCAAATAGAGAAAAGCGTTTGATGTTCATGATGTTCACTCTTTAGCTATTTATAAGTATGTATTTTGTGATCTGATTTCTGTTTGATGTCTCTATCCTAAAAACGGAGAGGGTGAAACCACATGAGGCAAAAGACCTGAATTCCTCTAGGACTTTAGTCCTGGGCTAGATATGACCAATGGGTCTTGCGTTACCTTCGACACATGGATTAAGGTTGTTGGTTGTTTGTTATTGGTTGTTTACAAGAATCGTGAATGCGCCATCCTATTCACATTACTAACCACCCAATTCGATTTCTGCTCTACCTGGAGTGGATACTGCTGATCATTACCGCTTTGGTGGAATTACTAAAACTTCCTTTTCCCCCGCTACCTAGGTCGCCACTACTCAATCTTGTTTTCCTGGGAGTATTTGGGTTAATGGGATTGAGATTACCAACAAATCAGCCTATTTATAAGATACTTTACACCGCCGCCGAAATTGGGGTAATTCTCTTAGCGTCCATAGTGGGACACATTCGGCTGTTGCAACTGATGTTAATTATATTAGTTGTTCGCAACTGTTTTATCTTTGAGTTCCAAGGTCGCTTAGTGATGACTGGATTTGCGCTGATATTATTCCTAATGAGGCAAATGGTTCGATTTCAGCATCATGCTCTGAGGCATCGTCCTCCCTTTAGACCACCTCCTGTGTTCAGACCACCACCGACAGGGTTGATTCCGGAGCGATTACTATTTATCTTATTGAGTTCTGTCTTGATATTTGTATTGGTTTTAATCGTTTTGCAGCTATTAGTGGATGCTGTACTATCAGAACGAAAAAGTCGGGAAGACCTGGCACAGGCTAATGCTCAACTGCGTCAATATGCCCTCCGGATTGAAGATATTGCTACGCTGCAAGAACGTAACCGTATTGCTCGGGAAATTCATGACTCCTTAGGACATTCTTTAACTGTATTCAATTTACACTTGGAAGCAGCTTTAAGACTATTACAATCTGACCCGGCTGAAGCCAAAGAATTTATATTAGAAGCGAAACAACTGGGTAAAACTGCTCTGAAGGATGTACGTCAATCCGTTGCTTCCTTGCGTTTAAATCCTTTACAAGAGCAATCTCTAGAAAATGCGATCGCATCCCTAATCGACGACTTCCAAAAGTCCACAGCCATCTCACCCACATACCATCTTAACCTAAAGCGTTCAATCCCTGGCGACATCAAAATCGCAGTTTACCGTATTGTCCAAGAAGGGTTGACAAATATCTTTAAATATGCTAAACCTACTGAAGTAGACATCCAAATTCAGACAGCAACAGATTTACAATTAATTATTAAAGACAACGGCATTGGATTTTCCCTCAACCAGAACACAACCGGTTTTGGTTTACAAGGAATGCGAGAACGCACCCAAGCCTTAGGAGGAACCTTTAAAATTGAGACAGCACCAGGAGCTGGCTGCAAAATTATCGCTCATTTTCCCTTACCAAAGGTTTAATTTATATAGCAATCAGCAATCAGCAATCAGCAATCAGCAATCAGCAATCAGCAATCAGCAATCAGCAATCAGCAATCAGTTATCAGCAATCAGTTATCAGCAATCAGCGGTCAGCAATCAGCGGTCAGCTATCAGCTATCAGTTTATGCTTACATGAGCTTTTACCCAGACTTTCAATTTTCATTAATCTCGAACTATTAAATTATCCCATTTGAGGTTGATTTTCAGCTGACAGCTGATAACTTTATTAATGATGATTCGTATTTTACTCGTAGATGACCAGAGTCTAATTCGGCGTGGATTAAAAGCCTTGCTGAAGTTAGAAGAAGACTTACAGGTAGTCGGTGAAGCCGAGAATGGACAAACTGCAATTAGTTTGGTAAAAACTTTACAGCCAGATGTTATACTAATGGATATTCGGATGCCTGTCATGGATGGCGTCGCTGCCACTCGGGAAATTTGTCAGCAATTCCCAGATACAAAGGTATTAGTACTAACTACCTTTGATGATGACCAGTACGTTACCCAAGCCATACAGTGCGGAGCAGCCGGATATTTGCTGAAGGATACCCCTCCAGAAGAATTAGCCCAGTCAATTCGAGCGGTGCAAAAAGGTTATACTCAGTTAGGCCCTGGTATAGGCAGAAAAGTCGCTGCTCAAATGCGAGACCCAACTCCGAGTCCACCTCCGGGTTGGGATGAACTAACTCCCAGAGAGCAGGAAATTTTACGACTAATTGCTACCGGTGCTAGCAACCGAGAGATTGCTCAGACGTTGTATATTTCTGAAAAGACCGTGAAAAACCACGTTACTCATATTTTGAGTCGGTTGAATGTACGCGATCGCACTCAAGCAGCAATTTTAGCAAACTCCATGTTTGTAAATTTTAATGATAACTGATTATTGAGCTAGCATTTGTAAGCTGTCAGCCGTCAGCTGTCAGCTGTCAGCTTTATGAATTCCTGACAGCAGACGTAACAGAGATTAAAGCAATCCTTGCCTCTTTTATTCAAAAGCTGTTCCCACCTATAGCAATCTTAAATCATTTGTAAAATCACTGGACTTGTTAAAAAATAGCTCTTTTTCCCTTATGATCTGACTTCTGCCTTCTGCCTCCTGCCTTAAAGCAGCAAATTTATTTCACGAATCAGATAGGACTGCTATAAAGTAGCACTTATAAATAGCTCATAAACAATATTGCTGATTTCTGATAACATCAAAATATTTATTACTGTTCCCTGTTCCCTGCTCCCTGTTCCCTGTTCCCTGTTCCCTGTTCCCTTTACTATATATGAGTTCCTCTTCTCAATCTGAAACTTTGATAATTGCCTACTTTTTTGGCGCTCTTCTCGCTATCACCGTTATGGTTTACTTGCTCAGAGGTTTTGGTATTCTTACCTTTCTTCCTGGTGGTATCCTGTGGCTATTGATCTTGTTATCGATTGGTACAGGTCTAGTTTATGGGGTTCAGAAAACTCGACGTTATTAAGGGAATAGGGAGTAGGGAGTAGGGAGTAGGGAGTAGGGAGTAGGGAGTAGGGGTAAGAAAATTGACTGTAGCTAAGCATTCAGCTATCAGCGTGTCGCGTATCAGCGTGTCGCGTATCAGCCTTGGCCTTTGAGCCACGCTACGGGAATGGCCACGCTACTAGATCGGTACTTTGTGGCATAGGCTTAATGCCTGTGACGTAACGCTGACGGCTGTTCGCGAAGCGTGAGCCTTGGGCTCACGGCTGATAGCTGAATGCTTTCGCTTCGGTCGTCAGCTATCAGAATTTCGGGTATCAGCGTTTTGAGGATTTTTCCCTGAATACTAATCTAATCGCGGCCTTCAGCTGATATGATGTCAGGATAATTACCCTTAATCGAAATCTCCCCATCTCCCCATCTCCCCCAACCTCCCATCCTCCCCGCGCCCCCG
>NZ_GL890872.1 GCF_000211815.1 Moorena producens 3L
AATAGTAATACCCCGCAATTTGTAAGAGATCAATGGCAGATCCTTTCGACGGAATTCAACGCAAACAGAACACTCAACCGTCAGGTAATGGGTTCATTATTACCCAATTTTTCAATAGCAGCGCATAACCTGGATGCTGATGTTGCCGAATTGATCGTATTTGATCGGGTGTTGACTGATCCGGAAAGAATCTCGGTTGAAAACTATTTGTCAACAAAATACGGGATAGACATATCCGCATCAGGTAATGACCGATACAGTTATGATACTAATTATAATGGAACGGTTGCTGGTATCGGTCGCTTGGGGTTTGAATATGATACAGCAAGTTTTTCAGGAATACTGGGACTAGATACCTTGGGGGGGATTGCCATAGATGATGGTGATTTTGCATTTATTGGGCACGACAATGGTGCCCAGTCCTGGACAACTTCAGAGATCCCTGCTGAAGGACTTTCCAATATAAGACGTATTGCCCGAGAATGGAGATTGGATGAGACCAATACTTTCAATACCATGAAGTTGTTGGTTGACACCACGGCTTTACCTGCCCTTCCGGTAGCATACGATACTTATGTATTATTGGTAGATTCAGATGGAGATTTCTCCAACGCAGAAGTCTATGAAATGGCTAGAGTACCGGGAGCCGGTCATTGGGAAGTACCTCTAAACCTGGCAAATGGAGATTTTATTTCAATTGGAGTAGTGCGTCCGGTATTGGGCTTTAGCAACGCTACTCAGGATGATTTTGAAACCGTAGCGTCCTCAACTATCGAGGTAAGAACAAACTTTAGGGCCTTAAACAGTGTCCCTTTTAATTATGCCACTTCTGATAATGGGGCAACAGCTGGCAACGATTATACCGCCATATCGTCCACTGCCGGTAATATTGGCGTTGGAAGTAATGTGTTTTCATTCCCCCTTTCGATTACCAATGATTCTGATTCTGAATCCGGCGAAGGCATTAACATTAATTTGTCCGGCTTTTCCTCAAGATTCAATGGGTTAAATAACCCCCTCATTTACACAATTAAGGACGATGACAACCCCAGAAAAATTTATTTCAACACAGCCAGTGCTACCATCAATGAATCTGGTGGCTCCCTTGAAATTACGGTAAATATTACACCAAGTCAGGTGGATCCAGGTAATCCCACGACTGTAGACTATGCAGTTACCGGGGGCACGGCAACGGGAAGTGGACAAGACTTTTCTCTGGCAGCTGGTACACTGAGTATTCCAGCCAATAATATCTCTAATTCCTTTACAATTTCATTCTCCGATGATGCGCTGAGTGAAGTAACGGAGACGGTTATTATTTCTCTGTCAAATCCTACAAACGGTAATCTATCGGATACGGATCCCATAACATTTACGATTAATATAGAAGATAATGATCCTACACCGCTGGTACAATTCAATGTGCCTTCAAGGTCAGAATTAGAAAGCGTAACGAATCCTGCGATCCCCGTGGTTTTGTCTACGGCCTCTGGGCAAGACGTTATGGTGAATTATACTGTAAGCGGTTCGGCTACCGGAGGTTCTACGGACTTTACGTTAATTAATGGATCAATCACTATACCGGCAGGCTCGATTTTCACAAATATCTTACCGGTGATCGCCAATGATGCGTCTCCTGAGGCCGATGAGACCTTGATCATTGATCTGTCTTCTCCAACGGCAGCAAGCTTAGGGGCCAATACCCGGTTTACTTACACGATCCTTAATGATGACGGACCTTTTGGATTTACAGGGCCTGGAGGAGTTGGAGGAACGAACACCCTGCCGATGTGGCTAAAAGCAGACAGCCTGATGTTGACGGATGGTGATCCTATTCCCTCCTGGGGAGACGTTTCCGGGAATAACAACCATGCCACTCAAGGGAATGCCCTGTATCAACCCACTTTTCAAAGCGGTGAAATCAATGGATTTCCTGTCGTACGGTTTGATGGGGTAAATGATTTTACGGATGATGCATTGTCTTACAATGCCAAGACCATTTTCATTGTATTCCGAACATCCTCCACACTTCAGGCAGGTAATGAACTTGGTCATATTTGGGGAAGTTACAATGAATTGGTGCATATCGCTCCGGAACCAAGGGGCGGGGCAGATCAATTTGGATATAGCTTTGATGGTAACCAATCAGGAACGGGGACAGCCAGATATGGACAGGATGGTCAGACTTTCGGTGCTCTTGTAGATGATGGTACTTATTATCAGTGGAGTTATGACCAGACACATATCGTCGCTGTGGAATACGATGAAACTGAAAGTTTGACACGGTCTATTTTAGGTGCATTAGTTGATAACTTTCCTGTGGGAGCACACCATTTCGGAGGAGATGTAGCAGAGATCATTGTCTATGATCAGGAGCTTTCACAAGCTCGAAGAAATATCGTCGAAAACTACCTTGCGGCGAAGTATGGAGTGACTTTACAAGGATCCAATGAACTTCTACGCGCACCAGGGGACACATTTTTATGATGTGGCGGGAGTTGGTCAGGATAGTAACGGCGCGACGCACAATGATGACAACGTCTAAC
>NZ_GL890873.1:0-3647 GCF_000211815.1 Moorena producens 3L
CAATGACCAGCAAAAAGGAACAGAAATTACAATGGCTCAGATGTATTACGATACCGACGCTAACCTAGACCTACTGGCGGATAAAACTATTGCTATCATCGGCTATGGTTCTCAAGGTCACGCCCACGCCCTTAATCTTAAAGAGAGTGGCATGAATGTGATCGTGGGACTGTATCCAGGTAGTAAGTCTAAGGGCAAAGCTGAAGAAGCAGGCTTAACCGTCCACACAGTGGCTGATGCTGCTAAAGCAGCTGACTTGGTGATGATCTTGCTGCCGGATGAAGTGCAAAAAACCATTTATCAGGCAGAAATTGAGCCAAATCTGACCGAGGGTAATGTTATTGCCTTTGCCCACGGCTTCCATATTCATTTTGGTCAAATTGTTCCCCCAGAATTCATAGATGTGATCATGGTTGCTCCCAAAGGCCCAGGACATTTGGTGCGGCGCACCTATGAACAGGGAGAAGGGGTACCTTGTCTATTTGCTGTTTACCAGGATGCCACAGGCCAAGCACGCGATCGCGCCATGGCTTACGCCAAGGAATTGGTGGTACCCGTGCCGGGGTTCTTGAAACTACCTTCCGGGAAGAAACAGAAACTGACCTATTTGGTGAGCAAGTCGTATTGTGTGGCGGCTTGAGTGAATTGATTAAATCCGGATTTGAGACCCTAGTCGCTGCTGGTTATCAACCAGAATTGGCCTATTTTGAATGCCTTCATGAAGTGAAACTGATTGTTGACCTAGTCGTAGAAGGTGGTTTAGCTAACATGCGCGATAGCATCTCCAACACTGCTGAATATGGTGACTATACCCGTGGGCCAAGGATTGTTACTGATGAAACTCGCGCCGAGATGCGTAAAATTCTCAAAGAAATTCAATCAGGTCAATTCGCCCGTGAATTTGTCTTGGAAAATCAGGGAGGTAAACCCGTCTTCACTGCTATGCGCCGTCAGAATAAAGAACATCCCGTCGAGGAAGTTGGTAAAGACTTACGGGCTATGTTCAGCTGGTTGAAAAAAGCTTAAGCATTGTTGACTGTTGACGGTTTACGATTAACCTTTTAAATCAGCACTTATAGCAATTCTATATCCCATAAGGTACCTATTATCCCCCTAAATCCCCCTTATTAAGGGGGACTTTGAGGTTGACGAGCGTACCTCATAACTGCGAGAAACGCTATAAATATAATCAGGACTTACGCCATAACTATAACTTGTTGGATGGGGAAATAACTCATATGTGGCGTAAGTCCTGTAAATTTTAGATTTTATAGCAGTCGAAGTCAAGGTTAATACATATTTCTGTTCCCTGTTCCCTATTCCCTGTTCCCTTTAAAGCCAAATATTATGTCCTAAACTATACTTCCGTTGCGATAGTGGGACGATAATCACTCCAAGGGTTTGCAGCTTCCAACTGAGCCGCTAATGCCAATAGTGTTGCTTCTGATGCTGGAGGTCCCACTAACTGAATTCCGAGAGGTAAGCCCTTCTCATCAAAACCAGCAGGAATTGCGATCGCAGGAAGTCCAGTAGCATTAAATGGTGGACACGGTCCAATCCAATTAATAATATTCTCCAAGGTTTCTTCATAACTCAAATCGTCCCACTCTCCGACCCGAATCGGTGGATGTAAATAAGTAGGTAACACTAGCACATCATAGTTGTTAAAGAATCCCACAATTTGACGCGCTATAATTTGTAGCTTAGTCACCGCTTGTAAATATTCCCCAGCAGAACCGGATTGTTCAGCAATCCAGCGATTCATCGGACTTAAGGCTTCTAAGGGAATTCCTGCTGAGGTTACCCCAGCTTGCCATACTGTCTTAAACGGTTCGACTATGTCACTGAAATCTGGACAACCCGGTTCAACCAAATGTCCCATCCCTTCCAGTCGCTGCATGGTTTCCACCACAATCTTTTCACATACAGCTGACGCTGCTCCCATCGGTTTAATCGATGTGGCAAAACTAATCCGCAAATTATCCAGTTGTTGATGGGTAGCCTCTAGAAACGATATCTCTGGGTCAGGTAACCAGTAAGGGTCTCCAGTAATATAGCCAGACATCACATCCAGTAAGGCGGCTGCATCAGCAACCGTCCGTGCCATCGGACCAATACTGGCAATACCACTTTGAAAGTCCCCTACTGGAGCGCAAGAAATACGACCTCGTGTCGGTTTAATCGCCACCAAACCACAGCAAAAGGCTGGACCGCGCAGGGAACCGCCACCATCGGAACCTTGGGCAATGGGAGATAAGCCAGCTGCTACTGCTGCAGCTGAACCGCCACTGGATCCCCCTGGTGTGTAGTCCAGATTCCAGGGATTGCGAGCCGCTGGAAATCCTGGGGGTTCGGTATAGGGTAACGAACCCAGTTCAGAGGTAGCAGTCTTACCTAAAATAATGAATCCAGCTTGCTTGATCCGCGTGATTACCCCATCATCATACTCAGCAATATTGTCTTTGAAGGCAGCAACACCAAAAGTACAAGGGAGTCCTTCTACAGCCCTGAGGTCTTTAATCGCAATCGGGACACCAAAAAATGGAGGGAGTTTAGAGGTATCGGTAGTTTCGGCAAGTTGTTCGGTTTTAGCTTTAGCATCCACAAGTGCCATGTCAGAAGCCACAGTGAAGTAACTCCCTAGTTGAGGATTTAATCCTTCGATCCGTTCAAGGTAGAGTTGGACTAATTCCAGGGGTGATATCTCACCCTTGCGGATCAGTTGGGCTTGGTCTAGAGCTGGAGTAAACGCTAGGTCAACTTGATTCATAATGCTTGTTTCCCATAAACGGATGCTAATTTGCCAAAAAAAAATGCCTAAGAGTATTACTTACCAATACTTTTAGGCATTGAGATGCTAGTTAGTAAAACTGAATTCTTAAAATCTCAAAGCTATACAGAGTAGGAGTTTGAGAGACTGTTTGTTAAACGTTGCTTAAATCGAAGGCTACAGCAGGTTAGGGGGTCAGCCCAGACCATAGCTGTCTTAAGATTAATTTTATTTAGAATCTATTATACCATTGAATTTTATAAATTGGTATAACACATCGTTAAATTCTGGTGATTTTCCAGAAGTTTCCCAAAATTACTGGCCAGGTTGCAGGTACCGAAGAGCCAAAATTTTTCGCTAACTTAGGTACTATACCACTTCACAGCCTCAATACACCAGATGCCTTCACCTTTTCCTGGGATGAATCCCTACCTGGAGAAACCTGAATATTGGTCACAAGTTCACAAATGGCTCATTGTCCTGATTGCCCAAAGCCTTAACCCCCAGCTACGTCCTAAGTATCGGGTAGCAATTGAGGAAAGAGTCTACAACGCTACTGGTGATGATTCGATGCTAGTAGGAATTCCTGATGATGTAGTGGTTCAAAGTTCTCAAAGCAACCACCAAGATCCGTCACCCCTGGTTACCGTTGCTGCTCCTAGTGTTAAACCGATGAAGATTGCTCTACCGATGACTGAAATGGTTAAAGAGCGATGCAGCGCGGTCTTGGGGGTTCCCCCCATGAGCGACTGCATCAAGAAGTGGTATTTAGAAGTGCGAAAGCTAGAAACTGGCAAAGTAATTACTGTCATCGAAATTCTTTCTCCCAAAAACAAACGGTCTAAGGCCGTAGGCCACGCTACGCGATCAGAAGGGC
>NZ_GL890873.1:3667-8198 GCF_000211815.1 Moorena producens 3L
GCTACGCGATCAGAAGGGCGCAGCAATTATGAAACCAAACGGCAAAAAATATTAGATAGCTTAACCCATTTAGTGGAAATTGATTTACTGCGTCAAGGAAAACCAATGGCTATGAATAATCAAGCCTTCCAAAGCCACTATCGCATCGTAATCAGCCGTTCTCAAGAACGTCCCCAAGCCGATTTATATGCTTTCAATCTCCCCCAAGCAATCCCTTCCTTTCCTTTACCTCTCCAACCAGAGGATACAGAACCTACGGTTAATTTACAACAATTATTACATCAGCTTTACGACCAAGGGAGTTATGATTTAGCGATTGATTATAGTCAAGACCCTCCACCACCTTTATCGACCGCAGATGCAAGTTGGGTAAAGCAAGTCTTGATTGAATAGTAGCCTGCAGCTGGTTCTATATTGGAGTAATATCAAGTTCGGTTAATCCCTTACGAAATAATCCCTAATCTTAAACTACAAATTAATAATTACATAGTACCAATTAGTAGGCAAGGTATATAATAATTCTTCAACCAGACATGATATAATATTATCATGCCACGTGAGTTATATATTATTCTTGGCAATAGACACTAATAATTATGCAGTTTCGGACTCATAACAACTATGAAATTACTGAGCTAATAGCTCAACAACCTTCGTCGTCACCTGCACCGCAAATAAATAAAAGCACCAGAACAAACGTGCAGTCAGAGGATCCTATTACCATCATCATTGCTTTATTTAGTTTACTTGTATCTATAGCTGTAGCTTATACATCAAATTTTAGAAAAGCTAATCTTAAGCTGTCTTTGGGAAGAAATATTATATTTTTTCCTACATACCTTACTGACCCAACTGGTGATCAAAAGATTGTCGGATTAGGCTTCAATCTTCCCATAACTTTCTACAATTGGAGTCCTCAAGGAGGAACCATTAAACGAATTCGTTTAGTTGTTGGAAGAAAAGATAATGACAATTTTTATGACATGGCATGGACTACTTTTGTTAAAATCGAGAGTGGAGGAAATTTTCAAGATGAAAATCTAGCTCAACCGATTCCAGTACAAGCACGTTCTTCAGTCAATAAAATTGTTCGGTTCGATTGGAGTCCTGAATTAGGAGGAAAAGAATTTGATTTACAAGTTGGCAACTACGAGTTGAGGATTTATGGATGGACACAGAATACACAAAAACCTGACTTGAAGTACATTGCTTCTTTTAGCCTTAAGGAGCAACATTATCAAAAATATAAAGACAACATAGCTGCTAACCTGACTGCATCGATCTGGGTGTCCCTAGACGAAAACGAAAAACCCAATCAGTTTGTGTCTAGAAACACGATTGGTGTGCTTTACTCTAAAAAGTAAGTGTCTCATTGATTAAGGAGAAGATTTTATTATGCCTGGAGATAGCAATACATCCAATTTCAATATTAGTCAAAGCGTTTATTACGCTAACAATACAGGAGGCATAGCTGGAAATTCTGTAACTGCTGATCTATCAATAGCCAACGAGCATAAGCAAACCCTAGTTGAAGCAGCAGAAGAAATCCAACAACTTCTAGACCAAGTCTCCCAGACTAATCCCACTACAACAAACAAAGAGAAGATGATAGTTGTAGGTGAAGTTGTTGACAAAATTGAGAATAACCCAACACTAAAAGTTAAGGTAATCAATTCCCTGAAATCTGGACGAGTAGAGGCATTCAAGGAATCGATTGACCATCCGCTAGTGAATATTCTGATGGCAACTATTGAAGGGTGGCAGGAGGTAGAGTAATTGCTTAGGATCGTTGCAACACTTTACCATAGTAGACCTTAGGGGGGAATTAGGATAGGGTAGCGATCGCCTGAATAATTCTCCTTTATTTCAATTAATACTAGAGAAAGTAGACTGGATCAATGATGTTTTTACAAAGATGAGATGCGCCCACTCGGGGCAAACCCTCTATATTTGGCTTAATAGCATAAATTAGCTGCTATTATAACTTAGCGATCGCTTAACTACTTTCTTCTACTAAAACTGAAAGTTTATTACGTTTGTTTAAGGTAAGTAACAAAACCAACATTAGCGATCGCTTGCTCGGATTAGCGATCGCTTTCCTTGATCTGCCCGGTATTATTAGAAATTAATTAATTTATTAACTCTGATAAGATGAATTTGCCCTGTGACACCTACCAAGTTTATAAAAAAATGCTTTACTTGATCGAAATAGTGACAACTAGGATAAAGCTGATGGAGTCTTGATTATTCTTGGTATATCATTCTTTATCTCTTATTTCTAATAGATTAGAACTATCGCATTACTTTAAAAAAGTGGTAGACTGACTAATGACACTAAACTGATGTGCATTAAAATTGGTTATTACCTGTTCCCTGTTCCCTGTTCCCTGTTCCCTTTGAGGAATTTAGGTATCTCAATCTAAATGCTGAACAGCTTACCTTACCTTAAAGCTATCTATATCTACCCGATTAAATCCCTTGATCGGATTGAACTCCAAACCGCAACTCTCCTCAAAAGTGGTGCCCTAAAGCATGACCGGGAATTTGCCCTATTAGATCAGCAAGGTAAATTTGTCAATGGTAAGCGCCATGCCAAAGTTCACTTGCTGCGGTCGGTCTTCCATATCCAATCCCAATTGCTATCCCTACAGATTCAGGGCACAAACCAAAACATTACCTTTCATATTGATCACGGGCGAACTGCTCTGGAAGCTTGGTTAAAGGATTACTTCGATTTTCCAGTTAAAGTAGTGCAGAACACCAGCACTGGTTTTCCAGACGATACCAATGCTCTTGGTCCTACTATTATTAGTAGCGCTACCATTGAAACCATTGCTTCTTGGTTCCCTGAAATAACTGTTGAAGACATACGACGTCGGGTTCGAGCCAATCTAGAAATTGGAGGAGTTCCTGCTTTCTGGGAAGACCAATTGTTTACCGAATCAGGGCAATCTATTCAGTTTCAAGTAGGGGAAGCTTTGATAGAAGGAATTAATCCCTGTCAACGTTGTATTGTTTTAGCACGAGACTCTCAGACAGGAGAGGCTACTGATAATTTCCAAAAGACTTTCATGGCGAGGCGCAAGGAAACCCTACCATCCTGGACAACCAGCGCTCGTTTCAATCATTTCTACAAATTAAGTGTGAATACAAACGTGCCTGCTTCTGAAGCTGGTAAAGTCTTGCACCAAGGGGATCCCATCCAAATCCTTAAAGGAGCGTGAAGGTTGACTAGACTTTTTGCAGAAGTCGGGAACAGGGAATGGGGCACAGGGAACTGAGAAGAATTGACGGAAACAGTGTCTTGATGCAGTCGCTCATGGCGCATGGGTCTGTGTGCGGAACTTGCTTCCGCACCTGTCTTGATGCAGCGCGGTCATGGAGCTTTCCCCCATGACCGCGCTGCATCGCTCTCCAGCCCCGTGGAAACAACGGCAGTTGCTCATGGGGGAACCCCCTTTGGCGGCACTGCCTCCCCAAGACCGCACTGCCTCCCTAAGACTGAGCTGCATCGCTATCATAAAAGCGATGCAGCGCTATAATCCCAAATTGGGTTCAAATCCTCAAAAGCGATCGCTTATAAACAAAGTGATTAACGTGACAGCTCCTAAACTGATTCTATTGAATCAGTTTAGGCTTCCCAGCCAATCCAGCTATTGCTTAGGAGGCGCTGGGCTTTAAGAACGGACTGCCCTGCCGCTCTGTTTTTGTTTGACTTTTTTTTGAATAATCTTTTACCAACAAACCAGCATTTAAGGCCGTAGGCCACGCTACGCGAACGGCTTTGCTTGTTAGTATACATACTATAACACATCAAAAGGCGCGATCCAAGAGCAGTTTACCTGCCCATTGGAACGTGCGCCTTAGGTCTTTTGTTAAAGACCCTGTGCAAAATTCATCCCACAACAAGCGTGAAACGTGAGTGTGGGATGAATTTTGCCGGAAGCTAAAGTGATCTCAACTGTCAACCCTAAACCGTGAACCCTCAACACCAATCAATATCGGAAATTTTATTAAATAAAAATTTTTGACTTTTTTGCGGATTCGTCGCTCTGGAATTGAAGTAGAGATTTAGGTACATCTGAACAAACAGAAGCCAGACAAAACCTCTACCTACCAAATGTTTAAACCTCAGAGCAATGAATCATCAGTGGAACAATGTATTTCTGAAAGTCAGCACCTGGCTAGTGGCTGAGATCATCCTAAATTTGATTGGTCTAGATAACCTCGCCGATTACGGCGAATTCGTCTTCGATAAAGAGGTTTTAATCTCAACATCTCACCATCAAGTCTCACGGATTTTCCCCCCTCGGCACTCCCAAAACTTGTTTTAAGAGTTTCCCGCCAACCGTCAACCGTCAACCGTCAACCGTCAAAAAATTCTAACCTTATTACTGAAGACTGATAGCCAAGCTACCCTACAGCAACCCCTCAGGCTAAAAGACTTCAGCCTTTAATCAATATTTAATCAATATGGAGCTAAGCGGATTCGAACCGCTGACCCCCTCAATGCCATTGAGGTGCTCTACCA
>NZ_GL890873.1:8218-75348 GCF_000211815.1 Moorena producens 3L
TATCTCGATCAGTAGAATACGCTGGGAGACTGAGCCATTTGGGTAATATACCCCATGCAGCTGTTCATCAGAAAATAAACCACTAACATAGCTGCCGCTGACATGGCTACTAAGGTACCAGCCAGCATCAGAGAGAACTCTTGGGTATCAAAGGCTTCCTGCATCAGGTGCAGTGACCAAGCCACCAAGGCGACATCAAATATTAGAATTATCACCAGCATTTTTTACAAAAATTAATATTGGATCCATATTTAGTTTAGCAGCTATAAAAATCACTGCAAACCATTAAACTACTTAATACTACACAACAAAACTTAAATCTTTCGGAAGAATAATCCATTAGTTTACTATGGCAATCGCACCGGAATTTGGTGTTGGTTCAAATAGGTTTTAATTTCAGATACACTCAGTTGCCCGTAATGCAACAGGGAAGCTAGTAACGCGGCTTCGGCTTTGCCCTCAGTCAGGGCCTGATAAATATGATCGCAGTTGCCAGCACCACCGGAGGCAATCACTGGAATTTCCACCTGTTCAGCCATAGTGCGCGTTAGCTCTAAGTCATACCCAGCCTGGGTTCCATCCGCATCCATACTAGTAACCAGAAGTTCCCCAGCTCCCCGTTGTGCCACCTCTTTTGCCCATGCGATCGCATCAATACCAGTGTTCTCACGTCCTCCTCGCACATAAACATTCCAACCAGGATTATCGGGATCTTCCCGACGACGAGCATCAATAGCAACTACAATGCACTGATTACCAAAGCGATCGCTGGCTTGATTAATAAAGTCTGGATTGCGTACAGCAGCCGAATTTATACTAACTTTATCGGCTCCTGCTCTTAATAATAATTTAATATTTTCCAAAGACTGGATGCCACCCCCCACGGTCAAGGGAATAAACACTTGTTCGGCTGTACGGTAGACTACATCAATAATAATGTCTCGGTCTTCATGGGTAGCAGTTATATCCAAAAACACCAGCTCATCTGCACCAGCATCATTGTAAACTTGTGCTAATTCCACTGGATCACCAGCGTCCTTAAGATTAACAAAGTTGACCCCTTTAACAACTCGCCCAGCTTTTACATCCAGGCACGGTAAGATTCTCTTAGCCAGCATAAGTAAACTAAGTATGAAGTATGAAGGATGAAGTATGACCCATGGCCATAACGTCTTTTAGACAAAAGTACCAAAACCCAGATAGAGAACCCAAATCTAGCAAGAAACGAAAAGGTCGCGGGTTACCCCGTCAGAGGCAAAGCGATGGTGACCTACTACTAGCAACGGCTACCGCTGAGGAAATTGGTCATCAGGAAGAGAGTATTAGACCACAGCGCTTAGCCGACTACATCGGACAAAAAGAACTCAAAGGAGTTTTGGAAATTGGCATTCAAGCCGCCAAAGCCAGAAATGAGGCCATGGATCACCTGCTGTTGTATGGACCACCAGGATTAGGGAAGACAACCATGTCCCTAATTTTGGCAACTGAGATGGAGGTGAATTGTAAAATTACTGCTGCACCTGCCTTAGAGCGTCCACGAGATATTGTGGGGCTTCTGGTTAATCTCAAACCTGGGGATATCTTATTTATAGACGAAATCCATCGTTTGTCACGCATGACAGAGGAATTGCTATATCCAGCCATGGAAGACTATCGATTGGATATCACTATTGGTAAGGGTCAGAGTGCCAAGACCCGCAGTATTCCTCTGCCGCAGTTTACCTTAGTGGGGGCAACCACACGAGTAGGTTCCTTAACCTCACCCCTACGCGATCGCTTTGGTATGATCCAACGCTTACGCTTCTATGAGATCGATGAATTGAGTTTAATTGTAACAAGGACAGCCCAACTGCTAAAGGCAGCAGTAACGGAAGACGGTGCTGAAGAAATTGCCCGTCGGTCTCGTGGCACACCTCGAATTGCTAACCGACTTCTGAGGCGAGTGCGAGACTATGCTCAAGTCAAAGGCATTGAGCAAATTAACCAGGATGTAGCAGCTCAAGCCATGGAAATCTTTAATGTAGACCCGATGGGGTTAGATTGGACAGACCGACTGGTACTCAAGGTAATGATTGAACAATTTAATGGCGGACCAGTTGGTTTAGAAGCAGTGGCAGCCTCTACTGGAGAAGATGCTCAAACCATTGAAGAAGTTTATGAACCCTATCTGTTACAAATTGGTTTCCTGCACCGCACACCTCGGGGTCGCGTCGCCACCTCAGCAGCTCGGAAACATTTGGGTTATGAGTAGTAGTTAGTAGTTAGTAATTAGTAGTTAATGGTCAGTAGTAAGGAATATCAAGATTGCGGTCTCACTTGAAATAATATATGAAACGCTTGATTAGGATTTTACTGATTTTACTGCTTGTCGTTTTATCGGCTGCTACGATAATCACACCCCCAGCAATGGCGCAAACCCAATTCCCAGAATTGACTAAGGCTCAGATAAAACAAATTAACCAGTTAAGGAAAAAGGCATTTGCTGCTACGAATCAGGGGAAATTCCCAACTGCTGAAAATTACTGGACTCAGCTAATTGAGCTGTTACCAGATAATCCCGTCGGTTGGAGTAATCGGGGTAACCTTAGAGTCAGCCAATATAAATTAGAGGATGCGATCGCAGACTTTACTCACGCCATTGAGTTAGCACCAGAAGCCACTGACCCTTATCTAAATCGCGGTGCCGCCTATGAAGCACAAGGGCGATGGCAAGATGCCATTGCTGACTATGAGCGATTGCTAAAACTTGATCCCAATGATGCCATGGCTTACAACAACTTGGGGAATGGGAAGGCAGGACTAGGCCAATGGACAGAAGCGATCGCAAATTACCAAAAATCCATCGAGCTAGCGCCCAATTTTGCCTTTGCCTATGCTAACTATGCTCTGGCTCTCTATCAAATTGGTGAAACCAAAGAAGCCATGGGCATTATGCGCAATACTATCAGAAAATACCCCCAATTTGCCGATCTGCGAGCTGCTTTAACAGCTGTGTTGTGGGCTGACGGAAAACGGGGGGAAGCTGAGAGTAATTGGGTGGCAGCCGTTGGTCTCGACAAGCGCTACCAAGACTTGGACTGGGTAGAGCATGTCCGCCGTTGGCCACCAATGATGGTTGAGGCGTTAGCAAATTTCTTCAACCTCAAATGAAATTAACCTGATCCACCTTAGCTTTTCTCAAGAGTCATTACTTCAGGACTTACGCAATAATTTTAGGTCTTAAGGATAATTTTAGGGTGTGTTATTAACGCACCCTAAACTCATAACTCTTGACTAAACTATTGATTATCAAGCACCCTTGCGAAGCAGCAGTTGTTTGAGGTTCCGACCCCGTGGCTCCCGGACAAATGCCAAAGGTAAAAGGGTAGCCAATCGCACCACTGCTGATAGGGCAAATAATGTTGGCAAACCACCGAAGTGAGGCAACTCGGCTAAAAAGCCACCAAACATACTACCTATAGCACCCCCTAATCCGGCTGATGCTGCAGCTGCTGCAAAATAGGTGGAGGGTTTATGAGCTGGTGATATCTCGATTTGGATGTTATTGGCACACAGGTCAATGGCTGCTGCAGCTGAACCTGTCCCGAAGAATAAAAGGGGTAGCCAAACCCAAAGAGCGAGAGTTGTTGGACTGCCGATCCCAAGCCAAAGTAAGGGAATCACGGATAGGAGAATCCCAACCATCACTAGTACTGGACGATTTCCGATCAGGTCAGACAACTTACCCCAGTAGATCAGCGTCAATAAACTTGCCCCAGCCATCAGACTAGTATAGAGAGTTACCCAACCCACATCTAAGCCCAAATTGTCGAGCAGATAAACATTGAAAAACGGATTGCTGAGGGTGAAGGCAAACATCCACAATCCAAAGTAGAGTACAAAGATTAGGAAGTTTGAGTCTTTCAATAGGGCAGCATAATCAGAGGGCGTCGGCTCCTCAGACTCTAAGGTTTCATCAGTAGTCTCATCAGTAGTCTCATCAGTCTTGGCAGTCTTCTTTGAGGGTATCTGAGGAGTGATATCTACCATGAAGAACTGAAAGAGTAGACTGAGTATTCCAGCTACGATAGCCAAAATCAAGATTACGCCATAGCCTTGAACTTGCCCACCGTCCCAGCTAGAAACAATGTATCCCAGTAGGGGAACACAAAGTAGGTTGGTTAAATTAGTAAAGCTATTGCGCAGTCCAAAATAGCGCCCTCGCAGGCGAACAGGAACTAACACCGCCATCCAGCTAGACCAAGAGGGACTACCCAAAGCTCCAAAAATGTGAGTGATCAGGTTAATCGCCAGTGTGCACAACACTAGATGATGAGCTGGAGCCAGACCAGTGCAGAACATCCCAATGCCTACTAGGACAAATAACCATAGTAGTCGCGAAGGAATGAAGGTTTTGATGATAAACCAGTGGCGACTGTAGGATCGGTCAGATAAATAAGCACCAATAGGCTGTAGAAAATTCGCCAGTAGAGGTATCCCTGAAAGAATACCGATTTCAAAGTTGCTAGCACCCAGTTGCAGCAAGAAGTTAGTGAGGAAAACCTCAGCTGTGATACAGGAGAAGAAGGTGGAAAACACGCCGTCAAGGGTGGCAGCCCTCAGGCTAGAGCGAATCTCTCCCTTGGGAATTTTTTCAGTAGGGCTAAGCGGCGGTCGTGCTTCCTTGTTTAGGGGCTTGAGCAACTTTGGCAATCGCGGCAAAGACGGAGCTTCTGGGGCGACATCGGATATGAGTCTGAGCATAGCGGTTCAGGTAGCTAGATAGAGAGGACTTAAATGGCGAATTTGATGGAGACGAGTAAATCGTATTGGTTCAGGTAGCACCTGTACTGGATCGGCAGGCAGGTCGAAACTCCTATGCCATATCCTCCCTATAGCATCCCCCTTCTTGATGGGCGTAGCGTGCCCATAGCGTAACCCTCTTGGCTTGCTCTTAAATCCCCCCTATACCCTCTTGTAAAACCTCCTTCGGCTAAAAGGGGTTTTACAAGAGGAGTCTATGCCATTTACATCACTAGGGAAGTAAGACTTGCTTACTCTCGCAGAAGACCTACCATAGGCTTCCGTACTCCTGGTAGAGTCCGGTAAGGTCTAGCTCCTGCGACATCTGCTATACACTCCGGTAACCCTTACTTTTCGAGAAGGGCTACTTTTCAATAACACTTATTCTCTAGCCTTCACCCAACCCCTTAGAAATACGAAAAGTAGTACTTTTCTATAATCCCTAAGGGTTACTTCCTAAGGGCTATGCCCTACGGGGAGAGCTATGGTCATGACGGGGTATAGCAGCGGAGGCTACGCTATTCAATTAACGGGGGAGCAAGGGGGCTAGACATGGATCATGAGGAAAAATCACGCCAATGCCCTATTCCCTTGTTTAGGAATCCCGATGTAGTCAGAGTCGATATCTACATATCAATATCTACATATCAATATCTACATATCAATACTGACCTAAGTACAGCTGTTGCCTTTTTTATCCGTGGGGCAACAGGGTACCTTAAAAATACTATCTCAAAAAAAGTAAAATATTGCAACAAAAATACACTTAAGTATATTCACTGAAATCTTTCATCTGACCGATCCTGCGCAAGAGCTCCCACTACCTGGCTACCGAAAAAAAAAGGCGGGATCGCCTTCATAGTCTTGATCTCCGGCTTACGTAGTTGAGTCAGTTAAGAGCGTAGCCACGATGGGGAGCATGGTTAATCATAATTAAAGCTAAAGATAAGTGGTGGTATAATAAAGATAAGCAATAATTAAAGTTGGCTACTAACAGCTAGCTTTACCCGAATAAATATGGCTACTAACAGCTTTACACCTTAAGAAATAAGGTGAGTAAACAGCTAGATAAAATGTCCCAGAGTCTACCAAAAACTCTGATTATTTGTTAGACTTAAATTAGGGGAACACCGACAGGGATTATTATGTAACTTAAATTAAAGCCGAAAACCAAGGTAAAAATAGTTGCGCTTAAATCCCGGTGGAACGAACTTTTTTGACATTTTTATGGCGCTCGCGGGATATTCCGTCAGAGAAGCGCGGAGATACCCCCTGGATGCGAAAGCATCTTGCCTTGGCGGGCTAAAGTCTACCTTGGTAGATTTTGGTAGCTAAAAAGGATCGGACACCTTAAGAAATAAGCTGTAGAAAGCCATCTTGGATACCTTAAGAAATAAGCTGTAGAAAGCCATCTTGGATGTCGAGTTATCTCAAGAACCATATCATCTGTATTGACTAATTATTTCTAGGTGCATAGCCACCTCCTCAGACGGGAAACAAGTTTTCCAGGGGAGGTGTGCTTGCCGTCCTTACTTATCATCATGAAGCAAATCCTTTCGAGATGTCTAATTTTAGTATCTCTAATTCTGTTCCTAACTGGCTGTAGCCGCAGTATCGCCAGTGACATTTCCACTGTGACCCTCAGCGGCTGGCAGAGCAGCCCGGAGGAAAAACAGCTCCTTGAGCAGGTACTGAGGGAGTTTGAAGCATCACATCCTGGCATAAAAGTCAAGTTTGAAGTCATCACTGACCAATATATGGATGTCATTAAGACTCGGTTGATTGGTGATGCTGCTCCTGATGTCTTCTATGTAGACGCCCTAGATGCTCCCTTACTCATGACTCATGGAGTCTTGGAGCCTCTTGATGATTACATCACCGAGGACCTAGATTTAGATGACTTTGCTCCCCATCTCTCGGAAGCCTTCCAATCCTTAGGCAAAACCTACGGATTGCCTAAGGATTTTACAACCCTTGCCCTTTTCTACAATAAAAAATATTTCGCTCAACTCAGTATAACCGACCCTCCCCAAACCTGGGAAGAGTTAGAGGACTATGCCAATAAATTGACCAGGGATAGAACTCACAATGGCAGGGTTGACCTATATGGGTTGGGCATCACCCCAGAACTCTCTCGTCACTACTTCATGATCAAAGCCTTTGGTGGTGAGTTAGTTGACCAGAAGGGCAAGGCTGTCTTCGCGACTCGCCAAAGCCTATCAGGTCTAACGCCTTTGATGGATATGTATCGACAAAACCACTCTGCTGCCCTAGCCTCAGACGTTGGAGCTAGTTCTGGGAGCGAAATGTTTGGCCAAGGGAAGGCAGCAATGGTTATTGAAGGTAGCTATGCGATTCCTTACCTACAACAGACATTTCCCAAGATTGAGTTTGCCACTGCGGAAGTTCCCAGTATCGGTAACCACAAAGGAAGCATGGTTTATACCGTTGCTTATGTCATGAACAAGCAAGCTAAAAATAAAGAGGCTGCCTGGGAACTGATTTCCTATTTGACTGGCAAGGAAGGGATGAAAGCTTGGGCGAAGGGAGGACTGGCAATCCCGGCTCGGAAATCGGTCATATCAGAACTTGGCTATGAACAGAATCCTCTGTACACCCCCTTTATCAAGGGTGCTGAGTACGCCACGATTTGGCAAGGGGATGAAAAATTGCCAATATTTATGACCCATTTCGACAATCAGTTTCTTAGTGCTTTACTGGGTGAGCAATCCTTGAAGTCAGCCATGAAAAAAGCACAACAAACTGCTAACAAAGAAATTCAAGCGAGTAACTACTAAAAAATGTCACTAGCTAAAGCTAAACTTGGAGTTGACCAAAACGTCAAATCGAGGGATGTCAAATTGAAGGGATTTTGGCAGAAAGCCAAAGTTAGGGAAGCTATATCTGGCTACCTCTTCATGGCTCCTACTATTCTAGTTTTAGGAACCTTTTTGATTGCACCAATTATCTATGCAATCTTCCTTTCCTTCCATAAAGTTGAGATTTTAGGAGGGCTGAGTTACCGATTTGTTGAGTTAAAAAATTTCCTTCGTACCTTTGAGGATGAGCGAGTTTGGATTGCGCTCAAAAATACAATTGAGTATGTCATTATTGTTGTTCCTTGTCAAACAATCCTGGCTCTGGTTTTAGCTCTAGTCCTCAATAAAGAAATTAAAGGAAAAAAATGGTTCAGGATTATTTTCTTTCTACCGACTGTCACTTCCTCAGCGGTTTTAACCCTGATATTTATCTGGATTTATAATTCTAATGGTCTACTTAATGGATTACTAGACTTCTTCGGTTTACCGACCTATAACTGGCTAGGAGACCCAAGTGTGGCGCTCAAATCCATTATGATTATGAATATTTGGTCTACAGCACCGTTTTTCATGGTGATTTACCTGGCAGCGCTGCAAGATATACCTAGGTCCGTTTATGAGGCGGCAAAACTTGATGGTGCCAATGAGTTCGATCAATTCATAAATATTACTGTGCCTTTACTCAAGCCAGTTACATTTTTCGTTATGGTTATGGGTGTCATCGGTACATTTCAGTTATTCGACCAGTCTTACATCTTCTCGGGTGGCACCGGTGGTCCAAACAACTCAACCCTGACGGTTGTGCTTCTGATCTACCAGTATGCGTTTAGAAGTCTGGATATGGGTTATGCCGCTGCACTGGCATTAATGTTAGCTGGTGTAATTCTAGTAACAACACTGATTCAACGCGGCTTCTTTAGAGAAGAAAAAGTGAATTAGGAGATCAAATAAGAGTGAATAATTTTCGTTGGTTCAGAGGGATATTTTATAGCATTCTTATCCTCTATGCCATTATTACTTTTTTACCTTTTGCTTGGGCTTTATCAGCCTCATTTAAACCCCTTGAGGAAATTATCGCTGGCGGTTTGAATTTTATCCCCCATGATTTTACCGTCGATAACTACCGCAATATTTTCATTGAATCCCCTTTGTTTGGGCGCTGGTTTTTAAACAGTGTCTTGGTTGGTGTTTGTGTAACAGGGTTGAATATTATATTTAACTCAATGGCAGGTTATGCCTTAGCCAGAGTTAAGTTTCCAGGTAATTCATTATTGTTGGGAATAATCTTGGCAGTTTTGATGATTCCTGGACAAGTCACCCTAATTCCTGGTTATTTAATCTTAAAGTCTTTGGGATGGCTCAATACCTACCAAGGATTGATTGTACCGAGTGCAGTGAATGCCACCTTTATTTTTATGATGCGGCAGTTCTTTATCAATTTTCCTAAGGAACTTGAAGAAGCTGCTGCCTTGGATGGATTAAGTCGCTGGGAAACCTTTTGGCAGGTTGTCCTGCCTTTAGCCAAGCCAGCTTTGGCAGCACAAGCTATCTTTATTTTTATGGGGTCTTGGAATAATTTCTTAATGCCCCTAATGATTACCTCAGATCCAGGAATGTTTACCCTTCCCTTAGGTTTAAATACCTTTAAGGGGCAATACATTAGTTATTGGAACTACATCATGGCAGCCTCAATGGTCTTTACTATACCGGCTTTGGGGATTTACGCCTTCTTCAATCGTTACTTTATCTCTGGGGTAACATTTACTGGCTCTAAAGGATGAGCTGTTGAAACGGTAAAGGGTCAAGTCCCACTACACACACAGAAATAAATACAAAAAGGACAAGGTCAAGACAGGGAAGCTCTTGACCTTGTCCTTTTTGTTTTCGTGAACCTGTGAATTGTTTAACTATTGACTATTGAGCTTTAACCTCAAGGAATCTAAAGCTTCAAGTATTAACTGTCCACTAACCCTGATGTACGATTTTCTCAATCTGTTCAGGAGTCAGCTGCTCAACATTATCAAAAACCACTGTTGCACCAGCAGCTTTTAGCCTATCTCCATAAGCCTCCCGCTGTTCTGGTATCTGCTGCACATGAGGGGGTAAAATCCCTACCCCAACCCAAACTCGTTCTGGATGAGAGTCTCTGGCTTTTTCAACAGTGTACATGTCAGCAACTGTGTCACCAACGTAGATAACTGGCAATTTCACCTTAACTTGATGCTCCTGTTCTAGCTGTAGAACTACGGCAAACAGTCCTGTCGGGTCAGGCTTACCAGGAGCATCCTCCATCGCAATTAAAACAGGCCGTTCGAGACCGAGTCGTCCTTCTAGGGCATAGTTCGCTTCCTGTCGTGTTGCCCCACTGAAAAACCCCCAAGGAATCCCTGCTGTTGTCAAACTCTCTAAATAACTCGGTTGTAACAATAACGGTTCGTCGCAAATGTATCCAGTCCAATGGTTGGGATCTTTTCCTCGGTAGCGAGAATTGAAAAAATCAACAAGGGCTTCATAGTCGAGAGAAAAATGCGATGCTCTGGAAGAGCCGCTACGCGAACGCGTTTTCCCTTGAGCCTCAAAGTATCGATAAACTAATTCTTGCGATGCATCCCAGTCGTTATTCCATAGCCCTTCTGATTTAAGTTGGTCAATCTCTACCATAGTGGGTCGATAGGCACCACCAGTGTAATGGTCTACTGTATCTGCGATCGCTCTACGGTAAGAACCACTAACGTCACGCACCACGCCGTCAATGTCGAACACCACTATGGCATTCAAGTTAGGAATGAATGTTTCTGAACTAGGCATCATGCACGCTTGGGCTAGGCTCGCCAATATTGCCGATAAACACCAATAGTACCAACAATTTAACCAAAAACCTATCCCTGAATCTTGATCAGGAACAGTCTTATTGCGCTAGAATCATCAATTGTACAATAGATTATAGTTATAGATAACGTGGGATATCTGAGGGAGGCCTGATTGTCAAAATTTCTATTAAAAGTTCTCTGGCTAGATGAGAATGTAGCCCTGGCAGTTGATCAAATTGTCGGCAAAGGCACCAGCCCATTAACTTGTTACTTTTTCTGGCCCCGGAACGATGCCTGGGAACAGCTCAAGGATGAGATGGAAGCCAAACACTGGATTACTGAAGCTGATCGCATTGAAATCCTCAACAAAGCCACTGAAGTGATTAACTACTGGCAAGAGGAAGGTAGGCGTAGACCTATGTCTGAGGCTCAGGCTAAGTTCCCGGAAGTCGCTTTTACTGGTAGTGCTTAATCCAGCCTTGCTGATTAATCTAATGATTGAGGGTAATTGGGAATTGGGAATTGGTAACTGACCAATCATCCGACCATACTTGAGATGATTCCTTAGTTCAACAACGCCCTTAATCCAACGCCCTTAATCAAATTACCTTAATCCAAGTAAAAGACTGACGGTAACCAACTCCAGACGTTCCCCTACCCCCCTGTTTCGGGGGGTGTGGAGAGCGCTGAGCTTATAGGGTTTACATCCCCTCCTTACTTCGTTTATGGGGTTGGAATTTACCGTTGCGTGACTAAACCATGCCACCAGCAGCTTGAAAGCGAGCACGGGCTTTCTTATAGGCTTGAGTTGCTTGGATTTTTTCTTGGGTATTCTCGTCGCTTTGAAGTTCTTCTAGACGAGCTTTTGCTTCGTTGAAGTCAACACCTGCAGCATCCTTGTCAATTTCATCTGCGGACTCAGCACCATTGACAAGAATCGTCACTTCATTATCTTCAACTTCCACAAATCCACCCATAAGAGCAATTGGTATCCACTCTTTTTCTGAACGAATTCGCATCACACCAGTATCCAGCGCTGATAACAGAGGAGCATGATCACTCAATATACCTAGCTGACCGGTAGTGCTGGGTAAAATTATTTCTTGTGCTTGGTCATCCCAGACGGTTTTGTCGGGAGCAATAATACGAACAGTTAAAGCCATCAGCAGAATGAATTGTGTTTGTTGGACGTTGGCAGTTTAGCAGCTTGAAAGTTGAAGGTTACAGGTTGAAGGTTACAGGTTAACTAGGTTAACCTTCAACCTTGATAACCTTATTAGCATCAAACCTGACTTAACTCTTTAGTTTTTCAGCTTTAGCCATCGCTTGATCAATACTGCCCACCATGTAGAAGGCTTGCTCAGGAAGGTCATCCAATTCCCCCTTCAGAATCATTTGGAAGCCTTTGATAGTATCGTCCAAGCTAACATACTGACCAGGAGAACCAGTGAAGACCTCCGCTACAAAAAACGGCTGAGACAAGAAGCGCTCAATCTTGCGGGCGCGAGCCACTGTTAGTCTGTCATCCTCGGACAATTCATCCAAGCCTAAAATCGCGATAATGTCTTGGAGTTCCTTGTAACGCTGTAGAGTTGCCTGCACAGCACGAGCTGTTCCGTAGTGGTCTTCCCCCACAATGCTCGGTTGCAGCATGGTTGAATTAGAATCGAGGGGGTCAACAGCCGGGTAAATTCCCTTAGATGCTAGGCCACGGGACAACACCGTTGTACCATCTAGGTGAGCAAATGTAGTTGCTGGGGCTGGGTCAGTCAAGTCGTCAGCTGGCACATAGACTGCCTGAATGGAGGTAATTGAACCCTCGTTAGTGGAGGTAATCCGTTCTTGCAGAGCACCTACATCTGTTCCCAAAGTAGGTTGATATCCTACCGCAGAAGGCATTCTTCCCAAAAGAGCAGACACTTCCGAACCGGCTTGTACAAATCGGAAGATGTTATCGATAAACAGCAACACGTCCTGCTTGTTCACATCCCGGAAGTACTCAGCCATGGTCAACGCTGACAGACCCACCCGCATCCTCGCACCGGGGGGTTCATTCATCTGACCATAAACTAGGGCAATTTTCGACTCGTTTAGATCATCCGGGTTGATCACCTTGGATTCCATCATTTCGTTGTAGAGGTCGTTCCCTTCACGGGTACGCTCTCCCACACCGCCAAATACTGATACTCCACCGTGTTTCGTGGCGATGTTGTTGATCAACTCCATCATGATCACAGTTTTGCCGACTCCAGCGCCGCCAAAAAGACCAATCTTACCACCACGTCGATAGGGAGTCAGCAGGTCGATTACTTTAATACCGGTCTCGAATACTGAGGGCTTGGTTTCCAGCTCAGTTAACTTGGGAGCAGGGCGGTGAATTGGGAAGCGCTCCTCAGATTCTGCCGGTCCTCTGTTATCTACTGGTTCACCCAAGACATTGAAAATCCGTCCTAAGGTAGCCTTGCCGACGGGTACACTAATGGGGGCACCAGTATCAATAACTTCCATACCCCGCACCAGACCGTCTGTACCACTCATGGCAACAGAGCGCACTTGGTTATCCCCGAGAAGCTGCTGCACTTCGCAGGTCACAGCAACATCTTGTCCAGCTTCATTTTTGCCTTCAATTCTCAAGGCATTGTAAATCTGCGGCATTTTGCCGCTGGGAAACTCTACGTCAACAACCGGACCGATAATTTGGGCAATAGCGCCCGTGTTTGTTTGTTCTGCGGTGCCTACCATATTGCGCTTATTTAGTCAAGCTATTGTTACAGATTTTGGAAAACAGTCTTAACATTTAGTAATGCCACTCTCAAGATTACCATTGTTAGGGTTCAACCGTATCAGAACTTGATCCCAAATTAAATATAAACAGGACTATAGGTCCCATCCCTTAGGGGTGACCAGGCAAGCATCCCTTGGTTCATAATCACCTTCAAAGGTGATCCGATAATTGTTCAGCCAAGTAATAGGCTCAATTTAGCTATACACCCCACACCCGTTCGCCCCGTCAACTGACCTACGTTTCACGTAGCTTGTCACCCCTTCAGCTACTAGACACTTACTCTTCTTCTTCGTCTTGAGTGAAGCGTTGGTATTCTTCCTCTCGTAGCTTTTCCTTAACTCGTCGGATGGGTAGATTAGCAATTAGTGCTGTTGTCCGTTGGTTGCTTTCTAAGGAAAACTCTGACCCTTCCGAATCAATCTCAACGTAGCGAGAGACCACCTCCAGGATGTCTTGCCGCATCGACTCCACCATTTTAGGACTCAGGTCAGAGCGATCGTGGGCAATTACCAGTTGGAGGCGGCGCTTAGCCTCCTCACGGCTGCTTTGAACACTCCTCCAGGAAAAAAGTTGTTCTAGAATTTCGATAATCATGGGGCTTTTTGGAGTAGTGAATAATCACACAGGGGGAGAAGGAAGAGGCTCTTTGGCAAGACTAGTTGTTGGCAATTCACAATGTAAAACCTTATTGGAACAGGCGGCGTAAGCGGCTGATTAGGTTGTCGTGTTCTGCCATCAGGTCGAGGAAGGAAATATTTGCACCTTCTAAGCGTGCAGCAATGTTTTCAATGGCAATTCCAGGCAGAGTTTTCTTTTCTGATAAGATCAAGGGTTCACCCTGATTACTGGAGACAATCACCCGTTCGTCTTCGGGGATAACACCAATTAGGGGAATAGCAAGAATTTCTTGGACATCTTGAACTGACATCATCTGATCCGCTTTTACCATTGTCGCTTTCAGGCGGTTGACAATTAGGCGGGTCTGCTTGATTCCTTCCGCTTCCAGTAAGCCAATAACTCGGTCAGCATCCCGCACTGAGGTAATCTCTGGTGTAGCAACGATTAGGGCTTCAGTAGCTGCCGTAACCGCATTTTTAAACCCGCTTTCGATTCCTGCTGGAGAGTCCACCAAGATGTACTCGTAATTCTTGGCTAACACCCCCAACAACTTTTTCATTTGGTTGGGGTTAACGGCTTCTTTGTTACGACTTTGGGCTGCAGGTAACAGGACTAGTCCTTCCTGCCGTTTGTCTTTGACCAAAGCCTGGTCTAAGCGGCACTGACCTGTTAAGACTTCAATAGCCGTGTAGACTACCCGATTTTCTAGTCCCAACAGCAGGTCTAAGTTTCTCAAACCAAAATCTGCATCCACTAAAGCAACTCGACGACCCAAACGAGCTAGGGCTAAACCTAGATTGGCGGTAATGGTAGTTTTCCCCACCCCTCCTTTGCCAGAGGTGACAACAATAATTCGACTCATGAATTCAACGACAAGTGGGTTTTAGCAACATCAGCAGCTCTAGCAATACGAATCCCAACGGATGTCACGTAAGCTACTTCAGGATAGTACTGAAGTGGCGGTGTCTCCGGTGCCCTAGCTACAGCATCAGCAATCCGCAACTGGGTGGGTTCCATTTTTAATGCCATAATCCGACATTTTCGATTACCATTCGCACCGGCGTGGGCAATGCCTCGTAGATGCCCCCAAACGAAGATATCCCCAGCTGCAATCAATGCACCACCAGGGTTCAAGTCCCCTATTATAACAATAGTGCCAGGGTGACGAATCTCTATACCCGAACGTACTGTCATTTGTAAGTACAGAGGTTCTGCGAGTAATTCAGTAGGTTGATCAATCTTTTGATTCAAAGAGTACTTAGGAGTTTCTTGTTCTACTGAGTACCCAGCAGCTGCTGCAGCCACAGCGGTTTGTCGGCGCGTGGTGTAAACTCGCTTTAGCCTTAACTGGACTGCCCCAAGGGCATCAGCGATCGCTTGTAGCTTCATCCCATCCAGCAATTGATCCCCAGCCATCAGATGGACACTGGATTCAGGCTGCCAAAAGCGCTCTCCAGCATTGAGGCGATGCTTGAATTGTTCCCATAGGTCCGACCAATTGACAGTACTAGGGTTTTTAGTGGCTGGTGGCAAGATCAACAACAGCCGTTTCCCCTCACTTTTTAAGCGAACTTGCCCAAGGCAGTTAACTACCGAGTTGCGGTCGTTGGAAACCGTTGAAACTGGTGATGGTTGGGCAGAATCAGAAGTCATGCAACAAGGAGCCAGATTGGTTAACGCACCGAAGATAGATTCTTCCGTGATCATACCTTCTTCAGCAAGTTCTGGTGGATAACTGTTGAGAATTGTAGCTAATGGTGGTAGGGAGCAAAAGGGCAAGATACTTAAGAATACTATTGCTCTGTTACCCCACACCCACAACCGATATCCTGTCAAACATTCTTACTCTGCACTCAATCGACGGTAAACGGTCACCAAGCCATTCACATCTCCCACATTGCCAGGAAATAGCACTACAGGTAAATTATGAAACTGGGGATGGTCAGCAGAGGTTAGTACCATTGAGCATCCAGGAAGGATCTGACCCAATAGTCGTGCTGACCTCAAAGCCAGGCCAGTACTTAAGACATCATTGGAGGTAATACCCCCTTTACTGATTAAAAACCCCATATCTTTAGGCAATCCCCTCACGATATCCATCAATAAGCCTGAAACTACTGCTCCAAACGCCAGCCGTTTCTGCACATCCTCAAAAACCAATTCCTGACGAGAGGTATAAACCACCGGTGTTTTACCAGTACTGTGAATTTCCTGAACGCGCTCGAGAATACTTGCCAAAAGTTTTGCCCGTTGCTGTTCGGATTCATCCAGTAAATTGGCTACATTTACCTCAATCCCCTCAATCCCAGATGCTCCCAATAGCTGCTCCAGCTGTTGAGTAGTCTTTTTAACGTGGGAACCCACAATCACAACTCCTGGTTTCCCCTGTCGGACATACTGAGCCATATTCATAGGGGCTACCGGTTGGAAGCCAAGACTAGCAAGGGAGGTTAAAATACTAGCAGCAGAACGAAACAGAAAGCGTTTCCCTTGGGCAGCAGCCCTTAGGACATCTGCCGCAAATTGATCTAAATCCCCTTGGGTTTCCCCATCCACAACGCCACACTGGTTATTGGTAAGTTTGAGAAGACGCTCCAAGCTACTGTTACGAATATCTGCTAGTAAAAACCGCTCTACTGCATCAGCCTTGATCTGACCTTTGGTCTTTTCTTGGACATAATCGGGTAAATAACTATGGCGATATCCAAATACCGAGTCACGGGCAAACTCGGTTTCATGCACTGGCGTTCTAATACCATCAATGATTAGGTAATGGACACTATCGAGAGTGACTCGTCCGCCCTCAAAGAATGCGGGGACTAAGAAATGGGCATCAAATGGTCCGACTTCTTGGGCGATTACATCAATTTCGACAGGATAATGCCCCCGCAAGGTGGAGTCAGAGCGACTGACTACCATAAAATCTTTAATTCCTTCAGCGTCTATGGCCATTTTGAGGTTATGGCAAACTTCCCGAGTCACAGTTGCTGCTTGCTCTGGGTTAAGAGCTCTGGTATTAGTAAGAATAAAAAAGATTGGGGAGTTATCCCTTAGTCCCAGCCGCAATGTATCCACATCCCAGTGCATCAGCAACAAGCAGCTGTGAACTGTCTGGGAGCCAGTCGGGTCATCATCAAGTACAATAATTTTTGGTTTTTTGCTCATTTCCCAAGCCTGTCATTAAAGTCAGTTATTTACCATGGTAATCGGGAATGGGTAATCGGGAATGGGTAATTGCTGATTGTGATAGTAATGGTTATAATGATTAGGACATAAAGCTAAAATTATCGATAAAAATATAGCAGATAATCTAGCACAATTACATCAACAATTAAACAAAAAAAAAGGTCAATTTCGAGCATTTACTACGTAAAAATACTGTAATAATATTTGTAATAAATTACTGAACATCCCTTACCACGAATTAGCAATTATTAAAAATATCTATAAACTTAGTTATAGTTGATAAGCTTTTAAAAATCAGCTATAATTATAGTTATAGAGCAGTGCTAACTGATTATTAATAAGAAGTTATACTTCCCTTATGTTACCCGTTACCTATTTTAACCAGGATGTTAACGTTTAACTTATAATTGCTATATACTAAGGGATCACCAGGCAGCACTAACTCACAGTTGATCCACTATGTGTCCACTAGATTGTCGCTATAAATTATGTCAGACCAATCCCGTCCAGAAGCACAAAGCACTTCAACTCTAGAAGAAATTCGCACCACACGGCTTGAAAAAGTTGAACAACTGAAAGCAGAAGGATTAATTCCCTATGCCTATAATTGGGAATCTACAGCTCAGGCTGCCGAATTGCAGCAAAACTATGCTGACCTAGGCAATGGCGAAGAAGTAGATGTGGAAGTGGCTGTTGCTGGTCGGATTATAGCTCGTCGTGTCTTTGGTAAATTAGCTTTCTTCAACATTCAGGATGAGACTGGTACAATTCAGCTTTACCTGGATAAAAAGAGAATCACTGCTAAAATGGCAGACCTTCCCAATGCTTTCAATATTCTCAAAAAACTCACTGATACTGGAGATATTATTGGGGCAAAAGGAACCATCAAGCGCACGGAGAAAGGGGAACTATCGATCTATGTCAAGGAGTATGATATCCTGACTAAATCTTTGTTGCCTTTACCAGATAAATGGCATGGTTTGACGGATACAGAAAAGCGCTATCGTCAACGTTATGTTGACCTAATTGTTAATCCTGATGTCCGGGAAACCTTTCGTCGTCGTGCCAAAATAACTGCTTCTATTCGGCACTATTTAAACCAACAGGATTTTATTGAAATTGAAACTCCGGTACTTCAGAGTGAGGCTGGTGGTGCAGATGCGCGTCCTTTTATCACCTACCACAATACCTTACAAATGGACTTGTATCTGCGTATTGCTACCGAGTTACATCTGAAGCGACTAATTGTTGGTGGTTTTGAAAAGGTGTATGAGTTGGGGCGTGTTTTCCGCAATGAAGGAATTTCGACTCGTCACAATCCGGAATTCACCATGATTGAAATCTATCAGGCTTACGCCGATTATAATCAGATGATGGTGTTGACGGAAAATCTGATTAGTAATGCTGCTAAGGAAGTGTTAGGTACACTAACCATTAACTACCAAGGTGAAGTAATTGATCTAACTCCCCCTTGGCGTAAAGTAACGATGCAAGAGTTAGTCAAAGACCAAATTGGTTTAGATTTTGATAAGTTTACCAACATTGAGCAGGCAAAAGCAGCAGCAAAAGATGCTGGTGTGGAGGTTCCCAATGATTGCTATTCTATTGGTAAATTGCTCAATGAAGCTTTTGAGCAGAAGGTAGAAGAAACGTTAATCCAACCGACTTTCGTTCTGGATTATCCTGTGGAAATCTCTCCCCTCACTAAGCCCCATCGCTCAAAATCTGGTTTAGTAGAACGGTTTGAATTGTTTATAGTGGGAAGAGAAACAGCAAACAGTTATTCTGAGTTAACTGATCCTATAGATCAACGGCAACGACTAGAAGCTCAAGCAGCCAGGAAAGCAGCAGGAGATTTGGAAGCTCAAGATGTTGATGAAGACTTTCTCGCTGCTCTGGAGTACGGTATGCCTCCCACTGGTGGTTTAGGTATTGGTATTGACCGTTTAGTGATGCTACTCACTGATTCAGCTAGTATTCGAGATGTGATTGCTTTCCCATTGCTGAAAAGTACCAGCGCTGTGATTAAATCCTTCGACTACGATGTAGAAAAAAAAATTCTTCGGGTTCAATTCAATAATGGTAGTATCTACAAGTATCGGGATGTACCAGAGGAGATCTACAAGGGTTTAAAAGATAATCCTTCTATCGGTCAGTATTTTAATACCCATATCCGCGAAAAATATGGCTTCGACCGAGAAATTTAGTGTAAGGATTCAGCCCAAGGATCATCAGCCATAATCTAGTAACTTGCTGTTGGATTATAAGTTGAGAGGTCAGATGAAAATTTAGCTGTCCGGTAAAAGAAGCCCCACATCTCAATCCGCAAGGATGAGTGTTCAAAGTTACCGTAAGAATAAGGCAGTCTTTATGGTTGGTCGGCTATGAGACAAAGGTTAAAACTGTATGATTAAGACTGCCTTATTCTAAGGTTTCGTTTCCAGGGATGAATTTTACACAGAGTCTCCTGGGATTGGGAGACGAGCTATAAAACTTCTGACCAACTCAGATGGAGTCATACCCCTCCTGTCAGCCTCCTGCTTTAACTGCTTTTTCTCAAACTCAGTTACTCTAACTATCAATTTTTTATCTTTCATTTTTTTTGATGTTGTGGGTTGTTATTTGGCTACCCACATGCTAACCTAGTTATAGGTCGAAAAACAGGATACAAAAAATGAGACTAGCTTACCAGTACCGATTACGTCCAACGAGAGAGCAGAAAGTTGTAATAGACAATTGGTTGTCAATGCTTTGTGCTCAATACAATTACTTGTTGGCTGATCGATTTAACTGGTACGAAGCTAACCGCTGTCCCATTAATGCCTGCCCACTTGTCTGTCATCTTCCAAAATTAAGAGTTAATCCTGACTACTACAGTCAAAAGAAAAGATTACCAGGACTAAAGAAAACCCATCCTTGGTACAAGCAGGTTCACTCTCAGGTACTTCAGGATGTTGTCAAGAGGGTAAAGTTAGCTTTTGATAGGTTCATTAAAGGGGATAGTAATGGAAGACGAAGTGGTCGGCCTAGGTTCAAAAAACCACACCGTTATCGCACTTTTACTTACCCTCAAGTAAAGGAAGGGTGCCTAGATGGAGACTTAATAAATCTCCCAAAAATAGGCAGAGTAAAGGTAGTACTTCATCGCCCCATTCCTTCCGGCTTCAAGATTAAGACAGCTTCCATTACAAAAAAGTGCGATGGATACTATCTGGTCTTGTCCCTGGAAGACAAGACAGTTCCCGAAGTTAAGCCAGACATAAATCCAGATTCAATAATTGGGATTGATGTTGGTCTAAAGGATTTTTTGACAACCTCCGAAGGGGAAGCCATAGAGATTCCTCAATACTATCGGAAAGCTCAAAAGCGCTTAAAGGTTGTCCAAAAGCGGGTATCTAGAAGGAAGAAGGGAGGAAGTAATAGACTTAAGGCTATCAAACAGCTCGGGAAACAGCATAAAAAAGTAGCGGATAAACGGAAAGACTTTCATTTCAAGACCGCTAATTACTTATTGTCAAACTACGACGTAGTTGCTCACGAAAAGTTAAACGTCAAAGGGATGGCTAAATCCCGATTGGCTAAATCTGTGCTAGATGCTGGGTGGTCAAGCTTTCTGACGATACTGACGAACAAAGCCGAAAATGCTGGTTTGTTGGCTGTCCCAGTAAGCGCTCAAAACACTTCACAGAATTGCTCCAATTGCGGAAAAAAAGTCCCAAAGAAGCTGCATGTAAGATGGCATGACTGTCCCCATTGTGGATGTAGTCTAGATCGCGATCACAATGCAGCTATAAACATCAAAAACAGAGCGGAAGGGCAGTCCGTTCTTAAAGCCCAGCGCCTCCGCGCGCAATAGCCGGATTGGCTGGGAAGCCTACACTGAACCCAACGGGTCAGTGTAGGAGCTGTCACTTCTTAATGAGCGATTAGCTAACCTTGTGCAAAGCTAATCGCTTGTAGCTTAGATAGATTAAAGTGAAGCATTGACAAATAAACAAAAATATGCGTAGGTAAGGATTGATCGTGCGTTCGCGCTTTTCTAGACCAGGGCTCACTAAAGTCATCAGTCATTTATCAAAGACTTTTGAATTTTTCATTAACAATTAACAGGTAACAGTTAACAATAAAGAATTAGCAGTAAAACCTGTAGCTAGCTTGTAATGAACATACGCACTGTCTCTACTAAGCCCTTTACAGACCAAAAGCCCGGTACTTCCGGACTCCGTAAGTCGGTCACCGTTTTTCAAGAGCCCCATTACCTGGAAAACTTTATCCAGTCTATCTTTGACTCCCTAGAAGGCTGTGAAGGTCAAACCCTAGTTGTAGGGGGTGATGGTCGCTACTACAATCGGCAAGCAATTCAGACCATTCTCAAAATGGCAGCCGCCAATGGGTTAGGTCGGTTGTTAGTCGGTTGTGGTGGTATTCTGTCTACCCCAGCAGCATCTTGTGTTATTCGCAAGCATAAGGCATTAGGTGGCATTATCCTCTCGGCTAGCCACAATCCTGGGGGTCCAAAGGGTGACTTCGGTGTCAAGTATAACACCAGTAATGGTGGACCAGCACCGGAAAAGGTGACGGAAGCTATCTATGCTCGGAGTAAAGTCATTGATAGTTACAAAATCCTGGAGGCTGCGGATGTGAATCTAGACCGACCAGGTGCATTTACCCTGGGAACCTTGAGCGTTGAGGTGATTGACCCAGTTGAGCCTTATACTCAATTGATGGAGTCCCTGTTTGATTTTGACCGCATTCACCAGCTACTAACCTCTGGGAAATTCCGCATGTGTATGGACTCATTACATGCGGTAACTGGTCCCTATGCCCATGCTATTTTTGAACAACGCCTAGGGGCACCAGAAGGTACAGTACTTAATGGTATACCGTTAGAAGATTTTGGTGGTGGTCATCCTGACCCCAATTTAGTCTATGCTAAGGACTTGGTGGATATTCTCTATGGTGATAATGCACCGGACTTTGGGGCTGCTTCCGATGGGGATGGCGATCGCAATATGATCCTGGGAAGCTCGTTCTTCGTTACCCCCAGTGATAGCATCGCTGTGTTAACCGCCAATGCCCATCTGGTACCTGGTTATAGTCAAGGTTTAGCAGGGGTCGCTCGTTCCATGCCAACCAGTGCTGCTGTAGACCGAGTGGCGGCTCAGTTGGGTATTGATTGCTATGAGACCCCAACAGGTTGGAAGTTTTTTGGCAATTTATTGGATGCAGGTAAAGCCACTTTGTGCGGTGAAGAAAGTTTCGGCACTGGTTCTAACCATGTACGGGAAAAAGATGGACTTTGGGCAGTGCTATTCTGGCTCAATATCCTGGCAGTGCGGGGTGAATCAGTGGAGCAGATTGTCCGTAGCCACTGGCAAACCTATGGTCGTAATTTCTATTCCCGCCATGACTATGAAGAGGTAGATGGGGCACGAGCTCAGGAACTGATGGAGCGTCTGCGTTCAAGTGTGCCAGACCTGAAAGGACAGCAATTTGGCTCTTACCAGGTAGAGTATGGTGATGACTTTAGTTACACAGACCCAGTAGATGGGAGCGTCAGCCAGAAGCAGGGGATTCGGATTGGCTTTACTGATGGCTCTCGGATTGTATTCCGCCTATCTGGTACTGGCACAAAAGGGGCAACCCTACGCCTCTATTTAGAGAGCTATGAGCCAGATTCCACTAAGCATGACGTGGATACTCAACAAGCATTGGAACCACTGATTTCCCTTGCCCATGAGATTGCCCAGATTCGCAAGTTTACAGAGCGGGAGGTTCCCACTGTAATTACCTAAGGTTTTGATGGGTTAGTTTCCCTGTTAATGAAAGGAACATGGGTAATAGGTAATAGGTAATAGGTAATAGGTAATAGGTAATAGGTAATAGGTAATAGGTAATAGGTAATAGGTAATAGGTAATTAGGTAAGCATTCAGCGTGTCGCGTATCAGCGTGTCGCGTATCAGCCAGCCATTCCCGTAGCGTGGCCAACGGCCAAGGCTGACGGCTGACGGCTGACGGCTGACGGCACCTCAAGTAGCACCATCTGTAGCGCATATGCTTACTTGGTATAGCACTACCCATTAAGATGTTTGACATTGTCTTGATGCAAAGCGCGAGTGGGGGAAACCACGGCAGTCGCTCATGGGGGGGACCCCCAAGACCGCGCTGCCTCCCCAAGACCGTAATGGTGCGCTTACAGTCGTCGAATTAAATTCGCCACGGGTCGCACCTCTGCATCGCTTCTAAACTCCGAAACCTAGTCCTAGCTTACTTTTGACTTCTGACTTCTCACTTCTGACTTGCCCGTAGCGCTATACAACCCCGACCAGTTACCTATTACCCATTAGCCGTTACCAAAATGAGTAACTGTCTCGGTAATAGTGGATAGCCTAGATTTCAATAGCAACAGATTTTTATTCCTAGAGGTGCGACCCAAGGGCGATTTACTCGCCCTAGGAGGCGCGCACCTATAAAAATTTTCATCATTGTTTAATTTAGCTCATCTCCATAGATGGTTCTTGGATATTTCGTCAAGTCAAGAGATATCTGGCTACATTTCAACATTATTTATTGTCAATTAGTTAATTTTATGAATAATCTCAAATCACCTGCTGTTAACCCTTTTTGCCACACAGTAAATTGATTGGGGCAAAAGCTTGCTTGCACACCTCAATGACTGAATCAAAGAGGGACTGAATGAAAAAGATTATTCTTTAACCCAGATTTGGTATAACCCCTAACTGCTCTGAGGGAGGGTAAAATTACTCATTCATAATTCTTAGCTGAATGATGTTATATAATAATTAGTTTTTGCTCAGGACTAACTCAGTAAATTTTTCATAAATTTTTATGAATTTTTGATGAAAATCCCTATTTTGATAGTGACATTTACTGAAATTTATGCCATTTATACTAATGGTAGGATTTTTTTTTGTCAGTCAAAACGCAAAAAAAAAATATGAAGCCTAGAACCAAACTACTTTTTTGACTAGGTCATCTGTTAGGGGTGGAATTTGATCAGGGAATCGTTAGGGAGTCAAACTATAGAAAAGGCTTCAAAAAATCTATCCAGTTTCACTGGATAGATTTGAGGAGGGCATCTTTGAACTATTAAAGGGGGTGTTTTACCCTTACCGATGTTTCTAGAAACATGTATCTAGAAAGGTACTGTACCCTAGATACATCGATAAGCATGATTAAATTTGCCCCAAAAGTTCACATACAAAGTTCACATAAAAAGTTCACAGACTCTTATCCCATTTCAGGCCAGGGACGTTGAGTAATGCCAGTTTTGTAAGTTACACATCCCGTGAGTTACTGAATTGGGATGGAGTAATTAGAAATTTTTGGTGCATCAGGACTGAAAAGAAAAGCCCACCAGTGTAAACACAGATAACTTTTGGGAGAAAACCATCTTATGGTTCTGATTGAAGCAGAAAGCGATCGCGTAACGCGAGTCAACTATGAGACAACCAGTGCAAACAATATTGATACCGTTGCTTCAGGCGGTCGAGCCGTCCAGATCTCAAGCTTTAATGACCCGGTTGAAGAAAACCCTGGTGTGCTTAGATTTCAATGGACAGCAGATGATGGACCGGCTGGTAAGTACGATATTAGTATTGCCTACTTTGACGAAGAGGATGGGGAATCTCCACTGACATTTAGTGTCAACGACAATGTAGTTGGTACATATGTTTATAATCTAAACTTACCTGGGATTACAGCTGAGCCAAGGAATTATGTCCCTCTGAGCGGTGGCAATCCACGTGGCCCTCGCCCTCTAAGTGCTGAGGATAATCCAAATGCCATTTTTCAGGGCGTAGACCTTGCTCCAGGGGATGAAATAGAAATCTCGGTACTGGCAGATAGCATTAATAATGATGCTAATTTCGAGCTAGGGCGACTTGATGCCATTGAAATTACCCCAGCTGAAGATATTATCCCCAGTTTGGATCTGTTCTGGCGTAATCCTGTCACTGGACAACTTGGTGTGTGGACTCTAAATGACGAAGGCACTAGCGTCGAGACGGCAGCGTTCATTAAAGATCAAAGTGGTAAGGAGGTATTGGTACCAGACGACAGTCCATTTGACGCCCGTGGTGTTGTGGATTTAGGCGATGGTAACAGGAGTCCTCTGTGGCGTAATACCGAAACCGGGGGTGTTGCGATTTGGAAGATGGAAGGCTCCGAGTTCCAGGAGGCAATAACTACTCAGGCACCAGCAGGTCAACCAGGATCAGACCTCAACTGGGAAATCCGTGGCACCGGAGATGTTAACGGTGGTGGTGCAGAAGAAATCTTCTGGTACAACACATCTACTGGAGAAATTGCTGTTTGGGAGATAGATCAAACCGGGTTTCAGAATGCTACGTTTATTACGGATACCAATGGTGACAGGTTGACCATATCACCTAATGATCCCTGGCAGTTAGTTGCGGCTGGAGACATGGATGGCGATGGTAACGCAGATGCTATCTGGGAAAATATGAATACCCAAGAGTTTGCCTACTGGAAGCTTGATGGTACTGTTTTCCAAAACGCAGTGCTGATCGATTCCCGACCAGCAAACGGTGCTTGGGAATTCCGTGGTTCCTATGACGCTAACAACGATGGTACTGATGATTTCTTCTTCCGTAATTCCGTTACTGGACAGAATGGCATGTGGATGATCCACAATAACTCACTGGGTCAGATTGTCGAGATCGATAGGGTTGAGGATCTCAACTTCTCCTTCTACGTCTAGGATAGTCAGCAGCTAGCTTTTCTGTTGTAATTAAAGTTGAGAAAAACCCACCCCTTCTGCTTACGCTCAAGGGGTGGGTTGATTGTTCACTTAAATCTGAATCTAATATCTCCGAGTTTTAGGGCAAACGCATCTAATCGTCACAAACCAGATCTTATTGGCATTTGGCTGACCCAAAAATTTATTGCTGACCCAAAAATTTTGACGGGGATGAATTAAACTGGTATATTATTTATTTGGCTTATCTTTAGCGCCACTATGATTTTCACTAATTAATAGGTACGACCACCAGGATATAAAACTGTCAGCATTCAGGCTAATGCTGTCAGCTATCATGCTTAAAATAAACCCAGCGTAGCGTGCGCCGTTCCCGTAGCGTGCGCCGTTTTCGTAGCGTGCGCCGATGCGCAATGTGCAATGGGCAAACGGGATAATTTAATATTGATAGATTAATGAGAATTGAAAGTCAACAGAAAAGTCCTTGGCCTATGGCCACGCTACTTGAAGTCCTTTGTGGCACAGGCTTCGACGCTGTGATCCAAAAAAGATTAAACGAATGCTTACCTCTTTTATTCAAAAGCACCTCAAGTAGCACCCTCTGTAGGGCATTAGCTGATAGCTGATAGCTTACCCACTAACTGCCCTGAGGCAGGGGAAAATTTATCATTCATAATTATTAGCTGACTTGATGTTATATAATAATTAGTTTTTGCTCAGTGCCAACTCAGTAAAAATTTTATAAATTTTTATGAAAATTTAATGAATATACCTAATTTGATAGTGACATTTACGGATTTTTATGGCATTTATACTAGTGGTAGGTTTTTTTTCAGTCAAAACGCCAAAAAAATCTGAAGCCTGGAACAAAAATATTTTTTTGAGTAGATCATCTGTTAGGGGTGGAATTTTATCAGGGTATCGTTAGCCAGTAAAATAATATAAAAGGCTTCAAAAAATTTATCCAGTTTCACTGGATAAATTTCAGCAGGGCATCTTTGAACTATTAAAGGGGGTGTTTTACCCTTATCGATATATCTAGAAATAGGTATCTAGAAAGGTATTGTACCCTAGATACATCGATAAGCATAATTAAATTTTCCCCAAAAGTTCACAGACAAAGTTCACAGACTCTTATCCCATTTCAGGCAAGGGACCTTGAGTAATGCCAGTGTATTGATGCAAAGCGCGAGTGGGGGAAACCACGGCAGACCGCGAGTGGGGAGGGGCTGTGTGCGGAACCTGCGTCCGCACCGCTGTTTGCCCCGTGGGAACCCCCAAGACCGCACTGCCTCCCCTGTTCCGAAGCTGCATCGCTTTTGTAAGTTACACATCCCGTCAATTAGTGAGTTGGGACTGAATTGGGATGGAGTAATTAGAAATTTTTTGGTGCATCAGGACGGAAAAGAAAAGCCAACCAATGTAAACACAGATAACTTTTGGGAAAAAACTATCTTATGGTTCTGATTGAAGCAGAAGGTACTCGCGTAACGCGAGTAAACTACGGCATAACCGGTTTCAACAATATTAATCTCGTTGCTTCAGGGGGTCGAGCCGTCGAGATCACAGACTTTGATAACCCGGTTCCAGTTCCCGGTGTGCTTACCTTTCAATGGACAGCACAGGATGGACCAGCTGGTAAGTACGATATTCGTATTGCCTACTTTGACGAAGAGGATGGGGAATCTCCCCTGACATTTAGTGTCAATGGAGAGGTAGTTGGTACCTATGTTTATAATCTAAACTTACCTGCTAATAGACCTCGGCCAACAGCTGAGCCAAGGAATTATGTCCCTCTGAGGGGTGGCAATTCAAGTGGCACCCTAAGTGCTGAGGCTAATCCAAATAAACCCCTTTTTCAAAACATAGACCTTGCTCCAGGGGATGAAATAGAAATCTCGGTACTGGCAGATAGCAATAATTCTGATTTGAATTTCGAGCGAGGGCGACTTGATGCCATTGAAATTACCCGAATCCCCAGTGTGGATCTGTTCTGGCATAATCCTGTCAGTGCAAAAGTTGGTTTGTGGACTCTAAATGGCCAGGGGACTAGCGTCGAGACGACAGCGTTTATTACCGATCAAAGTGGTCAGGAGGTGTCGGTACCAGACAACACTGGATTTGAAGCTCGTGGTGTTGTGGATTTAGGCGATGGTATCAGGAATCCTCTGTGGCGTGATACCCTAACCGGCGGTGTTGCGGTTTGGAAGATGGAACGCTCCGAGTTCCAGGAAGCAATAATTACTCAGGCACCAGCAGGTCAACCGGGATCAGACCTCAACTGGGAAATCCGTGGCACGGGAGATGTTAACGGTGATAGTGCAGAAGAAATTTTCTGGTACAACACATCCAGCGGAGAAATTGCTGTTTGGGAAATAGATGAAAACGGGTTTCAGAATGCTACGTTTATTACGAATACCAATGGTGACAGGTTGACCATATCACCTAATGATCCCTGGCAGTTAGTTGCGGCTGGAGACATGGATGACGATGGTGACGCAGATGCTATCTGGGAAAATATGAATACCCAAGAGTTTGCCTACTGGAAGCTCGATGGTACTGTTTTCCAGGAGGCAGTGCTGATCGATTCCCGACCAGCAGACGGTCCTTGGGAATTCCGTGGGGCCTATGACGCTAACCGAGATGGTATTAATGATTTCTTCTTCCGTAATTCCGTTACTGGACAGAATGGCATGTGGATAATCGAGAATAACTCACTTAGTAATATTGTCGTTATCGATACGGTTGAGGATCTCAACTTCTCCTTCTACGTTTAGGATAGTCAGCAGCTAGCTTTAGGGACTTGCGTGTAAAAAAAATACCAATTAAAGTAGGGTGGGCAAAGTAATATAATTTAGAATAATCAAAAGAAACAAACTGTTTTTGCCCACCCTACAAGCTAAAAACTGGTATTTGATTTTTTGGCTACTCCCTTACTCTTGTCATTAGAGTGAATGAAAACCCACCCCTTCTGCTTAAGCTCAAGGGGTGGGTTGATTGTTCACTCAAATCTGAATCTAATATCTCCGACTGTTAATCACTTCGTAGTCAGGTACGTTAATTGTTATAGCGGTTTGCGATTTTTTAAGTACATAGTTCTGGGTTTTTATGGAACAGGGCACAGGGCACAGGAAACAGGGCACAGGGCACAGGGCACAGGGAGTAGGGAGTAGGAAACAATAAAAAAATCCTGTGTACCTGATTAATATGAGAACCGTTATAGTGAATTATTAGTTATTAATTGAAAACTGTCAATTTTAAATTTATTGATGACATTATTATGTGGGATTCAGTGGTAAGCATTCACCTAAAGACCAAATACTTAGGTTCAGTTGCTCAGCAATTTATGCCTCAAAAGCGTGAATTGATATCGAAATCATGGAGTCGGTTTACGATCCCAGTCAACGGATGTGGTTTTTAATTCCCGACCACCCCACATTTCCGTCTCGAAAGTAGCACTTTCTCCAGCACTGAGGTTAGGGGGATTGGTGTACATGGAACTGGTGCCAATTACACTGCCGTCATCATCGAGAATTTCATAGTTTACTCGGGTCGAGTAGACAGTTTTGTCGGTTTTGTTGACTACACGACCGATAAGACGGTCATTTTGGAAACTCACTTCGCTAATGACTACTTTGGAGTCTGAGATGCCACATAGACTACTAAGATCTACAAGGGTGCCATTATCGGTTTGCATGTAGCACACTGGTAGCTCAATCTCTGTGCTCGGTACAGGGGAGAAGCCAGAGGCAAGCGTCAGTGGCAGGCTAAACGCCTTGGGAACAATTAGCAGGATTGAGGCAGCTTCTAAAGCAAGGGACAAAGACCAAAATTTCACCATCATGGTCACCTTCTCAAACTGATTACAGGATAAATGGTCAGGGTGGGAGCCCTCAGCCCAAGTTCTCCAAGTGGGGAACCTTGGTGGTTGAGGGTGATTACTAGTTCAGCTAGGTTGATACGGATCGTAAATCCAGTTATTAATCGTAGCGTGGGCAGTGCCTACCAACGCGGTTTGCAAGCTTGATTATCTGTCTGGTGCACTGCCCACCCTACATCAACCTAGGTTGATACGGATCGTAAATCCAGTGATTAATCCTAGGGTGGGCAGTGCCTACCAACGCCCTTTGCAAGCTTGATTATCTGTCTGGTGCACTGCCCACCCTACATGAACTCTAGTTCGGCTGGGTTTGTGTAGCCCCACGGTTGACACAGTGGGGCAAAAAAGGCCTAATAGACTAGCATATTGTAGAAACTACTCAGAAGTTATCCGAAAAATTATTTAATGGTTGGGTGAGAGTGGAGAAATTACTGGTAACTCACTTCAGTAATCCTTTAGACGGCTTGTGGTCTAAAGTAGGCTCCACAACCCCCCAAGACAAATTTTTGGATAGCTTCTAAGCAGCCTACGGGCAATGTACAGCAAGGTGGAAGTTACGATCTACGGCATTTCCACTAGAATTGTTAGTAGCAACCCAAACCCCATTGGTGGTGCCAGCGCGTGTGGCTACAGTAACTTCACCAGATCGTTCAGTGCCAAAGCCTGTAGTACCTAAAGTAGCAGTGTAAGCACACCGACGGACATCCCGGTTGAAAAAGACTTCGTACCGACCGTTCAGAACTTTTCGGGCTCGGCTGGCACCGAATCCGCGACTGAGTGCGCCGTTCCTGGTGACTACAGCAAATACGGTTTTTGCACTGGGGGTGGGGGTAGTGGTTAAAGTAAATTGTTGGTTGCTCGGAGGGGTGGGACGAGGCGCGTTAGTATCTTGTGCTAAGGCTTTGCCTTGAGGAATACCGAGGCTGATTACACCCAAAGATAGAACTACAGACGCAATGGCTACTTTACTACGAAACATGATAAATTTCCTGGTTTGAACCTTGAAGTTTGTAATGTTAATACTGAGGTGTTTCGGTCATTGGCTGACTCGAATTCAACCTCTACTTACATTTCTGAAGCCGATCCAGGATTTACGCAGTGGATTGTTTAATCTTTACAAAACTTAAAAAAAAGCTCTGGTCAAACCTGGCATAAAAAGCCGGAAAATTCCCTAAAACCTAGGATGCTTCAGTAACGCACCCTACTGGTAGCATCAGAAGAAACCCATTAGAAGAAACCATGGCGACCTGTGAGCAGATACCCTGAAAGCGATCGCATGCGATCGCTTTCAGCAGGTGATCAGCTTGGTTACCAAATCGTGACCAGATTACTCCTAACCCTCCCAACACAGGGCTAATATCAAGTCTGGTTGAATACCCATAATTAAGGAGAGAGTGGGGAGGGTGGGAAGTGTGGGAAGTGTGGGAAGTGTGGGGAGATGGGGAGATGGGGAGATGGGGAGATGGGGGAGATTTTGATTAAGGGTAATTATCCCGACATGATATAAGGATAGGTTCTGATTACGATCAGTAGGATGATGGTAAACAGTGATTGACTTTTTGAGACGGACGCGATCGCTTACTTTGATCTGTCAGGATTAGACTTGCCCGAACTAGATCCCAAATCAGCAAAAACTTAGCGCTGATCTGATCTAGCTCTAACAGAATACGATCACCATATACGATCATCATACCAGTCACGATTAAGTTGATCCATGTCAGAAACACCCCAAACCTCAACTCAAGGACAGCTGGACAGTACCATGGCAAGTCATGAGCTAACTGCCACCACAGCCAAATGGTTTGACTATCCAGTGCGAGTCCATCCCCACCACACTGACTATGCTGGTATAGTCTGGCATGGTACCTACATTGGCTGGATGGAGGAAGCGAGGGTGGAGTACTTGCGCTCAATGGGTATGGATTATAGTGATTTTGTCAGGCTAGGATGCGATTTACCAGTAGTAGAACTTTCTTTACGCTATCACCGGGCAATGCCAATGGGCACAGCAGCAGTTGTCAAGACAGCCATCGCCGAAATGAAAGGTTTCCGTATGAAGTGGGATTATAAAATTCAATCCCATGATGGCAAAGAACTTTACCTAACCGGTCGTGTGATTCTAGTAGCCGTTGACCGAGAGCAGGGTAAGATTATGCGCAAATTACCACCAGTGCTAAAGGATTTATTAGATAAGCTTTCTAGTTGAGCCAATCGAACTGAGGTTATTTTACGGTTATTTCACAAAGCAATATCAGCATATTGCCACGCTTGTTGATATTGCTGTTGTACAGTTTCTGCTTCTGCTGTTTTTCCTTGTGCTTGCAAGCTTTGTGCTAAACCATGTAATGACCAACCATTTTCCGGATAAATATCTAAATCATTATGATAAACCCTATACAGCAATTGTACCTGTCCTAACTTCACAATCTTAAAAACATACCCTTGAAAGTCTCCTCCCTCTGACTTATCTGCTTCCCCTGCTCCCTCTAATGCTCTGCTTCTGGGTTATAAATTCCGACCAATCTGCCAATTAATACGGCGGGATACATCACCCCACAAATTCCTTCTAAATTAGTCAGAGCTTTCGCTAGAGGACTGACAGGAGTAATATCCCCATAGCCAACGGTAGTTAAGGTGGTAAAACTGAAATAAAGCAGGTCAAAAGAATTAATTGTTTCTGCTGAATAAGTAAAAGATTTTGGGTTTAATAAATAGATAGTTTCAAAAAACAAAACCCACAGAGTACCAATTAAAAGAAAGACGTTAATACCGCCAACTATGGTATCGATCGTGACTTTGTGACCGCTAAAAATCTTCTCAATCATCAACACAATAGCTAAGAGAAAAAAACCACCATAAATAATATTTGTAGCCACAGCTAGCTTTAAGTTAGAGTATTGATAAATAAACTCGATAAAATCGACTACAAAAGCGAGCAATGAAATGAACAGATAACAATAAAAAAACCTTTTATGTAAATAAAATGTTGTAATTATTACAACTATTGCTCCTAATAAAATTAGGGATAGAATTAAGTCGGCAATTATTGCTTGCGAGAAAAAAGCATAGGCGACAAAAGCCAAAAGCAGCACTAACAAAAGCTGAGTATATTTATTCTTGGCTGAACTCTGTAACTGTTTGAGTCTCATCACTCTCTTGCTCCTTGAAAAAGGATATATAGCAATTCTCATCACAAGTTAGGTACACAGGATTTTTTCCAACTCCCCCCTCCCCGCGCCGGAGCACCCCACTAGCTGTTCTCTGGTCCGAAGATCATTAAAACCCAGGACGAAAGTACTTAAAGCAATTTAGAGCTGTTATATCAATTTAAGAAGATTCCCAGAAACTTAGCGCTATTGACAGTAATTATGTCGGTTTAGCAACTTTAGTTTCGCACCAGGAACTAGTGTAAACTCCACTCACTCTGTAGGGGTGGGTTTAGCTTATGTATCAGCCCAAGACAAACAACCTTGTTACAAACGTTACAAAACCCACCCTTTCCTAGTCAACTGAATTGCTGCATTTAGTCATTAGTCATTTGTAATCCACCAAAGTCTCTTGGTACTTACAAATGACTAATTACTGATGAGTGTTAACCACAGAAGTGATGACTTATGAAATTGCAGGGCAATTCACATTCGTCCCACCTAAACCACAATACCCATTAGGATTTTTAGCCAGGTACTGCTGGTGATAGCCCTCTGCGTAATAAAACTCAGGAGCATCTAGAATCTCTGTGGTAATATTACCATAACCGGCGACCTTCAGAGCTTGCTGATAAGCGTTTTGTGAGGCTTCCGCTAGCTTCTTTTGGTCTTCGGAATAGGTATAAATTCCTGAACGGTACTGAGTACCAGTATCATTGCCTTGGCGCATGCCTTGGGTGGGATTGTGGCTTTCCCAGAAGACTTTCAATAGTGCTTCGTAACTGATTACCTTTGGATCAAATACCACCAGCACCACTTCATTGTGACCGGTCATGGCTGTACAGACCTCTTGATAAGTAGGGTTAGGGGTAATGCCAGCAGCGTAACCTACTGCGGTAGTGAACACTCCCTCTTGTTGCCAGAATCGGCGTTCTGCTCCCCAAAAACATCCCATGCCAAACATCGCCATTTCCAATCCATCAGGATAAGGGGGTTTGAGAGGATTGCCGTTGACGTAGTGACGCTCGGGTACTGGCATGAGTTCTGAGCGTCCGGGTAAGGCTTCCTCAGGAGTAGGCACGGTCAGCTTTTTCTTAAATCCGAAGAGTACCATCAGTTTTGAATCTTAGTTTTGATCACTTACTTAACATTTTGCAACATTTATAGCGTTTGTATATGGGTTGTAAACACACCAATTGCAGGAAAAGGCATGCATGCAAGAGGCAAAAGGCAAGAGGGGAAAGAGCTCCGGAGTTTTATTGGATAAGAAAAAAATACCTCTTAGGTTTACATCTGATTTACAAACCCTATATGAGTAAATTACTCATTCATTAGTGGTAACTACCAATAGACTTTTGGCTGGCTATTGGCTAGCTACTAAGAGACGGTTTATAAAGTAAATCTTAAGACAGCTATAGTCTTGAATATTGGTGGGTTACGGCGGACAGCTCTCTTAAAAGGTGAGCTTTGACAGATATCGCCGCCTAACCCACCCTAGGCAAGGATTTAAGCAAAGTTTAACAAACATTCTCTAAGGACTAAAGACTCAGAGGACTAAACACTCTCCGACTCAGGAGGAGGATTTAGTTTTTGCTAAACTACGATATTCCCAAGCTGGAACAAACTTAGGGTCTCGCCACAACCCTCGCCGATATCGTTTGGCATTGGCTTCAGCACTATCGACCATTTCCGCACTGGGGCAATCTTTCAGATAGGGGCGATATACCTGTGCTAGTCCTTCTTTTACTAGCACTTCCTGGACAAAGGTGCCATCGGTTAAGCGTACTTCACTGACGCTGCGCCCATAGCGGTCAGTATCAGTTACAGTCAAAACTACCTGATTATCGCTTTGTTTAACCAGTTCCTGAAGTCGCTCCTTGGCTTTATTTCCCCATTTGAATTGACTTTTGTCTACCAATTTGCGGCTTTGCTTCTCTTTTTTGGAATGGGCAATTTCTGGAGCGTCGATACAGGCAAACCGAACTTTGACATCCTTGCCAAACCTGTCAGCGACGAGAATGGTATCCCCGTCAGATACCCGTTTGACAGTGTAATTCCCGATTCCTAACTGGTCTAGAAGGGCGGCACATCCAAAGAGACTCAGGATTAGCACAGAGGCTACTATCCATTTGAAAATGTTTGGGATTAGTTGGCGAGTTGGATTCATGGTCTATTACTGTTGACGAGTGTACAACAGTTTAGCTCAAAAACTCTACTGGTGCCTTATTCCGTGCTTCGACGTTCCGAGCAATCCTACTGTCACATCTCACAGCAAAATACTATATACTATTATAGCAATCCGAAGTCAAAGGTGAAAGAAATCCATGCTACTATGGGTAGCCTCTTCACCATCTTGCGATACTTCTAGATTTTTCCATACTTCCATTGGTTACATCCGTTAACCATCCGTTGCTCCAACTGAACACTATCACAACTGCTACAGGGATGGCTCTAGATTTGACTCTGTATTAATTCATGCTCTAAATCTTCACTCCTAACTACTCAATATGACTATGGTGCTTAAAACGATAACTCTAGTGTCTTCAACTCTAGTTTCTTCTCTCTTATGTCTCAGTTTTATAGGGTTGCCAGCTCAAGCCCAATCCAACACTTTTTCTAATTGCGATCTAGGAAGTGATTTAAGTGGTCGTGATTTGAGCTTTGGTAATTTTAGTAACTGTAATTGGAGAAGTGTTAATTTAAGAGGGGCTAATTTATCAGGGGCTTATCTAAATAGTATTCTACTGAATCCTAAACTTCAATCTTACCAACGACGGGCCACCGAAGAAGTAAGTTCGGATCTGACCAATGCCAATCTCCAGGGAGCAGATTTAACTCTCGCTAATTTAGAACGAGCCATCCTGACAAATGCTAATTTAGTAGCTGCTCGTTTATTTGATGCTGATTTAACATCGGCTACATTGGAAAATGCTAAATTAGATAAGGTTTTTGCTCCTGTGGTAATCTTATATGAGGCTAATTTAAAAGGAGCCACATTAAGTTTGGGGGATTTAACCGGTGCGAGCATGGCTAGCTCTGATTTAAGTAATACCTATTTGTATAGAACCAAATTAAGCTATGCTGACTTACAAAATGCTAATCTAAGTGGGGCTAATTTGACCGAGGCTAATTTGACCGAGGCTAACTTAACGGGGGCTAATTTGACTGGGGCTAATTTGACTGGCGCTAATTTGTGTAATGCCACTATGCCCGATGGTACAGTATCTCAGCAAGGTTGTCCTTAATTTCATGATCAAGCAGTAAATTGTAAATTATGGAAAACGAACTGGCAGCAAAAGCCGAAAAAATACCAGAAATCAAAAATGATGTCTGTCGTACCGCAGTAGTAATGGCGGCCAAACGTGCTATTGAATCCAAAAGGGCAGACCGACTTTTTGAAGATCCTTTTGCTGCTCAGTTAGTTGGGTCTAAGGAAATACAGTCTTTGATGGATTCTTGGGAAAAACAAGACGGTAAAGACCCGAAATCAAATACCCTTCGCATCCAGTTTGTGGCAGTGCGAACTAAATTTTTCGATGATTTTCTGATATCTGTAATACCAGAGGTACGTCAAATTGTAATTCTAGGGGTGGGGTACGATACTAGGGCATATCGCCTACCCTTACCACCTGAAATATGTATATACGAGATTGATTTACCAGAAATCATGTCTCGCAAAGAAGCAATTCTTAAGGATATTCCATCTAAATGTCATCGCCAGTCCATCGCTACAGATTTGCAAAAACCTTGGGTGCATTTATTAAAAAATCATGGATATCAATCTAATCAACCTACAGTTTGGTTGATGGAAGGTTTATTGATGTATATGGATAAAAAAGAGATAAATACATTACTGCAAACAATTTCTGATGTCAGTGTCAAAGGGAGTTATTTGGGTGCAGATTTAATAAGTGTAAAGTCGTGGCAGATAGGCTCCAAAACTCAGAAGGGATTAATTAGTAAAAATTGGCGTTTTGGCACAGACGCACCAGAAGAATTATTTACTGCTCATGGGTGGAATGCGTCAGTTATCCAACCGGGAGAAATAAGAGCAAATTATGGACGTTACTCTGTCCAAATCGCACCCCGTTCAGTACCTGGAAGGCGACGTTCGTTTATGGTGACTGCTAAAAAATAATGATGAATATCCTAGACTGACTTACATCTTATTTATCAATACAATACTCTAGATTTAATAAGACATAGGGAAACAAATTTGTAAACCATCCCCCCCAAATTTCTTTAGCTTTTTCGCCTTCAATAAAGGAGTTGACAATACGTTGCCATGGCGGATCACTCTTAGGGAGAATCATGCCATAGAAATCACAGGTCAGTGGTTGATCTGGAGATAAGGTGTACTGGGATGAGGAAAGTCCTTGTCTGGTGACTTCTCCAATTAATAAAATGCCATCGCTGGCAAAGGCATCAATATCGCTATTGACTAATGCTTTGACTCCTTGAGACCTACCTATGTCTCCAGGAAAAACTATTTTCTGAGCATTAGGATAGGTTTGCTCAATAAATGTTTCTGTGAGGCTACTGGGAAGCACTCCAATTTTTAAACTGTCAAGGCTTTGGTAACGATTGAAGACTCTCGGTTGTTGAGAATCTACTAAAAAGTGTGTGCCAGTAATAAAAAATGGTGTTGAGAATTTTACCCCTGCAATATCACTCCTAATAGTATTAGGGCCACACTCCAAATGTACGGTTTCGTCTCGGACAATAGCAAAGCGATTTTCCAAGGTTGATTGAATGGCAACAACTTTTAGTTCTATAGGTTTATTGAGTTCTTCGGCAACCTTGTCTTTTAAGGAATTTAGTAGCTCAAAGCAATACCCTTTCCAATCTCCGTTGGTATCAATGTAGCCAAAGGGAGCAGCATCTTTTCTAATACCAACTTTGATGGTACCAGTTCGTTTAATTTGGTCTAAAACCGTTTCTGAACGCTTCGGTATTGGCTCAATTGCGATTTGTGGTATGATACTTTGGGGAGGTTCACTACCAAAGGATTCCTCTAGTTGTTCTGGCGTTAAAGACTTGACTAAATGTAGCTCTAGGGAATTCTCAGAGAGGAATTTGGCATAGCTAACACTGAGGTAAGGTCGATAGTTTGGCAAATCCCGAATATGAGTATTAACAAAAGCTAAGCTTAAGGCTTTTAGGTAAGAAAGTCCGACCTGAGGATTGGAACCAAGTAATTCTTTAGGAAACAGGGCAAAATCGTCGCCGGATGCACCACTAGTGGAGAAGTGGTTGCCATCAACAATCATTGCCAGATATTTTTCTGGGGTATTGAGCCAAATGAAGGGGTGAATCTGTTCTGGGACAGTTGGTGCTACGATGTCGTGGCTACCTGCCATAATCATGACTGGCACTTGAATGTTACCCAAGCTAGCTGGACCAAGGGCTGTGCTGGTAATAGGATTAACAGCGATTACAGCTTTGACCCGTGGATCCTGCAAGTCATAATTAAACGGGGGTAAGCGATTGGCAAGGCATTGGAGCAGTACAGAGAGATTGAAGGTTGGGTCTTGATCAGGACACACTTGGCGCAGTCTTAAATCATTAATTTCTGCACCTGCTACGGCTAACGCTGTGTAACCCCCGAAGGAATGACCAATCACACCAACCTGTTCCAGATTCAGCTTATTAGCAAAATTAGGGTCAGATTTAGAGAGGTCTTCCAGCTCATCGAGCACATATCTAATATCTAAGGGTCGTTCAATAAACTCTACCGGATTGATTCCATTCGCTAGTCCCTGTAGTACAGCTTGAGAGTATTCAACATTACTCCCGACGTGTTCAGGAACGGCTACAGCAATGCCATGGGATGCTAAGTGTTCTGCTAAATAGGTGAAATGGTTGCGATCTGAGGCAAAGCCATGGGACATGACTACTAAGGGGGCTGGTTTTGGATTGCCTTTGGGTAAGTACAAAGCAACCTCAAACTTGGTTTCTCCGGATAACCCTAGAGGGGATTGACGGCGGCGACCGGAAAGGGTGATGACTTGGTCTGTGAATTGATAAGGACCTGGTTGTTGTAAGTCTGTTAACTGGGAGACATCAACGGTATTCTCAGCAGCGGCTTCTCGGGTGGCTTGGTTTGCGATCGCATTCACCGCTGCATCTCGATATCGAAATAGGGTAGCTAGCTCTTTTCGGACATCAAAGATATAGTCAGTATCAATCAACATCCCCTCGGTGGGAAACTGGCGCACTATATTCATTAGAGTTAGACCTTCGGAGTCAGCTGCTGCCAAAACCAGCGCCCCCCGAAGACTATGTAAACCATTGCGACCAGGGTGGGTTTTGATCATCTTTCCCAAACCTTCCAGAAAGGCTTCTCCCATGGGGGATTTACCTAAGCGGGAGATGGCCACAGGACTGATTTTAATCCGCTTTTGGAGTAGCATCCGCAACTGTTCCAAGGCTTCTGGGTTCAGCATTTGGGCGTAGAACTCAAATTCCTTAGTAATTCTGCCCTCATTGGCGAAAATTTCCAGAGATTCCCGGGAAAGGGACAATTTTAACGGACCATAGTTAAAGTAAATGTATTCTGCACTAAGGGCTGGCTTTGGTTTGACTACTGTGGGGAGTATTCCTAAACCAAGGAATAAGCAAGTATATAAAAAACCTAGTAGTTTCTTGGGTTTGGCTTTTGCTTTCACGAGTCTAGTCTTCTCAGTCTTAGGCTTGTTGAGGAGTAAGCATTCAGCTATCAGCCGTCAGCCGTCAGCTAATCAACGGGAGGTAGTAAACAAGTTTAAGGTGCTGGAACGGCTGGTTGAAAATCCCTGCTCGTTTTACTGATCCGACCCCGTACAGTTAAAGCGCCTGCTAGCACCTCAAGTACCGTGGCACAGGCTTCTAGCCTGTGATCCGCTTAAGCTTATAGCTGATAGCTGACGGCTGAATGCTTACGATGAGGAGCATTATAATACAAACAAACAGCAATGTATTGTTGAGACTTCTAGTTATAATAATTCATTAATTCAAGTCATCGGCAAGTGAATAATTTGGTTAGCTATCAGTTATCAGCTATCAGCTATCAGCTATCAGCTATCAGCTATCAGCTATCAGTCATCAGTCATCAGTTGATGCGCTATATGAACCCTACTTGATGTGCTTTTGAATAAAATAAGCTGACCGCTTACTACTGACCACTGAAGGCTGAACGCTGAATGCTTACATAATTTGGTCTTGATATTCCTGATCATAAGAACATTGTGCAATTATAATTAACTTTTCAATTGGCTTTCAACTGGGCTTGTCTTTCTGCTTTGATTTTCCGGAGTCGAGCCACTGCCGGATGAGGATTCAAGGCTTGAGCTTTACGCTGTTGATGTCCCCAATCTAGCCAGTCAGCAATGTATTTACTGACTGTGTCTTTGTTCTGTAGATAATATAGGATTGTGGCATAGACCTCTTCTAAGGTGAGAGTTGAGTAAATTTTGGCAATTTCTTCAGCAGTACGCTCTTTAAAGAGATACTCATACAATACTGTTTCAATGCCAATTCGATGACCTTTAATCCGAATGTCATCAGGAGCCAGAAAGTTGAAATAGTCTTCTATTTGCATAATAATTGTAATGGCAATCGCGTGTTTAAATTAGATTTACACATAAGATTGATTGCAACAGTAACTAGCGATGCATCTATTGTCGATAATTACAGCGGTTTGCCATTTAGTTAGGTACAAATTTATGGATTTTAGGGAACAGGGAACAGGGAATAGGGAACAGGTAAGTCAGAAGTCGGAAGTCGGAAGTCGGAAGTCGGAAAACAATCCTGTGTACCTGATAGTTATGCAAACCGCCGTATATCCATATTATCATCTATAGTTGATCATAATGAAACCGATATGGCGACTAAGAGGGCAGGTTTTGGATTGCCATAGGGTAACTAATTTATTTGGCGTTGCTGAATAGCGAAATGGTAGCGATTGAGATTAAAAATGCTGAAAACCCCTTGAATACACGCTTCCAGCTTTATTTTCGAAACAAGTACGGTAGAGCCACAATAGTTTCAACCAACTAAATAGTAAAAAAGCGATCGCCTATAAAGGGGCGATCGCTTTTTTTTTCGATTGGATCTGCTGTCCTTCGTTTTCTTCCTAAGTAAAAATTTATAGCGGTTTTTAATTAGGTGAGGTACATTTTTTAAGGAGCAGTAACCAGTAAAGTCAGAAGAGGGAAGAGGTAAAAAATTATGTGTACCTCATTAGGAGAAAAACCGCTATATAAATCAGAAGCTGTTTAAATTAAGATCATAGATTGGCCCATGTGGGGGAGAATAGTTACCCTGAACGTGTATAACCTTACTAAAGGGAACAGAGTAAACAGATACATCCGCATCTGCCCCAGAGCCACGATCATTCCAAACAAATGATGTCTGTTCAGGAGACCATGGTGATATTAAATCATTATGTAGACATTTGTAATCAGGACGGTATGGCTTTGCATAACCTTCTTGAACAACATCTCCAATACAACTATAACCTTGTGGTGGAATTGGTCGCCAAAAAGAGCCATCACGATGTGCTCCACTCCCTGTATCTTTCCATATTAGCGCAAAGTCTATAGGATTAGCTAATGCGCTTTTTTTTAATGGGTTGAAACACAATACATCACCATTAGGCTGACCATAGTTACCTTGTCCATAATCTCCAACAACGAAGAAACCAGGGGTGGGGACTGGCCTGTAAAATGCACCATCTCGCTCAGCTCCAGAACCACGATCATACCAGACAAGATCAAATTTATCACATTTTTGAATGTTTAAGTCAAATAAAGATAAAGCCTTAGCTGACTGTACGTTAACCGTTGCGAAAGCCAAAAGAAGCACAAAAATTGCCAAAAAACGTTTCATTGTTTTTAAGTTTCCTTTATTGATTGTTGTGAAGGGTAAACCCATCTTGTCAATAAACTAGGGGTAGTCCTCAATAAACCAGAGCTTATTGTGCTTATTAACAAGGGATTTTCTAGATATAGTGTTCATTGAATTAAATTAACACTATAGGTAGGAATAAAAAATTATAGGGGTTTACCTTGGATGCTGGTGTTTACCGTGGAAAAATAAGTTAAAACCAGCTTTTTACAAAATTAACGACACTGTTTGCCGCATTTTTGATAAACGTAAAAGCTTTTGAAGCCCACTCAAATATCTTAAGGGCTATTGTTCGCATAAAATCCACCATGTAATTCAATATCGTTGATTGGAAATTAGATAGTGTTTGGGCAAATTTAATCAAACTTGAACGGGAGCATCCCATTTTGGAAACAATATTACCCAAAGCAACGATATTTCAAGGGTTTCAGCCCCCTAAAAAGAGCTAACGTGCCAAATTGGGATGCTCCCACTTGAACGTTGTTCCGGATGTTTATTACCCTGTTCACGAATCTGAGCGTATGAAGTTTGTATCCGTGCTGTCCCATTAGCGATATCAGTTTCTTCCATAGTTTTTAATGTCTGAGTCCAATCAGAATCACTAATATTGTTATTTAATTTCTGATCGGTGACCATGGTTAGTTCATTTTGACGGGTATCATTCCATGAAAGCACGTCTTGTTGGTAAGAACTTTTAAGGTTGTCCTGAAAATCGTTCGGGATAGCTTGTGGTATTTCGGGTTCTACTAAATATACGGATATGTACCGTGGAAGAGGACTTGTAGTCTCGCCTTTAATTGTTGATATAGAATGGGTTTCCATATCTTTCAATACTTTTTAAAATTCATCCGCCTCTATTGTCAAGTTTTCAGAGGTGTGTAGTTTAGTCATTTTTTCCTCACTAGAGTTAATTCAACTATTCAAATCATATTGAATCTGACTCGGGTTGGATAGTACCCTTATGGGTACCTTTTAAAATCTGGGTAAAAACCTGAGGGGGTGACATGAGCCCTAAAAAGCTTAGTAGATAAGGCTTTGATGCCAATGAGCTCAGGGAAGATACAGTCGGAAATTAACCCTCAATTCCTTTTATGGAAGCTTAAACCCTTATAACTACGTGTAAGGTCGCACCCAAAACAGCATGTAGATTTTTGGAACTTATGGGCTAAAACGACTACCCAGTAATGATTTCAGCTAAAGGTACCCTAAAAGGTACCCTAAAAGGTATCCTAAAAGGTACTGTTAAATCTAAATCACGTGCTCTAGTCTATAAAAATAGGAATTTAGATTTTTGATTTTGGGGTAATTTGATAATTTTGTTCTGCCTCTCCCATAAAATTAAGAAGATAATAGCTGGAAGCAAAAACGCTGATGGGGTGACATGAGCCTTGAAAAACTTACTATATAAGGCTTTGAGATCAAAGATCTTAGGTAAGATACAGACCCAAATTGACCTTCCTTTCATTTTCTGGAAGCTCAAACCCTTATAACATAGTCCAATGTCATCCCAAAACAGCATGTATCTTTTTGTAAATTATGGCTGAAATTATTAGCCAATAAGGATTTCAGCTTGCCTGTTGCGCCCCAGCAAGAACGTCCAATTATTTAATAAGGATAACTTTGTGAAAAAAATACTACTGATAAGCTTTCAGGTTTTTATAATTACACAGGTGTTGATGTTCGCTATCGTTATACAACCCGCGATGGCAAATCAATTTTTAGATAATCCAAGGAACAACCTAGAGTTAGCAGGTGCTCCCGACCAAAGTAATGGTAAATTTTTCAAATCTTTAGATTATATTTTTTTTAGGATAAATGATGACAACAATTCCCTGTCAGATCAAAATAAAATTCCTGGAATTATCCTTGAATTATATAAAAAGATGGAATTTGGATTCAACGAATGTAATGTCGAGTGGGGTAGGCTACAGTCCGGAGTCAGTAAAAAAGATATGATAAAATTGGCTACTGAAGACAATGCCAATGGATTCACCTATAATGCTGCACTTAAGTCCGGCTACATCCTGATTGGAGACTATCCCTATGGCTGTGAATCACCCCCCAATGATTGGACTCTCTACCTGCTACTACCTAAAATTGGAGATGCAGAGTGGAATGCGACGTTATTTAATATGGCTGAAAGGGATATCAATAATGCCAAAGGAAGTATAATGAATACATACGCAAATATTAAAAAACAAGGATATCAACATCCGGAAAATCGTGTTCGTCTAATTAAATCAGCACAAGAATTATCAAATGAAATATCGTCTGCTCTGAATGGCTTATTTTAGGGCGTTGCTTAATAATGGAATAATTTTAAGAGTTTTGTGGAATGGGCTAGATGCCCATTCCTTATTTTTTCGGGCGGGCAGGATGCCCACCCTACTTCTATTCATTCGTTGATTCAGCAACGCCGCTAATTTTAGTCTAAATTGGAGTCAACTTGTAGAGTCAACTTGGGCTATGTTTGCTCAATCTCAGAAATAATTCCTGGCTCCCATTGAATGACCACTCCCCGATCGGGTGATACCTCGGCTTGGTGGCTCTGGAATGCTAAGTTACTCTGTCTTAAGGGAAAATATAGTTTGCTGGGACGTTGCTGATGGAGACAGGAAACTATTGGGAAATTCTCCGCCATCTTCCCCATCTCTTTAGTGTTGTATTAAAAATCGGGCAAATATGACTACTACTTCCACTGGACCCTGGCAATTCTGGATTGATCGAGGTGGTACCTTTACGGACATTGTGGCAAAACGCCCGGATGGGCAGTTGATAATTCATAAGCTGCTTTCGGAAAATCCTGAACGGTACCAAGATGCTGGAGTACAGGGAATTCGAGAGATTTTAGATATTCCTGTTGATAGGCCGATACCAAGTGATGCCATTGAAGCGATCAAGATGGGAACGACAGTAGCCACCAATGCCTTATTGGAACGGAAAGGCGATCGCACTGTCCTAGTGATTACCAAGGGCTTCCAAGATGCCTTGCGCATTGGTTATCAAAATCGCCCCAATATCTTTGCCCGTGAAATTGTGCTCCCTGAAATGCTCTATGAACGGGTGATTGAGATAGAAGAACGGTACAGTGCCCTGGGTGAAGAGCTAATCCCCATCAATCTGCTTGAAACCCGCCAATCCTTGCAAGCTGCTTATGATGAAGGTATTCGTAGCTGCGCCATTGTCTTGATGCACGGCTATCGCTATCCCACTCATGAACAAGAGATAGCCACTATCGCATTAGAGATTGGTTTTACCCAAATATCAGTATCTCATCAAGTCACCCCTTTGATGAAATTAGTCAGTCGGGGGGATACCACAGTGGTTGATGCTTATTTATCACCGATTCTGCGTCGCTATGTAGATCAGGTAGAACAACAGTTGCAGCTTGGCGGCTTGACCAATGAAGGTTTGGAAAATAACCTTGAAGCTACCCGGTCTGAAGGCTTACAGGGAAAAACTTCTGGACTATTGATGTTCATGCAGTCAAACGGAGGACTGGCGGACGCGCAACAGTTTCAAGGGAAGGATAGTATTTTATCAGGACCTGCTGGGGGTATTGTCGGAGCAGTACAGACTAGTCGAATTGCTGGTTTTGAAAAGATCATTACCTTTGATATGGGTGGCACCTCTACAGATGTGGCCCATTACAACGGGGAATATGAGCGTACCTTTGAAACTAAGATTGCTGGGGTGCGGCTGCGCACGCCAATGATGGCAATTAATACAGTAGCTGCCGGTGGTGGCTCCATTGTCCAGTTTGATGGTGCCCGTTATCGGGTAGGACCAGAGTCGGCTGGGGCAAATCCAGGTCCTGCTTCCTACGGTAAGGGGGGTCCGTTGACGGTGACCGATTGCAATGTGATGGTAGGGAAGTTGCAGCCAGGATTTTTTCCCAAGGTGTTTGGAGCGGATGGTAACTTGCCGTTGGATGCTGAGGTGGTCAGCCAGAGGTTTGAAGGATTGGTAGAAGAGATTGGGGATAACCGCAAACCAGAGGAAGTAGCAGCAGGATTTTTAGCGATCGCAGTCGAGAAGATGGCCAATGCCATTAAACAGATTTCTCTACAACGGGGCTATGACGTTTCCGAGTATACCCTATGTTGCTTTGGGGGTGCTGGTGGCCAGCATGGGTGTTTAATTGCCGAAGCCTTAGGGATCAAGCGAGTGTTCATTCATCCCTTTGCTGGAGTATTGTCCGCTTATGGCATGGGTTTAGCCGATATCAGGGTATTGAAAGAACAGTCAGTTGAAGCTGAGTTAGTAGAGGGGTTGGAGTTAGAGGGAATTTTGGCCAAGTTGGTGGCTCAGGGAATAGAAGAGTTGAACCACAACCATACCCAGGATCGGAATAGTAATGAGGTTGAAGTCATTCGGCGAGTCCATTTGCGCTATGAAGGCACCGATTCAGCCTTGGTTGTTGGGTTTGGTGGGATTGATCAGATCACGGAAGAGTTTGAGGGATTGCATCAACAGCGCTATGGATTTATCGTGCCAGGGAAAAAGTTGATGGTCGAAGCGGTGTCGGTAGAGTTAGTTCAGCGGATGGCTATCCCAACAGAACCCATACGGTCTCGTCAGAGTGGGGAAATGTGTGCTCCCGTTGCCACAGTGCAGATGTATACGGCTAATCGGTGGTGGGATACCCCTGTGTTTAGGCGAGAGGATTGGCAGCCAGGGGATTCGGTGTTTGGTCCGGCATTAATTATTGAGGCAACCGGAACCAATGTGATTGAGCCTGGTTGGAAAGCAGAGGTGACTGAACGGAATCATTTGATTTTAGTTAAATCTGGTTTGGGGGAGCAGGAAGATAACCTGGAAATGTTGACAAATAGCACTATAGATAACCTGCAAGCAAATACCGTCGAAGCTTCACCCCATCCTGACCCTGTCATGCTGGAAATCTTTAACAATCTATTCCGTTCCATAGCAGAGCAAATGGGGACAACTCTCCAAAATACCAGTTATTCAGTCAATATCAAGGAACGGCTAGACTTTTCCTGTGCGATTTTCGACCAACAAGGGCAATTGGTGGCCAATGCGCCCCATATTCCAGTGCATTTGGGGTCAATGAGTGAAAGTGTCCGCAGCTTGATTGATGCCCATGGTGATACTCTCAAACCTGGAGATGTCTATATTCTCAACAATCCCTATAACGGTGGCACTCATCTCCCAGATGTCACCCTTGTTACCCCAGTTTTCCTCAACTCTTCCCTAGGGCTAAAGGAACCTTCTCCCCTCTCCCCTCTATTCTTTGTCGCTTCCCGAGGACACCATGCTGACATCGGTGGTATCACTCCCGGTTCCATGCCTCCTAATAGTACGAGCGTGAAGGAAGAAGGGGTATTAATTGATAATTTCCTGCTGGTTGAGAATGGTAAATTCCGAGAAAATGAAATAACCCAACTTCTGTTAGGGGGTCAATACCCAGTCCGGAATCTGACTCAGAATATAGCTGATTTACAGGCACAGATTGCTGCCAATGAAAAGGGTGTCCAAGAGTTACGGCAGATGGTAGCCCACTATGGATTAGAGACAGTGCAAGCCTATATGGGTTATGTCCAAGATAATGCTGAGGAGTCGGTGCGCCGAGTGATTGATGTGCTGACAGATGGCAGTTTCAGCTATCAGTTAGATGGGGGTGCTAAGATTCAGGTCACGATTACTATTGACCGGGACAACCGTAGTGCCAAAATTGATTTTACGGGTACGTCTGCTCAGTTAGATAGTAATTTTAATGCACCGTCAGCGGTATGCAAAGCAGCAGTGCTATACGTTTTCCGCACCCTAGTGGATGATGATATTCCCCTGAATGCTGGTTGTCTGAAGCCTTTGGAGGTGATTATTCCGGAAGGTTCTATGCTCAATCCCCGTTATCCAGCAGCAGTGGTAGCGGGGAATGTGGAAACATCCCAAGCAATAACCGATGCCCTCTATGGTGCTTTAGGAGTGATGGCGGCTTCTCAGGGTACTATGAATAATTTTACCTTTGGCAATGAGCGCTATCAATACTATGAAACTATTTGTGGAGGCTCTGGGGCAGGGGTTGATTTTGATGGAACAGATGCGGTACATACTCACATGACCAATTCTCGCTTAACTGACCCAGAAGTGTTGGAATGGCGATTTCCAGTACTTTTGGAAAGGTTTGGGATTCGCCCTGATAGTGGCGGTAAGGGCGTTCATTGTGGGGGTAATGGCGTAATTCGCCAGATTCGTTTCCTAGAACCTATGACCGCAGGCATTCTATCTGGACGTCGAGTGGTGAAGCCTTTTGGGTTAAATGGTGGTGAAGCGGGTGCTTTGGGAAAAAATTATGTGGAACGGAAGGATGGAACCGTTGAGGAGTTGGGTAATACTGCGGTGGTGGAAATGAATACAGGTGATGTGTTTGTGATTGAGACCCCTGGAGGTGGGGGATTTGGTTTCGATAGTGGTGATAGTGAATCCTAATCGGTAGCAGGCCAATGCGATCGCATTGGTGTTTCCTTTGGGCTAGGGCAACAGGATAAATGCTGCATAAATAAGATCAGCATTTATCCTAGGCAACGCTAACTAAGCATTAGCTTAGACCTAAGTCGATAGATTACCCATCAACATGGGTTAGCGACGATTAAAGAATCCTAAAGTATGGGCTACTTAAAAGTCTTAACGGTCTAGTAGGTTAATGCTTAGACCAGTAGCAGCACCTTTAACCGCATTATCTACTACTGAGCCATTGTCAATGATTACGCCAGTGACAACACTAGCAGCAGCACCAAACCCGACATCTTGAACTAGACTCCCAGCACTGTTACGCTGAGCTCTAGTTCTATCCCGCTTACTAGCACTGACAGCAGCACCAGCGGCAGCGCCATTGGCAGTATTACCGATCAGTGAGCCGTTGTCAGTTAATTCTCCAATTACTGCACCAGCAGCCGCACCAATACCGATATCTCTTAATAAATCATCAGCAGCTGCCGGTGCAGCGGGTAGTAGTGTTGCGCCTACAAAACCGGTTGTGATCAGTCCTGGTAGTAGAGCACCGAAAATCCCTTTCATCTTTTTGTCCTCTAAATGTAGCAATCGATCTACTGCTCTTAGGTTAGATCTGTCTCTTGAGAGATAACCTCTTCCATTAGGATTATTAGACTGACTGAATCTCCAAAAGGTTCCTAAATATATATACCGCTAAGCCCTATATAGTATTTCCAAATGAATTGGAAACAAGGCTTAGAGTTTTTGACCTTGTCTTGATGCAAAGCGCGAGTGGGGGAAACCCCCGCATGAACGCGCTGCATCGCTACCAAAAATTCCTCTATAATTTCTTGCCTCTTGCCTCTTGCCTCTTGCCTCTTGCCTTACTAGGGAATAATTGCGAACACCCTTGCTGGAAAACCAGAACCTTTCAGGGGCTTAGGAAAGGTTACTATTGCGATCGCACCATACTCCGGCACCTGATTCAAGTTAGTCAGCAACTCGATCTGATACTTGTCTTGACTTATAGTATAATTCTGGAGCGTTGCTGGAAAATGCCATTACCCTGAAGTCCAGTAATCAAGTTGAGCAAGAAATTAGCAAAGTCGTGATATCCTTCCGATGTTAGCCAGTTGTCTAACAGCTGTTTGGAGCAGACGGTCCGAGAAACCTCTCGCCATCCTCAAATTTTGGGCAAGGGCGTGCCGGTGAAACCTCCAGTTATGCACTTGAGATTTAACTACGGAGAGAATAAAATGTTTTTTGTAGACAAGCCATATGTCTCTGAATTTTTAAAAAGAACTGTCAAAGACAATGGTATCCCTGTAGTAGGTACAGATATAGCCAAGAAGTTAGGGCTTTATAGTGGGACAAACCTAATTAGTGAAGAGCGAGCCATTGAAATGGTTCGAGAGTTAGATAATCCGATCATATATACCACATCTGAAAATGCGATTGGTTGGATATCGAAATATTTAGCTTTTAGCAATCTTCCTCGAAAAATACAGTTATTTAAAAATAAGGTTAAATTTCGAGAACTAATCCAAACAATAGATCCAAACTTCTACTTCAAAGAGGTTCGCACCGACGATTTAAAAAAGATTCAGGTTAAGGAAATTCCACTCCCATGTATCATCAAGCCAAAGGTTGGTTTTTTTAGCATGGGAGTTTATCAGATTTCAAGTCAGGAGCAGTGGTTTAAAACCATTGATTCAATAATTGCAGACACTGCTCCAATGAAAGATTTATACCCTAAGGAGGTATTGGACACTAGTTCATTTATAATTGAACAATATATTACTGGTGAAGAATTCGCTGTTGATGCCTATTATAATTCAACTGGTGAGCCGGTTATTCTAAATATCCTTAAACACATATTTTCCTCAGATGCTGATGTTAGTGATCGGCTTTATATTTCTTCAAAAGCAATCATCGAAAGTAATCTTGAAGAATTTACCGATTTTTTAGATAAAATTGGTAAATTTGCTGGAGTAAAAAATTTTCCAGTACATATTGAGCTTAGACGAGACAATCAAGGTAATTTATTACCGATCGAAGTCAATCCGATGCGGTTTGGGGGTTGGTGTACTACCCCAGATATGTCTTTCTTTGCCTATGGATTTAATCCTTACCTATACTATTACTTACAAAAAAAACCAGATTGTAATGAGATTATTAAAGGAAAAGAAGGAAAAATTTTTAGTATTGTAATCTTAGATAACTCCACTGGTATAGATGTAGATAGTATTAACTCATTTGATTATGATCAGCTAGTTTCAAATTTTGAAAAACCAATAGAACTAAGAAAAACTGATTACAAAGAGTACCCTGTCTTTGGTTTCTTGTTCACGGAAACCAGAGAGGATAATTTTCTTGAGCTTAAAAACATCCTAAATTCAGACTTGAATGAGTTTATATCCACCACTGTTATAACCTGAGACCGAAGAGCCAAGAATTATCGCCCACAGTCGTTAAATTTAGGTGCGACCCCTGGCGAATTAAATTAGCCGTTCGCTTTCCGTTCGCCGTAGGCGACGGAAAGCGCACCTCCATTGATTAAGGCCTCAGAAGAAACCTTAGAATAAAGGCTTAGTCTGAGGCCTTAATCAATAAATTTTGACCCTTTTCTGCATAGCCTGCCAACTAGAAAGGCGACCCTATCCTTACGGTAACTTCTAACCACTATTCTTACAGTAACTTCTAACCACGCCGACCTTGATCCTAGGTCGCCGCTACGCGAACGGTGCTGACGTGGGGCATAAGCGCGGATGAAGCTAACTGAATCTCCAAAAGGTTCCTAAATATATATAGCGCTAAGCTCTATATACCCATTCGATTGATTTGTGATTTATTACTGCTAGAGATAATCATGAATCGATCAATGCGATCGCTAACTTAAACTGCAGCACTAAACAGCAGCAGTAAATTCCAGCACTAGGGAATAATTGCGAACACCCTTGCTGGAAAACCAGAACCTTTCAGGGGCTTAGGAAACGTTACTATTGCGATCGCACCATACTCCGGCACCTGATTCAAGTTAGTCAGCAACTCAATCTGATACTTGTCTTGGCTGAGAATATAGTTTTCTAGGGAATAGTCCCCTTGGCTAGTGGCAATTCCAGGGTCAGTATCAGTTGGTTCATGACCGGAAGCAGTAATGTAGCGTTCTTCGTAAAGATATTTCAGTACTTCAGCACTCCAGCCAGGATAATGGGCAATACCATTAGCGTCAGCATTACGCATTTTGGTCATACTTGGCCAAGCCTTAGACCAATCCGTACGCATTGCTACAAATGCCCCTTCTGGCACCAAACCATATTTCTGTTCCCAAGCTTGTACATCTTCCAGGGTAATTTGATAGTCGGGGTTGTGACTGACCTTGTCGCTGACATCGATTACCACCAGGGGTAGCACCATTTCAGTGACCGGGATTTCATCCTGAAACCGTTTACCCCTGACGAAATGAGCTGGCGGATCAACATGGGTACCCCACTGACCAGGAATATTATAGCGCTGTGCCCAAAATCCAGACCCCTTGGTGCCAATCATCTCATCGTAGTAGTAGGTTGTGGTGCGTGTTTCAGGATCAAAGCCTGGCCAGTGGGGAATCTGGGGATGAAAGGTATGGGTTAAATCCACAAACTCATGAGACTTTAGTTCTGCTAATTTATCCCAAAGACTGGGGTACTCAGCGGTTTGGGCAGTGCTCGGGTTTGCCAAACCGACTATGACAATCATGGTTAAGACCAACAAAGCTTTACGCAACATGGCTCTTGCCTATAAAAAGTATGAAATGAAGTATCAAGGATTCAGCATAAACCATGAAGCATTAAGGATTAAGAATGAATCAGTGTAAGCATTCAGCTATTAGCCATCAGCTATCAGCCATCAGCTATCAGCAGTCAGCTGACTGCTTTTCCCGTAGCGTGCGCGTAGCGCATATGCTTACGAATCAGTATCCATGCTTTATCCATATGTTCTACCCATACCAAAAATGCTATAGACCAGTTACTTCCTATATTCATTACTCAGGACTGACGTACTGACGCACTTATTCACTCAATTCGACGTCAAACGCTTAGAAATCTGGTTAATTAGTCCACTAACTATGGCTCCAGCCATCAGCACGCCAATGGCGGGAGTAAATACTGGTTCCCAAAGGCTGTACCATAGTTCCAGTCCTAAGGGAATACCAACCGAACGACCAACCAATGCGATCGCAAACCAAAAAAAGCTCAATAAGACTAGAAAAACATCGAACATTAAAACTTGGTTAAGCCAACGGAGCAGTTGCTCTTTCATCTTCAAAATTTCTGGAATTTTAGTTTACTTGTCAACGTTATTAGTTTATTGGTGTGCAGTCATGCTGGTCAAGAGTGAAATAATCGAACTTAAAACCCACGAACCTATCGCCATCTACAATATCACCGATTACATCAGCAAATTACTAGAGGTTACTGGGGTTAAAAACGGTCATGCTTTAGTCTTTTCCAGACATACAACTACTGCGTTAGCAATTAATGAATATGAAGAACGATTACTCGAAGATATCAAAGTCCATCTAAACAAGCTAGCCCCTAAAGATGGTAAATATCTCCATAATGACCTGCACTTAAGGATTGTACCTCCTGATGAGCCGATCAATGCCCACTCTCACCTAATGGCAATGATGCTAAACAACAGCGAATATATTCCTATTATTGATGGCAAATTAGCTTTGGGCACCTGGCAATCGGTTTTATTCGTTGAATTAGATGGACCTAGAGACAGAACTGTTTTAATTCAACTATGTGGTGAAACCTAAAAACTGTCTTACTACGAATTGGCTGAAGCAGAACGGTTTAACTAAACCTCCTTATCCTAATTATAGATAATTATAGATAGAATGAACTGAGCAAACTCTGTTAATACATTGGTATCAAAGTTGTGTTAAACTAGATAATATTGGACTCGCTCTCACTAATAATCCTTTTCCTTCTCAGAAGGTGGAGTGTCAACATAGTTCTGTTTGAACTGATTGAAGTAAGTTGAGGGTACCAAGAGCGAAACTATGCCGAAATTCTGGTTTAGACTCTACAGTAGCGCTACCATAGTATCACTTCTACTTGCCGCTGGCTTTTGGAAGACTACGCCACTCTACCATGCAGGAAACACACTACTCCCCTCACTAGCAGTATCCCCTGGCAATCAAGTAGTCGATCAGGTTTCTCCCCCAGCCTGCTCTTCTATTGATCCGATTACCAAGGGTATGAAAAAAGAACGAAGAGCAACTGGTATGGCACAATTGGCTCGATCAACAGAAGATTGGAATTTTGTGATCAATGAGTGGATTCAAGCCATTGAGGATTTGCAAGCTATCCCAGCAGACAGTCCTAAACGGATTTTTGCTCAAAAAAAAATTGCTGAATATATCAAGAACCTAGAGTTAGCTTACCTAGAAGCAGTAGCAACCACGTCATCCTTGCCCTTCTCTAGTTTTGATAACGAAATATTTGATCAGCAGCTGCGGCTTTATCTATCCTATATTGCTGCCGTTGGTAGGCCTGACATTCTCATTGTAGGTAGTTCCCGGGCATTGCAAGGGCTTGATCCTCAGCAACTCCAAAAATCCTTAGGGATATTAGGCAAAGGAGAGCTAAAGGTTTTCAATTTTGGGGTCAATGGTGCCACAGCTCAATTTGTTGACTTCCAACTCCGTCAGCTCCTGACTCCAGAACAATTGCCACGGTTAGTGATCTGGGCTGATGGGGTGCGTGCCTTCAATAGTGGACGAGTAGACCGCACCTATCAATCCCTTGTCGCCTCTGAGGGATATAAACGTTTGTTGGCAGGCGATCGCCCCACACTTCCTAAAAGTCAAAAGGAATCAGCCAATACTTGCCAAGCTATTTCTGAGTCTACTATTTCCAGTGTTACTAGTAAAATTTATCAAAAATGGGCACCGGAAACTAGACTTTGGGCAACAGCGACCTTAACTTCAAATCCGCAACCTAGACCCTGCAACCTAGACCCTGCAACCTGCAACCTGCAACTGGTTTCAAAACAGTCAACTCCCGCCAACACTGGCTATAGTACTTTTGCCATCAATGCTAATGGTTTTCTCCCTATGAATGGCACCTTTAACCCAAAAATTTACTATCGGAGCCATCCACGAGTGTCAGGGAGATATGATGCCGATTATCAGCCCTTCAGTTTTGCCGGTAAGCAGACTACTGCTGTCAATGCTATTAAAAGCTTTTTGAAGAAACAAAATATTCCCTTAGTGGTGGTTAACTTACCCCTTACCAAAGACTATTTAGATCCAGTGCGTCTGAGTCGTGAACAGAAATTGCAACAGTGGATGCTCAAACAAACTGATCAAGGATTTATCTTTATCGATATGGGGAGGCAGTGGCTAAACCAAAATCAGTATTTTGCTGATCCGAGTCATCTGAATCAATACGGCGCAGCAGCAGTGGCTAGCGAGTTGGCCGCTAATCCCCAGATTCCTTGGCCTTGACCAAATTCATAACCCAATTAATTAATTTTTTACCCTCAATCATAAATTATTTTAGGGAGTAATGGGCAGATGGATTAATACCAAATTAAAACAGTTTTATTACATTGATTAGATTAAATTTCGATAAAACTTAGATTAAATTTAGATTAAGTTGATTAGAGTAAAGGCTGTGGTGTGTATTTTAAATTTAAAATTTAAAATTTACAATGTAATTATTCAGGTTTTGGGGTGGCTTTAGAAGCTCTTTTGAGCATTTTGCCAGCGGCCTGACTCAAACTGTATTAAACAATCCAAATCTGCTGATTTTTGCTGCCAAATTTACACGTTACAGAGTTTGTCAACCCCTACACCTAAATAATTACATAGACAATTAACGATTAACAATTAACAATTAACAATTAACGATTTACCTGCATAGTCAGTGATTAAACTGGAGGAGATATTATTCCCCCAGTCTTACTTGCCTTTAAAGGCTAGTCTCTTTACATGTTGTTGAAAGCTTTCCCTTCCAAGCGATACACCCTAAAGCAATAACCTGTAACAGACCCAATAGAGAACTTGGTTCTGGTACTTGTTCGATTGAGTAGACAGTAGTTGTGCCACTGACCTCATTGTTAAGAACTAGCATCGGTGTGTCGTTAGGACTATCCTCTGCTGAGATGAAAAGCAATCCTTCAGGACCAAGATCCCCTGCTGTACCAGCCTCAGGATCTCCTAGGAAGTCGCGGTTGTTGATGTAATTGACAAAGAATGCATTTTCAGGATCGGTAACGTCATAGACTATGAAGCCACCAATCTGCTCAAAACCGATGAAGGCAAAGGTGCGACCGAATAACTCAACCACTCTGATGCCCTGGGGTTCCGGACCTCTATTGTCGCTGCGGGTATCAAAGTTGTTTTCCTCACCCTCAGCGTTGAAGAAATCCGGAAATAGGTCAGCAGTTATTTGTTCAAAAGCATCGCCACTGTCAAAAACTAGCTCTAAGCCATCCTGTGTTACCTCCCAAATTGAGAAGGAGCGTCCTCCAAAGGCAAACAGTTGGTCAAAGTCACCGTCTCCATCAGGGTCACCATTGATCGTTGAAACTTGCAAACGTCCTAGAACATCATCTTCTTGTAGAGCGATCGCATCAGGGAAGGCAGTTGGGTCTAACACTAAGTCATTTATCCGTTCATCTTCCTCGAAAAACGTTTCTTCTTCACCGTCTAAGTCACCCTCAATCCGGAGGAAATCGCCTTCGTTAGCACTAACTAAGTAAGTTATGCCGTCAACGGTATAGACATCAAGTTGGTCTGGCTGGAATAACCCAAACACTGGCCTGTTTTCGATATTGATAGCATCGTCTCTATCGCTAGTATCTAAACCATTATTAGGCTCACTGTGATCTTTGACACCGAGACCCACAACCTTGGAGAACTCATTAGTTTCTAGATTGAGAACACCAATGGCATTGTTTTCCTGAAGTGCTACCCAGGCAGTTTTACTATCGTGTGAGACAGTGATGTTTTCCGGTTCGATATCCCGATCAGGGGTAATCGGAGACTCGAATAAATCCTCAATGCCGAATTCCTCCTGGGATGAAGCCTCAATTTTTTCGAATGCATCGACAAACAGCTGCACTCCCTGGTTTTCCAGATCCTGTTTTGAGAACGAACTAAAGTCTGCAGTCTTGACAGTAGGATGCTTCGGGTCAAGAAGGTCGATAATACTAACCGACCCCTTTGGATTAACGATCTGACCTAAAGTCTCTGAAAAGGCTGGCTCTCCTTCATTGGCAACTAGTAACTTTCTGCCATTTGGGGTAAAGGTTACCGCGTCAGGCAAGGCACCAACTGTGACCGATGTTTTGAAGTTACCGTTGGTGTCAAAGAAAGCCACTGTTCCTGGATCAGTTCCCACTTCATTGGCTACGGAAACCGCTAGTAAGCCATTGCTAGAGGCAATACTGGTTGGTGTTGCCCCAAACGATGCCAGGGGGATGGTGGTGGATAACGAGAGGTTGCCTCCGACAAAATCCAGGACATCGACTTGATTGCTACTAGCATTGGTAACGAATAACCTTTGGCTGAGTGGATCGAAAGTCGATATCTCCGCCGCTCCATCATCGAAGATTCCCGTGGAAAAGGTAGAAATCGGTTTGATGTTTAGGGAGAAGGCGGCGGCAGGTGATGTTAGTATACCCAACAGCAATGTTGAGTATAAGGTTGATTGTATGATTTTAGGCATTTTTCTAGGAAAAATGGATGGACTCTGATGTTTTACCATGGTGTTCCTGGCTGTGTCTAGGTATAGGTAATACTTAGCTAATACTGTAAATGAAATGCCTCTGATCCAATTTATGATGCAATTTATATGAGCAATTTTTTATATCAGTGATCAATTTCGTGTAGTTCTAGTAATATTCACTGAGACTTCACCAAATCTTTACTGAAACTTCACAAATTCTTTACTCAATCTTTAAATAAGGAATCACCACAGCCTGATGGGATAACTTTAATTTAAAAGCTAATCCAACTTTGTTTCACGCCACTTTGGCGGTAATTTACAGAATATGATTAAGAAATATTAGCATAGTTTTGGATATCTGATTAAGTTTTTATCTAAAAACTTAATTATAACTCTGAATATTAATCATAATTACTATTTGTTTTGTTATAGTTTTTTATATATAAAACTAGCTATTGTTATTTGTTTTTAACAAATATATTAAATATTATTTATGTATAGCAGAGTGTAAAATGCCGTATCAATATTATTTAGGGTAGTTAACCTTTTTACGCCAAATTTAGAGCGTCGAGCTAGTTATACGACCAAGTATAATTTTCAATTATAACTTAATCCTGGAACGAAAAATAATTAAATTAATATAAAATTGTTTAACATTAATTTAATTATGTCGTTATTATTTGATATTTAGCTTACTATTGTTAATGGGAATATATTCCATATATTTAAAAAAAACACTAAATATACAAAAAAATACAATTATAAACTATAAAAAACTACAATAATGCAATTCGATATAGTCTAGTATAAGGTGTACATTAAGATCCCATAACTATTAAGTTGTCAAAACAATTGCTAGTAAGTAGATAATGTGATATGACCAGATAAAGTGATACCATATAAAATAGCTCCTAGGTTCTACCACACTAATGCATCTACTCCGATGCTCAAGAGTCATTGTCTAACCGGGAGGTAATCTATGACTTCTCAAGAAACCGGAGCTTCGAGCTATGCAAGGTCTGCTTTAGCACAGGGTGTCTATGGGGAGGTGAAACTGGTGAAACTAAGGTACTTTCAAAGAGATGATTGTTCGGAGGCAATACCTACTAGGACAAGGAAAAGGGCTAAGGAAAAGGCCTTGGGGTAAGAGGAATACCTTTTCCCTTTGTCCATCAGGCGAGTGTGTCATTCCCTCTAAGCATGCAACTCGCTCTAGCCCAACTGCACTAGGGTGTTCTGGCATTAAGTTTTCCTGTATTGATCTTCACCTAACCCAAGCAATTACTAAGGCATCTACAGTTCAAGGGGATAACCGAATCAGTGAATTTACCTATGGGCTTTTGTGTTGAGGTAGAGTGTCCTGCAGTAAATCGCTATTCTTAGGTAGATTCACTGAAAACTTTGCTAAGTTGGCTAAGGTAGCCATCCTGACATGGCTAACCCTAGTATCTACCTGTGAAGACATCGGTTCTAACTGTAATTGAGAGTAGGACACTATGTTAACCAAGCTGTTAGGAAAAGTTATGCTCGTTGGTCTGCTCACTTCATTAGTGAGCTGTACTCAACCAGCAGATCAATCAAAGCCTAACTTAGAGCCATCAACAATTTCTGAAGACACGAAGGTGATTGTCTTAGGTGATATTTCAAAAAATCCAGCTAAAAAGATCCGCCGCTTCCAGCCCCTGGCAAATTACCTGGCTGACAAGTTGAGTCAGTTCGATATTAAAACTGGCGAAGTAAAAATTGCCTCGGATTTTCCTACCATGATCAACTGGCTCAAAGAAGGGGAGGTACACCTATACTTCGATAGCCTCTACCCAGCCATGAGGATTAATGAAGAGTCTGGTGCTCAAGCAATTTTGCGCCGCTGGAAACGGGGTGATGCTGAGTACCACACGATTATCTTTACTATGAAAGACCGAGGGATTAAATCCCTAGCTGACCTCAAGGGTAAGAAGATCGCGTTTGATGATAGACAATCGACCTCTGGCTATATGTTACCTATGGCTTATCTGATTGAAGCAGGTTTGAAGCCTAATGAAAAGGGATCAAGCAGTGATGTAGTGGCAGCTAATGAGGTGGGGTATATCTTCAGTGATGATGATGAAAATACTATCCAATGGGTGATTAGCTCAAAGGCAGACGCTGGTGCAGTGGATAACCAGACTTTCGAGCAAGTCCCCGAGGATGTCCGCCAAGCCATGAGTATCTTGGCTGAAACAGAAAAAGTACCTCGGCAAGTCGTGATGGTTCCAGGCAATATGGATCCTGAGTTACTGGCTCAGCTCAAGAGTATCCTGAGTACCATGCATAACGACCCCAAGGGCAAAGAAGTGCTGACTAAGTTCCAGAAGACTGCTAAGTTTGATGAGTTCCCAACTCTACAGGGGTTGGAAAGGATGCAACAGTTATACAACATTGTTGAGAATCGGTAAATTGCATGGGCAGATTTAGCTGGAGACAATGGCCATTAGCCACTAAACTGACAATGACCATGACTAGCTTGGTGATTGTGGCAGTGGCTAGTGTCACCATGCTATCTCTGCACCGTGAGCAACAAACCTTTCGTAAAGAACTCAAGCAACAGGCTAATCTATTGCTTAATACTCTGATCCTAGTGACTGCTGATGCGCTCTACCTTGCAGATCCTGATTCTTTGGAGCAGGTCATGGAGCAGCTGGGGGATCAGGGGTTAGTGGAGGAGGGTTTTATCTACCAAAAAGATGGACGGATCGTAGCCAAAGCCGATTCGGTAGATGGTCAGGTGTATAGTATCGAGAGTGACCCTGTTGGCGAGAAGCTGCTAAGGCTAAAACGTGATAAGATATATGTTGATTGGGATGCTGACCAACTTACTGTTGGGAAAGCAGTGATTCTCGGGAATCAGACAGTGGGAGCGATTAGTGTCGGACTGTCTACAGCTCCCCTGAACAATAAAATTGCTGCGGTACGCAATCAAGGTCTAGTGGTGGCAATAACTGCAGCCGCTGCCGGTACCCTGTTGGCACTGCTGCTGAGTCGGTCAATCACTGAACCATTGCAACAGATGACTGCTGCAACCCAGCGTCTGGCGGCTGGGGACTTGAACCAGAAGATTACTGTTCACACCAAGGATGAGCTAGCGGTGTTGGCAGATTCCTTTAACCGGATGACTTCCCGGCTGCGAAAACTCATTGAAAGTTTGGAACAGCAAACCGCAGATCTGCGCCAAAGTGAAGGTAAAAATCGAGCCTTGCTCAATGCTATTCCAGATTTAATGTTGCACTTTAGTCACGATGGTACATTTCTAGATTATAAAGTGGCAAGGAATCAGAACTCTTTTGGGTCTTTTGATCAAGTCTTGGGTAAAACGGTGTATGATGCATTACCACTAGAGATAGCTCAACTTTATATCCGCAATGTTCAGCAAGCTTTGGAAACTGGGGAGACCCAAATCTTTGAACATGAGAGGTTTATTAATGGCCAACGCCGCCATTTTGAAGCACGGATTGTGGTCAGTGGAGATAAAGAAGTGCTGACCATTGTCCGGGATATTACGGAGAACAAGTTGGCTCAGATTGAGTTGCAACAGGCAAAAGAAGCGGCTGAAGAAGCTAACCATGCCAAGAGTGCCTTTATGGCTAGTATGAGCCATGAGCTACGGACACCCCTTAACGGTATTCTTGGCTTAAGTCAGTTGCTCTGGGAAGATGCCGAGGAGTTAGGCTATGACGAGTTCGTCTCTGACTTAAAGGAGATTTGGAACTCTGGTACGCACCTGCTCACACTGATCAGTGATGTTCTAGACATTTCAAAGATTGAAGCGGGCAAGATGAACCTGTACTTAGAAAGCTTTGATGTTACTACCCTGATAGTGGAATTGGAAAGCCTTGCTAAGCCACTGATGCAGAAAAAGAACAATAGTCTAAAGATCAGCAGTGCTGACTCTCTCGGCACAATGGTGGCTGACCGGACTAAGCTCAAGCAGGTTCTGTTAAACTTGCTAAGTAATGCTGCTAAATTCACTGAAACAGGCACGATTACTTTTAGCATTAAGCGTGAAGGAAGTAACCATAGCAATGGCAAGAACGAACTGATCTTGGAGTTATCCCAACCTTATTCGAGATCCTCAAGTGCTTCCTACACCACAATCGATATTCCTACCTCCTCCAATACCTTAGCGAATCTCGAATCTGATCATTGGTTGATATTCTCGGTAGCTGATACTGGCATTGGTATGACTCCAGAACAACTTAACAAAGTATTTCAACCATTTACCCAGGCAGATAATTCAACCACCAAAAAGTATGGTGGAACGGGTTTAGGTCTTTCCATCAGCCAACGCTTCTGCCAGATGATGGGTTGTCAAATTACGGTGGAAAGCCAGATTGGTGTTGGCTCTACTTTTAGCATCCGTTGCCCTGCTATAGTAAATGACCCCAAAACAGAAACACCTAAGGGCATTATGGGTAATGGGTAATGGGTTAAGTGAAGGCAAAAGGTATAGCACTACGCATTCAGATGTTTGACATTGTCTTGATGCAAAGCGCGAGTGGTTTGAAGTTACCGTAAGAGAGTGGAGCCTTATTAAAAAATATTTAACCCTTTTCTGCATAACCTGCCGACATTAAAGGCGACCCTCTCTAAGGTTTCGTCTCCGGGGAAACCACGGCAAAGCGCGAGTGGTTTGAAGTTACCGTAAGACAGGCTCGCCTTAATCAATAAGTTTTAACCCTTTTTTGCATAACCTACCAACCATAAAGGCGAGCCTGTCTAAGGTTTCGTCTCCGGGGGAACCCCCAAGACCGCGCTGCCTCCCCAAGACCGCGCTGCATCGCTCCTAAACTCCGAAACTTAGTCATAGCTTACTTTTAGGTGCGACCCGTGGCGAATTTAATTCGCCGAACGCGCCCCGCGTCTCCTACGGAGAACGGAAAGCGCACCTTTGACTTCTGACTTCGAACCTTTCTGACTTGCGCGTAGCGCTATAAAAGGTAAAGTTTTCACATTTGAGCTTTCACATTTGAGCTTTCACATTTCACATGACAGCTTTCTTCTTTAATTCTTCACATTTGATCCTTCATGATTTGGCTCAAATGCTGTCAGTGATACTATCAAAGTTAAATGCCTTGACCCGAACTCCTGGAACTACGATGTTACCGTAGCGCTGTACTTTGCTTAGGCCATCGACTTCTTTCAACATTTGAGGCAGGCTTTGGTTAAAGCGCAGGTTTTTAATCGGGTAGGCAATCTGACCGTCTTCAATCCAGAATGTGCCATCACGGGTCATCCCTGTGACTTCTAGGGTTTTGGGATTGACATAGCGCACATACCAAGCACGATTTACCAAAATACCTCGCTCTGTCTGGGCAATCAGGTCAGCTAGACTTTGGCTAGAACCGGACATGACAATGGGAAACAATAGTCCAGTTGGATCTTTGCCTTTCTGAGCTGCCCAATAGCGGCTATAGTAAAGGATTTGGGGAATACCGTCCTTAATCACCTCGGTGTAGCGATTACTCAATCCATCCCGAAAGCAAGTGCCTAATTGGAGTAGGGGATGAGCAGGGTCGCGTTGTACCTGCACTATAGGGCTAAACATTGGCTGACCCAAGCGGTTACCAGTGGGCTTACCGGTTTGATCACTATGGGACATAAAGGAGCGTCCTTCATCCGCTGCCCGAGCATCCATATTCCAGATTACCCAAGACAGCAATTCCGCAAAGGCAGCACCATCAAATATAACTGGGTAGGTACCTGGATTCACCTTACGGGGGTGACGTGAGGCTTTAGCTCGTTCAATTAGAGCTGTTATCGATGACTTGTCTAAAATCGGTAACTGCTCTATGGCAAAGGCGGTGCTTTGACTCCAACTCGAACCATCGTCTATACGGGCTGTAACGCTACAATCTGCCTCTGTACCTTGGTCTAACGCTCGTAACCCTTGGGAGTTGCCCACAACTCGTAAAAAGGCTTGAGTACTAAGCTTACCAGACCCTTCGACTCCTGCCTGAGCAGTTAAGGTACATACTCCCTTGACCATTTCTCCCCGTTCCAAGGGGGAAAGGTTAGCTGTGGCTTGATCGAAGGCTGGGGTGCGTTGCTCATAATCCTGGGCTTCTAGTAGGGGTACCCATTCCGGATCTTCTGGGGCAATGCGAGCCAGTTGTTCAGAACGTTGGATAGTTTGGGCAATTGCCTCTGGGTCTAGTTCTGTTGTGGTAGCAGAGGCACAACGCTTACCGAAATAACTGGTAATGGTCAGTTGGCAGCGTTGGCGGCTGATATTCTGGGTAATCTGATTTTCCGAGAAGCGGCTCAGAAATTCGTCACCAAGGCTGAGACTGACGAATACCCCTTCTGCTTGGGATTGGGCAATGACTGAATCGACTAGGGATAGGGTTTGATCTTTGCGATCGCATATCGGAGCAGCAGCTAGGGTCATTTCCTGTGGGGATGGGCTTGATAAGCAGCTAATTATTCTAGTAAAAAAATATTATCCTGTAGTATACCAAAAATGTCTCAGCTTATAGGAAAAGGGTGAATGAGAAGGATACCTCTGCTAGCTACCACTATCATCAGTTTTGGTTTGACAAGTATTGCTCAAGCTCAAGGTCAAAAGATTCCTGAGTATAAAGGAACCAAGCAGTTGATGGAAGGTCCATACTCCAATAACCTGGATGCGGCTTCATACTTTCAAGTTGGCGTGAAACTGTACGGACGCCGGGACTTTCCTGGGGCAGAGCGCGCTTTTCGTAAAGCCCTTGAGTTTGACCCCTATATGGCCATGGGACGCTATTTGTTGGCGAATACCTATTTGCAGCAGGGTAAGAACCAGCTGGCATTGGAACAATACCAAATTGCTATTGCCCTTGACCCAACGTTGTCACAAGCTTATTACAACTTAGGCATTGCTTTTTACAAGGAAGGGGCACCCGATAGTGCGATCGCTGCTTATCGACAGGCGTTGTCTTTCAATCCCGAATCAGCCGATATTTACTATAACTTAGGGTTAGCTCTGGAATCTCAGGGTAATCAAGAAGAGGCGATCGAACACTACCAAGCCACCATTCGCCTAGACCCAGATTATGGCAAAGCTTACTATAACATGGGACTGATTTTAGTCGAGCAAGACCAGATTGGACCAGCAACTACTGCACTCAGACAAGCAGTTCGCACTCAACCTAAATTGGTGAAAGCACACTACCAGTTGGGACTATTACTGGTGGAGCAAGGGGAAAAGTCAGCGGCAGAGGAATCCTTTAGGGAAGCAGTTAAGGTTGACCCGAAGTTGGCCCCGGCTCAGTATCAATTAGCGGTAATTTTGTTTGAGAAAGGAGAGTTGGCGGAAGCGATTACTCGGTTTCGCTTGGTGACGGAACTGGAACCGGAAAATGTGGATGCTTACCGACAGCTAGGGGCAGCACTGACAGCGAATGGTGAGTACGCCGAAGCAGTTACCACACTCAAATTAGCTGTGCAACTGGATCCTTACCACGCCTTGACCCACTACAACCTTGGTGTTGCTCTACAACAGCAAGAACAGTATGAGGAAGCCATGGCTGAATATCAGCAAGCTCTTAGCCTGTCTCCGGCATTAGCAGAAGGTCATTACAACTTGGGTGTAGTCTTAGAAAAGTCTCAACAGCGAGAGGAAGCTCTCTCTTCTTTGGTCAAAGCTAGAGAGTTATTCGCCTTTGCAGGTAATGAGGAGAAGGTGACAGAGGTTGATGAGTACATCAAGCAGCTAGAAGCACAAGAAAAGTTGGTTGATACTCAAGAAACTCCTGAGGTAGACTCTCCTGAAATTCCACAGATGAAGTCTCCTGAGATTCTGGAGGTAGAATCCCAAGAAACTCCTAAGGTAGATTCCACTGAAACTGAACAGATGGAACCGGAAAAGTCTGAACCAGAAAGAGGGATTCCTAAGCTTTAGATGGGTAAGCGGTCAATATCGGCGTTGGAGCCAATGATAACCATAAGCATATCTTTGTACAGCAGTTGATTAGGGTCAGGGTTAATCTCAAATTCAGCATCTCCCTTGATAGCCAGGACAGTCAAGCCATAGCGCTTGCGCAATTCCAGTTCCATAATGCTTTTGCCATCAAATTTTTCTGGCACTCTGACCTCGACAATACTGTGCTTAGAGTCTAGGTCAAACCATTCCAAGATGGATGGTTTGGTGAGGGAGCGTGCTAAAGCACAACCTGCGTCATTCTCAGGAAAAACTACATGATCGGCTCCTACCCGTTTTAACAGCTTGCCATGAACTTCTGAGGAAGCTTTGGCAATGACGTAAGGAACTCCTGCTTCTTTTAAGTTGAGGGTGGTGATAATGCTTTCTTGTACATAGTTACCGATGGCAATAATTACTGTATCAAATTCCAAAATCCCGGCTTCTTTCAATGCTGAGGGTTCTTTTGAATCGAGCTGCACAGCATGGGAAGCTATTTTATTGGTTAACACTTGGGAAACTAGTTTTTCATCAATATCAGTACCCAGAACCTCATAGCCAAGTTGGTAGAGTGTGGAACAGACGGCTCGACCAAAACGCCCTAATCCAATAACGGCAAACTGTTTATTTTCTTTGGGTAGGTTACGCAAGAATGTTAAAAATGATAGATTCACGATGCCTCCTGTGACTTGCTTAGTGTATCCCTTGTAGTTTTAGTAATTTTTTACGTCTTACTTGTTTATTCTTAAGTATTAATTGCCATTTGCCATTGGCAAGCAAGTAGACCTTTTCCCTAGGATTATCCCACAAGTAAGTTTTCTTCTGGATACTGAACTGCGCTGGGACGGGGTTCTCCTAGTAGGGATGCCATGAGCAACAAAACTCCAACCCTGCCAATGTACATTGTTCCAATTAAAACTAGCTTTGCCCAGGTAGAAACGTCTGGGGTAATCCCTGTGGAAAGACCGACAGTAGCAAAGGCTGAGACGACTTCAAATAAAATCTGAATAAAATCCAGGGTTGGCTCAGCTAGTGAAATTAAAAGTGTTGATATAATTACTGTAGCGCATGACCCTACTAAGACTCCAATCGCTTTTAGAATTAGTTCAATTGGTACCTGACGCTTATATAGATAAACGTCTTCTTTTCCTTGTAAAATTGCTTGGGTAGAACTAACTAAAACTCTTACTGTTGTAGTCTTGATGCCACCACCTGTTCCCCCGGGACTGGCTCCAAAAAACATCATGGTAATGGTAATAAATAAACCTGCTGTGGTCATTTTACCAAGATCAATGGTGTTAAACCCTGCGGTTCTGGTGGTCACTGACTGAAACCAGGCTTTGATAAATTTGTCTGATAATGTTGAAGCTCCTAGAGTGTTATCATTATTAAACTCAATGAATAAAAATGCTATTGTTCCCACTATTAACAAAAAGATAGTGGTGCTAGTGACTACTTTAAAATTCAGGGAAAATTCCAGAGACTGACGTCGTCGGAGAATGCGATCGCGCAACCAAAGATAGAACTCAAAAATTACCTGTTGACCAATGCCACCGCAGATAATTAGAGCTGTGATCACTAGATTGAGGAGAAGAGATGACTGATAACTTGTCAAACTGTCTGGGAAAAGACTAAATCCGGCATTATTCCAAGCACTCACACTATGAAAAATGGCTAACCAGAATCCCTGGTATAATCCATAATCGGGAACAAACACTAGTAAAAGTAGAAAAATGCCTGTGATTTCAAAAATTATTGCTGTGGCAATGATGGAACGAATTAATGCTGCACTGTCTTGTAAACCTTGTCGATCTAAAGCTTGTTGAATGGCGATTTTCTGCTTCAATTTGAACTTGCGCCCTAGTATTAAAATGAGAAATGTGGTGGTGGTCATATAGCCCAAACCACCAATTTGAAAGAGGGCAAGCACAATCAACTGTCCCCAGAAGGAAAAATAGGAGCCAGTATCGACAACCACTAGACCAGTAACACAAACAGCAGAGGTTGAGGTGAATAGTGCCACCATCGGGTGAGTCCATGTGCCCTCACTAGCAGCAAATGGCATCATTAGCAAAATAGTTCCGATGGCAATTACGGAAAGGAATCCAAGGCAAATGGTTCGGGGAATAGTCATTGGTCATTGGTCATTGGTCATTGGTCATTTGTCTTTGTCATTGTTTATTTGTGATTTGCCATCTGTCAAGACCCTTTTCCCTTAGTAGCGGGTCACAGCCTTCTCCCGTCGAATTGGGTATGGTTTATGGAAGTGAGAACCGCTATAGTTGGTGATACGGAACGATGCTACTGGACATAATATGACATTGAGTCTTGAAAAATTGAGTCTTGAAAAACAGATTCAGGA
>NZ_GL890874.1:0-4036 GCF_000211815.1 Moorena producens 3L
GGAGATATATAAAAATGAAATCAGTTATAAGCACAGTTGTTACTGCTGCCGATGCTGCAGGTCGTTTTCCTAGCAGCTCTGACCTTGAGTCCGTTCAAGGTAGCCTACAACGGGCTGCTGCTCGTATGGAAGCTGCTGAAAAGCTAGCAGAAGGCATTGATAAAGTAACCAAAGAAGCTGGTGATGCTTGCTTTAAGAAGTATCCTTACCTGAAAGAGTCTGGTGAAGCTGGGGATTCTCAAGTCAAGATTGACAAGTGCTACCGCGATCTTGGTCACTACCTACGCTTGATCAACTACTGCTTAGTTGTTGGTGGTACTGGTCCTCTAGATGAGTGGGGTATTGCTGGTCAGCGTGAAGTTTACCGTTCTTTGAACCTACCTACTGCTCCTTATGTAGCAGCTCTTGAGTTCACTCGCGATCGCGGTTGTGCTCCTCGTGACATGTCTGCTCAAGCTTTAGTTGAGTACAAAGCTTACCTCGACTATGTAATCAACTCCCTGTCCTAAGGAGATCACGGTGAAAATCCGTCGCTGATTGACTAACATTTCGATCAGTACCTGGGGACTCTTAGTACGTTGCTTTGCCTGGATTGGTTGAGTACCGTCAAAGAGTCCCCTAATTGTTTTGGGGGGTTAGGGGGGTAAAACTAACTGTAAGCTACGCGAACAGCTATCAGCTATCAGCCGTCAGGTTATTATTTTATTCAAAAGTACCTCAAGTAGCGTGGCCAAAAGCCCAAAGCGGATAGCTGATGGCCAAAAGCCCAAAGCTGATAGCTGATGGCTGATAGCTGATGGCTGATGGCCAAAAGCCCAAAGCGGATAGCTAATGGCTGATAGCTGATGGCTGATAGCTGATGGCTGAGAGCTGATGGCTGAGAGCTGATGGCTGAGAGCTGATGGCTGATGGCTGATAGCTCAATGCTTACAACCAACTAAACTTAGTAAATCCTATTGTTAATTCCTAAATCACGACTAAATCACTGATGGATAAACGTTTTGCCAATATATTTAATTTGACCGAAGATCAAGCGATCACACTTTTAAAGACCCCCTTAGACCAGCTGGAAGACCAATCTGATCGCTATCTGGCTGCATCCCATTTAATTAACTTTCCCAGCGAGCAGTCAATCAATGCCCTGATGGAAACGGTGCAAGAACAAAATTCAGAAATGTACCATCGTATCGCTCGACGCAAGGCAGTGGAAAGTTTAGGTCGTCTGAAAGCCTCTGTAGCCCTACCCATCATTCGGTCATGTCTAGGGGATGAGGATTGTTACACGGTGGAAAATGCTGTCTGGGCAATTGGGGAAATTGGCACTCAAGATCCCGAAATTCTCGAAGAAATAGCCCAGTTACTAGAAAAACCAGGTCAGACTTATCGGGTGATTATCCAAACTTTGGCCGCACTGGACTATAAACCAGCCCTTGACAAGATTAAGACCTTTACTAAATCCGATAATGAACCCATAGCCAGTGCTGCGATCGCAACGGTTTGTCGGTTCACAGGGGATACCACCGAAATGCACAAGGTGATGGCATTCCTGCAACACTCTAGTGTCAATGCCCGACGAGCCTGTATTCAAGACCTGATTGATGCCCGATACTACCAAGCAATTCCTAAAATTGCCACCTGTCCCATTTCCATGGTCTTCCGAATACGAGGAATTCGCCTCTTGGCAGAGGCTGGGTTGCCAGCCGGTGATATCACCTTTGAGGATATCGAACCATCACTGGATCAAGTGATTCGTGATCATCCTGATCACCTAGAGCTGGTTCATGAATATGACCAAATGCCCACTTTAGAATTCTTGATTAACGAGCTATACCACACAGATTTTGGGCGATGTTATCTAGGCAGTAAAACTCTGCTCAAGTTGTCCCCAGACGCTGTTGCTGAAGCGCTACTTGCTACCTATGCTGACAAAGCCCATAACGATTATGGTGCTCACTACCATGTTGTCAAACTTTTAGGCTGGCTGAAATACGCCGATGCGTACGATTTGATAGTGGAAGCCCTACACAATAAAGCACCCCAGTTTCAGAAATCCCGTGCTGGTGCTGCTATTGCTTTGGGGAATTTAGGGGATGAACGGGCAATTCCCTTACTCCAAAACAGCCTCAATACCAAGATTTTTGACTTGAAATATGCCAGTTTAATGGCATTAGAGCAGTTAGGGGATACCAGTAGTGGTCAAGATCTGGCAGCTAATGATTCAGATTGGTTGATTCGGGAGAAAGCAGTTACTAAAGCAATTGCTAGTCATTAGCCATTAGGATTAGTCATTAGGTAAGCTATCAGCTATCAGCTATCAGCTATCAGCTTATGGGCAAGCTACACCGAACAGCTTTTGAATAAGCGATGCAGTCGGCCAAAGGGGGTTTCCCCCACTCGCGCTTGGGATCAAGACAACAGGTAAGCATTCGAATAATGCTGAGTTAAGTTGGCATGATAGCTTACCGCTAACGTCACATCAAGTAGCGTGCGCGTAGCGCATATGCTTAGATGGGCAAATCCCCAGACTTTCAATTCGAGAAAATCTCGAACTATTAAATTCTACCGTTTGCGCATTGCGCATAGGGGCACGCTACTTGAGGTGCGCACCCTACGCGAACGAGGTTTATTTTAAGCATGATAGCTGACGGCTGACAGCTGACGGCTGACAGCTGACGTCATTAGTAACCTTGGAAGAGCATCTTTAGTGTACTAAGCACTATTACCATGCTCTAATAATTGGTAATTGCGATCGGCTATCAAACTAGAGCAGCCAGAATAATATATAGAATCATCACCGCAATAGTCTAGGCCAGATCATGACTGAGATAGTACCTCGAGTCAAATTACCTCCTCCCTTCCCTGACCACACCCAGCTACCGGAGTCAGATGGAACATTTGTGAAAAACTTTCAAGAGCATCCCCAAAGCATAATTCTAACGGATTCGATGGGAGAGATCTTACAACAGCGACATCCTGATGGACAATATGCCATTGGGCAAGACTGTGGTATCTACTGGCGAGAAACTGACCCACCTGAAAAAGGAGCCGAAGCGCCTGATTGGTTCTATGTGCCCAATGTCCCTCCTCAGCTAGATGGTAAAATTCGTCGCTCCTATGTGGTGTGGCGGGAACATATAGCACCATTAATTGCATTAGAATTCGCCAGTGGCAATGGCGAGGAAGAACGGGACAAAACCCCATTATCCCTCTCGACTCAAGGAGAAGTAACTAAGCCAGGGAAGTTTTGGGTGTATGAGCAAATTATCCGAATTCCCTACTATGGTATTTATCAAATAAACAACGGCTCTCTTGAAGTCTATACCTTGATCAGTGGGTTTTATCAGAAATTAACCCCTAATGAACGAGGGCATTATTCTATTTCACCGTTGGGTGTAGAACTAGGCTTATGGCAAGGAAGTTATCAGAATCAAACTCAACTATGGCTAAGGTGGTGGGATGAACAAGGAAATCTGTTGTTGATTGGTGATGAACGAGCTTTACTAGAAAGGGAAAGAGCTGAACAAGAGCGACAACGTGCTGAAGAAGCAGAGTCTATAGTGGAGCAGGAGCGCCAACGAACTCAAGCTGCTTTAGCAAGAGCGGCTCGGTTGGCTGAGCAGCTACGAGCAGCAGGTATTGACCCTGATCTTGACGATACTGTTTAGCACTTAACCAAACACTTAAAAGATTATTGATACAAAAGTATACAATTAGACCGCTAGACGGAAATTTTTGTAATGTTTTGTTGCTTTGTTTCTCATAAATGGGACTAGAGTGTCAAACAGCTTTTATCGTCTAAATTGGTTAGTCAATTCATGAACGACAAGACCAATAATTTTAATTAAGTCCTTGTTATTGATAAGGAGATTTTAATGCTAGACGCTTTTTCAAAAGCCGTAGTTGCTGCCGATGCCAAAGGTGGATTTGTTGGCGGTGGTGATTTAGATGCTCTAAAGGGATTTATTGCTGATGGCAACAAGCGCCTTGATGCTGTGAATTTTATCTCCAGCAATGCTAGCTGTATCGTTACTGATGC
>NZ_GL890874.1:4141-55414 GCF_000211815.1 Moorena producens 3L
CGGTGGCGGTGTTTACACCAACCGCAAGATGGCTGCTTGTCTACGGGATGGCGAAATCGTTTTGCGTTATGTGTGCTACGCCGTTCTCAGCGGAGATAGTTCTGTACTGACTGACCGTTGCTTGAATGGTCTTAAGGAAACCTACGCTGCTTTGGGCGTCCCCACTGGTAATACAACCCGGGCTGTGGGCATCATGAAGGCTGCTGCTGTGGCTTTTGTTAACAACACTGCATCTCAACGCAAAGAGTCTGTTACTAGCGGTGATTGTGCTTCTTTGGCTGCAGAAGTTGGTAGCTACTTCGATGCAGTTGGCAGTGCTATTAGCTAGTCTCCCGGCTCAGGAGAATTTAAATTACACTGACCTTTTGCCGAAATCAATTTAAGACAGGAGATATCTTAATTATGAAATCAGTGTTAACCACTGTTGTTGCTTCCGCTGACCTAGCAGGTCGGTTTCCTAGCGCTTCTGACCTAGAATCAGTTCAAGGTAGCTTGCAACGTTCTGCGGCTCGTATGGAAGCTGCTGATAAGTTAGCAGGTAACTACGACAAAGTAGCTCAAGAAGCTGTTGATGCTATCTACAAAAAGTTCCCTAACGGTAGTGGTCGGGACATCGATGCAGGTACTCAGAAAGAAAAGTGCAAGCGTGACATCGTTCACTACCTGCGTTTGATCAACTATTGCCTAGTTGTTGGTGGTACTGGTCCTCTGGATGAGTGGGGTATTGCTGGCGCTCGTGAAGTGTACAAAGCCTTAGGTATCGATGCAGCTACCTATGTTACTGGTTTGACCTTCCTCCGGGATCGTGGTTGCGCTCCTCGTGATATGTCTGCCCAAGCCTTGGTTGAATACCGGGGTTATCTTGACTATGTAATCAACTCCATGTCATAGGATTATTGCTATCCACTGTTTGTAGTGATTAGCTGCCTCTAGTACTTTGGACTAAAGGGGGATCTTAGGAAAGTGCTGTGCCTGAATCAGGTTCAGCACTTTCCTAAGAACCCCTTAGTTGTTGTTATCGAAACTCCTGAATCAAGTTAGTTTTCTCTAACTCAGGTTATAGACTGATGACTACTCATATTTTTGTAAGCAGTCAGCAGTCAGCAGTCAGCAGTCAGCAGTCAGCAGTCAGCTTTATGAATCCCTGACAGCAGAGATAACAGAGATTAAACGAATGCTTACCTATTTTATTCAAAAGCACCTCAATTAGCGTGGGCTATGGGCATAAGCTGATAGCTGATAACTGATAGCTGATAACTGTTCGCGTAGCGTGTGCGTAGCACATAAGCTGATGGCTGAATGCTTACCTATTTGTATACTGATATTTACTACTATCTACTAATGTCTACAGAAGAGTTATATCAACAATTAAAACATAAAAATCCTAGACTCAGAGAAAGAGCCATGCGGCAGATTGCAGCAGAGCGCACCGAGAATACTATTCCTGAGTTGATGGCAATTTTGGGTGATGAGGATGTGGTTTATCGGCGAGCAGCAGTGCAAACTCTAGGTGTGATTGGTCTTGATGCTGTACCGGTATTGGCAGAAACTTTAACAACCAGTGAAAATAACACTGTACGAGCTAGCTGTGCTAAAGCGCTGGCTGCGATCGCTCTTAACTACTCAGAAGAAACCTTCCCAACTGTGGGGTTGCAGAGTCTACAAACCGCCCTTAAAGACCCAGATCCCGTTGTCAAAATATCGACAGTTGGCGCACTGGGAACCATTGGTCCACCAGCTTTTGAAGCCCTAGTGGCTGCTTTGGACATCGATGATATTGCCCTTCAAGTTGCTGTGCTACATGCCCTAGGTTCTTTGGGAGATGAGAGAGCTATGGAAGTGCTATCTGCTACCGCTGAAAATCAGGAAGCCGACCCCTATATCCGAGAATCAGCGGCTAGTTCGATATCACGCTTGGAACAGGTGATCAACTTTGGTTCAAGCAGAAAACGATCTCCATAATAAGACCAGAATAATCCAATTATTTGTTGTCCTTGAATGCCAAAACTATCCCCAAAACTATCAACTAAGAAAGCCAGGGGACTTGACATTATTATTGATGCTTTCGGGCACTAACTAAAACAATCTCCGGCTACGCCTCTTATTCAACTCTGCTTTGCCAAGGGTTGCCCAACGCTTTAACTCAACAATTTGTTTTTGTAAAGTGGCGATACGATCCTCTTGCTCTTGATTATGCTGTGTCAAAGACTCATAACTCTCGGTAGGTTGATTAGCGGGAGATTGTTGCTCAGACAACTGATGCTCTAACTCAGCAATACGCTTCTCTTGGTCTTGAGTTTGCTGCTGTAGAAACTGATTACTTTTACTTTCTACTTGTTGGGCCGCCTGAGATTCTTGCTCAGCTAGCTGCTTCTGTAACTTGTTAACCAGATTAGCTTGCTGTTGAGCCTGCTGTTGCAGAGCCTGGTTACTCTCTACCTGTTGTGTTGCTAGAGATTTTTGTTCAGACAGCTGTTGCTGTAAGTCTTCAATCAAATTAGCTTGCTCTTTAGCCTGCTGTTGTAAAGACTGATAGCTTTCGGTTTGTTCAGCAGTTTCAGATTCTTGCTCTGCGAGCTGCTTCTGTAACTTGTTAACCAGATTAGCTTGCTCTTTAGCCTGCTGTTGTAAAGACTGATAGCTTTCGGTCTGTTCAGCAGTTTCAGATTTTTGGTCTGCGAGCTGCTTCTGTAATTTCTTAACCAGATTAGATTGCTCTTTAGCCTGCTGTTGTAAAGACTGATAACTTTCTGTCTGTTCAGCAGTTTCGGATTTTTGCTCGGCTAGCTGCTTCTGTAATTTCTTAACCAGATTAGATTGCTCTTTAGCCTGCTTTTGTAAAGACTGATAGCTTTCGGTTTGTTCAGCAGTTTCAGATTTTTGCTCGGCTAACTCCTTCTGTAATTTCTTAACCAGATTAGATTGCTCTTTAGCCTGCTTTTGCAAAGACTGATAACTTTCGGTCTGTTCAGCAGTTTCAGATTTTTGGTCAGCTAGCTGCTTCTGTAATTTCTTAACCAGATTAGCTTGCTCTTTAGCCTGCTGTTGCAGAGACTGATAACTTTCGGTCTGTTCAGCAGTTTCAGATTTTTGGTCAGCTAGCTGCTTCTGTAAGTCTTCAATCACATTAGCTTGCTCTTGAGCCTGCTGTTGTAAAGACTGGTAATCTTCTTGGGATACACCAGAAGTACCAGACTCAGACACATCAGGTTGTAGCGGTTGTTGACCCTCTATTACTTGAATCTTGGTTGGAGATTTTGTGGCTCCATTGTTGGGGGATGTTTCCTTTGCCTCCGGTGGATTTTCAACGGTGATGGTCATCCTTGCCTGCTGGCATGCGATCGCAATATTACCTCTGGCGATACGCTCAATTAGTTCCGAGCGGGACAATCCAGTATTCTGAGCCATCTGAGTTAACAAGCCAATGCCTGTAGGGGTCAGGGATATTCCCACCTTGGACTTACCTTCTGAATACTGGCTAGCAGTTTTACGGCTTTTCTTGGCCATTGGCTTTTCCTCCGGATCGGCTATTTAAAGTCTATATATTTTACTGTTAAAAGTACCTCGTTAAAAGCTTTAGTTGAAAGGTAAGCATATGCGCTACGCGCACGCTACTTGAGGTGCGGTCAGCGGTCAGCGGTCAGCTTAGAATAAAATTGAAAGTCTGGGGAAAAGCCTATCAGCTTTGTGGCACAGGCTTTGGCCTTGGCCGTTGGCCACGCTACGCGAATGGCCACGCTGTGCGAACGACGCTGGGACTTCACTCAGCATTATTCGAATGCTGACCTCTTTTATGCAAAAGCTCTTCGCAAAGCGTGCGCGTAGCGCATAGGCTGATAGCTGAATGCTGATAGCTGAATGCTGACGTTGAAAGCTTTAGTTAAAAGCTTATATTTTCCAGGTAGTTGTTGAAGGTTGACCGCTGTCAGTAAACTCTCAACAGTCAACCTTCAACAACCTACACATTTCTATGGCAACTGGCCATAGAGCTAATAGCAGCTCTAATAAGTACTAAGTTTTTCCTCTAATAACTACGAGGACGCCATTTATTCAACTGGGTTTCTGCAATCATAGCTAAACGGCGCTGATCAGCAATCTTTTCTTGTAAGGTGGCAATTTCGTTCGTTTGTTTTTCAGACTTTTGTTGCAGAGCTTCATAACTGTCTGGCTCTACAGTTGCTGCTGCCATGGGGATTTGGTCCGCAATGCTGGTGAAACCACTACCACCATTGGTCGAAGAACTGTAAGACTGCCATTTGCTATACTGTGATTCTCCAAAGCTAGCCAATGGTCGTAACTCTGCCAGCTGTTGCTGCAAGGTTTCCAGCAGTTCTTCTTGCTCTTGGCATTTCCGTTCGATGGCTTGATACGCTTCTGAGCGTTGTTTCTCAGCTTCTGTGGGAGCTTCCTGCGGTTGGATTTTGGGCTTGAGTACTTCATCCAATAAAGCTTGGATATCAGTAACTGGGGCTTGTCCAAGGGGATTATTGTAAATAATTGATTTATTCAGCCTTGGTGGATTCCCTGACACATTGTCTTTATCAGAGCTAGAAACGCTCGGCATCAGCACCAACATGTTAGTAAACCCAAGGAGCTTTTTGCCTGTTTGGGTTTTATAGCCCCGGTAAAAGGGTACAACATTCTCCCCAAAGACCTCTTGGTACTCGTCACTATCGATATAGGAATCAATATCCGCCTCGAAACCTTCTTGATCAAGTACTTGGCTGTGATAGAAAGTCTCAGAGTAGTCATCAGGAGCACGACCGAGCAAATGCTTAAAATTCAGCTCAATTGACCGGTAGCGGGGACAGATATCGAAAAACCTTGACCGATACAACTCGGACTTGGCAACCTGACGCACAAACTCACGGACAGTGATTTCCCCCCGCTTGATCTGGGATTCCGGGACAGTCAGCCGTTCACTTTCCATAACATGGGCATTTCCCAAAACCTGACGATAAACTGCTCGAATCACCGTCTCGATTTCTGCTTCCGAACGACCTGGCCACAGCTCAATCGGATCAACTTCTTCCCAGGCTTGATACTGGCGTTGCCAGGTTTGAGTCGTGTTTTGCAGCAGTTTTTCAGCTTCTGTGAGAATCTTAGGTGCTGTTTGAGTTTCTACCGGACCTGCTGGTTGGCCTTTATTGAGACCTAGAACATTAGCCAGGAGTTTATTGACATCTGTGGGTTTTACTACATCACCAGCTCCAGAAAGCGCCTCCATCTTACTGGGGCTATTGGTCATCAGGAACTGATTCAACCGAGACCAATTCCCCCGCCAAACAGTTGCTTGATCGCTACCAGCTGCACCACGCAACAGTTTTAAGAGATGGGTAAATCCTACTGTACTCTTGCCTATTTGGGTTTTGTAACCCCGATAATAGGGAACCTGGTTTTCCCCAAAAGCCAGCTGGTATTCTTCGCTATCGATATAAGAATCGATTTCAGTCTCATAACCCCCTTGATCAAGCACCCTTGTATGCTCAATAATTTCCTCATAACTTTCGGGAGCTCGACCAAGGAGATGCTTGAAATTCAACTCAATGGCTCGGTTACGAGAGCAAGTCTCGAAAAATCGGGAGTAGTAAAGCTCAGATTTAGCAACTTGCCGCACAAATTCCCGGACAGAAATTTCTCCCTTTCTGAGTTGGGATTCGGGCACAGTGAGCCGCTCACTCTCCATGACATAGGTATTCCCCAAGACTTGCCGATAGACAGCCCGAATCACAATTTCTATTTCTTGTTGAGAATGACTAGGCCACAGTTCAACTGGGTCTGTGTCTTGAAATGATGCCACCCCTAATTGCGGGGCTCGTGTCAGTACAGGGTTTATAAAACCAATTACCATCTAAAAGACCTCCCAATCCATCGTTGTTAAATGTTGTTAATTAAAGTTAATAAACAACTAATTTAAAAAAAAATGACAAAAACTACTTTCTTAACTTTCTATTGAATTCACTTTAATTAAAGAGTCTTTATCAGTGAATATAAAAAAAAATAATTGAACAATATAAGTATTAAATTATTTTTGGTTAACGTTAACCTTGTTATATGGTCTTGGCTAATTGACCCTAGGCTGATTGACTGAAAAAAATCCTAAAATCCTTAATTTTTCTAGGAAGCTTAACCGTATAGTCATTTGTGCTTATTATATCTTGGTGACAGAGATTTTTCCCTCTAGTTTTTCCCTCTAGTACAACTGTGCGATCGCTCTAATCCCTCAGAGTGCTAGTGCCATCTGCAATTATTCCTAACATCGGGAAAGTACTTTGAATTTACTAAGTTATGAATTCATAAAATTCAATACCGCTGCCATTAATTAATGAACAATTATCTAATCAATAGTGTTAGTTTTTGGAAAATAGCTGTTGATTGTTCACAACCTATTTCCAAAAACTAACATCTAGATACTTAGCTCAGATCAACTACTGAATCCGTAAGCATTCAGCCGTCAGCATTCAGCCGTCAGCCGTCAGTCTTCCGCTTATGCCCATAGCGCACGCTACTTGAGGTGATGCGCGAATAAGCGATGCAGTGGCCTCACGGGGTTTTCCCCCACTCGCGCTTTGCATCAAGAAAAGAGCTAAGCATTCGAATAATGCTGAGTTACGTAAAGCTGATAGCTGATAGCTGATAGCTGATAGCTTACCTGAATCCTGACAGTCAACCTAACCGATTTCAGTAATACTGACAATTTTGCTGCCCATTTTGTGGATATTTTGAATCCTCGCCGACAGCTGGTCGTAACCCACTTCATAGGTAGCATTACTCCGCTTAAAGCGAGAACCAACACCAGCTTTAGCTACAGTAACCTTAAAGCGTTTGCCTGTATTGGCGTAATTACCTGAACCCCCAGCAGGAGCAGTAATCTTGGTAGACAGATTAGCCGCTAAATCACTAATCAGGGTAGCTTGGTTACTGCTATCACTGGTAGCATATCCCCGCATCAAACAAAACGTCCGATTAAAGGCTACGTTCTTAATCCCAACTTCGGTAGTATTACTACGAGGATAGGGGACAATAAACTCGCCAAAACTCGACTGATACTCTGCGCTATCGATATAAGAATCGATTTCAGCGTTGTAGCCAGCAGTGTTATAAATTTGAACGTGTTCGGCAATTTCTGTTTGATCCTGGGGAGCACGACCTAGAAAATGCTTGTAGTTCAGCTCAATGAAACGATACTGGGAAGCAGAATCAAAAAACAGGGACTTATACAAGTCTGATTTAGCGACCATGCGCACAAAGCCCCGTACACTGATGTCTCCATTGCGCAGCATCGCTTCAGCAGTAGTTAAGCGATCGCATTCCAGCAAGTGCGGGTTACCTAGAACCTGTTTGTAAACTGCCCGAATCACTGTCTGCACATCATCTTCTGTTGCACCAGGACGCAACTCTACCGGGTCAGCATCGATTACCCAAAGTGACATTTAAATTCCTCCTAGATTCTTTGCTCAGATTTAGCTGAATTACACAGCTATTCACTTACCAGTTATCAGTTATCAGTTAACAGTTAACAGTTTTTCTTGATTACCATTAACTGTTGACTTGTAAGCATTCAGCTATCAGCTATCAGCTATCAGCTATCAGCTAGCAGGCGCTTTAACTGAACGGGGTGGGATGAGTAAAACGAGCAGGGATTTTCAACTAGCTGTACCAGCCCGTAAGGTTGTTTACTAATTCCCGTTGATTAGCTGACGGCTGACAGCTGACGGCTGAATACTTACGTTGACTTAGTAACTGATAACCGGGCTACTCGATCAATTTAACTCAGTAATACTGAGAATCTTGCCACCGCTTTTATGAATACTCTGCACTTGTTCAGAGAGTTGCTCGTAGCTAACCTGATAGTTCAGCTTGCTATACTTATTCAACCGGGCTGCAGCAGCGCATGTGGAAACAGCAATCTGGTAACGCTTGCCAGTGTTGCCATAACCTGCCCCATTTCCAACCGCTGGAGCCTTAACTTTTGGAGATATATTACCAGCTACAGCAGTAATTAGCTGGGCTGGTTTTCCACTATCACTGGTAGCAGAGCCTCGCAGTAACGAGAACATCCGATTAAAGCCCACATTCTTAATTCCCAATTGGCTACGGATGCTGCGGGGGTAGGGAACGACGTTCTCCCCAAAATTCTGGAGATATTCGTCACTATCGATATAGGAATCGATTTCAGCCTCATAACCCTGTTGATTGTAAAGGCTGACGTGCTCAGAGATTTCAGCTTGATCTAGCGGAGCACGACCTAGCAAATGTTTGCAATTAAGTTCAATGAACCGATAGGGAGAAGACCCCTGGAAAAATCGGGATTGATACAGGGATGATTGAGCGACCATGCGCACAAAGCCACGGACAGTAATATCCCCATTGCGCAACATTGATTCCCCATTAGCGAGTCGCTCGCTATCCATCAGATGGGCATTGCCCAAAACCTGCTTGTAAACAGCTCGAATTACCGTTTGTAAATCATCTTCAGTGGCAAAAGGCCGTAATTCTAATGGATCACCTTCAAAGGCATCCAAGCCTAGAACAGCTGACCGAGTTAAATTTCCCATTTCTATCTCTCCTTTAAAACTTCCGAAAAGACCAAACCCCAGACATTAGGAGATTTCTGTAATGCTGACGATTGTCCCACTAGTGCGATTAATCCGCTGAATTTGGGGTGTCATCTTGCTGCCAGGAACAATGTACTCAGTGGTACTACGACGGCGACGACCGCTGTACATGGCACCCCGCACTACAATTTTGAACGTCTTTTCGGTAGCATCAGCATAAGCGGCAGCACGACCACCTGCCAATGGCACAATTTTGCTGGTGCTATTGGTGGCAACTGCTTCTACCAAGCAAGAGCTTTTGATGGAGCTATCAACTTCTGAATTACCCCTTAACAAGGAGAGGGTACGGTTATAACCCACCTGCTTTTGGCCGATTTGGCTACTAGAACCACAATAGTAGGGTACGGTATCATCCCCAAAATTATTTTGGTATTCGTCACTATTGATGTAAGAATCAATCTCAGCATCGTAGCCCTGCTCAATACAGATGCGGATGTGTTCCGCAATTTCTGTTTGATCCAGGGGAGCACGACCCAATAAATGCTTAAAGTTCAGCTCAATAAATCGGTAGGGCGCACAGGATTCAAAATAACGAGCGCGATAGAAATCTGATTTGGCCACAGCCCGGACAAATTCCCTGACACTGATGCTGCCATCGCATAATTGCGATTCAGCATTCACCAGCCGCTCGCTCTCCATAATGTGGGGGTTGCCCAAAACTTGACGATAAACTGCCCGAATTACAGCTTGTACTTCATCAATGCCACTAGTGGGCCATAGTTCAAAGATCAAATCTGAATCTAGACCAAACTTGGCAGTAGGCGCTGTACTGACCATTTAAATTTCTCCTTGCAAAAAACTTATTCAAACTAAAGGGGATTTTCCTTGCCAAAACAAAGCAACCAACCCTTAATTTCACTGCACCTCTACCTTCTTTGGCAGCAAACTAGTTGGCTTGCTGCCAAAGCACGCAGACATACACGAACTTTTCCAGATTAGAAACGTTTGAATCCCGATTGAATCCTAATTACACAACGGTGATGCTGGCAATCACGCCACCTTGCTTATGAATCCGCTGGTACTCTTTGGAGAGCTGATCAAACGGAACCAGGTAGACCTGGTTACTGCGCCGGAATTTGGATACCCGATTCACTGCACCAGGGGACTTATAGCCAGTGACCTCAATCCGGTAAACCTTACCTTCAGCACTAGCTCCAGCACCATGGCGAGTTCTGGCACCAAATGGTGTGTCTTGGAAAGACCAGCCAGATACACCACCAGACGGGGGAATCACTGCTGTAGGAATTTCTTGAATTACATTCTTATTTAGACAGGGAGTCTTGCCAGCCAAGCTTCCTTTGAAGTCGCTACTAGACGCTCCTCGCAACAGTTGGAACATGTGGGTAAACCCAACCATCTTCTTGCCTGTTTGGGTTTTGTAGCCCCGGTAGAAGGGAACAGTGTCTTCCCCATAGACTTCCTGGTACTCGTCACTGTCGAGGTAGGAATCAATCTCTGCCTCGAAGCCCCCTTCATCCCAGATAATACTGTGAGCTTTCATCTCCTCGAAGCCATCGGGAGCCCGACCAAGTAAATGTTTGAAATTCAGCTCAATTACCCGGTAACGGGGAGATTTGTCGAAAAACCGGGAGCTGTAAGCATCGGATTTAGCGACTGCCCGCACAAATTCCCGAACGCTGAGTTCACCTAGTTTAAACTGAGACTCTGGGACAGCGAGTCGCTCACTTTCCATGACATAAGCATTGCCCAAGACTTGCCTATAGACCGCCCGAATCACGGCCTCAGCGTCTTCGCTTGAGATACCTGGCCATACTTCAATTGGATCTGTGTCTTCAAATAGGCCGACACCTAGCTGTGATGCTGGTCCGAATGCCATTAACAGATTCTCCTAGATAGCAACAAATTTTTTAATCAGAGTTTTCTCAGGGTGTTTAAAAAACTTTACAAGCTTTTAAACAACAACATAACCTCTCTCGCGACTCCTGATGGAGGAATCTTGGGAGCTCATAGCTCCTGTGAGCGAGATTGTGTCAGTGTTTTACACCTTCACACATTTATTTATACAATGCCCTGATCACCCTAAATTATCAAGATTTGTAAACTTCTGGGATTCTCTGTGATTGAAACTGACGACTATCTTAGAAATTCTGAATTATAAAGTATGAATTATGAAATATGACTTATGAAGTATCGAATGATTATTTTATTTTTCACTAATGCTTTTTAAGCTACCCTAAACCTAACCCCAAGGTCCAACAACCTCTAAGCTTTAACCTTTAACCTCTAACCTTCAACCTTGGCCAAAAGGCCACCGGTGCGCGTTCAACCTTCAACCCTTCAACCCTTCAAGCTTGAACCCTTCAACCCTTCTGAATTTGTGCGATCGCTACCTTGACCAGTTGGCGAATTTCCTCTCGCTCATCGCATAACTTGGCTGTTAAGGCAGGTAAAGCCGCTTCATCCTTCAGCTTCCCTAAGGATAAGATTGCCCTCCGCCTTACCTCTTGGCTAGGGTCTTCCAGTAACGGGATTAAATGGGGAACCCCTACCTGGGGGTTAAGTTGGCTCACCGATGTCGCTGCTTCTGCACGAACATTGACAGATTCATCTTTCAGTGCTACCAGGAGAATTTCTGTAGCCTGGTCATTACCCGGTTCATCCACCAAATTAGCGATCGCACCGACTACTGCCATCCGCACATCTTCTGATTCCGAGTGGATTGCCTGATACAGGTGCTCAGCTGCGTCTGACCCAATAAAAGCTAGTGCCCAAGAGGCATGACCTTTTGCCGTTTGGGGATAATCCGCTGATTCCAACACCTCAATCAACTTTGGCACAGCCGCTTCTCCCATTCTGGCTAAGGCTCCAGCCGCTGAACTCTTGACCACTGTATCCTCATCATTTAACAAAGCATTGATCAGGGTAGGAACCCCCTGGGGATCCCTGATTTTTGCTAAAGCCTTGCCACAAGACCTGCGCACCACCGGGTTTGGGTGATTAGCTAGTGCTTCGAGCAAAAACGGAGAAGCTGGCTTACCAATTTTGCCGAAGGCTTCCACGAATCCAAGTCTGACCATGCCCCGGCTATCAGCCAGGGATTCAACCATCTGTTTTAACTGTTGCGCATTATTATTAATGTCAACGTTTCCCTCAGCAAGTTGGCTATTAACATCAGCCAGCAAGCGGTCAGTTTCAGAAGGAGCTGGTGGTTCAGTTTGCGATGTAACCATGGGTAATTCCAGTTGCTTCAGTCAGTTGCTTTAGGATGATGGCAAAGAGGATTCCTGGGGGCGGAGATTTTCCAGAGCAGTGTCAATCTTTACAATTTCCGGGTGTTTTTTGATATGCTCCATGACCGCTTTTTTAGGCAATTTCACCTTCTCGGCCATTTTCATCACATCATTAACGAGTCTTTCGCGATATTTCTCTAGTTCAGTAATAACTTCCTCAATTTCTGCCGCTGATGGCTTTGCTTCTTGACTCTCAGACATTTTGGTGACGTTCTTAAATGGTGATTATTGTATAATAAGGTTACAGCTTTCAAGTTACAAGTTACAAGTTACAGGTTACAGGTTACAAGTTACAGGTTACAGGTTACAGGTTACAAGTTACAGGTTACAGGTTACAGGTTACAGGTTACAGGTTACAAGTTACAGGTTACAGGTTACAGGTTACAGGTTACAGGTTACAGGTTTCAACCTTCAACCTTGGCCAAAAGGCCACGCGTGCGCGTTCAACCTTCAACGCTTCAACCTTGGCCAAAAGGCCACGCGTGCGCGTTCAACCTTCAACCTTGGCCAAAAGGCCACGCGTGCGCGTTCAACCTTCAACGCTTCAACCTTCAATCTTCAACCTTGGCCAAAAGGCCACGCGTGCGCGTTCAACCTTCAACCTTCAACCTTCAACCCCTTAACCTTCAACTACGATGACTGGCCCCTAAGCTTTCCCGAGTATTGCTGCGAGTATAGGGATTCCAGGTGTCTAGATCTTTATATGGTTGATTCAAGAGCATGGAACGGGTAGAATCACTGATGCCTTGAGCCATGGTAAAGTCAGCGCCAGCAATATTTTGTACATGGTTTAAATCTGCTCCAGTCAGGTCGGCCCCTCGCAAATCGGCTCCCTCCAGCTCCACGCCACTCATACGGGCATTGCGCAAGCAAGCCCCGGTCAGCAAAGCCTTCCGTAAGTTGGATCCACTCAAAGCAGCATCCTGCAAATTAGCACCAGTTAAATCCGCTCCGCTGAGATAACCTCCTATTACTCTAATCCCTTGCAAGTCAACTCCCCTGAGATTAGCGGTATTGAGAAAAGCACCATTGAGATTAGCACCAGGACCAACAGCACCAGAACTTTTGTAGCGAAATCCTTCTGGCCAAGTAGTTTCCCGGTCATACAGGGCTACTTGTAGGTTGGTTTCATTTAAGTTAGCCATCGTCAAATTAGCCTTCCTTAAATCCGCCCGGTTTACATAAGCCCCTTCCAAATCAGCGCCAGTAAGGTCAGCGCCAGTCAGATCAGCTCCCCTGAGATCAGCTCCCCTCAGATTCGCTTCGCGCAAAATTGCCTGACTAAGATTAGCCCCAGTCAGAGTAGCTTGGCTCAAATTAGCTTTATGTAGGTTAGCACCACGGAGGTTAACCTGGTACAAGTCTCTCTGACTCCAATCGATGCCCTCAAGATTAGCATCAGAGATATAGTCTCCGGCTTGGAACCGTTTTAAGATATCCATAGCTTGGTTGTTAGTGCGATCGCTTAACCGAGTTTGACTCATGGTAATTACTGAACTCTACCTGGAACTGCCAAGGTTAGTCTACCGTTGTGCTGGGAACACAGGATATTACAAATAATTACCATTTCCTGGGTAGGGACTAGGCTAGGGACACCAAATGATCGTACCCTAACCTAGACATAGAGATTAATCATCTCTAGCCATATACCACTATCCGGAGGTTTAAGCAAAAATGCGACTCAAGCCACCCATGACCATGATGGACTTCTTTCGTAAAAGCGAGGGCAAGTGGTTTACTCAACGGACAGTTCATCACTTTGATAACGCTGCCGATGAATCCGGAGAATCCAATCTGATTGTTCAAGTCATCGAAAAAGATAACCCTAAAGTCCAAACCGTGTGTGACCTCCAAAAGATTGACCCAAGCCAGGCGATGGGGGGAGCGAGCTTTATGTGGCAAATCAATTTAGATGACCGGGAACCAAGTTCAAAATATGCGGCAATTCTGATTGATGTTCCAGACGATGAAACTAAGCTTAGTGGTAAATTGATTCGAGACCAGGGCTATGTGGAAAGTATTCCGGTAGTTAGTCGGTATTGGTTTGGCAAAGACGGCATCCTCACCATTGATACCAATTATCAGAATAATCAGGGTCAAGAACGTTGTTGGTTTATAACCGATGATTTTCGTGTCCGAGTCAGCACTGTGCGCATGATGAATGGCGTCAATCTCATGACCTATTGCTCTGAACGCCGTTGTGTTTCTAGGGAAATGCTAGAGCAAATGATTGAAACTAATCGCGCTAGAGCTATGGCGGTGCAATAGTAATTAAAGCATCGAAATAATAATTCATACTAATAATTCAGAAATGATTAGTATGATTATAAATAACCATTAGTTGATTCTTTCGAGAATTGATCTTAAAAGTTACTAGACAAGCAATAATTTTGACTCCTAAGTTGTGACTACTTACTCCTAAATCGGAGCATATTTGCTTAGATCACTCCCAAGGTTAAATATAGGAGGCTAAGTAAACATGAAAATATTGCAATCGCTAGTAATTTTTGGTGGCATAGGTCTGAGTGGATACTATGGGATTACCTATTCAGCCCATCCCGTTCTAGCTCAGATTGTTCCGGATCATACCTTGGGGGATAATCCAAGTGTTGTTAAACCCAATGTAGAGGTTAAAGGACTTCCTGCTGACTTGATTGAAGGTGGAGCAACCAGAGGGGATAACCTATTCCATAGCTTTTCTGATTTTAATGTTGGGGACTTGCAGCGGGTTTACTTTGCCAATCCCGCTGGCATTAACAACATTCTCAGCCGAGTAACTGGTAGTAACATCTCCAAGATCTTCGGAACCCTGGGAGTAGATGGTGCCGCCAATTTGTTTTTGCTCAATCCTAATGGTATTGTTTTCGGAGCCAATTCCCAATTAGATGTAGCCGGTTCCTTTGTCGGAAGTACCGCTAATAGTGTAGTGTTTGGCAATGGCACCGAGTTTAGTGCTACCAATCCCGAAGAACCACCCCTGTTAACCATTAACATTACTCCGGGATTGCAGTATGGCCAGAATCATCCTCAGCCGATCGTAAATGCTGGCAATTTAGCTGTGGGACAGGGACAGAATGTCACCTTAGTTGGTGGGAGTGTGATTAGCACTGGGGATATCCTAGCATCAGGGGGTGAGATTAATATATTAGCGGTCCCTGCTGAAACCTTAGTGCAATTGGGGCAAGCTGGACAGATTTTGACACTATCCACCCCAAAGGTGCCATTAACACCATCCGCTCCGGCCTCTGTCACTGAATTTTTGAGTAGTTTGGACCATGACACTGGCGTAACAGTTTCCAGTGACGGTCAGGTAACACTTACCGATTCCGGTACTGTAGTGCCACTTGAGCCAGGAACGGTGATGATCTCTGGTACCCTAAGCGCTGCCAACCTCTCCCCAGGACAAACCGGCGGCAAAGTAACGGTATTAGGAGATAACGTTGGCTTGTTTGACAGTGCATCAATTGACGTTTCTGGAGACAGTAGTGGTGGAAATGCACTAATTGGTGGGGATTTCCAAGGTCAAGGACAGCTGCCATTGGCCACAGCTACCTATATCGCTCCTGAAACCACCATCAAGGCTGATGCGGTTAGCACTGGTAATGGTGGTCTGATTCTGATTTGGTCCAATCAATCGACTCGCGCCTATGGCACCTTAACGGCACTGGGGGGATCCCAATCAGGCAATGGCGGTTTAATCGAGACATCCAGTGCAAATTTTCTCGATGTTACGGGAGTTAGAGTCGATGCTAGCGCCCCAAATGGTTTAGCAGGAACATGGTTACTTGACCCGAGGAATGTTACTCTTGGCTTTGCCGATACATCCAATGGCACCTTTGATAGTAATTCCAATATCTTCACTCCCACTGGAGATGATGCCGTGGTGAATATCCCAGATATTGAAGCTCAACTCAATGCTGGCACTAATGTCACTATCACTACTGGAACCACAGGCGCTCAGGAAGGAAATATCACCGCAGATGGCTTTGGCATTACCAAAACTACACCAGGGGAAGTCACTCTAAGTTTGCAAGCGGCCAATGATATTAGTCTCAAAAACTTTGGCATCAATGCCAACAGTGGTTTCCTGAATCTAGTCCTGGAAGCGGATAGTGACAATTCCGGTAGTGGTGATGTGGAATTGATGAATGCGGGAATTGATACTGGCGGAGGAGCAGTCACCATTACTGCGGCTGGTGCGATCGCATTGGAAAGTATCGGAATTAATAGAAATAACAACCGTACCGATCAGGCACCACCAATCACCGTGATCAGTGATGAATCCATATCCCTCAAAAGTGCTGGAATCAATAGCCTCACCTCTGGGAATAATGGAAATGCTGGAGACGTTATCGTTCAAACCGGTACCCTTACCCTAGAAGAGGCGGGGATTGGTAGTACGACAGAGGGTAAGGGGGATGCTGGCAATATCACTGTTACTGCTGCTGACTCAGTTGTGGTCACAAACAACAGTGGTATTAGTACCAACACTCAAGATAACAGTAGTGGCAATGCTGGAGAGATCACCATCACCGCCGGTTCTTTATTGTTTGAAAATCAAAGTGGTCTTGGCAGCGATACTCGAAACAATAGCAGTGGGGATGCTGGAAAAATAACCATTACTGCTGACTCACTTGTGTTCAGAGAACAAAGTGGTATTGGTACCAACACAAGAAATAACAGTAGTGGCAATGCTGGAGAGATCACCATCACCGCCGGTTCTTTATTGTTTGAAGGCGAGGATAGTGGTATTGGCAGCGATACTCAAGACAATAGCAGTGGGGATGCTGGAAAAATAACCATTACTGCTGACTCACTTGTGTTCAGAGAACAAAGTGGTATTGGTACCAACACAAGAAATAACAGTAGTGGCAATGCTGGAGAGATCACCATCACCGCCGGTTCTTTATTGTTGGAAGGTCAGGAAAATGGTATTGGCAGCGAGACTCAAAACAATAGCAGTGGGGATGCTGGCATAATAACCATTACTGCTGACTCACTTGTGCTCAGAGAAGGCAGTACTATTGGTACCAGAACGATTAATGACAGTACTGGGGATGCTGGCATAATAATAATTAATGTTGACTCCATCTCCCTAGAAAACAATAGTGCTATTCTAAGTACTACCGAAACTACTGGCGAAATAGGAACAATCACACTCAATGCCAACTCCATTTCCCTCTCAGACAGCAGAATTACTACAGCTGTAGAGGAAACAGCAGTTGTTAACTCTCAACCAGACCCAGAGCCTAACATCATCATTCGGGGAAGCTCGCTCTCCTTAACTAATAACGCTCAAGTGACTGCTAGTAGTTCTGGCCAAGGAAATGCTAGTGACATCTTGGTAGAGGCTGACTCTATCTTCCTTGAAGAAAGTAATATCTCTACTGAAACCGTTAGCGGAGACGGTGGCAATATTACTCTGACCCTACAGGATTTATTACTATTGCGCAACGGTAGTCAAATCACCACTAGCGCCGGTACCGAAGACCAACCAGGAGATGGTGGCGATATCACCATTAATGCTGATTTAATTGTGGCCTTCCTGGAAGAAAATAGCGACATCACCGCTAATGCCTTTGAGGGCATGGGGGGTAATATTACACTTACCGCTGAAGGGATCTTTGGGTTCAACTTTCCGGATCAACTAACCAACTTGAGTGATATCATCGCCAGTTCTGAGCGTGGTGTAGACGGTGACATACAAATCAACATCCTTGGGGTTAATCCCTCTCATGGTTTAGTAGAACTCCCCACTACTGTAGTTGATCCATCTACACTGATTGCCGCTAGCTGCACCGACAATGTCAAAGTAGGATCAAACAGTTCCAAAGGGGATGAATTCATTATTACTGGACGGGGTGGCTTACCTCCGAGTCCCCTTGACCCAATCATCAGCCAGACGGTGATAGCAGATTGGGTGACCATAGATAACTCGGCAACAGAAAATGATCAGAGTCAGATCACTCCTGCTGCTAGGGAGGAGTCGGCTCGAAAGCTTCCAAGGCGGCGAATTGTAGAAGCTCAGGGTTGGCTGATTGGCCCTGATGGTACCGTTATTCTCACTGCTTTCCCTACCACCCCCGATACCTGGGCTAACTCTTCATTGAAATCCCCCTCTTGCCAGGATCTCAGGAGAATTAGTAATCGCTCCTAGGGATTAATCCTTTGGTGGGCAGTGCTTAGCTTGGCTATCACCAGGTTGATGAATCGGTCTGATGCACTGCCCACCCTACATCTCTGCCCACCCTAGATCTAGCTAGGGATTAATCCTGTGGTCGCTAGTGCTTAGCAACGCCCTTGGCCAGCTTGATCAATCTCTGTGTGGCCGATAAGCTCGACTAGCTCAGTGGGTTGGTTGCCCAATTTTGCCTAAGTGCTGATTGACCTGAAACGGAAGATAATCGCAAGTAACGCAAAAATCGAGCACCCCTAATCTTATCATGTGTGCTAGAATTCGGAGGAAGCTTAAAGTCAGCACTATGCAAGCTAGTTCCTAGTCTAAATTCAAGATTGTAAATTTAAACCATTAACAGCCAAGGGGTCTTGGTAAGAATTCCTTGACTATCTAATTACCTAAGTATCTAATTCCCTGAGTATCTCGATGTTCTTACGTAAGTCGAAATTGCTAAAATACACTATTATTATCTAGTAGTAGCCCAGCAAGGGCTAAAGCGCTAGGATGGCTATTAGCAGGTTCAGATCAGCAGCGAAGGTTTAGATTATAGGCGTTCCCATGCTGGTGTAGATTATTCCACTTTAGGTACGACTGAGGCACCCCTTAAAACAAGTCAAGCAAAGTGAAACCTTCGCAGCTAATTAAGAGTTAAGCGTTTTTGAGTAGATGGCGGAATAGATTCTCCTTAACCATCATTTGACGCAAAACTTCCAAGAGATAGGACTGAGCCTCCTCCTGGCTCAAGAGCTTGACTTGGTCTTGGTAGATTTTCATCTGGAACTGTTGCTCCAAACTTAGCTTTCCAGGCGTTTCCATAGGTTTACTCCTAAGCTTACATACGTTGATTAGGGCAGGCGGACGAATGTTCCGACTGCTCTTTTTTTTGGCCGTTGTTAATCAATCTAACACACTTATAGAATACTGTCGATTCTGTCAAGCAATAAGTAATCAAAGATACAAATTGTAATAAAAATCCGGAAAGGCATTATTTACCCTTGTGCCTGTATGTCTGATAGGCTGAGCTCTTTGAATACCGATCATAAATAAATATTGATGGGGAGATGGGAAGATTTTGATTAAAAGTAATTATTCGGACATGATATTACGCAAAACCTGAGGCCAAACCCACCTATATAGTGGCACAATTCCAGTTAGTATCAGTATATGTAGCGTACCAGCGGAAAAGCTGATGGCTTGGGCATCGATGGCTTGTTTGGAAAAATCTCAGGAATATGCAAAAATTAAAGTTTAAGTAAAATTTAAGTAAAAACTCGGTAAACCAAATACTATAATATGGATCCAATTATTGATGCCATGGAATTTTTCCAGCTCAGTGCTGGCAACTGGCGATCGCAACGCACGACCCATCACCTAGCCTTCCGACAAGCAGAGAAGGGAGAGTTGGACATAAATGTAGCTACCTTAGAGGCTGATCATCCCCAAGTCATTGAACTGTGTGAGCTTCATAAGATTAACCCGAGTTTGGCAGCAGGTGGAGCTTTGGTCAGTTGGCAGGGCACAATGGCTTGGGATCAGAGTGATGACGGTCACAAAGACTCGACGGTGATGGTGGTGGTTCCAGATGCCGACTCTCCTAGAAAAGGTAAGTTATTGCGGGAAAAAGGTTACGCTGAAACCATGCCAGTAGCTGGTCTTTATAAAATGGATGCTCAAGATGGGCTAGTGCTGATTACGGAATATGAAACCATGAGTGCTCATGAGCGTTTCTCGTTTATCACTCCATCTCGGCGGATGCGTACCAGTATAGTGAAACGTTTTGGTGGATTTAGCAGCGCATCATTTTGTATCGAAACCCGGATTGACTCTAATTTAGATAATGGGGCTAGTGCTGGCGCTAATACTGGGGCTAATATTGGCGTGACATCTCAAAAACAACAAAATGTCTTGGCACCGGAAGAGTATTATTCAATCTTGGGCTGGTGATTCCACCATCAGCGATGATCCTTTAATCCGGGGCTACCAGTATCTGAATGCTGTGGGTCAGCTGGCTTTAGACCCAAGTATGGTAGAGATCACTGATAATGTTAAAGAACGCGATCGCATTTATACCTGGATTGGCAATCACATTGATGCCATTAATGGTGAACTCCAGACTTGCCTAGAAGCCTGTCATAGCTGCTATCATGATTCCGGATCTCCCCCAATGCGGATTTTGGCAACCCCTTTAGGGGAAAAGTTTGGTATTGATGGCTTTTGCAACATCTTAGCCACTCCGGCGGTGATATTAATTGATGTCGGACGCATTGCACGGTCTGATTGGTTGAGTATTGTCATCCATGAATATGCCCATGCTCATTTAGGTTCCCCTGGTCACGATCAGCGTTTTTTTGATGTCATTTCCCATCTCTGTTTGGGTCTGGGATTAAAACCGCCACGCTGGCAGTTAGATCTCGAAACTTACCTACGGGATTGGCCAGAGTGTCCATCCAAGACTAATCCACTGTCTTTTTGGATGGGGTATGGAGGGTAGGAGCGATAGGCGAAGGTTAAGCCAGAGCCTAAGGAGGCTATTGTCTAATTCTTTTGGGCTATCCTAATAAATATTAAAAATTATTGCTTTGATTAACGTTTTAATTAATCAAAATTAATAACCTATTCGTGATTGAGGCGATTAACTTAAAAAGGGATACTCAGAGTAATCCCAAAAGAGTACCCTTAGTTGATGAACCGATGACTATTGGCTATTGACGGCTGTCCCGGCTATCACTAGTCGCTTTAGGGATTAAAATATCGATTAAAATATAATTTTTTTATAGACTGACACAGGATTCATTATATATTTGATTAAGGTTTGTAAGATTTTCTAAGAATACGGAGATAAAAACGTGGCTATTCCTTTACTAGGCTACGCCCCTGTGACGCAGAATGCGCGCATAGATGGGTATGAGATACCAGGAGAAGAGCAACCCAGAATTTATTCCACTGAAAACTTGCTCTCCCCCGGGGACATGGATGCCCTAATCGAGGCAGGATACCGTCAGATCTTCTTCCATGCCTTTGCTTCGGATCGTGAACCGTTCCTGGAGTCTCAACTCCGCTTCGGTCAGATCACAGTGCGGGACTTCATTCGTGGGTTGTTGCTTTCTGAAACCTTCAAGACCAGCTTCTATGACAAAAACAGCAACTATCGGGTTGTAGAGCAGTGCGTGCAGCGGGTGCTTGGACGTGATATCTATGGCGAAAGGGAAAAATTAGCCTGGGCAGTTATAATTGCCACAAAGGGTATCCAAGGCTTCGTCGATCAACTGCTCGACAGCGAAGAGTACATGGAGAATTTTGGGTACAACACCGTCCCCTATCAACGGCGTCGAGTGATTCCCGGTCGGCCTCAGGGTGAAACACCATTCAACATCAAATCTCCACGTTACAACGAATACTACCGTGCAGTACTGGGCTTCCCACAAATCATTTGGCAGACCCAGGTGCGCAGTTACGTCCCACAAGACAAGAAGGCCAAGTTAGGGGATCCGTCTCTGTATATGGGCATGGCACGGGAACTGTCTCCCCAAGGCAACACTATCCCACGAATATCAGCTATAAACATCGATTACGAATCCTTAGTGCCATATCGGGCTCAGGAATCTCCGCAAAAGGAACTAGCTGAAGCGAAGTCGTAGCACGTCTAAGAGTTTGATCAAGGCTAGGGGGGGAGGGGCAACAAACTCAATCCACTCCCCAGAAACGGGATGCTGTAGTTGTAGTCGCCAAGCGTGAAGTGCTTGACCCGGTAGATTAACACCGACAGAACGAGCACTGCTGTAAACGGTATCTCCAACAATGGGATGACCAATATAGCTACTGTGGACACGAATTTGGTGGGTGCGACCAGTTTCTAATTGGAAATGCATGAGGGTATAGTTGCCCAGTCGTTCTCGGACTTGCCAATGGGTAATAGCTGGGCGTCCCCCTTTTTCTACTGGCACGACAGCCATTTTCTTGCGGTCTACAGGATGCCGTCCAATCGGTTGGTTAATGGTGCCAGACTCAGCAGACGGAGCACCGTAGACTACACCTAAATATTGTCTTTGAGCAGTTTTGGCTTGGAGTTGGGCTTGTAGATGTCCATGAGCCTGGTCAGTTTTTGCGATCGCAATTGCACCAGTTGTATCCTTATCCAAGCGGTGGACAATCCCTGGACGCTGAACACCACCAATACCTGTAAGTTTAGGGCAGTGGGCTAAAAGGGCATTGACAAGAGTACCACTTTCATGGCCAGGTGCGGGATGAACTACCAAACCAGCAGGTTTATTGATAATAATCAGAACGTCATCTTCATAAAGAATGTCTAAGGGGATGACTTCCGGTTGTAATTCCAGGGGTTTGGGGTCAGGAATGGTTAAGGAGATCCGATCGCCTAGCTGAACTTTAGCTTTTTTTGAGATACACACGTGATCATTCACTTGCACGTTGCCTTGTTCAATCAGCTTCTGGATACGAGAGCGAGACAAGTCAGGTGTTTGTTGGGCAATATAGCTGTCAAGGCGATAACTGGGAGTGGAACCAGTAGACTTGCTAGTTTCCTGAACTTGCAAGAATTTGATAGAAAGCTGAGGGGTCATTGTTGAGCGTTGATTGTCAACCGAACTGAGAATTAGGAATACAGAAGACTTTAATTATGTATTCATTATCAATAATTAACAATTAACTAAAGCCGATCAACTATTGTAGAAGTGATTAACCGGATTTGATATTATTAATTATTTGGGTTCGTAGCAAAGTGCAGCGGTAGGGTAACCGTAAATGTAGTTCCCACCCCAACTTCACTGTTTACAGCAATTGTACCCTCGTGCAAGTCTAAACATTTTTTGACAATTGCTAAACCCAGTCCAGTCCCAGGGATGCTGCCAACATTACTTGCTCTTTCAAAGGACTCAAATAGTTGATATTGGTCTTTTTTAGGAATACCGATCCCCTGATCTTGGACCTGGATTACTGCGGTCGAAGAATTGCAATTGAGTTCAAATTTGATAGTACCTCCTTCTGGAGAATACTTAATGGCATTTAAGAGCAAATTGTTAACGACATGACTCAAAAGTCTTTCATCGATTAGGACATCTTGGCAACTACCATGACTAAGGAATATCAGGTTATGGTTAAAACCCAGGTTAATTTTGATATTTTCGAGTATGTCCTGACACAAAGCAACTAAATCCATGGGTTCTGGCTCAAACTTGAGTTTCCCGGCATCGGCTTTCCCAATGGTTAGAACATCATCCAAAAGTTGAGTCATCCGGAGCACAGCATGCTGGATTTTATCATGGTGCTTCAGTTTTTTCTCAGCGGACAATTTTTGCTCATAGCGTTGCAGCATTTGAGCAGAAGATTGAATGGTAGTCAGGGGCGTACGAAACTCGTGAGAAACTAATGAAACGAAACCTGAGCGGAGTTGACCGAGTTCTTTTTCCTTAGCCAATGCCTTACGAATATCTGCTTCTGCTTGCTTGAGTTCAGTGATATCCCTTCCCACCGCCTGGCATTCTATAAAGTGGCCATGTTCATCAAACATAGCTCGATCACTCCACTGCTGCCAGCGAATTTCTCCAGAGTCGAGAAGAACTCGGTGTTCGTAAGTGTTGATCGGATTCTCTACAGAAAGAGAACGGAAGTTCCGGGTCACAATGTCTTCGTCTTCCGGAGGCATTTTTGGCAAAAATACTTGCCCTACTAATTCAGATCGGTCTTTGCCAAAATAGCGGCAGTAAGCATCATTGACAAACGTTAGGGTGCCATCAAGTTTCAACCGACAGATCAGTTCAGTTTGATCTTCAATGATGGCACGAAATCGTTCTTCACTGTGTCGCACCGCCTCCTCTGCCTGCTTGCGTTCTGTAATGTCTTCAACCATGCTCAAAATACACAGGATTTCTCCTGCTTGATCTCGCATAGCCATCATGGTTAAATTACCCCAGAGGGTATCTTGATTCTTTTTTAGGTAACGTATTTCTAACTTAAAACTATCAATTTCTCCTTGTATGACCTGCTTAATATAAGGCTTGGCTTTTTCTAGGTCTTCAGGATGAGTAATTGCCAAACCATTGAGAGCCATTAGTTCAGACTTGGTGTATTCGAGCATTTCATAAAAAGCCCGATTCACCTGAATAAACTGATAATCCAAATCTGAAAGTGACATTCCGATAGGTGCTTCATCAAACACCCTTCCAAATTGGGCATCTTTCTCGTCTAAAGCCGCTGCTGTATTTAGTCTCAATTGCTGATAGGCTTGGCGTAGTTCTACCTCTGCCTGCTTGCGCTGGGTAGTATCTTGGATAATCCCGATAACTTGATAAATATTTCCTTGCTCATTTAGCAGGGGAATATAGGTAGCAAGGACAGTGAGTTCACCAACCTCTGGCAAAGTCAGAGTAAGTTCTTCGACTTGTGGTGTACGGGTTTCCACAGCCTTTTGTAGCAGTTTCACATAGATATCCTTAAATACAGGTGGATAGATTTCCTCGTCAGTGTGACCCAGTAGTGGTGAATCAGACACTCCAGTAAGCTTAACGCCTTGTTGATTGATAAACTGGAGCCGCCGCTGGGCATCATAGATCATAAATGTACCGGGGAAATTATCCACTGCTAGGCGAAATCTTTTTTCGCTCAGGCGTAATGCCTCTTCTGCCTGTTTGCGCTCCGTGATGTCAACAATTAACCCCAGCACACGATTGAGATTACCCGAACTATCTAGGTAAAACTGTCCTTTGTTCTCAACCGTGATGTATGTGCCATCCTTCTTACGGATCCGATACTCAAGATGAATAGGCTCCTTAGTGACAATCACCCGTTCTATGGTGTGTCGGTATCGTTCTAAATCATCAGGATAAATTAATTCATCCCACCCTTGCCTAGTGTTGGTGAGTTCTCCTGGGTAATAACCCAATACTTGTTCAATATTGTGACCCCAAATCAATTCATTTGTCTGGGTATTCCATTCGTAGAGCAACTGACCACTGATTTTACTAACCGCTTCATAGCGATAAAGCCATTCGGTTAATAGAGCAAAGTAATTTTTGAAGTTTTGCTGATCTCGATTCAGATTTTCACAGCCCTTACTACCTTCATAGGAGCCAGTAGAGTTACCATCGTCCAATCCAGATTTTAGCTCTTTAATGCTAGTGATATCTTTAGCAACAGCATAGAAAAGACCCTGTTCATCCTGTGAAATTCTCCAAGCCAGCCAACGCAAGCTACCATCTTTGTGGTAAATTCTATTCCGGTATTCGACTAGTTTTCCTTGACCACAATCACGAAGGGCATTGAGAGTAACTTCCCGATCTTCTGGATAAATCCACTCAATCCAAGGTCGCGATCGCAATTGGGAGCAAGTCCAACCTAGAACCTTTTCCCAAATCGGATTGAGTTGTTGAAAATATCCGTTTTGACCAAAGGTGCATAATAGATCAAGTGATAAAGAAAACAAGATCTTTAGGGCGGACTCTGCCTCTGCCATTGTTTCAGTACTTTTTATGTGAGACTGAGTGGTGTTCATTGCTGGGCTCGATCCGTCAGAAATTCTACAGATAAGCTAGGGATACATCTACCCACAGTCTTCCCTCAATAATCAGTATAATCACAAGATCATCAGCAGGAGTATTTTAGAAAGCTCAGAAGATTTCTCTAAGGAAAGGAAATTTTGAGGACATTTTGTGGTAATATTTTTTAGTCTTTTGCCCTGAAGCCCTGCTGAGAGCTTTACAGTAAGCCTGATTGGCATGTTCTCTTCGAGCAGTACCGTCCTAGATAACTGTGCTAGATAATTGGGCTAGATAATTGGGCTAGGTGACTAGGGCTGATAACTTGCCACAACTCGCCCAGCTCCGTAGCGCTGTCGGTAATAATACTTTGTTATCTCATCCCCTTGTTCTGAAAGCTGGTCAATTGCAATCCCATTACGACCATGATCAATACCCGAACTATGAATGTAATCACCATCACCTAGATACAATCCTACATGGTTCACTTTTTGGGCGGTAGCGAAAAAGACCAAATCTCCTGGTTGTAATTCCTCCATTCTAATGGTTTGGGTGAAAGCTGCTTGCTGATAGGAATCTCTGGGTAACCAAATCCCCGATGCTGCAAACGCTGCTTGCATCAACCCTGAACAGTCATAGTTGGGAGCTACTGTACCCCCCCAAAGGTAGTAGGGATTTTGGTGCATTGCTGCTTTAGTAAACCCAATCACCGCTTTTATTCGTGCTTGGATTTGAGCTGGAGACAGAGAAATGGGGCGATAAGGAGTGTTAGCTATGTCCAGTAGAGCCAAATCCGACACAGGCAACCAACCAGAATAGTTATCTTCGCACAGACATACTTCTAAGGCATTACCGACAGGTGGGACAGACTTGACCCACAAGTGCCTTCCCGTAGCTGCTTGTGTTGTTAAACGCTTACAGTTGGGCGAATCATAGAGGTTGAGATTAGCAAGACAGTAGTATTCCAAATCATTGGCTCGTAATTGCTCAAGCAAAACCATAGTATAGGAAGCGGGAACTCACACTCAGATTATGGTCCTTTTCTAGAAGGATAAACAACTAGGAAGATTAAGCAGCGAAATCAACCGTTGCCCCAAGAGCCACCTTTCCCTAACTACCTCATGATCAAATTACTCTGATCGAGCGCCTCAGGAGCTGGCAAGTGGACTTACCCCACTCAGAGGAAAAATCAGGGGCCAACGCCAATCGGTAATTTCCGATCGGGCAACCGGAAATAGAGAATTGCAGAGGTTTTACAGGTGTAGATGCCTAAGTCCTGTGTTAGTGATGTTTACGCAGGGCAAAACTAAAAGCCAAAATGAGGTTATTCTGCTCTTTGTATCTGGTAAAGTTCAAGGGATGAGTAGACTATCCTAGGATAGGGTTCAAATTTTTGAGTACCTGACCTGATCTGATGTGACTAGCAGCTACAAGTTACTGACCAAGAACTATAACTTTTAGCTTTTGGCTAACTGCTAAGTTTGTTACCCCTAACCAGTCACCAAGTAGTTTTTGAGGAGTGAGTGTGAAGAGTAATTTTCCTAAGACCCTTTCGATCCAACTGAGTATGGCAGTATTGACGATGGTCAGTTACCAGCTGTCTGCTACTGCTGAAACACCTCGCTATAATTCATCGGTAAAGCAATTTACCCAGACAGCAGCAGCCGTCAGACCTGAGCAATTAGCAGCAACTTCCACCATCACAGTTGACCCTAATCGATTTAATCCGGAAACTACACAAACTCCTAAAAATATATTCAGACCAACTAGTCTGCCATCAGGGAATCTCAACACTATCACTGACCATCGAGCTAATTCCCGTTTAGGGCAATTGGACAGGATAGGAGCAGCGGTTCGTGCCAGTAAGTCGGTAGGGTCTCCTAGTGAATTAGTCAACCGCTCCCAATTCAATGGCTCAGTTGCACCAATTGCTGACTATACAGTCAGACAGAAGCAGGTACCATTAGCCAATTTAGAAACTATCCAGGAGTATCCTGCTGATCCCCCCAAACAAGAGCTAGAACCGATCACTGAGGAATACCAAACACCTTCTCAAGAGTTTAATAATCCTGTGGTAGCTCCACCGAGACCAGGGACTTTAGCTACATCTGTGGCAGCTCTAAAAATACAACTAGATCAAGCCACCTCTGACACCTCACCAGCCATCTCCTATGAAGTAGGCACCCCTGTAGCTCAGAGAAATATTGATCCTACTGGCAACAGCCTTGGGGTTGGAAACTATGTTGGAATTGGCGGTCATATCGGTTTTACTGATGATGGCACCAATATTGGTCGAGGTGGCTTTATGATTAACGGCAAATATGATTTATCCCCCACCTTATCAGTTCGTCCTAGCATACTAATCAATGATGATGCTACCTTTGTGATCCCAGCTACTTACAACTTTATTTTCCAGGATGAACCGTTTGAGCCGCCTACTTACTCAGCTTTCGCTGGTGGTGGTTTGGCTTTTTCTACAGGTGATGACAACAATGTGGGTTTAATCGTTACTGGTGGTGTTGATTGGCCATTTGGACCCAATTTTGTGGCCAATGCTGCCTTAACTACTGGAATTTTTGTTGATGGTGCCGCAGATCTCGGAATTTCCTTTGGCATTGGTTATAGCTTCTCTAACTTTGGCAAGTAGAAAAGGGACAAATATAGCAGAAGTCAGAAGTCAGAAGTCAGAAGTCAGAAGTCAGAAGTCAGAAGTCAGAAGTCAGAAGTCAGAAGTCAGAAGTCAGAAGTCAGAAGTCAAACTCTTGCGCTTCTTGATGCAAAGCGCGAGTGGGGGAAACCCCCAAGACCGTAATGGTGCGCTTGACCTTGGCGAATTAAATTCGCCACGGGTCGCACCTCTGCATCGCTTACAAAGGGTGTGAGACTAATGTCGATGTCCTAACTGCCCTGGCGACTGCTATATAAGCAAAGGAGGGATAAGATTCAGTAATGACCCATCTTATCCCTCCTTTTTTACAAGGATCTAGGTAGACTGCTTCCCCAAGCAAGGAAAGTTGGATTTTTGCCAAAAGTAGATTTTTGCAAGTTAGTTGATGATACTCAACGGAGAGGGAGGGATTCGAACCCTCGGATAGGCCTGAACCTATCAACAGATTAGCAATCTGCCGCTTTCGACCACTCAGCCACCTCTCCAAGGTGGTGTCAATCCATAATAGCACATTTTTGAGGTTGTCAACTGCTAGTAATGTAAATTTTCTGATTAGAAACCATGAGCGATCGCTCACACCACTGCAATAGGAAAATGCAATACGAAAATTTATGATGACTCTCGGACTCTCCCAATCTCTGTCTTGATGCAAAGCGCGAGTGGGGGAAACCACGGCAAAGCGCGAGTGGGGGGAACCCCCAAGACCGTAATGGTGCGTTTGACCCGTAATTAAATTCGCCACGGGTCGCACCTCTGCCTCCCCAAGACCGCCCTGCATCGCTGAGAGATCTACTATTTTTAAGTGAGGGAGATTCAGCCTAATACGTGGGTGAAAGCCCAGAAGCATCTTGAATCTGAAAGTATACCATATAATGTCCCCACTTAAGTTATAATTTATATAAATAAATTGTTAAAAATTTACTTCTGTTCACTGATGTGTTAAGCACACCTGAGAGGTTAAAATTTGTTAAGTGAGTGTGTAAAAGCTCGACGCTGAGGGTTTAGCCGGATAGAGGTCAGACTCCCCATACCTGAAAACCTTCTGTAAGCTCCAACATCAAAAAAGCCTATGAATACGAAAAATACACAGCACATTGCTCTGATCTCCGTTCACGGAGATCCAGCGATAGAAATCGGTAAGGAAGAAGCTGGAGGACAGAATGTGTATGTGCGCCAAGTGGGTGAAGCTCTTGCTAAGCAAGGGTGGCAGGTCGATATGTTTACTCGCCTCTCCAGTTCCAATCAAGCCACAATTGTTGAACATACTCCAGGTTGTCGCACTATTCGCCTAACTGCTGGTCCAAAAGCATTTGTGCCACGGCAGGAGATTTTTGAATACTGTGGTGAGTTTTTAAGCCAATTGCTTGAGTTTCAGGAGCAATCAGGCATTGACTACTCAATAGTACATACAAACTACTGGCTTTCAGCTTGGGTAGGTATGGAGTGGAAGAAGCGTCAATCCCTTCTTGATGCAATAGCGAGTGGGGGAAACCAACGGCAGTCGCTCATGGGGGGAACCCCCAAGACCGCGCTGCCTCCCCAAGACCGCGCTGCATCGCTCATTCAAGTTCACACCTATCACTCCCTAGGCGCAGTTAAATACGAGTCAGTAGAAACAATTCCGAAGATTGCTGCTACTCGCTTGGAGATAGAAAAAGCAGTGCTAGAAACATCAGAACGCATTGTTGCTACATCTCCCCAAGAAGAAGAACACATGCGTACGCTAGTTTCAAGTAAGGGCGACATTGATATTATTCCCTGTGGCACCGACATTGACAGATTTGGCAAGATTAACCGCTTAGAAGCACGGCAAAAACTTGGGCAAAGCCCTGAAAACAAAATCATCTTTTACCTGGGAAGGTTTGACGAACGCAAGGGCATTGAAACCCTAGTTCGAGCTGTTGGTTGCTCCCAGTTACGGGGTGATGCTAACTTAAAGCTGATTATTGGTGGTGGTTCTCGTCCCGGAGAGAAAGATGGTATGGAACGCGATCGCATTGAAGGGATTGTAGCTGAATTGGAACTGCAAACTATCACTACATTTCCTGGACGCATTGCTGATGAACTACTGCCAGCTTATTATGCTGCAGCTGATGTTTGCATAGTACCAAGTCACTACGAACCTTTTGGTTTAGTTGCCATCGAAGCCATGGCTAGTGGCACCCCTGTAGTAGCTAGTGATGTCGGTGGTCTTCAGTTTACCGTTGTATCTGAAGAAACTGGCTTACTGGCACCACCCAAAGATGCTAGTGCTTTTGCGGCTGCTATCGACCGGATTCTCTCGGATCACGACTGGAAAAATCAACTTGGTTTAGGGGCAAGAGCAAGGGTAGAACATATGTTTAGCTGGAATGGTGTTGCCCATCAGCTGAGTCAGCTCTATAAGAGCTTGCTGGAAGCAAAATCCGAGAATTTGGCAACAACTAGTGCCTGAAATCTATTGGGCACATTCATTCCCTGGCAATCAGGATAGATCTCAAAGGTTAAAGGATAAAGTTAGGACGCTACTATTCCTTTTGCCTTTTTCGTTAATCCTATTCATCCTGATGGGTGGCATAACTCTTGTATCTGTAAATTGGGAAAGTTTGGTAAATTGGATATCCTCTATTTTGTTGGCGATCGCCTCTTGCTGAGGAATGATATTACATGAACTTTCTTGTTTTCACCTTCAAGCAAGGAAAATTAAAGGTTATTGCTGTTCGCGTAGCGTAGCCCTTCGGGCTAATCGATACTGATCACAATCAACCGCGTTCATCATTGCCTCTGTTGCTGTAACTATCATGTAACTAGGGTTTATGCATCCTACCAGTTATCCAATCTCCAATTCCCAATCCCCAAGTACCAAGAAGAACTTGAATTATGGGTTCCCAAGGAGCTTATAAGCCGTCCCTATCTAACCATAGTGGTCAACAGCAGTATCGATCTTCTCCACAACTAACGGGGGGAGCCTATGAGTTGGAAGCCAGCAAACTCGATCTGCGTCGTATATTAGCTGCTGCTCGTCGTCGAGCTGTCCTGATGGCAGGGGTGGCCCTTACTGTGACATCGGGAATTATTGCCAAAACCTTAAGTGCAGTTCCGATCTATGAAGGCAAATTCCAGCTGTTACTCGAACCCAGCTCTGGTGAAGACCCGTTGGAGTTGCAGGGCAAACCCGGGGTAAATAGCATTGCTGCTCCAACTACAAGTTTCGACTATGACACTCAAATTCAGCTATTAAGCTCTCCTCAGGTTATGTCTGAGATTGTGGAGCAAATTCAAACCCAATATCCAGAAATAAACTATCATACTCTCCGGGAAGGAATCATGGTATCCCGACTGCGAGAAACCAAAATTTTAGAAGTTGCCTACCAAGATTCAGACCCGGAAAGAATTCAATTTGTTTTGGAAAAGGTTGCTCTCGGATACATCGAGTACTCTAAGCAACAACAACAGGCTAGCATCAGACAAGGCATTCAATTTGTCTCGAATCAGCAGCCTAAAATACAAGGGCAAATTAATCAGCTCCAGCTACAACTCCAGCAACTCCAGCAGAAGTACAACCTGATTAATCCACAACTTCAGGGTCAACTGTTGACAAATCGGGTCAATGCTATTGTCGAACACAGAAAAGCTACCCAAACTCAGCTCCGAGAAACGATTATACTGTATGGGAAACTCAAAGGTCAGTTGGGGCTATCGTCACAGCAAGCGGAAGCAGTAGCTAAGCTTATAGAAACACCCCGTTATCAACAATTGCTCAGCCAACTTTCTAACCTAGAAAGTCAGATGGTGTTGGATTTGGCACAATTCAAGGAAAACCAATCTACCTTTGACGGATTAAGGCAACAACAGCAAAATTTACTCCCCCTGTTAAGTCAGGAAGCAGAAAGGGTGATGACTAGCCGTATTCAGGAGTTTGGTGGCAATCCTCAATCGGCTTCTTCAAGTACACTTCGCCTCAATTTGATTCAGCAGCTAGTAGAGACGGCGAACCAAATCAAGGTTTTAGAGATGCGCCAGGCCGCCATCACTAAAGGGGAAAGTCTGATGAGTGAACAACTCAAACAACTAGCTGTGATTGCCAATCGATATACAGAACTCAAGCAGAAGATTGAGGTAGCAACAGAAAGCCTCAACCGCTTTGAGTCAGTTCGGGAAACTTTGGAACTTGAGTCAGCTAAAACCAGCATCCCTTGGCAGACAATTGTCGAGCCGCAACAACCTCAAAAACCAATATCCCCCAATTTGCCTGATACTTTGCTCCTAAGTGCAGTAGCAGGGATAGTTGCAGGTGCCACAGCTGGGTTTTTAGCAGAAAAGTTACATCACTTACTGAACAGCACCGACGATATAAAAGAGTATACTCGCTTACCAATATTAGGCACAATCCCCTTTAACAAAGAACTCCAGAAATCCAATACCGTTACTGGTGTGGGCATAATACCTGAGCCGGAAGCCTCAGCTCCACAACTCGGCGTGGGATCTGGTAGTTACCAGATTTCTCCTGTTTTAGAGGCCTTTCGCTCTCTTCAAGTTAATCTCCAATGTCTGTATTCTGAGAAACCCATTAGCGCTATAGTGGTAAGTTCTGCTGAACCAGCAGATGGTAAATCCACTACAGCTATATTTTTAGCCCTGGCAGCAGCAGCAATGGGGCAAAAGGTTTTACTGGTGGATGCTAATCTGCGCTTTCCTCAGATTCATCAAAAAATGGATTTACCTAATTTGTGGGGACTGAGCGATGTTCTTTCTAGCGAAATCAAGGTTGATGATGTGATTCAGCGATCGCCTCTGGAGGAAAATCTCTGTGTCCTAACTGCTGGTCAAATTTCCACCGACCCCACCCGACTTCTCAATTCCCCAAAGATGCAGAATTTAGTTCAATATCTCAAAGAGCGGTTTGAGCTGGTAATTTTTGATACCCCTCCCCTACTTGGTCTGGCGGATGCAAGACTTCTGGAGCCTAATACCGATGGGATATTGATGGTCGTAGGTTTAGGTAAAGCTAACCAAGTTTTGTTTAAAGAAGCTCTCTCGGAATTGAGAATTGCTCATAGCACAGTATTGGGTATAGTTGCTAATGGTTTAAAAGGTTACACAACCAGAGCCTATGATTACTATCATTATTACTTCGGTAATACTCTTGAGGAAACCAAAGTTTCATAGTGATTGGTCATTGGTGATTGGTGATTTTTAACAACCCTAAGAACAAAGAGTGAATCATAAAGGAATAACGACAAATAACTAACGACAAATACATCAATGATTAAGTACTCACCAAGGTAGACTTAAGATGAAGCGACTACTGAAGCTGTCATGACTAACCGCCTTGCCCAATCCCAAAGCCTTTATCTACGTAAGCATGCTGAAAATCCGATCGATTGGTGGCCTTGGTGTGAAGAAGCGCTATTAACAGCTAAAAAACAAGATAGGCCAATTTTCCTGTCTATCGGTTACTCTAGCTGCCACTGGTGTACGGTGATGGAGGGCGAAGCGTTTTCCAATCAGGCAATTGCCGAGTATATGAATGCTAATTTTCTTCCGATTAAGCTAGACCGGGAAGAAAGGCCGGATATTGATAGCATTTACATGCTAGCATTGCAGATGATGACAGGTCAAGGAGGCTGGCCCCTTAATATTTTCCTGACACCCGATGACTTGGTACCCTTTTATGGAGGTACCTACTTCCCACTGGAACCACGCTACGGACGACCGGGGTTTTTGCAGTTGCTCCAATCAATTCGTCGCTTCTATGATTTAGAAAAAGGCAAGCTTAACACTTTCAAAGAAGACATCCTGGGATACCTCCAACAGGCAGCAGTACTACCCGAATCAGAGCAGCTTGGTGATGATTTGCTCTTTATCGGTGGGCAAGTTAGTGTGGGTGTCGTTAATGCTCTTAATCCAGGTCCACGTTTCCCAATGATTCCCTATGCCAGTATGGCACTACGGGTTACTCGCTTTGATTGGGCATCGGAGTATAACCCAGAGCAGGCTTGTGCAAAGCGGGGACTAGACTTAGCTAAGGGCGGTATTTACGATCATGTCGCTGGGGGTTTTCATCGCTACACAGTTGACCCCACTTGGACAGTACCCCACTTTGAAAAAATGCTCTATGACAATGGGCAGATTATGGAGTACTTGGTAGATTTGTGGAGTGCAGGGATTCAGGAAGCCGCTTTTAAACGAGCGATCGCAGGAACAGTTCAATGGCTCAAGCGCGAAATGACCGCTCCAGAAGGTTTCTTTTATGCTGCTCAAGATGCAGATAATTTCGCGACCCCAGCAGACACTGAACCTGAAGAAGGGGCGTTTTATGTCTGGAGTTATTCAGAACTAGAACAACTGCTAACCCCATCGGAGTTGAAAGCAATTGAGGAGGAATTTACTCTGACCAAAGAGGGCAACTTTGAAGGCAAGAATGTATTGCAGCGCCGTTACCCAGATCAGTTTTCCCAGAACACTGAAGCTGCTTTGGCTAAACTGTTTGAAGCACGTTATGGTGCCAAACCGAATCTCCTGGAAACCTTTCCACCAGCCAAGACTAATCAAGAGGCAAAAACCCGGAACTGGCTCGGTAGAATTCCACCAGTAACAGACACCAAAATGATTGTTGCCTGGAATAGCTTAATGATTTCTGGTCTAGGGCGAGGCTATAGTGTGTTCCATGAACCGGACTATTGGCAACTAGCAACAGTTGCTGCTCAATTCATCCTCAACAATCAATGGGTAGCAGGACGATTCCACCGACTAAACTATGATGGTCAACCGGCAGTGCTGGCTCAGTCTGAGGATTATGCCTTGTTTATCAAAGCTCTACTGGATTTACATCAGGCAAGTTTGTCAGTAGAACACGCTTCACCAGTTAAACAACCTTGGCCAAAAGGCCACGCTACGCAAACAACAGTTGAACGTTCAAACCTGCTACCGACCAACCTTCAACCGACCAACCTTCAACCGACCAACCGGCAACCGACCAACCTGTCACCGGCCAGTTGGCTAGAGAAAGCTATTAAGGTTCAGGAGGAGTTTGATGAATTGCTGTGGAGTGTCGATAATGGTGGTTACTATAATGCTGCCACTGACCCTAGTGATCAACTGTTAGTACACGAGCGTAGTTATACCGATAATGCCACACCATCTGCCAATGGGGTAGCGATCGCAAACCTAGTACGTCTGGCTTTACTTACTGAAGATCTCCGATACCTTGACCGAGCAGAGCAAGCCTTGAAAGCATTTAGTAGCGTGCTCAACACATCCCCTCAATCCTGTCCCAGTATATTTACTGCTTTAGATTGGTACCGCAATTGCACTCTGATTCGCGCTGGCGCTGACCAACTTACCTCCCTGATCTGTGGGTATTTCCCCGTCAGTGTTTATCAATTAGATACCCATCTGCCAGATTCAGTTATTGGTTTAGTTTGTCAGGGACTTAGTTGTAAACCAGCAGCAACTAACACTGATCAGTTATTAGCACAGGTGCGGACAAGTCAAACCAGAGCTTGAACTCTAGTCATTTTAAAACCGAGTTTTCCTACTGCCGGAAATTTTGAGATGATGGTGGAATTCGCTCAATGGAAATCAGTGCTTCTATAACTGATTTGACTAATGGTGCAGCTACGGTAGAACCAAAGGCAATGCCTTGGGGTTCATCGACTACTGCTAAGATTACATAGCGGGGAGATTCTACGGGCAAAATTCCCACAAAGCTAGTTATCTTGGCATCGCTGTAATAGCCGCCAGTAGGACTGGCTTTCTGAGCCGTACCGGTCTTACCAGCAATCCGATAACCAGCAATGCGGGATGCCTTTCCAGAACCATCGGTTACTACAGTTTCCATCATTTCCACCACTGTCCGAGTAGTGTTGGGGGAAAATACTCGTCTCGGTACCGGACGCCGTGGTTGCCAGTGGGGATTCCCTTTGGTGTCAAACAATCCCCGAACCACATGGGGAGTCACTAGCTTACCACCATTGGCAAGGGCACCTAGCATCTGAGTTAGCTGAATTGGGGTTAAGGAAAAACCTTGACCAAAGGAAGCCGTAGCTGGTTCAATTGGCGAAACTTTAAACTTGTACTTACTTTTGAGCTGTCCAGCGGTCTCAGCTGGTAACTCAATTCCTACTTTTTGCTTTAAGCCTAGCTTCTCTAACCAGTCATAGTAAACCTCAGGTTTCATCTTTCTGATCATCCGCACCATGCCCACATTGCTGGAATGTTGCAGAATCTTGCTGGGATTGATCATGCCCCGAGCGCCTACTGATTTATAGTCATGGTTGAGAATCGGCCATGCGCCAATTTGAATCTTGCCAGTGTCGTTGAACAAGCTTTGGGCTGTAATGGTACCAGTTTCTAATGCGATCGCAACGTTTAGGGGTTTGAATGTAGAACCAGGCTCATACAAGTCTGACAGCGCCCAATTTTTAAACAAACTCACATCGAATTTGGAGTACTGATTGGGGTTGTAGGTTGGCTCACAAACTAGGGCTAACAAGGAACCATTGTGTACATTCATCACTATGATACTGCCACGCTCTGCATTAAACTTCTTGATGGTTTGCTTGAGGGCAGAGCGAGCCGCTCGTTGCAGGCGAGTATCGATAGTTAGTTGTAGCCGCAGGTCATCAAGGTGCATGAATCCTTCTGGCACATGACCTGGCATCAAGGCTCCATTCCCAGCACGGCTCAGTCGGATGTTTCGGATCTCCCGTTCTAGGAACTTTTCTTGGGTGTATTCTAGACCCGCTTGACCCCGATGATCGAAAATGTTTACATAACCCACCACATCCGATGCCAATTCATTTTGGGGATAAAAGCGGGAGTATTGTCGAATCAACTCTAAACCATCTAAGTTCAACCGAGAAATTTGGTCAGCGATCGCTTCTGGGATCGTATTGCCCAAGCGAATACCACTCTTGCGTTTACCGAACCGCTCCTCCAAATCTGTTGGTGTTTTTTTGATCATCGGAGCCAGCAAAGCAGCAATTTCCTGTAAGGATTTTTTGAACAACTTCGGGTGAGCATACAATGTATAGACAGGTCGGTCGATGGCTAAAACATTCCCCTTCCGGTCAACAATAGGACGGCGAGGTACAAACGGCCGCATATATACCATTTGCTGCCGCCGTGCTTTTTCCTCTAGGGACGATCCCTCTGAAACTTGCAAACGGTATAAATTTAGCAACAGCCCACTGCCGCCTGCCATCATTATTACCCATATCATTAGCAGTCTCAAACGGTTGTTTCCCAGTGACTTACCGGGTTTCATAGGGGTTTACGTGACTATCATTGTTTAACAAATATACCTAAATAAATATACTTAAACAGACACACTTAAGTGACATACTCCCGACACTGGCCTATCGGCACAGTGCGGGCTTCTTACCAACACCACCCAAAGGTATCGGCTTTCGCCGACGCTGCGCGAACGGTTACTCGGTAAGCTTTATTAACGACACGGGATGCCCCTCCGCGCCGGAACAATACAAAAAGTCTTGCTTTTAGTTGGCAGGTGGCGGTTAGCTCTTAATTTATCTTCCCTACCATCTCTAGTCTATCACATTAGACCCTATGCCTAGGCACAAAACTAGTAACCCAGGGGTGTTATTTTCTTGGGTTTTGGCTCAGGAGGTTTGGTGAAAGCGGTAAATGGCTGGCGCTGAGGACGTTCAGGAGCTCGTTTCATAAAAATTGTATTACTTGGATTGGGAGTAACCAGCCCTGTAGCTGGATTTTCAGCCTGTTGAGCGAGTTGATCTTTGATCACTTCCGTTGTTGCTGTCATATTGCGCTCATCTCTTTGCAGCTCCTCTAGCTTACGATACTCTTGGCTCCATTGTTGCTGGCTGTAAACTGTCCAAGAATAAACCGTGACCGCAGTAGCAATTAGTGTAAATGTTACTAGATCTGAGCCACGTTTTAATAATAGTAAGGCTTTCAACAAAAATGGTGTTTGCTGCTGCAAAACACTCAGGTTTTCAACCTTTGGCTTAGGGTTTTTCGGTGACATCATAGTATGTGTGGGAGGTCGTGCTATCCTGGAACGTTTGTCTTTTGAAATAGCCAATGATTGCTGAGACCGATTTCTTTGAGTGCGAGCAGAGGGAGGAACAGCATTCATAAAAAACTCCTTAGTTATTGGAAACACCTATGGCAAACCGGTAACTTTTAATCAGGGCAGGAAAACTATCTGATGGCCGAGACTACTGACTGACTTTCTGATGGTGAACCAGAACAGGTGCAGTTCTTAACTGTTTCGGGGTTTGAGCCCGTGACAATGCCTATCCTTTGCCGTTGAAGCAAGACGTAACCAATGCCCATGCTAAAGTTACTGGCGGTAGATTCCTCCCCGTTTAAAGACCTAGTTCTAGAGCAAAGAAGTGGATATTTGACCCTAAGCTAGGAACCTTAACCCTTACCAGTAACCTAGACCTCTGAGGTCTTAGGCTGGTCAGCTAACTCAAGAAGCGCTGCTAACCAGGATTAACTTGGTAGCAGTTATTACTAGCTAGAAAGATGATGCTAGAACGCAACTATCTTAGCATCAGCTCAGATTCAGGAGGAATCCTTAGTTAGCGACAGACGGGGATTTGTGATACCCTAGGAATTATTAGTAAAAATCACAAACAAACCCCTGAGAAAACCCATAACCCTAGCCATCACCCTCAGGTTAGACCAAAACAGGAAACAAATGCGCAAAGTGTGCGCTCGGGTAGCGTGGCCGTAGGCCAATCCCATCAATGGAAATCCCTGTAAATAAATCACACAGCCAAGCTTATAAATCCAGACGCCACACCCACTCGTGAATCGGTTGAGATAGGATTTGATTAACGACTCAATCCTGTTGGTCATGGCTAAATTGTTGAAATTGTTAGGAATTGGCCTAGAATTAACTATCGCTATACTTCTAGTTAGACCAGCTTGGTGTTTACCACCTCCGGAGGATGTACCGGAAGAGGTGTTGAGAACTGAGATTATTATTGAAGCGCGATCGCCTCTTGATGGCAAGCCACTTAGTGCCGCTGAATACGCCCAACTGCAAGATGCCATAGCACAACGCTCAACCAAACCTGGCCTTGACCCCAAGATTAGAGAATTGATTTTTCTGCTGCAACTGAGCGATTTGTTTCGGACAATCCTTCCCTTCTAACGGTGATATTGCCAGACCTGTATACCCTTAATGTCTTCAAGAATTACTCCCGAACAAATTGACCGGATCGTAGGAAACCAACATCATAACCCCTTTGAGGTGCTTGGTTCCCATAAATTTGAGCAGGATGGTAAGGTTTGTTGGGTAGTGCGGGCTTATCTACCAAATGCAGAAGCAGCATGGGTACTTCTGCCAACGGAAAGGAAGTCTTACCCAATGCAATCGGTACACCATCCTCACTTCTTTGAGGTGGAAATTGAAATACCTCGGCTGGCTAATTACCAACTGCGGATTAAAAAAGGCGGACGCGAATGGGTTAGCTATGACCCCTATGGCTTCCGTTCTGCCAAACTAACCGAGTTTGATTTGCACTTATTTGCCGAAGGGAATCATCACCGCATCTACGAGAAACTGGGGGCTCATCCTACAGAAATTGATCGGGTTGAGGGAGTCTATTTTGCCGTTTGGGCACCTAATGCTCGTAATGTTTCAGTCATCGGAGATTTTAATGATTGGGATGGGCGTCAACATCAGATGCGCAAAGGAGCCACCGGTATCTGGGAACTATTTATTCCTGAACTGGGAGTAGGAGCAGCCTACAAGTACGAGATTAAAAATTCCGAAGGTCATATCTATCAAAAATCTGACCCCTATGGTTTCCAACAAGAGGTCAGACCGAAAACTGCTTCTATTGTTACCGACTTGGATGGCTATGAGTGGCATGATCATGACTGGATGGAGCATCGGCGTCACACTGACCCCTTGAGGCAACCGATTTCTGTCTATGAGATACATCTGGGCTCTTGGCTTCATGGGTCCTCAGCTGAACTTCCTCAGGGAGCAAATGGTGAAACCCTAACGGTGGTAACCGTTTCAGACCTCAAACCAGGAGCCCGTTTCCTGACTTACCGAGAACTAGCCCAAAAATTAATTCCTTATATCAAAGAATTGGGCTTCACCCATATCGAAATCTTGCCTTTGGCGGAGCATCCCTTTGATGGGTCTTGGGGCTATCAGCTTACCGGTTACTATGCTTGTACCTCGCGCTATGGTAGCCCACAAGACTTGATGTTTTTGATCGACCAGTGCCACCAAAATGGGATTGGGGTAATTTTGGATTGGGTCCCCGGTCATTTCCCCAAAGATGCTCATGGTTTGGCTTTCTTTGATGGTACTCATCTCTATGAATACGCGGATCCCCGTCAGGGTGAACATCAGGAGTGGGGAACCTTAGTCTTCAACTATGGCCGTAACGAAGTGCGGAATTTTCTGGTAGCTAACGCTTTGTTCTGGTTTGATAAGTACCACATTGATGGGATGCGGGTGGATGCCGTAGCATCTATGCTCTATCTAGACTATTTACGTGGGGATAGACAATGGATACCAAACCAGTATGGGGGTCGGGAAAATCTTGAAGCGGTGGATTTCCTCAGGCAAACTCATCACGTAATTTTTGGTTATTATCCTGGTGTTCTCTCCATTGCCGAAGAGTCAACGGATTGGCCGATGGTGTCTTGGCCAAATTATTTAGGAGGTTTGGGATTTAATCTGAAGTGGAATATGGGCTGGATGCATGATACACTAGATTATTTTAGCATGGATCCCTGGTTTCGCCAGTTCCACCAGAATAATGTTACCTTCAGCATGTGGTACAACCATGCTGAGAATTATATGCTTGCCCTATCTCATGATGAGGTGGTTCATGGCAAGAGTAATATGCTCGGGAAAATTCCCGGGGATGAGTGGCTCAAGTTTGCTAATCTCCGCTGTCTGTATGCTTATATGTTTGCTCACCCAGGTAAGAAAACTCTATTTATGAGTATGGAGTTCGGTCAGTGGAGTGAGTGGAATGTCTGGGGAGATTTGGAGTGGGATTTGTTGCAATATCAACCCCATAAAAATTTGAAGCAGTTTATTACTGACCTGAATTATTTGTATCGTAGGGAACCAGCGCTTTATACTCAGGATTTTGACCAGGACGGGTTTGAATGGATTGATTGTAGTGACAATCGCCATAGTGTCGTGTCATTCATTCGCTATGCTCACGATTCGGAAGAGTTTATTGTGACAGTGTGCAATTTTACCCCTCAGCCCCATAGTCATTATCGAGTAGGAGTCCCCGAGATGGGATTCTACAAGGAATTGCTCAATAGTGATGCTCGCCAATACGGTGGTAGTAATATGGGGAATCTAGGGGGTAAGTGGACAGATGAATGGTTCTTCCACAATCATTACTATTCCCTAGATTTGTGTTTGCCACCCCTGGGAGTGTTAATTTTAAAGCTTGATGATCAGAAGACTCAAGCAGAGTTGCAGTAGTGGGGAACTTCTGGAAGTGTGGGGAGATGGGGAGATGGGGAGCCAGATCAACAACTTTTCAAAACTTTCCTGTATGGCTACTCCCGATTCCCGATTCTAAATTCTCAATTCTCAATTCTCAATTCCCAATTCCCTGCTGCCCTCAATAACAATATTTCTTACTGTTATTCGGTTTAGGATGATATCTACCCTTGCGCAGGGCTCCGATTAGGGTGGATACGTAAACGCAACGTTGGGTGGTGATATTGTTATTATTATTCTTGGTGATTAGGGTGATTTGTCCCAGTTGTCCGTTGGTGTTTCCTTTGTGGTTAAACTGGACTCGCCATGGTCCAGTATTTGAACAGTCTCCCTTTGGTTTGGCTAGGGTAGTTTCGGATTTACCTTTCTTATTTTTGTCTTTGTAGATGGCAATGGTAGGGCTTAGGCTATGCCAATGGACTTGATCTAAGATGCATGTTTTTCCCATCGCTCGGTGAATTGACCACTGGACAATACCATCTTGTTCTCGAAAGCTAGTTTGCCAGGTCGCTTTGTCTCGTTTGGCGTTGCTTTGGGCAATCCGCATGGCTCGGTAGATTTCGTCTTGGGCTATGTTGAGCTGCAGATGATTGATAAAGGTAAGCCAGCTGGGGGTTGCGATCGCAGCCAATAGTCCAACTACTAACACTATCAGAATAGTTTCCAGTAGAGTGAATCCAGCGATCGCATCAGCTCGGGATTGATCGCCCTGTTGGCTATTGAATTGCATGGACTATCACCCTGATTTTAAGTTTGACCTTTGGTTTAATTGTGCCTAAGCTATCAGCTATTAGCTATCAGCGTGTCGCGTATCAGCTATCAGCTTAAGGCTGACGGCTGACGGCACCTCAAGTAGCGTGGCCAAAGGCCACGGCTGACGGCTGAATACTTACAATTGTTGCTTGATATAGTTTGATTTAATTTAATTTTTTGAACGACTAACAGGGAGAATGTTCTGAAAAAAAAAGACCTGAAATAGCGATTTCAGAACTTTTTCGGTTGTCTTTAGTTTAGCTTTATTGTTATTGGGAAGGGATTAGGGAGTAGGGAGTAGTTGCGTAGGGTGCGTGATCAGACGGGCTGGCACTCATTTTCCGCCTCGTCGTCAGCCTTTGCACAGCCCGCCCCGTAACGCACCACCGGGTCTATAAGCTAGTCTCCCAGACTCAACAAACCAGCTTTTTTGTCTACCACTAAGGGTCTTTCCTCTAGCCAGGGTAAACCCAACAAAACTTCAGTAATTTCTGTACCAGCTAATACTGGTATAGTTAATTCTTGACCATCTAGGCAAAACTCAGCACTATGTTGACTAAGGACATCCCTCTTTTCTGTCAGTTTCTAGGGCACCCAAGATAGTTTTTACTATTACACATCGCTTGGTAGCTTCAATAGGGTTATCTTTATCCTTAGAATCAGGAACAGCTACTACGATAGCTAAGCCATTTCCAATGTCTGGATCCTCTAGAACGCCCTGGTTATCAAAGGTAATGGTTTTATCGTCACTTAAACCCGATAATGTTCCGCCAGATTTGTTGTCATCAATTAGGTTTGTAGCAATCCAAACTTGGTCTGGTTTGACCCCTAAATCACCAACTAAACTCTGCCATTGAAAGGTCTCAGGTGTTTGAGCATTGCCCTGATTATCCTTAGCCTGATGAACAGCAGCTTGTGGATCATTGCCGTTCATCCTAAAACTAACACTGTAGCTGAGTTTTTTATTTTTAGCTTGTCGCTGGGCTTCCTGGATTACACTTAATACTCTCTCATTCACTTTACCCACTCGTTGTCGATTCACAAATGCCAGCCAGCTGGGAGCAGCAATTGAGGATAAAATTCCTACTAGTAATATAACTACTATTAATTCGATCAACGTGAAGCCAGCATCCTGATTTGGTTTCCGGCTTAGGGTTTTATGATATAACATTTTTAGTTGAGATGTAAACATATAATTAATAGAAAACGGTAACTACATAAAATGCTATAGCGTTTCTGATATTTATCAAGTACATTCAATCTTATTCCTCCATTCCCCCCTTATTAAGGGGGGTGAGGGGGGATCCTTACTCCCTACTCCCTAAAAAAACGTACCTCACCCAATTCCAAACTGCTATATTAGTTAATATTCAAGAAACCCCGTCCTTCAATTTGCATGGTTACACTAGGAAAATAGCGAGACCGGTCTTCTTTGTATTCATAGTCCTAAGAAACCCCGTCCTTCAATTTGCATGGTTACGGTCGGGAAATAGCTAGACCGGTTTGGTTTGTATTCATAGTCATTTGGATTATTTTTGAGCCGAGCTAAAGCATTCCCTATCAAAAATAATTGGGCAATTCTTTTTTCTGCATCCACACAAGCATAGAAGCCACCGTTTGGTTCACTTGGAACTAGCAAATAATTATTTGGACAATCTGGTGTTATTGCCGTTGCTTTGTTGTCAATGTAATCTACCAAGATTTGAGCTTTAGTAGTGTAAGGAGCATCCTCTTTTGTCCACTGATTCAATTTTTCCTTGAGGCTGTTTCCTTTCTTGCTAAGATCAAAGGATTTAAAGCCTGGGCTAGCAGGTATACCAACTTTATTTACTTTATTTGAAGTGACATCGATGATTTTATCATAAACTTCAAACCGACCAATTCTAGCAATATTTGACCACTTATCATTTTCTTCAGTGATTAAGTAATAGGCAACCAAAGCATAGACAAAGGTATCATTTTTATTGGTAAAGTCGCCAATGGTTTTGCCATTGACTTTGTCTTCTCTATAAAAATACTTCCGCTTCCAGAATACCAGCACAGGTTGACAGTTACCTTTGTTACAACCTGGTGCTGCAGCAACTGGTGGGATTTGGTCTTGGATTCCAGAGTCGTCCGCTGTTCCAGCATTGTCTCTTTCAACTCCAGAAGCATCATAGATATAGACCGCTTGCTCCAAGTCTCTGGCTATGTAGTCCATAGCGGCTTGGATTTCTTGTTCTGAGGTAGCTTTGGCTTGCTCTTTACGGTCTGTATCGACAATAGTAATCATAAATCTTAATAGTGGCGCGATGATCAGTACCGCAACAATCATGGCCACCAGGAGTTCAATTAAGGTGAAGCCGCCATGGTTGATCTTAGGCTTATTGTTTTTGAGTTGATGGGCGAGTAACTTTCTGAGTGAGCTAATCATGGTTAGGGTTTTTGTTAGTAGTATTTGATAGTAATTACCGTATTCGTTACAAGATTATTTACAACCCCCTAGGCGCTGGCAAAAAAGGCTAAAATCGGGTTTACCTGTGGTAATTTCTGTAGTCATTTCTACTAGGGGGGCTTTGCGATCGCTTAATCCTGGTCCCCTGGCTTTTGCCTTAGCCCCCTTCTCACCAATGGTCAAGTCACCTTTATCCTTAAAGGCATCGGCTCGGTAAACCCGCACCCCCAGAAAGTAGCTTTTATCAATATTATTACTTGGGTCTCCTGATGAAGTGATACTCCGAAATGCCTGGATGATTAAGTCTCTTGGACTGTCACTACTACAGCCACCTTCATCGAGATCTATACAGTAAATACTGGTATTAGGGTCATTCTCGCAATAGGAATTTTTGTTACAACCGTTTAACTTTGATGTTGGAGGAGGAGCATCAGTCTTCGCAAATTTATCTCTTTTTGTTCGTATGTCGTCATCTGTCATAGTTACCTTGTCTTCGGGATGGTCGATGGCTCCACTCCGCACACCATCGATGTAGCCTCTAGCTGCTTGCACTGCTAGTTCTACTCGTCGCGATTGGACTCGATTGGCCACCCCTAAAACAATCATGGGTGAGATGCCAAGCATCAGAATAGTAATGATCAGCATTGCCATCAAGGATTCCATGATTGTGAAACCAGCATCTGATGATTGACAAAGGGGTTGTTGCTTCTGGGGATTGATCATGATTTAACTATTAATTATTAAGGGAGTCGAAATATGTAGGGTGGGCAGTGCTGGAGTTAGATTGATTTGCGTGCCATAGACTTGGATTGGCACTGCCCACCACCGATGGCAGTTGCGTAGGGTGTGTTAGGGGCGGGCTTGCCATTATTTTTCGCCTCGTAGCCAGTCTTGGGATAGTCCGCCCCGTAACGCACCACCCAAGGTTGGGTAGGCACTGCTCGGTTAATTGGGAGTGTCAGATCCCCCCTAACCCCCCTTAACAAGGGGGGAACCGGAGCCAGATGTAGATGTAGGGTGGGCAGTGCATCAGACCAATTCATTTTCTGGCAAATCAGGGTGGTAGGCACTGCCCACCACCCTGAGATTAATCACAATCGTGCTTGATTATTCATAGTTCAACCAATTAACCTCCAACCTGAAAACCTTTTATTTCCGGCAATAGCGCCCGTTAACCGCTAGATTTCCTTTATCGTCTTTAGCACACAGTAAAGTTTCCACCCAGCTGTCATCTCGGGAAACTTCCCGGAAAAACTCATCAGGGTCTCCCGCTGAGGGAGTGGTAAACAGGCCAGAGAAAAGGTCTGGTAACTGAGTCAACAGAGCCACATCGAAACCATATCGACGTTTGGGTGCCATGTAATAGGGAAGTCGGCCACTAGCAGCGGCATAGGGCATGAAAGACCCATTCCCTCGATCATCATCATCTATCTGGTATCCAAATCGACTGGGAACTATTTCATTCGGGGCATTCTGGGAACCATGCCAGAATGGGGCTGTATCATAGGCAGAACGCTTGAACTGGATCAGAGAGCCACTGATCCGAGCGGGAATACCGTCTGTTTCCCTGCAGCTTCCTCCCGGTTGCCGCCAGTTTTCTAGGTAACGGACGAAGTTAGCTACACCACCATTATTTTCCGTTGGGCTTGGGGGACTATCCCCGGAAGCAATCACTAAATTGAAGGTTTCTCCGTCCGGGTTCTGATTGGGATTGGCTCGCTGTGTCCAGCCCTCTTGGATTTCCACACATTCCCCTTCTCTTATCGGGAGTCCGTTATTCCTTCGTCCGGGTTCAGCAGTCAGGGAATGAACTTGTAGGACTGGTACCAACATCGGTTGCTCTGTTGTTGGGTTTAATGGCCTTGGGAAAAATAGTGGTCTGTCGGTACCGAAGCTTAGAGCGGTATTGGTAAAATCCAAAGGATCTCTAGTTGTTCTATACCACAGAGCATGTGGTTGTAATCGAGGTCTGTTGGTAGGGTTGAAAGTATTGTATGGGTATTCTGCGACGGTCCCTGAATTATCTACTGTTCCATCCGTTCCGTTGATTCCCAGAGGAGTCGGAAGATTATCACTATCTAGCTCCAATTTATTGCCAGTATCCCGTTTGAAAGCAATGCGACGGGGATAGCGTCGATCTTTGGGTTCTATGGCAGGTTTTGCGGTTGTGCCGGAGAAAAGTAGATTGACATTATTTCCCACAAGGTCACTAGCCCTTTGCGGTGGATTAACGCCTTGTGCACTAACCACCCAGTCCTCAGGTCTACAAGCTGAAACCGGTACTTTCCGACAGATTTCCATCACATACTCTGGAAATTCCACCCGTCGCTGAATTGGAGTTACAAAATTGCTTAGGTAGGAACTGTTTACAGTTCTACCGTTCGGATTTTGTAAAGTACTAGGTTGAGGGTTGCCATTGGCATCTGGAGTATCAATACCAGGAGTGCCGTCCACATCCCACCAGTTGGCACTAGTGACAAAATTATTGTCAAATATGCCATTTAGTTTTAGTCCTACAGCAACATGTATCTCAGACTCCGGAACGCTAATGTCAGTTGTATCACCATCACCATTTAGGTCAAACCCTTGATTAGTATCAGGGTTAAAGTTAATATCCGGCTCATTGAAAGTATCTGTTAAGTCACCATCCCCATTCACGTCATAACCTATGACAATTTGAGACTCTAGAACCTGAGTGTCACCTCGAACACCGTTGCCATTCAGGTCAGCATTATTAAAGTTAGCCTCATTTACAGGGTCTATTAAGTCATCATCCGGGTCTAAGTTACTACCCATTGGTATCCCCCTCAGGTCATAGTCGCCATCGGAGCGGTAACCAAACTCAAAATTATTAGACAGTAGGGTAACGCTATCAGCAATCACTACTGCTGGTCGCCACAAATCCCCTGAATTACAATTCGGCAATCTATCATCCTCTTTGCGACAAGCAAAGTTTTCCTCGAGAGTGTCACGACCGTAGAAATTACCATTTTCGCCATCATCCCATTCATCATTTTGCAGTAGTCGATCCTTGAACTCTTCCACCAACTTTCCCCCAGGGGTTTGGTGCAAATTAAAGCCGGATTGTATCTTAGACCCAGCGATAACGTTGGGATCAGCTTTGATATACACTGGCAAATTGGTGGCTAAAATTAAGCCCTTCTCTGCTCCTGGCGGATCGGTCAATTTAAATGAGTTACTTTCGTCTTTACGGGCTAGGACTGTCCCATTGCGTAACATAATCCCATTGGGACGGCGGGTGGGGTCAACGGTAAAGTCTACGCTACTGGAGCTGAGATTTTCTTGAGGGGTAGCGTTAGGATCATTCTGACTGAGGTCTGGTAAAGCATCATCACGGGTGGCGTAGATAACTCCGCTATCGGGTAACAGAAATTCTGGGCTGGGACCTTTGGGTGATGTCCCAATTTCTGTTGTTCTGAGCAGATTGAGATCCAACACCGTAGTCCTGATTTCCAGAGGCTGACGGTCTTCTATCCCTAGGTCATAGGTATGCTCAGATAAGTTATAGTTATTGGACTGGTTAGGAGCCTGATTAATATCCTGGACTTGTCTGGCATTCAAAAAGGACTGTTCGTAGATTGCCCCATGAGGTATCGGTGGACTACCCATAGGAGTAGCACTGCCGTCTAAAATTGCTAAGGCGCAACTTGCGGTATCAATAGCTGAATTATCAGCTAGGGTGCGCTCACCTGCTGGTTTGAATAAAGCTGTGTTCAAGGGTTCGTTGACAAGACGCCCATTGGGAAATACTAATTGGGATTGTCGTCTCAGTCTTGAGTCGCCAGCATTTCTACCAGGAAAGGGGTAAACGATGCCATTGTTAGACCTTCCTTGGTTAGGATTGCCAGGATCAAATCGCTCATTGTCCCAATCCTGATCCCCAGATGCAAATGCATTGTAAGCCGATGCTTCATCTGTGGGGTCATAGTAGCTACTGACACAGGCAATCGGTTCTTGGTCAAAATTACCATTTTCTTCTTCTGGGTTCTTTCCTGGGTTTTGGGTGTAGTGATAAACGGCGCTTGCCCTCATTAATAGGTCACTTTTCTGGTAAAAATCAGTAATGTCATCACCATTAGGAGCCATACCATTATTATTACCAGTTAAATCACCATCTACACCACCATGCATGGGCATGGTATCTGGCCAGACGACTATGGGGAATCCTCTCAATTGGGCTGTTATGTCATTTACCTGTATTCTGTCATCAATACGCCGACTTCCGGGATCGACAAACCTAATATCCCAAGCCGGAGGGGGCAAATAAGACTCCAAATCAGGATTATTAAGAGTATTGCGGTTATCGCGAGGGAAATCAGGTTGTCCTTTGATTCTCGGCAACAGATCAGACTCATCATCATCCACATAAATCCCAGCACCGGTAACTACCCGCAATCCCCCAATCCCTTCCAGGGGCTGACTAGGTTGCTGTGCAGCTTTTCGTTCCCAGAAACCATTGCGGTCAGTATCCCCTAACTCAGACAAGGGAGTAACTTGGGTAGTGCGGAAGCGCACCTTCTTGTCCTCATCCTCAAAGTTATCCCACTCCACCTTCTTATCTATGTCTTGTTTAGCTCTGGCACCTTGGAATTGCTTTGCATCGTTATCCCACCATCGAGCCGGTAAGCCATGACCGATCAAAACGCGATCGCCAATTTTTCGTTCCTTACCTTGATCCTCTTGTAGGCTTGGTTCCGTTGCGGCGGGACTGAGCTTATTTCCAGTGATATTCAGCTTTAGCTTATTGTTACTGTTTGTAGTACCTGGTTTATAGGGAAATATCCATTTATCCTCGGGACGAAGCTCGTTACCAGTACCTTGGAGATTGGCATTTCCAGGGTCTCCACCCTCCTTAATTTCAGCATAGGGAACACGACGGGTGCGGTCTTTGAAGTATATCCTTAGAGCTTTGAGCCGTTGTCTGTCAAGCTCCTCACCGTCAAAGTCTTCGTACCTTTCTTCAACTTCCCTTGGATCAGTACCCCCACCTCTATCAAACTGTTTCTTTACCAGATCATTAATTCGTGCCGTGTAGGCTTGGCTGTTATCCCCAATCTTATCGGGTGTTTCGTCAACGGATTTATCATTTTGGCCTAAGTTAACATTTGTGTTCGGTGCTCCGTTCCCATTGAACAGATGTATTTTTCCTCCTTTGTTATTATGTTCTTTCTGATCAACACGACCAAAGGCCATATTGCCGCCGACAATAATCTTGCTGTTTTCCTCCTTGTAGTAACAAGATTTTGGGCTACTGACTTGAAAATACTCATTATTTCCCCGACGATTACCGGTTAGAAAATTCCCGTTGGTAAAAATCCGGCCATTAATCTGGATGCCATCCCCTGGAGTAATTTGTAAATCATCCTCGTAGACAATGGCATTGTTGGCTAGGGGAATTCTGGCTCGGTCTTGCTGATACTCTAGAGCTGAGAATCCCGCCTCACCCTTGTAAGCCTCATAGGTTTGACCATCTATGTTGTTATCCCCAGCCACAATCGGCACCGTTGCGGTGTAAACAAATATACTTTTCTTTAATTTCGACCCAGACTTAAACCACCCGGAATTATCCACTAGGCTAGCGCTAGTGTCACCGGCTAGGGGACACCGATCGCTGTCGTTGGACTCCCCCATCGGTGGCGTTCTCGCTTGTACAGAGGTTCTGGAGTCTGGGTTTCTTAATGGATTTTGATTTTGATTTTGATTTGGCTGTGGACTTTTGAAATAAATTCCGTAGAGGGTGTAGCTATCGAATAGGCCATTGTTATCCGTATCAACCGGAAACCTCCAGGCAGTGTCTATGGTGTCTTGAGTGACTTCGTCTTCGAGGGTCAAACGGGTTTCATCACCAAAGTTGTATTTGGTATTCTTGAAGGCATTTTCCAACGCTTCCTCTGATGGGGTGGAGCGGGGCAGGGTGGGGTCAGCAAACAAGGCTTCCAATTTGGCTTGAGCCCGCTCAATGGCAGGAGCGGCGGCATTGAACACCGCTTGATTGACGCGATAATTACTGGCATTTTTGACCCGGTCAAAGGAGCGCAACACAATGGCAGTTACCAGCAAGGTTACCACCAAGGTCACCATAATCGCGGTAGGCAACACAAAGCCTGCTGTTGCCACCCGCGACCGACGGTGTAAAATAAATAAGCTACGCAATAGCCAACGCATCAAGGGTTTGGTGATGGCTTGAGACAGTTTTACTACCTGTTTGAGTAGTTTTGCGATCGCATTCGCTAATTTCTTCCTGGTTGACTTCCTGGTTGACATAGGGATTTTCCTGTCACATTTTCTGAGTAGATTCCTGAAGACGAACTAGTTCAAGCACCCTAGATGATATTAATAGGACTTACGAAGTTTAGTCCTTTTGCNCACCTACCGTACGTACGTACGTA
>NZ_GL890874.1:65874-84272 GCF_000211815.1 Moorena producens 3L
GATTCGTTCCGGGGAAATTTTGGGATTTTTGCCTGAGGGTATCCAGAAAATCTCCTGGTGCAAACTGAATAATGGCAAAACTTAGAGCAGATGCCAACAGCAAGGTCAAAAGACCTTGCAACAGTCGCTTTACCACGTACAGAAAGGTCTCACTGGTGACCAGAAGTTTTAGTCTATGCCAAGCCCCATCAAACCGATTGATAATGCTAGAATCTCTAGTAGAAGAAGTCAATCGCTTCGCTCCAATTCAAAATTATCAATTAAAAATTCAAAATTATCCCATACCTGAATTCAGGGGGTTGTTTCCGGTGGAAACAATTGCCAATTATAAAGCTAGTCATTTTGTAAGCATTCAGCCGTCAGCCGTCAGCCGTCAGCCGTCAGCCGTTGGCCTATGGCTGATAGCTGATAGCTGATGCTGATAGCTGATAGCTGATAGCTGATAGCTGATAGCTGATAGCTGATAGCTAAATGCTTACGATGCACCCGTCTAAGGTTCTGTTCGTAGGTATCCAAGAATAGTGCTAGTATTCAACAATCTTGGAAATCGATTCAGTAAAGCAGTATACTGAGGAGCAGGTAATATAAGTAATAGGATAATTTTCAGCAATACTTTTAAGGTCACCTTTGTCAGTAAAAAGCTTGGATCATGTCTGAGGGCATGGCCAATAAATCGGAGTGCGGCTAGGGCTTTGTGTCGTTCTGGAAATGATTCAAAAGCCTTGAAAATTAGGTACTTATACAGGTTAGCTAGGCTGTGCTGTTTCAGATATTGTAGAGAATCAGGAGCACTAGCAAAGGCTCGTTCAATTACTTGTAAGCAACCTGCTTCCATCTTGGCAGTATCAGAAGAGGCGGAATTAGCCGAGACTTGATATAAAATGTGTGGGTATGGTACAGCGACAAAGGGATAACGAGCCGCCAGCCGCAGCCACATATCCCAATCTTCTGCCTGGGTTAGGGATTCATCAAATTGACCAACTGTGTCAAATGCTTTCCTACGAATTAGGACGTTAGAACCATTTTCAAAAAAATCTGTTAGCAACAGCTGAGGATAAACATTACCATTGAGAGTGATATGGTTACCTCGCCGCAAAAACTGACCTGATTCATCAATGTAATCTGTCCAACTATAGGCAACGGCGGCTTGGGGGTTTGCTTGTAAGGCGTTTAACTGGAACTCTAATTTATCCGGATGCCAGAGATCATCGGCATCTAGGAACGCAATATAGTCCCCTGAAGCATGGGATAGTCCACGATTACGAGCTCGGTTGACACCCGCATTGGGATAGGAAAAAATTTTTAAGCGAGCATCTTTGATACTAGAAATTATTTCCCCTGTCGAGTCTTGGGAGCCATCATCAATGACAAGTATTTCAAAATCCGTAAATGTCTGATTTAAAACCGATTCAATCGTCTGTTTGATAGTTTGTTCGTCATTATAAACTGGTATAATTATAGATATTAAAACCATATTATATTGACTTAGTTCTGTAGTTGATTAGCCCCTGAATAGTTTCTTCTGGAGCATTTTGCTGCTTCAAATAGTTTTTGAGAGTTGTTTCAGTTTTACTCAATAGTAAAAAATCACTGACTAACAGTTTAATAACTTGCCTAACATATAAAATAGCATACCTCCAGAAAGGGACATGTTGTGAGTCTTGATAAATTATATTGACCATATGCCAGATATTATAATTTGACTTTAAATTAGTGAATCCTTTCAAAATTTTGATTCTTTTGGCTGTATTCGGTTGGAGATACCATTGTAGTAGAGGGGGCATATAACGAATCAAGTCATTTAAATTATAATCAGTAGTGGCTTGGAGCTTACTTGACAAAATTACATTAAATCCTGATTTATTAGCACGACTAACAAACTCAAAGTCACCGCCGTAATGCCGGAATCTATCAGCATCTGGAAACCCAAGTTTATCGACGACTACTCTGGGGATGATAGCTAGATTACCATTTAGGGTATCGACTGACCTAGCCTCTGCTGTAGCAAAATAATCCATACTCCGAATTGGCTGTTTTTTATGCATTCCACTGAACACAATCCAATCGGAATAGGTTTTATCCCGGACAATACCCCCAACAATAGTCTTCTGGTACAGTGGAGACTGACAAATGTCAATCAGGTTGTTCAGGAAATTGTCTGACAGAGAAATATCATCATTTAGCCACACTAGGTAATCGGAGTCTAATTTATCTATGGCATAGTTCATCCCCATACAAATCGCACCTGTCCACCAAAGATTGCCATCTCCTTCAATTAAGTAAACATTTGGAAATTCACTTCTAATCATGTCTGGTGTACCATCTGTGGAACCATCATCTACTATGATGACTGAGATAACTGAGATATTATCGGTATTTGCTTGAGGAATTTGCTGAAAAATTTGACTCAGAATATTCTGAGTATAGTGTTGCCTATTTCTAACTGGAATAATTAAGGATATTTGGGTCATGATAGCAAAGGGAATAGGGAATAGGGAATAGGGAGTCGGGAGTCGGGAGTCGGGAGTCGGGAGTCGGGAGTCGGGAGTCGGGAGTCGGGAGTCGGGAGTCGGGAGTCGGGAGTCGGGAGTCGGGAGTCGGGAGTCGGGAGTCGGGAGTCGGGAGTCGGGAGTCGGGAGTCGGGAGTCGGGAGTCGGGAGTCGGGAGCAGAAAAAAAATCTGAAAAATACTGTTATTTAGTAAGCATTTAGCCGTCAGTTGTCAGGCGTTAGTTTAAAATAAACCTATGCAGGCCTATGGCCACGCTATGGGAACGGGACAATTTAATAGTTCGAGATTTTAGAGAATTGAAAGTCTGGAGATTTGCCCATCAAAGCATTAAGCTGATAGCTGATAGCTGATAGCTGATAGCTGATAGCTGATAGCTGATAGCTGATAACTTAGGTTATTTATTATAAGGATTGTGTAAAAGCTTTCTAATAGTAAAAAATGGACTGAGGAAACTGCCCCAGAAGAATTCTAGTTGAAAGGCGGCAATGAGATTAGTTTTAAATTGTCCTCGATACTTAAGGAAATGTAGGATAAATCGGCGCAAATTTCCCAATAAGGTTCTGGTAATTACTATAGGCTTTTGCCAAAAGGTAGCATTAATCAGGCGGAGCTGACAGGTGGCTAAACCACAGCCACGAGCGAGAGTGAGTAAGTAATCTCTCTGAAGACGCCACTGGGGAATCTGATGATAGCTATGCATGGCGGGGTTATACCAAATTTCCCAACCTGCTTTGTACATATACAGCAATGGCTCATAATCATCTCCCTGGACGAATAATCCGGGCAGTTTGCCTGTCAAACTGGGACGAGGTGGCACACTATCGAGCCAAGCTTGTCTACGAACGACTAAGCTTGCCCCTGGGGGTAGTCTGATGTGTTCAGGTTGAAAGGGATGGGGGTTTGGTCCATGTTCCCGAATTGCCAGAAATTGCTTGATGGGTTCAAAATTTTCTGGGGGTTCGACTTCAAAATCACCGTGAATTTGACCACTGTAGGCTCCTGCCTTAGGATACTCTTGACCAAAGCCATAGGCCGCAGCAATCCAGTTGGGATCAGGTAAATTGTCATCATCTAAAAAACCGATTAATTCACCTTTAGCCTCCTGGACAGCTCGCAACCTGGCAAATGCTGATCCTTGTTCGAGTTCAAAACAATATCTTAAGGGGACAGATACATCCCAATTGCTTTGATAGTTCTGAATAACTTGGGCAGTATCATCGCTACTATTGTTGTCAACGACAATAATTTCCCAACTGATCGGGTTTAGGAAAGTTTGCGATCGCAGTCCCTGGAGCAGTAATGGTAAACGCTTCGCCCCATTATAGGTCGGAATCGCTACAGTGAAGTCAACAGACATAGAACTAGCTCATTTGGCTTTGTTAGGAAATCACCACAAATTGGCCAATTTGGCTCAACTAAGAGAACCATAATTTGATATCCTGAGATATCGTGATTGGTGATTTGAGATTGATGGAGAGAACCTCCTTCACCCACTCAATCATAATTATGATCAAATAAACAACTCTATTTTCCTAGAATTCAAGGGCGATCTCATTGGCCAGCATGGGTGAACTTACCCATATAACTCGTGGTCTAACGTTCAAACCCCTTAAACCCGGGACAAAACCGGATTTAGTGTTACAAATCAGACATTGACGTTTGGCTAGCGCTAGAGTATAACTAAAATATTAGGACTTAACCATTGACGATGCCCAAAGAAATAGGAGCAACCAAGAAAATATCGACTCAGATTGTCCCCGTAGTGGGGATGACTAAGTCAATTGAACTTGAGTTGTTCTCTATTATGAAAAAGCTAAAAGTCGTCAGGGCAGAGTCTTACAATAAGCTAGGCAGCATAAATCACTGGGGGATGGACTGGAAGAAGGCTATCCCTGAAATTAAGAGTTTTAGAACTCCCGATACCTTAGGGTTGCCTGCCAAGCTAATGGATTGGACAATCAACGACTGTGCAAAAGCCATAACAGCCCAACAGGCAGCTTGTTCTGCTGCTGTAATAAAAAAGATATACAACAGATTCTCAGGAAAAGAGAATCAAAAGACTAGGAAAGAGCTTTGTAAGAAGCTTAAGACTTTAGAGTTTCTGAATGTTCCACTTTTACACAGGCTGGTTAGAAAGGAATTTCAAAGAGGTCATTCTTGGGTTGATCACCAAATTGTTTATCAGCAGGCAGGGTACAAATGCCAAAGACTCTCTCGTAACACCTATCAACTAGAACTAGCCGGGTTAACAAAGGGTAAAAGGAACAAGGTAATTGTTAGAAGCAATCGAAAAATAAAAGGCCAGATTAGACTGGTATACAACCGGTTGTTGCCAAGGTTTGAGGTTCATTTTTTAGTTAATCATGGAAAGGTAAAAGCCATTGTTGAACGCCGCCATGTAGGGGTAGACAAGGGCTACACGGAAGCTTTCTATGATTCAGATGGCCAAGTTCACGGAAAGGGATTAGGAAAGGCCATCACCAAAAAATCTGACCGTATCTGTGCTAAAAGTCGAAACAGAGGGAAGCTTTGGGCTCTTCATAGAAAGCTTGAGAAAATTGACCCAGCTAAGTCGGCTCGAATATTAGAGAACAACCTAAGCCGAAAAACTGAGAATCGACGATACAGGAAAAATCAATCAGAACTCACAGCTAGAGTAGGAGCCGCCTCTAAATCTCTTTTTGATGGGAAACCATTGAAAGTATTTGCTGTTCGCGAAGCGTGGCCAACGGCCTTAGATTTGACACAACCGTTTAAAAATAAACGCCAGTCCAAAGCCATGTCCCGCCAACTTAATAGTTGGATCAAAGGAGTAATCAGGGACTCTTTGCAAAAATGGGCTAATTGGACTGGGTCGGTTGTTATAGAAGTCCAGCCTAGTTACACGTCGCAACTTGACTCCGTGACTGGAACCCTGCTAGGGAAAAGAAACGGGGACATTTTTACCAGATTTGATGGGGTCGTGTTACAGGCTGACCACAATGCTGCTAAAAACATCCTTGATCGAGGTACAGACAAGGAGATTTCTCGGTACTCTTCTAGAGCTGAGGTTCAATCAGTGTTGTTGCGTCGTACCGCGCGTTTCTTGGGAGGTATGGGACTGAGTTTAGCTGACGCAGTCGAGCTGGGATGGCTTGATTCTAAGCATACTACAACTCAGGCTTTTAAGAAACTCCTGGTCGAGATGCCAGGAACGTCCAGAAAGACAGGTGGCAGGCTCAACTCCAATTGCCGCACTTACCACCTCTCACTCGGACAACAATAGATTGCACCTTGACCGGCTTATTCGGGTTTGTCCCAACTAATCCCGGTTTAAGAGTATCTCTAGACAAGGTAAGGGACATGCAGGGTGTTTACAAATTATTTTCCCTTACCCAAAAACCTTTGAGATGGACGTCATTAGCTAGAGCCATTGACTAGCAGAAGGTAAGGGAGATGCAGGGTGTTTATAAAATTATTTTCCCTTATCCAAAAATTTTTTGAGTGTTGACCGTTGACTATTTAGTGTTGACTGTTGACTGTTTTTGTTTGACTATTTAGTGTTAACTATTTATTATATAATATTGATTATTGACTGTTAATAAACAGCAATATTGCTAGCATTTCCTACTTACCAAGAGTCATCTACCGTGTTATTCAACTCATACGCTTTCATCTTCGGCTTTCTTCCCATTACCCTGGTGGTTTTTTTTGGCTTAAGTCGCTTCCGTTTGGTTAAAGCTACCTGGGTATGGATGACGTTAGCATCCCTATTTTTTTATGGTTATTGGAAAATTGCTTATCTGCCTCTGCTCCTAATTTCAATTAGTGGTAACTATGTCATTGGCAAACAGATAGAGAAGCTAGTAATTTTGTTAGAAGAAGGAAGTGGAGAGGATAGTCCGGCTCCCACGACCGTGAATAACATGTCGATCAGCTTCAGAGGAAGAGGGGAAGGAGAGGAAGGAAATTTAGCTGTAATTTCTCCCAATAAAAACAATAACATCTCAAACCTAGTTTCCAAAGTAGTTAGTTATAAACAGCAAACTAAACTCCTGCTTTGGATAGGAATTTGCTTTAACCTAGCGATTTTGGGCTATTTCAAATATGCTAACTTTTTCGTAGATTCATTAAACCATATTTTTGGGACAAATATCACTATTCCTACCATCTTACTTCCCTTAGCGATTTCTTTTTATAGCTTTACCCAAATTGCCTATATTGTTGATGCTTATCGTGGGGAAACGAAAAAGTGTAGGTATAATTTTATGACCTATAGCCTGTTTGTGTCTTTCTTTCCCCAACTCATAGCCGGTCCAATTCTCCGTTACGATGAACTATTGCCCCAGTTTGAGAAGTTACGCAATAGCCTGTTTTCCTGGAAAAACATGGGAATGGGGCTAAGCCTATTTATCCTAGGCTTAGGTAAAAAAGTTGCGATCGCAGATAATCTATCCCCCTGGGTAGCCACTATTTTTAACAATAGTGACCAACTCAGCTTTGTAGAAGCCTGGGTGGGAGCATTGAGTTATACCTTTCAACTGTATTTCGATTTTTCCGGCTACTCTGACATGGCAATTGGCTTAGGGTTAATCACAAATATCCGCCTACCGATTAACTTTAATTCCCCCTACAAAGCGAGATCTATCAGTGACTTCTGGCGACGTTGGCACATCACTTTATCCAATTTTCTCCGGGATTACCTCTATATTCCTCTTGGTGGTAATCGTCGCGGTCGTCTACGTCAATATGGTAACTTATTAGCTACAATGCTTCTCGGAGGATTGTGGCATGGTGCTGGCTGGACATTTGTGATTTGGGGGGGACTCCATGGCTTATTTCTGGTGATTAATCACAGGTGGCGGCAAATGAAGCTATCGATGCCAAAAATTCTAGCCTGGATGCTGACATTTTTAGCAGTGGTGAGTACGTGGGTATTGTTTCGGGCAACGAGTATTAGTGAAGGTCTAGGAATATTACAGGCAATGGTAGGACTCAAGGGGGTTATCTTGCCTACTACTTATCAAAATACCTTGGGTTGGTTAACCCCCTTAGGCATCCAATTTCAGGAGTGGCAAGATATGAAACGTCTTCTGCCACCTATAGGGTTAGAAAAGACCTTCATGGTACTCTTCGGACTAATCCTAGGGGTTACCTTTTTGCCTAATACCCAGCAAATCATGAAACACTTCAAGCCTAGCTGGTACTGGGCCACAGCTATTGGCTTAATCGCTACATTTTGCCTACTATCTCTTAACCGAGTTTCCGAATTTCTTTACTTCCAGTTTTAAGGTGAGCTATCAGCTTAAGCGCTACGCGCACGCTACGCGAACAGCTATCAGCCATTCCCGTAGCGTGGCCAAGGCTGACGGCTGACCGCTGACCGCTGAATGCTTACGTTTTACTGAGATCTTGCACCATTGTCATTAATCTTCGGGTGGGCAGTGCCTACCAACGTGGTTTGCAAGCTTCATTATCTGTCTGGTGCACTGCCCACCCTACATGAACTCCTCCCTCTTCCCAAAGGGATGCCTAATCTTAAGTAACAGCTGGAACAGCTGATTCACTAGCTGTTACTGGTTTAGTGGGTGCTTTATTACTAAATGTCAGCCCTTGATCTCCACAATCAATGAAAATGGTATCCCCTTCGATAAACATATTTTCTAAAATCTTAGTAGCAATGGGATTTTCTAACTCTCGCTGAATTGCCCGCTTCAAGGGACGAGCACCATAGACGGGGTCATATCCAGCGTCGGTGAGATAATCCTGAGCTTGCTCGGACATTTCCAGGGTAATCTTTTGCTCTGCCAACAGCCGCTCAATCCGTTTGAGTTGAATCCCGACAATTTTCCGCAATTCATCCCGGGTTAGGGTATGGAATATGATCACATCATCGACCCGGTTCACAAATTCTGGGCGAAAATGCGATCGCAAAGACTCCGTCACTCGTTTGCGCATTTCCTCATACTGGGAATCATCCCCAGCTACTCCCAAAATATGCTCACTGCCAATATTGCTGGTCATGACAATAATGGTATTCCGGAAATCGACGGTTCTGCCTTGGGAGTCGGTAATTCGTCCGTCGTCAAGTACCTGTAACAAAATGTTAAATACATCCCGGTGTGCCTTTTCCACCTCATCGAGCAATACTACTGAGTAAGGACGCCTACGCACGGACTCTGACAGTTGTCCTCCTTCTTCATACCCTACATATCCTGGTGGGGCACCTACTAACCGAGAAACTGCGTGTTTCTCCATATACTCGGACATATCAATCCGCACCAGAGCTTCTTCACTGTCAAACAGAAACTGTGCCAACGCTCTAGCTAATTCGGTTTTACCGACCCCAGTTGGTCCCATAAACAAGAAGGAACCAATGGGACGCCCGGGATCTTTCATCCCTGCTCTAGCACGACGAATGGCAGCAGCTACAGCAGAAACGGCTTCTGTTTGCCCAATCACCCGTTTATGTAAATGTCCTTCGAGCTGTAATAACTTCTGGCGCTCTGATTCCAGCAATCGCTTCAGGGGAATACCGGTCCATTTAGCCACAATTTCAGCAATATCGGATTCACTGACTTGTTCTCGCAACAGAGCACTACCCCCGGATTGGAGTTCCAACATCATACTCTCTTTAGCTTCCCGGTCCCGCTGTAAAGCTTCTAATTTGCCATATTTTAGCTGGGCTGCCTTATTGAGGTCATAATTGCGTTCCGCTTGTTCCACTTGTACCCTTAACTGTTCTTCCTCCTCTTTTAAGGCACTGATGTCTTGTAACAGTTGCTTTTCCGATTGCCATTGTTTATTGAGTTGTTCCTGTTTTCCCCGTAAAACCACAATTTCCTTTTCAATGCGCTCTAACCGTTCCTGGGCAGAACTATAGGTGGCGGAGGTGGTACTGGTTCGCTTATCTTCCCCTTCTAGAGATAACTTTTCCATTTCCAGCTGCATCAGCCTGCGGTCAGTAGCTTCCAATTCCACTGGCTTGGAGGTAATTTCCATTTTGATTTTGGCTGCGGCCTCATCCACCAAATCAATAGCTTTATCGGGTAAAAATCGGTCAGTAATGTAGCGCTGGGATAAGGTAGCTGCTGCTACCAAGGCTGAGTCGGTTATATTAACCCCATGATGGACTTCATAGCGTTCTTTGAGTCCCCGCAAAATAGAAATGGTGTCTTCTACAGTTGGTTGCTTAACATAGACTTGCTGAAACCTACGTTCTAGAGCAGCATCCTTTTCAATATGCTTGCGGTATTCATCAAGGGTAGTTGCTCCAATACAACGCAATTCTCCCCGAGCTAGCATTGGTTTGAGTAAATTCCCTGCATCCATAGTGCCACCGCTAGCACCAGCTCCGACTACGGTGTGCAATTCATCGATAAACAGGACAATTTGACCATCTGAGTGGGTCACTTCCCTAAGCACAGCTCTAAGTCGGTCTTCAAATTCTCCCCGATATTTAGCACCTGCAATCAAGCTGCCCATATCTAAGGAAATCAGCTGGCGGTTTTTGAGGGATTCTGGGACATCCCCATTCACAATTCGTTGGGCTAGTCCTTCTGCGATCGCAGTTTTTCCTACCCCTGGCTCTCCAATCAACACGGGGTTATTTTTCGACCGACGAGATAGCACCTGAACCACCCGACGAATTTCCTCATCCCGACCAATCACTGGGTCAAGTTTTCCGGCTTGAGCGGCTTCGGTCAAATCCCGTCCGTACTTTTCCAATGCTTCGTAACGGGATTCGGGATTTTGGTCTGTGACCTTTTGAGAGCCTCGGATGGCTTTAATGGCCTCTTCGAGCTTGGCGGCATCCTGGTTATGGGTTTTGAGCAAGCGGCGTCCTACCCGTTCATCCACCGCTAAACCCAGTAACAGATGTTCTACTGCAATATACTCATCCTCCAAAGTCTTGCGATAGGCTTCCGCATTATCGAGCATCACATCCAAACCACGACCCAGGTACAATTGGTCTAGGTTAGCGACCTTAGGTTGGCGCGTCGCAAAATTTTCCAGTTGTTGCTGAAACCGGTTAACATCAACAGTGACACGGGATAGAATCCGATTGGGTAGCCCATCTTGTTCCAACAATGCGATCGCAACGTGTTCGACTTCCAGCTGTTGATTTTTGCAGCGACGGGCGACATCTTGAGATTTAACAATCGCTTCCCAGGCTTTATCTGTAAACTTGTTGGCGTCAGTGGGCTGCATATCCTACAACAAATCTCGCTTTTTTACCATCTATGCTGTGGTTAGTATAGCAATCCCTTTCACCCTCTATCCGGAAAGTCTGGCTTGAAATTCATCAATGGTAGATTTTGATTGGTAAGCATATGCGCTACGCGCAGGCTACGCCAACAGCTATCAGCCCTTAGCCGTCAGCTAATCAACGGTCGGTAGTAAACAAGCTGGGGGGTACTGCTACGGCTGGTTAAAAATCCCTGCTGGTTTTACTCATCCTTAAAGCACCTGATAGCACCTCAAGTAGCGCATTAGCTTATAACTGACGGCTGAACGCACACGCGTGCGCGTAGCGCATATGCTTACTAATGTGCTCTGTATGCTTTCGGTGTCATGCCGGTAAATTCTCGAAACTTTTTGCTTAAGTGGCTGTGGCTGTTGAAGCCACACTCTAAGGCAATGTCTACAATTAATCGGTCTTTTTGTTTCAACAACTGCTTCGCCCGTTCTACCCGTTGCTGTATCAAGTATTGGTAGGGAGAGATGCCAATTGACTGCTTAAATAGACGGCTGAAATGGAATTGGCTCATGTCTAGCAATCGAGCTAATTCTGCCAGTTTAATATCTCGCTCTAAATATGTATCAATGTAATCTATAATTTGCTGCAGTTGACGCAGGGGTAAGCCACCCTCGTAAATTGGCAACTGAGGTTTGGTAGCTGCGTGTTGCCTCAGTAAATTGACTGCCAAGACGTTAGCCAGAGAATCAATGTAAAGTGTGCTGCCTGAAGATTCCTGTTGAAGTTCAGTAAGTAGCATGATTGCGGACGCTTCAATCTGTGGATTGCGAATCCGAAATTCTGGCAGTAATTCTAGCCGATCGGGATTCTGTTCAAGGCTTTCTCTAGCAACACTTTGAATAAACTGAGATTTCAGCCGAATCTGCAAGTAATTATCATCACTGTCCCACCGAGCAAAAAACGGTGTCTTGGCAGGGGTAATGGACATGTCTCCTTTTTTATACAGCCCTGTGTAGCTCTTGCCTGCCTGAATTTGTAGCAAGCGAACGGGACGAGGAGCAAGGGAGATAGAAAGGGTATGCTCATCATTGTAATGACAATTTCCCTCTCCAGCAGGATGTTGGAAGTGTTGGACTCGAATATTTTCCCAGCTTTGAGTTTGGCGAGACTTCTGGGATAAGCCATTGGTTTCAGCCTGTTGGATAGCAGGATTTTTCATCATCCAAGTCCAGTGCGTCTAGTTCTGATTATATTCAGGTTGCGGCGGTTTCCAGCAAAAACGTGAAAAGCGATAGCAAGATTGTGATAGTACCACAAGAATTAGATAGCTGAGCATCAATTGCCTTTCTAAGCTGTAAGGGTGATTGTTCAGGAGCAAGTCTAAATAAGATGAATATACTTATTTGTGACTACTCCCACATCAAATCAAAGATTATGATGTGGGCTTCTCAAATTCACAAATGAGACTTGCTGTTCCTCAATATCCTGTATTGATTTACCGCAGCCATTGAGCGGCAGTCCAACCGCCAATAATCCACGATTCAAAATGTTGATACCACTGTTCCAATCACGTTCGCGCAGCGTCGGCTTCGCCGAATCGATTTTGATATTACAGCTCGAACAACAATGAACGCGATCGCTTAAACTTTTCTCGACCCTGGAACCGCAATTAAAACACTCAATGCTTGTACCTCGTGGGTTGACTTCCTGGACTAACAAACCGCGTTTGACCGCCACTGCTTGTAATATCTCCAAAAAAGCTCCCCAAGCTGCATCATGTATTGACTTTGCTAACCTAGTTCGAGCCAGCCCTTTGATGTTTAAATTTTCGTGAGAAATTAGGTCGTACTTACCGCACAACCAATGAGCAACCTGATAATGAAACTCTTTCCGACAACGAGTCAGATAAAGGTGCATTAAGGCTACTTTGTGCTTGGCTTTTTTCCAGTTATTAGAGCCCAATACACGGCGCGACATTGCTTTTTGAGCTTGAGCCAGCTTATCCTGAGCTTTTCTGTAAAACTGCGGGATAGGTACCGCCTCGCCATCGGAAGTAGTCAAAAACTTTTCTAGCCCAACATCAATTCCGACGGCAGACTTGACAGAGCCAATAGGCAAAAGTTCGGGAACTGTATCATCTTTCATTGAGATACAGCAATACCAGCCATCGGCCTTCTTGACAATAGTGCATTGCTTAAGGGTAAAGCCAATGGGTAATGACCGATGCATTACGACAGGTATTGACCCAATTCGGCTTAGTTTTAAGATCCCATCAGCCAGGTGTGCTCCCGCCTTTGAACTATTTATCCTAGGAAAAACGAATGATCGAAGTTCTCCCGCTTTCTTGAATCGAGGTCTACCACCACGTTTACCATTAGCGTCAGGCTTCCTCCATCTATCCCACGCTTTATTGAGTCGTTGCAAGTTGACTTGCTGAGTTTCTGCATAGATTTGCTTGTACTCAGGAAACAGTCGCTTAGTTTCCTTGAGAGCCGCTTGTTGAGTGTAATAGTTAACCGGTTCTGGGATCTCACCGATCGGCTCACTGATTAAGCTACATCTATCAATCGGGGAACGAGTCCGATTGAGCCAATCAAGCCGTTGTCCTAAAGCATAATTCCAATGACGGCGTAACAGTTCAAGCCACCTTTCCATGATGGCTATCTGTTCGGGACTTGGTTTGATTTTGTAGCAGTACGTTAATATCACTATGCTATTGTACCACTTACGTTCGCGAAGCGTGGCCTCTGGCCAATCTGTTGAGAACTTCAAGACGCTCTCGGGCAATTCCCCGGAGACGAAACCTTAGACAGGCTCGCCTTTATAAGCGACAGTCTGTGAGTCATAAGTTTAAGTTATATGAAATAAGGCGAGTCTGTCTTACGGTAACTTCTAACCCGTTAAATCGGAGATTATAACGGGAGACCCCTTACCCGTTTAAGTTGGCAGCGATGCTGTTTACAATTTCGCTTTGCGTTCGCCCTTAGGCGGGCTTAGACAAAAACAGAGTCAAAAATGACTTAAAACCTATACAGGGAAAGAGTTTTAGCTCAAATGAGCATCAATCAAGCTATACTTGTGGTTCCAGCTCTTTTTAGTTAATCGACCTCTTTTCCTTACCTGAACTCCTTTTCAGCACCTTTTGAGGCTAGAAAATGCTAAGTCCTACTACCGAAGTTGGTAGGGGTTCTACAGGGAGTGCTGAATGGTGGTTTTCTGAACAGAAGTTGAGGTTATCTCTATTATGCTTGTCGTGAAATTTACTCATCTAGATACGTTTGAGCAGCGTGAGCTTTTGATTTCTTATTGCACGATTTTTTACAACAGCCCTATCCAATTTTATTTTTCAGTTGTTTGAGCAAGATCTGAGGCTAAATTGTTTGCTTACACCATTCCTTTAACTGAACCGTAAATTAAAACATACCCTTTCAGTTTTATCATTAATAAATAAATTAATATTACAATCTACTTACTAAATCTAAGATGACTTTACTACATTTCTCTCGTTGATCTTTAGATACTTGAATTTTCTTGTCATAAACTTGGTAATTCGCTTTTTCAACCATTTTACTTAGGGGTAAACCTTGATTTGCCGCTACAACACCAGCGCTATTAAAATCTCTGAGTTCTATACTGTATTTTTTTTCAAATTCTTGTCGGTTTATATTACTATTTGAACTATCCGAAAATCTATTAGGATTTTTAGTATATTCTTCAAACATTTTTTGAATAGCTTTATTAGACAAAGCTTTAAAGGCGTGGGCTGCTCCTATTTTTTGAGTAAATCGATTCCCTAGTAAAAGAGCTATCTTTGGCCTTTCCAAGGAATTCGATTTTACTTTTGATGCAAATGTATATTTTCCATAGACAGGATGTTCTTTTTCTGTTCCCCATATAAGGTTAAAAAGACCGGATATAGCATATATAGAAGAATCATCTGCATTAATCGGAACTATTAATTTTTCACCCCCTAGTATTGCAATTTGAGTGTAAATTGAAAAACTCGGATTGGTATCAATAAAGTATGTTGTTGGTTTATCATTAATCTGAATTTTAGTTAGTTTTTCTATAATAGTATGAATCGAACGCCAAGGATTATCAGAGCCAGATATTGGAGTTGCATCAGCTCTCTCTGAAAGAAGCGGCGCTATTAATTCTAAGTTTCCATCCCCAGACATTAAATATATATTATCTGTAAGCTGATCGTTTTTTTTATTTAATTGTAGTATATATTTACTAAGATCGTCAGTATTTAATTTCAAAACACAGTCTGTTAGATATCCTACAATTGTTTTGGGAGTATCTTTTGTGATTAATTCTTGTAATGATTCTTCTGCTTTCTCTCCTCCACCCATTAGCATCATTGATGAGTTGGCTTGAGGACACATATCAATTACAACGACATTTCTATCTGGATTTTTTTCAGCATAGACTGAAGATATATGAAATGTTATAGTACTTTTACCAACTCCACCCTTATTGTTCCATATTACATAGCTTGTATTTTTCATAAAATTATTATCCTTTGATTAAAGGAAAAAGTAAATTAATATTTTTTGATTTCTTGGTAGTTGTAAAGATGTAGTGATTTTGCTACATTTTCACCACTACCGAAACCCTTAAGTTTTGGCTTGGTATCAACTTGTTTTATATCCTGCTCAGGGCAAACGCATCTTATTTTTGTACATGCTGGCGTGGTGAGTATTTCAGGGATCGAGCCTGTTTTCAATCAATTGGTAAAACCCTTACTGGATAAGGGTTTTGTAATTTATATCCTTTGCCATGATATCCTGCTTTCCTTTCGTGGTAGTTGTTTGTAATGTGATTTTGTTTCCTATCATATCATCCTATCTTAACTGGGACGTTTTGCCTATGGGGCAGGTAGCCTACAGATATACACCTAACAATGTATTATCTTGTGCTGTCAAGGATATCTGAGTAAATAAGTGCGGTATCTCTTTACAATTCAGTATTATTGATTGACTATTGTCATTAATTTTCATAAGGTAACGCTTAAAGGAAAGTCAGGTTTCCTTTCACTATAACTGTAACCTCTAGAGTAATGATAACCCAAGCTTTTTACTTTGATGACACTCACCAGCTTAGGGTAAGCGCATCTTGTCAATAAACTGGGGGTACTTCTCAATAAACCCAGTCTTATTGTGCTTATCGGGACTTAGACAAAAACAGAGTCAAAAATGCTTTCAAACCTATACATGGAAAGAGTTTTAGCGCAACTGAGTATCAATCCAGCTATACTTGTGGTTCCAGCTCTTTTTAGCTAATCGACCTCTTTTCGTTACCTGAAGTCCTTTTCAGTCCCTTTTGAGCCTAGAAAATGTCTAAGTACCATTAGGCGGGCACTTCGTGCCATCGCCCGGTGCAATTATGGTAATGAGTAACCAAGGAACACTCCCCTATCGGATCAGTGTATCCTAACAAGATAGATGATAATGGCATTTGCTTGGAAGTATGCATATTCCCAAGAAAATGTCAATACCCCTGATTACTTACCAACTAACCCCCTTGCGACTTGCTAGTATCTAGCGCCTAGAATAAAAGAAAGTAATCGATACTACAATTGTTCAAGAAACTTGACTACATCTGAGCCGCCAAAAAAATTAGTCATCAAAAAAATACCCCCGATTGAGCGCGCAAACCCCAAATCGCACTCAAGAGCGTCACTAATTCTGACGGTGAAGTTTTCGAGTGCCAAGACCAGATTATAGTAAAAGCGCCTTGGGGAAGTAGAGCTACTGCGGAGATTACAGCCTTGTATCAGGACGAGAGTGGCAATGCTTGGGCACAATATAAGCCAAGTGAATCTGACCCGAAGTGGGATTGGGAGGGAGGCTGTATCCGTGCAGAGCGACTGAGAAAAGCTTGAATCCCAGATCTATGACCGATTCGAGCGCTCAGCTAGGATAAGGCTTCACCATCTTAGTCGCCCAATACACATGAAAAACCTCTGTTACTGCTCCAGCCCTTCGAATCGGCACTGTCCCTATTTCCTGCATATCCTGAAAATAAGCTCGATAGCTATCTGTCAACTCTTGAAATCGCTCCAGAGTAAGGTATAATCCATCTTTACCCAACCATTGCTCAGGCTGGAACCAGACCATAAAACCACGCATATCCTCTCCCAAACAGGTAATTGGTGTAGAGGTCAGGGGAGTAATCGCCATCGCTACGATCCCACTGATATAAAACCCATTAGTAAAGACAAAGCTAGAGGTTTCTAATGCCTCACTCAGCACAGGAGACTGAGCAAATCCTTGTCGCAGTTGCTGAATATCAATCAGTTCTGTAGAGGGGTCATCCTTGGGAGAGACAAAACCCCCTAGTAAAGCATAGTGACCGGATTTTTGCAGTGTTCCTGTCGTGATATGCAGTAGCACAAACAATAATAGGCTAGCTATTGCTATGGCTGAACCCTTTAGCCATCGGTTAACCCAACCGCGCGATGACAGGAAGTGCCCGCCTAAAGGCGATCGCATTTGCCACTGTTGCGCCTGTTGCCCTAGTAGTAAGGTTATCCCCCAAAATCCTGGCATTGGCCAAGTGGGCAAAATTTGGTGATATCCTGCTAAGAGGGTAAAGCCTACAACTAGGGGTAGGGAGTACCCATAGGATCAATCTTGACTCCAATTTTGATGTCTTGCTATACCCGGTAAATTGAGTAAGTAGCGATCGCAAACTCACCCACCACATGGGCAATGCCATCGTAGGGAAAAGATAAGCTATTCCAGATAAAACTATCACTAATACATTTAGCCAATTGTAGCCCTGCTGAGGTACCTCTGGCTCTGGTTTAAAACGGGTGGATAAATGGAAAGTAAAGGATATCCAATCATGCTGTATATTCCAGTACCAAATTGGAAAAATAGTTATGATAAATAACATTAAACCTAGCCATGCCCAAGGTGACAATAATGCACAACGATGACGTGGACTCGTTAAGCAAAAACCAACTAATCCTAAGCCCAAAACAAAGCCATGATATTTACCTAGACAAGCTAAACCTACTAAAATACCTAGGATTGCTAACCGATAGCTAGGTCGGTATGAATCATAAATAGGGTTTAGGGTGTGGGGGTTAGGGTGTGGAGTATTGGAATATAAACTATTGGGTTGACTAGATAATTTTTTACTTAAATTTTTCCCTCTGAGGGTAAAAAATTCGTAAGCAGCACATAACAAACTAGCTGACCAGAAAAATATCAGGGGACTATCGGGTAGGGTAAGTACACCAAAGCCAATTTGAAAAATCGGAATAATGGTAGCGATCGCTAACGTTAATCTAGCCGCTTTGGTGTTAAATAGATGAGTGCTAGTCAGATACAGTAGCAATAGGCTACCTGTATACAAAATCAGGGAACCCAGACGAATGGTGAATTGGGAAACCTCTCCCGTTATCCAAGTACCAAAGCCAGTAGTCAGGGCAACTAAAACTGGGTGATCAAAATAACTCCAGTCTAGATGCAGGCTATAGACATAGTAATAGGCTTCATCAATACCAGGGTAAAGCCAAAAAGCAATGATACACCGAAACAGTAGCCCCCCTAGCAGCCAACCAAGTACAAATTGATGTTGAGACAACCTTTTCAGGGCGTTATGCATCATGTATAATAGCAGTTTTCAATGGGGTGAGGTACAAATTACTGGCTTTTAGGGAGCAGGAATCCCTTACAGGGGTAGGTTTTTTACA
>NZ_GL890874.1:84292-92292 GCF_000211815.1 Moorena producens 3L
CTATACTTACTCGCCCCAAATGTTCACAAACCTACCCTTGTAAGGTTAGGGGGGATTCCTGCCTCACAAGTGTAGGTTTTTTAATTTGGGGGGAGTAACGACTCATGGATCAGCTATAGAGTAGATTAACCAGCAACTGTGTATAAGTGTTAATCCAAATCTAAATCCGTTACTGCTCCGACACTACTGGAAGAGACTAAGGTGGCATACTTTGCCAATACCCCTGTGGTATAACGGGGCTTGGGTGGTTGCCAACTAGCACGGCGTTGCTCTAATTCTTGATCGGACACATTTAGTTGTAAGTATCGCTGATGGGCATCAATGGTAATCATATCCCCTTCCTGGACTAATGCGATCGCACCTCCAACCGCTGCTTCTGGTGCGACATGACCGACTACCATGCCATAAGTACCTCCAGAAAATCGTCCATCGGTAATTAATCCGACCGAATCACCTAACCCAGCACCAATAATGGCTGATGTGGGAGCCAGCATTTCCCGCATGCCTGGGCCACCCTTTGGTCCTTCATAGCGCACCACAATCACATCACCAGAGTTGATCTTACCTGCGAGAATCGCATCTAAGCAGGCTTCCTCGGATTCAAATACTCGCGCTGGACCGGTGATTTGAGGATTTTTTACCCCAGTAATCTTTGCTACTGACCCTTCTGTGGCCAGATTGCCTTTCAGAATGGCTAAGTGTCCTTGAGCATACACAGGATTATCCCAAGGACGAATTACATCTTGGTCAGCAGGGGGTTGATCAGGTACCTCTTCTAACACTTCCGCTATAGTTTGGCCGGAAATGGTCAAAGCATCCCCATGGAGCAAATCATGGACCAACAGCATTTTCATCACTTGGGGAATCCCCCCGGCGCGGTGCAAATTTACAGTGACATAGCGACCACTGGGTTTGAGGTCACACAGGGACTGGTACTTTCCCCCGGATGGTTTCAAAGTCATCAATGGATAAGGCTACTCCAGCAGCATGGGCGATCCCTAATAGATGCAAGACTGAGTTGGTGGAACCACCTACTGCCATAATTACTGCGATCGCATTCTCAAAAGCCTTTCGTGTTAAAATAGCCCTAGGTAGTATTTGCTGGCGAATTGCTTCGACTAACACAAAAGCAGATTTCTCAGCACTATCGGCTTTCTCAATATCTTCCGCTGCCATGGTAGAGGAATAGGGCAAACTCATCCCCATTGCCTCAAAAGCAGAGGACATAGTATTAGCGGTAAACATGCCGCCACAGGAACCAGCACCAGGGCAAGCGTTGAGTTCCACCGCCTTGAGTTTAGCCTCGTCAATCTTGCCAGCACTGTGTTGACCAACAGCTTCAAAGGCACTCACTACCGTTAAATCTTGACCATCGAGATGTCCAGGTTTAATCGTGCCACCATAAACGAAAATTGCTGGGATATTCATCCTGGCAATGGCAATCATCGCCCCTGGCATATTCTTATCGCAGCCGCCAATGGCCAAAACTCCATCCATACTTTGGCCATTACAAGCGGTCTCAATAGAATCAGCAATTACTTCCCGGGATACCAGGGAATATTTCATCCCTTCCGTTCCCATGGAAATCCCGTCACTAATCGTAATTGTACCAAACATCTGAGCCATAGCACCAGCAGTGGTCAATCCCGCCTCTGCTCGTTTGGCCAAATCATTTAACCCCAAATTGCACGGAGTAATAGTGCTGTAGCCATTAGCAAGACCAACAATGGGCTTAGTAAAATCGTCATCAGTGAAACCAACAGCCCTCAGCATGGCTCGGTTAGGGGCTCGCTGAACACCTTGGGTAACCACTTGGCTTCTCAAATTCTCCGGCATGGATATGTTCTCCTCAAAGGTTAGAGTCTCTACCAGAGATTTTAGATTTAGCCATCAAATTTAGCCATCATATCAAGTCTGGTTGAATACCCATCATCGGGAGTGTGGTAAGTGTGGGGAGATAGGGAGATAGGGATATTTTTATTAAGGGTATGAAAACCGGATTTAGCTAGATTAGCTAAGGGAGTGCAGTTTCCTCGACTGGACGTACAATTGTTGGTGTCTTACTTTGCTCTGGCTTAAAGATGGCATCAAGTGCTTCTTTTAGATTTTGAGCCATAATAATCTGGTTTTGATAAACCACAATAACTCGCACTAATGTTGGCAGACTATGTTGCTCAGCTTCTATATACAATGGCTCAACATACAGTAGAGATTGCTCGATGGGAATAACCAAAAGATTCCCCTGAACTGCTCTTGAACCCTTTTGATTCCATAAGGAAATTTGTTGAGAGATGACTGGATCTTGATTAATCAGGGCTTCAATTTGCTCTGGTCCATAGATTAGTTGTTGCTTGGGAAACTGATACAGGAGTAACTTGCCATAATGATCGCCATCAGAACGACCAGCTAGCCAACCAATTAAATTATTACGACCTGTAGGTGTATAGGGGTGGAGCAAGATAAATTCTTCTGATTTCTCCTTGGGCAGTTTCATGATAATGTAGTAGGGTTCCACTGATTTAGATTTACCAGCATAAATTTCCTGGGGAATCCGCCACAAATCCTCTTGGTTGTAAAAGACCTGGGGGTCAGTCATGTGATATGCTAGCAAGCGCTCGGATTGGATGTTAAATAGATCAATGGGGTAGCGCAAATGAGTCCGCAGGTTGCTGGGCATCTGATCCAGTGACTTGAAGAAATTCGGGAAAATCTTACTCCACGTTTGAATAATCGGGTCTTTTGGGTCAGCTATGTAGAAACTAACATCGCCATTGTAGGCATCAATAACCACTTTTACGGAGTTACGGATGTAGTTAAACTGGTTGTCACCTGGGTCGGCATAGGGATAGCGATCGCTTGTGGTGTAGCCATCCACCATCCAGTAGAGATAATTATCATTGACGGCTGATTCGCCTTCAGAAGTATCAGCAATTACCAGGTAGGGGTCAGCGTCATAGCGTAAGAAGGGAGCGATCGCTTGAATCCGTTGCCGAATATTACGGCGGAACAGTAACCGTGTTTCGGGTGTGAAATTCCCAGTCAGTACCATCTGCCAGTCTTTAAGATACTGGGCAAACACTAACCGCCGCCAAAAGGAGTTTAGGGCAACACCACCAGTGCCATCGTAGGTGTTGTAAACGTTTTCTTCTCCACTGGGATAGTCTAATTCCTGAGTTTTGGTGGAGGTCATGATATAGTTATTGGTCAGTTCTCCGTAGTAAATCCGGGGTTGACCAATGGGGATACTATCACGAATTTCTGGAGAGGATGTATATAAGCTTCCTTTGAGCGCTTCACCTCCACCAGAACCGATGTCTTTAATAAAGTAGTATGGCAGTCCTCCCTCTCCTACCTGATTCACAGCAGAGAGGGTAAACCCATAGCCATGGGTATAGACTAAGTGTTTGTTAACCCAAGTTTGTGCTTGTTTGGGCACAGCATCATAGTCTAATTCCCTGGCAGCAACAAGTACTTGTTGTTTTTGAGTTTTTGTATTTAGTTTGAGGTTATTGGCTTTAAGGTTATTGGCTTTAAGGTTATTTGGTTGTTCGCGTAGCGTGGCCTTTTGGCCAAGGTTATTGGCTTGTTCGCGTAGCGCGGCCTTTTGGCCAAGGTTAGCAGGTTTAATGGTGTTGTTTGAACTTTTAAGATTCAACCAGTCCAGATTCAAACTAGCAACATTCAACCTAGCAACATTCAACCTGGCAAGATTCAACCAGTCCAGATTCAAACTAGCAACATTCAACCTAGCAACATTCAACCTGGCAAGATTCAACCAGTCCAGATTCAACCTGCCAACATTCAACTTGCTAACATTCAACCTGCCAACATTATTCAAGCCAGCTTTAAACTGGTCTGGCTTAACTTTAATAGTGTAGCGATCAAAATTGGCGTCGGTAAATTGGTAGTAAAGTCTCAGTTGTTGCAGCTGACGATTACTTTGTAATAAGGGGCGGGTATCCCACAGGGGAATGTTGTCGATGGTTAGGTGATTTTTTTCTAGATCGGTGCTGGTGAGCTTACCTTGGGGGTTAAAGGTTTCAGCTTCAATACTATCGAGGTCAAAAGCTGCTCTCGTCAGGGCAATAGTCCGAGCAATATAGGGTCTTTCTAAGGCTAACTCGTTGGGTTCGACTTTAAACCGTTGCACTGCTGCAGGTAAGATTATCCCAGCAATTCCCCATATCCCTAGGTATAAGCCCAGTATCCACAATGCTACTGGTATTTTGGTGGGCAGGCGGCGTATCCAGAAAATTGCTCTCAAGAGTAACAACAGTGCGATCGCAAATGCGAGAATGCTCAATCCTGTATTAAAGGGCAACTTGACTGAGACATTGGTATAGCCCGCACCATAAGCAACACCACGGGTTGAATACAGTAAGTTGTACCGGGAAAGCCAATAGTGGAAGGCTGTGATTGCCGACACAGCAGACCCAAGGCCATACAGGTGTCGTAGTTGGTTTTGGGAAAATCCCGGAAATTTCCCATCTGAGAGGCTATTGCCTGAGGTTAAGTAAATTAGCCATACCGCAACTAGACCAAAGAGAAATAAGCCCCCTAGCCAAAAATTCAATAGTTGCCATACCGGTACACCAAATACGTAGAAGCCGATATCCTGTCCAAATAGTGGCTCGGTAGTGTTAAAGTGAGTGGGATAGAGATACTCTAAAATTCTGCCCCATTGTTCTGAAATCACCATCGCCCAGGCAAAACTTAGTGCTAGGGCGATCGCTCTTAACCACAACTGAGCATTTACCATTAGCCCTACCATCACTGCGGAGATCATCCCCAGCTGCCAAACCAGATTGCTTCTGGATTCTGATAAAAATAGCTTTCCGAGAGATACCCAACCCAAGGGTGACGGTAGGGGGGGTGTCGCTTCACTCAGAAAGGTGGCTGACAAGGTTTCCCGATGGAAATGCCAAACGGAAAAGGCATTTTTCCCGTAGTACAGCAGCACCACCCCAACTAATAAACTGAGTGCTAGGGCAAATGGCAAAAGCGATCGCAATCTGAAGGCTGGGCGTTTTTTAGAAAATTTTCCTCTTGGTCTGACTCCCGATCTCACTATTGGGGAGGGTGAGTTTAACCGTGTTTGGTTAAGGGTTAAGGATGAAGAGTCAAGAGTCTTGAACCCTTTTAGCCAGGTAATCTCGAGATCTGCTAAGTTTTCTGGATGCTTGAAATGGTTGGCTAACCATAAATTGGTGAGCAAAAACCCCAATGATATGATAAATACAATTACCCACAAACTCAGCTGGGTCTGCAAACGCAGAAAGAAAGCGGATAGATAATCCACTTCCGTGAACCATAGAATTTCTGCTACCAGGTGAGATAGTAAATTCCAAGCTATCCATACACCCACTAGCCCAGTAACCCAGCGCAAGAGTTTGGTCATTGGTCTTTAGTTTTTGGTCATTACCAGCATAGCGTGGTCTATCAAAAACTAAGTATTCAGCTGTCAGCCGTCAGCCGTCAGCTTATTTTTCAAGTGGCATGCGCTATGGGCATAAACTGTTCGGTGTAGCGTCACCACAGGCTTTTAGCCGTTCGCGTAGCTGATAGCTGATCGCTGATAGGTCTCCACAAAATACCAATTCAAGTAGGGTGGGCAAAGTTCTGTGTACTATAATAAACATTTGAACCAAACTGTTTTTGCCCACCCTACAAGTTTTTGATACAAGTAGGGTGGGCAACGTTCTGTGTACTATAATACACATTTGAACCAAACTGTTTTTGCCCACCCTACAAGTTTTTGATACAAGTAGGGTGGGCAACGTTCTGTGTACTATAATAAACATTTGAACCAAACTGTTTTTGCCCACCCTACAAGTTTTTGATACAAGTAGGGTGGGCAACGTTCTGTGTACTATAATAAACATTTGAACCAAACTGTTTTTGCCCACCCTACAAGTTTTTGATACAAGTAGGGTGGGCAACGTTCTGTGTACTATAATAAACATTTGAACCAAACTGTTTTTGCCCACCCTACAAGTTTTTGCTGTTTTTGCCCACCCTACAAGTTTTTGATACAAGTAGGGTGGGCAACGTTCTGTGTACTATAATAAACATTTGAACCAAACTGTTTTTGCCCACCCTACAAGTTTTTGATACAAGTAGGGTGGGCAACGTTCTGTGTACTATAATACACATTTGAACCAAACTGTTTTTGCCCACCCTACAAGTTTTTGATACAAGTAGGGTGGGCAACGTTCTGTGTACTATAATAAACATTTGAACCAAACTGTTTTTGCCCACCCTACAAGTTTTTGCTAACTGCTAAATTGCTCGCCAGTATCTAGATTGAATAGCATTTGTAACGATTCCATGGCCAGCCGTCGAGTTTCAATATCTTGCTGTGCTCGTAATTGCACCATCGGGTCATGAAGGATTTTGTTAACAATCCCTCTGGTTAGGGCTTCGATCACTTCTTGATGTTTTTCGGCAAATTCTGACCCGAGACGGGATAGGGCTTTCTCTAGCTCTTGCTCACGAATTGTTTCGACCTTGCTGCGCAAGCTACTAATGGTAGAAACGGTTTCGAGGGAACGCCACCAGATGTCAAAGGCTGCCACATCTTCTTCCAAGAGTTCTTGTGCTTCCATCGCCATCTTACGACGGCTTTCCTGATTCTGTGCTACCACTGCTTTTAAGTCATCCACGTTGAATGAGTGGACAGTCTCTAGCTCATCAACATCCGCTGCCACATTACGAGGCACAGAAATATCAATTAGCATTAAGGAATGGCTAGTCTGCAACACTCCTTCTAAATTAGACCGAGTCAGGAGTGGTTCGGTGGCACCAGTGCTAGTAAATACGATATCTGACTGGGCAACCAGTGTCATCATATCTGACAAGGAATGGAGTTTTAGCTCCGCTTTGGGAAACCCTTTCGCTAACTCTTCAGCCCGTTTGGTGGAACGATTCAGAATTGAGATATCTACGGCACCTTTGGCCAGTAGATGTTTCACCAGTAAGCGCGACATCTTACCAGCACCGATAATTGCTATTTTATAGGGGGTCAAAGAGGTGCCATAAAGGGTTTCTACCTTCTGCTGAGCTAACTCTACCGCTGCTGAGCTAATGGATACTGCCCCAGTGCCAATACTGGTTTCCGTGCGAACTCGCTTACCGGCAGTAATTGCTTGTTTAAACAGTTTATTAAGTAGACGTCCAATTCCCTTGTGTTGCTGACCAAGTTTGTGGGTGGTTTTGACCTGAGCTAGAATTTGCCCTTCTCCTAACACTAGGCTATCTAGACCGCCAGCAACCCGCATTAAGTGCATGACTGCATCTTGATACAACAGAATAAATAAGTGGGGGCGCAACTTGGCTAGAGGAATGCCAGCTTTTTCTGTCAGAAACTGGCACAATTCTCGGATTCCTGCATCAGTTTCTGTGGTGACTATATAAACTTCTAACCGATTACAAGTACTCAGTATCGCTACCTCTTCTATATGAGGATAGCTACATAAGTGGGGCATCACAGTTTCTAACTGGGCTTCTGGAATGCTGAGTTTTTCTCTGACTTCAACCGGTGCTGTCTTGTGGCTCAGACCTACTACGGCAATGTTCATGTTTTTGATAAGGAGGTTTGATGGGAGTGTTAGTTATAGAAGTTATCAAAAAGGTGAGTAACTTTTGTACTTGATTTTAGGGAGTAGGGAGTAGGGAATAGGGAGTAGGGAGTAGCGATGCAGCGCGGTCTTGGGGAGGCAGCGCGGTCTTGGGGGTCTCCCCCATGAGCGACTGCCGTGGTTTCCCCCATGAGCGACTGCATCAAGACGGGAGTAGGGAAAAAATATTGTGTACTTTATTAGGATTAAAACCGTTATCTTAGTAATTCTTTATCGGTTTGTTGGTACAAATGTTTTCTACAAATCCTTACTAAAACGAACTTGAAGGAAGGGTTAAACTAGGTTTTTAACCTTCCTTCAAGCTTTAACTACTGTTGCTAGGGCGTGTTTTCAAAGTTTTCTGCAAGATTATGATCCCCCCCA
>NZ_GL890874.1:92312-170319 GCF_000211815.1 Moorena producens 3L
CAGAGCCTATACTTAGAGAATGCCCGAAAGTTAGACTAACGGAACAGTAAGCATTCAGCCTAGAGCTATCAGCTATCCGCTGATTGAAGGTTGTCCAAGATAACTCATGTACTCGCTCCTCTCAGGAAAATTTCTAAGTTTTGCTTGATTGAAAAACTGACGGATTTTGTGCTGATAGCTCAATGCTTACAAGTAACAAATCTGGTTGACTGACTTTACTCCTAAAACCCTTGATTTTATGTAGAGAGCAGTTGAGGAGTAGCGAAACCAAAGCAAATTATTGCCAAGGTTGGTTTCACTATGTTAAAATAATCCCTGGCAGAGAAAAAATCACTCAACCAGGTAAAAAATTTACCGAAACAGCAATAAAATTGGCGTTGCTGAATTAAAGAATGAATGCGCGATTATCTGGTTTTATGACAGCCCCCTAAATCCCCCAAGCGAGCAATCCCTCGCTTGGGGGACTTTGAGAGTTTTGTTCCCCCCAAGCGAGCAATCCCTCGCTTGGGGGGCTAGGGTGTGTTTTCAAAGTTTTCCGCAAGATATTAGATCCCCCCCAGCCCCCCTTATTAAGGGGGGAGCCATACTCAAAGTCCCCCTTTTTTAAGGGGGATTTAGGGGGATCTCCGAGGCAAGAAGACACGCCCTAGGCACTACAGGGGTAAGCAATCAGCTGACGACTGATAGCTGATTGCTGATAGCTTACCTACAGGGTTAAAACCCTCTTCCTAAGAGTTAGCTCAATTGGATATACTTGGGCTGTTCAAACATATGAACGGTGTCCACAAACCGAGCGGTCTTGGACTGACTTGAAATAACTAGGCTTTGAGTCCGTGCTCCACCTTGGAAGAACCGAACCCCTTCCATCAGGGTTCCTGGGGTGATACCACAAGCAGCAAACAGTACGGTTTCACCAGAGGCTAGTTCTTCAGCATTGTAAACCTTATCGGGATCGGTAATCTTCATGCTTGCGAGCCGTTCAATGTTGCTTTCTTTGCTTTCCCCAATCAGACCAGTTTTCACGATGGCGGGATCGTAGATCAGCTGACCTTGGAAGTGTCCCCCTAAGGCACGCATTGCTGCTGCTGAGATTACCCCTTCTGGGGCAGCACCGATGCCCATCAAGGCATGGATATTGGTACCAGAAAAGGCACAGGAGATGGCGGCGGAAACATCACCGTCACTAATCAGTCGCACCCGAGCACCAGCTCCCCGGATTTCGTTGATCAAGTCCTTGTGACGGGAACGGTCCATCACAACTACCACCAGTTCATCAATGGAGCGCTCTAGACAATCGGAGAGGATTTGCAGATTTTCCGTTGCGGACTTGTTGATATCTACATGATTCTTGGCTTGGGGTGGTGCTGCCAGCTTCTTCATGTAGAAGTCAGGAGCAGCAAATAGACCACCTTTCTCGGAAATAGCTAGCACTGCCATGGAACCGTTTTGCCCATAGGCCACTAGGTTGGTGCCTTCGCAGGGGTCAACCGCAATATCAATTTCGATCAGTTCATCTGGGTTACAGAAGTTGGCAGCATCCTCTTGGGTGCAAATACCAACTTCTTCACCAATGTAGAGCATGGGAGCATCATCCCGCTCCCCTTCTCCAATTACAATGCGACCCCGCATATAGATCTTGTTCATCCGCTCCCGCATGGCTTCAACAGCCACTTCGTCAGCAGTGTCTTTCTCCCCTTTACCCATCCATTTGGCGGATGCGATCGCAGCTTTTTCTACGACTTCTATAATTTCTAAACCTAGTGTATTTTCCAAAGCGCCCGTTCTCCCAAAAGCTAGATGAGCTTATTTTCTTAATTATTTGTTTACAGTTCTTAAGTCTATCAGAGCGTGGTATCTCGCAGAAGGGAACAGGGAATAGGGAATAGGGCACAGGGACTGAAATGCTTGTTTACTCTAGGGTTTGGGTTTGTGGAAACGGATGCGATCGCATCATCTTAGTTGCGTAGGGTGCGTTAGGGGGGCATCATTTTACCCCTCGTAGCCAGGCTTTGGATAGCCCACCCCGTAACGCACCACTGGGTCAAACAACTTTTAAGAGATGCACCCGGAAGGGGTGTATGGAAACGGTTGCGATCGCATCACCCTAGGGAATCGGGCATCGGGAGTGACTGATGGTGGTGCGTTACGGGACGGGCTCTTTCAAGCAATGTCAAAAAGGGAGAACATCGAGAGCCCGTCCCTAACACACCCTACGCCTTTTCTCCCCTTATTAAGGGGGGTTAGGGGGGATCACCCACGCTGCCTATTCCTTCTTTGCCCCCTAAATCCCCCAATTCTGGGGGACTTTGACATCATTACTACCCAAAATTTTGGGGTTAGGGGGGATCACCCTTATTAAGGGGGGTTAGGGGGGATCACCCATCCTGCCTATTCCTTGTTTGCCCCCTAAATCCCCCAATTATGGGGGACTTTGACATCATTACTACCCAAAATTTTGGGGTTAGGGGGGATCACCCACACGCGCTATTTCTTATTGCTCCAGTAGGGAAGCACCACTTGCAGCAATCTACTCAGGGCTAACAATAACATTGCTGTTGCCACAATGTTATTCGTTAAACTGTCCCCATCTTTGAGCCAGAGAGCAGGATTTTCGATTAGGGGCTGTGGTTGTTCCACTAATGCTATGGTGTCAACTACTTGGTTTTCAAGAATTTGCTGTTTGATGTCAGTCATAGGAATCTTTTCCTTTAGTAACTGAAACCATCCTGACCTGAGGGTAGTGTCCAAAAGCAACAGCTAAGTTTAGGGTACCTACAACCACCGTATATCAAGGCTAGACTAGTTGAGGGTAGCTTCTTCAATTGAGGGTACCCTCAACTTTTTTTTCTTGCCCATCTCTGAATCGCATGCCAAGACGTACTTTAGGTCCTACTGTAAAAAAAAGAGCACTGCGTCTATTTGAAGCATTAGTTTCCTTTGCCCAAGACATCGCTAATCAGGGGAATCGAGATATTAAATTCTCTTGGAAAGGAAAAACCTCAACTCATCCAAAACTAGTAATTGAAACTCAGACCAGATTTCTAATCCAACTCACCAAGAAGGATAACTATCCAGGTAGTCTCAGCAAGGCTCAAGTAGTAGAAGCGTTGCAGCGGATGGAAGACTTCTTAGGAATTTTAGAAGACAACCGTGTCAAGAAGAAGGGAAAGGATGAAAGGCATTTTACCCTAACACTCTACTGCCAAGACCTAGCCACAAACCTAGAAAAATTTAATCAACAGTGGGACAATAAACGTCCAGATAAATCCAAACAGCAAGAACTAGCAACTGCTACTACTCCTGCCAAAACCTGCCAAGCTCTTAGTCCTAAGCCAGGAGTTCCCTTCCAAGCCCCATACCCACCAGCTTACTTTATCCAGCGCCCAGAGGTAAGCCAATCCCTCAAGCAATCCTTACTATCAGAGCAGACAGCCAAGACCGGCACTCTGGTGGTTAGCGCTATTTATGGTTTAGGGGGGATTGGTAAATCTACCTTGGCTCGTGCTATTGCCCATGATCCAGAGGTACAAAGTCATTTTCCCGATGGTATTCTGTGGGCTACCTTGGGTCAGCAGCCAGACTTGCTGTCTTTCCTGAGCAGTTGGATCCAAGCACTGGGCGACCATGACTACAAACCCACTAATACTAATGCTGCTTCTAGACATTTACAAACCTTGCTGTTTGACAAGGCTACGTTGCTAGTAGTAGATGACGCTTGGAACCCAGACCATGTTGAACCGTTTCGGATTGGTGGTGCTAAGTGCCGGGTGTTAGTGACGACTCGTGAAGCTCAAATTGTGGGAGTCACTCGCTATGATTTAGATGTGATGAATCCCTCACAAGCCTTAGGGTTACTGGAAGAGTATGGGGGTTCTAAACTCCAGGGGTCAGACCGTAAACAAGCCCAAGCCCTAGCCACAACAGTGGGCTACTTACCCCTAGCCCTGGAGTTAGCGGCAGCACAAATAGCCGATGGTATTTCCTGGCAGGAGTTACTCACTGACCTGCAAGAAGAAATTGCCCTGTTGGAAACCTTAGATTTACCTGGTGCCGAAGAGATTATTGATGAAAAGCGACGCAAGCACTACAGCCTAGTGGCATCCTTTAATCTCAGTCTACGGCGACTACCACCAGGAAAATTTCAGCAATTTGCCTGGTTTGGTGTCTTGCCAGAAGATGTCTCGATTACTCCGGCTTTAGGCACAACCTTGTGGGATGTTGGTGCTAGGGAGGCCAGAAAGACCTTACAGTATTTTAAATCTAAAGCTCTACTGCTCTCTGGTAAATCCACTAATGATACTCGCACCTATCAGCTCCATGACTTAGTCCATGACATGGCGCGTCGGTTGCTAACTTCTCAAGCAGCTACAGGGGGAGAAGTAAGCTTACCGGGTTTGGGATTAACCTGGCCCCAAGCCCATGGTCAACTCCTAGAGCGCTATCGCCAAAAAACCCAAAACGGGTTATGGCACACCCTACCGGATGATGGCTATAGTCACAGTTATCTGACCTGGCATTTAGAAAAAGCGGGTTGTATAGAGGAAGTACACCAGCTGCTGCAGGAGGAAACAGCAGGGGGGCGTAATGGTTGGTATGAAACTGGTGAACGTTTGGGTCAACTGGGGGGCTTTGTCAAGGATGTGGCCAAGGCTTGGCAGTTAGCAGAAGAGGCTTTTTCCTCTTCACCAACTTGTTCCATTAGTTTGCAGTGCCGTTATGCCTTGATGGTTTCTTCTGTGAGTAGTTTGCTAGGGCATATTCCAGGAGAGTTGATGGCAGCCCTGGTAGAGAAACAGGTGTGGACTCCAGTTCAGGCTTTGGCTTATGTTAAACAAATACAAGATCCTGTTAGTCGAGCTAATGCCCTCAGAGAGCTAGCCCCAAGGTTACCGGAAACATTACTCTCAGAAGCCCTCAAAATCGCACAGGCCATTACCGATGAGTCGAGCCGAGCTAGAGCTCTCAGAGAACTAGTACTATATTTGCCCGAAAGCATACTCCCAGAAGCGCTAGAAGTAACACGAGCAATTACTGATCAGTCCAGCCGAGCCTATGGCCTCAGAAAACTAGCAATACGTTTGCCGGAAATCTTATCAGAAGCCCTAGAAGCCGCACGAGCCCTTACCGATAACATAGATCGAGCCGATGCCCTCACAGGACTAGCACCACAGCTGCCGGAAGTCTTATCAGAAGCCCTAGATGCGGCACGAGCCCTTACCGATAACATAGATCGAGCCGATGCCCTGATTAGGCTAGCACCACAGTTGCCTCAAATCTTACCAGAAGCCCTAGATGCGGCACGAGCCCTTACCGATCACAAAGACCGAGCCTATGCCCTCAGAGCACTAGCACCACAGTTGCCGGAAATTTTACCAGAAGCCCTAGATGCGGCACGAGCCCTTACCGATCACAAAGACCGAGCCCATGCCCTTAGTTACCTAGCGCCACAGTTGTCGGAAAACTTGCTCCCACAAGCCCTAGAAGCAGCACGAGGGATCACCAATGAGTCAAACCGAGCCCATGCCCTGAGCGCACTAGCACCACATTTGCCGAAAATTTTATCAGAAGCCCTAGAAGCCGCACGAGCCATTACCGATCCGTGGAACCGAGCCAATGCCCTATGTCAACTAGCACCATATTTGCCGGAAATTTTACCAGAAGCCCTAGAACTCATAGGGGCAATTAGAAGTAAAATACAACATTGGGATAGTGGAATAACAATACTAAACGAGTCGGGAAAAGCTAGTATCCTAAGAAAACTAGCACCATATTTGTCCAAAAAACTACTATCACAAGCTCTAGAAGTCGCACAGTCAATTGCCGATGACAAAGACCGAGTCTATGCCCTGAGTGAAATAGCACTACATTTACCAGAAATTCTACCAGAAGCTCTAAAAGTAGCACAGTCAATTACCCATAACCAAGACCGAGCCGATGCCCTGATTAAACTAGCACCACAGATGCCAGAAATTCTACCAGAAGCCCTGGAAATGGCACGGGAATTTACCGATCCGTGGAACCGAGCCAATGCCCTGATTGAACTAGCACCATATTTGCCAGAAAGCCTCTTCCCACAAGCCCTAGAAGCCGCAGCAGCCATTACCGATCCGTGGAACCGAGCCAATGCCCTGATTGAACTAGCACCATATTTGCCAGAAAGCCTCTTCCCACAAGCCCTAGAAGCCGCAGCAGCCATTACCGATCCGTGGAACCGAGCCAATGCCCTGAGGGCACTAGCATCACATTTTCCTCAAATCTTACCAGAAGCCCTAGAACCCGCAGCAGCCATTACCGATAAGAGAAAGCGAGCTGAGAGAAAGCGAGCAAGTCCCCAGATAATAATACTACCACAGTTGCCCGTGCTACTACCAAAAGCCCTCGAAGTAGCACGGGCAATTCAGTCTGAGTATCATCGAGCCGATGTTTTCAATGAACTAATCAAAAATCCTGGCTTATCCCTCCAAGATGACGTTTCCCTTTGGCAAGAGTTTCTTCACACCTTTGCTTGTCGCGATCGTGAGGACTTCTTAATATACTTGGTTGATCTCAGTCCAACTATTATCTCTTTGGGAGGCAAGGAAGCTCTGGCTGCAATTGTTGAAGCGATTAAGGATGTAAGTCGGTGGTGGCCCTAGAGTGGAAAGTGTGGGGAGATTTGTATTAAGGGTAATTATCTGGAGATGATATCAAAAAGCTTTAAAAATAGAGGTTTTATAAATTATCGGCTTTGCTGATTATGGGTATGATTTTGCCCCCCTAGCCCCCCAATTTTGGGGGGAACAAAACTCTCTTGCGTCCCCCTGAATTGATACCGTTGGCGAAATTAATATTTGTTTACACAAGGGTAGAAGATGGGTAACTTTAAGTTCATGCTCCCCCAGAATTGGGGGTTGGGGGGCTATAAAGACTGCTGTCTTCAGGCTGATATTTCTAAATGTTAAATTCGCCAACGGTATCAAAGTTTGGGAACCAACGGGGGCTTGATAAAAACCAGACTATCTCAAATTATACCTAAATTAAGGAACGCCTAATTATTTATATATGGTTTTTGTAACCATTATTACAACCATTAATAACTAGTATTTTAAAACAAATAATTAAACCAAATACTGATTTATAATAAAGTAAGCATTCAGCAGTCAGCCGTTGGCCGTAGGCCACGCTACGCGAACAGCAGTCAGCTTAAAATAAACCTATAACGATAAAATTTAATAGTGCGAGATTAATGAGAATTTAAAGTTTGGGTAGTCCATGGATCATGGCACAGGTTTCGAGCCTGATAGCTGATAGCTAATAGCTGTTCGCTGATAGCTGACATATAAACACCAAAACTTATCCTATTTCTTTCCTTTTTCTTAATTTAAACTATCCCCTAACCATGCTATATCCTTAAATAGGATTCAACAACATAGGATTAACCAACAATGCTGGATTTTCTCAATCCCATCCTAGGACGCAACCCAGAACAGATGAAAGCCAATGTAGAAATTTACACCTGGCAAGCCTGCCCCTTCTGTATCCGAGCCAAGCTATTGCTATGGTGGAAAGGAGTTGACTACACCGAGTATAAAATCGATGGGGACGACAATGCCAGAAACCAGATGGCGGAACGAGCCAACGGAGGTCGAACGGTACCCCAAATTTTTATCAATAACCAACACATTGGCGGTTGCGATGAGTTGTATGATTTAGACGGTAAGGGACAATTGGAATCTTTGCTAACTCAGGCAGCGGGCTAATTTTTAGGTTGAAGGTTAGTTGGTTGAAAGTTGAAGGTTGGAGGTTAGTTGGTTGGAGGGTTAAGGTTGAAGGGTTAGTAAGCATTCAGTAGGTTGAAGGTTGAAGGCGTAGGGTGTGTTAGGGGCGGACTTGCCCTTATTTTTCGCCTCGTAGCCAGGGTTGAGATAGTCTGCCCCGTAACGCACCACCAAAAGGCTGGCCCTGATTTTCCACCTCTTTGCCAGTTTTGGGAAAGCCTGTCCGAGGCAGGAAACGGGCAAGATGCCCGTTCCACCCACCGGGTCAAACAGTAACAATCGGATACAGTTGAAAGTTAATTGGTTGAAGGTTAGTTGGTTGCAGGGTTAAGGTTGAGTGGTTAAGCTTTCAGGGTGAATCAAGATAGTGAAACAGGAAAGTAACAAGCGAGAGTTAGCCACCTAATTTATTGGGTGGGCGTGGAGCGTGCCGGGATTTATCCCGGCTATCGTGTTTAAGGTAGTTTTCCATTCCTTCCTAGGTACTCCATGAACTCAGACAAGCTCAAGCCAGAAGACTCTGCCATATTTTTAATATTTCCCCAAGCTATTTTTGTAACCTTAACACTGTAAGTCTTTTTGCTTTCCTCATAGATACTTGGTCTCCCGACTCTTCTCTTTTTTTCTGGCATATGTTTGACCCATTCATTACGGTAGTATATAATTAAATTAGCACAGCAAAAGGTCGATGCAATATGTATGGTTGTCAACAACATTTAATAACTACGACACCTGATAATAGAGCAATTATCGAGTTTATCTGTTCAGAAGCTAACAAGTTAACTAACTGCGGGATTTATTACTGCCGTCAATTGTTGTTCAAAGCTGGAAGGTATCTTACAAATGCCGATCTGGATAAGATAATGAAGACAAATCATCACTTCAAGGCAATGAGGTCAGCTTGTGCTCAGCAGACACTACACGGAGTAATAGAATCCTTTAAGTCTTACAAAGCCTTAAACAAGCTATATAAGAAAGGTCAGCTAGCAAACAAGCCTAGAGTTCCTAATTATAGAAAAAAGGGGGGATTGGCTGTTGTTAGCTATCCGGCTAGATGGGTGAAGCTGATAAAGGGTCAGCTTAAGTTTACTCTAGGAAAACAGATTAAAGCATGGTTTGGGATAGACCATTTCCTTCTACCTATGCCTTCCAATATTGACTACAAAGCGATAAAAGAGTATCGATTTGTACCAAGAAACGGGTGCTTGTATCTAGAGTTCGTCTATGAGAGAACAGCTCCTGAAGCAGTTACTCAAACAGGTGAAGTCTTAGGGATTGATCCTGGTTTAAATAACTGGTTAACCTGCGTGTCTACTACAGGTAAGTCGTTTATATTAGATGGAAGAAAAGTTAAGTCTCAAAACCAGTGGTACAACAAGCGTGTAGGTGCTATCAAAAAGGGTAAAAGTAGAGACTACTGGGACGAACATCTAGCTTTTTTGATTGAAAAGCGAAATCGACAAATGCGAGACAACGTAAATAAAGCCGCTAGATTCATAGTTAACTGGTGCTTAAGGAATAACGTTAGTACAGTCGTATTTGGTTGGAACAAGCGCAACAAAGACAGCATCAATATTGGAAAAAAGAATAATCAGCAGTTTGTTCAGATACCTACTGCTAAATTAAAAAGTCGGATAGAACAGCTATGTATTGAGTACGGTATCAAATTCGTTGAGACTGAAGAAAGTTACACCAGCAAGGCTAGCTTTTTAGACCGTGATTTTTTGCCTACACTTGGTGGAAAACCCGTTCGCGAAGCGTGCCCTTCGGGCTTGGGGTGGAAAGAAAGTGGGAGAAGAGTTAGACGTGGGCTTTACAAGTCTGGAAAGGGCGAATTGATAAATGCTGACTGCAACGGAGCAGCCAACATTCTTCGCAAAGTATCGACACAGCTAGAGTTTTCTCTGGCCGAGGTCGGAAGGGCAGTTTTGAACCTGCCACAACGATACAAGCTGGACTCTCTATCTAGATCGTATCGTGAAGCGTTGCGCAGAGGTGCGACCCATGGCGAATTTAATTCGCCTATGGAAAGCGCACCAAGCGTGGTTTTAACCCGCGAAGCAACATCCGCTTAGAATCCATGTGGTTTCAACCCGTGGAGAGTTCAAGCTGAAGTATTATTCTTTACTGGTGGTAACCAGTGCGACTACGTTGAGAATTTCCAGGGCACAGACCTTCATAATGCGATCGCTTATGTGCTTGATAAAGGTGGCGCTATTGGTGGAACCAGTCTTGATTAATATTATAAAATCTATAACTTAGATTAATTACTATAAACCCCAAAGTTAGGTATTGAAATTAACAATTGAAAATTTAAAATAGCAATTACCAATTAATCCTTATACCCCTATTTCCCCACGCTTCCCTCTCTTCCCTGCTCCCTGCTCCCTACTCCCTGCTCCCTGCTCCCTACTCCCCAGAATGGAAGTACCTAACCCGATTGATAACTCCTATCTCATCCATCGCAAATGGATGACTGTTGCCATAGAAATTGCCCAGAAAGCTGGTGAAGCGGGTGAGGTACCAGTGGGTGCGGTGATTGTAGATAATGAAGGTAAGTTAATTGCTACAGGAGAGAATCGCCGAGAGCGGGACAAAGACCCCACTGCTCATGCGGAAATCCTGGCACTCCGTGCTGCTGGTCAACAGCTGCAAAGTTGGCATCTTAATCACTGCACTCTCTACGTTACTTTGGAACCTTGTCCCATGTGTGCCGGAGCGATTATCCTAGCACGACTCGGTCTTCTGGTTTATGGTGTAGACGATCCTAAAACTGGCAGCATTCGCACCGTTGCTAATCTTCCTGATAGTGCTTGTTCTAATCATCGGTTGCCAGTTTTAGGGGGAATTATGGAATCCGTTTGTCGGGAACAGTTGCAATCTTGGTTTGCCGAGCGACGCAAAAGACCGTAAGCTATCAGCTATCAGCTATCAGCTATCAGCTATCAGCTATCAGTTTATGGGCGCTTGGGCAAGCTACACCCAATAGCTTTTGAATAAGCGATGCAGTTGCTCACGGGGGTTTCCCCCATGAGCAACTGCATCCAGAAAACAGGTAAGCCTTAGTTTAATAATCTGAGTAAAGTCACAGCGTCAAAGTCTATGGCACAAAGCTGTTCGCGCAGCGTGGGCCAAAAGCCCACGGCTGACGGCTGACGGCTGACGGCTGACGGCTGACGGCTGACGGCACCTCAAGCAGCACCTCAAGTAGCGCATATGCTTACCTTCAGCCACGCCATTAATAGCTTCAGTATCCATAGGGAACAGATCAGGGCATGACACCACAAGAAGTGTCCTGTGAGTGTCAGATATTGAGATCGAAACCACATACAGTAGAACTGAAGGTTAAGGATTTAGGACAAACCCTTGATCATTGATAGTTTAGCTCTACTTGCAGTAAGTAGGATTGAGCAATGACAACAACGCTAAAACATACTTCTGATTATGGTAACGATCACGGTAACGCCATCAAAACCATGTCTGTAGATTCTGGTATTTGCCACGGGTTAACTAACATTATCTATCCCTTAGCACGGCGTGTTGTTATTCCGTTTCATTTTGGTCAACTTACCGTAACAGGGCAAGAGAACGTTCCTAAAACAGGTCCTGTTATTTTAGCTCCCACCCATCGCTCTCGTTGGGATGCGTTAATGGTTCCTTACGCCGTTGGCAAACCTGTAACCGGACGTGACTTGCGGTATATGGTCTCAGCCAATGAAATCTATGGCATACAGGGTTGGTTTATCCGTCGTCTAGGAGGGTTCCCCGTAGATACTGGACGTGGAGGAATTAGCAGTATCCGTCACACTGTCGAACTCCTGAGCAATGGCGAAGTACTGGTAATGTTTCCTGAAGGCAATATTTTCCGTAATGGTGAAGTAAACCCCTTAAAACCTGGTATGGCTCGTATTGCCTTGCAGGTAGAATCATCTCACCCTGGTATTGGTCTCAATATTGTACCGATTGCTCTTAATTATAGCCAGCCTATTCCTAAATGGGGTTGTGACGTCAAAGTGACTGTTGGATCTGCGATTAGTGTAGGAGATTATTCTACCAAGTCAGTTAAAAAAGGAGCTGCACAGCTTACCCATGACCTATATACAGCCATGACTAACTTAGACAGGAGTTATAGCGCTACGCGCAAGTCAGAAGTCAGAAGTCAGAAGTCAGAAGTCAGCTTAGACTAAGTTTCGGAGTTTAGCAATGTCAAACATCTCAATGCGTAGTGCTATATGGAGAAAACTGTTCCAAAGAAAAGCTCCTGTAAAGTACAGGAGCCTTAAAAATCACTTAGCTTTTAGTTAGCCATTAATTAGCCATTAATTAGACTTTACTTAGTGTGATTTACCATTGAGTTATTAACTCAATCCCATCACCTAGTCAAGGTCAGGCATTTCAAGTACTGCCTCAGTGTCACGGTCAATACCTTTCTCGAATCCAGCCGCAGCAGCCCGTGCGCGACCAGCGTGCCAGAGGTGACCAACTAGGAAGAAGAAGGCCATTACAAAGTGGAAACTAGCCAACCAAGCACGAGGGTTGACATAGTTGAAGGAATTTGCCTCAGTAATAATGCCACCTACAGAGTTGATGGAACCGTTAGGAGCATGGGTCATGTACTCAGCAGCACGACGTAGCTGCCAAGGCTGAATGTCATTTCTGAGCTTGTTAACATCCAGACCATTGGGACCCCGTAGAGGCTCCAACCACGGACCTTGGAAGTCCCAGAAGCGCATGGTTTCACCACCGAAGATGATTTCACCAGTAGGAGAGCGCATCAGGTATTTACCCAGACCAGTAGGCCCTTGGGAAGACGCAATGTTAGCACCTAGGCGTTGGTCACGGGCTAAAAACACGAAAGACTGAGCTTGAGACGCTTCAGCATTAGTAGGGCCATAGAACTCGCTAGGATAAGCGGTGTTGTTGAACCACACGTAGCAAGAGCAAATGAAGCCCATCATGGACAAGGCACCTAAGCTGTAGGAGAGGTAAGCTTCTCCAGACCAGACAAAGGCACGACGAGCCCAGCCGAAGGGTTTAGTCAGAATGTGGAATACACCACCAAAGATGCAGATCAGACCAATCCAGATATGACCGCCAATGATGTCTTCCATGTTGGCGACACCAATAATCCAACCTTCTCCACCGAAGGGAGCATCGACTAAGTAGCCGAAGATCACACCGGGGTTCAGGGTTGGGTTGGTGATCAAACGAACCGCACCACCACCGGGTGCCCAAGAGTCATAAACACCGCCGACGAACATGGCCTTGATCACCAGCAAGAAGGCACCCAATCCTAAAATGATCAGGTGGAACCCGATGATACTAGTCATCTTGTTCTTGTCCTTCCAGTCGTAACCAAAGAAGTTAGAATAATTTTCTAAGGCTTCAGGACCACGAACGGCGTGATAAATACCGCCGAAGCCCAATACGGCAGAAGAAATCAGGTGTAGGACACCAATAACAAAGTAGGGGAAAGTGTCAACAATTTCGCCACCAGGACCAACACCCCAACCCAAAGTAGCCATGTGAGGGATTAGAATTAATCCTTGCTCGAACACAGGCTTTTCGGGAATGTAGTGAGCAACCTCAAATAGGGTCATTGCGCCAGCCCAGAAAACGATCAGGCCAGCATGGGAAACATGAGCTCCCAGCAACTTACCAGAGAGGTTGATCAGACGGGCATTACCAGACCACCAGGCGAAACCGGAAGATTCTTGGTCACGATTGCCCGCAACCATACCAACATTATTAGAGAGCGTTACCACGCGGTAGTACCTCCTCAGGGAACTCAAAGTTTTGGTGAGGTTGGTCTGCCGGAGCCATCCAAGCCCGGAGACCCTCATTTAGCAAAATGTTCTTAGTATAGAACGTCTCAAATTCTGGATCTTCTGCTGCCCGGATTTCCTGGGACACGAAGTCATAGGCTCGCAGGTTCAATGCTAAACCTACAATTCCTACTGCACTCATCCACAAGCCAGTTACTGGCACAAACAGCATAAAGAAATGCAGCCAGCGCTTGTTGGAGAAGGCAATGCCGAAGATTTGAGACCAGAACCGGTTAGCGGTGACCATTGAGTAGGTCTCTTCCGCTTGGGTCGGGTTGAACGCCCGGAAGGTATTGGCTTTGTCACCATCCTGGAACAGGGTATTTTCCACCGTTGCCCCATGAATGGCACACAGCAGAGCACCACCGAGTACCCCAGCTACGCCCATCATGTGGAAGGGATTCAGTGTCCAGTTGTGGAAGCCTTGCAGGAACAGGATGAAACGGAAGATACCCGCTACTCCGAAGCTAGGAGCAAAGAACCAGCTGGACTGTCCCAACGGGTACATCAGGAACACGCTGACAAATACTGCAATCGGCGCACTGAATGCGATCGCGTTGTAGGGTCTAATGCCTACTAGACGAGCAATTTCAAATTGCCGCAGCATGAACCCAATCAGACCAAATGCTCCGTGGAATGCTACGAAGCTCCACAACCCTCCTAGTTGGAACCAGCGAGTCAAGTCTCCTTGGGCTTCTGGTCCCCACAACAGCAGTAGGGAATGTCCCAGACTGTTGGGAGGAGAGGACACTGCTACGGTCAGGAAGTTACAACCTTCTAGGTAAGAAGATGCTAAGCCGTGGGTGTACCAAGAGGTTACAAAGGTGGTACCAGTTAGCCAGCCCCCTAACGCCATGTAGGCACAGGGGAACAACAGAATGCCGGACCAGCCGACGAATACAAAGCGATCGCGCTTGAGCCAGTCATCGAGGATGTCAAACCATCCTCTGGTGCTGGGGGCGCGTCCTACTGCTACTGTCATAGATTCAAATCCTCATACATATAACGATTTGCAAGGATTCAAAATTGGGACGCTTTTACGTCTTTTTAGCGACACTTCCACCCTTTTAGAGGTGGATTTCCCTTAGATTTCAGTGAGGCAAGAGTCACTTTCCTCTTACAGGATGGTCTTTTAACGGGATCCCACAGGCTATCAGGTTAGGCTGTGGTCACTTAATGTTTCTTAAACTATCACGCAGTTAAACCCTTGACTTGATTCTCCCATAAGGAGAGTTGGGTTACAAACGTTACATACAATAATAATAAATACCAAAAATTTTACAAAATTACACATACTCCTCAGATTTTTTTGAGATTTGGTGTCAAAAGTTACATAATTTCCCTGTCTTGGTCAAAAATGTGATACAAGTTCTAGATGAGCTCGCTGGAGTATCCATAACTTACTGATTTACTCTCGGTCCTCAGCACTATTGTCAAGTCAGATTTCATAGAGGCAACCACATCTTCTCATGGCAGCATCCACCAACCAACTGGAAAACCTGGTACTTCGACAATCGGTTCTTGGCTCTCGCCGTTTGAGCAACTATTTAGTGGCAGGAGCTGTATCTATAGGAGGTATAGGCTTTTTCCTGGCAGGGCTTTCGAGTTATCTCAACATGGATCTACTCCCGATTGGAGATGCAACCAACCTAATTTTTATCCCTCAGGGAGTAGCAATGGGTTTCTATGGCGTTGCTGCGCTGTTGCTATCTCTCTACCTATGGCTAACCATTTATTGGGATATCGGCGGAGGCTACAATGAATTTAACCAAGAAACAGGTATGGTCAGAGTAGTGCGGTCTGGCTTTCCCGGTAAAAACCGTGAAGTCGAATTCAGTTGCCGTACAGAAGATGTCCAGTCGATTCGAGTAGACATCAAAGAGGGTCTAAATCCACGCCGAGTCCTCTACGTGCGCACTAAGGATCGTCGGGAAGTTCCTCTGACTCGTGTCGGTCAACCCATCTCCCTTTCGGAATTAGAAAATCAGGGAGCAGAGCTGGCTCGTTTCTTAGGAGTTCCCTTGGAAGGGTTGTAAATTCCTAGGTGGCACACTCCCCCATCAAGTTGCTTCCTGCTTAAATAAAGCTTCTTAAATAATTCAGTAGTATAGGCTACAGAAACCTAGAAAGTTAACAAGATAATGAGAATAAATATCCGGCGCTGGCTATCGGTGATTTTAGTAGTGTTAGGTCTGGTAATAGCAGGATGCAGCAACCCAATGGCAAACTCAACGGAATCATCAACTCCCCAAAACAACCCTACTCCTGCTGAAACCACCAGCAATCCCCAATTCAGCAATTTACCCCGACTAGACAACAAAGCTACTGTTGAGCTGAGGGTAAAAGGCTCACCGATTACTATTGAAGTGGATGGAACCAATGCCCCGATTACAGCTGGCAACTTTGTGGATCTGGTTCAAAAGGGTGTTTATGACGGACTAGTGTTTCACCGAGTGGTAAGGGAACCTCAACCATTTGTTGTCCAAGGTGGTGATCCCCAAGGAAAAAATCCAAAATTCCCAGTAGAGCTTCTGGGCACAGGGGGGTTCATAGATCCACAAACGAAGGAAACTCGCTACATCCCACTAGAAATTAAGCCGAAGGGGGCAGAGGAACCGATATACAGAAAAACCTTTAAGGTAGCCGGAATTAATAGTGATCCTCAGTTGACTCATACTCGTGGTGCTGTTGCCATGGCTCGTTCCCAAATGCCAGACTCAGCCTCTTCACAGTTTTACTTTGCCCTAGCAGAACTGCCTTTCTTGGATGGGGACTATGCTGTATTTGGCTATGTCACTAAAGGTATGGATGTGGTAAACAAAATTCAGCAAGGCGATCGCATTGAATCAGTCAAGGTCATTCAAGGCATCGAAAACCTGAAGAAAGCTGAAGATAAAGAATAACGATCTTTCAACGAATCCGTGCAGGTATGCGTTACTGGGATTGGATTAGTATCTGCTTTAGGCAACCTCAAACCCAGTTGGCAGCATTTGCTAAACGGTGAGTCAGCTATTAGCTGGTATCAACCCTTCGCCAATTTATCACCTCTACCGTTGGCTATGATTGGTAAGACACCAGCTTCTATTGAACAGCTGACCTACCAGGTTGTAGCAGATGCTCTTGAAGATGCTAAATTAACCATCCCTCTCAAGGATTGTGGTGTGGTGATTGGTTCCAGTCGTAGCTGTCAGGCGGCTTGGGAGCAACTAGCCCAGGAACAGATGACTAGTCAGAGCAAACTCGACACCGAACCAGAGTATAAGCGATTCGATATCTTAAATGAGACCTTAACTCTAGAGCATTGGTTAGATACTCTACCCCATCAACCAGCTATTGCTGCTGCCCATTACATCGGTTCCTTTGGGCCAGTCCTAGCACCAATGGCAGCTTGTGCAACAGGAATTTGGGCGATCGCTCAAGGATTTGAATTGATTCAAACTGGTCAATGCCAACGAGTCATTGCTGGTGCTGTAGAAGCACCAATTACTCCTCTAACCCTAGCCGGATTTACTAAAATGGGGGCTCTAGCAAAAACTGGTGCTTACCCCTTTGACAAGCAACGTCAAGGCTTGGTGTTGGCAGAGGGAGGTTCTGTCTTGGTATTGGAGTCAGAGGATTTGGCTCGTCGTCGAGCCGCCCCTATCTATGGAAAATTACTGGGGTTTGGCTTAACCTCGGACGCTTATCATGTCAGTAAACCTAACCCAAATCGACAGAGTGCGATCGCAGCTATCAAACAATGTCTAGACCGCAGCCACCTATTTCCTAAAAATATTGATTATATCCATACCCACGGTACCGGAACCAAACTTAATGACCAGAATGAAGCGGAGCTGATTCAGCAGCTATTTCCCCAAGGGGTGGCAATCAGTTCTACCAAAGGAGCCACCGGTCACACTCTTGGTGCTTCTGGAGCCATTGGTACTGCTTTGTGTCTAATCGCTTTAAAACACCAAACCTTACCCCCTTGTATTGGGTTGAGGGAACCGGAATGGGATTTGGATTTCGTAACTATAGCGCGTCAGTGCCAAGTCAGGCAGGCACTATGTTTTAGCTTTGGTTTCGGGGGGCAAAATGCAGTAACCGCTTTAGGAATACCCAGGAATTGCCGACATTAACCCACAATAATATCGTATAGGTGATATCGTTAAGGAAACATTAAGTTTAATTAAATATACAAAACCAATCCCCTTGGGATTTAGGTTAAATCGACTTCATGCCGCAATTAGGAGCAACCCATAATAGTTATGATGTCCAACCAATCCCTTTCCTCTGACCAATATTGTGATCAGTCCAAGGATGACTATCCCCAGCACTTGGACAAGCCAGAGGAAGCTTGCGGAGTCTTTGGTATCTATGCACCAGAGCAAGATGTCGCTAAGCTGACTTACTTTGGTCTATTTGCCCTACAGCACCGAGGTCAGGAATCATCAGGGATTGCTACCTTTGATGACAAGCAGCTCCATGTCTACAAAGATATGGGGCTAGTCTCCCAGGTCTTTAATGAAGAAATTTTGGATCAGCTACCTGGTCAGATTGCCGTTGGTCATAACCGCTATTCTACCACTGGTTCTAGCCATATCGCCAATGCTCAACCAGCCGTGGTGGAAACTCCCTTAGGACCGTTGGCTTTGGCTCATAACGGTAACTTGGTCAACACTATCCAATTACGTGATGATTTACTCAAGCATAACTCTAACTTGATGACCACTACCGATTCAGAACTAATCGCCCTAGGGATCGCTGCAGAGGTTAACCATGGCAAAGGGTGGTTGGAGGCAGCAATGAGTGCCTTTCAATCTTGCCAAGGAGCGTTTAGTTTAGTGATTGGCACACCGGATGGATTAATGGGTGTTCGTGACCCCAATGGCATTCGCCCTCTAGTGATTGGCACCTTAGGTGGCAATTCTGGGGGCTACGTCCTGGCATCAGAAACCTGTGGTTTAGATATTATCGGTGCTGACTATCTGCGGGATGTGGAACCGGGAGAATTAGTCTGGATTAATGACGAAGGCATTGCTTCCTTCGACTGGAGTCAAAAGCCAGAGCGCAAAGTTTGTATCTTTGAGATGATTTACTTTGCTCGCCCTGATAGCATCATGGATGATCAAACTGTGTTTAGCTATCGGTTACGCCTAGGGCGTCAGCTGGCAAAAGAGTCAACACCAGATGCGGACATGGTGATTGCTGTACCCGATTCCGGTGTCCCGGCAGCTATCGGCTTTTCCCGAGAGTCCGGTATTCCTTACGGAGAGGGACTGATTAAAAATCGCTATGTAGGTCGCACCTTTATCCAACCCACTCAGAGTATGCGAGAAACTGGCATCCGAATGAAACTTAATCCCCTCAAAGATGTCTTAGTTGGTAAACGAGTGGTACTAGTAGATGACTCCATTGTTCGAGGAAACACCAGCAGCAAACTTATCAAAGCTTTGCGTGATGCAGGTGTAGCTGAAGTACATATGCGAGTCTCCTCGCCCCCAGTCACTCATCCTTGCTTCTTTGGAATAGACACCGATAACCAAGAGCAACTGATTGCCGCCACCAAGTCAGTAGCAGAAATAGCCAATTATATTGGTGTGGATTCCCTCGCTTATCTGAGTTGGGAGGGAATGATGCTAGCCACAAGGAAAGACTCCAAGAGTTTCTGCTCTGCTTGTTTCACAGGTCATTACCCTGTTCCCCTTTCAGAAGAACTCAAGCGTTCTAAATTGATGCTGGAAGAGGTACAGGTTTGAAGGTAAAAGAAAAAAGGTAAAAGGTGGCACCACACCCATAACAGGGTGAATAAATTCTCCCGATCCCTTTGCCTTTTTCCTGCCCCCCGATCTTTGGGGGGATAAGGGCAGCCTTGATGATACTGTTGGCGGCTTAGTAAATTTATTGAGGTTGCCAAGGCTGATCATCCCCTAAAGTTAAGAAATTCTACACGAGCTCTGCTAATGCCCACCATTGTTCAATACATAGGTTATTATTATCACTGAGTGGTTATTATTATCACTGAGTGATTAAAAACGATTATGGGTGAAGCAAAACGCCGGAAAGCAGCACTGGGAGAAGACTACGGGAAAGAAGCCAACATATTTCCATGGCTCCCGATAACTAAAAGTCAGGGTGAGCAGTTTGTTAAATGGACGACTAGGGGAGCTTGGGCTGGTATTGTCTTTATGATTGTATTCTGGCTAACGGTGAGATTTATAGGACCGGCATTTGGTTGGTGGCAAGTAAATTAACATCTAAGGCTCGCTAATAACACGGAACTATCGGTTGTGCTTGAACCGGTAGTTAGGTTAGTTAAAGAATTTCCATAAACATATAGAAACTACTAATGTATATCCCTTGACTCATGAAAATTATGACAAGGGAGCCAATTTGCCTTGACCGACAGGTTAATTTTGGGATAGAACAAGGCAAGAGATTAAGGAAAAGATTGACAAGAGTCTATTTCTTAGAAAAATCCCCCAATTTTATCCTGATTTATCTTGAAACATGAAGATTAAATTTTTAAGAAAGAATAGAAGCTCTAAAATCTAGGAGTGGTGTTTGGAGAACAGAAGTGTTTATACGACTTGCAGAGGAGCACCGTCAATTTGTCCGAGATTTAGTAATGAATCTACAGGCGTTGGCAATTGTACTAGAAAACCAAGGCTATTTAGCCTCCTGCTACACCTGTGGTGGGCAGATGAATAGCGCATCGTTTATGGTTAGCTTGGGGGACAATCACCTGATTCGATTTTTGGTTTCAGATTACGGGATCACTTGGACTGAAATGCGCGATGACCGAGAGCTGATGAAGTTGGAAGGTGCTGAAGCAATTGGTCAACTACAAGATCTCGCCAATCTGGTTAAATACCGAATTCGTCCTTCAGAATCTCACCCTGCCCTTAAGTTACCAGTGCCGTGACCTTAGAACTGAGTAAGGCAAAACAGGAATCCAACCAGGATTGGTAAACACAGATTCCTAAATACAGATAGATAGCACAGTTTTATCCATATAATCCTGTCCATCTGTGTTTTGATCAACATCAACAGCGAAAGGGAAAAATTGATGGCTGGCTAATTGGTGGCTGGCTAATTGAGTGTTGAAGGTTAACTGTTAACTCTCAACACTCAACTTGAAATACTTCATCCAAAGCAAAAGCCCATAGAGTGCTTTACCAAAGGTTAAGACCGACGGCTAAGAGGTAGTACCAAATTGTCTGTCATCAAAGCAGTACAGGGGGATAATTTGAGCTTTTTCCTGGACAGCTTGATAGAGTGGTTCATGGTCATGGATCCGTAAATCGTTGCGATACCAGATCAGGATAAGTTTTTGATTCACAGTGGCTGAGGTCGGTTCTGTTTGATTTTGCCAAGATCCACGAAAGCACGAAAATGCCATTAGGCCGTAGTCCTTATGTCATCTGATGGTTAGGGGTGCTTTTTGAAGTTGCAGATTTTTGTAGTCCGATTGGATGGCATGCTGCAACTGCTGTAGCTGTGCGCTAGTAGTGCATTTTTCCACTTTACCAGCGTCACCCTTACGGATCAATTGCTCTACTGTGTCTCGGCGTTCGCGTAGCGTGGCCTAAAGGCCATCGACAAACAGAACATCAGACCAGAGCTAGATTTTGAGAATCCATGATTCAGGAATGTCGGTAAGTATGGCAATTTGGCGCTTAGTAATGGGAAACTTCTTAGGCGCTTTGATGCGGCGAAATAAAACAGTGATTAGAGCCAAGAATTTGGTTTTATTGATGATTTGGTTGAGATAGGTGCTTTGTCATAGCGATCGCTGGCACAATGTCATCTACTGTGATGTCGAACATGAGGGTGAATCGAGCATCAGGTATTAAGCAGCGCAGTGCTTGTAGATGGGCTTCTGCTTGATTTCGGCGGCGAAAGCGAGGGACAACGATTCCCTGGCATTTAGGCAGATGGCGGATGATGCGCCAAGGAAATAGTTCATCTTTATAGCTCATTGATGCACTCCTAATTAATTGCTTGTTGTATTCTAAGAAAAGAAAGTTTTGTAGTCCCATCTTGATCCAACACAGTGATGGGCGATTTACAGACTTAATTCCACAGACTTAATTCCAATACATGTGTGTAATTATGTTCATTAAGTTATCAAGTGTCTATGCTTAAAATAAGCTTCTGATCTAACTTTGGTGTGTAGGCGATGAGCCCAAGCAATGAGAAGCACACAGACAAAACAAGGAGAATATAAAATCCGAGTTAACAAACATGCTAACGCCAAGCAGCATTAAGAAACTAGACAAATTGGCCAAGAGGTTGAAGAGCAGTCGCAGCGAGTTGGTAGAGCAGTTTGCTAGAAGTCAAGACAATCCTAGTCTGGTTGCCAGACACAAATGCTGGAGGCGCACACCTATAGGGAATTTAATTCTTAATGGTAAGAGCGCACCTAGGGTATTTTTGACTCAGAGATCCAATCAGGTTGGAATCCCACGGCAGAAGCGGAAGTAGATATTAAGGAGCTCGAACGGCTATTAGAGGAGTTGCACAAACGACTTAATGCTAATTTTGCCAACAATCCGGAAGTCTGCGGTGACCTTAGAAGATCATTAGTGAGATGCATCTAACGCGATCGCATATCCTTTCCATCATAGATCGTCCCAGGTCGGCAAAAGATTCCTTAGGTAATCCTGTAGGCATGAACGCTCAACTGGAAAGTGCTAGCGTACAGCATCTTTCAAGTCATTTCATGATACAGTTTTCCATGAATAAACTCTTCCGATGTCTTGGTGCGCGTTCCCATGGCGAGGGAACCTCGCCGGGGTCGCACCGCTATCTAGGAATTCTTGTCACTCTTATCTTGAATAGTATCGGGCTACACTCCTGTACCCCTCAAATTAGTCCCTGTCACATTCAAACTCAAGAAGCTCGAAGTATAAGTGTGCAGTCTAATGAGCCTATCTATAACGAGATTTTTGGCAATCAAGAATGCTCACCTCAAAAGCTTGTCTTAAGAATTCCTGTAAACTCAATACAAGAAATTCCAGATACCAATAGTTTACTGAATCATAGATATACTCCCAATATTGTAACCTTATTAACATTTTCTCATCAACCTAAAAGTTTTTATATCAGACGTATTGATAACCATAAGGACGGATGGGTTTATAAAAAAGCTAGTTGCTTAGCTTGGAAATGGTCTAGGGAAGATGAGCAACAAGTTTTAAATTTAAGTCTGGAGAGAAATCTCCAAATTCGTGACCCTAAAATTAAAAGTGTTATTTTCATAGTTTCTTTGCCCTTTGAAATCAAAGATGCTCAAACCAATGTTAACCTTCAAGTTTACACCTGGGACTTATTTGAAGGAATTTATTATTTAAAACTCAAAAATTATCCCAATTTAAAAGAAATATTAAGACAAAAGGAGAGGAGAAGCAGTCAAGCCAGTAATGCATTTCGTGATGGGAAAACTGTTAAACATGAAATTCAAAAAGAATTAAACCAGATAGATGATATTGGAGGAATACATCTTAATAATTATTTTGAGTCAATACTGGATGGAGAATACCTCAAAAAATATACTCCTAGTTCAGAGTATAACTATTGCGAAATACCGGAGGATTTAAAAAAATTATAACGTTTAGTACTAGTATGAGTTTGGGGATTTGGACGACAAATTATAGGTAAAACCAAAGGTATAGGCTCCAAATGCTTCACCGGAAAAGAGTAAACTAACCAGACCCTAGTAGACACTACTCTACTTAATCAACTGATGTGATGAGATATGACTGAATTTGAACCAGCAACTACCAAGTCTGAAAACTATATTGAAAAGCCGGAAGATCGTGAAAAGCTTGAAGATTGGTATCGCAGAGAAAAAAGACTTCAAGTCTTAATAATTTTGATATTGTTAGCACTTTTAATAATTTCTAGTTTTGGACAGTTGGCTCTATTAGATTACTCGTTTGGGGAAAGACTTGCTCTGTCAAAGGGTGATAAAATATTTGGAATTGAGACTAAGAATTTACTCAGTTTATTGGTAACAGGTGCTTTACCCATAACCTCCATAGTAGATGGGTCTGGAATTATTAGCAAAAAAATTAAGATACCTTTACCATTAACTAATGGATTATCTATAATTTGGCTGGTGCTCTTAGGAGATATATTTTTGAATTTCCAAGCCGTATTAGTCAGCAACGAATCCGGAGCAGTAGATCAGTTAATACCGGTTATTGCTTTTGTTGTAGCCATAATTTTTTCCACAGCTTCCCTTTGTCTAAGTAGAGGCATAGTAGCCGCTAGCAAAAAATTCATGGCCGCCAGAAAAAATCTTCAAATCCTAATGGTATATGGGATTAACCCTACCCCCTTGTATAAGGATAATGAACAACTTAAGTTAAGAGAAGAGAATCAAGCAGCAACAACAAAGGCTGAACAGGAACGAAAAATAGTTGTAGAAGAAATTAATCAACACCAAGAAGCTTTAGAATTGGTAATCAAACTCGACAAAAATAAACTTAAATATCCCAAAATAGAAGCAAATAAAACCACAAAAAGTATCCAGGCAATTAACCAATTATTGAAAACCAAATTAGAGCGGTTATTTTCCCCTAACCCTAAATGTATTCAAAACAAAAAAAGTATTAATTACGGGGATAAAACTGCCAAATAAAACTATAATAAAAACCGAGTTATTGACGAAAATAAAGTCTTTAAAATAAGCATTAATCTATCAGCATTAAGCGTGGATATGAATCCTAGTATGGTAAGCTGTTAGGCATTTTTAATGCCTAACAGTTTAGCCATTTTTTGATAAACCGCTTGCGACCCATAGACGCGAAGCGCGGCTCCGGTGTGCAGTAGGACGCGAAACCGAAGAGGGTTATATGCTCTGAGGGAACAGGCAAGGGGCAGCCAGAGGTTGGGCAGGTTCTGATATAGCACTACCCATTAAGATGTTTGACATTCCATAACTCCGAAACGTAAGTAATCGCTTACTTTTAGGTGCGACCCGTGGCGAATTTAATTCGCCGAACGCGCCCCGCGTCTCCTACGGAGAACGGAAAGCGCACCTTTGACTTCTGACCCAAGAACCTTGCTGACTTGCGCGTAGCGCTATACCCTTTCTTGAAAAGGGATGCCACATCAGATTGTCCGATGATTGGCTCGGGGTAATCGGTAATCCTACGACCATTACTCATTACCCATTACCAAAAGGGAGGAAAAAAAAGTCTATACTCTGGGATTTGAGCAACCAGACATTCTATATTTAGGGAAATTTGGCGAGAAGCTGCCAGAGGAAGTGAAACAAAAGGCGATGGAGACGAAACAGGCAATTGTTGATCACACAATTCAATTAACACGCGGGAGAATGGCACACGGCTTAAGGTCAAACCTAGATTAGATATGGAATAGTCAAAAACTAGACACCGATGAGCATTTAGCTTATCGACCATGACCTTCTACTTAGGGGAAATGACTTGGTATGGACAGATGTGAGTAGCCCCGATGGAGTGTTGTGAGCGGAGTGTTGTGAGCATTGGGTTACAGAGGCAATCAGAATCGATGCCATCAGCTGCCGTTTTTCCAGAGGAATCTGGCGGGAGTTCCCTATTTTACAGCTTGCAGTTATTGTGTGAGGATGTTAGATCAAATTGGAGTCAAAGGTACTACTCCTACTCCCGTTGCTATGGGAGTTATGTGAAGTACCGACAACTAAATCGAAGATTATGGTTGAGGCTTCTAGTTTCATCCGCTATCCCCTTCTGCGTAGAATCCCCCGTCCTTGACACCAGGGAGAGTTCAAAAAAGAACACACAAGCAGTGTTAATTCGCTTCCTTTCACTTATCAGGAACCCATTGTTAATGTTTAAGGAGTAAAGTATATAAACAATTATGCCCAGTAAACAAGTTTTTGTTCGAGAATACAAAGTAAGAGCCCACAGGCGTACTATCCATACACGGGTTTACAAGTTCATTTGCCACTACTGCAATACCCCTGCAGAGAGGGAGACTTATGCTACCTGTTGTCCCAAGTATGGAAATCGCTGCAAAGGAGTAGCCAGAAAGTGTCTTCGCTATCAACACGCTAACGAATCTGGGGGAAAAAAGTAGATGTCTTATGTTCCATCACAGCCATCGCTACCATCGCAAAGTCAAAACATGTTAGCAGATTTGGTTGATTACTACCGACAAATGGTGGAGTATCATGAACAAGCTGCCACAGTTGCAAGAGAACAGCTTAACCATGCTAAAGCTTTGCTAAATACAAATGCATTAGCTCTACCAGAAAACAACTCCAACAAGTTCCTGCCTCCTGGAAATAGCAACCACAACCAGCAGGAAAAATACTACCTCACCACGCCAGTAGCTGAATTGCCCGCAGACTTCTCCACTGAAACTGAATTAGAGGAGTCAGCATTAGCACTCAAACAACAACTCGATTACCAGGAGCAGAGGATTACAGAAGCCATTGACCGACTCCTGGAAACCCACAGGGGTACGATCTTCCGAGTTGATTACCTGATCAGGGAGCTGTTTGGAGAGTTGGATAAAGACGATATTGCCTCGAAAACTTCTCTGGTCAAATCCATTTTGTTGAAAGGAGAGAGCCAGGGGTTATGGGACTCTATCCCTGACTCTCCAGGTTGCTACACCTTTTCTCTTGAAGATTTTCCCGATTTAGTTGCTACCAATAAACCTCAGAGAAAGCCTGCCAAGAGCAAAGTTCGTCGGCCTTCTCCGCTACCTAAGTTAGAGCAATTAAAGTATATGACCTTATATGAGCTCGTGGCTTCTGTGTTAAGAGAACACTATCCACAGATCATGAGTGCCGCAGATGTTTTGGACGTGCTTTATCCTAATGGTTTGGATCCTAAGAAGAAAAATGTAGCCCGTAAATCCATTAGTAACACCTTAACTAAAGGATGTGAATCTAAAGGCTGGAAACGAGTCCAGCCGGGGCGATATATCTGGGCTGGCGGTTTCACCTAAAGCTGAGTTCCGACACAAACGTTGTTGGTTATTGACAAACTATAACAGGACTTAGGCAGTGACTTTATCTGTAGGGTGCGTTAATAAAGCACCCTACTACATAAGCGCATTTAATGCCCAGTTTTGCGTAAGTCCTGCTCTTGCTAAAGTGATGTCTGATTCTGATATGTATAGCAGAAGTCATTTGTCAGAAGTCATTTGTCAGAAGTCAAACTCTTGCGCTTCTTGATGCAGTCGCTCATGGGGGAAACCCCCAAGACCGCGCTGCATCGCTTACAAAGGGTGTGAGACTTTTGTCATGTCCTAACTGCCCTGGCGACTGCTATATTTATAGTTCTATTCCCTTGTCCGAAGTTCCCTATTGCTCACCACTGCGGCGAAGTCTAATTAAATAGATACAGACTTTCAAGCACCGTAACTCTGCCATGCCTGCCAAAAAATATAAATTGATAGGGAAAACAACAGCGTGCGAAATCCATTGCTCACCACTTGGTCTGGTAACTTTGGCAAAAAGCGAGTACTAATTTGCGCTCCCAAAAAGCCTCCTATGCCCAGCAGCAGTCCCTCAATCCATAAGACATTTCCCTGTAAGGCATGTCCTACAGAGGCTGAAACTGCTGTAATCACGATTACCCCTAGACTTGTCTGAATCGCAGTTTTAATCGGTTCTCCTAGGAGCAACATTTGGAGTGGAACCATAATTGTTCCCCCACCAATACCAAATAGACCAGCTAATAAGCCAGCCAAAGCACCTGTCGCTATCCTTGCTACAGTAGCTTTGGTGGAAGAGTTTGAAGAAGGTGTGTTGTTTGGTGCTCTTTGAGATTCCTGTTGCGCTCTAGACTTAAGCTGTTTGCGTAGTTGGATCAAATATATCGTAACCAATAGCAGTATCCCAAAGGCTACCAGTAACAAGTAAGGAGGGAACAGGTCCGCTAGATAGGCACCAATTTGTGCTGTGATTAGAGCCGGAAATCCGATGCCAATTACACTTTTTAGATCAAAGTAGCCCATCCGCCAGTTTTGCACTGTACCAGAGCTAGCCGTAATCACAATCGACAGACTACTGGTAGCCGCCGCTTGAACTGGTTGATATCCTAATGCCACTAACAAGGGGACGAGCACTACACCGCCGCCAATGCCGAGAAATCCGGCAAGAATACCTGCTAATAAACCGGAACCAGCAAAAATCAATAAATGGGTAGGAGTCAAGCCCTTCGCTCCAATTCAAAATTATCAATTCAAAATTAAAAAATACCCCACGAATTAATTCGGGGGCTTGAAACATCGCTATCGGCTTTCGCCGACGCTGCGCGAACGCGACCATTCAAAATTAAAAAATACCATATAAATGAATTCAGGCGCTTGTATCCTTAGGTGCGCTTGACCTTGGCGAATTTAATTCGCCAAGGTCAAGCGCACCTGTGGAAACAATTCCAAATTAGAAGGCTATTCATTTTGAATTCAAAAATGGTCATCCCTTTAGATCGCCTTTGGCTCAATCCACTTTTTTGCTAGCATAGCCGCTCTTGAGTCGTTGTTTAATTAGCGAACGCGCCCCGCGTGACCATTCGCGTAGCGTGGCCTAAAGGCCAAGGTCAATCGCATTTTGCTGGCAATTTAGTTCTGGATTAGTTCATTGGGTATCGCCACTTTGATCACAACGGTTTCACCTTCGGCTTCCCAATGAGCGCTCGCCTCCACCTGGGAGTTTAGTTCTGGATTCATTGGTATTGCCACCTTGATCGCCACTTCTTCACCGACTTTTTGAGGAACACTAGGAGGTTTTACCCTAGGCTGAGCTACTAGTGAAATAGGTTTGAGCAGGGGTTGGAAGCTATTGTCCTCTTGGAAATCAGCAACAGTTTCCATCGCCTTTGGCGCTGGTGCTACCACAGCAATTCCACCATTGAGTTTGGTAAGGGTAGAGCTTGGTACCTCAGCGGAGCTAATGGTGCTGAGGTTTGGATTACGGTTAAACACAAATCTGGGCTGGAGCAAACTTTTTAATAAAAGCCACAGCAAGCTCAATTCTCCAGGGGTATCACAAGGTTTCCACTGACCCACACCACAAAACAGCATTTCAATTAAACACCTTGTCTGGGGTAAACTCATCTGCTGATTAAATCCTATTTGGAGAGTGGGAGTTTCACTCGTGAGGTCTGTGTGAGTAATCTTTCCTTGTAGTCGCAAGTTCTCCCCCATTATTTTCAGACTTACTTTGATATTATCTTTAAGGGAGATAGATAGCTTCTCGGTCAGCTTGATTTGAGCACCTACTTGGGAAATCAACTTAGTCATGCCCCAATAGGTTTGACCTCCTATATTTATTCGCACCACTTTACGTAAGTCAAACCATTCGTTAGTATCCGGATTAGGAGAATCCAAAAGGATTAGTAAGGCGATACTCAGCACCAGGAGATTGTAGCCACTCCAAATCCAAGCTAAGCTGATGCCTTGGGTAAGTTGGGCTGTTTCTAGGGATGGCAAACTGCTGACTGGTATCAATAATTCGCTCAGATTAAACCCAAAGCTAATTGCTGTAGCAACGAATACAATAATCAGCGGCGATGCTAACTGCCAGTTGTAATTAAAACTCTCCCTAGATATTCCTTTCGGGGTTACTTTAAATCCTCTCGAAAAAGGATTCAGCATTGTCTGCAACACCGTTAATCCAATCGGGAAACATGACACTACTGAATAAATATCTGACATGAAAGCGGAGCGAGAGCCGCAGTTTACCCAGGAGAATACAGAAAACTGTAGCAAATAGAAAGGAACTAAAAAACACAATACTTCCGTAGCTGTTGCTTTAAAGCAAATAATCCCGAAAAATGTATACGCTATGGGAACAATGAGAAAATAAATTCGTGACCAGCTAGTAAACCAATAAAGCAACCCATCTAAATGAACCAGTCTTTGCAGATGAGTAAGTCCAGGAATTCTTAATGGATTTGCGTCTAGAAAAAGTCCCTGTAAGGTACCTTGTGCCCATCTTAGCCGCTGAGATACATGACTTGCGATATTCTCTGCTGCCAAGCCAGCACTTAATTTTTCATCAAGGTAAATTAACTTATAGCCAAGAGCCGATAAACAAACCCCAGTATAGTAATCTTCAGCGATGGAATCGGTAAAAAAGCCACCAATACTTAAGAGTGCGCTGCGCCTGACCACAAAAGACGTGCCACAACACACAATACTATTTGTGCTATCCCGAATTGGTTGAATGTGTCGATAAAATAATTCTTCTTCTGCCGTCAGAATGTTTTCTAAACCTAAATTATAGGCAACCGGATCGGGATTATAGTAGCTTTGGGGAGTCTGAACTAGAGCGACTTCCTTATCCTTAAAGAAACCCACAGTCCGCTTGAGGAAGTTCCTAGTAGGAATAAAATCAGCATCAAATACAGCAATTAAATCCCCAGAGGTTTGAGGAAAGGCATTGTTTAAATTACCTGCTTTGGCATTAAGATTATTTGGTCGCGTAATATACTCGCAGCCTAGCTCAGCTGCAAGTCTTTTGATCTCAGGACGTCTAGTATCATCCAGAAGATAGATCGTTTTTATTGTATACTCTAAAGCTTGACAACCAATAATTGTTCGTCGTAGGATAGAGGGATGTTCATTATACGTAGGAATAAGTATGTCAACAGACGGGGTAAAACGACCACTAATAACCGATAATTCACCCCAATCAGCTTCCCGACTTCTATCTTTTATCTGGGACAAGAAAAACAGCTGAATGGTGCTACCAGCTAGCCTCAGTATTTCCGCTAGTAATAACCCCAAGCTAAAGACTCCATTGACCAGGGTATCCAGATTGAGGGTAAACAGCGATCGCCACAGCACATACTGAAGAGTCAGCAGTAGCAAAATCCCTACCACCACAAGCTGCCACTTAGAGCGAGTTTTTGTCATAATCCCTTAACTGTAATTCCAGTATTGTCATTAGTTCTTGGATCATTAGTTCTTGGCAGAAGACCCCTATTACAGCCGATTGGGTTGAGGGGAGGGGATTGCCATCACCTGTAGGTTCATAACTAGTTTAGGCTCATAACTCGCTTGTTAGCACGAGCTAATTCCTTAGCTTCCCTCACAAGCTAAGGGGTAGACCGTCGCTTCCACCGTTCTTTATCTTAATTAACATTTAACTTGCTGATTGTTCACTGTTGACCGTTAACCCTTGACAGTGAAGATTACTCTGGTGTCAACACAAAATCCGTTGCTTAAATTATTCTGCAGGTTAAAGGTGTATCTGCCTGTGACCATTAACCCAACTTAGTACAGTCTAATCCGACCTTGGACCCTACCTATGTTCCATAACTTTGACAGAGTCGCCCCTACCAAAGGGCTTTAAGGATGATGGAGCCACTGTATTGGCACTTTGACTGAGACTATGGGTCGATCACCAACAGACTCTTAACAAGCTTTAACCTAGCTTAATTTAACATAATACTTTGTTAACTGGCAGGGGACATCTCGGCTATTATTTCATCCTCTTGTCCAACCACCCAGTTAGCAAAGCGCTTGGCTAGGGGTGGCACAAATACCAGGGGGTTAGTAAAACTAGAAAATATATAAACTCCTTCCACACCACCGAAGGAACCAACCACTGGTAAACTAGTGTTGCTGAATGCTACTAAACAATGATGCCAGGTTCCTGGTAATTTCTCAAGAGCTGGTAGAATTTTACCCACTTGAGTACGAATTTCCGCTTCCCCTTTCTCTGGCGCTATAGTGGCGTAGGGGTCTGTCAGTACACGGCTGAGCTGACCCATCCGTAAACTGCCATCTAAAAACTGCACTGCACCTGCATCAAGAATCGGTGGTACTACCTCATGAGCAGGCTCATCCCACAAGTGTTGAACTGACTTAGTACTGGCTTGCTTTTCGAGTTGAAACCGTTTCGTATTTGCTGGAATAACCATGGTCTGCAGCTGGATGTCAACTCTGGGAGTTTCAATCATCTCCTCATGAGTGAAATACAAGTAGACAGGAATTCCGGAAGCTTTCAGTAAGGTGCGACTGAGTCCACCAGCACAGACAACCGTGTTAGCGGTGTGGTAGGTGGCTGCTACTGTTTTGACTGCCTTGATAGCATCTGAACTCCTTACCAGTTCCACCACACGACCAATTTGGATTTCCCCCCCACAACGGCGGAAAGCTTTCAGGTAACCTTGGGTAGTCTTTCCTGGATGGATATGCCCGTGACGGACAGTAAAAGCTCCTGCGATCGCATTTCGATTGAGTAATGGTTCAAGGGCACAAGCGTCAGCCACACTCACCCAAGTTGGGGGAGTAGCACAACGGGCATAATCGGCTGCCAATTCTTCAAAGTCATCCTTGAGGTCAATGGTCAGCAATAAGTCTAATTCCCGGAACTGGGTATCTGTTGCTAATTCCTCAGATAAAGTTTGATAAATTTCTCTAGCTTCCTGACATAGCACTCGAGTTAACCTTGATGTTCCTGACCAATAGGCAAGACCACCATAGCTATAGCGAGTTGCTCCCTCTAGGGTAGGATGTTGCTCCAAAATCAGAACAGTCAAACCTTGGCGACACAATTCGTACCCGAGTGCTGCTCCAGTAATGCCACCACCAACGACAATCCAGTCATATACTTTCATCGTATAGTCGCATATCGTATAGTCTAATTGGGTATTTAGCCCAAAACTGACTCAATTCTACTGATTAGGGGTGGCAGTAGCAGGGAACCGGCTACAAAAATAGCAGTTATCGCTGAGATCAGCACTGCACCAGCGGCACAATCTTTAGCAATTTTAGCCAGTTCATGGTATGTCTGTTTAACAGTTAGATCTACGACCGATTCAATAGCTGTATTTAACATCTCCATGGCCATGACTAGCCCAGTGGTTAGTCCAATCACAGCCAGTTCTACCAGGGGTATTTTTAAAAAAATGCCCAAGGTAATCGCTAGAATTCCAATGGCTGTATGGATGCGGAAGTTACGTTGGGTGAGAAAGGCATAGCGAACCCCAGCCCAAGCATATTTGAAGCTAATCATTAATGTCGGAGCAATTCGCCAAGCCAAATCTCGGTTAGGTTTGACTTTGGAGTCAGAGTATTGGGGTACTGGTATAGATAGTTCTTGAGTCATCGGCAAGGTATTAGACACGAAAAACTGAGTTTGATAAGATTCCGCCTTTGGTAACACCATTTCTTGGTTCAGGGATAAGTCTTGGGTATACCTTGATCTTTCCCATATGGGGTAGGAGGATTAACCTTTAGGGATATACTGGAAAGCACAGCAGACTTCTAGGAATCATTAGAAAGACCTACGCTCTGAAGTAGAGTCTCCTGTTGATCCAGCATTCTCAGTAGACTTTCTTCATCCGGATGATCCCATCCTAGAAGGTGAAGTAAACCATGGGTTGCCAGCCAGGCTAGTTCCGTAGATACAGAATGCCCGTGCTGTTTAGCCTGTTGAACAGCAGTATCTACCGAAATCACGATATCACCCAAGTATAGAGGCACTGATAATTGCTTTTGGGGTGATAACTTAGGAGAGTTTACCTCTAAAGCTGCAAAAGCAAGTACATCTGTAGGCTGATTTTTTTTTCGGTACTGGGAATTAAGTGCCTGAATTTCACTATTGTCAGTAAGGCGAAGACTCAATTCGTAGCTGTTCGCCTCCGGTAAATCCGGTTCGAGGGCAACTAGCCATTGGTCAAACCAGCTTTCCCAAGTGTGGAGGGAAATTGGGCTGCTGGATTGGTTAGTAATGGTTTCAGCGGAATGGGAGCGATTAAAGAAACAATCCTGTACACTCAATTCAAACTTCACACTCAGCGTCTCCAAAAGGCTTGGCTACCAGTAGGGTAACCTACTCCGATGACCTAGCCGATTGGCTAGGTCATCGGCTTCGTTAATCCTGGGTCTAGGACTATGCTTACTGTTCCCTTGATTTTGCTCTCTCGAAGCATAGAGCCATCAACAAGAGTAAGTTTAAATCACTTAACAAACTCTTTAGTTAACGGGTTAGGTAGGCAAGACCCACCAGTAAGGCCAATAAACCAGAAACGGTGAGGAAAAAGTGTCTCAGAGATTTACCTCCCTTACGCACCATATTGCGCATGGCTAACTTGGTGTAACTAGGCTTAGGTTCACTTGAACCGCTATCGGCTGGGGCTGTAGTTGTATCCAGACCTTGTTCTGGCTGTTGGGTTTGTGAAGGTGGGTTGCTCATCGAACACAAGTACTCTACGTCAGAATTTCTTTGCTGATTTTAATCTAACAGCATACTTAACAATTTTTACCACGAATTACCCAGAAACTCTAGCTGTAGCCTGCTTTATCAATGCACCCTAAACCTAAGGCGAGTTTGTTGCCAAATTTTGCCTAATTCCTGCTTACTTGAAACTTGACCACTGACTATTTATCAGTAATAATCAACCAACTTTGACAATCACTAATAACCAATCATTAGTGATTAGTTAGTGTAAGCATTCAGCAGTCAGCTATCAGCTAATGCGCTACAGATGGTGCTACTTGAGGTGCTAGCAGGCGTTTTAACTGAACGGGGTCGGATGAGTAAAACGAGCAGGGATTTTCAAGCAGCCGTAGCAGCACCCCCCAGCTTGTTTATTACCGACCGTTGATTAGCTGACGGCTGACGGCTGATAGCTGACTGCTTACTAGTTAGTTAACTGATTTTCTTGACGCAGATACGCTTCAATGAATAAGTCAAGATTACCATCAAGGACATCATTAACTGCTGTGGTTTCCACACTAGTGCGCAGGTCTTTCACCATCTGGTAAGGATGAAACACATAATTTCGAATTTGGTTTCCCCAAGCCGCTTCCACCATGTCCCCCCGAATTTCGGCAATTTCTTGAGCTCGTTGCTCCTCAGCAATCACGAGCAACTTAGCTTTCAGCAGTACTAAGGCTTTTTCTTTGTTTTGCAATTGAGAACGCTCCTGAGTACAGCGCACAGCCAGGCCGGTAGGAATATGGACAATCCGCACTGCAGTTTCTACCTTATTGACGTTTTGCCCTCCCTTACCACCTGCACGGGAGGTGGTAATTTCTAAATCCTTCTCGGGGATTTCCAGCTCAACGGTATTATCCACCGCAGGCATCACTTCTACTCCAGCAAAACTAGTCTGTCGCTTACCGTTAGCATTAAACGGGGAAATCCTCACCAGTCGATGAGTACCTTTCTCGGCTTTCAGGTAACCATAGGCGCGGAGTCCGTCAATTTCCAGAGTGGCAGACTTAATCCCAGCTTCATCTCCTGGGGAAAGTTCGGCTAGGTGGACTTTATAACCATGGTTCTCTGCCCAACGGGTGTACATCCGCAGTAATAGGTCAGCCCAATCTTGGGCATCAGTTCCACCAGCCCCCGCATTGATGGTGAGGACAGCACCTTTAGCGTCGTAGGTACCAGATAACAGCTGTTCCAACTCCCAGCGATCCAGTTCTTTATTCAGCTGAGTCAAGTTGGTTTGAGCTTCTGCAAGCAGTGCGTCATCGGTTTCTAGTTCTAGCAACTCCAAGATCGCTTTAGTGTCTTCCAAACTGGATTGCCACTGTTTATAGCGTTGGAGGTTAGATTTTAGGTCGTTGAGATGTTGAAGGGTTTGCTGAGCCGAGTTTTGGTCATCCCAAAAATCTGGTTGAGCTGCCAGCTGCTCTAAATCTTGAATTTTGGCCTTCAGAGCAGCAATGTCAAAGATAGTCCTGGGTTTTACCCAGGCGCTCCGACAAGATTTCGACTGCCCGTTTCTGCTCTACGGTTTCCATAATGCTTCCATCCTTTACAACACCATTATAACTACACCATGTAAATACACCAGGTAATCTTCTTGATTTTAACTATACATTTCAACTATAGTATACTAGTATACCGAGAATTTTTATGATGCGATCGCCATCTCAAATACCCTGGTCAAATTCCAATTTGAAAACGTAATTGTAAATATTATACCGATATTTTAATCGATGTAATATCCATTTTTAATCACAAGTTTAAAACGTAATTATATAATGTATAATTACGTTTTAAACCTTTTTAAGGGCTATAATATAACGTTTTTTATAAGAGGATATCTGAAAAGTTGTTTGATACTGAATTTTGCCCCCCTAGCCCCCCTAGCGAGCAATCCCTCGCTTGGGGGGAACAAGAATCCATTTGCTGGTAAAAGTCCCCCAAGCGAGCAATCCCTCGCTTGGGGGACCAACGGGGGCTTTGATGTAGCAAATGATACTTCTCAGACAACCTCTAATTTTATTGAAATCGTTTATGAACAATTACAATATTATTTTATAGGGAACTCGATTTGATTTACTCCACTAATCACGCTTCATAATACACAACAACTTGCTTCTTTCCTAGAACAGATAGATTATCAATATTTACCATAAACTTTACCATAAATAGCCCTCACTTTGGGTATTGGGATTTCCTTAGGGATTCAGAGTTCAGCAACATTTAGGTATAGCAGAAGTCAGAAGTCAGAAGTCAGAAGTCAGAAGTCAAACTCTTGCGCTTCTTGATGCAATAGCGAGTGGGGGAAACCCCCAAGACCGCGCTGCATCGCTTACAAAGGGTGTGAGACTTTTGTCATGTCCTAACTGCCCTGGCGACTGCTATACTATCACAAAACCGCTTCAGAACAGGACTTGTCCCTATAGCTAGCTATAGGGGCACAAATCAAAGTACTGCCCATGATGCTGTATTTGAGGCTCTGTTGGGGTTTATGGCTCCTATATGACGTCTAGCACCACAGCTTGGAACTAGAAAAATCGGGGTACAGCATTGCCGTCCCCGATTGGGTTCTATCGTATTGCACTGTCTTAGTCGCGACCATTAAGGGCAATCAGCAGCCGCAAAATGAACACGAACAAGTTAATATAGGTCAAGTACATTGACAGGGCAGCAGGTAGATACTGGTCATCACGATAGGCGCGAGGCAGCACGAAGAAATCCACTACAGCCGCACCCGCAAAAATAACCACACCGATGCCAGAGATAGCAATTTCTAGAAAGCTGGGTGTGTATACACCAAAGAAGGATAAAACTAGCTGAGCCACCAAGACCACCAGCAAGGCAATCATACCCATCTGGACGGTTTTGGCTAAAGCAAAGCCATCTTCGTCTGAGAGATTAGAACCAATTTGACGGCCAGCCATAAAGGCTACACCACAGCCAAAGGCAGCAATGGCAATGCCTTGCATGCCCACACCCCCTGTTCCGAGGGCAACGAATATTAAGCCACTGAGGGTGTAGCCGGACAAGAGACTGTAACTAGCTAGAAGAGGCAAAGCTACACTGTTGTTTCCGTTCTCAGCCACACCACGGGCAACGAAGAAAAGAATAAATTCGGCAATTAAGGCAGGCAAGAAGGTGGTCATAAATAGCCCTGGGTTGCTTGAAATCACCCCCAGACCACCATAGACACCTAGGGCAGTTAAGACTAATCCACCACCCAGGAAGGGCAGAGCATTAGCAATAACATTCGGACCAACTAGGGCTCGACCTTGAGATTCACGAATTGCTTGACGAAAGTTACTAGTGCTACTCATGAGATTTTAGTCAAGAATTTTCCTGATCAAGTATCAGCATTGATTTATAACTACTTCTATTTTGAACCATATCCGCAATCTTGTGGCAGGAGGGAAAACCGACTGCTAGTACTCCGTCCAAATTGACTTGAGGGGTAAACTCTACTTTTTCGGAATACCTAATACTTAACACCTAATACCTAACACCTAATACCAAAACTAAATTGACAGAATACTAGTTATCCTCTTTGCTAGTTGCCACTTCCGGCTAATTAGGTTAGATATTATACCACATTTAAGACGGTATAGCGATTTCTCACTATCTTCGGGTTCCAATCTGCGTGATTGTACAGAGAAAACAAAAACGGTAATTTGTTTTTTCCGTGAAAGGACGATGGTTCTAAAGGGGAATCTCTAATGACAATGAGTTGAAGATTAATTGCTTAGGCTAAGCCTCGTGTCGTAAATAGGTTTCCACTTCTGGGATATTTTGAGAATGGCTATTGGGTCTGTTGGTTTTCAAGGAATGGAACTTCTGATTGCGTACTACCGAAATCCATCAATTCAACTTCGCAATCAGATAGTAAGATTAAATGCTGGGTTAGTGAGGAAGATTGCTCATATAGTCAGCCAGAAGTGTGCTGAACCTTATGAAGACCTCGAGCAAATGGGTTACATCGGCTTGATTCGTGCTATTGAGCGGTTCGACCCCCATCAAGGTTGTGCATTCAGTTCCTTGGCAGTACCTTACATTCGCGGTGAGATGCTACACTTCTTGCGCGATAGGGGTTCTCTGGTCAAGATTCCTCGCCGATGGCAGGAACTCCAGCAGGCAGGGAAAAGAGTCAGCAAAAAGTTAGCAACTAACTTGGGACGCTTCCCCAGAGATGAAGAAATTGCTAAGGCTTTGGATGTATCACTGCAAGAGTGGCAGGAAAGTAAATTGGCAGTTCAAAATCGTTTGCCTTTAAGTTTGGATGCCACGGTTTCTCAGAAGGTCGATCAACCCATGACTTTAGGAGAGACTCTACCGGATTACTATGAAGAGAATTTACACTATTGGGAAGAAGACCGACAACAGCTCCAGGGTGCCTTGAGTCAGCTAGAAGATAAAACTCAGGCAGCTATAGAGTTTGTTTTCTTACGAGAACTCCCCCGCAAAGAGGCAGCCAAACGAATTGGAGTCAGTCCGATGACAGTGACGCGACATGTCAAAAGAGGAATCCAAGAGTTGGTTACCCTGATGAAATCTCAAGCATCGGAGCGTCTGGCAAGTTAGGAAGAATGAAGAATGAAGAATGAAGAATGAAGAATGAAGAATGAAGAATGAAGAATGAAGAATGAAGAATGAAGAATTAGGAATGAAGAATGAGGAATTAAGAAGGAATAATTAAGAATGAGTAATTAAGAAGGAATAATTAAGAATGAAGAAATTCTAAATTCTAAATTCTTAATTCTTAATTCTTAATTATAATTGCCTTTTTTTGCAAGAAGTGTGTTTACAACCTAGATACAAACCCTATACTTAATTGCTGTCCGTATTGATATCGCAAAAGAGAGTTTGCCAGTCTCGCAAACCATCACTTGCCTCTTTGACTTCAAAGGTGACATTACAAGCCTTGGGTTGCTCTAGTACCTGAATACAAAGTTCAGCAATATCTTCCCGACTTACTTTACCTCGGATATTGTCTCCTTGAGCAAACACTAAGGCTTGACCTCCCGGTTCTTCTGTCAAAGCACAAGGTCTGATGATGGTATAGGAAACGCCACTGTCGCGAACTGCGTCTTCTCCCCGGAGTTTCCAGGTTAGAATTCCCCCCAGTTGATCATTCATTCGTACCGCTGGTGGTTCTTCCTCTAGGTTAATTCCTGGACGACCTGGACGAGTCACCCCGGCTGAGCTAATCATAATGAATTGGGGCTTGGTGATCCCCCCATAGGCTTTAATAGTTTCGAGCTGTAGGACAAAGGAACCTGGAGCAAAGTTTGGGTTCAGTGCGCCATCATATTCAAATTTACTCAGCATTAGCTGTATGGCAAAGATGCGACTGGGGTTGAAGGGAGCAGCATCTTTCAAGGTTTTGGCTCGAAATACCGGAATCAAATCAGCAAAGGGAATAGAAACGTTTATCCACTGATCTTTCTGGGTGTCAAAGGAATAGCAGTAGGCAATGCCATCCCATTTCGATTCATTACGCAATATAAATTTATAGCGTTGACCATCCCCTTTAACTCGCAGTTCTAGTCCTTGGTACTCAGCTAAGTTGAGGGGAGTTGGGAGATTGCGGGTGCGTACTGACACAAAGCCGCCAGAATTTGCTGTTGAGACATTGCCGGTAAACAGGGCAGCCTTGTCGATCAGGCGGATTGAACTCTCGCTGACACCACCCATGACTACATCATCCACAGCACCCCAGGTTTCTTGTAAGTCATCGGAAGGGTTTTGGAAGTCAAATAGGAGTTGTTTCCCTGGTTCGAGATACTCTGCTGCGGCTTGTACTAAGTTCTTGATACCCTGATACTCCAATAGTTCCGGGCTATCGACCACTTCTGGCCTATAGAACTTGATGCCCTGATCGTATTTTTCCCGGTTCGGGGTGTCTCCTTCTACCGGTTGCATCCGCGCTCCTGTACAACACACTATAGCAGTAATGTTCTTGTACAGTGCTGGGGTCAAGGTGTCTGGAATAGTGATATCTGCCTCGAATAGTTCCAGGTTATTGCCAAGGATTTCCCTAGCTTTCTGGGCATTTCTAACTAGGGCACGTACGGGATAATTACGCTCAACCAGACAGCGCACCACTCGCTTGCCTACACCGCCAGTTGCCCCAGCTACCAGTATTACTCCCATATCTTTTCCTCTACCCTGGCTCGATTGTTGATTATTGGCACGACCTGTGAATAATCGCTGTAGGCAGCTCAGGAAAGGAATAACCTCAAAGTAGCTTAGGGTTTTTATGAATCTGCCAGCATCCCATGGGGAGCGATTGTTTTGGGTCATAATCGCCTCAAGTGCATTTTTTCTTCAGTTTATCGAAACCTGAGTTACCCTGAAGGTTACCTTTATAGCAGAAGTCAGAAGTCAGAAGTCAGAAGTCAGAAGTCAAACTCTTGCGCTTCTTGATGCAATAGCGAGTGGGGGAAACCCCCAAGACCGCTTAGGTGCGCTTTCCGTTGGCGAATTAAATTCGCCACGGGTCGCACCTCTGCATCGCTTACAAAGGGTGTGAGACTTTTGTCATGTCCTAACTGCCCTGGCGACTGCTATAGGATAGTAATGGATCCTTTCAGTTGATTTTTTCGAGTTGGTAATTATATCATATAAATTTTCATTTATAGGCTTATTAACGAAAGAGATGGCTTTTCGTTAATATAGAGCTGGAAAATATTCAGTATTAACGACAGCGATAATAATGGTTAGTGCTACTAGAGCAGGTCAGTATGTGGATCAGCTTAGTGGATATAAAGCTTTCATACCGAATCCGTTGCCGCCTGTGCCTGACATCATTATCGATGACGAGATGTGGCAGCTTCTATCTCAGGCGGATCGTGCACTCGGTAGGCTAGATGGATCAACAGATGCTCTGCCTAACCCTGACCTATTTGTGTTTATGTATGTTCGCAAAGAAGCGGTTTTGTCGAGTCAGATTGAAGGAACGCAGGCATCTTTGATAGATGTTCTGGAATTTGAATCCCAAACACTCGAACCAGATAATCCTCAAGAAGTGGCTGAGGTGGTTAACTATATCGCTGCTATTAACCACGGTCTTGAGCGCTTGAAGGATTTACCTGTGTGTTTGCGCCTGATTCGGGAAATACACCAGAAGTTAATGCAAGGAGTGCGAGGTTCTGAGCGAGATCCAGGTGAGTTTCGTAGTAGCCAGAATTGGATTGGTCCGGAAGGATGTTCCCTCAAAGACGCTACTTACGTTCCACCTCCACCCCATGAAATGAAACAAGCTCTAGATAATCTAGAAAAGTTTTTGCATGATTCAAAACCAATTCCCGCTTTGCTAAAAATTGGATTGGCTCATGCTCAGTTCGAGACAGTTCACCCTTTTCTTGACGGCAATGGCAGAACAGGGCGTCTACTAATTACATTTCTTCTATGTGAGCAGAATATACTGAAGCGCCCGCTTTTATATATTTCTTACTATTTCAAGAAATATCGCTCTGAATACTATGACCGACTTCAAGCTGTCAGAGATAGTGGCAATTGGGAAGGTTGGCTAAAGTTCTTTCTGCGTGGTGTTTACGAAGTCGCTCAGGAAGCGTCCGCTACTGCCCGCAACATAGTAACCATGAAGGAAGAACATCATCAACTACTGGTCAATAAGATGGGGAAGCGAACCGGAAACGCTATAATCGTGCTGGATAACCTTTATTTTAGGCCAATTATCACTGTTGAACAGGTTCAAAAAATTATTCAACTCAAATACCCTAATGCCAACAAATTAGTTAATGATCTGTGTGATGTTGGTATTTTACAAGAAATTACTGGGCAAAAACGTAATCGCGTTTTTGCCTACGCTCCATACTTGGAATTGCTGAATCAAGGAACTAATATGAGTGGGGTGGACATCCTGAGCGCCCGAAAATGATCTCAAATCTGCAATTGGATAAATTGGTAAATTATTCCCCTTTAAATTAATCACTAGTTGAAATTAGTTTGTAAAATCGGGAATAGGAAACTACCTATTCCCATATCATCGATATGTTAACTAGTTAACCGGATAATTTAGAATTTATTCATTCTGCATTCTGCATTCTGCATTCTTCATTCTTCATTCTTCATTCTTCATTCTAAATTCTTCATTCTTCAATTCCCCTTTCTTAGTAAGCGCTGGAAAATTTGCAAGTTCTGATCGAGCCAATCCAGCCATTTCAGACTACTCGATAAAGATTTCGGTGGATCGGAAATCAAGGTATCTAGAGCAATCAGGCGTTGGAAATTGATCTTGACTGGATCATGACGCTCTGTGCGACCGTCTTTGCCATAAAACTTGACACCAGCTTGTTGCTGCATAAGAGTGATCAATTCTTGAGCAACGATACCGTAGCCAATGGTAGTGGGATGAATGCCATCTAGGGTGAAGAAACCACCGCTGGTGCGACCGGTGGCATCGGATCTAAAAAAGCGAGTATCTGGTACTGGTGAAAGAGCTTCGAGTTCCGGTGCCAGCTGATAGGGAGTCCACCAATCTGGTCTGCAGTCGGAGTCTTCAATATAACGTCGATAAGCTAAGCCATCCAGTAATCCTCCTAATTCAAATAAATACCAATCTCGACCTTCTTTTCGAGCTTGACGTACAGCATCAGCAATATAGTCGTTGTACTGGTCAATGACGCTATCAATGGCTCGGGCTTGTTGTGCGGTAATGTGCGGGTCACGGTTAGGATCGAAATCTTCGTCACTAATCCAAGGACGGGTGTAGTAGGGGAAGTAGCGCGAGCCAGTAGCGATCTTATCTCCTACTCCACGACCAATGGGGGCAATGGTGACATGGGGAACTGTAGCCCAAATCACATGGCGAGCTTGGATTTGCTTGACTTGGTCAACTACTTGATCCAATTCAGCTTTGAAATCTTCCGGACACCAGACCGTAGGTCGCTGATTGGGCTGTGGTGAATTTGAATCGCGATCGCAACTCCATCTGACCTGCAGTTGACCAACGGTGCCCATGGCATTATTCGCCCCAATCATGATCATCAGGGTTTCAATACCATCTCCCTGACCGTTTTCTAGACTTCCTTCTTGCCCTAGTGCCACGGCAGCTTGCACTGGGGTAAGTGCTTTACCTTGTGAATCCCGTGCGGAGTCCAAAACCCTCAATGCCGCATGTTCGTTAGCATTCTCAACGATTTGCCGCAATAGATCATCCGTTGGTGCCTCGATTGCCTTTCTGAGAGTATCTGCGTCGTGAGAGATAATGTCTTTAAGATTCCACCCATAAATAGCGAGATTGTGGTTAATCCCTTTGTGCATAGCAACAGTAGAGCCAACGCCCCCTTGCCAACCAGGACCCCGTTCCCAATAATCTTCTATGTCGTCCATAAATTCGCGGATTGAAAACAGAGCCGGTCCTAATTCCCACCACTGTATCTGGTCACCAAACTGTCGCTCTAAGTGCCGAACTAAATACTCCAGATTCAGGGGCAATCCACCGAATTTGCCATATTGGGTTGGACGACGCAGGTGTTCTTCCCAACCCATTTCTTGAGCAATCATTATGGGATAGGAGCGCTCAGTGTTAAAAATTGCTCCATTCTGGAAGCCATGGCTTAGGGAATCACCAATGGTGACCAGTCGATGTCGGGGAGTGCCTGGCTTTTGGTTGACTTCAATACTTAATTCCGGACGGATACCCAGAGTAGGGTCTGTTTCCGGTGGACGCCCTTGAGGTTGGATAACATCCTTGACTTGATCTGGAGCGTCAAAATCGAGCATGTCTTTGGTAAGCAAACGTTTGACCATAGTTGCCTGTTTATGAAAAAGAGTGATGATTAGTTATTAGATAATTCACTGATGCTGAGGTTAATTCCAGAAAAGTAAGCATTCAGCTTAAGCGCTATAGCAATCCTAAATCATTTGTAACATCACTGCACTTCTGAAAAACTAGCTCCAACTCCGGTATCATCTGCCTTCTGCCATTCCCCTCCTGAGAGGGGTTAGGGGTGGGTGCCTTCTGCCTTAAAGCAGTCCATTTCTTTCACGAATCAGATAGGATTGCTATATGGCGATGCTATGCTTGCCAGCTAATGGGCTGGGAGCCTGGTAAGCAAAGAAAGTAGAGAGGTTAGATCCCATTAATCAAGATTTGGTAGTTTCCGACAAGATCAGGTTAAAACGGTAAAGAAGTGATTAATTCCCTGGATAATTCCAATATATCCCCTACAAACTATGAACGCCAAACCTAGCATTAAACTCCCATGGATATTTATTCGTAGTTTAAATAAGACTGTCTGGGTGATTTCTAGTCTTGTCCTACTGACAGTAGCTGCGGAATCCTCTTTAGGAGAACCCTCACCCTCTACCCCTACAAAAGTAACCCTAGAATCCCCTGCTCCTGAACTCCCAGTTACCCCTTCAGCCACCTCTTTATCTGGTCATTTGAACAAAATTGGTGCTAAAATGTATGGGGCTTACTGGTGTCCCTATTGTACAAAGCAGAAGCAAATGTTTGGTGAGGCATTTAAGCAGATCAATTATATTGAATGTGACCCAAGGGCTGAAACCTCCCAAACTGACTTATGCATTGAAGCGAAGATCAAAGGCTTTCCAACCTGGGAAATTAATGGTCGGTTTTATCCTGGTATGCTGTCGTTAGAGCAATTGGCTAAATTTTCAGGCTACTCAGCAGAAGATGCTACAGAATCAATGCCAGTGGTGGAGGAAGAACAAAAAGAAAAATAAATAATAGCAATAGTGCAACGTTTAACCTTTAAAAACCTAAGGTAAGCAGTCAGCAGTCAGTAGTCAGCAGTCAGCTTATTTTATTCACAAGCTGTTCGGATCTCAAGTAGCCGCCCCATTGGCACCTCAAGTAGCGTGGCCAAAGGCCAATAGCCACTCAAGTAGCCGCCCCATTAGCTGATAGCTGATAGCTGATAGCTTAGATTTAGGGATTATTTGGTAATAGAAAATGTTATCGATTTCCTGGCAACAACAAAAAACGTTGTAATATCTATCCAAATGCCTTGTGCTGTGGCTAATTGCTCAACGGCTGCAAAGAATTCAGTTTTCAATTGCGCTAATTTCTCTGGAGAAAGCTGGAAAACTTCCGCACCAAAGGCACTCTTTGAGTTTCCCCGCCAAGAGTTTGCTGCTACTATTTGAGTATCACTGCTGTAGTAACCCAATTGGTCGGTTTTGACGTTGATGTCTTGAAAACCTGCTTCGGTGAGTAGCTGGTGACATTTCTCGGGACTACCAAGGGGTCCATTGGGATTAGGAATTACAATGCCATAGTCTGCTGCTTTTTCTCGAAACAGACCCCCTGTAGGAAAGGCGTTTGCTGCAAAACAGGAAAATCCGACTAATCCTCCTGGTTTTACGAAGCGATACCACTGCCGTAACGCAGCAGGGATATCTGTTAAGTATACAATGGCTGAAGAACATAGAATCCTATCGAAACTATTATCTGGGAAGTTGATAGTTTCTGCATCTGCTTCTATAAATTTGATGTTGTTGAGACCTTCGGCTTTAACTTTTTGTTGGGCTAAATTGAGCATGCCTGAGGAAATATCTACACCGACAACAGCTCCAGAAGCACCGACAACTTTGGCAGCTAGAATTGCTACTAAACCTGTGCCGGTAGCGATATCTAGAATTCGTTGTCCAGTTTGCAGGTGGGATAGTTCTACTAGACCCTTGGCTAGCCGAGGGTGAAAGCTTCCTTGATCATAGTTTGGTCTGGTGTTAAAGTCAGCTTTGACGTTTTTCTTGAACTCATTTATATTTATCTGGTGTTTCATGGTTGGTGGAGATGGAAAATCTGATCACTAGAAAATATGATAACTAGCTTGACTAGGATGAAGGAGGCTTAATTACTTCAAAGTCTGACTCATCTAGAGATAATATAAATGCTTGATCATTCTGCTCAAAGGGATTTTCCTCTAATCTGACTATCCAACGACCGGATTCTTCCTGTGCTTCAATACGACCCGAAAGACCTGCAACATAATCAGGATAAATCACTCGAACTAAGGTTCCTACTTTGAGCATCTGAATTACTATCTATACTCCCAATGTCCACCTGATTTTACCTTTAATTAACCAAATCTTAAATTCATATTGTTACAATACCGATTTAGGTTATTCAAAATTAGCTCACTATTTTCCCCCAAGCCAGTCAGGAGGCTTGATCCTCACCGGGGAAGAGTGTGGATAGTGTGGATGGTATGGATGGTGTGGGAGGTGTGGTGGTAGAGGAAACAAAGCCGATTAAGCGATCGCTTGAAAAACCTGATCACCATTTAACCTTAATTCTGGAAAGGTTGGCGATAGGATACGGTTCGCTCCTCGGAACTGATTAACGTGATATTCGCCATCTATCAATTGGTAGACCGATAAAGTAGGTTGTTTAGGATTACCGATAAATCGCCTACCGCCTAAACAGAGAAACATCGAGCGAGAGTTAGCCACTTAATTTATTGAGTGGCCTGCGTTCGCGTAGCGTGGCTATAGGCCAGCGCGCCGGGATAAATCCCGGCTATCGCGTTATGGAAGCTGTTTTGTTCTCCCTAAGGTTTCTAGAAATTCAGAAAGGCTTAAACCAGAATCTTTAGCCATCTCCTTTAATCCATTCCAGGCCGTTTCTGTAGTCATGACACTATAGGATTTCTTTCGTACACCATGCAAACTCGGTCTTCCAACTTTTTTCTTAGTTTCTTCTGGCATTTGCTTGACACCTTAATTATCAGGGTATATAATTATATTAACACAGCAAAAGGTCGATGCAATATGTACGGTTGTCAACAACATTTAATAAGCACGACATCTGAAAACCAAGCGGTTATAGAATTTATCTGCTCAGAGGCTAACAAATTAACAAATTGCGGAATATATTATTGCCGTCAAATGTTGTTCAAGGCTGGCAAATATCTCAATAACGCAGAATTGGACAAAATCATGAAAAGTAATGTCCACTTCAAAGCGATGAGATCAGCCTGTGCTCAACAGACATTGCATGGAGTTATTGAGTCTTTCAAGTCTTACAAAGCCCTCAAGAAGTTGTATAACAAAGGGCAGTTGGCAGATCAACCTAGAGTCCCAAAGTACCGCAAAAAGGGAGGTCTGGCAGTAGTAAGTTATCCCGCTCGGTGGGTAAAGCTAGTAAAAGGCCAGCTTAAGTTTACTTTAGGTAAGCAGATTAAGGTCTGGTTTGGTATTGATCACTTCTTACTACCAATGCCATCTAATATAGATCATAAGTCAATTAAAGAATATCGTTTTGTCCCTAGGAATGGCTGTTTTTATTTAGAGTTTGTATATGAAAGGCCAAATCCTGAACCAGTGACGCCAACAAATAAGGTCTTAGGTATCGATCCAGGTCTCAACAACTGGTTAACCTGTGTCTCTAATGTGGGGAATTCTTTTATTATAGATGGCAAAAAAGTCAAATCTCAGAATCAGTGGTACAACAAGCGTGTAGCTAGGATCAAAAAAGGAAAGTCTCAAGATTATTGGGATAATCAATTAGCCTCTTTGACCGAAAAGCGCAACCGACAAATGCGCGACAACGTGAACAAGGTCGCTAGATTTATTATTAATTGGTGTCAAAGAAACCAAGTCACCACAGTGGTGTTTGGTTGGAACAAGAGAAATAAAGACAGCATAAATATTGGCAAAAAGAGCAATCAGCAGTTCGTACAGATACCTGCCGCTAAATTAAAAAATCGAATTGAGCAATTGTGCATCGAATATGGCATTAAGTTTGTTGAAACCGAAGAAAGTTACACCAGTAAAGCTAGCTTTTTAGATCGTGATTTCCTACCTGTGCTCGGCGCGAAACCTGAGGGGTGGGCAGCAAGCGGAAAGAGAGTAAAGCGTGGACAATACCTGTCTGCAAAAGGTGAATTAATTAACGCAGATTGCAACGGAGCTTGCAATATTTTAAGAAAAGTAGCGACACAGCTAGGGATCTCCCTAGCCGAGGTCGGTAGAGCAGACTTGAACCTGCCACAACGATATAGATTAGACTCACTATCTAGATCCTATCGTGAAGCTTCACGGAGCGTGGTTTCAACCCGCAAAGTGACATCTGCTTAGAATCTACGTTTTTCAAAGCGTAGAGAGTTCAACTAAATAATCAACAATCCAATATTCAGCAATTCCGAAAGATTCGTATTCTTCCAGTTTCAAAGCGTAATCGTCGCTCCAGTTTGTTGAAACCACTTCTACAACTAAACGAACAGAAGACCCCCGTGTGATAATGGATTCTTTTTCCCACCGTGGTTCGTTATCAGTAACCCTTTGCTTGTCTAAAACGATGACATCTGGTTCATACCCAGACTCTGTTTGTGGTTTGATCACGCATTCTTTAGGAATAAAGTAAGGCAATTGACAGCGCCGAATTTCTAAAAATAGTTCACCTCCTATAAATCCGGCTACCTTTGAATGCATTCCCATTGCTTTAAGCCTCTCGACCATGCTTAACTAATCGCTATTCCCTATCCCAGGGCATAGCGCTATCACTAATAGTTTAGACCTGGCTCAGCTAACCTTAAAATCAGAAATAGTCTCAATCCATACCCGTGCTCCACAATTTAGGGGATCATCTGGGCGATACATCACCCGACAAGGGCCATTCACTTCGACCGTATGACCATAAATATTTTTAGCGCCGCGTTTTACGGTAATCACGGGATTGCGATCGCCACTGTTGTGATTTTGGCGAATCACTTTCTGATTAACGTGGATCACAGCTTTAGTGTACTGTGTAAGCTTTGACCAATTCCGCTTCGGTCCACGAGTACCAGGGGTGACCACTGGCATACCGTCAAATAAGGGAATCACCCAAGTTCTACCCACTTTATAAGCTCCTTTGACTCTGCCCTTGCTCAACAGGAAACGGACGCGAGTGGCAGAGACACCTAGTAATTTAGCAGCTTGTGCGGTAGAAATCATCATGGCCGAAAAACCATTGCTTTAACGATATTGTTATTTTAACAGGATTTTTGAAAAGATGCAAAGGGTTATGGGGGTTTAACACGTTGTAAGGGTGGAAGTTTAGAAAAACTATTGCATTACTGCTAGGGGTGATGTGGGTGATGTGGATGGTTTTAAAAAACTATTGCACTGTCGCAATTAAGTTTTAAGTCTTGATTAGTGCTGTTGAGTTTTTTAGTAAGTTTGAAGTACATCTAAATATTCTTCCCTGTTCTCTGTTCCCTGTTCCCTGTTCCCTGTTCCCTGCTAACTGATAGCTGATAGCTGACAGCTGACAGCTGACAGCTGATAGCTAAATACTTAAAAAAAATTCGGTCAAGTCCTGGTTAATTCCAATGCTTGACCGAATGATTTTTTGTAATAGTCAAGAGCCCTATGATCCTTGACTATATGTTCACCAAATCAACAACATACCAACTTAGGTTTAATACTTTAGACTTCGTACTTTCTCCTGAGTTTTGACCTGTCGCCAGCGATGCAGAGGTGCGACCCGTGGCGAATTTAATTCGCCAACGGAAAGCGCACCTAAGCGGTCTTGGGGGTTTCCCCCATGAGCGACTGCATCAAGAGAGGGATTGGCATCCCTGGCAATTTGCTATCTTAATCTACCAACAGATATCGAATCAATATACTGATCACCTCACCAGGATTTCCGGTAGGTTGAGGAGTGCTCCACTCATGAACTTGTGCGTAGCCACGGCTATAAAGATTATAGATTGTGACCCGCACGGTTTTGGGAGAACCGATCAATATATGTTTGATTTGCTCCCGTCCTGGCTGCCCTTGGCCAGATAATTCCGGGAAACTAGGATTGTTGGGATTATACTCAAAATTTGGGAGAAAGTTTTCGATGTCCATAATTAAAGTTGTTGTTGTATTGTTTAACAACTTTATCTTATAAACTATTATTGGCATTGTCAAGTAATTAAAAAATTTTTTTTTGAACTTTTTTTTGACGGGAGGGGGTATAACGGTAATTTTTTTGATGATTTTTTTGTTAATTGAAAAAAAGCGATCGCGTAGCGTGACCTTCGCTCAATCTCTTAGATTCAAAAGTATATTGGAGCTGCTATGCCATCACTTATCGGTTAGTTTAGAGCATCAATTTTATAAAATTAATACTGTAATACTGGGATAGCATTTAAGTTTAGAGTTTAATTCTGGGATAGCATTTAATTTGATAGAATAATTATGTGTTCGCGTAGCTTATCTTTCAGAGCATCGAACTTTCTATCGCATTTACTAGCTCGATCCCCCCCAGCCCCCCTTAGCTAAGGGGGGAGCCCGGAAATCGATCTGGAAAGTCCCCCTTATTAAGGGGGGAGCCCGAAAATCGATCTGGAAAGTCCCCCTTATTAAGGGAAACGGGGGATCCAAACCCACACAAAAAAACCGACTCCCTACTCCCTACTCCCTACTCCCTACTCACTGCTCCCTAAGAGGAGCCCGGAAATCGATCTGGAAAGTCCCCCTTATTAAGGGGGATTTAGGGGGATCCAAACCCACACAAAAAAACCGACTCCCTACTCCCTACTCCCTACTCACTGCTCCCTAAGAGGAGCCCGGAAATCGCTCTGGAAAGTCCCCCTTATTAAGGGAAACGGGGGATCCAAACCCACACAAAAAAACCGACTCCCTACTCCCTACTCCCTACTCACTGCTCCCTAAGAGGAGCCCGGAAATCGCTCTGGAAAGTCCCCCTTATTAAGGGAAACGGGGGATCCAAACCCACACAAAAAAACCGACTCCCTACTCCCTACTCCCTACTCACTGCTCCCTAAGAGGAGCCCGGAAATCGCTCTGGAAAGTCCCCCTTATTAAGGGAAACGGGGGATCCAAACCCACACAAAAAAACCGACTCCCTACTCCCTACTCCCTACTCACTGCTCCCTAAGAGCAGCCCGGAAATCGCTCTGGAAAGTCCCCCTTATTAAGGGAAACGGGGGATCCAAACCCACACAAAAAAACCGACTCCCTACTCCCTACTCCCTACTCACTGCTCCCTAAGAGCAGCCCGGAAATCGCTCTGGAAAGTCCCCCTTATTAAGGGGGATTTAGGGGGATCCAAACCCACGCAAAAAACCAGGCTTTCTAAATTGCTATAATTAAACTAATTAACCATAATTAGACATAAATGATAGAACCCTTGTCAGTATTAGCCGGTTGGGCAATCCCGAAAATAGGGGAATCGTTGTTAGAGATTGTTTCGGGACAAGGATGGGATAGCTTAAGTCAAGCTCTGACTAAAAGCGATGTAGAGAAGGCAATCAAAGCGGGCGAAGCGGCAGTTAAAGAATGGGAAAAACAACGGGATCCGAGCCAGCGCTTATTTTTTCACGCTAGACCGGATGGCTGGAATGGAGTTAATAATTTTTTGCGCGACTATTTTACTAATTCTGCTGTTTTGGCGGAATTACAGAAACCGCTACTTAATCACGGTAAGCCTGATCGAGAGATTTTAAGCACGGTATTTCAACAGCAAGGTGAAGCCAATGACATTAAACTGAATCAAGATAGTATTAAGCCTTGGATAGAGAAATTTATTAATGCTTATTTTCAGCAGACCGATACTTATCTAAAATTTCAGGTAGCTAAACAGGATTATTGTGAGCAGTTAGCTAACTGGTTTGATGATGTTAAATTTGCTGGCATTGCTGTGCCTGGGCAAGAAGTAGAAAAATCGGAGAAGTTAGCCCAAATCTTTGTAATGCCAGATGTGGTGGAAGACGTATCAACTGTTGGCGCTTGGGAACGGGATTTGTTAGCAGCTGGTAGTGGGGAAAAGTCAGAAATAGCACTATTAGCAAAGACGACTGGCCGCAAATTATTGGCGGAGCAGTTATTGAGCCAAAGTCAATCAAGACGAGTAGTGATATTGGGTGCGCCAGGCTCCGGAAAAACCACCTTGATGAGTTATTTTGCAGTAATGTTGGCTCAGCAAAATCCTGAGATTTTAGGATTAGATGCTGATACGGACTGGCTACCGATTTTAATTAGGATGCGAGATTTTGCGATAAATCTCGATAAAAGCCTGATCGACTATGCTCGGGTATTTGCTGAAAACACGATGTCAGTGAAACCGTTACCAGTAGGATTTTTTGAGCATTGGTTATCTGATGGGAGGGCGTTGATATTGCTAGATGGTTTGGATGAAGTGCCAGAAGAGGCTAAACGGAATGATGTAGTCAGGCGGATTGAGAATTTTTTGGGACAGTTTGACAGAAATCGCGCTATTATTACATCTAGACCGGCTGGTTATCGACGCGACTTTTTCCACACTGAGGAATTTCCCCACTATCAAATTGAACCCTTTGATGACCAGAAGATTTCGGCATTTATTGATAACTGGTATAACAGCAGGTTTCAAGATCAAGCCGAAGCTGAAAGGCGCAAGCATAGTTTACGAAAGGCGCTGGATGATAATGACAGGATTAAGCTATTGGCACGGAATCCGTTATTGTTGACAATTATTGCATTGATTCATCGGTATCAAGCTATATTACCTAAGGAACGGTTTGAGCTTTATAATTGTGCTGTCAAGACGTTGTTAACCTCTTGGGATGCTAACAAAGAAATCAGCAGTCATGGAATATTTAAGTATCTAGATTTATATGATTTACGCCGATTGATGGAATTGTTGGCTTATTGGATTCATACTCAGGGAAATGTTGGCAATAATGAAGGTGGCACCTTGATTAACCAAGATGAGTTGATTGATCAGTTGAGTCAGCAGATTAAAACCTTGAAGCAGGTGCAGTTATACCAAGCTGAAGAAGAAGCCGAAGCATTTGTAACCTTGATTCGCGATCGCACTGGTTTGTTGAATGAGCAAGGGCAAAATTGTTACGCTTTTGTCCATAAGACCTTTCAGGAATATTTGTGTGCTGAAGAGATTGACTATCAGGCGGATAATGAGGGAGATTTTGAGATTGTTTTGAGTCAGATTCGGGAGCATTTGCATGACTCCCACTGGCGCGAAGTGTTATTATTGCTGATAGCACAGCAAAAACCGAAAAAGGCAGCGAGGGCGATTCGGGCAGTTTTGAATAATACTAGTAACTATGAGCAGTGGTTGCATCGTGATTTGTTGTTTGCTGGTAGTTGTTTGGCAGAAGACCCGAAAAATTTGCGTGGTGCTGATCGTGGGTTGGTGCAAGAGATTTTGGAGCGGTTGGTTGAGTTGGAGGTGACTAGTAAAAATCGGGTTGCCAAGAAGATTCGCGAGGAGGTTTTTCAGGTAATTTGTAGTTTATATGAAACGGATTTTCAAGCACAGGTATTGGCATTGTTGAAAGAGCAATCCGATCGAATTAATGAGTGCCGATTGCTCCACTATCGAGCCGAGTTAGGGGAAAAGGATCAGGTAATTACAATATTGCTAGCACAGCTAAAGGATCAGAATTCTGATGTGCGTGTGAGTGCAGCCGATGCCTTGGATAAATTGGGCAATAGCTCAGAAACTGTAATAAACGCCCTCCTAGCAAAGCTTCAGGATGAGAATTCTGATGTGCGTTGGAGGGCAGCCAGAGCCTTGGGTAAATTGGGCAACAGCTCAGAAACTGTAGTCATCACCCTCCTAGCAAAGCTTCAGGATGAGAATTCTAATGTGCGTGGGTGGGCAGCCGATGCCTTGAGCAGATTGGGCAACAGCTCAGAAACTGTAGTCAGCACCCTCCTAGCACGGCTTCAGGATCCCGATCCTGATGTACGTGTGAGTGCAGCCGATGCCTTGGGCAACTTGGGCAACAGCTCAGAAATCTTAGTCAGCACCCTTATAGAACGGCTTCAGGATGATGATTATTTTGTGCGTTGGAGGGCAGCTTATGGCTTGGGCAACTTGGGCAACAGCTCAGAAACCGTAGTCAGCGCCCTAATACCAAGGCTTCAAGATGATAATTATTTTGTGCGCGGTCAAGCAGCCAGAGGGTTGGGTAAATTGGGTAACAGCTCAGAAACCTTAGTCAGCGCCCTTCTAGCACGGCTTCAGGATGATCAGTCTAATGTGCGTGGGCAGGTAGCCAGAGCCTTGGGGAAATTGGGCAACAGCTCAGAAACCGTAGTCAATGCCCTTCTAGCAAGGCTTCAGGATGATCACTCTTATGTTCGTGGGAAGACAGCCATAGGCTTGGGCAACTTGGGCAACAACTCAGAAACCGTAGTCAACGCCCTACTAGCTCTGCTTCAGGATGATCGCTCTTATGTGCGTCAAGGGGCAGCCATAGGCTTGGGCAAATTGGGAAACAGCTCAGAAGCTGTAGTCAACGCCCTACTAGCTCTGCTTCAGGATAATGATTCTTTTGTGCGTAGCAGCGCAGCCCAAGCCTTGGGCAATTTGGGCAAAACATCCAATCATATTCTCCCTGCTGTGATTGAATGGATTGAACAACACCAAGATTCCGACTATGTGGGCAGTGGTATTGATGTGCTGTGGGATTTGGTTGTAGGTACGGAATAGGGAGTAGCGCTCTATGTTATAGTTTTTAGGCATAATAATCTTATCCCAACAATCAACTGATCGCAATCCCCTCACGACCATGGAACAGTCGCCATCCCTGGAGCATGCCCTTAAACATTTTTTTGGTCACGACTGTTTTCGGCCAGGACAGCAACAGATTATTGAAGAGGCGCTGCAAAATCAGGATTTACTGATTATCATGCCCACTGGCGGTGGTAAATCCTTGTGCTACCAACTGCCAGCTCTACTGAAACCGGGATTAACCGTTGTGGTATCTCCTCTGATTTCCTTGATGCAAGACCAAGTGACGTCTTTGGAAGATAATGGGATTGGGGCTACGTTTATCAATAGTACCTTGAGCTTCCAACAAATGCGATCGCGGGAAGCTGCTATCCTTGAGGGTAAGATAAAATTACTCTACGTATCACCAGAACGGTTACTGGCAGAACAGTTTATCCCATTTTTGGATAGAGTGCGATCGCAAATCGGTATTCCCACCTTTGCCATTGATGAAGCTCACTGCGTCTCACAATGGGGGCATGATTTCCGCCCAGACTATCGGCAACTAAAACTATTACGTAACCGCTATCCTAATAGCTCAGTGCTGGCGCTGACCGCTACTGCCACTAATCGAGTCCAACAGGACATTATCCAACAACTGGAATTGCGACAGCCCAAGGTTCACATCGCCAGTTTCAACCGTCCTAACCTTTACTACGACGTTCAACCAAAACAACGGCAAAGCTATCAACAGTTATTAAAACAGATCCGTTCTCACCAAGGTTCTGGTATTGTCTACTGTACGAGCCGCCGTTCCGTAGAAGAAGTCGCTTTCCGGTTACAGAATGATGGTATTTCTGCCCTACCTTACCATGGTGGAATGACGGATAAGGCTAGGGCAACCAATCAAAATCGGTTTATCCGGGATGATGTGCGGGTAATCGTAGCTACGGTAGCCTTTGGCATGGGAATTAATAAGCCAGATGTACGGTTTGTGATTCACTACGATTTACCTCGTAACATCGAAAGTTATTACCAGGAATCGGGACGAGCAGGACGGGATGGGGAACCAGCCACATGTACGGTTTTATATAGCGCTAGTGATATCTCAAAACTTCATTATCTGATTGATCAAAAGCCCGATCCCAAGGAACAACGGATTGCCTATCAACAGTTAAATCAGATTGTTGACTACGCAGAAGGCACAGATTGTCGCCGCCGGATTTTGCTGGGCTACTTTGGTGAGCGGTTTCCAGGGAATTGTGAGAAATGTGATAACTGTTGCTATCCTAAGCCACTAGAAGATTGGACCATTGAAGCTCAAAAATTCCTCTCTTGTGTAGCCCGGTGTCGGGAACGGTTTGGCATGAACCACATTATTCAAGTGTTGCGGGGCTCAAAAAGTAAGAAAATTGAGCAGTATGGCCATCACTTACTCTCTACTTATGGTATTGGTAAAGATCAAACTGCAGAGGCTTGGAAAATTCTAGTGCGATCGCTTTTGCACCAAGGATTAGTAGACCAAACCACCGATGGCTACTCTGTGCTGAAGCTCAATAAACTAAGTTGGGAAATCCTGCGCAAGCAACGTTCTGTTTACGTTCCTATTCCCCAGTCATCTGTAGAAAAAGCCTTAGGGGAAATTAACCCCAGAGTAGCTGAAGCCGAGATTCTGCTAGAGAAACTGCGGAAATTAAGGAAACAGCTCGCTGATCGCCAATCGATTCCGCCCTATGTGGTCTTTGCTGATTCCACACTGAAACTGATGGCACAGCTGAAACCCAAAACCTTAGAGCACTTTGCCAAACTTTCCGGTGTCACTCAGTATAAAGTTACCCAGTATGGCGAGCAATTTATTTCAGAAATTCGGGCATTTTGTCAAGAGCAAAAACTACCAGAACCCCTCCCCTCCAGTACCTATATGAAAACCCTGCAATTCTATCAACAAGGGTTAAGTGTAGAGGAAATTGCTCAACAACGAGGGTATACTACCAGAACTATTATAGATCATTTGAGCCAATTAATTGAAATGAATCAGCCAGTGGATTTAAAACGACTGGTACCATTGGAACGCCATGAGCCAATTATCAAAGCAATTGAAAAAGTGGGTGATCAGTATCTGAAAAAATTACGGGAGTACTTAGGAGAAAGTTACTCCTATGACGACATTAAACTAGTCCGTGCTTGGTGGCGACGGGAACAAGAGTAATCGATATAGTTATTGCTATCCGCAGCACTATAGATGATTATGAAATGATCGCACAAAGCCATCCTGTGCTTTGGCTATACCCTTACATGTTACTGGATCAGATCCTCAACTTTGAGATCTAAAATATCACACAAGGCTTTAGTCTGTTCTGGATAAAGCTTAGGCTTGTGCCGATCAGCCTCCCAGTTAATCACTGTAGACTCTACGACATCACAGGCTCTGGCAACTTGTATGCGGGTTAAACCTAGACTTTCACGGCGTTCTCGTAGTTTTTTTCCTAGGGACATTACCTTCTCCGGTGGTCTTGTAGCAGTAGTTTACCTAAATTTATTTGACTATTTATAGTTTATATTCTACAATCGGGTTTTGTGCAACAGGGCAGGTAAATTAATATCAATGATTTGAATTAAGACCATAGATGTAGGTGGGGAGGGTGGGAAGTGAGGCGTAGGGTGCGTTAGGGAAGGGCTCGCCCTCATTTTCCACCTCGTAGCCAGGGTTGAGATAGCCCGCCCCGTAACGCACCACTAAAGGTATTGAGCTAAAGGCTGACCACTGACCACTGACAGCTGACAGCTGAATTCTTAGCATGAAATTATTGTGTAGCGGCTTAAGAATTGGGATCGCCAAACAAATCAAAATCCCCGTCTAGGTAAGAGCGGGGAGTCTCCAAATGCTAGCATCAATTAATTGGGGAAATGAGCGATGACAACAACCCACAACCTTTATCAGCAAGACTTTTACTTATGGACCGAGGCAACTGCGCAACAGTTACGGGAGGGTGAGTTTACCCAAGTTGATGTAGCGAATCTGATTGAAGAAGTCGAAAGCATGGGTAAACGGGAAAAGCGCGAGTTAAAAAGTCGCTTGATTGTGTTGCTGATGCATTTACTGAAGTGGATGTATCAACCAGGGAAAAGGAGCGATAGTTGGATCAATACTATCACTGAACAGCGTATCGCTTTGGAAGAATTGCTGGAGGATAGTCCTAGTTTAAAACGGTGCGACCCAAGGGCGATTTACTCGCCCTAGGAGGCGCGCACCGTAGCGTTTTTGCCAGAGGTCTTTGAGCAAAGTTATCAAAAAGCTCGGATTAAGGCAGCCCAGGAAACTGGGATTAAGTTGAGCACTTTTCCTTGTGAGTGTTCTTTTGCTCAGGAGCAGGTTTTGGAAGCTGGCTTTTTCCCAGAAGTGTTGAACAGGGGATAGAGAATAGGGAGCAGCGATGTAGTCGCTACTCCCTATTCTCTAAAACCCAGGAAAAAAGTACTTTAAGGAATAGAAAACTGGTATACTTAAACTCAGTAACTACTATCTGCGCCAAGAACTACCTGCATCTTTGCTGTCACCGACGGGTCCCTTGCCATCTTTCGGTGGATTGTAATCTGTGAATGGATTCCAACTCATGACAGTTGACAATTGTTTTGACTCAGGTTTGGGCGAGACAGGGTCAGAGGGCAAGGTTGATTGACCTGAAGACGACTTGGTAACACTAGATGCTTGTGGGTCAGTACACTCAGGATTTTCATCAATTACCTGGTGAAATTTGCAGAATGATCCGGCGTTTTCGCCGTCACCTACGGGGCCGTCTCCATCATTGGGTGGTGTGAAAGTATTTACCATCTGTAGTTGTGATAGTTGTAGTTGTCTTGATGCTGATATTGGTAACAGTTGTGGGTTACTAAACTCAGGATTTTCATGGATTAGCTGGTACAATTTCCAGAGAGATCCGGCGTCTCCGGTTTCACTGGGAGGTCCGTCTCCATCATTCGGTGGTGTGTAATTCATTACTATCGTTAGTTGTGATGATTGTGATAGTTTTTTGAATTCTTGGGATTCTTGGGATGATGATTGCTGGTCAATCGGCTGAGAATTACTATCGCTTAGTTCCTTGAATACCTTCAGTATCGTTGCTGCTAATTGTTGCCAGCGCTTTCTGATGTTGAGAGTGAAGGAAACTAGTGTTGTCCAAAGCTGCTTTAGCAAATTAATCATTTGAGAATACACCTTTTCTAGAAATTCATCAAACACCGGCCCAGGCGGCGTTTTTTCATTGCTACTTGTTACAGCGCCTCTCAAGCCAACTTTTCGCAGATGATCAGAAAAATTTTTTTTTGAAGCAAAATTTGCTTAGGTATTCTAGTTTCCTTGGTGTTTGAGATCAGATCCGGATCCATTTGAGTTGTGAACGATTACCCTTAGAAAAAGGCAAGGGGCAAGAAGCAAGAAGCAAGAGGGGAAAGATATCCGGCGTTTTATTGGATAAAAAAAAAGACCTTCTAGGTTTACATCTCATTTAGAAACCCAATAGGATTTGTCAATTGGGTGAGGTACAAGGTTCTCGGTTTTAGGGAGTAGGGACTTCCGAGCAGGTAACTTCGGATCAGGGAACAGATTTCGCACTTCGATTTGTAGTACGAAAAACACAGAGCGATCGCTGGATGATATAGCGCTACGCGCAAGGCAAAAGGCAAAAGGCAAAAGGCAAAAGTGGACTACAACAGCTTTTAAGCTTGTATAAATGTCCTAACCTTAATCGGTAGTGCTATATAGCGCTACGCGCTATAAAACCCCACCGTCTTTACGGTGTCCACAATTGGATGGGGTTTAAATCCCCATCCAATTGCCTTCAGCATAGCTGCCTTCAGCATAGCTGCCTTCTGCCCTCGTTTAATATGGGTATTCAACTGGACTTGATATCAGGTGAGATTGATTCAGATTTTCCGGGAGAGGCGATCGCTCCTTGAGAGGATAATTTTGTTCCTTAATCAGACGCTGTAGTCGGGTAACTCGCTTACCCGGAGATGGGTGACTTGATAAAAAATCCCAGGACGCTCCTCGTTTGTGACTCATTCTCGCGAAAAAATCTGTTGCGCCAGCAACATGACCATAAGTTTGCTGCAACAACCTCAAGCCAAACTCATCCGCCTGTTGTTCCTGTGACTGGGAAAATTTCGACTTAGAGAGTGTTGCCAATCCGGAAATAGCCAAAGATTCTAGGGCTCCTACATCACCAACAAAATAAGCGATCGCTGTCCGCAGCAGCAATGTTCTTCCCAAACTGCGCAGATGATCTCGGTGAGCAAAATGACCTAACTCATGTCCTAATACCATCATCAACTCATTTTCTGACTCGACCTGTTTCAAAAAACCGGCGTACACCACAATCACATCCCCCGGTAGTGCTAAGGCATTTACTGTGTCCTCTGGTAGATAAAGCACCCGGTAATCTCGTTGTCTAGATTGCTCCGGTGGTAGTTGTTTTTCCAATCGCGCCAGCAGTTGATTGAGGGTATCTTGAGTTGGTGATGGTTGAGCCTGCTGCTCATAAACCGGAACGATTACAGCTCCCAGCTTTTGCTCGACACTAGGAGGAATTAGCCCAATTAGACTGTTGATCAGCAAGTTCAACAGCCAAATAACCCCCACAATAAAACTGATAAATAGCCCCAATAAAATCAGTAGTTGACGGTTACTTGGTGGTGGGTTGCGACTCTGAGGTATATCTGGAGAGGGCATAATTAGTGATGGGGGATTAGTGATTAGGGATTAGTGGTAAGCATATGCGCGAAGCGCACGCTACTTGAGGTGCCGTCAGCTGTCAGCTGTCAGCCGTCAGCTTAAAATAAAATTGAAAGTCTGGGGAAAAGCCATTGGCCCTAGGCCAATAGCTGATAGCTCATAGCTGATAGCTGAACGCGATCGCGTGCGCGTAGCGCTTAAGCTGATACGCGACACGCTGATAGCTGATAGCTAATGGCTGAATGCTTACGATTAGTGATTAGGGATTAGTGATTAGCTTGCTATTTAGCTATTACCAATTTCTTAGTCACTCTTAGTTGGACGGAAAGGATTTAAAAAATTAATTAACCCATAAAGCTCACGAGATTGAATCCATAAGCGTCCTTCACCACTGAAACGACAGACTAACCCTTCTCCACCCAAAACTCCAGTTTTAAGACCTCGAAATGATAAACCACCCAGCACCTCAACCTGGTAATTTAGAGTATCTTCAAATGCCACGATATAGCCAGTGTCTACTACATAGTCACCCGCCACTGGAATTTCTACAATTGCTCCATAAGAACTAAACCAAAAATCCCCTTGGCCTGTAGCTCGAATCAGGAACAAAGACTCGCCACTGAAGAAGCCTTTAAAGCCTTGAAATTGCGTGTCAATTTCTATTTCTGGACTACAGGCAACAAATCCTGAAGACTGTACCATTAAACCCTGGTTTCTCAGGTAGTAATGCTGAATATCTCCAGGCACTCCTGGCGAGACATAAATTTGCCCAGGCTCTTTTTCAGCAGTAAACTCACTAACAAAAAATGATTCACCACTTACCATCCGACCCAGTCCTGTCATCAAGCCACCTCGTACTTTGGACTTCATCGAGATACTTGAGTCCATTGCTGCCATTGCTCCTGATTCAATTAAGACTGTTTGGTCTGCCTTTAAGTTTATAATCAAAGAGGCATAAGCGGGAGAATGCTCAATTTCGTAGTCAATTTTTTTCATGATTTTTATGGCCTATCTATTATTATGTATTGCTATAACTAATAGCAATGGATAGTAAACAATACTGTGTAAATAATTATGAATTCACGGGAAGTATAGCAGAAGTCAGAAGTCAGAAGTCAGAAGTCAGAAGTTAAACTCAAGCCAAACTGTAGTTTGAGACTTTTGTCATGTCCTAATTACCCTGGCGACTGCTATAACTCTACTCCCGACTCCCGACTCCCGACTCCCGACTCCCGACTCCCGACTCCCGACTCCCGACTCCCGACTCCCGACTCCCGACTCCCGACTCCCGACTCCCGACTCCCTACTTCAAGCAACAATCTTTATTTCCGTCCAGGTAATTATCGTGGTGGTAGTTGAGTACCAACTTGCCGACCAAAAGCACCAGTATTGTGGGTTTGACAATAGACTTTACCCTGCCCTTTAAATCGGCAAACCAGCCCTTCTCCACCTAGAAAAGCACCAATCCAGCTAGAGCCAGGTTTAGTAATCTCAAAGTTCAGGCTTTTTTCAAAGGCAACAATATGACCGGTGTCAACGATATACTCACCTTCCACTGGGACTTCATAAATTGCCCCAAATGAGTTCAGCAATACAGAACCATAACCACTAATAGTCAACCAAAAAATTGATTCGCCAGAAAACAGGGACTTAAAACCTTGAAAGCCTAAATCAATATCAACACCTGATTCACTGGCAAGATAAGAAGTCGCCTGCACTACCAACTCTTGACCATTCATTTGATAAACTAAAATATCACCTATGAATTTGGGCGCTAGAAAGATTTCGCCACCACCAACAGGAGAGCGAAAAACACTTAAAAACAGTGATTCACCACCTACCAAGCGTTTTAATCCACCAAAAATACCACCTCCTTTACCTTGTCGTAAAGTAGTGCTGGCATTGATGTAGCCACTCATGGCAATCATACAGCCTGCTTCTGCCACGAATTCTTGATTTTCATCCAGAACAACGCGAGCGATCGCACTATCTGGTTGATGTAATAGTTCTATTTCCATTTTTATAACGAAATTTAGGAAGGATAGTGTTAAAGATGTAGTGGTTTGGCTACGGTATAGTAAAGGATTAGGAAGCTAAACCTTAGGACGTAAATACTTGACTAAACCATCAACACTACGAGACTGTAGATAAATCTCACCCTGACCCCTGAGCCGATTCACAAAGCCTTCTCCAGAAGTTACAGACCCCAACAAGCCACCAGCTAACCCAATATTCATCATAATTCCTGGTTCATAGGCCACTAAATGACCAGTATCAACAATAAATTCCCCATTAATCTGCTTGCGAGTAAGACCACCATAAGCACCAAAGAAAACTGTGCCCTTACCACTGACTTTCAGTTTAAATAGTCCTTCACCAGAAAACCAACTCTTAAAACCTGCCCACCGAACACCCAGCTTAACCCCAGTAGTATGGCAAATATAAGCACCGGGTTGAAAACACAGACTGCGTTCTCCTAATTCCACACCAGCAATATCGCCAATTATGGACTGAGTAAGAACTAGGTTCAATGGTTGCTGAGTCTGATTGCTAAAGGTATTGACTAATAAAGACTCTCCACCAAAGAATTTCTTGAGCAAGCCAGAGAAGAAGCCACCAGAAAATTGAGTTTTCATGGTAAGCTGAGCATCCATACTGGTCATTGCCCCTGCCTCAGCAGTGATACTCTCACCAGGATCGAGAGTGACAAAAATTGCTGCAAAGGCCGGCTTGTAGCGAATTTCAGATTTCACTGTCAGATCTCCCGTTGCTGAGTGATAGGAATATTACTATTCTGGCAGAAAATTTTCTGCTGTCCAGATTTCTTTAATAAATTTAAGCAAACTCTTTATTTGCATTAATTCATAATAAGTTTGATTTTCATAGCTCACATTATCTTCCCAATCAAGGAAAAGAGTTGGGAGTTGGGAGTTGGGAGTTGGGAGTTGGGAGTTGGGAGTTGGGAGTTGGGAGTAGACAATTCTCCCTGCTCCCTGTTCCCTGTTTCAATATTTAATATTATATCAGGATAATTACTCATAAAACACCATTACCCTTGAAACCTTACTCCTTTACTTCTCCCTTCTTCCTTCTTCCCTCTGCCTTCCTTTCGCGCCTTGTGTAACTATTCAACCGGACATGATCTAATCCCTGAGAAATAGCCTTAATCTACTACGGAATCTTGGCAAGCGCCACAATGTTTACAGTAAGGTAAATATTTGTAAGTAATATTGTGGCAACTTTGGCATTCAACATATTGATAATAACCGCAGTGGGGACAGTAGTGATCATCGGGTTTAATTTTCTTGGCACAATTGATGCAGAGTAATTTTTTGACTCTGCTAGCTGCCTGAAGTTTAGGATTAAATACAATTTTTTGAAAAAACTTGATAATTCCAAAACCAATCAATGGAATAAACAAGATATAAACATAACTGACTAGGAAAAGTAACCTGCCGAAAATTTCACTAATTATATCAAAGATAAATTGAAAGATAGCGCCAACTTGAAGGAACTCAAAGATTCTAAAGATTAGGGGTATAAAAAATATTACCAGCAAATGCCAGCTAATCAGCGCGATCAGTCCATATCCTCTTCGTTGAGTAAATTTATGAATGGATAGGGCGATAAAAATCAGCGGCAGCAGAAAGAGCGATTGAAAAGCAAATTGGATACTTGGATACCATAAAGATGCCTGTTGATAGTTTTTGCGGATTGTCTTAAATTTATTCTCATCCTTAATAAAATCTATAAAACTAACACTTTCCGGTCTGGAAAGTAGTTCATTTTTAAGATTATTAATTTCCTGTTGAAGTCTAGAAATATTACGATTATTTTGCTCTAACTTTTGTTTGGCTTGTTCAGCACTGACTTGATTAATTGATTGCTGACGAGATTGACCGGCAATTTTTTCTAAGAGTGTGGAATCATATTGTTCACGAATGGTGTTATTAGCCCGTTTAATGGTACTTATTTTTGATTTTTTTTGGTTAATAGCTTTTTCAGTTTTCTGGTTTTCGGGATTGTTAATCTTATCTTTGTATTCTGCATACTTCAAACAGGTTGTAAAAACTTTACCCAGATGTCCTTCTTCAGCTTGTTGATAGGATTGTTTAAAACTAGTTGATCCCAATGAACGGCTAATAATGTTATAGTCTTTATCTTGATCAGTTTGTCTACGGTAATTGTTCCACTGGTAATAACATGGATAAGTCTGAGCAGGACTCATCGGCCATGTGCTAATATCATTCAGTCCTGTAAACACATTGATTAAGATAAAAATATCAATCACCACAATCACAATCAAACTCACTTTGTTCAGTGGTTCGTTGCTGAGTGTCCTGGACTTACTTAAAAATTTACTTAAAAATTTACTTAAAATACGGTATATTCTGGCCATAATATTCAGTTTGTATAAATTTTTTTTATCAAACAATTTATAACTGGTATAAATAATTATAGGATTTTTATACAGATAAAAATCCTATAATTATACCATCCAGAGCTAAGGGAGTGATCCCTCCAAGTGGTTTCCGGTAAACCACCACAATTACACTAGTGGCTACCAATGCTAAGGCTGATGGCACCAGAGGTACCCATACTCCTAAAGTAAATAGACCAAAGCATAGGAGATATAAAACCCCTGTCGCTGTGACCGTAGCGAGTCCCCAATACAGTATTCGACCATAGCGCCAGGCAATGGTAGCACCAATGATTGACCAAGCCCAAACCCAGAACAGGTCTCCCCAGACCGACCACACCGATAATAATGGACGCTCACCGAGGCCAGCACTGATCATCTGACTGACCATCTGAGCCTGAAGAATTACCCCTGGCATTTCTTGGTATGGCCACTCCAGGGCACTGTAGGGGGTAAGATGGTAATCCTTGGCAATCCTTGCAGTTATTCCGATCAGAACAATTTTGTCTTTGACCCACTCTGGTTTGACCTTACCCTCTAGCACCTCTGTGACAGTGACTCGTCGGGCTACAGTTTTCCGGTAATTGAGTAACACCTGGAACCCCCGATAATCACGATTGTGGTAACCCCCAGCATTAGCTGACAACTCTGTTAAGACAGTCTTACCCAAGCGTATTTTATTCATAGCAATGGTTTTTGCTTTGATTCGGTCTTGGGCTAAGTAATGCAATGCGACCCTAGCACTGAAGGAGTGGTCGGTGGCACAGGGGTCATCGTGGTAGGGATGCATAAATACAAGATGCCTACGGATAATGCCATCAGGGTCAGCCATGATATTGCTAAAACCAAGGCGGGATTCTGGCACCCCAGAGGGAGGTTTGATGCCTGAGTTTTTGGGGTTGTTAGCTTCCCTAGCGCTACACAGGGCAATGAATTTCTGATTTTGCTGTAACTGACGGCTCAATGCCTGGTGACCAGGTTCTCTAGGACGTTCGCGAAAGATATCTAAGCCAATCATTCGCGGTTGATCAGACTCTAGCTTGTCTAGGACTTGGGCTAGGGTTTGATCTGGGAGGGGATAGCCATAGCGCATGATCTCAGCATCTGTGGCTTCAACCACCAGCAAACGGGTGTCTACCCCTGGATTAGGTCGTAGCCGCATCAGCTGGTCAAATGCCTTTAGTTCCCAAAGCTGCAGCATTCCCAGCTGCCGGATCACCATGACTAAAATAGTAACCACCACACTGACGATCAGGGCCGATTGGAGCAGGTGGCGCTGGTGATTGCCACGCAACTGTTGCCAGGTTGGGGGTATGGCAGCGGGATTTTGACAAATCACTGGCAACCAACTGGCACAGGGACATTGATCTTCCAAACCTTGCAGTTTTTTCCGGGCTTCTTGCACTGCTAGATACAAGGACTTACCACTAGCAAAGGCTTTGAGAAAATATTGCAAAAACTGCTGTGCTACCAGATCCGGTACGGGCTCCCGCATAATAATCATGTGGGGAATGTGCAGCTGTTCTAGCTCATTGGCTAATCCTAAGCCATCACAAGAATTAAAAATTGCTAGGGACAACCCCCTTTCTATGGCTTTTTTGAGGGCTTCTCTGAGTTCGTCAATGGTTAAGCTATCGGTCTGATTGATATGAATCCGACCCCTTCCTGCCTCGGTTTCACTATGACCTGCGAAAAACAGAATATCCCAAGGTTGCTCCCACAGGGCTTCGTTGAGCTTCTGCCGTGGTTCTTCTACCAGAAAGGTAATGTCTGCAAAGGGTAAATTCTCTAATAATTGTCGGTCTTGTTGGATATTAATCCCTTCGCTATTGCCCAAAATCGCTAGAATTCTAACCTTGTGTCGATCACGGCTTTGGTTCGATTTGCCTGGTTGTTCATACTCTGGAGTACTTAGGGCAATTTCTGCTTGGTGGTAACGCTCTAAAAAGTCCCACTGATGCCAAGGAAGCTGCCTGAGCTGGGGATTTTTGGTACGAATCAGCACCCGGACTTCTTCGGTAGTGCCCACTTTTTCCAACCACTTTTCCCGCAGTGGACTAAATAACTCTGACTTCAGCCACCGATTTAAGCGATCGCATAATCCCTGACTCTGGTTGTTGATGGAACCACCGATTGCCACTCGTTTAATTTTAATTGCCCGCAAAGAGCTCCCCAGACTGCGATAGGTTGACCGCCACTCGTGATAGTGGTTGACTAGATTGGGTGCTGGAGGCAATCTGCCAGTAAGTTCTGTTTCCGGACCTTCGCCTTCTGAGCCAATTTCCAGAGTGACCCGAAAACCTTCCTCAAAATCCCCATCCAGCTTAAGAGTTACTAGCTTTGCCATTGGCTTAGTTTTTTAACGGTTGACGGTTGACGGTTTACTGTCAACCGTCAAAAATCAGTATTTTGTCTAATGTTATTCCTAGTTATAGCGCGTACTGAATAGGGAACAGGGAATCGGGAACAGCGGATTTGGGAATTTCAGATCACAAACTCTTCGATCACACTGGCATTATCCAGAGCAACCTTGACACTGAAACGGTCTCCGGCTTCGCAACTAAAATCCAATTGAATGGCTTGATCCTGGTTTCTGGCTTGGGCATTGATCAGCATTTCTTGCTCCTCATCTAGCAAGAGCAACTGCAGATTGGGGGGTAGATAGGTTTGACCATTGATGGGATTGAGTTGTAGCAGAACATTCAGCTTCGTTTCGGATTCTGGGGTGAGTTCCACAACCAGAGCCACCCCTTGATTAGGTTTGCCCCATTCAATCTGTTTACATCGCTTAATGGTCTGAGACTTGGTTCTAAAGGCGAAAGCTGGCTGAGAACCTTGGTTACCTAAAAGGGTTTCCAAACTCTGCCAACCTGCTTCAAAGATATGCTCCAACCATTGACTGAGTTGTGTCATAGGTTGGAATTGATCGAGGTAGGCTGGTAAATCTTTAAGCGATCGCAATTGGTGGATGACTAATTCACCGGTTTCCGAAGTTGCGGAAAATCCCAGCAGCGTGGCTTCAGTATGGTCTTGATCAATCTCAACCACTACATAGCCAATCCGGTTAAATCTTACCTCTTGGGGAATGGGACAAGTCAAATCACCGGGTTTGACAGGCCGACATTCCAAGCGCCCCAAACCGGTTACCCTCAGGTCAGCCACATTTTCAGCCAAGCCCACTACTGAATTCCAGCTATCCCCTGCGGTTAGGTCAGTGGGAATACCCAGAATCCGTAAGTAGTTATTCACCGCACACACTGCCAGGGTGTTGAGATAGACTTGTTCAGCCTTTTGCGTGGTGGGTTGGTACTGAGCAAACTGCTGGGCTATCTCTAGGGCCGACTGGGTAATCGGCATGGGGATTGACCAATCTGATAGCATGTTGGCGTTGTGTCTCATGATTTTTTCCTAGGTTGGGGTTTTGTGGTGCTTTTCGAGCTACCAGTCTTTGACTTTTCTTCTATATATCCCTGGCATACACCGAATTTTCGCAACAGGGGTAAGCATTTACGGTTATAGAATTTGGGCAAATCTTTAGCTTCTGGTGGGGTTAGCTTAAATTCTGCTGCAATCGTTTTCCAAGGCTGATCAGGAGGGAGTCGCCGCTGGATTAGGACTTGGGCATTAATCTCAGGGCGTTTTCTAAAGCAAGTCTGACGTAACACTCCTTCTGGGTCTGTTTTAACCCAATCCAAGGTTTTTTGCCAAATTTTCATAACTGGCTGTAGATCAGGAGCAGCTGGTACCCTATCTACAGGGTCAATAGTTTTACCTTCCTCTGTGCTTAGGCCAGTAATTTGCCGCTTCTGTTGCCTATAGCCAGCATCTCGAAATCGTCTCAGTCGCTTTTTTAGTTCATCGTCGAGCCAAGTAATCACACCTTTGATAGTCGGGTCATACTCTTCAGGATGGCCACAGCAATATTCCCACATCTCTTGGAGAGCGTCATTATAATAAGAGCTATATTCTTTCCAAAGCTTGCCGGATTTCATCACTAGTAGATGTACCTCGCTCAGTTTTTGCCGACGTTCCAGACTTAATGGTGGATGATTACATGCTTCAACTATCAGCTGACGGAGTATTCGATCTAGATTTTTCATCGGTTATGTCCCTGTTGTAAATGCGATCGCGTAGCGTGACCTACGGTCAATCGTGTTTAGTACGCATTAGTCTATCGATAGCGGTTCTCAAGTTAGTTGTTAGTAGTTTGTTGTTTATGTTGGTAGATGCTTACACTAACTACTAACCTCTACTCCCCATGAGAAGCGCTACAAAGGGCAGCCCGAAGACTGGACTCAGTATTGACCATCCCTAGACATCTTAGGCATCAATGTTGGGGAATGGCAAAAGTCACCCAGTATTTATTTACACGAGTGATCGGGGGGTTTTTCGCAAAAAAGCCCAAAAAAAATTTTTGTCGGATTTTTTTGCGAAAACCCTGGTTGAGAGGTGCTGTAACAAATGGCTAAGCCAAGTGTGATTCAACAGGTGCGACTCGTGGCGAATTTAATTCTTAATGGGTCAAGCACACCTAAACAGTTTAAATCCAGTTAGTGCGTCAACAGACCATGTATACTCTCACCAACACTCTAGAAAAATCCGCTCCTCAGGTGCAACAGTTAGACAATGGTCTACTGCAAGGAGTACTAGAAGGTTTTATTGACGGTGTTTTAATTCTGAATACACAAGGAGATTTGGTTCATAGCAATGAAACCGCTCGTGTTCTTTGTGAGCAACTTACTCCGAACAGCAAACATTTTACGGTGGTGCCTAAAGAAATCTGGCGTGTCTGCCAAGCCTTGAAAGAAAGTGATGAATTCTATGCCCATCAATCTGTAATTATAGATTCAGAGATTACTACGAGTCACTCCACAACCTTTCGGATTCGGGCTAGATGGCTCAACCTGAGGATATCTGAGCAGCGTTATATTATAGTTACCCTCGAAGACCAACGTCAATCCATTCATAGTATAGCCCTAGCTGAAGTTCAGAAATATGGCTTAACTGCCCGTGAGGCAGAAGTCTGGTTACTGCGTCGAGTCAATTACTCCTACAAAGAGATTGCTGCAGAACTGTTTGTTACCCTCAATACGGTGAAGAAGCACATGAAAAACATTCTTGCCAAGCAGCAAATGGCGATGATGATGGAAGAAATGGCTGCTTAGGGGCATAATTAGCGATTTGGAAGACAGAAATTCTTGGTGATGTGGGCATTTAGGGACCACAACCACTACAAAGACAACGTTTTAAACACTACTCCGTAGGACAACTGACAAAATGCCCTGTTTAGGGCATTTTTTTGTATTAGCGATCGCGCTCAATGGTTTCCAAATGAGATGTAAACCATTGAGGTATTTTTTTATTGTAAAATAACACTCCGAATCTCTTGACAATCTTGCCTTTTGCCTCTTGTATGCAAGCAAATTTCTGCAATACCTGTGTTTACAAATCATATAAAAACACGCTGATTGCGGTTGTCATAGTAATCGGTTAAACAAGATTGTTTCCCGATTACCAATTCCCGATTCCCGATTCCCGATTCCCGATTCCCGATTCCCGATTCCCGATTCCCGATTCCCGATTCCCGATTACCGATTCCCGATTCCCGATTCCCGATTACCGATTACCGATTACCGATTCCCGATTCCCGATTCCCGATTCCCGATTCCCGATTACCGATTCCCGATTCCCGATTCCCGATTCCCGATTCCCGATTCCCGATTCCCTACAGATTTTGCCCCCAAAAATTTTTTCTGATTGTTTTGCGAAAAGTTTGGTTCACAGGCGCTGTAACAAGTAGCCAATAAAATGGCGATAATCCTCTCCTGTTTTAGTTTTTGATTAACTGTTGGGACACTGTCCCAGGTTAATAGGAAAGCGTTACGCCCCATATGGGGCGTTTTTTTTTAGGTAGATCCCAACAGTTCAATCAGTTACCCACTTTGCCAATTCATCTAGGGTAACTTTCAGCAGGTCACACAATGCCTTGAGCTGATTTGGGTACAGTTTGGGGATATGCCTGCCCGCTTCCCAATTTTGCACCGTGGTAACGGTTACGCCCAATTCATGAGCGATTTCCCGCTGGGTGATATTTAGGGATTCTCGTCTTTTTTTTAGGTTGTCCCCTAAATTAGTCATTACTGTCCTATTTAAAAGTTAACATAATTAAGTTTACTGAGTTATATGTTACCGCTAATCTCACCAAAAAAAATGGGTCTGTTCGCGTAGCGTCGGCTTTGCCGAAGCCCCGTCCTTCTAGGACGGCTTTCTTTGATTGTTGATGTACTCTTTCAGCACCTCAATAGAAGCTCCAGCAACGGAAGCAGCAAAATAGCTAGGAATCCATAGTGCTGGTTTTCCATTTGGCTTCGGATATCCATTTTGTCCGTATCTGCGACTAGTGGGACTTAAACAATAAAAAAGGTGTTTTGAGGGTATAATACTTGCTAAGCCGAGTTTTCACGTCGAGGTCAATCCTGATCAAACAGACAACTCCCGCAGCGATGCCACCTTGCTTTGAGAGATGGTGTAAGCACTTTGATGAGGTGTTCAAAACAAAGGCTCAAAAAAGGGAGTAAGGGCACACTCATCGGGGGATTATTGGGGGAAAGTGAGAGAAAAAACCTTGATCAGATCGCCGAGAATGCTGTTGGTGTGACTTACCATGGATTACATCACTTCTTGACGGAGGCTCCTTGTTGACACTCCCCATGGCTATAAGCCAGGGGATTCTCGGAAAGCGCGATCCAACTTGCTCAACCAGGTCGGAACCAAGCAGAGTAGAGGTCGAGTCTCCCCGAGCGTTGAGGAAAGTTCCGGTGTGCCCCACCGTACTTAAGGCTCTCGTTAAGATGTTGATTGCGGCATTGTGGTCTCGGTCTAACTCACATCCACATTTACAAACATGAGTTCGAGTTGATAACGACTTCTTGACTACTTCACCACATGCCGAGCAGTTTTGGCTGGTATAAGCAGGGTTTACTGCAACAGTGACCCTGCCAAACTTTTCACCAAAATGTTCCAGCCATTCCCGAAACTTGTACCAACCTGCATCATTAATAGATTTAGCCAGACAATGGTTTTTAACCAGGTTTTTAACTCTCAAATCGACCTAGGCGACCAAGTCGTTAGACCGGATTACGCAACGTGCAACTCTCTTTGCATGTTCTTCACGCTGCCTACTTATTTTAAGATGCTGTCTGCCTAGTCTATTAATCGCTTTCTTTCGGTTAGCGGAGCCTTTCTTTTTTCGGGAAACTCGGCGTTGATAGAACTTTAATCGTTTCTCGCCTTTTCGGTAAAATCTAGGATTGGGTTCTGCATATCCATCTGAGTCCGTATAAAACTCTTTTAAGCCAACATCTAGGCCGACATTACAGCCAGTGGCTTGTAACGGTTCTGAATTATTTGCTTTTACGCAAAACTGAATGTAGTAGCCATCAGCTCTTTGGACTATGCGAACCCGCTTTATGAGCTTCTGGTCGAATCGCCATAAGTCCCAGGTACCCTTGAGCTTTACTTGCCCAATACCCTTTTTGTCCGTGAATTTTATCGACTTCCTGTCTGGGGATAACTTCCATCCAGATTGCTTATACTCGACTGACCTAGAATGTTTCTTGAACTTAGGGTATCCTTTCTTTCCCGGGACTTTCTTTTTGCAGTTATCAAAGAAGCGTTTAATAGCGCGTTCTACGTTCTCAACAGATGCTTGACAAGCATGGCTGTTAAGATGTTTAACAAATTCCAATTCATCCCTTAGTTGAGTGTTGTAGCGATAGAGTTCTTTCTTTCCAATCCCGGGATTATCCATCCAGAATCGGAGCACCTTGTTTCTGACAAAGCGAGCTGTCCTAATAGCTTCATTTATTGCTACTTTCTGACTCTCTTTTAAGACAGCCTTGAACTCCATTACCAGCACTCTATTATCACCTCCTTTGGTGTAGTTTCTTTACTTACTATTATAGTCGTTCGCGCAGCGTCGGCTTTGCCGAATCCAAAGATGCTAAAGTTCCCGAATAGTTAGGGAATAAATTCCCGTTCGGGCTAACCCCATGGTTTGAAGTTACCGTAAGGAGAGTGGAGCCTTGTCTTGATGCAGTCGCTCATGGGGGAAACCCCCAAGACCGCGCTGCATCGCTAATCAATAAGTTTTAACCTTTTTATGCATAGCCTGCCAACCATAAAGGCTCCACTCTCCTAAGGTTTCGTCTCCGGGATAGAATCCAGGGGCTTGCGCCCTCAGGGTCTTCGGTCATACCAGGAGGTGAATGAACGTCGGTTACAAATTATGCATAAGTGTTCCCAAACAAAAATCAGACGAGGATTAAACTTAATTATTGATGATTCGGGGCATAGAAAAAGTGGTAACTTTACTAAGGTCGTTGTCCGACAGTATATTGGTGAAATTGGCAAAACAGACAATGGAATAGTCATGGGTTACACTCATCTGTATGACGAAAAAAAGCCTACCATTAGACATAGAGTTGTCCCAACACGCTAATTCATTGCCCTCAGGAAAAAAAGACGAATAATTTAAAAATAAACCTGAACTCGCTTGAGAGTTAGTAGATAGAAGTCTAAGCAGAGGATATAAACCGGGAGTGGTACTAACTGATACTGGGTATGGGAATAACTCAACATTAGTGAAAGAATTGGAAAAAAGACGATTGAACTATTTAGAGGATATCTCCCAAGTTTTTTGATACTGAATTTTGCCCCCCTAGCCCCCCAATTCTGGGGGGAACAAGAATCAATTTGCGGCTAAAAGTCCCCCAAAATTGGGGGATTTAGGGGGCTTTGATGTAGCAAATGAGACTTCTCAGACAACCTCTTAGTAGGGTTGGCCAAAAACCGAAGAGGCGCGCGTTCCAATGGGCAGGTAAACTGCCCTTGGGTCGCGCCTCAAAGTAATAATAAAAACCGAGTCAAGGACAGAAACAGAACAATAAATTCGATTAGACGAGTTAGCGCGCGTCCCTATCAAAAGAGGACTTAACTCCGGTTAAACTCAATCTAAAAAAGCCGAAAACCCTTTGGGTAGCTACCTTCACCGGGAAAATCTCAGCTAATGAAGGAGAAAAGAGTTTTGCTATCGTCATGAATGCCAACTCAGCACCAGGAGCCTCAGATATCGGCGTTGCTGAATCAAGGAATGAATACGCGATCATCTGGTTTTGGTCAAGCCCCCGTGGGTCCCCCAGCGAGCAATCCCTCGCTGGGGGACGCAAGAAAGTCTTATTCCCCCACCGGTGCGCTTTCCGTCGGCGAATTAAATTCGCCACGGGTCGCACCGCAAAATTGGGGGGCTAGGGGGGCAAAACCATACCCAGAATCAGCAACGCCCAGATATCGACTACTTTATGACTAACGTAGAGTCATCAATAGTAAACCCAGAGTGGATAGTTCAAACTTATTCTCAAAGGAATTGGATTGAAGTCTTCTATCGTGAAGCTAAAGGCTGGTTAGGTTTACGAAAATATCAAGTGAGGAATAAACGCAGTTTACTAAGGCATTTTCTTTTAGTTTATTGTGCTTATAATTTTATCATTTGGCATCAAATTACTGGGGGGTTAAGAAGGCAATGGGCTAATAAACCTTGGCCAAAGGCCACCCTACGCGAATGAACACCTTTACAGAAGCAATGGATGCAAATCGTACTGCAATGTCTTTCCGGTTCTTTAATTGGCTTACCTACCATCAGGAGGTATTTGCCTCTTATCAAGCCACTTTGGGGTATATTTGGGCTTGATTTTTGTCTAAGTCCCAATAGTCAAAATTGTGCTAACCTAAAACTATGGTTGGAAGAAAGCTAGAGTTCGACCGGGAAGAAGCCCTAGAAAAAGCTATGGACTTGTTCTGGTCTAAAGGCTACAATGCTACCGGGCTCAATGACCTGCTCAAGCACATGGGCATCCAACGCCAAAGCCTGTACAACACCTTTGGTAGTAAACATTCTCTGTTTTTGGAGGCAGTACAGCACTATGGACAAACCGTAGTCTGCTGCATTGAGCAACGGTTGAATGAACCGGGCTCTCCCTTAGAAAACATCCGTAATCTAATCAGAGGGTTGGCTTCTGAGGCTATCTGTCCCAAATATCGTGGGTGTATGATGGCCAATACCATGATGGAGTTGGCTCCCCATGACCCAGCAGTGGCTAAGATGGTTCAGTGCCTAACCCGGCAGGTGGACAAAGCCTTGGAGCGGGCATTAGAGAGGGCTGTAGCCGCTCAGGAGTTGCCAAGGGAGGCTAATCCACGTCAACTCGCTCGCTTTCTACATCATGTTATATTGGGATTCAATGTCCGAGGTAAAATACATCCAAGTTGTTCTTATCTAGATGACATTCTGGAGGTAGCTTTGTCTGTACTCGAATAATCGGTTCAGAGGTAGCAAAATTTTTTTTGGTCATTTTTTGACTAAATGGTCAAAAAATACCGTGATTTGATCCAATCACCCCTGGTTCAATGGGTGCATCTCATATTTGAAAATTTTGCGTAGGGTGCGTTAGGGGGGCCGAGGATTTTCTCGGTAACCACGGTTAGGTTGCTGCCCGTAACGCACCACCGAGTAAAACAGCTTTAATGAGATGCACCTGCTTAAATCCCGAAATAATTCTCAAAAGCTCAGGAAGTCATAGTCATTCAGGAGACATGTCAATGCTACAACCTATTACGTTTACTAGAAGCCAAGACATCAGTAGCAAATCCCAAACCGTTGATGTACCAACAAACCCCGCTGCACCATCTGATGCTTCTTCTAGGTCTACTACTTCCTCCCTGGCTTTTGGTTGGTGGCAAACCCTTTGGGCAGATATCGACGTTATTTTCACAAGAGACCCCGCTGCCCGAAATTGGCTAGAAGTACTCTTTTGCTATCCTGGCACAGGACAAACTGCCCGATGTAGAGGCTAAGCTAATTCGGACATTGATAGACCGCATTGCTACTTTGGAACAACAGGTGCAGGATTTGAAGCAGCACGAACAGACAGCAATTCATTAAGTAATGGGTAATGGGTAATGGGTAATGGGTAATTGACCCAACTATACTTGATATCATTCCTAGCAATCGTAACAGAGCCTCTGTATGACTATTCCGGTTCCGCCAAGAACTCGCGCTCAAGAATCTCGGGCTGCTATCGAACGGATTTATGTGATCATGCGACATCTATTTATCCGAGGATACTACAAGCCGGGGGGTGCTTCTGGTGCAGCGTTGAGGCAAGCGTTGCTGACTTTGCAACCAGAAATTTATGGCTCCATTGCTGACCCACAGAAAGTGGAATTGAATGGTCTAGTTTATGTTATCGATCGCTTACCCTGCGGCATGGAAATGTGTCGTTTTGTGAAACTGGTGGCGGCAGAAGGGTATAGTCAATCAGGATTTGAGACAATTGTTCCTGCTAAACGTCGCCGTAATTGCTACCGCATTGATCAAGAAACGATGCTGATCGAAATTACCCGAGGGCGTAGCGAGATTTATGACATTCTTACCCATCTGACTTTTATTTATATCGAAGCTAATAAAATTAGAGACCATGCTCTGGAGGAAGGTCAACCGACACGAGAGTGGATAAAGCTCGAAGAAATGGTTACAGGTCAACAATCCCCGGATAATCCTAAGTCGTTGGTGTCAGAAGACCTGGAAGTCCAGCATCGAGCTTTTTCTTACTTAAGTACTCTTTTAGGACGTACGTTTGAAGAAACCAAACACGCTTACCATCGCCTTGCTCAGGCTAGCTCTGACAATAATGGTCTATTTGATATTATCTATTGGCTGGGTCGAGTGGCGATGGAAGAAGTCCAATCCCAACGCGATCGCAAAATTACTTTCAGTTCCACACTCCGGGAGCGGATTGGACATCATATCCACGGGGCGCAGTGGGCAACTGATATTAAAAGCTTTCTGTTAGAAAACAACTTATGGGAGCGCCCACTCCATATTATTAGTGCGAATTTGCATAGCGTGATGAATTGCTTATTTGCGCCATCAGCACTGAAACCAACCTTGGGACAGGACAAAAAAATTGAGGAAATTGCCCGTGAGTTAAGTTTGCCAGAAAACGCCCACCTAAACCAAGAGGTTAGGGAGTTTGCCTTGCAAAACGGGATGTTTTATCTGGCCGATCGAGCTGGGACAAATATCCACGTGCAAATTTTTGATACTGCTATGTTACCCCTCCCTTTGCTTTCCCCTGAATTACCAATTAATCCTAACATAATTGAACAAGAAAAGCCAGTTATCTTGGTAATGGATTATGCCTTTGGGGAACAAGCGTTTGAGATTATGGATGAATTACTCAAACCTTATAAAACCAGCGGGCACTCCAAAAAACTTAATGTGAAGTCGATTTCGGTAATGGGAAAAGCGGGAATATTGGTGGGACAAAAGGGAGATTTAATGCTACCAACGGCACACATTTTTGAGGGGACAGCGGATAATTATCCTTTTGTTAATGAGCTAAAGAGTGAGGATTTTAAAGATGATGGAATTCCCATTTATGAAGGAGCGTTGGTGACAGTAATGGGAACCTCTTTGCAAAACTCTGATATTTTAGCTTACTTCAAAAGTTCATCTTGGAATGTGATTGGCTTGGAGATGGAAGGAGCACACTTACAAAAGGCAATTCAAGCTGCTTCTATGATCCGTAAAAGTATTGATGATAAGGTAAAGCTGCGTTATGCTTACTATGCTTCTGATAACCCCTTGTTGACTGGCAGCACCTTAGCTTCCGGGGGATTGGGAACAACAGGTGTGAAGCCAACCTATTTAATCACTATGAAATTTCTTCAGAAAATCCTGGCATAGTTGATGTAGGGTGGGCAGTGAACCAGACCGATTCACCAAGCCATAGCCCATGGCTAGCCACTGCCCACCAAACGATTAATCACAATTGATGTAGGGTGGGCAGTGAACCAGACCAATTCACCAAGCCATAGCATTACTAGGGCGTGTTTTCAAACTCGGAGATCCCCCTAAATCCCCCTTAAAAAAGGGGGACTTTGAGAATGGCTCCCCCCTTCCGCGCGGGGGGTTGGGGGGGATCTAAATCTTGCGGAAAACTTTGAAAACACGGCCTAGGCACTGCCCACCTTAGGATGAAAACACAGAACAGGAAACTAATCAAATCAAGGAGATTTTAACTAGTCAGTTGTTTCCCCCACCGTGTACTAGTCGTTATACAAAGATCAGATCGGCTGTTGTATAGGTATCAGTAACTATAGCAATAACCTCCAGGGAAGGAGTATTCATAGAGATAAAGTTAGCCCCAAAGATATAGTCGCCGATTGCTCCATGGAGTTGAATTGTATCCGTACCAGATTCGAAATCCGTAATTACAGCGTAATCATTGAAACCAAACCATCCTTGCCCAACATAGTAAGCATTGCTGCTATCTCCAAGCACAAATGTATCAGCACCAGCTCCTCCGGTTAAGATATCAATTTCATTAACACCTGGATTGCTACTGGTGGGATCGACACCTACGATGGTATCATTACCAGAGCCACCAAACAGAGAGTCATTACCTAAGCCACCTCGAAGAGAGTCGTTACCTGAGTCCCCAGACAGGGAGTCATTACCTGAGCCACCCAGAAGAGTGTCATTATCTAAGCCCCCAGACAGGGAGTCGTTACCTAAGCCCCCAAACAGAGAGTCGTTACCTGAGCCCCCAAAC
>NZ_GL890875.1 GCF_000211815.1 Moorena producens 3L
AGCTAAGCCAGAGTTCTATAGGGAAACTTAGCACGCAGTCGGCTGAGGATCCGTTTGCCGTGATGCGCCGATGCCACGAGCGCGGTGGTCCGTGGAGAATTCTTGCGGCAACCCGAGAATCCTGACGTATGTTTCAGATGGCTTTTGATCTCGCACCTTGGAGTTACCCCGAAGATGTCCAGCCTCCTCTCGAGTCTTCTCGAGCGGTGGGTGGCGTGCAAAAAGACTGCGCGCATGGAGTCGCCCACCCCGACCGAACTCCCGACGTCATTTTCTCAATTCGAGCAGCTGGAACCTTTGTTGCTGCTGAGTGCGAGCCCGCTGGGTGACTGGGATCTGGACCCGGATCAAGAGTCTTTGCTCGATACGGTTGCGGAAATCCAAGGTGTGGTTCGGGGAGGACAAGTTTCCGCCGACTGCATCATCTATCAGGACGTGGCTGACGATCGTCCCATGGATCACGATGATGGAACGGATCCGCCTGCGGGTGACCCGTTGTTTGGGGATCAAGAAGTATTCCGACGGTCGGGCACGCGTGACTTCACGGGAAACTCGGGCGATTTCGAAGAAATCACGCATGACACAAGTATGGAGCTGAGCGAGGGCACGATCAGCCTGCAGTTCACCGCGGATGATATCTGGGGTTCGCACGCCCTGTTCTCGAAGGACTTTACAGGGAACCGTGATGGTGGTGACCTGACGGCGTTCGTGAAGGACGGCCGGGTGAAGGTGCGGTTCCAGAGTGCGGAGTCGGACGTTTGGTTGTACACCGGTGAAGGCACCGTGCGCGATGGCGAGTCCTATCAGTTAACACTGACGTTTGGGGATGGCGGTTTCTGGCTGTATCTGGACGGTGAGATGCAGGACTGGGCGTATGAATTCACGCAAGGCTTGGAGGCGAATACGCAGAACCTGGTGATTGGCGCCAACGGCTGGGGACGGAGTGAAGAGCATCCGTTCACGACGTGGAATCACTTCGACGGTCAGATCAGCGACTTTGTGATTTACGACTCGCAGTTCAGTCATGACGAAGTTTCCACGCTGGCAGGGAATCCTCCGCCACCGCCGCTAACCGAACCGACGGTGATCGATGGTGTACTGCAGGGGACCGATGGCAATGACGTGCTGGATGCGGGTGAGCACGGTGTGACGGAAGTGCACGGCGGCTACGGCGACGACGAAGTGATCGGCACCTCGGGTAACGATGTGCTCAACGGCGGCCATGGGGAAGATGTTCTGCGTGGCGGCGATGGGGATGACCTGCTGGTGAGTCGCAGTGATGGCCGGGAACCGGTGATTGCGCAGGACTACGATGCGGGCGATGATCCAGACGGCGAGATTGGGGAAGGCGGTACGTACTACCGCGACCAACCGATCGTGGCGGATGACGTGCTGATTGGTGGCTCGGGTGCGGACACGTTCCGGTTTGAGGTGCTGATCAACGCGAAGCCGGAGAAGATCCTCAAGCACACGATGGACAACGGCATGATCCACTGGCACGGTGTGGCCGGTGAGAACAACGAAGTGCACGATCACTGGGTGGATCGTTTAGGCAACGAAGTGATCTGGGACTTCAATCGTGCTGAAGGCGACAAGATTGAAGTGGTGGGTCATACGGTGGATGTCTACAAGCTGGAGCATGTGGATATCGACGGTGATGGTGTACTGGATACTTCGATCCTGCATGTGCAGTCGAACCAGGGGAATGCCGGTGCGCACAACAAAGATCAGCTGGGCACGATCACGGTGTTCGGCGATCTGGTAGTCGAGAGCGACTACCTGGTGGATGCGGGCCCGGCCTATGGCATCGTGGACCATATTCGTGATTTAGACGAGGCGATCTCGCCGAAGGTGAGTACCCCGGTCTCGGCCGGTGATGACCCTCCTCCGTATCCGTTGATTGATGATGGTGAGCTGCCGCCGGGTGGTGTGCTGGCCGTGCTGCAAGAAGTGGACTTTAGCGGTGAGGACGACTACCTCGAGATCTCCCACAATCCGAATTTGGAACTGACCGAAGGTACGATCAGCCTGCAGTTCACGGCGGATGATGTTTGGGGTTCGCACGCCCTGTTCTCGAAGGACTTCACAGGGAACCGTGATGGTGGTGACCTAACAGCGTTCGTGAAGGACGGCCGTGTGAAGGTGCGGTTCCAGAGTGCGGAGTCGGACGTTTGGCTGTACACCGGTGAAGGCACGGTGCGCGACGGCGAGTCCTATCAGTTAACACTGACGTTTGGGGATGGCGGTTTCTGGCTGTACCTGGACGGCGAGATGCAGGACTGGGCGTATGAGTTCACGCAGGGACTGGACGTCAACGAGCAGAACCTGGTGATTGGTGCCAACGGCTGGGGCCGGAGTGAAGAGCATCCGTTCACCACCTGGAATCACTTCGACGGTCAGATCAGCGACTTTGTGATCTACGACTCGCAGTTCAGTCA
>NZ_GL890876.1 GCF_000211815.1 Moorena producens 3L
TTTCGGGAAATGCGCGAACTTTGGTCAATACAAATAATGGCGACGTATTCTCCGCGGCAAGTCAATTAGGACTGGGATACATCGTAGCGGTGGGGGACGAAGGAATATTCAGTGGAGATTATACCCGTGTCAATAACAGGCTGTTTGGTCATCAGATCATTGATTATTTACATCATCAACATGCGGGTTCATGGCTGGAGTTGAATATTGAGAACGACACCCTTGCTGCAGGAGCAATAGTAAACCTGGAATTATCCTTGAATTCCAAGAAACTTACTGCCGGGACTTATGAATCTGTGTTGAAGTTTACCAGCAATGATCCTCGTAACAAGGAAGATCGGGTTCCCGTGGTATTTGAGTTAACGGGTATCCCTGAGTTAGTGGCTAGCGACACACTTCTTGATTTCGGAGAAATATTTGTAAATCAATCTGATTCGTTGATTTTAATGATCGCGAATGAGGGCACCGATGAATTGAATGTGTCAAACGTATCTGCGGACGTATCCTACTTTACGGTGGACAGCACATCCTTTTCATTGGGCTCCGGGAGAAAGCCTGGGAGTCAATGTTTTCTATAATCCAACAGATGTAGCAAACAAAACAGGAATTTTGACCCTGACAAGCAACGATGCCCGGGGTGCTCTTAACATTAACCTGAAAGGAGATCCGTATAATCCACCTATTCTAGGAAGCCTTACGGATACCGTGGCAGTTACGCTTAATTACGGAGATTCAACTACCCAAACCTTAAACATCGCTAATCAGGCAGCAAGTGGTGCGGCAGATCTTGAATTCGAATTGGGTATTCAAATAAATGCTTCTTCAGTTACAAATTCAGGAACATATGATGATGATAGGGCCAGTTTAAACCTGGCCGAAGCCAATTACGCTGATCAACGCCTGATCGTCAAATTTCAACCGGGGCTTTCGAGTCAAAGTCAGACCGAGCTTAGAGAGGAATTGGGAGCAGAGGTACTGAAATCATATCGTAGGACTGGAATAGAATTATGGTCAGTCGAGGATATGACCGTAGAAGAAGCCATAGGGAATTATGGTGATGATCCTCGAATACTATACATCGAGCCAGACTTTATTGTTGAAACCATCGGAGACCCCAATGATTCAAGATTTGATGAACTGTGGGGAATGCATAATACGGGCCAAACAGGTGGAACGGATGACGCGGATATTGATGCACAGGAAGCATGGGATATTACCACCGGGAGTGACAACATTGTTGTCGGGATCATTGATACAGGAATTGATTACGATCATGAAGACCTTCGTGATAACATGTGGAAGAATCCCGGAGAGATTGCCGACAATGGTATAGATGATGATGGTAATGGCTATATCGATGATGTCTATGGTTGGGATTTTGTCAATGAAGACAATGATCCGTTTGATGGTCATTCTCACGGAACGCACGTGGCGGGTACTGTCGGAGCGCGTGGAAATAATGGAACTGGAGTAGCAGGAGTATCCTGGAGAACGCAATTAATGGCTTTGAAATTCCTGAGTGATTTCGGTTCTGGATATACTTCGGATGCGATAGAAGCGGTTGAATATGCAGTAAACAATGGTGCACACCTTACCAATAATAGTTGGGGTGGCGGTTCCTTTAGTCAGGCTTTGAAAGATGCTATCTCCGAAGCCCATCAGGCGAACCAATTATTTGTTGCTGCTGCTGGAAATAGTCGTAGTAACAATGATACGCGGCCAATGTACCCGGCGAGTTATGACGTTGATAATATCATTTCGGTCGCGGCAACGGATCACAATGATGAACTGGCCTATTTCTCCAGTTATGGCCTTACTACTGTTGACCTTGGTGCTCCTGGGGTTTCTGTGTTGAGCAGCATACCTAACAATGGTTACTCCTCATTTAATGGTACGTCGATGGCATCTCCTCACGTTGCCGGAGCCATCGCTTTGACCTGGTCACAAGCTCCTTTTCTTACTGGGATGCAAATGAAAGCCATCGTGATGGAGCAAGTCGACCCAATTCCGGCTTTAGCAAATAATACGGTGACCGGGGGGCGTCTTAACGTGTTGAACATGGTTCAGAATACCATTGGTTGGATTGCCACAGA
>NZ_GL890877.1 GCF_000211815.1 Moorena producens 3L
GATACGTCGCCGGGGACGTTCGATGTCACCAATGTCGCGTAGTTGCATATCCGGTGACCTACGCAGCGTGTCATCAATGACGTGTAACTGTGGCTTGCTGTTCTCGATGACGGTCGTGTATTGGCTCGCGAGTGGGGTGCCGATCAGGTTCGGCAATTCAACATCCGGGTTTTCAAAGTCAAATTCGCCGTTGAGCACCGAGACGTTGTACTGGCCGCGGAATTGCGTGGTGTCCACGCTCATGGATTCTGCATTGCGAATGGCGCCAAAACCGGCCGCATAGAGGGCGATGGGGTCGCTATTGGATGCTTCGAGGAACTCGCCTCCCGCCCCACCGACGGGCGTGAAGTTGGTTCCGCGTCGGCCAGCATCGGCGATGGCAAAGTCCGTCGTGGTCCCGTAGCCCATGATGTGGGCGGGCGATCCGGTGTCATAAATGAAGATGTCGTAGTGCGGCGCACCGTTCACCGGCAGCACCCGAATCGGCGATGTCTTGCTGCTAATGCTGGTGTCGTTGTAGTCCGAGTTGGCCGCAAAGAAGCTGGAGTCGTCGGTGTCCCGTTCGTCCGTGAGACTGACCACCGCCAGCGGGGAGATCCCCGAAATGGGCACTACGTAGTCCTGAGCGGCTGTCCATCCGGTACCGGCCAGCCAGCCGATAAGACACAGACCATACCGTACAAATCGTTGCACTTGGTTCAACGCAAGCCCTCCTGTCTCCCAACTGCCCCCTCCAGCGAGCGCAGCTCCACACCACCTTGTGCGAGGCCTCGCGCGATTCGAATCAGGTCGATTTATGAAGGACGACGTGACTCAGACTGGTGGCCCCATTCTACCGCAAAGGAACAAAGATGGCGCGACAAAAGAAAAGGCCGATTGCCAAGGCAGATTGTCACGCCAAATGCTTGCGGCATTCGTCGAGACCGACAAAGCTCGGGGTGTCGGGGATGCAACATCTCCGAACAAGCCCTAGTACACCCGCGTCGGATGGACTGGTCGCCGGCGCGGGTGTCCTCTGGGGCTACGCGAATCCCCGCTCCCGGGCGGTTTGCTGCCAAGAGCACGTAGCGCTGCTCGCCGCGGGAAGCTCTGCGGGAGTTGTTTCCCGACGCGTCGTTTAGAAGCTCAGTCGCAGATTCGTGACGCCTTCACGCGTTTCCGCCAACTCGACCGGACGTGATTCCACGTTCCAAATTTCTTCGCAGTACTCGCGAATCGAACGGTCCGACGAAAACTTGCCCACGCGGGCCGTGTTGAGGATCGACATCCGCGTCCAGTGCTCCGTGTCGCGATACGCCGACTCGACCCGCTGCTGGCAATCGGCATACTCGCGAAAGTCCGCCAGGACAAAGTACGGGTCCTCATGCAGTAGCTTGTCCACAAGCGGCTTGAAGAGCTGGGTATCGCCCCCAGAGAAAAAGCCCTCCGTAATCCGGTCCAGGGCCAACTTCAGTTCTGGATCTCCGTAGTAATAGCCCATGGGATGGTAGCCGCCGGCGCGCCGCTCATACACCTCCTGAGCCGTGAGGCCGAACAGGAAGAAGTTTTCCGCACCGACTTCGTCGCGGATCTCGATGTTGGCGCCATCGAGCGTGCCAATGGTGAGGGCACCGTTGAGGGCGAACTTCATGTTGCCCGTACCGGAGGCTTCTTTCCCGGCGGTCGAGATCTGTTCCGAAACGTCCGCGGCAGGGTAAACGCGTTGGGCAAATTTGACGTTGTAATCCTTCAGGAACACGACCTTGAGTCGATCCCGCACGTCGGGGTCCCAGTTGACGACATCCCCGATGGCGGTGATCAGCTTGATCATGAGTTTGGCCATCGTGTAACCGGGCGCCGCTTTCCCCCCAAAGAGAAATGTCCGCGGAACCATATCGATATCGGGATTCTCCTTGATGCGGTTGTACAGTGCGATGATGTGCAACGCATTCATGTGCTGTCGCTTGTACTCGTGGATTCGTTTGGCCTGGATATCGAAAATGGAGTCCGGATCCACACGGATGCCGTTCTCTTGCTCGATGCGATGGGCAAGCTCCACCTTGATATCCCGCTTGATGGTCCGCCAATCGTCCTGGAATCCGGTGTCCTCAACGAACTCTTCCAGTCGCCGCAATTCCTCCAAGTGCTTCGGCCAGTGATTGCCAATGCGGTCGGTGATCAAATGCGTCAGTCGCGGATTGCTCAGCATGAGGAACCGGCGCGGTGTGATACCGTTGGTCTTGTTGCTGAATTTCTCGGGATACATCTCGGCAAAGTCGCGCAGGACGTCGCTCTTGAGCAGCTTCGTATGCAGGGCCGCGACGCCATTGATCGCTTTACTGCCCACGCAGGCGAGGTGGGCCATGCGGACGTACCGTTCACCACTCTCGTCGATCAGCGACATGCGGGCGAGCCGATCTTCCTCACCGGGGAACTTGATGCGGACGTCGTTCATGAAGCGGTGGTTGATTTCAAAGATAATCTTGAGGTGACGTGGCAGCAGCGAACCGAGCAGGGAGACCGGCCATTTTTCCAAGGCCTCCGGGAGCAGGGTGTGGTTGGTGTAGCAGAATGTCTGCTTGGTGATGTGCCACGCTTCGTCCCACTGGAAATAGTGCTCGTCAATGAGTAAGCGCATGAGCTCCGCGATGGCGATCGCCGGATGCGTGTCATTGAGCTGAACGGCGAACTTCTCGTGGAACTTGCTCAGCGAAATGTTTTGCCGGCGCATGATGTTGATCATGTCTTGCAGGGAACAGGAGACGAAAAAGATCTGTTGCGTGAGTCGCAGTCGTTTACCCGCCGTCTCATCATCATTGGGGTAGAGCACCTTGCTCACGTTTTCGGTGAAGACTTTCTCCTGTACGGCGCCGAAGTAGTCCCCCGAGTTGAATGCCGAGAAGTCGAAGGACTCCGTCGCTTGAGCGGACCACAAGCGAAGCGTGTTGGCGGTGTTGGTGTCGTAGCCCAGGATCGGTGTATCGTAGGGCACTCCCTTGATGACTTGGTGGGGCACCCAATTGGCTTGATGCACCCCATCTTTGTCTGTGTACTCTTCCACGTGACCACCGAGTTTGACCTCGACCGCCCACTCCGGCCGTGCGATCTCCCAGGCATTGCCAAAACGAAGCCATTTGTCGGTCTTCTCGACCTGCCAGCCGCCGCGGATGTCTTGGTCAAAGATGCCGAACTCATACCGAATGCCGTAGCCGATCGTGGGAATGCTGAGTGTCGCCAAGGATTCCATGTAGCAGGCGGCGAGTCTGCCTAAGCCTCCGTTACCGAGGCCCGGTTCCTCCTCCTGCTCAAGCAATTCTTCAAAGTCGAGGCCTAGCTCTTCAATCGCTTGTTTGGCGTCGTCGTAGAGATCGAGGTTCAACAAGTTGTTGCCCAAGTGAGGCCCCAACAGAAACTCCGCGGAGAGGTAGCAGACGGTGCGCGACGCATCCATGGTGTAGGTACGCGCACTACTGAGCCAGCGCTGAGCCATCAGGTCACGGACGGCATAGGCGAGAGCCTTGTAGTAGTCGTGCTTGGTGGCGATGGCAGGAAACTTTCCTTGCCGATAGAACAGTCC
>NZ_GL890878.1 GCF_000211815.1 Moorena producens 3L
AAGAGACAAAAGTGTCATTCACCTGGCAAAAAGGCGATCTGTTGCTTTTGGATAACATGCTATTTACCCATGGTAGAGAGAGCTTTATCGGAGAGAGAAAAGTTTTGGTGGGGATGGCATCACCTATGACTGCTGAACTTTGTCAAACCTCATTGCCCCTTACTGAAGATCAAATTGCTGAGTGATACATCATGATTAAAGATTTAGATAATAAAACGGCGAACACCTTGAGGTCGTCTGGTACTAAAGTAAACGGTTGTCCCGTTAATGGTAAAGATGTAGCCAGCAAAGTCATTCCCGATGAGATTTTTAAAAGTACTTCACCTATCGTTTCGTTGCGCCCTATTTCAAAAGTAATGGAGTCCAGTGCTAAAGGTTCACCGCTCTGGAAAACGTGCGAATGGATAAAGAATTTTTTAGCCAGACCTCACCATGAACTAGGGCGAAAAGGCTCTGTATGTCCTTTCATTCCCACGTCATTGCAAACTGATGGTTTGTGGCTTGCAGAAATAACCGACAATGATCTCTCCGTGGATGATATCGGTAATATGTTTTTGCAATATCGAGAATTATTCTTAAAAACTGAGCCTGTTCAGGGAGCTGGTGCGTTAAACAAGGCATTTATTATTGTACTACCAAAACTAGGTGAAAATGCGGCTCGTATTATTGATGAAATTCACGGCAGGTATAAAGAAGAGTTCGTTGGCATGGGGTTGATGTTAGGGGAATTTTATATGGGTAATCAAAGTCCGGGATTACACAATGAAGACTTCAAACCAATGTGCAGCCCCTTACCTGTTTTGGGGATAAGGTATATGGCTGACCTGGATTTACCATTTTTTACTCGAGACGTTATTCCACCGCTTGATCGGATATTCTATTTGCGGTCATACATTCAATCGCTTTCGGGTAAACTAAGTAAAGCTAAATTAAACAGGGCGTTGGATGCATTGGTGCAAGCTGAGTTAGAGGTCAGAGTGCAAGATACATTGGATATTCCTTCTGCTCAATTAGTTTAACTATAACAATATGTTGTATCTCATGCGTGAGATAAAAAGCGAAAAAATTGCTGCGTTGAGAAGTGTTTTATAATGAAACTGAATGTTCGATTTTTCTCCCTGTTAGTAGCCTGTCTACTGCTGCTATGGGTGGCTTTTATGTCACATCTTGGCTTATTTGTGGTGTGGCAAGACTATTGGACAAGTGCGCTTGTCATGGTGTTTGGTTCATTCGTTGCGGGATCCACGCCATTGGGCGGAGGGGCAGTAGCATTCCCGGTTTTTTCAAAGTTTTTTGCCATAGAAGCAGAGCAGGCCAAAGTGTTTTCTTTGTTTATTCAATCAGTTGGAATGACCTCTGCGACTTTATTTTTTATATTCTCTCGTATCTATATAAATTGGAAGGTGTTACTGGCATTGTTGCCCACCACCATTGTTGGGTTTATATGGGTTATGTCTGGCCCGTTATTAGTCAATACAGAAATTAAATTGCTCTTTAGCATTTGTGCGCTTGTTACTGGCATGTTGTTGCTACTGTCACATAAAAAAGGGGATAGCGACGAAAAGCAGGTGACAATCTTGGGACTGGCCTTAATGGGCATTGCCGGTGGTGCATTGGCCGCAACACTCGGGGCTGGAGCGGATACCATGTTGTTTTTTTGTCTGGCGATACTATACCGTCGACCAGCCAAGCAAATTATTCCCACAACTGTTACCTATATGGCACTTACTTCGATAATTGGTAGCACTTATATCCTGACATTTGAACCAGAAATTATTTCTCCTTTTGTGTCCAACAGTTGGTTAGTGGCTGCTCCGGTAGTACTGGTGT
>NZ_GL890879.1 GCF_000211815.1 Moorena producens 3L
TATGAATTTCATCAGGCATTTGATTAATTATTATTCGAATAAGCTGTAACAGATTGTAAATTAACGAAACAATTAAACAGTTTTTCTCTCACAAAAGCTTTGTTTACAAAAGCTTGTAAACAATCCAGTTAAAATGCATCAACTTACTGTGTAAAATTTCATCGCTTATCCGCTATTTTTACATTATGAAAATTTGGGTGAGTTAATTTCGAACGATATGATGATTTGTTGACCACCGTCAGGTAATACTGAAATGGCCTGCCAAAGGTAAGATGGGAAGATATACAACCGTCCTGTTTCTGGTTTTAGTCTTTTTGAATCTCAAATTGATGTAAGTTGCTCAATGGCGGTTGACCTAAAACGATTTCTCCCGGTTGAGACGATTGTGCAGCACTTGTGTAATTTTGGGCAACGCAAAAGATCCCCGTTAACTGGCTACCAGTGTGAATATGTGACTTTTGATATCCGCCACTGTTTAATTTAATCGACCGGGCTGATGATATTTCGTACTGTTCTTTATCTGGCCAGCAAGTGTAGTCAGACTTACCTGACATGAATTGCAGATACTCTTCTATTCGATTTCGGATCCGCTTTTCCAGTTCCAGTAAACAAGGTATTTGAGTTTTTTAAACAAATGCCCTCTGGTTTGAGTACCGTTGACTGTGGAATTATCCCTGACCGGTTCATGAGCGCGATGCTTTTTAAATAACTCATCTAACAAGGCTTTATAAAAGTTAGTATCGGTGTTTTATCCAATAACTGATAACTGCCAATCAATTGTTCGTAGTTATTTAATTGCGCCTCTTGTGGATCTCCTGCCTGCCGCAGGCACACTCCCCACCATGCCAATGCTTCGGTATGATGGCTGACCGTAGCAAGAATCGAAGAGCAGATGGCTTTAGCTTCTTTGTGCGCACCTTTCTCTAAATAACTACGACAGATAAATAACTGGTCCGAATAGGACAATTTATTGCTTTGCAATGCTTTACTAAAAGAGGCGACCGCCTGCTCAGGAATATTAATGCCCCACCAGCAACGCCCCAATAGGAATTGATGCTCGCCTTCGGGAGATTCAGGTCTGTTTTGCAGAACTTCTAAGGCCTTTTGATATTGCTGGATTCGAAATAACCTTCGAATATAGGCATAAAGCAAGTTGTATTTTTCAGGAAACTTGGCAACGGCTTTTTCAAAGCTGTTTAAAAACAGCTTGTTTTCGCCAGATTGCCAAAGCGTTTCACTTAAACCAATGTGAGATTCCACACTTGCAAAATTGTGCTTCAACGCATTTCTAAAATAGGTAGCCGCCTGCTCAAAATGCCCCAGATCAAAATAGGTGTCCCCGAGGTTATGCATCAATTGATAACTGTGTTTTCCGCTGTTCAGAACAATTTGATACTCCTTCAGCGCTTTTTCCGGTTCCCCATTTTTTCTGTACGCCAACCCCAGGTTATGTCGTGCAACATCTGAGTTTGGTCTGATTTTAAGTGCTTTTTGGTAAGCCCGAATGGCTTTTTCAAAGTGCTCACATTCTGATGCCACCGCCCCTAACAAATTGTAAAGCTCATAGTGACCTGGAAATTTATGAATTTGCGTATTGAGTTCTTGATAAGCCTTCTCATAATCTCCCATTTCCACCAATACAAACATTCGGCATTTAAAGGCACCAAAAATTTGAGGAATCTCTGCGTATCAGTTTACTTAATGTGGCCAGTGCGCCGGGATAATCCTGAAGTTGCCGCTGACAAGTAGCTACATTAAGCATTACTTGTGGCTGTTCTGGC
>NZ_GL890880.1 GCF_000211815.1 Moorena producens 3L
CCGGCAACCACGTTTCCTTGTACGGTTACTCCTGTCCCATGTAACCAGAAGCCATCTCCTTGCCAGGCGAAATCCTGCCGACCTTCTCTGATGTCTGCTAAAGCCTGGGTGACTTCTCCTTCAAAATAGGATTCCCTGGGCCTTGGAATGGAGGTCATAGGTTCTGCCGGATTGTAGGTTCGAATGGCAATGTTCTCAATGAAAGAACCTGTTTCATTGCCGGACTCAGTGCAGAATGCGCTTCCGACCACATCATAACTTACATTTCTTATGAAGTTTACACGGGATGAATGGCTGACGAAACCCCAACCTGGATCATTGTTGACTACACAACCCTCCACATGAGCAGGATCGGGGAGAAATGCCTTGGCCGGGAATACACTGGTGTCTACCGCACCTCTGTGAAAATGAAAAGAGTAACGCCCTCTTGGATTTCTGCCTCCATTTGGAACAGGGGAACCTGTATTTGGCCCTCGCTCCAGGTCTTCAAAGTCCCAGTCATCCAAAATGATCGATTTATCAGTCCTTCCTATCTGGTTGGCTTCCACGTATCTCAGGTCAACATCTTGATTGTGCATGAACATCATATGGCCTCTCGGCTTATGGAATTCACCGTTTAGAGAGGTGACACTGGGGTTTTCGGAAGTGATCACAATATTTCGGGTAAGGTTGGCCAGGTGCACATCGAGATCGGCTGCCTGTGAAGGAGCTTTATGTGCCCGGATCAAAGGATCTTTGATGGAAATGATATTCCCCGAAATACCGGTAATCTCCACAACCTCGTCACTGGTGAAACTATTGATGTCGGTTCCGGCAAGGGCCAGTTGATCACCTATACGCCAACCGGAAGGTGCTGAATTCAGGACAAGTTGAGTAGCGTCTTTCAAAGGTTGATTGGTTTTCTCGAAAGTTAGCCAATTGGTTTTCTCTGCGCCGTGCATCCTCACGGACCCCATAAAGACAGCTCCTGGAGCAAACCGATTGGGATCTTCTGAAAAACTTGTGCCTCCTCGTTCGGCAAAAACAAGTCTTGCAGTAACAGCCGGGTCAATTTTATGGCTGGCAGTTCCTATTTCAAATGAACCATCCTTTTCACTCACCAAATACTCTGTTCGCAATTCCGTGTTAACACTGGTGGCGTATTGAAGCTTCGCTCCGGACGCAATTCTGATGGACTTCATCTCTTGAGTGATGATCCCATCAACGGTTACTTCATGACTGATCAGTACTCTGGCATCATCTCCAGGGATACTGCCTCCCTGCCAGGTAGCCGGAGAACTCCAGGGGCCGCTTTGGACGGATTCTACAGTTGATACACCTGCAACCTGGATTGCATCTTGAGCAAATAAAGGAGCAAGGCACCAGGAACAACATAACAAAACGAAGACGCATGCCCTGATCAGCGAATTCTGTTGGATACCAGAGATGTGGAAAATTGAATGAGGTGATTGTTGATTCATGAACCTTGAATTTAGTCGATTAATTTCAACTTAATTACTTATAGAAAAAAAGT
>NZ_GL890881.1 GCF_000211815.1 Moorena producens 3L
GCCAGAATAATCGTCAAATAAGCCGTGATCCTCGTAGAAAGCACAGGCATCTTGTGTGATAGGAGCTAGCTTTTCGCCTAAACAGGAAAATGACTTTCCATATACAGAATGCGCATGAGCCGCTGCCAGGACGTCTGGTCTGGCCGCATGTACCTGAGAATGAATGGCAAATGCCGCTAGATTAACGGGGTATTTCCCTTCCACTACTTCACCCTCATGGTTCACCAACAATAGATCATCCGGAGTAATGATGTTGAAGGACATGCCAAAAGGGTTTACCCAGAAGTGATCGGACATTTCCGGATCCCTTACCGTGATGTGACCCGCCACTCCTTCGGAAAAGCCAAATTTCCCAAAGATCCGGAAGGCACCGGTTAACTTCTTTTTCAGATAATTCCTTTGCTGCTCTGGCGTATCATAGGAGGGTGGCATTGGCAAATTCTTGGGAAGCATGTCCAGCGGTGGATTAGGTACAGCCATAGGTCGAGATAAGGTTAAATGATGTATTCTCGAATATAATGCTTTGGCTGGTAAGTCTTCTTTGCAACCATGGATTTTCAACGTTTTATAATACTTCAATCAGGAAGGAACCATTTCCGCAGATTATGGTTAATGAACCGTACCTTATCACTAACTTCCCGACCGTTTTGAAAGGCTATCTGTTTCTCTCTTTATCGATCATTTTCTGGGCATTAAATTTCCATTTGGGGAAAATCATGTTCGAGAGTGTCACGCCAAATGTGGCAGCGTTTTGGCGTTTTTTCTTTGCAGTACTGGGACTTTTAGCTTTATCCTGGAAAGTAATACCTTCTAAAGCAGCTATCGTCAACCGATTACCTGGAATGCTCCTGGTTGGTTTTGTAGGAGTCTTCGGCTTTATTTTTTGCTTTACACAAGGCTTCAAAAAGAAGTTACAGGTATTTTTGACTTAAATCAAAAAGTGAAAAACTAACCTGTCATTCAGGAGCTGATACCCGTAGTGACGATGAATGTAGCTCCTTGAGAGTCAAAAACCAATTTACGATTCGCACCAAAAATGCTAGCGTAGCTACCTCCGGATGTTTTTACCGTGGGCAAGTACTGGTCCATTGCTTCAATTTGAAAGGTGGGTATCCAATACTCGTAGCCTCCTCTGAATTCCTCCGGTAATTCATAGAAGTTGGCAATTGGCGTTCCATCTTGTAAAGAGATTAGGGCCTCACTTTCGTCACCTATAAGGTCAACCTTCCAGTTAAAAAGCTGTTCATAAAAAGGGATCACTTCACGTAAACGACTTAGGTGAAGCTCAAACCACATCGGTATACCATGACCTGCTCTCAATGGTCTGTTGGGAATAACCCCTTCATAAACCGTGAAGCCTGCACCAAGTGGGTCTCGAATGAGCGCAATGGTACTGCCATCAGATAGGGTAGTAGGAGGCAATTCAATGGAAACGCCTTCAAAATCCAGCGCCTGGGATACAGTTGCGTTGGCGTCCTGGACATTCAAATAGGGCATCCAGAAAGAGGGAAAATTCTTTTTCTTGAATGCTTGTGGTAATTCGTATATACCCGCTACATATTGATTACCCAAATGCGCCATGAGATAAGGACCTTCCAGCGTTGGTTCATCGACCTGATATTTCCAATGAAATGTTGAAGCATAAAAGTTTTTAGCCTCGTCCAATTGGTAGGTAGATAAGTCCATC
>NZ_GL890882.1:0-1533 GCF_000211815.1 Moorena producens 3L
GTCCAAAAGCAGTAGTTACATATTTTTGTTCGTCGTCATCATATTCACATCGAAATTCCATTTGTGGAGCAGTTCTTCGAGCTAATAAGTTTTGACCAGTAACAGATTGACCAGTTGTTATAATGAAGCTAGAACAAGCCAAACCTGCTCCTAAGTATTTTGCAATAAATTTTAAATTCATGCTATACTTCTCCTTTTAAAATTAACAAAACTCACCACATACTGGTAGCTCAGGTTCTGGACGCTTAAGTCTTGAAGGTATATTGCTAGAATCTTCCTCTAAGTAATCTTCTATAGGAGCAAGGGGAATCCACTTTGTGGTTCGACTGCGGCCATTCTCTATAGGGGAAACTTTCGACTTACCTTCTAAGTCCGTGATAATAGACTCAAGTTGTTTCGTATAATCGTCTACATTCCTACCAAAAGGAAGAGTAAACAATTGGTTTGTACTATTACACGATACGCGATAATAGTCTAGACAAACTAGATCATAGCTACCTATTACGCCATGGGTTACACCTAGTCCCTTCAGGTAATAGCCATTCTGAGCATACCGATAGTTTAATTTTTGAGTTACATACTCACATCGTCTTTTTGCTGTCCACCCACCAAATTCTCTAGTCCTCCAAATCATTATTGGGGGGACTCTTTTTCCAGTTCTTAGTCCAACAGCAATAGTTGCATATTCTTGTTGATTGTAATCAAATTTGCATTCAAATTTTACTTCTGGAATAGTTCTTTGATGACTGACAACAACACCTTCAGAGGATGGATAATTCGGTAGAATAACTCTACCATTGCTATCAGTTAGCTTGAGAACAACTCGATAGTATCCTTGGCTGTTATCAACTGAAGACACAAAGATTATCCAACTTCCTGTTTCAGCCGTATTATCATCCTTAAATTTTTCTCGCTCTCCTACTCCCTCCTGATCAATCGATTTCAGCAACCTGTCATTGGGATCAACTACATATAACTTCAAATTCACCCCAGAATCCGCAACAGGAATCGCCTCTAATTCTATGTCGTAGCCTGAGATTGTTTTGAAATGATACTCATTACAGATTGCTTCTTGAGTTAAGTGACAAGTGGGCGTGTCAGTGAAGCTAATTCTTCCCCAAACAGGTTCAGTAGATTGCAACTCCTGAATTGCCCAAACTGTCTTCCCAAAGCCCAAAAGAGAAATTCCGGTAATGGCAGCGGTAGTAATCCTATGGAACAAGTTGCTCTTCATGAGCAGATATCCGAAAATTTTACAAGGGTTTAACCTAAAGCTTTCGTCAACCTTCGCGACTAATAATATAGTTAGAGTGGAATCAGCGGCAACTAAAGTTTACAATTCTTTACTTTTTAGAGGCTCACTTACTTTTAAATTAAAGAGTTAGTAAGGTTGTTTTAGGGGATATAGAGGCAACCTGGGAGCAGATCAGCTTTGTGGGCTGGGCTTTTGGAACGTAGGTGTGACGCCAAGCGATCGCGACCTAAGGAGCGTCAGCCTTCTCGAAGAGTAACCCAGCACCTGGATCAATGTTG
>NZ_GL890882.1:1628-3553 GCF_000211815.1 Moorena producens 3L
TAGGGTGGATTTGATGTTAGGAAAAACGATAGGCGGACGCTATCACATTATCGACAAACTTGGCGAAGGTACATACGGTCAGACATGGTTAGCAGAAGACCAACATTTACTGGGCTCTCCCGACTGTGTAGTTAAACAATTGAAGCCTGAGACTACCGACGCCTCTGAGTGGGAGATAGCCAAACGATTATTTGAAGAAGAAGCAAAAACTTTGCAAGAATTAGCCAAAAATGACCTAATTCCGCAAATAATGGCTTATTTAGAAGAAAACGGTCAGCGCTACTTAGTTCAGGAATATATTCAAGGACATGATCTAAGCCAAGAATTGGAGAGAGGGCAAACGTTTAGTGAAACATTAGTTATAGAGCTTTTACAACAAATTTTACAGGCATTAGAAGTTATTCAACAGCATAACCTTATCCACCGCGACATTAAACCGTCTAACTTAATGAGACGTAAGCAAGATGGCAAAGTGGTTCTGATTGACTTTGGAGCCGTAAAAAAGTTGCAACCTGATAACCAGCCTACAGCACCGACTGTTAGGATTGGCACACCAGGCTACATGGCTCCTGAACAAGCCAAGGGTTATCCTAACCTCAGTAGTGATATATACGCAGTGGGAATGATTGGAATCCAAGCACTTACAGGAGAACTGCCCAACACCCTACAATGGGATGAAAATAACAAAATAATCTGGCGTAATAACCAAGTCAAGGTCAGTGATGAACTAGCAGCAGTTTTAGATAAAATGGTACACTACAATTATTCTGAGCCTTACTCCGGTGCAACTCAGGCACTAGAAGCACTTAAGGAGGTTAAAGAAAAACTACAGTCAACCATAATTAAGTCTCCTCCAAGGAATATACAAGCTTCACCGTTTAAATTTTCGGCAATTCAGATTGTTGGCGTTGGCATAGTTTTTATCTCTTCATTCTACGTGATTTTTTTTAATAATGTTAATTATTTTTTCTTAAAAAACCTAATTTGTCCTATTATGCCATCCGTGTCCAAGTGCGAGTTTTTGTAACACAAAGTATCCAATATGTCTCTATATTTGATTATTCATTCGTTTGAAGAGCCAGAAAAAAATTGGCGTTGCATAAATGCGGGATGATTTTATTTTAATAGTTTTGTGGAACGGGCATCTGGCTGTGGAACGGGCATCTTGATGGAACGGGCATCTTGATGGAATGGGCATCTGGCTGTGAAACGGGCATCTTGCCCGTTACAATTCCCAGGCGGGCAGGATGCCCACCCCACTGATATTTATCCCGCCCCTCAGCAATGCCATAAATTTGACATAACAACGGCTAATCGCTAATTTTCACCTATGATGTCTAATTACTAATTCCCAGCTTCACAGGACTTAATCAGTTTATTGAAATCTTCAGGAGGTTCCGCACCACCAGTAATTTCCAGACCAATACTTAGAAACTCTTCATAGGGGTATTTTTCTTGAATTTTATCAATGGTACACTGACAAAAAGCCTGAGCCTCTGAGCCCTTAGTCCCAACACATTGCCCCATGTAAAAATTGACAAACTCTGGTGTATAGCCAATCTCAGAGTTTTGGAGGATAGTCTCAGCCTCTTCAGGGATAGTCAAGGGTTTTTGAGGAATAGTCTCAGCTTCTTCAGAAATAGTTCCAGGTTTTTGGAGGATAGTCTCAGGTTCTTGGGAATAACCCACGGTTGGGCTGACGAGAGCAAACAAACAGGCACTGATAATTGATAGCTGGTATCGTTTGATGTTCATGCTTTTTAACCTCTACAGAAATTAGCCCATTCGGACTATTTTAACAATTGCACACTATTAGGTTTCCCATCTTTTCTCTGAAAGAAACATTAGGCAAAAGGCTTGCAGGGAACATGCAAAACGGAACCATGTCACCTTTGTACATGTCACCTTTGTAATTATGGTATATA
>NZ_GL890882.1:3573-14717 GCF_000211815.1 Moorena producens 3L
TTTACCCTTACTAAGGGAGATTGAGATTCAAAAGTCCCCCTTACTAAGGGGGATTTAGGGGGTTCTGAATCAGGGATTAACAAAACTGACATGCTCCCAGACAAAACAGATAATCAACAATTAACTGTTAGCAATTTCCAAAGGAATAAAAGACTAGCCAAGAAACACAATACCAGTTTTTAGCTTGTAGGGTAGGTCTAGATTAGATTATCTCAGTTGCTAGTTATCAGTGAGTAATTATCAAAAATTACCTCAAAATCCCTTCCACACACCAAATAGTAGTATTCCTAGATACTCAATTTTCGATTATTGGTATCAAAAGCTAAAAGTTATCAGGATAACGTAAGCTATCAGCTATCAGCGTGTCGCGTATCAGCTATCAGCCATTCGCGTAGCGTGGCCAACGGCCAAGGCCAACGGCTGAATGCTTACCTTTCAGCTTTTGAATAAAATAAGCTGACGGCTGACCGCTGACTGCTGAATGCTCACGGAATAACTAGCAACTTTCTTGAGATTACTTCGCCCACCCCACTTTAATTGGTATTTTTTTTAGATGCAAGTCCCTAATTACTACCAATAATCATCCCGACCAGTAGCACAAAGCCAATCCAGACATTTTGGCGAAAAATATCTCCATAGACAGATGTGGGATGATTGGGCTTTCGTAGTCTAGTATAGTGCCAAATCCAGACTACTGTCGCTATCACTAGCGCTAACCAAAAGCCCAGTTGGAGATCCACCACAACTCCCAGGCCAGCAAGCAAGCTAGCACTACCAGCAAAGAACACACCTACGGCATCAGCAGCATACTTACCGAAAAACAAGGCACTAGAGCGCACCCCAATCCTCTGGTCATCCTCCCGGTCTGGCATGGCATAGACTGTGTCAAATCCCAATGCCCAAAGTACCGTTGCTCCCCAGAGTAACCAGGTAGCTGGTTCTAGAGTAGTAGTAATGGCACTCCAACTAATCAGTACAGCAAAACCCCAAGCAATGGCCATAACCAGTTGCGGTACAGGAAACACTCGCTTGGCAGATGGGTAAAACACAATTACTGGTACAGCGGCCACGCAAAGCCCAAAGGTGAAAGCATTAAGATACAGGGCAATCACCCCAGCGCAGACCATAGCAACTAAGGCAACTACTACACCAACTTTGACCGATAGGGCTTTGGATGCCAAAGGGCGTGAGCGAGTTCGCGCCACTTGGGAATCAATATTGTGATCCCAAACGTCATTAATTACACAGCCAGCAGCACTGGTGGCTAAGGTTCCAAGAATAATCACGCTAACCAGGGGAATCGGTGGTTTCCCTTGGGCTGCTAAAAAAACTGCCCACAGTGCTGGCACCATTAAAATCAATCGTCCAGTTGGCTTGTCCCATCGCAACAGTCGCATAATGGCTAGCCAGGTGGGTATGGGATTGGGGTTTGGCTGGGTAAGCATAGCAGGAATGGTGACTCGTTTGTTGGTAATTTTGTTTGTAGGTAATTTTCCGGATTGTTTCCTCGAATCAGAGGAATTTCACAATAGGAGATAGTGCCTATTTTTTGTTAGTCTCCTTAAAGATATCGTTATTGATAGGTTTCGGGTTGATATCTGTAAGCAGGATACATCAATATGGTTAACTCACTGACCCAAGACATTTTCCTACATGTTTCCACTCCTGACAAAGAGCAAGAGCGCATTATTGCTGCCATCGATATTGGTACCAATTCCATTCACATGGTGGTAGTGCGAATTGATCCCAAACTCCCGGCATTCACGATTATTGGTAAAGAAAAGGACACGGTCAGGTTAGGAAATTGCAACCCCCGGACCGGTGAGTTGACCCCCGAAGCCATGAACAGAGCGATCGCAACTCTACAACGCTGCAAGGAACTGGCAGCCAGCCTCAATGCTGAAAACATCGTTGCTGTAGCAACCAGTGCTGTGCGGGAAGCTCGGAATGGCCAGGCTTTTTTACAGCAGGTATATACAGAATTGGGTTTATTGGTCAACCTAATTTCTGGTCAGGAGGAAGCACGACGCATCTACCTAGGTGTGTTGTCGGCTATGGAATTCAACAACCAGCCCCATATCATTATTGATATTGGCGGTGGTTCAACGGAATTGATCCTCGGGGATAGTCACAACCCCCGTTCCCTAAGTAGCACAAAAATAGGAGCCGTTCGTCTTACAAAGGAGTTTGTAACTACAGACCCCATCAGCCAAAGTGAGTTTCTCTATTTGCAAGCCTATATCAGGGGAATGTTAGAGCGAGCTGTTGACGACATCCAGGGTAACTTGAAACTCAGTGAACAGCCTCGTTTAGTGGGGACATCTGGCACTATTGAGACCCTAGCCAAGATGCACGCCTATGAACATCTGGGTATGTTACCTAATCCCCTAACGGGTTATGAGCTGACTCGTCAAGATTTGGAAAAAATGCTCAAGCGCTTAGCTGCTATGAGTTTGGCTGAACGCTCAACCCTGCCAGAGATGTCCGAGAGGCGTTCAGAAATTATTGTTGCTGGCACAATCATTTTATTAGAAGCCATGAAGCTTCTGGGAATGGAGTCGATCATAATTTGTGGACGATCACTCCGGGAAGGCTTAATCGTTGACTGGATGCTTACCCATGGATTGATTGAAGACCGGCTACGCTACCAAGATGAGGTCAGGGAAAGGAGTGTAATCGCAGTGGCTGGGAAATATCAGGTCAACCTGGATTATAGTCAGCGGGTGGCTAACTTTGCCCTGAGCTTATTTGACCAAACCCAAGGAAAACTCCACAATTGGGGAACACAGGCACGGGAATTACTTTGGGCAGCAGCAGTTTTACACAACTGTGGCGTGTATATTAGTCATTCGTCCCACCACAAGCATTCTTATTACTTAATTCGCAATGCTGAACTGTTGGGGTTTCTGGAGCCAGAAATTGAAATCATTGCTAATCTGGCCCGTTACCATCGCAAGAGCCCTCCGAAGAAAAAGCATGAGAATTACAATAATCTGGCCAATCAAGAGCATCGGCTGTTGGTGAGTCAGCTCAGTGCTTTGTTACGGTTAGCTGTTGCTTTAGACCGTAGACATATTGGAGCAATTCGGCATGTTAAGTCGGATTATCGCTCCGATGATAAAGCACTTCATCTATATCTAGTTCCAGCTTTTGCTAATGATGATTGTGCTTTGGAACTGTGGAATTTGGATTATAAAAAATCGGTATTTGAAGAAGAATTTGGAGTTAAAGTGGTGGCGAGTTTGGCATCTAAGAGTAGTCAGCATTATTAAGCTATTAGCTCTCAGCCATTGAGACATTATCAATACATTATCAATAGGGTAAGCATTCAGCTATCAGCCTTGGCCTTGGCCTTTGGGTGATAGCTGAATGCTTACAACGCTATAATACCAATTGATATATAATAACAGACGTAATAACTAAATCCAATATAACTGTGTCCAAAAACTCATGTACTCGCATTCTTGATTGCTTGTATATCAGCACCTATAAAAATACCTTACCAATGCGTGTTGACATCTGGAACCAACTGAAATTGTCAACAGACCGCTTGCAATCTCTTCACGCCTGTGGCCAGGATATCTCCACCTTAAAGGAAAAAATTGCAGCTGGGTTCAAAATTCTCGAACCCATCGAACTCTACTGGAAATTTCCAGGGATAAATGCATTTCGACGATTGCAGCAGCACTTTGAGCGCCAGGAATATTCCCGACTTTCCTGGGAAGTGACTCAAATTATACGTTTGATGTCTAGCCGTGCTGAACTGTATGCCCAAGCATACATGGATCAGATTTTTGCAAGCGAACAGAAAGATGGACAGCAAATTATATCGGTCGATAAGTACAATCAAAACTCTAATCAACTCGATTTTACCGTCTTATTTGTCGAAGACGACATGACACCGGAAAAAGAAAAAGAATTACGCCAAAAACTGGCAGAAATAGCCTCGAAAACAGACAATTTTATTTATCAGCTCATCGTCATTTCTAACTTTGAGGATGCCCTAACAGCTTTGATGTTGAATCACAGCATTCAATGCTGTGTTATCGGCTACGACTTTCCCCTGCGTTCAAACAACTGTTTGTCACTGCTCGAAACATACATGAGTGGGTTAGAACAAGCTGAATTAGCTGGGGAATATTACCAACCGAGAGGTCTTACTTTAGGTGCGATTATACATAAGTTACGTCCAGAGTTGGATTTATACTTGTTGAGCGATGTATCCGTGGTTGATGTGGATGCTGATACGAATCAGAATTTCCGCCGCGTTTTCTACAATCAGGAAGACTATCTTGAAGTACACTTAAGTATTATTCAAGGCATCGAAAAACGTTACGAAACCCCTTTCTTCGATGCCTTAAGAAATTACAGCAAAGAACCCACAGGGGTATTTCATGCCATGCCCATTTCCCGGGGAAATTCCATCTTTAAGTCTGATTGGATTCAGGATATGGGAGAGTTCTACGGTCAAAATCTATTTTTAGCAGAAACTTCAGCAACCAGTGGAGGATTAGACTCATTACTACATCCTACTGGTCCCCTAAAGGAGGCTCAAAATTTAGCAGCGAAAAGCTTTGGTTCTAGGCAAACTTTTTTCGTGACTAATGGGACTTCAACTGCCAATAAAATTGTTTTGCAAGCAATTGTAAGCCCAGGTGATATTGTCTTGGTTGACCAGAATTGCCACAAATCTCACCATTACGGCATCGTCTTAGTAGGTGCTCAACCCCTTTACCTCAATGCCTATTCCCTCAAAGAATATAGTATCTATGGTGCTGTGCCTTTAAAGGAAATCAAGCAACAATTGCTCAAGTTCAAGCGGGAGGGGCAATTGGAGCAGGTGAAGATGCTGTTACTCACAAACTGTACCTTTGATGGCATTGTTTACAACGTTAAGGGAGTCATGGAAGAAATACTGGCAATCAAGCCAGATCTGGTTTTCCTCTGGGACGAAGCCTGGTTTGCCTTTGCTGGTTGCACCTCAACCTATCGAGAACGTACAGCAATGCAAGCTGCCACTGACCTTCATACTCGCTATCACAGTCCCCAATACCGAAAGGAGTATGCAGCCTTTAAGGAACAATTTGATCGGCTTGACCCAGAGGATGATGACACCTGGCTGAACCAGCACCTCTTACCCGATCCAGATCAAGTCAAGATTCGGGTGTACTCAACCCAATCAACACATAAATCTCTGTCTGGCATGCGTCAATCATCCATGATTCACATCTGGGACGAGGAGTTCAACCGTAGGTCGGAAATTGATTTTCTAGAGGCTTACATGACCCACACCACCACCTCCCCCAATTACCAAATTCTGGCTTCTCTGGATTTAGCGCGGCGACAAGTTGATTTGGAAGGCTTCAAATTGGTTCATTCCCAGATTGATATGGCAATGATAGTGCGGGAGAAGGTTAACACTCATCCATTGCTAGGAAAATACTTCAAGATACTTACTCCTGAAGAGTTGATTCCGGAAACCTATCGCCCATCAGGTCTGAAAAGTTACCAAACTCAGGAAGATCCAGAAGTAGAGTTCCAGTGTATCGAGCAAGCCTGGGAGGATGATGAATTTGTTCTCGACCCCACGCGGCTGACTTTGTACATTGGCAAGACAGGCATCGATGGCTATACTTTCCAAAATTCTGTACTGATGGAACAGTTTAATATTCAGGTTAACAAGGTTTCCCTCAATACGGTTTTATTAATGACTAATATCGGGACAACCTGGGGTTCGGTAACATATTTGCTTGATTGCCTGCATAAAATTGCTGAGGGGTTGGAGCAGGAATTGTGCCAATACAATCAAGTGGAAATCAAATTATTTGAAAACAAGCTGCAACAGCTAACACTGAATTTGCCTTCTTTGCCTCATTTCAGCGAGTTTTACTCCGGCTTCCGTTCTCACCCGGCAACTGGGCAAGGGAACCTACGGAGCGCCTACTTCCTGGGTTTGGACGAAGAAAAAATAGAATACCTGAAGCTAGACAATGAAATAGATGAGATAATGGCGTCTGGGCGAGAACTGGTTTCATCTACATTCATTATTCCTACCCCACCGGGTTGCCCGATTTTAGTTCCTGGTCAAGTTGTAACTGGGGCGATAGTCTTCCTAATGAAGCAGCTTGCTCCTGATGCCATTCACGGTTATCGACCTGACTTTGGATTGCCCGTGTTTGCTCAATATGTTTTGGACAGTCTCAATAAAACTACAGAATCTGCAATGACTAAAACAACAGCCTTCACTCATTTAGCTATAGCTGTTACGAACCTTAATGCCAGTATTGCTTTCTACGCTAAGTATGGTCAGATGTCAGTAGTGCGCTTGCGCGTAGAACCAGGGACAGTTTGGATGTCCGACAACATTAGACCCTTTGCCCTAGCTCTACTTGAGGAAGAAGAGGCCAAGCCGATCTTGCCCCCGAGTCATATTGGTATTGCTTGTGTCAGTTGCGAACAAGTGGATCAGCTCTGCAAACTTGCTCGCAAAGAGGGTTGTTTACTTGACGGACCTAAGGATTATGGTCCTCCAACTGGTTACGCAGCCTATCTAAGGGATCCTGATGGACACCATGTAGAAATTTCCTACGGTCAAGAGGCCGCTTTTGACATCCTCCCATCGTTAAATCAAAGATTATAACGTTCGCGTAGCGGCTCCAAAGGAGCTGGGATTCCTAAACCTCACGATTTGGTTTGGTGCTTCAATGCAACAGCCTCCACCCTAAGCGGGGTTTTATGGTCTTACGTTCGCGACCCAGACTATCCCCGCAAGTCCTGCGGTTCTCATGTGTCGAGTTTCAAGAAAAGTCTTGATGTAATGCATGATTCGAGGGTTGGCCTTCCATTGCCCTGTCATCTTTTCCCTAGAGACGAAACCTTAGGATAGTGGAGTCTTAATTAATAAATTTTTACCCTTCTCTGCATAACCTGCCAACCATAAAGACTCCACTATCCTTACGGTAACTTCAAAGTCTACCGATTTTGCTGCGCCGCCAGTTTACTGGACTTCGCTCGTATAGGCGCATCTGTTTCCAATCGGCAAAGCCGACGCTACGCGAACGTCTCGGGTGGGTCATTGACCACCCTCAATAAGCGCACATCTATCGTTAAAGACGCAATTCCTCTCTCGCTAACCCTACGGGTATAACGAGAGAGGAATTGCTCTTAAGGATGAGTCTAGATATACTCCGATACTTTTTAGCTACCAAAATCTACCAAAGGCAAATTCTGGCTCGCCAATGCAAGATGCTTTCACATCCAGGGGGTATCTCCCAAAGCTCTGACGGAATATCCCGCGAGCGCCATAAAAATGTCAACCCCAAAGTTGGTTCCACCGGGATAGAGAGCGCAACTATTAAACCCTTGGTTTTCGGCTTTAATTTAAGTTACATAATAATCCCTGTCGGTGTTACCCTAATTTAATTATAACAAATAATAAGAGTTTTTGCTGAGGGGGTGACATGAGCCCCAAAAAGCTTACTATATAAGGCTTTGATGCCAATGGTATCATGGAAGATACAGTCGGAAATTAACCCTCAATTCATTTTCTGGAAGCTCAAACCCTTATAACTACGTCCAATGTTTGCCCAAAACAGAATGTATATTTTTGTGAATTATCGGCTGAAATTTTTACCCAGTAAGGATTTCAGCTTGCATGTCACCCCCCCAGGAGTTTTTGGTAGACTCTGCGACATTTTCTCTAGCTGTTTACTAACCCTATACCGAGCTAGCTTAAGCAGCCACTTATATCATGTCCGGTTGAATACTTACACGCTTGCCCGAATCGAAGGCAGAGGGCAGAAGGCAGAAGGTAGAAGTAAAGGAGTAAGGTTTAATCGGTAATGGTGTTTTATCACTAATTATCCGGACATGATATTACAAAATATCATATTCCATCTTACCTTAAATCTAAGTGGTAATAGCTGAATGCTTATAAAAAGATTGACAGGTCAAGTCTTCCACTAGAAAGTTTACTGTCAATCTTTATGAATTTTATTTACACCGCTGGGGTTTGACGAAATCGTGTAAGCATTCAGCTATCAGCGTGTCGCGTATCAGCTAATGAGCTAAATCTCAGCGTCGAAGCCTGTGCCACGCACGCTAGGCGAACAGCTTTTGAAAAAAACAGGTAAGCATTGGAATAATGCTGAGTTACTTGGACTTTTAGCTGACGGCTGACGGCTGAGTGCTGAATGCTTACGAAATCGTTAGCCATAAAAATCCGCTGATCAAACCAGCAATTTATCGACTAACTGAACTAGGCTATTAACCCCAACACTAATTGAGATTAACTTTAAAGACTTTTTGCTTTTCTGATTCTGCTTTGGGCAAACTCAGGCTCAAGATGCCGTTATTGTAATCAGCTTTAACCTGATCGTGTTGAACCCGTGTTGGTAAGGGAATCACCCGCTGAAAGTTACCATAACGGAATTCTGAACGTGTCATCCCATTTTCTTCAGTACTAGTTTCAGACCGACGCTCACCACTAATAGACACGGCTTGCTCTGTCACCTGAATATCGAGATCTTTAGAATCTATCCCAGGAATCTCAAGCTTTAATTCCAGGGTTTCTGCTGTCTCCTGCAGTTCCGCCGCTGGCATAAAACTTGTTCCCTTCAGACCACGATCTTCAAATGGGGTGAATTCATCAAATAGCCGATTCATTTCCCGTTGTAAGTTAGTGAATTCTCGGAAAGGGTCCCAACGAATAAGTGCCATAATCGTTTGCCTCCGTCTAGTGACATATCCTTACGGTTTAGATCCACTTTTTTCACCCATACTGAGGATTGTTAACGGTTAGCGAAACGTCACCGCTTGGATGATTTGATTTAACCTGTTATCAATCTATCAACCCCGAAAAGGTCTTTGAGTTCGGTTCCCTTCCTAAACCACTAGGCTAATTCCCGTACAGATATAAATAATAGATAATTTGAATCTCAACCATATCCCCAATACCTCAGGGGAGTTTGAACAAATTTGAGTACGATTGTCCTTAGTTATCATTCAGGTTGTGGTAGCGGGCGCAGGCGTAGAGATCAAATAATGCTCCAACTAGGCTACAGGTAAAGGCAATCACTAATACTCCCTGAATGGGGGATCCACTACCAAAAATAGTCAGAAATTTCAATAGCTCAGTTGTGGCAGTAAGACCAAACCCTGTTAAGCCCGGAATGTATCCTATTATACCAAAACCGGCCAGTAAACCAATAACTAGTGCCACTGGAGCCATAAAGCTCAGAAGGATTGTTATTACCAAAGAACGGAGAAAGTTTGGCAAAATGCTCATAAAATTTAACCACATAAGCAGGTGAGTTAAAAGCCAGAGCCAAAGTATGACTTGGCACTTTCTACCTTAGGCGAAATCCCTGTCGATAACCGAAAATGTCAAAAATCTTAAATTTTCATTAAAAATCTTGGTAAAGGTCTGTGAATCTGGATCATAAAGCCGGGTTGTTGGTGGCTTGTTAAGGGCTACCGGTAGTCGGTTAAATTTATCGGCCTCAAGGTCCCTGGCTTGATATATCAGTGATTTCGGCTCAGTGACAGGGGACTTCCAACCCTAAAAGACCCTACCCAATTCCTGAGAAGCTGTGGATCAAAAGTTATCATTCCTGTTAAGATTCTTCGTTGATTGCGGACAGGTTAACTCGTCCCAGGACTCAAGTACGTGGGATGAGCTAGTACGTAACTCCCTTTCTTAATAACAAATCACTAATGACTAACGGCGATCGAATCAGTTACCAATTCCCAGACAACTTCATATGGGGAGTAGCCACCGCTTCCTATCAGATTGAAGGAGCAGTAAGTGAAGGAGGACGCAAACCTAGTGTGTGGGATACCTTCAGTGGTACCCCTGGAAAAATACTTAACGGTGATACCGGTGCTGTCGCTTGTGACCACTACCATCGCTACAAAGAAGATATAGAGCTGATGGTCAAACTAGGGATCAAGGATTATCGCTTTAGCATTGCTTGGCCTCGGATTATTCCTGACGGGCGTGGCAAAGTCAATCAGGAAGGGGTTGATTTCTATAAGCGCTTGGTGGATTGCTTGTTAGATCATGGCATTACTCCCCATGCCACTCTATTTCATTGGGACTCTCCCCAAGCCCTAGAAGACAAATACAAGTCTTGGCTTTCTCGCCAGATGGCGTTTGACTTTGCGGATTATGTTACCGCTGTGGTCACTCAATTAGGCGATCGCATTACCAATTGGATGACCATTAATGAGATCATGTGTTTTACTCACTTAGGCTATGGGGTTGACCAGGACCCGATCCATGCTCCCGGTAGGCGTGTTAAATCCATCAAACAGGTATGGCAAACCTCTCATCATGCCCTTTTAGCTCATGGTTTGGGCTGTCAAGCCATCCGTAGTGCTTCCCGGGTTCCCTGTTCTATCGCCTTTGTGGATAACTTGTCCGTCACGGTGCCAATCAATGAGTCACCGTACCATGTGGCAGCAGCAAAAAAGGCCTTCCCTTTATGTGGGCAAAATGGCGGTATCATTATCCCTGCTCTGACTGGTGCTTATAGTCCTGAATTACTGGAAGTGTTAGGAGACAATGCACCAGACATCGGACCATGTGACCTACAAATCATTCATCAGCCTCTGGATGGGATTTGTCTTAATATTTACACTGGTACCTATGTCCGGGCTGCTGACAATCCACAGGGGTACGAGTTCCTTGGTATGCCCAAAGGCTACCCTCGCATGCATCTGCCTTGGCTGAATATCCTACCAGATTCCCTTTATTGGGGGGTTCGTCATGTCAGTGAAACCCTGGGGCGTTCAGATTTGCCGATGTTTATCACTGAGAATGGCTGTGCAGCACAGGATGAATTGACTGCTAAGGGTGAGGTGATTGATACGGACAGGATTCTGTACCTCCGAGAGTACTTTAAAGCAGCCCATCGCGCTGTTAGTGAAGGGTATCCTCTTAATGGTTATTTCCTCTGGAGTCTGATGGATAACTTTGAGTGGTATTGGGGATATGATCGGCGCTTTGGGATTACTTATATTGATTACCCAACCCAACAGCGTATTCCTAAGGCGAGTTTTGAGTGGTATTCCGAGTGTATTCACAATAATCGGGTGGTTTGATCATTAATCCCAAAAACCCGATAAAACCCTATCGGTATAGT
>NZ_GL890883.1 GCF_000211815.1 Moorena producens 3L
TCGCTTCAGTGGCCAATTGTTTGCCTTGAAAAAGAGAATCGAAAAAAATACGCGTGCGTATCGCTGCTTCGGTGGTCAAGAACTTCTGGATGCCTTGCGGAAGCATCACTTCACCGATGTTAGCCGTCACCGCCAGTTCTTGTTTCCGATGGCATTGCACCGTTGGCTAGGACAGTCGTGGATCTCACGAACGGCGGAATCGGTAGCGCGCACCTTCGGCCTTACTGCAGTCTTCGGTTCTCCGGTCATTGTTCACGCACGTATCCCCTCATCGGTAGCTCCCGTCACCACATGAAACTCCTCGTCCTCGCACCTCAGCCCTTCTTTCAGAATCGCGGTACACCGATCGCGACGCTGAAGATGCTGCATGTGTTGGCCGACGATGGACACGAAATCGATCTCTTGACGTTCCATGAGGGGACCGACATCGACCTTCCGGGGGTTCGTCACTTACGAATTCCAACGATCCCTTTCACCCAGGGCGTTCCTCCCGGCTTTTCCTGGCGAAAGCTCGCCTGCGACACGGCCATGGCGGGGAAAGTCCTGCGTTTATGCTGGCGGAATCACTACGATGTGATTCATGCGGTGGAGGAGTCTGTGTTCATGGCCATGCTGGTCAAATGGACGCTGGGCGTACCGTACATCTACGACATGGACTCGTCGCTCCCCCGCCAGATCTCTGATCAGCTTCCCCCGTTGCGGATGGCGCTGCCGCTATTGCGTTTTTGCGAGCGTCAAGCAGTGCGGCAAAGCCGCGGTGTCGTCGCCGTCTGCCAGTCTCTCGAGGACGTCGCGGCATCGCACAGTTCGGACGTCCCCATCGTACGCATTGAAGATGCCAGCTTGCTGACCCAGGAGCCGGCCGCGGACACGCCGCAAGTGCTCGCACTCGATGGGCCGATCATCATGTACGTGGGTAATCTGCAGACGTACCAGGGAATCGAACTCCTACTGGATGCCTTTACCCACATCTATCATCAGTATCACCGCGCGCAGTTAGTCATCATTGGTGGAGCACAACCCGAGATCCAGCTCCACCGTCATTACGCGCAGCGGAACGGCGTTCTCGACCGCACCCATTTTCTCGGACCGCGGCCGGTCGATCAGTTACGCGAATACCTACAGCAAGCCGACGTATTGGTTTCCCCACGCACGTTGGGAACCAATACACCGATGAAGATCTTCTCCTACCTCGAATCGGGTACTCCCGTATTGGCTACGGCGCTCACCATGCATACGCAGGTGCTCGACAGTGAGATCGCCATGCTCGTGGACGCCACCCCTCTGGAGATGGCCCGCGGCATCGCGGCGCTGCTCGACGATTATCGGCTGGGCATGCGACTGTCTGCTGCAGCTCAACAAAGAATGCAAACGCGTTTCCGACCGGACGTGTTGGATCTCAAGCTGTCCGAGTTTTACCAAGAAATCGCCTCTACGCTGGGTTGCGAAACGCCCACGCGTTAGGGTCGCGAACCTGCGGGACCTGCGGCATGAACCCAGCTGCAAACAAACGGGTGCTGGTCACGGGAGCCAGCGGATTCACGGGCAGTCACCTCACGCACTGGCTGGCCGACCAGGGATACCTCGTCCGTGCGCTCGTACGACCCAGCGCGGACGTTTCTGCGCTAGACACGGAAAAGAGACGCATCGGAAGAATCGAGTTGTTCGAGGGCGATCTCCTACAGCACGAGACGATTGAGCAGGCCGTCGCCGGCTGCGAACACGTTTACCACGTTGCCGCGCTGTATCGCGCAGCCAAGCATCCGGACCAGCTGTACTGGGATGTCAACGTTGGCGGAACCAGTGCGGTCGTGGAAGCCTGTCGGCAACACGGCGTGGCTCGCTTACTGCATTGCAGCACGATTGGTGTCCACGGCGGTGTCGAGGAGGTTCCCGCCAATGAACAGTCACCGTTTGCACCCAGCGACATTTACCAGCGCACGAAGTTGGCTGCCGAGCAGTGCGTCCAACAATCGCAAAGCCAAGGACTTCCCGTCACCATTGTGCGGCCCGCCGGTATTTATGGTCCCGGCGACATGCGGTTCCTCAAACTGTTTACCCTCGTCAAGACCGGCCGATTCATCATGTTCGGCTCCGGCCAAACCCTACTCCATCTGGTCTTCGTCGACGACCTTGTGCGGGGAATGTGGCAGGCGGTGGAGCATCCCGGTGGCTTGGGCGCTACGCTGATCCTCGCCGGCGAGGAAT
>NZ_GL890884.1:0-2239 GCF_000211815.1 Moorena producens 3L
ATTTACCGATTTTGACGCAAATAAAGTGCCAGTGTCCCCAAAGCTGTCTGCCACATTTCCAGATTGCCCTCAATTCTTTCGCCAGAAGCGAATTTTGCTTGCAGAATTGGCCTGAAACTTGAGTGTGGTGAAGCTGGTTGAGTGGGTTTGATCATGCGCGCTTTGAAGATCTTGATGTTCACAACGTTTTACCCGCCATATTCCTTTGGCGGAGATGCGGTCGGCGTGCAGCGCATGGCGCAGGCATTGGTGCGACGCGGCCATGATGTGACGGTGGTGCACGACAAGGACGCCTATCAGACGATGGGCGGCGATATTGAAGGCAAGTCCTACTCAGACGACGGTGTCACCGAGATCGCTTTGTCTTCAGGCTGGCCGATGATGACCAATCTGATGACGCAACAAACCGGTCGTCCGCTTGTGCATGGCGGCAAGATCAAACAGATCATCGATGATGGCGCGTTCGATATTATCTGGCACAACAATACATCACTGGTCGGCGGTCCGGGCCTGCTCGACTATGGCAAGGCGCTCAAAATCTATGAAGCGCATGAGCATTGGCTGGTCTGCCCGATGCATGTTTTGTGGAAAGAGAATAAAGCGCTGTGTGAGACGCGCGAGTGTCTAAAGTGTACGCTCTCCTACAAGCGACCGCCGCAACTATGGCGCTATACCGGCTTTCTGGAACGCAAACTCGAGCAGATTGATCTGCTCATCGCCAAGAGCGAATTCTCGCGGCAAAAGCACAAGCAGTTTGGTCTCCAGAAAGACATGACTGTGTTGCCATACTTCCTGCCGGACATTGATGAATCCGCGTTGCCCGAGCCCGCAGCACATGATCGGCCTTACTTTCTGTTTGTCGGGCGGCTCGAAAAGATCAAAGGCCTGCAGGATGTCTTTCCGGCGTTTGACAAATATCCGGATGCGGACCTGCTCATTCTCGGCGATGGCGACTATACAGACGAGCTAAAAGCGCTCGCGCGAGACAATCCGCGGATCAAATTCCTCGGCCGAAAATCGCTGGAAGAACTGAATGCCTATTATCGCGGTGCGCTCGGATTGATCGTGCCTTCGGTCTGTTACGAAACGTTCGGCATCATTCTGATTGAGAGCTTCCGGATTGGAACGCCGGTCATCGCGCGTCGCCTTGGACCATTCCCGGAGATTGTGGAAGCCGCTGATGCTGGCGCTCTGTTCGAAACGGAAGATGATCTGATAGAGGCCATGACGACGATCCAGACCGACGCGTCGTGGCGGTCCCGCCATGGTGCGCTCGCGCGTAAAGGGTTTGAAGAGCGCTGGCGAGAAGATCGCGTGCTCGCCGCCTATGGTGTGGAACTCGCCAAAACTGCCCACGCGCGCGGCGATGCGGAACTGGCCGCAGCCCTTGAAGCGGGCGCATTTGAGAACGGTCCTACTTAAGCCAGGCTTCCAATCCGGTGCGCATTCGCCATCACGGTGAAGGTGATCGTACTGGCCGGAATGCTCGGAAGCACCGACGCATCAACGACATGAGTTTTGTTGAAGCCCGAGACGCGACCGAGTGGGTCTGTTTGCAGAGCCGTTGGCGACGCAGACATCGGCAATGTGCCGCCAGAGTGAAAACTCGCCCCTGGTCCCTCAACGCGTTTGGCGAATGATAACGGCATGAGACCCGCCTTCGACATCGCCTTGGACAGGACAGATGCGGCGCGATTGATCGTCGGGTGCATGTCGGGGTTCGGCACGATCTCGGTTTTGAGACGACCCGTTTTGGTTTCGAGGGTTAGCTCAACCTGATCGCAGTGCTCGGAATGGATAAAGGTCTGCGCCACAATCAAACGCTTGGCGATCGCACCGAACAGAGCCTGACTGCCTGGCAGCCGGCGTCCATAATTGGCGATCATCTCGCGCGCATAGAATTCATTCCAGCTATAGATTTGCGAATGCGTCAGATAGGGGGAAACTTCTGCATTATCGATTTCGACGAAGAGCTTTGCGAGCGTGTGGAGCGGACGCGCGGACGGGTTTCCACCTGACGACCAGCGATGCAACATCGGCAAAAAGAATTGTCGGCTGTCGTGCAGCACGAGTTTGCTGTCACTTTCCGGCAGCGCCCCGAGCACCAGTCGCGCGGTTTCATAAACGCCGGTCGCCAAAAACAACCTGTTTGCCGTGATGACAGCGCCATCCGCCAGGCGAACACGGCAAGTGTCTCCGTCTTCGGATATCTCTGTGACTACGGCGCCGGAACGATAAG
>NZ_GL890884.1:2259-3510 GCF_000211815.1 Moorena producens 3L
GGATCAAAGGCTGGAAACACGCCTTGCAAATCATCGTCGGGCGATCCGGCGATCGGCATGAATTGAGATACGGCTTGATAGTGAGGAGCAAGATCTGCAGCACTGATCGGCCATGAGCCGATATCTTCCTGGCGATACGGCAAGACGGCCGCGCCCCAGACATTGGATAGACCGCCGATAGCGTGCGAAGAACGCCCCGCAAAAACTGTCTCGTCGGCAAACGCATCCGATAGCGGGTTTTGCGCGTGGATAGAGCCGAAGCGCATGGAGAGATCGCCGGTCTTTTCCAGCTGCGGGGCCTGCCAGGCCTTATGATCTTCGCTCGTCCAGGACTCAGCCGGTTTGGACGCGAAATTATCGCGCCGGTCGCTGAGGTCCGTGGACAGGTCTTTGCCTGCATCAATCAGCGTCACTGTCTGACCGCGCGCGATCAACGCCATGGCGACAGAGACGCCTGCTGGTCCGGACCCGATGATGAGGTTCATGCTCAAACTCGCTTGAAGATCAAAACATTTCCGTCGCCGAGTGTACCGTGAAAACGTTTAACGAGTTCAAGCTCACCGCTATCGGCCATCTCTTCCATTTTTGGCAGGACGCGAAATGACCGACCTGGAAAGGCGATAACGAGGTAGACCGGACCTGGCTCCGCCATTGCGGCATCGAATGCGGCTTCGGTCTCGATCGGAGACCAGTCGGTGCCGTAAAAGCTGTTATAGAGCGAGCCTGCGACGCCAATGCCATAGACCCTCGCGTCGCCCGTCTCAGTGTCGCCGACATATTCGACGGCGCCGGCGAGGTTTTGCTTCGGAGCGGTATAATTGCTGGTGGCGAGACCAATCGATAGCAGAACCATAGCAGCAACAGCCGCTGGGAAGACGGCTTTCTGCGGAACAAACGTCACGATCTGCCGAACCCAGACGCAGCTGGCATAGACGCCGACAATGATAAGCAGCATCAGGAATCCGATATCCACGAAGAAGAAGCGCGGCCAGATGCGCATGCCGAGCGCGAGGAGGAGCGCCATGGTCAGCGCGATATGCAGGCCAACAATTGGCGCGAAATAGGGACTCTGACGGTGCAGTCGTGCTGCGCCAATAATGCTTAGCGCAATGACGGCAGCAGCGATGATACCCAGGACGGGCCCGAGCGAGCCGAGCACGGTGCGAAACGCTTCTAGAATGGACCAGAGCGGGTTCTGATACTCCTGCATGACATCAACTTGCGACGTCTCCGCAACGGCGCTGGTCACTT
>NZ_GL890884.1:3818-5448 GCF_000211815.1 Moorena producens 3L
AGCCAGGTCTTCAGCTTCGGATCACGCATTCCGTCCAGAAAGAAGATCATGCCGAGCGTGCTCCAGAAGGCGAGTTCGGTATATCCGCGGGCATTCTGCGAGAACCAAATGTGGTGGAAAGACAGAGCCAGAAGCAGCGCCGTGATATGCGCAAGCCGTACCCCGGCGACGCGCTTGGCGAGGCACCACATTGCGGCAATGGAGCCGACGCCAAACAACATTGCGGGCAGGCGCACGGTCCAGGCAGCTTCGCCAAACAGTCCGGCGACCAGCTTGGCCTGCAAGCTGTAGAGATAGTGGTGGTTCATGGAATAAGACGTCATCATCTCATCCCAGGGCAGGCGCAAATGGGTCTCAACGGTAGTAATCTCGTCATACCAGAGGGGCGCGTTCAAGCCCCAGACGCGCAGGCCAAAAGCCAGCAGCAATATTGCTGTGAGGATCTGATGATCGCGGTCTGAAAACCAGCGCGTCATGCGTCCAGTGGCTTTTGCGCCCGAACCAGGACCAGCATTTCGTAATTCGGGTCGTGCGTGGCGAGTTCAGTCGGGTCAATCTCACTCGCGCCCAGACCATGCAGATTGCAGATGCAGGTAAACACATTGCCGACCGTCGAGACCTCAACAAGGTCTTTCGGAAAATGCCGATGGAAGAGATGGCGTTTGGACTGAGTGGTGAAATGCCAATACTCGCCCCAATCATCGACGCCTTCGCGGCGAGCCACGCGGGTCATGCCATGTGAGGTGCACAAGACGACACCGCCGGGCTTCAAGATCCGGTAGAGCGTCTCAATCGCCTTATCGACTTCGAAGATCATTTGCAGGGTTTGCGTGATGATGATGCAATCGAACGTGTTGTCAGGGATATGCGGCGCATCGGTCAGGTCTGCGACGATGGTCGCTTGTGGATTGCCTTCAACATAATTGAGGACATCGGCCTGCGCGACGCGATCGCCGCCAAACTTGTTGATGTAAGCCGGATCGCCCATTTCGAGGCAGCGGCCTTTGACATCATCCGAGTGCTTCTCCAGGAATTCCTCGATATAGAACCGCTCAATGGTCAGCAGATCGCGGTCCTGGCCGAAGATAGAGCTGATCGGGGTCAGGCGGCGCAGACCACCAAAATCCACGCTGCCGACCGGTACGGATTGTAGTTTGTGAATGCGCTGCTGCTTACGAAGCCACTGTCGCAAATTGAGCGGCAGCAACACAGTCGCGACATCGCGCGTGAGCTTTTCAAGACGTGTGACAAGAGCCATGGCGTTAACTTGCCTCTAGATCCAGCGCCGCGCGCTTTTCAGTGACGATGTCGGCGATGATTTCATCAAGCGTTCGCATCGGGCGAAAATCGATTGCCGCCTGGAGTTTGTCGACGCTCGGCAGGCGCCGCGCCATGTCCTCAAAGCCTTCGGGATAAACGTCGGAATAGGGGATCAGTTCGATGTCAGATTTCGATCCCGTTGCCGCGACAACTTTCTCGGCAAGCTCCATGATTGAAACTTCCTGGTCGGTGCCGATATTGTAAACCTCACCAAAGGCTTCCGGCTTATCCATCAGACGCAGCAAGGCTTCGACCACGTCGAATACATGGCCAAAGCAGCGCGATTGCTCGCCTGTGCCATGCACTTTGA
>NZ_GL890884.1:5647-6754 GCF_000211815.1 Moorena producens 3L
GAACGGGAATTTGGTTGTCTTGCCATAAACCTCGGAGGTCGAAGCGATAAAGGTCGGCGTCTTGTCTGGAATAGCCGCTTTCAGGACGTTTTCTGTGCCGGTGATATTGGTCAGGATAGACCGGCTCGGTTCGTCCATGATCAGCTTCACACCAACCGCTGCCGCCATGTGGAAGACCATATCGGCATCGCCAACCAGCTGATTGACAAGATCGACGTCCAGGACAGAACCTTCAATGAAGCGAAAGTGATTATTGCCATCAAGGCTGGCCAGGTTCTTCTTCTGGCCCGTTGAGAGGTCATCCAGAGCCACCACATCATGGCCTTCAGCCACCAGTCGCTCGGCCAGGTGAGACCCAATGAAACCGGCCCCTCCAGTGATCAAAATGCGCATAGTCCCCTCATGTGAAACAGGTTTGGATCCAGTCCCCGACTTACGCAATAATAAGGCCAGTCGTCATCCGTAAAATCCGACAGGGCAAAAAATCTCTGGAAGGTTCGCCCAAAATGGCTGATTGAGGGGAAAATGACCCATGATCGACCACTTCTTGCCGACGCTTTTTTGGGTGAGGCCCGAAACCATTTTTCGGGACGCCGCGTTATCGTCACCGGAGCGACAGGTTTCATTGGTCGCCGGCTCGTTGCTGGGTTGTTGCTTGTCGGTGCCTCAGTCACGGTTGCGTTGCGTTCCAGACATGGGGCTAATCAGTTCGAAGCCGCCGGCGCAGAGGTCCTGGTCGGGCAACTGCAAGACCACGCCTTTATGTCCGAGGCGCTAAATAACAGGGAAATTCTATTCCATCTCGCCTATGATGTCCGCTCGGGTGGACGGGAAAACTTGGACGTTTTCAACGACTTGTATGAGGTCGCTCAGGCGTCGGAGCTTGAGCGTATCGTGCATATGAGCTCGCTGGTGGTTTATGACCATTGGCCCGGCGGAAAAATCGATTCAGACGCCGCGATCACCCGCACCGGCCTGGAAGACTATCGCGACGCCAAAATCGCCATGGAAGAAGCACTTCTGGCCGGGCCGAAGCCTGCCGCAATCCTCCAGCCGGGCATCGTGCATGGTCCCGGAAGCGCATTGTGGACGACCGCGCCGCGCGAG
>NZ_GL890885.1 GCF_000211815.1 Moorena producens 3L
CCTTGTTTGTAAAAGCCAAAGAAACATCGCTACTGGACTCGTACGTCCCACACCATGTCCGGTATTACATGATGATATTCATGTCGATGTTCATTCTGTTCATTGCCTGGTTCAACCGGCAGCAATTCCACCAATTACAGGTTTTGGAGACCTCCGCTAATAACATACGTGAAGCCTTAAAAGACACGATCCTGCGACTTCACAGTGTCATGAAGGCCAGTATGCTTAGTGATACCATCGGTGCGCCCATCATTGTATCATGGATCACCTATGTCCAATTGTATTGGGATTCCGCTTTTGTATGGGACCATCGGCTATTGATCCTGGCGGGCATCACCCTCTCCAGTATTCCTATCATCTATTTCATCGCCAGGCAGGGACAGTACGGTAAATATGGAGGACACTTAAACGAATTACAGCAATGCCTGTCGGAGCTCAGTTCGGCGGCTTCCGAAAATGAAAAGACATAAATCAAGCATCATGAAATACCTCTCCATCATTGGTTTAACCTTCATCATCACCAGTTTAACCTCTTTTTCAAATAAACCGCAATTAGGAGCATTAGTAGGAATTATTGGAGGCTTGTTATTATTGATCGGAAAAGGGCGGGCATTACATAACAAGACCCATTAATCATCCTCTTCATCACCCAATGGCAGGATCACGCGAAAGGTGGTTGATTGCTCATGGCTATCAAATAGCAACTGTCCACCATGCTCCTCCACAATTTTGTAGCTGACAGGAAGGCCCATTCCCTTGCCCGCTCCTGCGGCTTTGGTGGTATAGAAGGGATCGAATATGTGCTTTTGAAATTCCTCCGGAATACCGACACCATTGTCTTTGAAAGTGATCTCCAGCCAATGCTCTTCCCATTCCGTTTGTATTTCGATTTCCCCTGCCCTGTCTGGTGGAATAAATGAGGAAGCATTTGTCAGAAGATTCAAAAAGACCTGGTTTATCTTTCGGGGAATACAACACACCATATCAAACGTGTCATCATAGGATTTGGTGATCTTTATGGTATCCTTTAATTGTGGCATCAGGAGATCAACGACCTGGTCCAGGTTATCGTGGATGTTCACCCATTTTCGTTTAGAGCTCCCAAAATCGTTGAAGGCCTGCAACTCCTGCACGACTTCATGAATGCGCCTGGCCCCCTGCTCGATGATCGCAACGATCTTATCAAAACCTTCCCGGTTGGAGAGACGTCCCTCCCGGGTATCATGCATCTGATTAACTGAGTTCCTCAATACGACGATACCATTCAAAATATAATTCAGGGGATTATTGATTTCATGAGCCATTCCGGTAGCCAATTGACCGACGGAAGCCATTTTTTCCTGATACAATACTTGAAGTTGCATTTCCTCAAGCTGTC
>NZ_GL890886.1:0-1305 GCF_000211815.1 Moorena producens 3L
CGCAGCAGTCACTACGCATACGCTGGAAACTCATATCTATCGGCTGCGGCAGAAGATTGAGCCGGATCCAGGCAATGCGCGTCTGCTTCTGACAGAGGCTGGCGGTTACCGCCTGTCGCCATAACTCAGCGCCAGCGAAGATTGCCGCGGGTGAGGTCGCTCACCCGTTTCGCGCCCATCAGTTTCATATCGCGTTCGATCTCTGTGCGCAGATTGCCAAGCGCGCGCTCAACGCCGGCCTGACCGGCTGCGGCAAGGGCGTAGAGATAGAGACGTCCGCCTGACACGGCTTTTGCGCCGACTGAGAGCGCTTTCAGCGCGTGCGTTCCGCGTTGGATGCCGCCTTCGCAGATGACGTCAATCTTGTCGCCAACGGCGTCGCAAATCTCCGCCAATTGATCGAATGGCGCGCGAGACCCGTCCAGCTGACGCCCGCCATGGTTTGAGACCATGATCCCGGTACAGCCAATATCAACGGCGCGTTTGGCATCTTCGACGCTCATAATGCCTTTCAGCGCAAATTGGCCGTTCCAGGCGGCGCACAGCTTCTCAGCATCCTTCCAGTTCATCGACTGGTCCAGCAGGTTTGAAAAATAGTGGCTGACAAAGCTCACCGTATTGCCGCCACCGCGCGTCGCTTCAGCGAGATGCGGCATGTCGAACTTTTCCTTGGTCAGGAAGTTCCAGGCCCAACTTGGATGTGTGGCGAATCTCAGAATTGAGGAAGGCGTCAGGGCAGGCGGCGCGGTGAAGCCATTGCGCAAATCGCGCTCCCGATTGCCGCCCGTGATCGTGTCGACGGTGAGCGCCATGACGTTGAACTTGGCGGCGCGCGCGCGTTCCAGCAAAGCCGTATTCACGCCCTTGTCCTTGTGGAAGTAGAACTGGAACATCTTCGGGCCCGGCGCGATCTCCGCGATCTCTTCGGCGCTCACGGTAGCGAGCGATGAAATCCCGAACATGGTGCCATATTTGGTTGCCGCCCGCGCGACGGCGCGTTCGCCCTCATGATGAAACAGGCGCTGCAAAGCTGTCGGCGCGCAATAGAGCGGCATGTCGAGCTTTTGCCCCATCACCTCGACAGACATGTCGACGTCTTCGACGCCAGCTAAAACGCTTGGCACCAGGTCCACATCTTCATAAGCCGCGGCGTTGCGCCGATAGGTCACTTCATCGTCGGCAGCGCCGTCAATGTAATGGAAGATCGGGCCCGGAAGGCGCTTTTTGGCGAGCCGCCGGAAATCCGCGAAATTGTGGCAGTCATTCAGGTTCATGCGCGTTGTCCATCACAGATCGCGCATGGGT
>NZ_GL890886.1:1807-3136 GCF_000211815.1 Moorena producens 3L
GCCGCGATCGCAAGCCGCGGCGACGGCGTAGGAATAGGCCCGGGCGGTCGACAGCGTGACATACATGTCGGCAAGCTTGCCTTGCATCAGCTGGAACGTGCCAATCGGTTTGCCGAATTGTTCGCGCTCGTGGATGTAAGGCAGGACCGCATCAAGGACGGCCTGCATGATGCCGAGCGACACGCCAGACAGCACCACGCGCTCATAATCGAGACCGCTCATCAGGATCTCGGCGCCCTGGCCAAGTTCGCCGACCAGATTCTCTTCCGGCACGACGCAGTCTTCGAACACCAGTTCGCACGTATCAGACCCGCGCATGCCAAGCTTGTCGAGCTTTTGGGCGGTCGTGAAGCCTTCCATGTCGGGTGTGATCAGGAAGGCTGAAATGCCTTTCGAACCGCCATTGGGATCCGTCTTGGCGTAGACGAGCAGTGTATCGGCGGTCGGCGCGTTGGTGATCCACATTTTATTGCCATTCAGCAGATAACCGCCCTGAACCGCCTGCGCATTCAGCTTCATCGATACGACGTCAGACCCGGCGCTCGGTTCACTCATCGCCAGAGAGCCAAGATGCTCGCCTGAGATCAGGCCGGGCAGGTGTTTCGCTTTTTGCGCGTCATTGCCCCAGCGCCGCAGCTGGTTGATGCAGAGATTGGAATGGGCGCCATAAGACAGGCCAACCGACGCCGATGCGCGGCTGATCTCTTCGACCGCGATGGTATGTTCGAGATAGCCGAGCCCGGTGCCGCCATCTTCTTCGCTGACCGTAATGCCGTGCAGGCCAAGCTCCCCCATTTTGGGCCAGAGGTGACGCGGGAATTGATTGGTTTCGTCCACCTCTGCTGCAATTGGCGCGATCTCGTCTTGCGCGAACCGATGTACGGTGTCGCGGATCATTTCAGCTTCTTCGGAAAGGCCGAATTGCAGAGTCGGGTAAGGCACGGTCATGGCGGCTGTCCTCTTTGGACCAAAATTTCATCTGGCCCCGGGATAGACGTCGATTTCGCCGAACACAACCGCGCGTTCAGGTAAGGCGTTGCGTCATTTTTCCGGAACCCCGCAATATTCTCCTGGGGTGCGAGACGCCGCAGGTTGCACTTGCCTGCTTGGAGGTTTGCCGCTCCGGCGCTAGGACAACGCGACTTGATACGTGATCGGCGGCAACAAACCACTCATGCTCGACAAAACGGCTTACAAATTCAGCGTCGCCCCTATGATGGACTGGACGGATCGGCATTGTCGCGCGTTTCATCGCGTTCTGTCCAAGCGCGCTTTGCTGTGGACCGAAATGGTCATAGCCGATGCCGTCATTCACGGTGACCGCGACCG
>NZ_GL890887.1:0-1559 GCF_000211815.1 Moorena producens 3L
GAAAAAGTGGCTCCCGATCACGTGAGCTACTACTCCTACGCCAACCTGCAAGAGCTGACGAGGCGACACGGCTTCTGCGTTCAGGGCATCCGCTGGTACCATTATTCGCCGCGAGCTCGTTGGGTAGATCGCTTGCTCCACGGGGTGACCGCACCGGTCACCTGGATTTGGCCGCAGCTGTCCGCGGGGCTGATTGCTACTTGCATTGCCGGAGAGGCGCAGCCGCGTCACGGCAGCACAACGTCCGCAGCGGAGCAAGAAGTTCCTTCGTCCGGCGGGCCACCACGCACCTCGACGACAAGTCTCGAGCACGAAAAGGAAACTCCATGAGTGAGACACTGGCAATTGTGATGGCCGCGGGCAAGGGAACGCGGATGGAATCCGAACTTCCCAAGGTCCTCGTACCCGCCTGCGGCCGGCCGATGATTGAATACGTGCTGGACACACTGGAGACTGCCGGAGTCGGACGTGCCGCTGTGGTGGTCGGTTACCGCGCCGACGACGTGCGCACCGCACTCTCCGGCCGCTCCCAACTAGTGTTTGTTGAGCAGACCGAGCAGTTGGGAACGGGACACGCCGTGATGATGTGCCGTGAGCAGATCGCCGCACATGAGGGACCGGTCCTGGTCGTGACGGGCGATTCTCCCATGATTCAGGTCGACTCCATTCGGGCGTTACTGGACCTCTATGAAAGCGAACGACCTGCCTGCATTCTCGGTTCGTTACACAGCGATGACCCGCACGGCCTGGGACGCATCGTGAGGGACGCTCAGGGAGAGTTTCAGGGCATTGTCGAGGAAAAGGATGCGACCCCCGAGCAGCGGCTGATCACGGAAGTGAACATGAGCACCTACGTGTTTGATGCAGCCGAGCTGCGACCCTGTCTGGACCAAATCACCAATACCAACCAGCAGGGCGAGTACTACATCACCGATTGTCCCGGGATCCTCCGTGAGGCGGGAAAGGATGTCCGGGCGCTCCCCGTGCTCAAACCGTGCGAAGCACTTAGCGTGAACAACATGGAACAACTGGCCGTTGTCGAAGCGGAGATGAGAAAACTCGGCATGGCCCAGTAAAACGCCGATTCGGCGACCTCCGAAGGGGTGGGTTGCCGACGTGCGCAAGCCGTCCTTTTGCGATGCGACACTGGTTCTAGACGCGGCGGCCTTTTTCACGAGAATGAGGCTTCCGCCGTGGCGCCGTCTCCGCCCGGTGCCCACATGCTGAGCCGACGCGGCTCCACCTTATCGCTGGCGATTGGGTTCGCCAATCATCCGACGAATCGGCGCAAGAAGTTATGACTTCCACCAGCGAACTGAAGATTCTCAGCGGCCGTTCCAACATTCCGCTGGCTGAGAAGATCTGTCAGTTCTTGCACTTGCCACTGGGCGGCATCGCCCTCTCCGATTTTCCCGATGGTGAGATCGGTTGTAAGATCGAAGACGATGTCCGTGGCCGTGACGTATTCCTCATTCAGCCCACGTGTCCGCCGGTCAATAAAAACATCATGGAACTGTTGATCATGATCGACAGTTGCAAACGAGCCAGCGCGGGTCGGA
>NZ_GL890887.1:1579-3053 GCF_000211815.1 Moorena producens 3L
CGCGCAGATTCAGGGCTTCTTTGATGTTCCTGTGGATCATCTTTACGCCGCACCGGTACTGAATCAGCATTTTCTCGACATGGGCTTCGATTTAGATGATGTCGTGGTCGTGAGTCCGGATGAGGGCAGCATCAAGCGCGCTGTGGGGCATGCCAAGCGCTTGGGGAACCATTTGGCGATCGTCGACAAGCGGCGCAAGAGTGCTTCCGAGACGCAGCAGGCGAACATCATTGGCGGACCGATCGAGGGCCGGATTGCCCTGATGTTTGATGACATGATCAGCACCGCGGGGTCGATCTGCGGCGCAGCTCAAAAGGTCCATGATGAGGGCGCCAAGGAAATCTACGTGGCGGCCACCCATGGTGTCTTTTCGGGAGAGGCGATTCAGCGGCTGAAGTCGGCGCCGATCACGGGCGTGGTGACGACCGATACGATTCCGTTACCACCCGAGAAGACGCTGGAAAAGTTCACCGTACTCACCGTAGCCCCGCTGCTCGGGGAAGCGATCAAGCGGATTCATCACGACGAATCGATCAGCGACATCTTCGTGAGCTCACGCTAGGCGTCTGCCAGAGGAGTGCACCCATGAACTGGGGCGAGTCCCAACGCATCCGGCAGGTGCAGACTCCCATGATTCCCGTCGTAGGGGAGTGGATTGCGCAGCATCCCGGGACGATTTCGCTGGGCCAAGGTGTCGTCCATTACCCCGCGCCGGCAGCGGTCGGCGTGGCGGTGACCACGGCCATGCAAAGTGACCCGGCCGTCGACCGATACGGACTGGTGCGGGGCACCTCGGGGTTGTTACAAGCCATCGAGCAAAAAGTCGAGACGGAAAACCAAACGACGCTTGCCGATCGCAGCGTGGTGGTCACCACCGGGTCCAATATGGGCTTTTTGAATGCCGTGTTGGCGATTGCTGATGTGGGGGACGAGATCATGCTGGTCAGTCCCTACTATTTCAATCACGAAATGGCGATTGAGATCGCGGGGTGCCGGGTCGTCGTCGTCCCCACCGACTCGGAGTATCAGTTGGATCTAGATCGGCTTGCCGACGCCATTACGCCCAAGACGAAGGCCATCGTCACGGTTTCACCCAACAATCCTACGGGTGCCGTGTATCCTGCAGATCGATTGACGGCGGTCAATCAATTGTGCCGAGAGCGGTCGCTTTATCACATCAGTGATGAAGCCTATGAGTACTTCAACTACTCCGCGGAGCCTCATTTTTCACCCGCCAGCCTGCCGGAGTCGACGGCGCACACCATTAGCCTCTACACGCTCTCCAAGGCCTATGGCATGGCGGGATGGCGCGTCGGTTACATGGTGATTCCCGCTCACCTCGAGGTGGCGGTGAAAAAGATCCAGGATACGAACCTGGTGTGTCCGCCGATTGTCAATCAACTGGCCGCTCAGGCGGCGATGACGTCCGCGGGCCGTGATTGGTGCCATCAACGGATTGCCAGCTCCCGGCCGT
>NZ_GL890888.1:0-1511 GCF_000211815.1 Moorena producens 3L
ATATTAATAGGACTTACGAAGTTTAGTTCCTTTTGCCCCCCTAACCCCCCAATTTTGGGGGGTAATGTACTTAAAGTCCCCCATTATTGGGGGATTTAGGGGGCAATCCCTAAGTCCTGAGCCAAATTGTTCAATATGCTTCAACGAAGCCAAGGGTTACCCATCAACGGTCAACCCCATAGCGTTACCTCTACCTACGAATAGAGAATAATAAATATTTCATTATACTATCGAGATTTACGAAAAATACAACGATTTGTTAACAGTTTACCTAACCTAGGATTTTCCTACCTCCTCTTATGGTGGATAACTGTGGCCAGAATTTCTGATCATCAGCTTGTAGGGTGGGCAAAAACCCTTTGGAGGTTTTGAGTATTCTAGGTTATCTTACTTTGCCTCCTCTTATGGTGGATAACTGTGGCCAGAATTTCTGATCATCAGCTTGTAGGGTGGGCAAAAACCCTTTGGAGGTTTTGAGTATTCTAGGTTATCTTACTTTGCCCACCCTACTCACCTACCTCCTCTCAAGGCAGACGTAAGCATTCAGCCGTCAGCCGTCAGCCGTCAGCTTATTTTATTCAAAAGCACCTCAAGTAGCGTGGCCTAAGGCAAATAGCTGATAGCTGATAGCTGATAGCTGATAGCTGATAGCTGATAGCTGATAGCTGATAGCTGATAGCTGATAGCTGATAGCTTACAGGCAGACTATTGCCCTTTACCAAAAACTCATAGATTTAACCTACCCACATTAAGCCAAAAAACCATCATCCCCAGAGAAAAACTTGGGGAGATGGGGAGTGTAGGAAGTGTGGGTAGTGTGGGTAGTGTGGGTAGTGTGGGGCGGGGGCGCGGGGAGATGGGGAGATGGGGAGATAGGGATATGATGAATTATCGGGTTATTATATCATAATCTGTTTTAAAATGTTCCCGATTTAAAATCTTCCCGACTCCCGACTCCCTCGGTGCGCTTACAGTCGTCGAATTAAATTCGCCACGGGTCGCACCGCTCCCTACTCCCTGCTCCCTGATTTAATAATGATTCAGATTAATCCCAGCTTCCTTAGCCATAGCTTGCAGACCCTTTTTCTGCAAGGTCTTAATGGCCTTAGTGGAAATCCGCAGCTTCACCCAACGTTTCCCTTCTTCCCACCAAACTCTTTTAACCTGTAAGTTAACGTTTTGTAAGCGCTTAGTCCGACGGTGGGAGTGAGAAACGGCATAGCCGTTATTGGCCTTTTTACCAGTCAACTGACATCTACGGGACATGGGGTACCTCTTGATTTACGTCTGTTCTTGATCATATCTCGCAGATGGCGCGGGGAGTGGGGAGTCGGGAGTGGGGAGTCGGGAGTCGGGAGGTGTGGGTAGTGTGGGGCGGGGGCGCGGGGAGATGGGGAGGTAGGGGGAGTGATTAATCGTAGGTGGGCAGTGCCTAGTCACCCGATGACGAGCTTGGTGAATCGGTCTGAGCCACTGCCCACCCTACATCTTCTACCTTCTTTGGTGGGCAG
>NZ_GL890888.1:1735-9041 GCF_000211815.1 Moorena producens 3L
AGCCTTTACTATTGCGTCAAGCGCGTCATAACCTTATTGGACCGTTCCACAAACGCCTTCATGCCTTCGGCATCAAAGCCTTTCTGAGCCATCAGTGCCAGGTCATAGACATGCTGACAAATCATGCTAGCCAATTCCGCTGAGGGAGACTGACCGCCACTCTGAATAATACTGCCTTGACTGAGGTTGACTAGATTCTGAATCAGTGGGTGGTGGTATTGACCACTAAAATATGTTCCTCTGGAAACTGCACCGACTCCTGCTGCATCATGGCAGTCATTTCCTGTAGACGGCGCATGGCTTCCGGCAACAATACCATTGCCGGTGGGGTGCCTTGGGGGTCATCAGACTTCAGGGCTTGAGTCCGGACATTAACCTTAGGCTTATTAATCGCTTGCTCAAACAGTTCCTTAATCAGGTCAGAACGGGTTTTGTTGGTCTTCGGGTCAACAATCTCTTTTTCCTGCTCCTTATCAACAAGGGTATCATCCAAGTCTGAATCCACCCGAGAGAACTTAGCCTCTGTATATTCCCGTTCCAAGAAGCTAATGTAGTGGGTGTCGATAAAGGAGTCCATAAATAGGACTTCTAACCCTTGATTTTTGTGCAGTTCTACATAAGTGGCTTGGCTAGCCTCATCAGTGCAATAGAATACCCGATTTTCGTGATTTTCTTTATTGCGCTCTAGATACTCTTTGATGGTGGTGTAGGGTTGAGAAGAGGAAGACTTGTCCTGTTCGGTGCCCTCATCCGGGGTGACATCCTCCCAAGCATCCCCATCTTGGGATTGCACTTCTACCTTAGGGGTGTCAGTGCTTGGAGCTTCCGAACTTTCCACCGGTTGATAGGTGGTGCGGAAGATCACAATATCTTCTACTTGTTTCTTAAACTTATCGCTATTGAGGCAGCCAAACTTAACAAATGTACCCACATCTTGCCAAGAACGGATGTACTCATCCCGCTCATCCTGGTACTGTTGCTTTAAGCGATCGCCAACTTTTTTAGCAATAAAGTCACCAATCCGAGCCACTGTCCGGTCTTTGGTCAGAGCAGAACGGGAAACATTCAGGGGAATATCAGGGCTATCAATCACCCCTCGCAGTGGCATTAGGAAGTTAGGAATTACTTCTTCACAGTTGTCACTGACAAACACTTGATTACAGAAAAGCTTGATTTGCCCCTTAGTCACATCCACGTCTGGCTTCAGTTTAGGGAAATAGAGAATGCCATCAAGCAAGAAAGGATAATCTGTGTTTAGATGTACCCACAGCAAGGGTTCATCTTGGAACGGGTAAAGATAGCGATAGAACTCCAGATAGTCTTCTTTGGTCAGGTCTCTTGAGGATTTCTTCCACAGTGCCTCATGCTTGTTGATCACCTCATCTTCCAGCTTGATGGGCACTGCCATGAAATCACAGTAGGACTTCACTAGCTGACGAATCCGTGAGGGTTCTAAGTACTCCTGTTCCTCCTCTTGCATGGTGAGGGTAACAGTAGTACCCCGTTCCGTCCGCTCTGAATCCGATAGTTCAAAGGCTGGAGAACCATCACAGCTCCAATGAACGGCTGTTTCCCCTGATTTATAAGAGAGGGTATCAATTTCTACCTTCTGAGCCACCATGAAAGCAGAGTAGAAACCCAATCCGAAGTGACCGATAATCTGTTGGTCAGCTTGCTTTTGGTACTGCTGGATAAATTCTTCAGCGCTAGAAAAAGCAACTTGATTAATATACTTTTTCACCTCATCGGCAGTCATCCCAATGCCGTTATCCGAGATGGAGAGAGTTTTTTTATCCTTATCAATGGTAATTTTAATTTCCGGGTCTCCCACATCCCCGTCAATCTCCCCAGAATAAGAGACCATCTTCAACTTCTGGATGGCATCCACTGAATTGGAGATCAGCTCCCGCAAGAAGATTTCGTGATCGGTGTAGAGAGACTTCTTGATAATCGGGAAGATATTCTCAGTATGAATCGTGATTGTGCCTTGTTCCAGTACAGTCATCAGTTCTTCGCACCTCCAATTAGTTGTTTACAAGTAAGCCCGTTGAACGTTTTAGGAGTCGGACTTTTCGGGCAGTAAATTGTCCTATCCGTTTCCAATTGATATCGCTAACGGAAACCTGTTTTGCTGTCTCGCCACTCACCCAACCATGGGTTATCTTTCCGGCTTTAACAGCTTCAACGTAGTCTCCTTTACGAAAACCATGACTAGTAGTGGTTCCTCCGTATTTACGCCGCTTTCCACATGCACGAAAATTCAACAGGTGTAATTGACGACGACTTATAGGAGCACGTCTAATAACAGAAAACAAAGCGTTAGTTATATTGCAGTTTTCTGGGATACTCAATTTACCTTTACTGTGATAGTAATTCTTGCGCCGCAAGAAATGAGTAGCAGCTAAAGCTATTCCATCTATTGCATGAGTGTTGACTGTCTGCCGACTTTTGTCGGTTTTGTCTTTGACCAGTCCTAGAGCTTCCCTTTTTAGAGCAGTCTCCCAGCCTTGTTTTTGAGTGACTGGAGCTATTTTTTCTAGCTGAGATATTGACCAATATTGGCCTACCATGACAGGAGAAAAACCTTTGTCTCCTCTAGCCTTTACTACCTCATAGACAATAGCTTTTACTGGGTATAAAAGGCTAAGCTCTTTGGCCACCCTTTGCTCTAACTTGCGATTTGCTCGAATTGAAGGAGGTACCTTTTTGTTTACTCTGTTTGAGAATCGCTTTTGTCTATGAGACCTTTGAGAGTAAGGTACCCTGCGATCTATTCGACGACTTCTGCGAGTTTTTTCGGCGAAGCCGACGCTACGCGAACGCATCATTCGTCTAGTATCCATGCGTTCGCGAACCTTCTTGTATGGCAAAACTAAATGTCCCGTCCAAAGAGTGGCTTTGTTTGACTGAACAGCAATGCCAGAAAACATCTTTCCAGGGTCAATCCCAATAGCAATATCCTGAGTTTGTTCCTCAGATGGTTGGTTAACTAACTGAACAGCAAAAACATTTAGATCGTTTTGGTAAATAACAGCTAAACCTTGATTAAGCCAACGTCGAGCACGAGATGCTTTTGTAGGCATCAATGGTCTTCCATCAGGTGAAATAACTGGAACTCGTAACATGGTGATAAACCTCACGAGAAAAGTATTTGGGCACTTGACCCGTCCCCTGGACCACCGAATTTAAGATGTCCTGTCTAACAGCGACTGACAACACAGTCTTGAAGAGACTTGAACTGGGGAAGCATCCAAGCGTTCGTTCCAAAATTCGGCTCAAATGGTCTAGTCAAACACGCATAATTGGTTGTTTATGCAAGCCCCATCCCTCAACAGGGTGGGGTTATTGACTGGTATAGCTACATTTATATGAATGTCCCTTTAACGATTCTGAGGGATTATTTTTGATACGACATATGGGGTTGTCCACCGATAGGGATTCGGATTTCCGTATCTTGAGGAAGACTAGTGAAGTTGTAAGCCTATGCGCGAAGCGCACGGGTGCGCGTTCAACGTTCAGCGGTCAGCGGTCAGCGGTCAGCGGTCAGCGGTCAGCTATTTTATTCAACAGCTGTTCGGTTTAGTGTGGCTTTTCGCCTTTAGCTGTTCCGTGTAGCATGCCCCTAGCCCATAGGCTGATCGCTGATAGGTGAACGCGATCGCACCTCAAGTAGCGCTAATCGCTGATAGTTTAATTATTGAAAATCCACTAGTCATCAATATCCAGGCTAGCATATTGAGCGAAATCACCTAAATATTTTCCTTGACCTTCTGCTGCTTGCTGGATACCCCGTTTCACCTGCGCCAGGGTTTCGGGATTTTGCCATAACCACTGTTCTTCTTCTGGAATTGGGTCGAGTAGGATTTGTCCTGTATCGTTAATCAATACTCGGTAGACTTTTGCCTTAGCTTGCGGTCCTAATTTTAAACAAAATTGGTCATCAATTTGGGCAGCATTCTCAATTACCTGGAAGTTTTGGTTAAGAATCATTTTTACTAGCCTATTAGCTAGCTAGATATATACACTAGTTTAGTCTAGTCTGGTGAATAAGCCCACTTGTCTTGAGTGCGATTGACCACAGGTCACGCTACGGGATTGACCACAGGTCACGCTACGGGATTGACCACAGGTCACGCTACGCGATCGCTACACACCCCACACCTGATAACCCACAACAGCTTCAGGGTTTATACTGGTAAAAATCCGATAAATGTTCCTCCATTTGGTGATTCAGATAATCAATATCTTCGTTATTTAAATATTCAGTAAATCCTCCAACTTTTCCTTTACGAGTTTTGTAAGACTCTTGATCTTGCTGGTCAGTTGGTGTCAAACGATCCGATTTAAATGTCCGGTTTTTTTCCATCTGGCGCATATTCTTAAACGAGGCAAAGTTGACAGCTTCTTCAATTACTTCATCCTGAACTGATTTAACTCCTAAAAACTCTAAAACCCGCCTCAGTTCTTTTTGGGTATTTGTTTTGATATCTTCATAACGCACCAACAAAAAATCTTTCGGGAGATGGCGATTAGCTTCCCATATATTGTAATAGCTAATTAAAGTATCAAAGCTCCCCACTGACTCATGGATGAAGCTATGCAAATCCCCTTCATAGGGTTTAATTCGTTCAGCATACTGCTTCAGAGAGTCTACTTGCTGCATGATGTGGGCATAGTGTCCCACCCGTTTAGTATGTTCAAAATAGATAGATACTACTACATCCCTAGGGTCTCGGACTAATAAAATTACTTTAGCATTTTTATAGTTGGCTTTACTTTGAACAAGTTCATCATGCTTTTTCCATTCTGGTTCATCATCATGAATAACTCGAATTTTTGGGACATCAGGGTGCAATGGCGCTAAGGTTTCCAACTCCAAAATTCTCTCCATAATTTTGGGGTCAGTTAGCTCTAAGTGCTTTTCTAGTGCCCGTCCAATCATCAATCTGAGCCAAGTTCGTCCAGATTTAGGAAATGAAATCAGATAGGCATCTACTGACCGTTGATCATACCAACGCACTAGACTAGTTATTAGAGGCTTTTGAGCCATTCGTCCTAGGAATGTTCCTAGTTTTCGTCTTCCTTCTGGTGGTAGTTTGCTCTTGACAAAAGACCAAGCACCAACAAGGATTGATCGCACTAAAATCGCGTTAAGTATCATAATTATTTTAGAGAGATTTAGTTGACAAAATGGAACAGGAAGTCGGGAGTCGGGAGTCGGGAGTCGGTTATATTAGGAAAAATATCGATTTTTTTGGTGTTTTTTTTATCAATCATAATTTCAATGGTTATGGACTTGATTAACTCTTGCCTCTAGCATGCCTCTTGCCTTTATTTTTGCTTTCCCTTAATTAACTTGCCACAATGAATTCACTTGGAATAGGATATTGTAATTAGCAGCTAACCAGATAGATTAACAAAGTTTTTTATTCCCGATTCCCGATTCCCGATTCCCGATTCCCGATTCCCGATTCCCGATTCCCTGTTCCCTGAGCTATACCATTTAACTATATACCGAGAATAAATCAATCCGCAATACCATGACTAAAGTTTTTATAATCTGTTCTGGTCTGGGTCATATCCAGCGGGGCTATGAGTCTTTTGCCGAAGAGTGCTTCAGCGCTTTATCCCAGGAATCATCTCTTGATATCACCCTGTTTAAAGGAGGAGGTAAGTCTAAAGACAAAATGATTACATTATGGAATCTGCCACGGTATAGCTGGATGGCAGCTCAACTGGGAAGATTGGTTAAGCAATTAAGTGAATTTTTAAAAAAAGGTGACTATTTTGTCAGACAAGAAGGCTACTTTATTGAACAAGCATCATTTACCTTAAGTTTATTATCCCATATATATCGTGAACGTCCAGAGGTAATTTACTTTAGTGATGATGGCTTAGGCTATCTACTGTGGCACTGGCGGCGTTTGACAAAACAGAATTATAAGCTGCTTTTCCGTAATGGAGGAGCCTTATCCCCTCCTTTTTCCCGTTGGGATCATGTACAGCAGTTAACACCAATTCACTTTAAACAGGCGTTAAATTATGGAGAGCCTGCTGAGAAACAAAGTCTACTTCCTTCTGGATTCTTTATCCCTGCGAAATTACAGATACTGTCACCATTAGAAAGAGAGGGGTTACGAGAAAAATTAGGACTACCGAAACAGCAACCGTTAATTCTTTCTGTGGCAGCAATTAACAACTCTCACAAGCGCATGGATTACATTATTCATGAAGTAGCGAGTTTACCAAAACCTAGACCATTCCTATTATTATTAGGTCAACAGGATGCTGAATCACCGGAAATTATTCAGCTTGGCCAAGAGCTATTAGGGCTTAATCAGTTTCAAGTGCGAACTGTTGCTCGTGAGCAAGTAAAGGATTACTATCAGATTGCTGATCTTTTCGTCTTAGCGTCTCTCCATGAAGGATTACCACGAGTAATTGTTGAGGCAATGTCCCATGGTTTACCTTGTTTAGCTCATGATTATGACATTACTCACTTTGTTTTAGGCAATGAAGGATATTTAGCGAATTTTGAATTAACTGGAAGTTTAGCTAATCTAATTTCTCAAGTGTTGGGGGAAGGTTATAACCAAAGTAAGCGTGAAAATTGTCATCGTACGGTCTATGATCGGTTTAGTTGGCAGCAGTTATCGCCAGCCTATGTTGATATGATTCAACGGTGTAGATTAATGGCAAAGGGAACAGAGAGTAGGGAGTCGGGAGTCGGGAGTCGGGAGTCGGGAGTCGGGAAATTATGATTTTTAAGATTTACTGTTGTCGAGGTTTTCGGTAATATTACTCCGAAAAAAAACTCGATGCTCAGCAAAGATACGCTACGCGATCGCTAACTTGTTATTACAATTTTAGCTAACCAATTTTATCGGTAATTTTATAAAAAAAAACGCGATTGACCTGCATGTCACGCTACGCGATCGCTTCCGATTTTTTACTGATTCCCGATTCCCGATTCCCGATTCCCGATTCCCTCGTTTCCTTTAAATTATCCCTCAAAAAAAATTATAAAAACCCTTGACAATATGTTTTGTAATCATTATGATTATATTTATAAACCTAAAAAGAGTTTTTCGACTATGCATCACAATTTTCGGCCAAATTCAGACAATAATCCAGAGCATATCACTCCGAAGATTACTCCTGAGGAGTTTTCCGAAAAAGAATTCCTTGTTCCGTATATTCTGAAGGGAACTCGCCAGCAAATAAGCAATACAATGCATATCCTTAATGCCATGGGCTATGCACAGCTTTCGGAGTGGAGTCCTCTTCAACCCACTGGAATTCCAGG
>NZ_GL890889.1:0-1447 GCF_000211815.1 Moorena producens 3L
CGGTGGTGCTCGACACCTTTGTGAATGATTACACGATTGGTATGGAGATAAAACCAGAGGCTGATGTATTGGGCGATCGCTCGCACGTGGACCTCATTCATGCCGCTCTGAGTGATGGTTCCTTGCAGTCGGTGCAGCCTGCCGGCGACCTAAACGGAGATGGTTTGGGTGATGCATACATCATCACGGTCAACTACGAGGACATCGCGGGCGAACGGAAGCAAGTACTGCAGCGCGTTCGACACACTTATCTTGGCACGGTCGACTCGCTGGAGCTTGTGCCGGACGAGAGACTTGTGCTTGCAACTTCCGTCCCCTTCGAAACGAATCATAGGCCCCCTTGGTCGGGCTGGCCGGAGGACTGGCTGCCGGCGTTCCTTGCTCGCGGCGGCATATTTCCGATCGGAGACGTCGATGGTGACGGGTTCGAGGATCACGTGGTTGGGACGCCTGGCGACGTTTCCGGAACCGGAACGGCGACCGTCTTGTTTGGTCCTGCGGACAAAGAGAACTTCGTCGTCTTTAACGGCGACATGCAAGACATTGGCCTACCGACCAATCCTGGGCGTTTCGGTGATTTCGCGGGGCGTCTGGGCGATCTGAATGGCGACGGGTTCGAGGACTTCTTTATCGGATATTGGGGGCATGGGGAATACCTCTACATCTTCCATGGCCGCGACTTTGGTCGCGACCTTCCAGCAGATATCGACCGCAACGGCACGGTCGACTTCGCCGACTTCTTGGTGCTGGCCTACAACTACGGCAACGAGAATGTGACGCGGAGCGAGGGTGACCTCGACGGTGACGGGCTGGTGGCCTTCTCCGACTTCATCGTGCTCCGCGACACCTTCGGGCAGTCGAAGGGAAACGTGCCGCATGCCAATGGTTGATGCGCACCGTGCGCCCAGGCGACATCTGTGCTCCTCAGCCTTCCTGCTCTGCTCCTGCGGGCATTAGGCTTGCGTTGCAACTCAGTTTAACGCAGAGGTGTGTTGCCCTACGCGATTGTCGCCAATCGCTAAGTTGCGTCGGTTGCATCACCCTCGGAGGTTGCGCGGAAAGCAAAACTGCAGGCGGTGATTTGGACCTCGGAAGATTCGCCTCGCGTATGCGAGATGCAGATGGTGCACACTCTCTCGTGTGGGGCACACGAGCTACGTTGGCAGCAAGCAGAGGCAGCCATGTGCAGGCAAGAAGAACTACCATTGAGCTACTGGGAAATCCGCTCGGATCTAACGATCGATCGCTCCAATTTCCCAGAAATGAAGGCGACCAGTGTAATCTAACCCGACCAGAGTGCGCCCTTGATCGTGCCATGCGAGTGATTGAATCCCAACGTTTGCGGCAGGCAACTTGATGTGACCGCATGGATCGCCCGACGGCCAGTCCCAAAACCGCACCATACCGTCTCCTCCAGCGGAGATTAGTCTGTCGCCTTCGGCAGAAA
>NZ_GL890889.1:1497-2811 GCF_000211815.1 Moorena producens 3L
AGACGAGACGCGGCTTTCCGTCAGGATCGAAGGCGAAATCGTTTATCTCACCCTTATGTTCAGGGTTAAACCTTTGGACCACTTCCAACGAGTCTGACCTCAACAGGACGGTTTCGTAGCCGCCACGAGTGCCAGTTGGCTTTCCGTTGCTCCCCGAGGCGAGGAACTGGCCCGTTCGATCGAACTTTAAAGCGCCTACAACCCGGCCACGGTGGATGTCAGATTCTTCCAGTAACTCGTCGCGTTCGTAATCGATGACACCAATGACTCCGTTTTCGCATCCATAGGCGACTCTTGCGTTCGACGAAATTGTCAAAACGCATACCTTCCCGCCGACTGCAAATAATCCTTTCTGTTGTTCGTTAGCCCAGATTTCAACTCGCTCGTCTACTCCGATTGAAATAAGTCCCGGTGGGCCCAGATAGAACGCTCCGACTGTCCGACCTAGGTAACTTTCACCGTAGATTGGCTTTCTCGTCGACATGTCAAACGCATACATGCGGCCGTGCTCGTTTTTGTAATTCAGAACCGCAACGACGTCGTGATTGATTTGCGTTGGAGTCGATTTCGTAAACGGAAATTCGGGAAAGCGATTTAACTCTTTTAGATTCTGGACGTTCCATAGGACGCAGGTGCGATCCTGTGACGCAGAAATCAAATGGCGTCCGTCGGGAGCAAAAGCAACTTCATCTACAACTCCGGAGTGTCCTTTAAGTGTCTCAACCAGCCGATAATCTTGGGATCCCCATATCTTGATGGAACAATCTCGACTCGCACTTGCAAGCAACGAACCATCGGGTGAAAAGCGGACACACCGTACGGCGTCGTCATGGGCCGATATTTCGCTCAACACATCTCCCGTAGAGGCGTCCCAAACCCGCAGGCGATTAGGGCCTTGCTCAATGGCTAAAGCAAGCCGCTCCCCGTCTGGCGAGAAGGTCAGTTCGTTCAGCCTGGAGACGCCCGGCAAGTTAACAGACCAAACTTGCTCGTTGGTCTCCCAGTCCCACAGTTCAACGCGTCCCTCAATGAAGGTCGCGATTACCGGCTGACTTGGCGACACCGCGGCAGCCCTCACTGACCGTGCATCCATTGGCAGCTCTGCCGAGAGTTCGCCAGTCTGCGTGCTGTAGATGCGAATCGGCCGCTCGGGACCGGCGACCGCAACGGAGTGGCCATCTGCCGTAAAGGCAAAATCGCCGCGCGGAACAGACTCGAGAGTAAAGCTGTGCCCAGATGTCACCGAATGGAACAAGGCATCGTCGGACAGATAGTGGCCATAGTAGTGGGCCGTTGAGTTCCCCCGTCCGAATA
>NZ_GL890890.1 GCF_000211815.1 Moorena producens 3L
GGTCTAACTGAAAAGACCCTCGACCGTCATTCGACCACACAATCGCGCGTCCATGAACGAAGGCGACTAAGTCCATGTCGCCGTCACCCTCGATATCGGCGGTATGGACGGCCGCCTCGAAAGCTTGGCCAATATTCAGCGGAGCATGGGACTCTTCGAATTCTCCGCTACCGCTATTCATTGCGATACGCAGGGAGTCCTCGCCCGGACCCAATCTTGTCCGCATCTCGGCCCAAATCATATCGAGATCACCGTCAGCATCCAGATCCGCCAGCTGCACCCCCCGCTGCGACACGAACTGACTGCTCAGACGGTCACCGCGTTCGAACGTTCCGTTCTCATTGAGACTGACTTCCATGCCCTTTACCGTTCCGCGAACCATGTCCGGATCGCCGTCCGCGTCGAGATCACCGAAAGCCACGGCGGTGCTGCCGACAAATTGCTGTTCACTCGCCATGAAATTGCCGTCGGCATTGATCAGCAACGTCGATGCCCCCTGTTCAAACCCCAGAAAGGCATCAAGATCTCCGTCGGAATCAACGTCGGCTAACGCCACGGACTCGCCCCAGGAGTTTGTCGGTAGCGCGTCGGGCACGCTTCTCTCCACCGCGAGCGCGCCTCTCCCGTGAGGCACCTCGCCACGAAACTCAAGAACTCGATTGGGGAGCATCTCGCCCTCCACGGTTTGAAGCCCCGTAACGGTTGCTCGGAGGCTTTCACCCGGCCGAATGCTTGGCACCGGAAACTCGGCGCCTGAGCTGCTGGGATTCAAGACCGAGAGTTCACGACTGCCATTTGCCGAATGGAAAACCATCTCCCCGGGGCCGGCTGCGCTCAGGTCTTGATACCCGCGTTCGAGGAAGATCGAGTCACCAGGGCTCAGCACACCCCCGCTGGGCAACAGTGCGTACGGTAGTACCGCTGCGATGACACTGGATGAGTTGTTCTCTGAATTGACATCTCGCCCCTCGAAGTCGAGCGCTGCGCGGGCTGCGATCGTGCCCATCGCATCCGCGGGAACGGTCGCTTCGATGAGGTAGGTCACCGACGCTAAGGGTCCCAGCGTTAGTTTGTCTGTAAGTCTCGCTTCTTGCCCTGGCCCTTCCGAAGTGGAGCATGCTGTGCCAGTATTCGAGCTACAAGTCCACTTGGCATCCTTTAACTGAGCATCTAGGGCGATATCAAGCGTGACGTTGTCAAGCAACTGTTCACCGTGATTCCTGACCTCTACGACGTACCGCGTGGGAAGCTCCACGCCCGCCGCAAACTGATAGCGGGAGGTCGAGATATCCACGGACACATCCGTGTCGTGTTCGACCTGCCAGAGAATCCTGGGTCCCGCGAAATCGGGCGAAACCACGTCGAGATCGCCGTCCTGATCCAGATCACCCACGCTCATATTGTAGAACGCGGGACTTCCTTCCTCACGGATGAACTCATCACCATTGTTGATCCAAAGGCCATCTCGAAGTGCATCTAAATCGCCGTCGGCGTCGAAGTCCACAAAAGTCGTGCGTGGAACGTACTGGGGCACGGAAGGAGTTCTGCCACTAAAGACAGCGTCGCCGTTGTTCCTGAGAATCTGCCCATCACCGGTCAATGCGTCAACGTCACCATCATTGTCGAGGTCCGCGAATGCTGCGCCGAAGTCGAACTGTGCCCCTTGGATGAACTTCTCACCGTCTTGATTTAGCAGAAAGCGGACCGAGTCCGGCCGATGAACGACGATATCGAGGTCGCCATCGCTATCCATATCTTCGAGGTCTACCCAATCTACGCCTGTCGGAAAAACGGGCGCGCCTGAAACGTCAAATTTCCCCTTCCCATCGTTCTTGCCGATGCGGAGCGAACCATCGGTATGGCGCCCGACGAGATCGGTGTCACCATCCGCATCCAGGTCACCAGATGATATTCGAGCAGCTAGTTGTAGTCGGTCGGCTCGACCAAATGTCCCATCGCCCTCGTTTCGGTAGACACGTGCCGCTTGATAGTCGGAAACGATCACGTCAAGATCTTGGTCACCATCAACGTCGGCAAGCACTAGGTGCTGGTGATCTTGCACGGGCAGATCCTGTTCCGACAACCGCAGTCCGTCAGGGTCGCCCAGCCAAAACATCACCTTGGTGCGAGTGAGCACGATGAGGTCGAGGCGACCGTCATGATTGATGTCACCTAGTGCCGTCTCTGCCACATCCGTCGCGGGCAAATGACTGGGCACACTGAAGA
>NZ_GL890891.1:0-1520 GCF_000211815.1 Moorena producens 3L
GGGGAGGCCCGACGTGTGGGTGAGTCCGCTCACGGCCTGGACGATGGGACCCCAGGTCTTGAAGGAGGCGTAGGGGCCGGTGTGTCCGAACCCGCAGTTCGACACGTAGATGATGTCGGGCTTCAGCTCCTTCAGCGCCTCGTAGCCGAAACCCAGCTTCTCGAGCACGCCCGCCGCGAAGTTCTCGCTGACGACGTCGGACCGTTTGACGATCTCGCGCAGCAGCTCCTTGCCACGGTCGGTTCGGAGATTGAGGGTGATGCCCTTCTTCTCCACGTTGTGGTTCTGGAACCCCCCGCCGAAGTCGACGCCGCGCCGGTCGTCGACGAACGGAGGCATCGTTCGCAGAATGTCCCAGCGGCCTTCTCGCACGGGGTCCTCGATCCGGATCACCTCGGCGCCGAAGGCGGCGAGCCACTTCGTGGCGCCGGCACCCGCAAGCTGGCCGGTGAAATCGCAGATCCGGTAGCGGCCGAGCGCCGTCTCTTCTGCCTTTTTATCTACCATGGATTTATCTTCCTTGACATATAGTTCCGAGGACGCCAGTTTGGGCCCGTGGCCAACAAGGCACTTATCACCGAGTCTCCCGACCTGACGACCGAGCAGAAGGTCATGGCTCTCCTGTCGTGCCTCGCCCAGGAGCAGAAGGCTCGGATGGATCGCCTGCTTCGGGAAGAGCGGCTGTCCGTGCTGCAGCTTCAGATCCTCCACGTGCTCTCGAAGGCGCCGGAGGGGCGGCTCACGGTCAACCAGCTCCGGAGCTTTCTCGTCGACGACAGCCCCAACGTCTCCCGGACGCTCAACAAGCTCGTCGAGATGCGACTCGTCACGAAGGAGCGGAGCGCCGAGGACCAGCGCACGGTGTTCGTCACCATCACGAAGGACGGCGAGGCGGCCCACGTCTCGGCCGACGAGAGGCTGCTCGAGATGTCGACCGGCCTTTCGGAGCGCGAGCTCGAGCAGCTCTACCGGCTGCTGAAGAAGCTCTGAGGAGAGCGAGATGTCCGAACGAGCCGAGACGGATCTCGCGGCCGAGCGTGCCGCGGACACGAAGAACCTGAAGAGCGTCGGCCTGATCCACCTCGTCGCGCTCATGGCGGCGATCACTCTGTGGGGCGCGGCCGACACCTGGTCGACGACGACCGGGTGGAGCCTCGCCTGGATCGTCGCGATCGTGAACGCGGGACTCGCGGCCCACGTGATCGCGAACATCGGGCACGAGTGGGGACACTACCTCGGAGCCCGCCTCGCCGGATCGAAGACCCAGGCCTTCGACAAGCCGATCGGCTACTTCTTCATGTTCAACTTTCCGTTCGACCAGAACGACCGGCGTCAGTTCCTCTGGATGAGCTGGGGCGGGATCCTCGCCCCGTGGGTGCTCGTGGCTCTCACGCTCGTTTGCATCCCGGTCGACACGGCGAGCCGCGCCCTGCTGCTCGCGATGTTCGTGACGCGTGCGATGCAGGTGGCTCTCTTCGAGGTGCCGGTGGCTCGGCGCACCGCCAGGGGCGGAGACCCGC
>NZ_GL890891.1:2630-3739 GCF_000211815.1 Moorena producens 3L
GTCGGCGACGAAGTACCGAAGGTACGGCGCGAACAGGGAGTACGCGAAGAAGTACATCTCGCCCGTGGCGGGATCGATCCGGGGGTGTGCCGTCACCCCGCAAGGAAGCTTGCCGTCGAAGTCACGGATGCCGAGCGTGTCGAGATCGTCGGTGACCTCGACCGGCATGCCGGTCTCGTAGAGCGCGAGGAGCTTCCCCGCGTATCGCACGATGTTCGTGTTCGCCGGGTTCTTGATCGGGCCGGCGTCGCCGACCAGCTCCGGGCCGGGGAAGTTCATGATCTCGGCGAGGCCCGGGTAGAGGGCGCGACCGGCCTTCTCCTCGGCCTGGAACATCGGCGTCCGGATCCAGCGGTTCTTGTAGGAGATCGCGCCGTCCTGGAAGTCGATGCTGTGCAGCATGCCGTCGCCGTCGAACATGTGGTAGCGGCCGAGCGGTTCGAACTTCGGGTTCGGCCCGTTCTGGATGAACTTGCCGCGCAGCTCCTGCGGGATCTCGCCGGTCACCTTGCACGAGGCGACGTCGATCTCCTTCGAGACGGGCGTGAACTGGCCGGTGAGAAAGGGCTGGTTGCTCGAGTTCGTAACGGCAGACGGTGCGGTCATGCGCCGTAACCTAGCAGTCACTACGGTAGAACCCAACGCCCTTTTTTCGGGCCCTTTCGGAAGCCCGGGCCGGGTCGTTGCGGGACGCCCCGACAGAGCGATAGGTCACTGGGATGAGCGAGAATTCGAGGGTTTTCGGAGCGGAGTCGACGACCGACGAGGTGGTCGCCGGGCTCGATCTCACGGGCAAGCGGGCGGTCGTGACGGGGGCGTCGGGAGGGCTCGGCGCCGAGGCGGCCCGGGCGCTCGCCAGCATCGGCGCCGAGGTGGTTCTCACGGCCCGGGATCTGGCGAAGGCCGAGGGCGTCGCCGAGGGCATCCGGTCCTCGACCGGGAACGGCAAGGTCTCCGTCATGGAGCTCTCGCTCGACTCGCAGGACAGCGTCCGCGCCTTCGCCGAGAGCTTTCTCGGGAAGTACGACTCGCTGAACATCCTCCTGAACAACGCGGGCGTCATGGCGTGTCCCCTCCAGCGGACGAAGGAGGGCTACGAGTACCAGTTC
>NZ_GL890892.1 GCF_000211815.1 Moorena producens 3L
GTTCCTGCATCAGCTCGAAGGCATCAGCAGCACCTACAACGTACCGCTGGCGCTACGCCTCGACGGCCGTATCGATATCGGTGCGCTGCAGGCCGCGGTAAACGACCTGGTAGCCAGACACGAATCGCTGCGCACAACCTTCGCCGAAACGGGTGGGCGTCCTGTGCAGGTCATCGTCGACGCGCCGGACATTCCGGTACGGGTGAGTGCACTCGCCGACGCCAGCGACGAGGAACTGCAGCACGCCCTGGAAGCACTCGTGCAAACCCCGTTCGACCTTGCCGGCGATGCGCTGGTGCGGGTGCACCTGCTGCGTGCGGCAGACGACCGCAACATCCTGCTGCTACTTATGCACCACATCGTCTCGGACGGCTGGTCGCTCGGCATACTCGCGCGCGAACTCGCTGCACTTTACGAGGGTTACTGCGCGGACTCAGCGGTCGAGTTGCCGCCGCTCCCGGTGCAGTACGCCGACTATGCCGTCTGGCAACGGGGCTGGCTCGCCGGACACGAACTGCGACGGCAGCTGGGATACTGGGAGGAACAGCTCGACGGCGCTCCGGCTCTGCTGGCATTGCCAACGGACAAGCCAAGGCCGCCGGTGCAAAGCTTCAACGGCGCACACATCAACCGCACCTATACGGTCGAACTCGGTGACCGACTGCGCGCGCTGGCCGGCGCGGAAGAATGCACGTTGTTCATGCTGCTGCTGGCGGCATACAACGTACTGCTCGCCCGCTACACGAGCGAGGACGACATCGTGGTCGGCACTCCGATTGCGGGCCGCACGCGCTCCGAGATCGAGGGGCTCATCGGCTTTTTCGTCAACACGCTCGTGCTGCGAACGGACCTGTCGGACGATCCTGATTTCATCGAGGTCATGCGCCGCGCGCGCGAGACGGCACTGGCCGCTTATGCCCATCAGGAACTGCCCTTCGAGAAGCTCGTCGAAGAACTGCAGCCGGAGCGCGATGTCAGCCACCCACCACTGTTTCAGACATTGTTCGTGCTGCAGGAAAACCTCTCCGACGATATCCGGTTCCACGGCACCGAGGTGACACCCCTGGATTTCGAACTCGGCAGCGCCAAGTTCGACCTGTCGTTGTTCATGGTGGAATTCGAAGACGGCCTGACCGCCTCGTTCGAATACAACACCGATCTGTTCGAAGCAGAAACCATCGAGCGCATGCTCACGCACCTCGGCACCCTGCTCGAAGCAATTGCCGACAATCCCGCGCGACCGGTCAGCGAGCTGCCGTTGCTCGACGCAGCCGGTCGCGAACGGGTACTGGAGCATTTCAACCCGGCCCCCGAGGCGCTGCCTGCTGCGCGCGTCCACGAGCTCGCTGAGGCGCAGGCGCGCAAGTCCGCCAGCGCCATTGCTGTTGCCGACGGCGAACAGGAGCTCAGTTACGCGCAACTCAATGCGCGAGCCAACCGCCTTGCGCGCCGCCTGCAGGACGCCGGCGCGCGGCCCGGAACGCTCGTCGGTATCTGCACCGGGCGCGGTCTGCATCAGGCCGTCAGCGTGCTGGCCGTGCTCAAGACCGGTGCGGCCTATGTGCCGATCGACCCGAACTACCCGGCCGACCGTGTTGCCTACATGCTGGACGACAGCCGCGCGCCGGTGCTCGTCACCGAGCAGTCGTTTTGCACAGACATGCCGGCACACCATGCGGAGATCGTCACGGTCGATGACTTCGACTGGGAACGCGGCGACGACACCAACCTGAAAGTCGAGGGCGGCGACTCCGTCTATGCCATCTACACGTCAGGCTCTACCGGCCGGCCGAAAGGCGTGGAGCTGACCCATGCCGGG
>NZ_GL890893.1 GCF_000211815.1 Moorena producens 3L
GATCCAGGTCCATACCAATTACTGCGGGTTCGTCCTCGATCAACCCCGGGAAAGGATTAGGATTGAGGTTCCACGCAGCTCGTCCTGTGTTGGTACCATACCCATATATCTTGTTATTTCGCAGCGTAATTTGTGTTGCATGATTGAAACCGACACCTACCCGGCGCATGGCCCAGACTGTGTTGTTTTCAATTACAAAGTTCATCGTGTTTCGGTACAGCGTGGGAGTGATGTTGTATTCTGACGGGTCATCAGCTGATACTTCATGAAATTCCGTCATGATATAATAGCCATGAATACCCCTGGCTGAAGCATAGGCTACATTATTTTTAAATGGACGTGGCAGTATGAACCAGATATCATAATTCCAGTTAGGAAACTGTGCGATCTGAGCTTTCAGGTCCGCATTGAGTGTCGGGAATTCACTGGCTGGTACATGGATGTCAATGTCTCCACGGGCAATCCCCAATCTATCTTCTACTAATCCTTCTGTCCAATACACGTAGGCGTGTCCCGTACTACCGGAAACAACATTTCCCTCGACTTTCACTCCTGTACTATGAAACCAAAATCCATCCCCCTGCCAGGCAAAATCCGAGAAATTCTCCCTTGAATCGGCTACGGCCTCTGTTCTTCCTCCCTCAGGTTCCAAAGTCGCCGGTCTTCCAATGTTCATGGGTTCATCGGGATTATAGGTTCGTATGGCGATGTTTTCCGTGAAGGAACCTATTTCGTTTCCAGCTTCCGTACAAAATGCGGAACCAACCACGTCGTAACTCACATTCCTGATGAAATTAACATGAGAGGAATGATTCACGTAACCCCATCCCGGATCATTGTTTACCACACAACCTTCTACATGAGCAGCCGGAGGGGTGATCGTATAGTTCGCCTGCGTCTTATCAAACTGAATCGAGCGGTGAAAATGAATGGAGTACCTGCCCCTGGGATTGGTATAAGCTCCCTGAGGAAGTATCTGAGGTTCCCGCGGTAGACCTGTAGCATCCCAATCATCTAACTCGATCCGCTTATCAGTCCTACCGAGGTTACTGGTTTCGATGAATTTCAAAATCACATCTGCATTGTGCATGAACATTAAATGTCCCCGGGGCTTACGATAAGCGCCTGAAATTGAAGCTACACTTGTGTTCTCTGAAGATATAATGACATTACG
>NZ_GL890894.1:0-1123 GCF_000211815.1 Moorena producens 3L
TGCGCCGTTGAGTCAGCGACGCAGCGGAGTAGAACACCCTGGCCACCCGACAATGATCGGTTAGATCGCCAGTGTCGGTCTGTGGGAGATCGGGCGTCGAGAGCTCGTTGAAAGGGGCTGCTGTCGCGGGAAGGTTAAACGGCCCCCGCCAAACAGCTCTTGTATGCATGGAATCTGCTCCGATGACACGCTGGCCGCGTGTGCTGCCCAAAACTGTGAGCCAAGGCACGATAGTGGCGTGACCAGCGATGGATATCCAGGTTTGTTTACGCCATTCTGGGGGCAGAAGTTGTAGGTCAGTGTAAAATAGATCGCTTGGTGGCTGTTCTCTTGCCCGTGAGATGCTGCGCAATGAAGCGAAATGGGAAGGCTGTGAGAATCAGAAAGTGTTGGTTTGAGCGCGTCGATGATCGTCTCCTCCTTCATGGCGGGCATATGCATGACGAAGACGCGTTCTACGTGCACGAGGCCCATGTTCCGATTGGGCCGGACGAAGCGGTTTCCGTCGCCGACGACGCACCATACCCGTTGTCGCAGACGTTCCGGCTGCATAGTCACCCCGAAGCTTTGCATACCCTCTACTTAGACTTTGACGGGCACGAGACGCAGGATCCCACCTGGAACAGTGGCCAACCTTTTGAAACGCCCGCGTTCGACCTTGATGGATCTCCCGAGAGTTTCTCGGATGCCGAGCTGGTGCGCATGCAGAGAATTTGGCAGCGAGTGGCCGAGGATTTCATTCCCTTTGGAATCAATGTCTCGACCGAAGAGCCCCCGTTGGCAGATTTGATTCGTGACTGGTCTGATCCGACGGATCTCAAGTGGGGAAATCGGGTGGTCATCGGCGGTCGGAGCTCGGACTGGTACGGTGAATCAGTCGCCGGCGTGGCACAGCGATCCTTCAACCGTGCGCGCGATAGTCCAGTCTTCGTCTTCGAAGCTAATTTAAACAATGGAAACGAAAAGCAAACAGCAGAGGTGATCAGTCACGAGGCCGGACATGCGATGGGACTGTTCCATGACGGCGTGAACAACAAGCCTATCTACAACGGGCATGGCGGAGGCGAAACCGGATGGGCGCCCATCATGGGGATTGGCTATTACAAGGAGTTGACTCAGTGGA
>NZ_GL890894.1:1978-3202 GCF_000211815.1 Moorena producens 3L
CAGGTTGAGGTGGAGTCCGGCAGTTACTTTCTGAGGTTGAGGGGAACGGGAAAAGGGTCGCCCGTTGAATCCGGATACAGCAACTATGGAAGCCTTGGGCAGTTTACGCTTACGGGCGGAGTCACGGCAGGCAACGAAACCGTTGTTTCCCTTCTCGCGCTCTCCGATGCCGTCCCCGAGGGCGATGACGGAGTGACTCGGTTTCGATTCGCTGTACAGCGAGTTGGTACTGACTTGGGGGCAGCCACCGTTGACTATCGTCTAGAAGAGGCAAGTCCCTTGTCGGTTGATGACTTTTCGGAGTTGGTTGTTCCGGCTGGCGTCGTTAACTTCGATGATGGGCAGTCTGTCGCGTATTTTTCGGTGGACATTGCAGCGGACACTGTGGTCGAACCCAATGAGCTGCTCACTTTAGTTTTGCGAAATCCGTCTGACAACTTGGTGTTGGGGGTGGATAGAGCCGAGTCGACGGTGGTGAACGACGATGAAAATACGCTTCGCTTTGGAGTCGAGGAGTTCGCTCTGGTTGAGGGAGAGACGATCGAGGTTCCAATTCATCTTACGGCCATTGAACAGCATGAAGTATTTGGTGAGTTCGTAGTGCGGCCCGCGGAATCTGAATCTGTTGATCCGTCCGACTTTCCCGGTGGCAAATATCCAAGCGGATCTTTCGTGCTGGAGCCTGGGAAAACGGAAGTTTCTGTCACGCTCGCTACGAGCGACGACCTGGCCATTGAACCCACGGAGCAGTTTTTAGTAGATCTTGTTGCACTTCGTGGCGGCGAAGAGTTGAGTGGTGGAACCGTCATTGGGGCGCTGTTTGACAATGACAGTTCCGTGGGAATTCGAGCCGTAGACGGCGAGCGACACGAGGGAGGGAATGGTGAATCCGTTTCCATTGAGTTCGAGGTCTTTCGGCAAGGCAATGTGTCGCAAGACGCGTCAGTAGCGTTCGCGGCGTTTCCGGTGGGCGATGCTCCAGTCTCCCGCAACGATTTTGTGGGAGGTGAGTTTCCCTCTGGGAATTTTGAATTCGCAGCCGGGCAAGATTCAGGATTCATCGCAATTGAAATACGGGGCGATGACATCGTTGAGAGTGATGAACGCTTTGGAGTGCGACTTGGTGAGCTGCAGGGGGCATCCTTCATCTCAGACTCGGAGGCGTTGGGGACTATCCGCAACGACGACACGAGGGTCAATGTTCTTGTGCGAGAAACAAAGCTG
>NZ_GL890894.1:3730-4884 GCF_000211815.1 Moorena producens 3L
GGCTCCCACGACGGCCGCGTCGACTTCGATGATTTTCTCTTGTTGTCTAACGAATTTGGTTCGGTCGAGGGTGATTTGAAAGCAGACTTTGACGGAGACGGGACCGTAGATTTCGCGGATTTTCTTCTGCTGGCAAACAGCTTTGGTGCCGTTGATTTGGTCCCCGCGGATTTTGGCACGCTCGAATATCCCAGCGGACGGTTGTCGCTACAGCCAGGGGTAGACACCGCCACGATACTAATTCCGATTGCGGGTGACGAGATCGCCGAAGTTGATGAGCACTTTAAGGTGCTTTTCTCGTCTGAAGTTCGCCTTGTGACCACCTCCTTAGAGGTGGTGATCGTTGATGACGACGCCTAGGGCGTTCAGCGTCGTCCTTGTCGCCTCGGCAACGGGAAGAAATGGGAGTACTTTTGGAAGCCACTTCGCCGTCCCTGCAACATGAAGCCACTTCCACTTCCCGTCGGCGGTGCTGAAAACTCAACAATGCTGTTTTGGAGCTGGGCGAGCGTGCTGCTTTGGCGATTGAATCGACTGTTTATCTGCCTTAGGGTCCGTTGCTGTTGTTGAGCCGGACGAACGAACGTGTAGTAGTTGGGTAAGCCCCCTTGGTTGTCTCGTCGTAGCAGATTGAGGTAAGGGCTCACCGTAGGGGTTGATGGTTCGTACTGCGAGCTGTTCTGTTGGGCCGAGGCCGTTGATGCGAGGAGCGTGAAGACAATAGAGAACAGAATGAAGATGAGGTTTTTCATGCTAGCTGGCTCCCGGCCGTTGTTCGCCCGGATGTACATCGACACGCTTGGTGACCGGGTTTAGCCCCGGATAGTACGAATTGCCGACGGCTATGGCAATGCAGTCTGGGAATTCCATTTCGTTCGTAAACGGCATTGATTCTTGTCGACCGCGTCGGTAACATCCCGCCGCGTTCTGAGGAGACTCCGCGGCTGGAACCTCCATAGTATCCAAAATGTCGAATAGAACTAGGACATTGGTAAATAGACGTTACTCGTCGCTTCTTTTTCTCGGGGCCAGCCTAATGTTGTGGCAGGTTCTTCTGTCCGGTTGTGGGCTAACTCATCCGTACAGCGTTCCGGAAGTCGCTGCGCCATCCGTAGCGTTCGTGCCGCGTGAGCTCAACAAGGTTACGTTGCCTG
>NZ_GL890895.1 GCF_000211815.1 Moorena producens 3L
TTCCCATGCAGGTGATGAGTGTGGGGCGCGGGCGCGGGGCGGGGGCGCGGGGAGTGCCATAAAAGGGATTATAGGGATTAAAAGGTCAAAGTAGTGTAAACTATTAATAGCATCAATAAAGTCAATAGGGAAAAATGGAGAGATGGCCAGATGAAATTGATGTGTAGCCTTAATTTCCAGAATTGGTAGACTAATCACTATGGATCTGATTTTGTGTCATACCACCGTTGACTTTGATGCCCTAGGAGCAGCTGTAGGACTGACTCGCCTCAAGCCAGGAGCCAAAGCGGTACTAACTGGGGGGACTCATCCGGCTGTAAGAGATTTTTTGGCACTGCATCGGGATGAGTATGCCCTGATCGAGCGCCGCTCTGTACAATTGGCTCAGATTAATTCCGTAATTATTGTAGATACTCAAAAACGCGATCGCTTAGGCAAAGCAGCTGAGTGGTTAGACTTACCACAGTTAAAGGCTATTGAAATTTACGACCATCATCCCGTACCCCAAACTGATATCCCGGCTACCTATACACAGATTGAACCTGTGGGAGCAACCACCACCTTAATTGTTGAGCAACTACAGCAATCCCAAATCCAGTTAACTACTGCTGAAGCCACGGTGATGGCATTGGGAATCCATGTGGATACAGGTTCCCTGACCTTTGACCAGACAACACCAAGAGATGGGGCTGCTTTGACCTGGTTAATGGAGCAAGGAGCTAATCTGCGTCAGATAGCTCAGTATGTTGAGCCAGGGCTATCTCCTCAATTGGAAAAATTATTTAGGCAATCTCTAGACCTTTTGCAGCGACAAACCCACTTGGGTTACACCATTTCTTGGGTATTCCTAAACACTCCTGGGCATGTGCCTGGCTTATCCAGTTTGGCGTCACGCTTACTAGAAGTAACTGAAAGCGATGCCCTGCTTTTGGGGGCTGAGTATCAACGAAACCCCAAAGGAGAAACCTCACAACCGGCAGGTTTACCAGTTGTAAGGTTTCAGGTTGAAGGTTATTCACCGTTGCCGGTTGGCGGTTTAACGGTTGAAGGTTATGAAAATTATTATAACAAGCAAAATTCAAAAATACAACCTTCAAGCCAAAATAACCTTGAAACTCAAACCCAGACTAACTTTCAATCAAATCACCTACCCGACTCGAACCCCAAAGGCGAACAAGCTTGGCC
>NZ_GL890896.1:0-1175 GCF_000211815.1 Moorena producens 3L
CATCACCGAGACCACCGTGCACTGCACCTACCGCCGCGTAACACGCGCCGACTTGCAGCGTCCCGGGAGCCCCATCGGGGAGCCGATTCCCGACTTGCAGCTGCACCTGCGAGACGCGGAGGGACGCCCCGTGCCTCCGGGGGAGGTTGGTGAGATCTATGTGTCCGGTGCCGGCGTCACGCGGGGGTACCTCAAACGGCCCGAACTGAACGCTGCGCGTTTTCTGCAAGGAGCTGAAGGGGAAGGGGCGGTGTACCGTTCCGGGGACTTAGCCCTGCGCACGCCCGATGGCGGCATGGATTTTGTGGGCCGCGCAGACAACCAAGTGAAGCTCCGCGGGTTTCGCATTGAGCTGGGAGAAATCGAGTCCCAGCTGAGCGCTGCGCCCGGGGTCAATGCATGCGCCGTTGCCCTTGACGAGCGGAGTGTGGAGGGACGCAAGCAGCTGGTGGCGTACGTGATTTCTGAGGATCCCCAAACGCCACCTCAGGCCGCGGCGCTGCGTGCCCATTTGGAGGTGACGCTGCCCAAGTACATGGTCCCCAGCTTGTTTGTCGGAGTGGACGAGTTTCCACTCACGAGCAATGCCAAGTTAGATCGTTCGAACTTGCCTGACCCCGCCGCTTGCGATTCGCTCGACGCCAAAGACGACAACGTGGTCTTTCCGCGTTCGGCGAGCGAACAACTGGTTGCCGGAGCCTGGGCGAGGGTGCTCGATCAAGCACCGCCGCCAGTGACGGTCGACTTTTTCGACTTTGGGGGCGACTCCCTAAGCTTGATGGATCTGTCAGCGGAGTTGGAAAAGCTCTTCCAGCGACCGTTTCCCATTCAAGAGCTGGTACAGTCCACCACGGTGGAGGCCCAGGCCGCGTGGCTTGAACAAGGCCCGCGCAAGCAGCCCTGGACGCCGCTGGTTCCGCTGAAGACCACGGGCCAGAAACGCCCTTTTTTCTGTGTGCATCCGGGCGGCGGAAACGCGCTGTGTTACCGAGCGGTGGCGGCGGCCTTCCCTGCCGATCGACCGTTCATCGCGATTCAGGCGCACGGCGTAGACGGCCTGCAACCGCAACTCGAAACGGTGGAAGAGATGGCAGCCGCCTACGTGGATGCCATCCGCGAGGTGCAGCCCCAAGGCCCGTACCATATTGGCGGTTGGAGTTTCGGCGGATTGGTGG
>NZ_GL890896.1:2208-3234 GCF_000211815.1 Moorena producens 3L
CGGAGGAAGAGCTCGTGCGCGTGCGGATGCGTCGCACGCCGCTGACGGAATGGACGGAGTATTGCCGTGATGGCGTGGAAGCGATTCACGTGCCCGGCAACCACCTGACGATGATCAACCCGCCGCACGCCGCGAATTTGGCTGACGCCATTGCCAGCGCATGCGACACAGGTACCGCGCCACAGAGGTCGTAGTATGACCGTCAAGGCTTCGGCCGCCGCGACCGTGCACACCGCTCACCAGGATCTCACGAAGCCCTGGATGCCGAAGCTGTGGCACGGAATGGACTTCTTTGCCTGGTGGCGGCTACTGCGGAAGAATCACTTTGCCGTGGAGTGGCGTCGTGCGCACACGGCCGTGGCGGTCACTGGCTTCAGCGTTGCCAATACGTCGCTGCGTTGGCTCCAAGAACTCTGTTACGGACGACGGGTCCGTGCTACGGAAATCCAGGATCCAATCTTCATCATTGGGCACTACCGCACCGGCACGACGTTGCTGCACGAACTGATAGCGCTCGATGAGCGACTGACGTTTCCCACGACTTATGAATGCTTCTCCCCCAACCACTTCCTGCTGACGGAAGCGTTTGTTTCCCGTTTCTTTGGGTTCCTGCTGCCCGCCAAACGCCTCCAAGACAACATGCATCAAGGCTGGGGGCGGCCGCAGGAGGACGAGTCCGCCTTGCTGAATCGTGGCGCCGCGACGCCCTATGCACGCTGCGCATTTCCGAATCATGCGCCTCCCTATCCGGGGGCGGAAGATCTGCGCACGTTGCCCCGCGAACAGCGAGAGCAATGGATGCAGGTGCTGGAACAGTTCTTGCGACAGGTGACGTATCTGCGTCCGCGTCCCATCGTGGTGAAGTCACCTTTGCATACGTGTCGTGTCCCCACACTCCTGGAGATGTTCCCGCGAGCTCGGTTCCTCTATACGGTTCGTGAACCGCAGGCGGTTTTTTCATCGACCTGCAAGCTCTGGCGTGTGATCTATGAAAACCAGGGCTTTCAAAAACCCAATTACGTGGGG
>NZ_GL890897.1 GCF_000211815.1 Moorena producens 3L
TTAGGCTGCAGGCGTTTTTCATTCACCTTGGTACCATTGGCACTCTCCAAGTCGATGATAAAGACCCCTTCTGATCTTCGTTCAATTTGGGCATGCTCCCGGGAGACCCTTCTACCGTCCACTTCAATCTCCGCACCGTGTCCATTTCTTCCAATGGTCAGCTTTTTCCCCGGCTCAAGGGGTATCGACCGTGTATTGTAAATTAAATACATCTCTTTTATCTATTGTTGTCTATATAGGAGTGTATGCAGTTCTTTCTATGTTCTGCAAAGGGGTGTGTCGAAGTAAGCTTTCTTAGCAAATCCTGTTTTTCATATCGCTCCAATTTTTTGAAAAAATCCGCAAATCGGTTAACATTGTAACCTGCGGCCTTGGCAAGCTCAAAGCCGACTTTGTCGGCCTCATATTCGTCAATTTGATCAAAGGGCGGGGCCAGTGTTCTGTTGATTTTACTGGCTATTTCCGCAAAACCGTCCATTCGGGTCATATCCCCTAGATCAGTGGAGAGTGTGAGCTTGGTCACTTTACGCTGGGTGTGCAATCGGTCCTCGTGGGCAACTTCATGACCAATGATGAAGGCCAGTTCGTCATAGGAATCCACAAAGTCCAATAGTCCGGTGGTGATGTAGAGATAGCCACCAAGAGTGGCGAAAGCATTGATTTCATCCGATTTAAGTATGCTCAATTTGTAGTTTACCCCTTTACGGGAAACGTTCTTTGAGATTTCTTGTAGGATTTCCTCGACCTTTTCCCTGGCAAAATGGGTGTTGTCCAATTGGCCCAACAAGACGTATCGGCTGTAAATTTCCCTGCCGATGGAGCTTTTGGAATTACTGCTGATATAGAGTGCAAAATCAAGCCAATTGTTCTCCGCCTGTTTCAATAGAAAGGCGGGGCCATCAAATGCATGGCCACAGTTGTTCAACAAGGCTGCATCTTCAACTTTGGAGGTGTAGACGGCTATAGCTTCGTCAAGTTTATCCAAGGGCAGTTCCTGTGCACCGGACCATTTAAAAAGGAGAATGACTAGAAGAGTGGAAAGGGTTGGTTTCATCTTGTTTTTATGGTATATAACCAAATGTAGCAAATGTCATCTTTTAAGTGGAAAATTTCCCTATAAATCTTTGCTACAGACACTTGACAACCACTGCTTGGTCACTTTGGATTCCTCCTCCGAAGGTCTTCTGTTGCCTTTGCCCAAGCACTGTACCAATATGCGGAACTTTGGACTTATCTCGATTGTAATGACCCTGTTTCCATTCTTTTTCAGGGAGAAAATTGCCGAAGTGCCCGAGGCGCACCTTCCTGCATAGGTTCCCACACAATGACGCATAATCCGTCCTTCTTCATACAATTGTTTGCCGTTGGTCAGTTCCACAAAATCCCATGTA
>NZ_GL890898.1 GCF_000211815.1 Moorena producens 3L
GGCATGCCTCACCGACTCAGGCCGGCTGCTGCTGGTCCTCGGCGGCCTCGGCGACATGCTCCGCGCCCCATGGGTCGCCGCCACAAGCAAACAACGGATCATCGCGGGCCCCGCCGCCGAGCGTTCGGAAGATGTCCGCGAGCTGCTCGCACTGACCGCCGCTGGCCGCTTCGATCCGGTGATCGATCGTCGTTTCCGAGTCGAGGAGATCGTCGAAGCACACCGGTACGTCGATACGGGCCGGAAACGCGGAAACGTAATCGTGGAGTGGGACGCAAGTTGACAGCGGCGTAGGGGGCTTCGCGTCACGGCTCGTCTGCGGGCGCCGCAACCGGCTTCTGCTTCGCGGGCGTCTCACGGTCGATAAACTCGCGCCAGTACGCGATCTTGTCGCCATCAAGACGCAGGACGATCGCATCGTCGGCGAGCGATTCGTTGGCGCCCTCGGCGTCATGCTCCGACCAACGCCACAGCACCACGCCCCACGAGCCATCGACCAGCACGCGCTCGATCTCGACCGACGCCACCTGCCCCGTGGCGAAGTAACCGGCCGCCGCGCCTCGAATCGCCTTTCGCCCGCGCCACCGGTGCCCTGGCACGATGAACTCCGCGTCGGCGGTGAAGGACGCCGCTACAGCGTCGGCGTCGCCGGCCGACCACGCGGCGGCTTGCTCGTTGACAAGCCGCTCGATCGTGGGGCGCGTCTCGGCGTCGGCAGACGCTGTTTCCGCCACGGTAAACATCAAGACCGCACAGGCTAACGCGATCGGCCGCCAGTAAGCCATAGTCGCTCTCGCAAGTTCTAATGAGGGTAGCCCAGGGGAATCGAACCTGGGTCGCCGAAGGCGACAAGAGGTTACCGTGATGGTGCCGCCGACTCACTACGACGCCTCTTGTGGCTTGGCCACCCCGGTTCAAGAACCGGGGCCACCCACCATTATGGCAAGGACGGAGAAATCACAGCATTCAGGCGACTACTTCCGTCGCTGCCTATGGAGGTACGTGTTGTTAGGCCGTGCTTCTCCAGAGCTGTCGCAAGCGCGCTCGCTTGATCCGACAGGTCGTCAGTACATGTAATCGCTACGTCCACGCCTTGATGAGGCAGCCCGATCGCAGACGCGACTCGGTTCGCCCAGCCAACAGCATTCAAGGCACTCGTTA
>NZ_GL890899.1 GCF_000211815.1 Moorena producens 3L
GTGTCCGTTACCCTTAACCCGATATACACCAATGGACCTGTCGCTACGACGAGCACGAGGCTCCAAGTTCGAAAGAAGCGCAACGTCACCAAGGACACGCTTGTAACTAGCAGTAACAATAGCGCGTTGGTCGAACGACACAGAACCGAAGTGCACAATAGTGCTACGGAGAGCCATCCAGTCGGTACCCCAGCCAACTTTTTTAGCCACTTCCCGCGCCAGATACACACTCCCACCAAGGCGGTCGAGCACATCCATAGCCCAAGGGCAATTCCGTGAATCAAAAAAACATCCGGCCGGTAGCCTCCCAGACGTTTCGTCGTATGGGATCGGTGCCAAGAGAATCCATAGACAATTTCGTGTAAATTCGGGCTCATGCGGATTTCCCACCAGCAGAACGGCATGTAAATCAACCCGCCCACAAACAACCAAACGGCCAACTCCATGACTCCCTCCGAGTCCGTGAAGTAGCGTCTCCCCATGAAATAGGGAATCCCGAATGCAATCGTGGTCTCTAATACCCCAGAGAGTCCATCGTAAATCCCTAAACCATTGGAGAGCGACGAGAGCAATGGCACGCTGCACCAAACGCAAATCGGAAGGTCCAGCGCCTGGAATTTTTGCCAAGCTCGCGCATGGTCGAACACCAACACATTGGCGAACAAAAAGAAATTCACTGCCGTGACACGTGTATAGTCTGGTAAGCCAGGCAGCGCGTAACTTGCTTGCGGAAGGAAGAGCCAGCCGATCAGATAGCCAACCAACAACGCCCTTCGCACGGGTAGAACCACGAACAGCAGGCTGCACAACGGCACCCAAGCAATCATGGCGACGTTCGCAAACAGACTCATTGGTGTTGCTTTTGTCCTTGGCGACTGATGGCACTTTCGGCCGAAAAATCTGCGTCAGGAACACGCTCCTGCGTATATCCCAGCGTGACCAGAAGCTCACCTGCAACGTTGATGACGTCGCGCAACTCCTCCCTCGAGAGATCGCTTTGCCACCGACCGACGCTACTGCCAGTCACGGGCTTACACGCCGCCTCGTTGTTGGCAAATTGGCCCGGTCGAGTCGAACCGGTCGATGAGTGGCTACGAAGCATCCCACCTTCGAATTTCAAACCAAGCTTATTGCAGACGGATTCCAGCACGACGGCCGGATTAGCTACCAATTGCTCGT
>NZ_GL890900.1 GCF_000211815.1 Moorena producens 3L
TTTCCGGTAGGTTGAGGAGTGCTCCACTCATGAACTTGGGCGTAGCCACGGCTATAAAGATTATAGATTGTGACCCGGACGGTTTTGGGAGAACCGATCAATATATGTTTGATTTGCTCCCGTCCTGGCTGAGGTTGGCCAAATAATTCCGGGAGATTAGGATTGTTGGGATTATACTCAAATTGGAAGAAAGTTTTCGATATCCATAATGTTTTTTTGCTGTTGTATTGATGACATTTTATGGTAATAAATAATTATTTATTTGTCAAGTAATTTTAATTTTTTTTGCGTTAGGGGGTATATAAAAAAAATATATTAGTATTTTTGATTTTTTTATAGTAATTTCTATGCCATGATGTACAAAATGATCCCCCTAAATCCCCCTTAATAAGGGGGACTTTGAGGTTGAAAAGTGTACCTGATAAATCCTATAAATGCTATAGCAAAGAGCGATCGCGTAGCGTGACTTACGGTCAATCACTTTTAGCGGAAGCTGAGGCCTTTGGCCACGCTACGCGTTCGCGTAGCGTCGGCTTTGCCGAAACGCTTCATCGCGTAGCATAGCCTACGGTAAATCCCTTAGCGGATAAGAGCATTACATTTAATTTTAAAGGTTAATTTTGCGATAGTATTTAAGTTTAGATCGTAATCTTGGGATAGTATTTAAATTGATAAGATATTTATGGGTTCCCGTAGCGGCTCCTAGATACCATCTCTTTCTATGCCATTTATTTGCTCGATCCCTCCCAGCCCCCCGTGATCAAAGGGGGGAGTCCGGAAATCTATAAATTGCATTTAATTCCAAAGATTAATCTTGGGATAGTATTTAAGTTGAGCCGGTCATGATTGGATAGTATTTAAATTGATAGGATATTTATGGGTTCCCGTAGCGGCTCCTAGATACCATCCCTTTCTATCCCATTTACTCGCTTGATCCCCCCCAGCCCCCCGTGATCATTGGGGGGAGTCCGGAAATGTATCTTAAAAGTCCCCCTTATTAAGGGGGATTTAGGGGGATCCAAACCCACGGCAAAAACCACAAGTTCAATTCTTGTAAAATGTGCGATCGCCAACAAAGACAATTTCATCTACCTTATAACTCCAATTTAGTAAGCAGAGCTAGAGAATTAAGGAAAACTATGACACCAGCCGAGAAAAAGCTGTGGTCTGACTATTTGAAAATTTTTAAATTTAGAGTCTTGCGACAAAGACCGATAGGTAATTTTATTTTTGACTTTTATTGCGCTGCTTTAAAATTAGTTATTGAAGTTGATGGAGAGTCTCATTATACAGAAGCTGGCCAAGCTTATGATAAAGAAAGAAGTCAGATTATTGAAGGTTATGGATTAAAAGTAATTCGATTTACCAATGATGAAGTATTGCATAATTTTGAAGCAGTGTGCTATCGGATAAGCAGTGAGCTTCCCTCTAACACAACTTAGAGCTGTTTCAAAATTTAATAATTTAACGATTTTATCGAATTTTTTTAGGGATTAGGAATGAGGGTAATGGTCTTAGTTGGAGGAGTGGGTTTGCTTAGCGGCTCCTACATACCATCCCTTTCTATTGCATTTACTCGCTCGATCCCCCCCAGCCCCCCCCGTGATCATTGGGGGGAGTCCGGAAATCTATCTCAAAAGCCTGATTATTGTAAGAAGTCCGGAAATTTATCTGAAAAGTCCCCCTTATTAAGGGGGATTTAGGGGGATCAAAACCCACGCAAAAAACCCTACTCCCTAAATTGCTATAATTAATATAGCGGTTTTCAATTTGGTGAGGTACAGATTTCCTGGTTTTAGGGAACAGGGAACAGGGAAAAAATTCTGTGTACCTCATTAGGATAAAAACCGCTATATAGCAACTCTCTATGCCATGAGGTACAAAGAGATCCCCCTAAATCCCCCTTATCAAGGGGGACTTTGAGGTTGAGAAGCGTACCTCATAAATCATAGAAACGCTATAGCATCGAACATAATTACCTATAAATTATGGAACCATTCTCCTTTTTGGCTAGTTTAGAACTATCGAAAATCGCGTCACCGTTGTTAGGTACTGTTGCGGGAGAAGCAGGTAAGCGTATAGTTAAAGCTCTGACGAAAAGCGATATAGAGAAGGCAATCAAAGCGGGAGAAGAGGCAGTTAAGGAATGGGAAAAACAACTGGAACCGAGCCAGTTGTTATTTTTTCATGCTCCCCCGGATGGATTGAATGGAGTTAAAAATTTTTTGCAGGGCTATTTTACTAACTCGGCGGTTTTGGAACAATTACATAAACCGTTAATTAATCAAGGTAAGCCAGACCGGGATATTTTAATCAGGGTATTTCAACAGCAAGCTGAAACCCATAACATTAAACTAAATCAAGATAGTCTCAAACCTTGGATAGAGAGATTTGTTAATGCTTATTTTCAGCATACGGTTACTTATCTAAAATTTCAGGTAGCTAAACAGGATTATTGTGAGCAGTTAGCTAACTGGTTTGATGATGTCAAGTTTGCTGGCATTGCTGTGCCTGGGCAAGAGGTAGAGAAATCGGAGAAGTTAGCTCAGATTTTTGTAATGCCCGATGTGGTGGAAGAGGTATCAACTGCTGGCGGTTGGGAGCGGGAGTTGTTAGCAGCAGAAAGTGGGGAAAAGCCGGAAAGGGCGTTGTTGGAAAAGACGACTGGACGGAAATTTTTGGCTCAGCAGCTATTGAGCCAAAGTCAGTCGAGACGAGTGGTGATATTGGGTGCGCCTGGTTCGGGAAAAACCACGTTGATGAGTTATTTTGCGGTAATGTTGGCTGAGAGCAAAGCTGAGGTTTTGGGATTAGATGGTGATACGGACTGGCTACCGATTTTAATTAGGATGCGAGATTTTGGGATAAATCTCGATAAAAACCTGATCGACTATGCTCGTGGGTTTGCGGAAAACACGATGTCAGTGCAACGGTTACCAGTTGGATTTTTTGAGCATTGGTTGTCTGATGGTAGGGCGTTGATATTGCTGGATGGTTTGGATGAAGTAGCAGAAGAGGCTAAACGCAATGATGTAGTCAGGCGCATCGAGAATTTTTTAGGACAGTTTGACAGAAATCGCGCTATTATTACATCTAGACCGGCTGGTTATCGACGGGACTTTTTCCGCACTGAGGACTTTCCCCACTATCAAATTGAACCCTTTGATGATAGCAAGATTTCCGCGTTTATTGATAACTGGTATAACAGTCGCTTTCAAGACCAAGCAGAAGCTGAAAGGCGCAAGGATAGTTTACGAAAGGCTCTCGATGATAATGACCGGATTAAGCTATTGGCACGGAATCCGTTATTGTTGACAATTATTGCATTAATTCATCGGTATCAAGCGGTTTTGCCCAAGGAACGCTATAAGCTTTATGACAAAGCAGTGGAAACCTTGTTAACCTCTTGGGATGCTAATAAAGAGTTAAGTAGTGATAAGTGGTTGACCTATTTGAGTTTGGATGACTTACGCCGATTGATGGAATGGTTGGCGTATTGGATTCATTCTCAGGGAAATGCTGAAGATAAGGATAGTGGCACGCTTATTGATCAAGATGATTTGATTAACCAATTGGCTGAGCAGATTAAAACCTTGAAGCAGGTGGATTTGTATAAAGCCAAGCAAGAGGCGAAACGGTTTGTGGAGTTGATTCGGAAGCGCACGGGTTTGTTGAATGAACAGGGGCAAGATTGTTATGGTTTTGTCCATAAGACCTTTCAGGAATATTTGTGTGCTCAGGAGATTAACTATCAAGCGGAGAATGAGTATAATTTCGATATTGTTTTGAATCATATTCGGGAGCATTTACATGACTCCCACTGGCGCGAAGTGTTATTATTGCTGATAGCACAACAAAAACCGAAAAATGCGGCAAAGGCGATTAATGCACTTTTGAATAATAAGAGTAACTATGAGCACTGGTTACATCGGGATTTGTTGTTTGCTGGTAATTGTTTGGGAGAAGACCCGAAAAATTTACGAAGTACTGATAGTGAGTTAGTTCAAGATATTTTGGAGCGGTTGGTTGAGTTGGAGGTGAGTAGTGAGGAGCGGGTTGGTGAGAAGATTCGCGAGCAGGTTTTTCAGATAATTTGTAGTTTGTATGAAACGGATTTTGAGGCACAGGTATTGGAATTGTTGAAGGAAGAATTCCATCGAATTGATGACATACGATTGCTGAACTATCGACACGAGTTAGGGGAAAAATATCAGGTAATTACAATATTGTTGACACGACTAAAGCATGATGATTTTGTTGTGCGTAGGAGGGCAGCCGATGCCTTGGGCAAATTGGGCAATAGCTCAGAAACTGTAATAAACGCCCTGCTAGCAGGACTTCAGGATGATGATTCTGATGTGCGTTTGAGGGCAGCGGAAGCCTTGGGTCAATTGGGCAACAGCTCAGAAACGGTAGTCAACGTCCTCATAGCACTAGTAAAAGATGATCACTCTTTTGTGCGTTGGAGGGCAGCCAATGCCTTGGGCAATTTGGGCAACAGCTCAGAAACCGTAGTCAACGCCCTCCTAGAAAGGATAATGAATGATGAGTCTTATGTGCGTGGGAGTGCAGCCGATGCTTTGGGCGAATTGGGCAACAGCTCAGAAACCGTAGTCAACGCCCTCCTAGCATGCCTTCAGAATGATGATTCTAATGTGCGTCAGAGTGCAGCCTATGCCTTGAGCCAATTGGGCAACAGCTCAGAAACTGTAATAAACACCCTCCTAGCAAGGCTAATGGATGAGAATTCTGATGTGCGTTGGATGGCAGCGCAAGCCTTGGGCGAATTGGGCAACAGCTCAGAAACTGTAATAAACGCCCTCCTAGCAAGGCTAAGGGATGATGATTATGATGTGCGTGGGAGGGCAGCCGATGCCTTGGGCGAATTGGGCAACAGCTCAGAAACTGTAATAAACGCCCTCCTAGCAAGGCTAAGGGATGATGATGATGATTATGATGTGCGTGGGAGTGCAGCCGATGCCTTGGGCAAATTGGGCAACAGCTCAGAAACCTTAGTCAACGCCCTCCTAGCAATGCTTCAGGATGATGATTATTATGATGTGCGTCGGTGGGCAGCCGATGCCTTGGTCAAATTGGGCAACAGCTCAGAAACCTTAGTCAACGCCCTCCTAGCAATGCTTCAGGATGATGATTCTTTTGTGCGTAGTCAGTCAGCGCAAGCCTTGGGCAAATTGGGCAAAACATCTAATCATGTTCTCCCTACTGTAATTGAATGGATTGAGCAACACCAGGATTCAGAGTATGTGGGCAGTGGTATTGATGCGTTGTGGAATTTGGTGGTAGGACGGGAGTAGGGAATTTAGAATTTAGAATTTAGAATTTAGAATTTAGAATTTAGAATCGGGAGTGGGGAGTCGGGAGTGTAATGGATCAAGAGGATAGTTTTTGTTGAATGCGATCGCTTTTAGCGTGGCCTACGGCCAATCGCGTAGCGTGACCAAAAGTCAATCGCGTAGCGTGACCATTCCCGTAGCGTGGCCGAAAGGCCAAGGTCAATCGCTAAAAGCGATGGTCGGTACGAGCTGCTATGGGAACGCATCAGCTACAGAGCCCTTGGGTGGTGCGTTACGGGGCGGACTATCCCAACTCTGACGGTGCGTTACGGGACGGGCTATCCCAACTCTGGCTACGAGGCAGAAAATGAGGGCGAGCCGCCCTAACGCACCCTACGCACTGTCCCTG
>NZ_GL890901.1 GCF_000211815.1 Moorena producens 3L
TTGATGATGGGATGAGTTCATGCATAATCTGTGTGAAGAGGTTGCCAGGATCTGCCCATGATACAAGGATACAAAGCTCAATTGAGCGTCTGGCCAATTTACTTAAGCAAAGCCGTGATCGTTGGAAGCAAAGAGCGAGTGAGAAGCAAAAGAAATTGCGAGCACAAGAAATCCGGATTCGGGACTTAGAGAAAAGTCGAGCCCTGTGGAAACGACGAGCCCAGATAGCGGAAAAGGAAGTGCGAGGGTATCGTCAACAGACCTCATCCCCATCGCTTAGCCCCCTGTCTGATCAGACAGCAGTCCCCCCCCGTCCTTAGGCGGCTCTGCCACCGTTGGGATCGTTGAAACCCAAGGCACCCTGTTAGCCAGCCACCATTATGGAGCATTGACGATTAGCTTAGCCATCTCGTTTGTGGTTGAAAGTTTAAGCAGTTTCCGGGGAGCCTCGAAAAATTTTGCCCTATTGAGTCGGTTCATCGGTCAAATTTTACCGAGTTATAGTAGTATTCGGCAATGGGTATTGCGGATGGGACTATACTTGCTACAGCGTCCGTGCGAGTATCGTCACGACTGGCTATACATTGCCGATCTTACCCTGGAATTAGGGGCTCACAAATGCTTAGTAGTGTTAGGAATCAGCCAAGCTCGGTGGAAGCAAATCGTCGAGCAATCAGCTGGGAAATTGTGCTATCAGGACTTGTCACTACTAGCGTTAAAGGTCATGAAGAGCACTAAAGGAGACTTGATCTACCCCATCCTCGAAGCGGTTGGTGACCAGGTCGGGGTCCCCTTACAGCTTGTCTCAGACCAAGGCAGTGATCTCTATAAGGGCATTCGCTTATACCATCAAGCTCATCCTTCTGTGCAGGTGACCTATGATGTGACTCATCAAAGTGCCCGATTACTCAAAGGTGAGTTAGAGCTCGATCCAATCTATCAGCGCTTTGTCAGTCGGTGTACCCGTACTCGTCAACAGTTGCAGCAGAGTCGATTATCTTTTTTAAGACCACCCGCACAACGATCCAAAGCTCGATACTTCAATATTGACACCTTATTGAAGTGGGCCAAACTCGTATTGGCCTATCAGAAGCAGCAGGATTTCTCAAGGGTCAATCCTGGCTACTGCTTAGATTCGAGTGCCTTAAAAACCTTGAGTGAGCAGTTGACTACTGAGGTCAATGCGGCCTTAAAACCCCTTAAACAAAAGCCATTTCCTGACCAGAAAGCCTTTATTGAAGCCCTCTAAGGGTGTCTTTCAGAGGCAGTTTTCTGTGACGTTGGTTCCTTAATTTGCCAAACCGCTGACCTCGGTAGACGGTACTTTGAGGAAAAATTGGGTTGGGTGTCGGACTATCAGGAGGCCCTCGAACCCTTCAACCAGATGCTTTTCTTAGTGCGCACCCTCCAATACCAGCTTAAGCATCAAGGGTTTAACCAACACTCGAAAACAGACTTTATCAAACAAACAGCTGATTTAACCTTATCGAAACGATTAGAGGACTTTTTGGCCAAGTTAATTGCCTATATTGACCATGAAACCACAGCATTGCCTCCTAATCAGCCCCTACTTGCCTCTTCTGATCTCATCGAGTCTGTGTTTGGTAAATATAAACTGTTTTCCCAAAGGTCATCCCTGAAGCATATGGGGCATTTACTCTTGACACTGCCTCTGCTCACCACCCAGTTGACCTCTGAACTTGTTAAAACTGCCATGGAAACAGTTTCCTTCTGTGATGTCCAACATTGGTATCGACAGCACTTTGGAGAATCTCCCTTGGCCAAGCGTCGGGCTATTTTTCAGACTACAAAAATTGACATATAAACTGCATGAACTTTTATCGGCATAAGGGATTCAAACTCAACAGCCTAGTTCTACACTGTAATGACCGGATGCGCGAAAACCAGATCTGGTCGTAGTAATCAGACTTGGCTTGATGGCTAGCAAAGCATGGTTGTGGATCAAGAGGCAACAATGGTACTGGCGTTAAAAGTAGCCGACCTTTATTGACTACGCCCTTGAGCCAACGCAGACCAATTTTGAGATAGCTGAGGCCTCGAAACCAATGGGGATCTACCTGTCGCCGTAAGCCAACAAGAAGAACAGCCATGCCACGGGCGGTGGTGGCGTAAAGCAAGGCCACGGCAGCCACGGGCATAAGCCGCTAAGCGTGCAACAGCTGAGCGAATGCGAGAGTCTTCGAGCTTCTTTGGCTCCGGATTTGCGATTCTATAAATAGTTCCTCTACCCTAAAACGCAAACCGTATTGCCACAAAGAAAGTAAGGTGGGAGGCTGATCGGTAATAACGGCCCAGGGCTCCTTGACCCCTTTGACCTTGGCTAATACAAGATTACAACGATGTACTCCATCAAGCCATAGACCAACATTACGATAAAAGACAGCTTCTCCTAATGGTGGCCAGAGATAGCTGACTTCAACGGGATAGCGATGGGGGCCATGAAGCAGTACATCACAGGGCAATCGTAGGCAGTAGTGCCAATTGCTAGCTTGTAACCAACTAATCAGATCGTGGTTTGCTTTGCCCCGATGGGCTTTCAACATCACATCAGGATGTTGACTTCATAGCCACTGGCTTCGACGTAACTTGGGTCGATATGTATCGAAGGCTACTGCCGCGCTGTTGTGTTCCAGTACCCGCCATAGGAATGGTACGGCGCGACCACAACAGACCACCGATAGATGAATCATACAGTAGCGATTCCAATTGACTGTGGTATCGAGGGCAAGATCTAGACGGTGAGACTGCCAATCTTTTAAGGCGAGTAAAAAAGCGGGGAAAATAAGCGCGACTTCACACAAATGGCGAGTATTGCTCAAAAAGCGCTGCCAAGGCGCGTTCAACACTTTGGGCAAATTTGGCACGACTCGGGACATAAGGCTCCGGTGGCCGGTTGGCAAAACTATCCACTACAGATTAAGGCGCTGGCCAAAAGGCCACGCTACGCGAACACCATCCAAGCATTAGCTTTGATATGACGCAGTACGCGGTAGCGGCTGTATTGACGCAAAAAGTTAAATAGCTGATTATAAAGTTGGGTAGAGTAAGACATGCTTGCTGTTGAGCTAGTTGTGTAGTGACTCTTGCGCTTGCCTATCACTCTGCCCCAATTCTAGCAAACAACGTCATTGCAAGCTTTGAGCCACTTGTGTCAGGCAGCCAGGGCGATCGCTCTTTCCCGAATAGCTACAGGAAAGCAGGTTTTCCGAATAATCTCATCCCGACCTGACTTTGACGGGCTAAAAATGGAAAGCGAGAACTTCCGTAAGAGGAGGCAGGCAGACGAGGGAAAGGGATTGACTTGGATGGGGTATACGTAAAAAAAACGGGAATGCGGGTAAAAAATTCAGAAAATCAACAAGGAAAACGTCTGGTAGATGAGAGTGACGAAGATGACAAGGGATAAAGCTTGAGTCCAATGTGGTCAAAGCTTTCTCTGGGAGTTAGAATCACTCAGGTAATTGAGCAAAAATAAACAACACGAAACAGAGGACAAATCCAATGTTAAATTTAGTGAAAAAGACAGTTGTCACAGCCATCGCATGTCTGTTTACCATGATGCTTTTTACATCGGGATCGGCCATGGCAGGGAATTATCTGGGATTCAGCACTCCAAATTGTTCCGGCATACCAGTTATTGATGCTGATAATCCTATTGAAGCCTGCTTTTCTCAACGCGGTGTTGTATCATGGTGGGATTATGCCGAATGTCATCCGTGTGATTTCTGATTAAGTGCTACCCATGTAGCGATTGGAGTGGAAAAAAGCGCATTAACTGTTTTGTTATCAGAGACTAACTCAAGCCTTATAGCGCTTTTCAAGTTGATGGAATACAAAATTGTATTGACTTGCTATTCGGCTCAACAATGACCTGTAGTAAACTATCTTGAAAACCGCTGTAACACTCCACTCCTAACCCATACTCCTTAAGGGGCTCCCATTCCTTGGAAGTACCCTTAAGGGGTGAAAATACAGCTACAAGAAAGATAGACTGTATAATAGACTGTATAAGGGATAGAGCTTTTATGCCTTTGATAAAATTGAGGTGTTTATGAGGTTTGAGATTCATCAGATCAGTAGCGAGGTCTGACCAAAGTTCCATGGATCGATTCAACCCATAGAGACCCATATAATCCTATCCAAAAATAACTGTGTATTTTAACAGAACGTTTCTTTTCATTCGGGCGACAAATATACTCATTAACTCTCATTTTTTTTTGGGAAATATTTTCCCTGGAAACTGGCTAGGTTATAAGCGAGAGTAATGAGCGAAATAATAGCCATAAAACGCGGCTTATTAACTATCGTATTTTGTCAGATTATATTATCCAGTTTTGTAATGTTTGAACATTGTTTCAATACCCCAACGATTCCCATAAAGCGACTGCATCAAGACAATTATAAAGTCAGTTGACTCTTCTGGAGACTTGTCAGGATATAGCGTTTCTAGGACTCATGAGGTACAGTAACAACAATGAGTTAACCAGTTATGAATATTTTCTTGAGTCACCTTCAGCATTGCGGAGGTAATCCCATCAATTAAATCTTTATAGGTTCTTGCTCCGATTTTTTTTAAAGTACTTTTAACTTTTGATCAAAAATTTTATATCGGTTCTCTTGGTGCGCGTTCACGCTTAGCTTTGAAAAAGCGCGGGGTCGCACCGCGAAAATTCGGGAGAGTAGGGGGGTAAATAAACTAGTTTAGCTCCAGCTTCTTCAATCACTTCTCTTACCATTTCTCCCAAATGGATTTTGGCATTATCCATAACAACACAGGCATTATCCCAAAGTTTTGGTACTAATTTTGGCCGAATAAATCCTTTGATAGTTGTGAACTTCTTGTTTTATTATTTGCTTGATTGTAAGAAACCACAACAGTTTTGCGCTTAACTTAAGCAAATTCAAAAACCTTTGAATATTGCGTACTCTGCTTTCATATTTTATTGGCTGTGGAAAGAGTTTTGCCAATCTCGATAAGCTAACATTTCGATGGTCTTGCAGGAGCAAGATTAACAATTGTAGAGTTAAATATTGGCAAGTATTCAGATGAGTCTCGAAGACGGTTTGGTAGAATTGTTCGCGTAGCGTGGCCGAAAGGCCAGGGAACATTATTGATTTTGGGGAGGTCTCATACCTCCCTATTTTTATAGATAAGGATTGGCTTAAAGCATTATTTTCTCTACTTTATAGCTCCCTTGTCACCCCTTGAGAAAAACCTCACAAACGTCTCTATTTTAAGTGAGGACTTAATGCTCTATCCATTATCCAGACTGTTTTATAGCCTTGTTGTCACCCCTTGATAAAAACCCTTGACAATTAATAATATAATCGTTATGATTATATTATTAATTTCAAAACCACTTTTGAACTATGCCTGACAACTTTCGCCCGAATGAAGAAAACAATCCTGAGGAAATCACTCCTAGTAATACTCCTCAGGAACCTTCTCCAAAAAAATACCCCGTTCAGCATATTCTGAAGGGCTCCCGCCGGGCAATAAGCAACACCATGTATACTCTTTCTGCACTGCGTTATGCCCAAATTTCCGACTGGAGCCCCCTTCAGCCGACGGGAATTCCTGGCGAATTCATCACCACTATGACGAAGTACATAATTCTAGATTAGACTAACTTAGTAGGGGGGGGTTTCCCCCCTAGCCCAAGAATCAAATCTGTTCGCATAGCTTGGCCTTGGGCCAATGAGATCGGATTATTTCTGGGTTGGTTTACGAAGTTCAGGCATAGTAAAATTTCTTAGCCGTGGAAGGTAGTTCTGCGGCTATTTTTTTTGGGGAGTTTAAGGTTAGAAGGTTTAAGGTTGAAGGTTAGAAGGTTGAAGGTTAGAAGGTTAGTTAGAAGGTTGAAGGTTAGAAGGTTGAAGGTTGAAGGTTGAAGGTTAGAAGGTTGTTCGCGTAGCGTGGCCTATTGGCCAAGGTTAGTTAGAAGGTTGTTCGCGTAGCGTGGCCTATTGGCCAAGGTTATGAGGTTGTTCGCTTTTGGTGTTCGAGAAGGGTAGGTTATTAGGTTGAACGCGATGGACGCGCGTCCCGCTTTTAGCGATCGCGTGGCCTATTGGCCAAGGTGATTAGGCGTTGCATATTGTCGTGGAATGGGGATGTTGGTGGAATGGGGATGTTGGTGGAATGGGGATGTTGGTGGAATGGGGATGTTGGTGGAATGGGCATCTTGCCCGTTCCATTTTTGACTGATGAATGCTTACGGGATTCCTAAATATGATCAGACGAATATATTCCTTATCTACCGAATTGAGAACTGCTATAATAACAAAAAGAGGTAATCAATAAAATGGAAAAGCTGACGGTTACTGCTACCAAAAAAGAGTTAATTAACCTAGTTGAATCAGTCACAGAAGAAAACAAAGTTTATGAAATAGAGATTTCTAATGGTTCTGCTGTTTTAATTTCTCGAAAAAACTATGAAAGCTTACAAGAAACCTTAGAATTACTTTCCATCCCTGGAATGAGGGAAAGCCTACAAAAATCCCTTGAACAAATAACCAATAAGGAAACCTACTCCCTAGATGAAGTCTTGGGAGACATTGATTAATGGTTTACGAAGTTCGTTTTACCAAAGAGGCGAAAAAAGCGGTGCGACCCCGGTCGGGTTTCCCGACCTAGGGAACGCGCACCAAGAGAGATGTTGCCAAACTTACGCCCAAATTAAAGCAAAAACTTAAAACAATGATTCAGGACACGATCAGTATAAATCCTTATGCTGGTAAAAAGCTGGTGGGCAATCTTGCTGGTTTCTTTTCTATGCGTTTAAGTTATAAAGATAGAATTATTTACACAATTGACAATGAGCAGAAGCTGATCTATATTCACCGCGCCAAAACTCATTATGGAGAATAAAATAATGGTATTGCATAGTGCGTTCGCGTAGTAAATGTTGCGTAGGGTGAGAAGCACGAAAGTCTAACGCACCGAAATCCAACCCAAACGCCCAATTAAAACAACAAATAAAAATAAAAAAATGCCAATATTAACCCATGATTTTCCTGTGTAAAAATGCTCGATAGCTAGATTCCGCAATTAAAAAAAGGTTTTACCCAATCATTACAAATTTTCATGGAAATCCAAGACTACTTCAACTTCCTAGCCTCTGACGACATTCGCATCAAAGGTAGCCGCATTGGTATCGAAAGCGTCCTCTACGAATATATCTATCGCGCCAAAACCCCTGAAGAAATTACCCAACAATTTGAGACCATTACCCTAGAACAAGTCCATGCCACTATTCTCTACTATCTACACAAGAAAGAAGAGGTCAGCGCTTACTTAGCTGAATGGCTAGAGTTTTGTCGCCAACAACGAGAAGAACAAAAACAAAATCCTTCTCCTGCACGGCAGAGGTTCCGGCAATTGAAAGCAGAAGCCGCTCTGGGGCAAGAGTCATCCGAACGGACGAGCGCTGTATGACAATCCAATATTTACTGGACGAGCATATCGCCTCCCTTTACCGAACCCAACTGATGCGCCAAGCACCAGAACTTATTGTCAGAAGGATCGGGGATCCAGGCGCTCCTCCTAAAGGAACCCTCGATCCAGAGATTTTAACAAATGGGGAGTTTGAGGGGTCGAAATTCCCCATCCCTGGGACGGGTGGGGATGGATAGACCCCTCAATTCCGTCCGCCTGATTGATTTACGATATATTGTTTGACTTTCTCTAAAGGTGCTCCGCCACAAGAAACTATGCATTTAGAGTCATGCCATAGTTTTACTTTCTTCCCCCAGTAATGCTTATCGATTTCTTCTTTGAACTCTTTCCTAAGAATCCTGCTGCTAGCTGATTTCAAGGATGCAATCAAATCAGATAAGTTATTGTCAGGATGAAGACTTACCATCAAGTGAACATGATCTGGTTCACCGTTGAATTCTTCTAATTTGCATTTGTTTGGCTCCAATACTCTCGTGAATACTTGAGCCATGCGATCTAGCATGGGAGCATGTCACTTATGCAGCAACATTAGTACGCTTATCTGGGGAATGGGGAATGGGGAATGGGGAATGGGGAATGGGGAATGGGGAATGGGGAATGGGGAATGGGGAATGGGGAATGGGTAATAGGTAATGGGTAATAGGTAATAGGGGGAGCATGTCACTTAAGCCTAATATTTTTACCTGATCTATAGCCCCCTCATGGGTAATTGCTTGCTCTAATTGTAAATAGTTCATCTGTTCTGCAACTAAGACCGGCTCGATCACAGGATTAAAGTTGTTTTGTCAAGTAGTTCAAAAGTTCGGCTTCTTTGACCTGCTCCCATCTAGCATTCCCTTGGTAAACACCTGGCGACGGTATTTTGTTACAAAAACAATGTGCAGGTGAATAGAGAAAACCACGTGAGAGCCTTTCCTCATAATAATCCTGGATACCCCTTGTCAGTTCCGTTTATCCATGTTATAATGATTCTATAAAAAACATCGACTGACTGCAAATAAGGGGTTGAGATTACTGTTGTGACGCTAAGACAGACATTTCGGCTGTATCCAACTGAGTCACAAAAAACTAAGTTGTTTTATGCCCGTTCGTTACATCAACTTCTATACAATGCCTGCTTAGCTCACCGCCGCTATGAATGGAAGGTTAATCGAAAAAGTGTCGATTACCTTGAACAGCAGAATATTTTGCCAGCATACAAAGAGTGTTGGCCTGAGTACAAAGGCCTTTACAGTACCTCATTGCAAGCAACAGTTAAACGGGTAGATTTAGCTTACAACAGCTTCTTAAAGGGATTAAGAAAGTTCCCAAGATTCAAGTCTATCAGGGATTATTCTGGTTGGACTTACCCCAGCACTTCTGGATGGAAAGCTAACAGCAACGGGAAACATGGAATTCTAGTGCTAAATGACTTAAAAATCCAAATCAAGATGCGAGGTAAAGCCAAACATTGGGGAAAGCCATCCACTTTGACCGTTGTTTACAAGCCGCGACTAAATCAATGGTTTGCATCGATCACAGTAAAAGTGGATGTACCCGAACCTAAGTATGGTTCTGAATCAGACTTAAGTTATGAGTCGGTTGTAGCTTATGACTTGGGAACAGAGACGGCTATTACTACTTTTGATGGCTCCGAGTTCAATGAGATCGAAAATCAGCGCTTCACTCGTACTTTAGAACCATTGCTGAAAGCTGCTGGCAAAGATAAACGTAGAAAACGCGCCCCTAATCGCAAACAGCGAGTAAAGCCATCAAGTCGCTGGAAAAAAGCCAATAGACGGGAATCTCAAATTAAACGCAAAATTGGTAATCAGAGAAAAGACTGGCAGCACAAAGTTACATCAGATTTAGCTAGTCGTTATGACATCGGTGTAACTGAAAAGCTAAATACGAAAGGGATGACCCGTAAGGCAAAGAAAGAGTCAAAGCGCAAAAAACAAAAGGCTGGGTTGAACAAATCCATTCTTGATGTTGGTTTTGGCTCTCTTAACAAGATGCTGTCCTACAAAATTAAGCTAAAAGGTGGAATAGTGCTTCAACTACCCACCAAGCAATTAAAGCCATCGCAACGCTGCCCAAAGTGCGGAAAAGTCCATAAAGACTGGGCTAATCTCTCTAATCGTTATCACGTCTGTGATGAGTGCGGATTTCGGCTTTCACGGGATAAAACCAGCTCCATGGTGATGTACAACGCAGCACTAGGTAATCAGCCGGGGTACGGGAATGACCTCGATAAACGTGGATTTTCTAGCTCTACTTTAAAGGCCAGTAAGTACACTGGATCGATGAAGCAACTAGGGAAGATGAAGCGTCAAAAATCACGCTCATCAGACGGGTCTGCTGAAACCCCGTCCCGAGCTAGGGCGGGGTAGTTCATGTGGACAAATCTGACACTATAGCGCTTTTAAATTTGCTGAGGTACACAATTTTTTGATTTTAGGTAATAGGGAATAGGAAAAAAAATTTGTGTACCTAATAAGTATTGAAAACGCTATATTTAAAATTCAATCACCAAATTTATGGCTAGGATTTTTGACTGCTTCTTTCTCAATTTTGTCTAAAGCAATCTTAGCTTTTAAAAGAACTCTCCAATAAGCTAAATTACTAGTCCATGCCGTTCGAGGTAACAAGGTTGTAACAGATTCCCTTGGAGTCTGAGAGTTATCAAGGGATGGTTCTAACGAGTTATTTTTATCCTGCATAGTGGTATATAGCGTTTGGATCTGGGTTGTAAACACACGAATTGCTGAAAAAGGCAAAAGGCAAAAGGCAAAAGGCAAAAGGCAAGAGGGGAAAGAGTAAATGTTGCGTAGGGTGCGTTAGGGACGGGCGAAACCTTATTTTATCGGTAGAAAGTGTTAGGAAATTCCGTCCCGTAACGCACCACCCAAATAGCAAAAATTAGATGTACCCGAGTAGGGAGTAGGAAATAGGAATAATATTTGATTATTTAATCACTGAAAATTATTGTTGTTATTTCCAATAATAAGTTGTTTTTTAGTGCTGTAAGAGCTCAGTGAAATTGAGAGGTTCCCGACAACTGTGGCTAAGTCTATAGGGGTTTCCTAGTAAGCGTGAAGTACATTTATAGCAATTCTCTTTCCCATGAGGGACAAAGGGATCCCCCTAAAGTCCCCCTTAAAAAGGGGGACTTTGAGGTTGATTATTACACCTCATACATGCAATAAACGCTATAAATTTTCTTCCCGACTCCCGATTCCCTTCCCCCCTTAATAAGGGGGGCTAGGGGGGATCCCTGCTCCCCCTTAATAAGGGGGGCTAGGGGGGATCCCTGCTCCCTAAAACCTATAAAGACGCCACTAATTCTTTTTGATCTTGCCAATGGTCTGACCACTGAATGCGATCAGCACTAAAGTGGAGGGGATCATTGTTTGGCCAAGGAGTGTTTATTGGCTCTTCAATAATTTCAAATTCACCGTTATCAAAGGGAAGTCCTTGGGCTTTTACTTTAGGCACAACTCGCTCTCGAATTCCTTGAGATGCTTGAGTTAAGGCCCGATGGTGACAGTAAGGATTATTCCCTCTGCGGTCAAAGAACACATGAGCGGTCCAAGAGCAACCACCGCGACATAGTTCAGCAAATTCGCAAGTCTTGCAGAAGCCCCACAGATGGGATGTCCCTTTGGGAGTATCGGCTCCTAGGTTAAACCGCAATTCTTCAGTTTCTTCAATAATTTTCCTGAGGGAGTGGTCTCGGATATTACCTCCGGTGTAAGCTGAAGTCGGTAAGGAAGGGCAACCTTTGATTGCACCATCGGCTTCAATGCCCAAGGTAGAGAGTCCAGCTTGGCATCCCTGCCAAAATGTCCAGGGATTGCTCTCTCCTCGCCCTCGCAGTAGTCGCTCGTAGGGACCGTAATAGCCTACATTATTTCCGGCCTGTACTTTCACCCCTTCGCTATAAGCCCGCTCAACTACACGAGCAATCATGGGATATAAATCCAGCAGTTCATAGGGTTGGAGCAGAATGTCGTAATTGTCAGCTGCATTTCCCATGGGTACAGTTAACTGAATCTGCCAGGCAAAGATTCCTGCATCCCGAAGCAGCTGGTAAATCTGGGGAAATTCTGGTGCGCTGAGGCGATTGATTTGAGTATTGCAGCCGAAAGGAATACCGGCTTGCTGGAGATGGCTCATGGTCTTAAATGCCCATTGCCAAGAACCCTTTCTCCCCCTTAGGCGGTCGTGGGTTGCTTCTAAGCCATCCACAGAAACGGAAACTACCCGAATTCCAGCCTCTTTCATCCGGCGGGCTGTCTCTAAACTAATCCCAAATCCACCAGTGGTCATACCACAAACCATTCCTGCCTCGGTAATGGCTTTGGCAATCTCTAGCCAGTCCGGACGTAAGAAGGCTTCACCCCCAATTAAGGTGACTTCTGTAATCCCAACTTCGGCCATCTGTCTGACCAAATCCAGAGCTTCCTCTGTAGACAGTTCTTTTTCCCGTGCATGACCAGCACGAGAACCACAGTGCTGACAAGCTAGGTTGCATTTAAGAGTAATTTCCCAAACCGCATAACTAATTCGGCGATAAGTCATAACTAAGCACGTTTGTATCTAGGTTGTAAACACACGAATTGCAGGAAAAGGCAAAAGGCAAGAGGCAATAGGTAAGAGGGGTAAGAGTGTGGGAAGTTTGGGGAGATGGGGAGATGGGGAGATGGGGAGATGGGGAGATAGGGAGATGGGGAGATAGGAAATATTTTTATAGCGTTTATCTTACTGACGAGGTACAGTAAATTTTCGTCTTACCCCGACACCCGACTCCCGATTCCCGATTCCCGACACCCGACACCCGACACCCGACACCCGACACCCGACTCCCGATTCCCTCGGTGCGCTTTCCGTAGGCGAATTAAATTCGCCACGGGTCGCACCGCTCCCGACTCCGTAGACTATGAAATATTGTCTGTGTTCGCGTCTTTTGAAATGTAAGCAATTTGATCAGGAGGTAGGGAAACCCCATACAATGCGATCGCTTGAGGAGGTTTCGGTCCAGGCTCGATGACTACTCCATAGACGGGCTGAATCGTAATAGGTGGCTTATGTTTGGGTGGCTCAATCGGATGTATAGGTCCCCATGGCCAACCACAGTAGCCTCTAAACACGCCACCAACAAGTACTTCTAGGTCTTCTTCACTGAGATGCTTGAAATTATCGTCTAAATCTCTAAGCTTATTCTCATCGAGAATTTTAGCTGTGGTAGTTTCCAAGTCTTCTGGTGTGAAATCAAAGCCAGCATCTCGCACCATGGTTTGGTAGTCTTCTGGACTTGCAGCATCTTCAAGCTGGCTACGGAAATTTTTATCAGCAGCTAAGCGCTTAAAGAAAAGGATTACACTTTCTAAAAACATAAACGTTCTCCAACCGTCAATACTATAAATAAAAATCCCATAGCATAAATTTGTCTCGCCAATCTGGCTAAATTTACAAATCTTATTAATAAAATACACAGGATTTTTTCCCGATTCCCTGTTCCCGATTCCCGATTCCCGATTCCCTGTTCTCTACTCCCTTTTGTAAGTTCATGTAGGGTGGGCAGTGCAGCAGACAGATTCAGAAGTTTGCAAAGCGCGTTGCTAGACACTGCCCACCCTACGATTAATGACTTTTGTAACTGATTAACTGCACTTGATATGACTCTGCTACCTCTACCGATCTTTTTTTTAAAACCTGGGAACTTTCACTTCACCTGTGCGTCTGGGGATGGTGTTTGGGAGGGTGTCAACTCTGATAACTAAGGAGTTGAGCTGTCTGGAAGAGTTATCTAAATCAGGAGAGTTGTGTTCTATGTCTAGTGCGTCTACTTGGAATTCCACGAGCACTGCCATGTTGCTGTTGGGAATAGTTACTGGTGTCACTGCGCCGATGGTAATTGCGGTACCAAACCAAACTAGCTTTATTGATATTCAAGGTCATTGGGCAAAACCGTTCATTGAAGGGTTGGCAGCAGAAAACCTGGTAAGTGGATATGCTAATGGCACCTTTAAACCTGATCAAGCTGTTACTTACGCTCAGTTTTCTGGGATGGTGAGCCAAGCTTTCAGCGAAAATAATTTAGCCTTGCCCAAAACATTTGATCGTGAAGCGGCTGAGTATTGGGTAAGTCGTAACCTAACTGAGCAGGATAAATCCAACCGCCAACTACGTCCATCTTCGCCACTGTCTCGGGGACAAGTATTGGTGTCATTGACTAATGGTTTGGGTTTAAATGGTTTGGGTTTATACTCTAGTAGTTCAGTAAAGAACACCCTCTCTTCCTATGAAGACCTATCCCGAATCCCTGACTATGCCAAAGATAGCGTTGCGGCTGCTACCGAAAAGGCTATGGTGGTTAACTACCCGAATGTAACCTATCTTGATTTTGGTAAACCTGCCACCCGTGCTGATGTGGCAGCCTTTATTCATCAAGCTTTGGTGAATCAAGAGGTATTAGCTCCCCTGTCTAGTCAACATCCAGCCTCTCAATATATTGCTCAGCTGACGCAAGAGACTAAACCTGTCACTGACGACAGCCTGATGGAGGAAACTGAGCCAACTGAAAAAACTGAGGGGACTGAGGGGACTGAGTCCACTGAGTCAATGACTACTAAAGATGAACTCCCAGAAACTAAGGAATATCAAGTTTCCAAAGGCACAGTGATTAATGTAGCCTACACAGTATCAGAAAAATTGGCTGTGGAGCGTGGTGAAACCATTGATATGACGCTGTTAGTGGCTGAAGACATCAAAAATGAGCAAGGAATAGTATTAATTCCAAAAGACAGCGAGATTGAGGGTCAATTAGTACCGCGTTATAGTGGTTCTCAGTTTCTTGGTACTCAGTTTGTGGCTCAAAAACTTAAAATTGGTGAATTATCCTATAACACCATCAATGCCACCTCGAAACTGGTTACTGATGCTAAGCCTGATGATACGGAGAAACAAACATTAGAAGGTGCTGCGGTTAATATTTTGACTGGTGTCTTAACTGGTGGTGATTCTAATCAAGAACCCGAGCAGCAAAATCCAATGATCATTAATCCGGAAGAGGATTTACCACTAACACTGGGTTCTGATTTATATCTGCAAGTAGCTACTAAAACGCGAGAAATGCCAGAAAGCCCAGAAGCCCCAGAAGCTATGGACACTGAAGAAATCCCAGAAGCTATGGACACTGAAGAAATGCCAGCAACACCAGAAGCCCCAGCAGTTCTTGAAGCACCAAAACTTGAGCTTCCGCAAGTGCCACCCTTACAGGTTCCAACTCGTTAACCAACCTACAAAAGTTCCTAGTTAGTGCCTAGTTAAGGACTCAGAAGAGACATGCGATCGCATGTCTCTTCAATTGTATCGAGGCAAACGCTTAACAGTCGGACAGACTATCAATACTGAGGGGAAGCATTTCTCCGTTGATCGTCAGTCCTAATAACATCGGCTCTTGGGGTTCTATAAACTTGCCAGTCAGTACACAACGCTCTTTGCGCTCAGCGATCGCTTTAATGGTGGCTCTGATATCAGACTTACAAAATTGAGGTCGATAATCACCGGACTTGTGCTGGACATAGTTCCAGAGAATATCTCGAATCAGAGCTTGATACCCCTGACTGCCAGAAAGTTCTTTGAGTTTATCTTTCAACTGTCGCTCCAGGCGGATGCTGGTAACTTCCATATCAGTGGTTGAGTTTTGACGGGTGAGTGTAGGCATTAATTTTTTCCTCCAAATATCTGGACATTCCCGTAATACAAGTGTAGTATTTAAAAAGCGGCTTGAAAATCGTTTTTCACAAATTTCGCCTTCAAACATTTCATCTTCTATGAGTCATCATTTAACCTCCTCCACCAATTGCTCAGATATCAACTGCTTCGGCGGTTCGGGATTCGGGGCAATATGGGTGGAGCTTTTGTTTAGGGGCAAATATGACTCGATCGCACAGGGAACAGTCGAGTATAGAAGGCATGATTCACAACCAATCAATTGTCGGCCAGAGATCAATCTGAAACTAAATAGACACAGCGGGAGGTATAGGCGAACGCTAGCAGTACTGACATAGCAATCAGCCTACCCTAAAAAATCTTAAACGCCCCCGCTCCTGACAAACAGAAGCGGGGGTTTGGTTTATGAGGAGTCAATCCGTGACAAGCACAACTGAGGTGTTGAGGCAATCGGTAGTGGTTTTTTCCAAAAACTACTTACCCATTAATCGAGTCAATATCAAACGAGCGATTGCTCTGTTGGTTACCGGGAAAGCTGAACCAATCGATTTCTTTGGTGGTAAGGGCTACAAAGTCCGTTCTCCTAGTGTGGTGATCTTGGTACCAAGCCATATCCGCTTGATAGTTACCGAAACTGAACCAACTTGGCGAGTTCCTCCAGTAAATCGGCGGGAGGTCTTAAGACGGGACAAGCATCGGTGCCAATACTGTGGCAGCACCAAAAAGCTAACCCTCGACCATGTCATGCCTCGGTCAAAAGGCGGGAAACACAGTTGGGACAACGTCGTTACAGCATGTGAGCGTTGTAACAGCCTTAAAGGCAACCGCACTCCCCACCAAGCGGGAATGAAATTACCCAGGCAGCCCAAAGCACCCATGCATCCAGCTGTTGCTTTTGCGGAACAGTTTTGGCGTCAACAGCAAATCAATCGGTTAGAGGAGGAAGTTACAGGTAATGCTGAAACTGATTTATACCGAAAATAGCTTTTATCTAGAGCGTTTGGCTCAATCCCTAGAAGAATGGGTAACAAAACGAACCCTTGTCTCGCTCCGTGCGGGTGCAAGTTTCTATATCGAACCCAGCACTGCGTCATTTTTGCTACCAGCTAACTTGCCCCACCTCAGGGAATTAGAGGTGTTTGTGGAGCAAGACAAAACCGATGCGATCGCATTATCGATTTGTGATGCGGAATATGTTGAAGTAAGCCTACAAGGCACCTGGCTAACGTCAGATCCAGAAGATGAAGAGGGAATTTTTGTAACAGCAATGAACTATGCTGTTGAGTTTTTTCTCTATCAGCTGTGGCAAGAGGCTAACCATCGGGCTTCTGTTCCGAAGGATTGATTAAGAGGCGCACTTAGGTGTGCCTCTTTTTTACAGTTTTCTTTTAACAGTTCTCTTTAAACTTCTCAATGTCGATAGGCACCGATTTCTGGTTGAAACGGTACCACTTCCTGGTGTACCTCTACCCCCAACTGCTCTAACATCCCTTGCAAAACTGGGTCAGGAGATAACCTTAAATAGCTAGCCGTTACTTCTAAAGGGACATGGCGATTACCCAAATGATAAGCAGCTCGCAGCAAATTCACCGGTTTTTTGGCAGTGACAGTCAGTACCGGTTCTGGTTTAGCAGCAATTCGGATCATCACCTTCGTATCTTCAGCTTCCAGTAAATCCCCATCCTGCAAGACACTGCCCCTAGGCAAACGCAAATACAAATTTTCACCATCCGCTGTTTCAAAGCGGTGGCGAGTTCGGGTACGCTCCTCGGCTGTCAAGGAGAGGGTAAAGCCGACTTTAGTATTCTGATTAGCTCTGAGGCGTTTCGTAAAGGTGAGCATGGGCAATTTACCATTGCTTAATTCAGACTTCTGTTTAAAACAAATACCAAGTGAAGTGAGCAAAGGTAAGCTATCAGCTATCAGTTATCAGTTATCAGCATTCAATTATCAGCATTCAGTTATCAGCATTCAGTTATCAGTTATCAGTTATCAGCGGTCAGTTATCAGCGGTTAGCTGATTTTATTCAAAAGCTGAATGCTTATGATGGTTGACACTCCCCGCCCTGGAAGGACGGGGATTCTTGCTTCTACGAGGTGACTTGTAAAACCCTTGCCGGAGCCAGAAAAAATAGAGGTCTCCTCGACCCAAGCGTAGTTGGTCTATGACCCAGGTTTCGGTGTGCCGGAAACGAAACCTTATCAGAGGGTCGCCTTAATCAAAAAGGTTAAAACTTTTTACTCATAGCCGACTAACTATAAAGGCGACCCTCTGAATACGGTAACTTCTAACCCCACCGTACCTAATCTAGTTAACAAGTTAGATAAACTTTTTCTTGATCTTATGTTTTCGTAGATATCCAAATCTAAGAATTTGATTATGCAATAAGCTGATATCTTAGCTTATTTTTTACATCATCTACTTATTTTAAGATCATGTTTATCTATAACATTATTTTTTTTTATCTTAACACGATGCGATCAAACCGTCAAGTCTTAATTTCAAAAAAAGCCGTCCCTAGAAGTTACCGTAAGAATAAAGAAGCCTTTAAAGGGGGCAGGCTATGAGCAGAAGGGTTAAAACTTATTAATTAAGGCTTCAAAATTCTAAGGTTTCGTCTCCTATAAGGACGGGGCTTTAAACCCAAATTTTTTGGTAAATCCCCAAACTTTCAATTATGTAACATCTCGAACTATTAAATTATCCCAAATGAGGTTTATTTTAAGCTGACCGCTGACCGCTGACCGCTGACCGCTGACCACTGACTACTGACCGCTGACCACTGACTACTGACTACTGACCGCTGACCGCTGACCGCTGACCGCTGACCGCTGACCGCTTTTGCCCACCCTACAAGCTTGACATATTGTCAATTTTGTTGTAAGCGAACTAGTTCATTGTGGATGCGCCGTTGTAACTTCTGATCCGATTGGGCGCTAACGGTAATGGAATTAAATCGAGATATGGTCAAGTCATGACTTTCAGCAATGGTTTTCGAGCGCTTACAGTAGTTTACAGCCAGATCTTGGATATTTCGACGTAGACCTGCGATGGTTTTTACTTGGGTGCAGTTAATTTCAGGAACTATCTTGTCTTTGTCTTTGGTTAATTCCTGAATATCCTCATAGACACCTTGACGATTTTGATCGATCGCCAGAACAGCTTTGGCGTAATTCTTCAATTCCTGACTCTTTACTGCATCTGACGCTACTGTGGGGATAGCTGCGGTGGGGTCAGGGTCTGGACTGGAAGAACATCCAACCAAAACCACTATCATTCCGGCAAGCCATCCCAAGGGATAGATAAATTTGTTCATTAGCCGTTTTCTGGGAGATAAGCGACCTGCAGTGGCTAGCCGAAAGCTGGATTAGCCTATTTTTTACTATTACTAGTGGCTAGCTATTATGGTTGTTTTCAAGGTAACTATACCACTATAGGTCTAAACTTGATTGATAATTCCCAGGTGTGCAACTCGTCTTACTGCTTGCCCAAGAGGAACGTTGAGACCCTTACGCTTTTCCCAAAACGATTTAATTATGGTTGACGTTATGGTTTAACTTATGGGTCAAGGGAATAAGTGGCTGATGATTCGAGCTATCCCCAGCTAAAAGCTAGCGTCAAATTTGGCTTGTTGAATACGCACTAATTCACTTTGAATCTGTTCCCGTAAACTTTGATTATCTTGCATCTGAATAGTAATTTCGTTGAATCGTTTATTTCCTCCTTCGGGAAAATACTTAGAAACAATTCCCTCTGACTGTTGGCAGTAATCTTGAGCAATCTCTTGGGCGGTGGAGGGCAGCTTATTGATGCTGTCGGAGTCATCGCAGAAAATTTCTGGTTGCTCTCCTAGGATTGTGGTGATTTTTTCATAGGCAGATGCGCGAATAGGCTCTATTTGTAATAGAACTTCAGCATATTGAGTGACGTCATTAGGACTAATGTCAGAGGTGACATCTTGAGCATAGGCTGAAGTTCTAATCACAAGGGTATAAGAGTCTTCAGAAAGCTCAGGGATAAATCCAGAGAGCAAACTAATAGCAGTAAGTCCTCCCACAAGGAGAGATTGGGAGAAAAGTTGGGTCAACCTAAGTTTTAGAGAGTTAGCAGTGAGCATGATGATAGATTAGGAGCAAAACAAACAATAACCAAAACCACTAAGGGCTAGTTTAATGTGAATTAATTTATGGGTGGTAAGTTCCTCATAAGGCAAGATATTCTGGGGATTGGGAATGTAAGCTATCAGCTATCAGCTATCAGCTATCAGCTTTGGGCTTTTGGCCAGGCTACTGGAGATGCTTTTAAATAAAATAAGCTGACGGCACCTCAAGTAGCGTGAGCTTTTAGCTCACGGCTGACGGCTGAATGCTTACTTGGTAAATATGAAGCATGAGTATAAAAAGAATTTAACCTTCAATCCTTTTAGCTAGCCTGGGTGAAGCCACTGACGGTTCTAAACTCTTGAACTGTTACAGATTTCACAAAGTTGTATCACCTTAGTTTGTAATGTTGAAAGGGGGTCTGCTCCGGTTTTGAGGTAATGGTCTAACTCCAGCAACACCCCCAGAGTGGAGATCAGTTGCTTGGGGGAAAGGAACTCCACGTCTTGTTTGAGGAAGTAAACTCGTTTGGGGTTATTGATATTGGCAGTGTTAGCGATCGCATTTGGATCAGTTTCCCCCTCACTTACCAGCAACTTCACCCACAACCAGGTACGAAACTGGGTAATTAAGGTAGCGACAATCTTTAAAGGAGGTTCATTGTGGTTGATCAAGGCAGCTAACAACTCTAAGGCTTTTGCCCCATCCCCTTGCCGAATCGCCTCTGCCAGTTGCAAGGTATTTTGAGTATTAGCCACTACCAGGGTGGCAACGGTACTTTCTGATAAGGGTTGGCTATCATACAGCGCGTAGAGTCGTAATTTTTCCAGTTCGTTGAATAACTGTCGGGTGTCATTGCTAACGGATTCGGCTAAGAGAACAGCCGCACTATTGGTTAGTTTGATCCCAAATTCAACGGAGTACGACTTGACCCGATGCACTAGCTGCTGGGTTTTCCAGGGGGGAATCAGAGCAAACTCCTGAATCTGGGCGTACTGTTGCAGTAATTTCGTGGACTTGAGTCGTGGATCTGGTCGATGGGGGGTAGTTAGTAACAAAACGGAGTGTTTAGGAATGACTGGTATAGTACGCTCTAATTCTGCCAGTAAATTGTCCGAACATTGCTGACACAGGGTTGTATCGACTAACCACACTAGACGTCCACCGATGCCAAACGGAGGAGTCATTACTTGATTCAAGGCTTGAATTACAGCATCTGGTTGGTCTGGGGAAATTTTGTCATAGTTAAAACTAGCCCAGTTGGGGTCAACTAAGGATCGACGCAGTTTGTCCACGGCTTGAGCCATGGCAAAGTCATCCTTTCCCCAATAGAGTTGACTACTCCCCCGCATAAATGACGGGGGATTCTAATAAGGATGTTTCGTGACGGGATGAATCCACGTCACTCCACGCTGTTTTCTTATTAACTGACCACAGGACAACCCTGTGGGGACGAGTCAAAACGCCCCTACCCAGTCGGTCTAGGCTAATACCTAGCGTTCTGCTTACTTTACGTATTATATTGGCAGCACCATTACAATCCGCATTGACATACCAATTCATTGTGGTTCGGTATAAACCACGCTTAGTTCTTCTCCCTGACGGTTTCCAATCATCGGGTTTTTCACCATATTTTGGCAGATAGTCACCATCTAAGAACGATGCTTTACTGGTATAACTTTCCTCTGTTTCTATGAACTCGATTCCATACTGTTGACAAAGCTGAGCAATTCTTTCTTTGAGTCTAGCTGTAGGAATTGGCACAAACTCCGAGTTAGTCTTTTTGCCTAGCCTTATCTCATGTTTGCCTCCTTTATTCCAACCAAAAATTACTCGACCAATTTGATTTTCCAAGCAATGATTGACAACCAGTCTTGCGGCTTTGTTAATTCCATCACGCATCTGACGGTTACGTTTTTCAGTTATCGCCGCTAGGTGGTTAGACCAAAATCCTTGTGGTTTGTCTTGTTTGATTGTTGATATCTGTTTGTTATACCAACGATTCATCGATTTGATGTGCTTACCATCAATAATAAAGCTAGTTCCTACATTAGAAACACAGGTTAGCCAATTATCCAATCCTGGGTCAATACCAAGTACATTATTTATTTCTACACTTGGTGTTTCTATTCCTTTGTTATAAACCAACTCAACATAGAAACATCTATTCCTTGGCAGTATTCTTAATTCTCTGATGTCATCAAATTTAATATTGCTAGGAAGAGGTAATCTAAAACTATCAATGCCAAACCAGCACTTTACTTGTCTGCCCAATGGTATTCTTATGTTTCCATCTATTAATCTTAAGGCTTGCTTGGGATAACTGACCAATGCCAAACCTCCCTTTTTTCTATACTTGGGCAGTCTTGGTCTAGTCTCAATCTTCCCTTCTCGGTATGCTTTAATCAATTCTTTGTAGGATTTAAAGGACTCGTACACTGAACGAAGTATTTGTTGTGCTGCTTGGGAGTGAAGTGCCTTATAGTGACGATTGGGCTTGTATTCTTTTTCTAGCTCAAACTTGTCGATGTAGCGATTAGCTTTAAAGTAGAGTTGACGGGCAAAGTAGATGCCCATGTTTGTCAATCTCTGAGATTGTGTGCATAAAAAGTTGAGAATTGCCAATAACTCAAGATCTGGACTCAATAAAACTTGCTGACAGCCGTACACTTGGATCACCTCCTCGCTAATTACTCATTATACTATAAACAGGACACATAAATGTGTCGGCTGTGAGGGCTCGCTCGGTTTCATCCCCTGCTTAAAAGACAGGGGCTTTCACCATCGCTTTTTGGTAAATTCCCATATCAGAACACGTAAGGGGGCAAAATTGGACGATACATATCAAAGTTATCTAAATCGGGTCACACGGCTGACCCTAACCGCAACCTATCAATCGCAGTTACTCAATATCCAAGAGTCACCCAAGTTTAAACGTCTCCCTAATGGCAGCAGAGAGCCTGCCCCTTTTCCTGGTTACACTGTAATCACACCACCTTGGGAGGAAGAGACGAATAATTCAACATTCTATAATAACATGCAGCAGCTCCAAAAAGAGCTGATCCAGCAACTAGACCCGGGTTTAATGGTACCCATACCCCCGGATAGTTTTCATTTAACCCTGGCTGACTTGATTTGGGAAAATGCTTACCGAGATGCCACGGCTGAAAATCCACAGTTTGAAACTCAACTGCTTCAGTCGATACAGGCAAGTTTCGACAAGTATGTCGGTATCAGCCAGGAAACGTCTTTAGCAAATGGTGGTAATCCCATTAGCTGGCAGCTGTTGGGCTTAATGGTCATGCCCAGAGCGATTGGTGTATGTCTAGCGCCCAAGGATGAACAGGCATACAATCGGATTGCGCAACTGCGTCGGTGTATTTATCAAAATTCTGATTTAATGGCTCTAGGTATTGAACAGCAATACCATTTTACGGCTCACATCACTCTAGGATATTTCGGAGATATCCCCCAGGAATTGGATAGCGATCGCATTAGCAATATCCTATTCGAGTTAAGTGGCCAAGCCCTAGAAGTAGAAGGGAGTGTACTATCGATTAGGCAGGCTCAATTAAGGAAGTTTGACAATATGATGCGCTTCTTGCGGGAACCGGAATGGCCAGTTTTGGAGTTTTGAGTGGGTAGCGTGCTGAGTGTTTAAGTTGGAGCAGAGTATGGGTTGGGGATTGAGATGAAAGCATTGTCGATGCATCCGATTATGGAGCAAAGTTTTGCCATTATTGACCAACAGATTGGGGAGCATCAGTTTAATCGAGCTGAGTATGCTATTGTGCGCAGGGTAATCCATAGTACGGCTGATTTTGAATTTGCCCAACTGCTTCGGTTTAGTGAAAATGCGATCGCATCTGGTATTTCTGCACTGCGGCAGGGAGCACCAATTGTTACAGATGTCGGAATGGTCAAACAGGGGATAGCCAGTATGGTGGCAAAAACCTTTGGTAATCCCCTGATCGTCGCAGTAGACCAGGCACCAGTAGCTCTGCCAGGAAAGACGCGCACGGAAACAGGTTTACTCCGATGTTTTGAGCAGTTTCCAGGGGCTATTTTTGTGATTGGTAATGCCCCTACGGCATTGTTGGCTTTATGTGAGCAGTTGCCCCACTCTCAGGTCAAACCAGCTTTGGTGATTGGCGCAACGGTTGGGTTTGTTTCAGTGCTCGAGTCGAAAGCTGCTTTGGCAAAGATATCTATCCCTCAGATTCGGGTTGAAGGAGCTAAAGGAGGGTCTCCAGTGGCTGCAGCTATTTTGAATGGATTAATGGTATTGGCTTGGGATAGTGAGTAATAAAACATCCCAAAGGTCACCCATCCATGTAGTGGGCATTGGTTTAGATGGAGCAGCTAGCTTAACTGATCAAGTCAAGGAGCTGGTGGAACGAGCGACGCTATTGGTAGGAAGTCAGCGCCATTTAGGTTATTTTCCCAACCACCAAGGGTCACAACTGGTATTGGGGAATTTTGCTGACGCTATTGAATTAATTCGTAAGCAGCTCGATAGTGCTGATCACGATACCCTAATCGTAGTGTTGGTGAGTGGTGATCCATTGTTTTTTGGCTTAGGACGATTGCTCCTAAGCCAACTTCCCCCCTCAAGGCTGAGGTTTCATCCCCATGTCAGTGCGATTCAGTTAGCCTTCAGTCGGATTAAGGTTGCTTGGCAAGATGCTAAGGTAATCAGTGCTCATGGCCGTTCTCTCGAACAACTAATCCCAGCCTTGAAGCAGGGAGTTGACAAGATTGCAGTGCTGACGGATGGCAGCAATACACCTGAAGCGATCGCTAAATTATTGCTAGCGCTAGATTTACCCAGTGGCTACCAGTTCTGGGTATGTGAAAATTTGGGAGGTATGGATGAACGGGTGCAATGTCTTGGTGTAGAAGCAGTATTGAACCAGACCTTTGCTCCCCTGAATGTGGTGGTATTACTACGTCACCCTGATTCCCTTGACCAATCCCTGGATCCAGACTCGTTACCGATACTGGGATTACCAGATCAGACATTTACTAGTTTTAGCGATCGCCCTGGTTTAATGACCAAGCGAGAAATCAGGCTGCTGTTACTAGGAGAGTTAGCACTCAAACCAGGGCAAACAGTTTGGGATATTGGTGCAGGAACAGGTTCGGTTTCCATTGAAATTGCTCGTTTATCGAAGACATCTCAGGTGTATGCTATTGAAAAAACAGCCATGGGTAGTGCTTTGATTGAGCAAAATTGTCAACGTTTAGGTGTTAATAATGTTACATCAATTCATGGATCAGCACCGGATGTTTTGAAGGATTTACCAACACCAAATCGTATTTTTATTGGCGGTAGTGGTGGAAATTTGCAATCAATTTTGGATTACTGTGATACTCGCTTAGAGCTCGATGGTATTATAGTGTTAGCGTTAGCAACAGTTGAGCATACTAATACAGCTTATAGTTGGTTTGAGTCTAAACGTTTACCTCCTTCCGAGCGCGGGATTAGAGCAAATTCCTTCCCCCCCTTATTAAGGGGGGTTAGGGGGGATCACTGGAATTATCAATGGTTACAGGTGCAGTTATCAAAGTCGGTACCTGTGGGAAAACTAACTCGGTTTAATCCTCTCAATCCGATAACTATTTTGACAGCTTGGAAGTGCTGAGTTTGAGAGTTAATAAATTCCTTTTTCTTGCGCCTTTGCTTCAAAATATTCTATTACATCAATCCTCAAAGGCAAAGTTACTGGTTGCTTTAATTTCTTGGCATAAGGATTGGGGCGGCTTTTCATGTTGGCAAGGTCATATTCTGGTTTCATGGTTTTATCATTGATAGTATTGACTTTGATTTTTAGTTGTTTTTATGAAATAATTATGATTACATATTTTAGTTATCGGTAACAAGGCATAATCAGTAATATTCGCATTTTCGAACTTATGGCTAGCAGTAAAAATCGGTCTTCTATCTCAGAATGATCTTCTTCCCAAAACTGGATCCCAGCTAGTAGCAATAGGCAATCAACCCACACAAAAGATTAAAGGGTTGGCACTTTCGGGTGGATCTCATTTTTATTCTTTGACCTAACAGTGGTGCGTTACGGGGCTGAGTGTCTCAACTCTAGCTACCGAAAAAATGAGGGCTCCCCTAACACACCCTACGGAACTACTTATCCAAAACTGATGTCCAGACCTGTAGATTCCCTAACCAAGAATTGAGCTGCCCACGATTACAACCCGCAGCTTTCCCTTCAGCCTCTAAACTAATGGAATGATTTCCTGAGGAAACAGGGCCAAGATCAATTTTACCTGAGGTCAACGGAAGCCTACTGAACTGGCCAGATGCGCCCCTCCACCCAAGGGTATCTGTAGAAGTAACACGCTCACCGTCAAGGTAGAAATGGATTTTTATTGGACTGCAATGAGTAGGGGGGACGACATACTGGACTTTTAAGACACCGCGCGTTGTTACATCTATTGCGAAGCGGTTACTGCATACTTGGCCACTGCCAGTACAACTTACTTTTTCTGGACCAAAATTTTGAGACTTGGTAATCTCCTTAGGAAATAAATTATGCCAATTCGTGATCACAGCTGCCCCCAGTAGACCAACCAGGCCAATTACAGCGACAATTATCTGTATCCTATGACTTTTATCTTGACCACTCATCCCACTTTACCAAAGGTTATGATCATCGACGTTCGATGACTTTTCGTTTTTTAGTTTTACCTAATTTATAATTATATATTATAAAGAGTAAATATTAAATGGGTGGGTGGAAATTTTTTCGAGTCTGTTACCAGTTTATGTAGTAGGGTGGGCAATGCTTTATACAAATTCACCAAGCTGGGCTTTGCACCTTGATAAACACTGCCCACCCTAAAATTAATAACTATCCTGCAAGATTCCAGTATTAATCAACTGAAATCTGGCTGGCTTAATCCACTGTCAAAAACCTGACCGATCAAGCAGTAAAATATCTAGCGATGGGGTGATAAGCTACAATTGCCGTGGTAGATTGCTCTGGATACAACTGCTCACTCTCATCCATGTATAACTTGATGCGATCGCATTCCAACAAATCCAACTGCTTGTACTGATCCTGGAGATTTGGACAAGCGGGATAGCCAAAACTATACCGTGAACCCTGATAGCGCTGAGCCAACACATCCCGAATACTATCGGGTTCTTGATCTGCGAACCCTAACTCCCGACGAATCCGAGCATGACTCCACTCCGCCAAGGCTTCAGCCATTTGTACCGCCAATCCGTGGTAATACAAATAATCGGTATATTGATCACCATCAAATAATTCCTTAGCGTACTCTGTGGCAATATCACCCACAGTTACCGCCTGCATGGGGAACACATCGAATTGACCTGCTCCTGCCAACTCCTTCGGTAAAAAGAAATCCGCTATACACAAACGCTTACCAGACCGTTGCCGAGGAAACTCAAACCGTGCCACCTCTTGCAATTCCTGCGAGTCTTTAGCACCTTCGGGATTCATCCCTTTAGCATCATAAATTATCAAGGAATTCCCCTCAGCTAAACAAGGAAAATATCCATACACCACCTGGGGATGTAACAAGTTCTCAGCAAGAGTTTTTTCCTTCCATTTGTCCAGAATTGGGTCAACCTTTTCCTTCAAAAACTGATTATACTCTTCCCTCGACTGGTCCTTTGGCTTCCTAAACTGCCATTGTCCAGCAATCAACGCCTGCAAATCCAGATACCATAAGACTTCCTCGAAGGAAATATCCTCTGGCTGAAGTATCTTGGTTCCCCAGAATGGCGGTGTTGGACGCTCAATATCCAAGGTTACCCCTTCCGAACGATTAGTATCTACAGGAGTTGAAAGGGGAGTTGCTGGTTGAGAGTTGTCTTTTGAACCATTCTCCTGCAACTTGTCAACTTTTAACTCGGAAGAAGCTTCAACCGCTACACCATTCTCTAGCTCATCGATAAAGCCTTTACTATCATCCCAGTTACCAGCTGCTTTTGCTGGCATTAACTTATCCATGAAATGGAGGTCAGAGAAGGCATCTTTACCATAAACCACCTGACCATTGTAGGTATTCTGGCAGTCCTTATGGACAAACTTTGGTGTTAGGGCAGCACCCCCTAGAATAACTGGTACCGTAATTCCCCGCTCATTAAAGGTTTCCAAATTATCCTTCATAAACGCAGTAGACTTCACCAGTAGCCCACTCATGGCAATACAGTCCGCATTGTGCTTTTCATAAGCATCAATAATATTGTCCACTGGCTGTTTAATCCCCAAGTTAATCACTTCGTAGCCATTGTTGGACAAGATGATATCCACTAAATTTTTGCCAATATCGTGAACATCTCCTTTCACCGTAGCAATTACAAAGGTACCTTTAGCATTTTTCCCGGCTTCGGATTTTTCCATATATGGCTCTAAATAGGCCACTGCTGCCTTCATGGTCTGAGCGGATTGTAATACAAACGGCAGCTGCATTTGCCCGGAACCAAATAGTTCCCCTACTACTTTCATACCGTCCAGCAAAAAGGTATTGATAATCTCCAGGGGAGGATATTTTTCTCGGGCTTTCTCCAGTTGTTCTTCTAAACCAATCCGTTCCCCATCAATAATATGACGCTTGAGCCGCTCTTCTACCGATAGGTTTTCATCCTGAGAGCGATCGCGTTTTGTAGTTTTCCCTTCAAACAGGGTAGTCAACTTGGTCAAGGGGTCATAGGTACACACATCCCCATCAAACTCCCGCTGATCATAAATCAGTTTTCGACAAACCTCTTGATGCTCTGGCTCAATCTTGGCTAAGGGTAAAATCTTACTAGCACTAACAATGGCTGCATCCATCCCCACTTGCATTGCTTCGTGCAAGAACATGGAATTAAGCACAATTCTTGCTGCTGGGTTTAGTCCGAAGGAAATATTAGAAACCCCCAGCATAACATGACACCCAGGCAATTCTTCCCGAATCCGACGAATGGATTCGATTGTCGCTTTGCCGTTTTCCCGGTCTTCCTCAATGCCTGTGGAAATTGGTAGCGCTAGTGTATCAAAGAACAATTCATGAGCTGGGATACCATATGCGATCGCATCGTTATAAGCACGTTTAGCAATTTCAAACTTTTTATCTGCTGTCCGGGCCATACCATCTTCATCGATAGTACCAATTACCACTCCCGCGCCATAAATTTTAGCTAACTCCAGTACCTTATAGAACCTAGGTTCCCCATCTTCGTAGTTAGTGGAGTTCAGGATACACTTACCCCCAACCACCTTTAAGCCAGCCTCCATCTTTTCCCATTCCGTGGAGTCCAGCATCAGGGGTAAGGTGGAATTTGTGACTAAACGGGAGGCCAATTCGTTCATATCCCGAACTCCATCCCGTCCCACATAGTCCACGTTAACATCTAGGACGTTAGCCCCTTCCCGGATTTGGGATTTAGCCAAAGATACCAATCCATCCCAATCTTCTGCATTCAGCATGGTGCGGCACTTTTTAGAACCACTAGCATTGAGCCGTTCACCAACAATTAGGAAAGAATTATCTTGCTCATAAGGCTGGGAGCTGTAAATCGATGCTGCTGACGGTTCATGCTTAGGATTTCGCTCCTTCGGGGTCAGGGTTTGGGCAAATTCTGCTAACTGTTCAATATGAGCTGGCCTAGTACCGCAACAGCCACCAATAACTTGTACTCCCAAATCCTCTACAAAATGCATCAGTGCCATCCGCAGTTCCATGGGAGTAAGCCTGTAGTGAGCGTGCCCTCCGACATTTTCCGGTAATCCAGCATTAGGGATACAAGAAACCACAAATGGGGAACACTCAGATAAGTATTTGATATGTTCCTTCATTTGCTCTGGCCCAGTGGCACAGTTAAGACCAAGGATATCAATCGGGTAAGGCTCTAGAATCGTTAGCGCCGCATTAATTTCTGACCCCACCAGCATAGTACCCATCACTTCCATAGTGATCGATACCATCAGTGGCAGTCTTGCCCCTTTTTTTTCAAATACCTCTTCTATGGCATTCAGGGCTGCCTTAATTTGGAGCACATCCTGACAAGTTTCAACGATCAGCAAATCAGAACCGCCATCATACAACCCTAAGGCTTGTTCCACATAGGCGTTCTTCAAGGTATCAAAATCAATATGTCCCAGGGTAGGGAGTTTAGTACCAGGACCCATCGACCCTGCCACAAACCTAGGTTTTTCTGGAGTGGAGTATTCCGCTGCCATCCGTTTCGCTAGTTCCGCAGCTGCTTTATTTAGGTAATAGGCTTGGTCAGCTAGATCATATTCTGCCAGTACAATCGAGGTACCCCCAAAGGTATCCGTTTCAATCACATCTGCTCCCACCTCCAGGAAGCCCCGATGCACCTTTTCCACTGCTTCTGGTTTAGTATGGACAAGGTACTCATTACATCCCTCGTACTCAGGTCCACCAAAGTCTTCAGCGGTGAGGTTTTGGGTTTGGAGAGACGTTCCAGTTGCCCCATCAAATACGATAACCGGGCGCTTTGGGCTATGGAGGTGATTGAGAAAAGGGCTATTCATAGATTCAGTTATTTGTTGACTTCAGTGGTGTGTTGACCGTTGACAGTTTACGGAATTTTATTCATTTATGTCGGCTCTTATAATTAGTTTATCAAAAATCACCCAAATTATTTTATTTAATTTTTGCTATAATTTAAATTTTAGGTCAAATTAGTTTTTTTTCAACAGTTTATGTTTATAATTTCAAGGGTTTAATTAACTTCAGTTAAAGGGTGAAACAAACAGTAATTTACAAATTACATTATCAAATAATTAGTATAAATTCAATAGTGTGCAACGTTAATAAACTAGTTTCGTAAACCCATTAAACCAGATTTATAGCGTTGATAATACTTATAGTTAACAGATGCAGCGCTAACGACTCAGTTTACGTCGGCACGGATCTCTTGGAAAAGCCCAAGGGATAGTCGGTCCCTAAAGTGCAGCACAAGTTAGGCAGCGCAGGGATTAAAAACTTGGCTATACTTTGGCTAGCCGATTGTACCAAATTCCAGAAACTGCTGAAAGACAATCTCCTCTAAAAAATGCTATAATATAGAGTAATTATGTGATGGAAAAGACCATGCAAGTTAAAGACTTGACTATTGATGAGTGTAAGCTCCTCATCCAAGAAACAGTCACTGAAACTCTAGAAGCACTGTTGAGCGATCCTGATAAAAATAAACAACTAAGACCTGAGGTTGTGCAGGAGTTGATTGATTCGCTTCACCGCACTCAACTTGGAGAGCCTGGTATTCCTGCAGAAGAAGTAGCTGAGAAACTTGGCTTGAATTGGTAATGAGCTACCGCGTAGAGTTTACAGCAAAGGCAATGGTCGGGTTGGAGTCAGTTACTTAAAAGAACGAACTAGTTTTTTTTATCCTAAAGCTGCTTTTGCCCAGTGGGTTGCTATAGCAATCCATGTCGGAATTGTGAGAATTTTTGATTCCCTATTCCCTATTCCCTATTCCCTATTCCCTATTCCCTACTCCCTACTCCCTACTCCCTATTCCCTGATTAACCCATTCAACCTAGACTCTGAATTTCAGCCAATGTGGCAATACAACTAGAAATAAATCGTCTGTAATAACTATAGAAGGCTTGATTCCCAATGGGGAAAAACACAAGGAGAAATTAACATGGCAGTTATCAACGGTGATAAGGGGAATAATACTCTCGTTGGTACTCGGTTTGACGATGAGATCAATGGTTTTGATGGCAGAGACGTACTCATCGGCAACAGAGGTGATGATACCCTAAATGGAGGGGATGATTCGGACTTACTATTTGGTGGAAGAGGTCACGATTCCCTCAACGGTGGCGGACATGATGACTTCCTGTTCGGAAACCAGGGCGATGATATTCTTGATGGCGATACTGGCAATGACAGGCTGTTTGGGGGGAGTGGCAACGATAACTTAATGGGTAGCTTTGGCAAAGATACCCTCAACGGTGGCAGTGGTGATGATACCTTAGTTGGTGTGGATATCTTTGACGAACAACCTGGTCAGTTGGAGAGGGATACCCTCACTGGTGGTTCAGGCAAAGATACCTTCGTTCTCGGAGATACTCAGACAGTTTATTATGATGATAGTCAAGTTCGATTCATCATTCAGCCCCCTCCTACAGAACCCCCACCAAGCTACGCTTTGATTACTGACTTTGAACCTGGTAAAGATGTTATTCAGCTGAAAGGAGCCATAGAGTATACATTAGAAGATGTTGAGCTTCTTAATGGCGTTTCCGGTCTAGGAATCTTCTTCGATGCTGACGGTTTTGATGGTAACGGTTCTGAGCAACTGATTGGTATTATCCAAAGCGAAGAATCCTTAGATGGCCTGCAAATTAATATTGGTCGGGCAATCACGACTATTTCTTGATTTCCCAGAAGAGAGTGTCGGAAGTGTCGCAAGTGTGGGTAAATTTTGAGTGGTAATTGGGTATCGAACGATGGGATCGCCTCAAGCAGAAAATGCGATCGCGTAACGTGGCCTTAGGTCAATCCCGTAACCTAACCTAAGCCAATCGCATTCATCCCATCCTTAGATACCCTCAACTTTTCCCTGTTCCCTTCTTTATATCTTAACTAAAAATGCTATCGCTGTTTCAGCTTCCGGCAAAAGGAGCCCCACATCTCAATACGTAGTATGAGTGTGGGAGGAATTTTGCGCAGAGTCTTTCGGCACAGGTAGGCGAGCTATGAAGCTTCTCAGTAACTCGGAGCAGGTCATCCCCCTACGATTGACCGTAGGTCACGCTACGCGAACAGCCTCTTCCTGTAATTGTCTTTTCTCAAAATTGGTCACTCTGACCACAAGCTTTTGATCTTTCATTATGGGTTGACGTTTGTTGCTACAAATGCTATCTTAATAGTAGGTCGAGAAACAGGAAAAGTCAATGAGAACGGCGTACCAGTACAGGCTAAGGTTAACCAAGCAACAGAAAGCTGATATAGAAAGGTGGTTGGACATGTTGCGCTGCCAATACAACTATTTACTTGCTGACAGGTTTAACTGGTACGAACAAAATCGCTGCTCTATTAACTCATGTCCTCTTATCTGTCATTTACCTGAACTCAGAAATAATCCTGATTACTTTTCCCAGAAGCGAACATTACCTCAACTGAAAAAAGATCGACATTGGTATAAGGAAATCCACTCTAACGTTTTGCAGGACTGCGTAAAAAGGGTAGACCTTGCCTTTAAGAGATACCTTAAGGGTGATTGCAATGGGAAACGAAGTGGGAAACCTAGATTCAAAAACAAAGCCAGATATAGGTCTTTAACCTTTTCTGCTTTTTCTAAAGAGCCCATAAAAGAAAACAAACTGAATCTTCCTAAGTTTGGTTGGGTCAAAATGATCTATCATCGCCCCATTCCTGATGGGTTCAAGATTAAGACAGCCACCCTGACCCGTAAAGCTGACGGATACTATGTGACTTTGTCGCTGCAAGATGATACCGTTCCCAGTGTAATTCCAATAGAGGAAGTGTCTAATCCTGTTGGTATAGATATGGGTCTCAAATCCTTCTTGGTGAAGTCTGATGGTTCAGAAATTCCTATACCTCAGTATTACCGAAAAGCTCAAAAGCGATTAAAGAAGATCCAAAAGGCTGTTAGCCGTTCAAAGAAGGGCAGTAATAATAGAAAGAAAGCTGTAACTAAACTAGGAAAGGCTCACAAAAAGGTAGCTGACACCCGAAAAGATTTTCATTTTAAAACTGCAAAAGAGTTATTAAACAGTCATGACTTAATTGCTCATGAAAAGTTAAATATAAAAGGCTTGGCTAAAACTAAGCTAGCTAAATCAGTTTTAGATGCTGGGTGGGGGCAATTTCTGTCAATTTTGTCAACCAAAGCCGTTCGCGTAGCGTGGCCTACGGCCATAAATGCTGGGTTGATATCAAAAGCAGTAAATCCCCGAAACACCAGTCAAAACTGTTCTAATTGTGGCCAGAAAGTTCCAAAAAAACTAGAAGACCGAATCCATTCCTGTCCTCATTGTGGATATACAGCGGACAGGGATGTAAATGCGGCCATCAATATATTGAATTTGGCGGTGGGGCATCCCGCTAGTAGTAGTGCGGCTCGTTCCTAATAGGAGCCTTTCGTAATAGAAAGGGGTATGATTAGGGGGATTCGTGAGGTCTAACCTCAAAAATCCTAACTATCCTCAGGATGTGGGTGAAAGTCCCACCCTTGAAGAGACAAGTGACTCCCTATCTGACCACACCGAGTGAGCGGCAACTCACAGAGTGACGCTGGTAACAGGGCGCAATCAGTTGACCAAAAGCAGGTAACAACACTGGCGCTAACGGGGAGGCGACAAGGTCTAAGTAGTTCTAAAAAAGTGTCTAAGACGGCAACCACAACCTGAATAAAATATGTGGAATAAATTCTCTACTCTCACGGAGTCATTACTACGATATCCGTAATCTCTGAGAGGAGAATAGGCAAATTGAACTGACCTAAATCGCCAAAACAATCTTCAGGATGGAACGAGTAAAAACGACAGCAATAATAGGTCTGGGGAACGGTCGAAACCCCGGTAAACTATGCCAAGTCTAATCCCTACTGTCGGGTAAGATGTGTTCAAAACTGGGCACGGGTTCTCAGAATATGTTCAACCAAAGTAGAGTATGGTTAGACGCATGAATTCACATAGCGAACTTTGGAAAAGTCAGAAGTGGAAGAAACTCCGCCAAAACTTATTCCGCCTACAAAGAAGAATATATAAAGCAGTTCAGGCTGGCGACTTGAGGAAAGCTCGGTCTTTACAAAAACTGATTATGAAATCCCGTTCAGCTCAACTTTTGGCCGTTCGTCAAGTGACTCAATTAAATCAGGGTAAACGCACTGCCGGAATTGATGGAAAGGAAAACCTCAATTACCGAGAGCGAATTGAATTGGTAGACAATCTGAACCACTATGGCCACACCTGGTTTCATAGCGGACTAAGGGAAGTACCAATCCCTAAAAAGAATGGGAAAACCCGGATGCTTAAAATACCAACTATCGCTGATAGAGCATGGCAATGTCTAGTAAAATACACCCTCGAACCTGCGCACGAAGCTATCTTTCACGCCCGGAGTTACGGGTTTAGGACTGGGCGAGGCGCACATGATGCCCAAATGTACATATTCACCAACCTGAATAAAGGAAAAAAAGGCATCACTAAAAGGGTAATTGAGCTAGATATTAAAAAGTGTTTTGACCGCATTTCTCATAAATCCATCATGGATAGGTTGATAGCACCAGCACATGTGAAGAAAGGGGTCTTCAGGTGTTTAAAAGCTGGCATCAGCCCGGAATTCCCTGAACAAGGAACTCCCCAGGGAGGAGTGGTTAGCCCCCTTTTAGCCAATATCGCACTTGATGGAATAGAAGATATCCATCCATCCGTCCGCTATGCAGACGACATGGTGATATTTTTAAAACCAAAAGATGACGCCGGAAAAATTCTTCAAAAAGTGGAAAAATTTCTGGAAGAACGAGGTCTCGAAATCAGTCAAGAAAAGACCAAGATAACCAAAACGACAGACGGTTTTGACTTCCTTGGCTGGCAGATGCGAGTCAAGCCAAGCGGAACATTCCATTGTAAACCCTCAGCGGATAATCATAGGAAAATACGCGAGAAGATTAAAGCCGTAGTCAATAGCTCGAATTATGGTGCAAAGGTCAAAGCCAAAAAACTAGCTCCCATTGTAAGAGGATGGCGAAACTACCATAAATGGTGTGATATGAGCGATTCTCGGGATAGTCTATGGTTCCCTAACAAAGCGGCAAAAAGAAAATTCCTCATCGAAAAGAAAATGAACCGCTATGAAGCAGTGGAATTATGCAAAAAGGCATTCCCTACAGTAAGGACTAAACGTTTTGGACACACTATGGTCACAGGGACTAAGTCCCCTTACGATGGAGACTTAGTCTATTGGAGCAAACGGAAAAGTACGCTCTACGACAATCATACGTCCAAGGCTTTGAAACGACAAAACCATTCTTGTGAACATTGCGGGTTAATGTTCAATTGCGACGAATCTGTACACCTTCATCATGTAGATGGAAACCACGACAATGGAAGCTA
>NZ_GL890902.1 GCF_000211815.1 Moorena producens 3L
AGATGCAATGGGTGGAAAGTGTGGAGATAGTGGTGGTTGAAAAAACTGTTGCATTTACACTATGGGAGGTATAAGTGGTTAACGTGGATAATTGGAAAAACTATTGCATTTGCACTAGGGGTGATATAGGTGATGTGGGTGTTTAAAAAAAACTATTGCACTATCACAAGTCTTTGGGTGGTGCGTTACGGGGCGGCTTCAGGCGCGTAGAGGAGAACATGAAAGCAAGCCCGCCCCTAACGCACCCTACGCAACAATTGCCCAATTCCCGATTCCCGATTCCCGTTCCCCTCCTGGGAGGGGTTAGGGGTGGGTTCCGATTCCCGATTCCCTGTTCCCTCAATGATCAAAATAAAAAAATTCGGTCAAGTTCTGGTTAATTCCAATGCTTGACCGAATTATTTATTGTAATTGTCAACAACCCTAGAGTCCTTGACTATTTGTCCTCTATTTCGTTAGCAAATTGTCACAATCAACAACCTACTAACCTATTCCTCGTACTAATCACAGACACTTGAGACTTTGTCCTTTATCCTTGGTTTTTCCTTGTCGCCAGGGATTGGCATCCCTGGCAAGTTGCTATCTTAATCTACCGACAGATATCGAATCAATATACTGATTACTTCACCTGGATTTTCGGTAGGTTGAGGAGTGCTCCACTCATCAACTTGTGCGTAGCCAAGGCTATAAAGGCTGTAAATTGTCATCCGCACAGTTTTGGGAGAACCGATCAATATATGTTTGATTTGCTTCCGTCCTGGCCGGGATTCGCCAGAGGATTCAGGCGGATTAGGATTGTTAGGATTATCATCGGAATTCGGGATAAAGTCTTGATTGTCCATGATTAGTTTTAGGTGTTTTGTACGAGGACATTTTTATCTTATAAAATATTTTTTATGTTGTCAAGTAATTTTCAGATTTTTTTTGAAAATAATTTTGGCACGGAGGGGGTATTTATGAAAAAGTTTAGATTACTTTTTTTGTTTTTTTGCTTGATTTGGTAGTAGCGATCGCGTTTTTTTTTAGAGGTTGTCTGAGAAGTCTCATTTGCTACATTAAAGCCCCCTAAATCCCCCAATTTTGGGGGACTTTTACCAACAAATTGATTCTTGTTCCCCCCAGAATTGGGGGCTAGGGGGGCAAAATTCAATATCAAAAAACTTTTCAGATATCCTCTTAGAGCGTTTTGCTAGGGTATATTTGAAAGCGATCGCATAAGCGCGGAAGCTGAGGCCTTTGGGCCACGCTTTGCGAACGCTTCATCCCTTAGCGTGACATGCAGGTCAATCGCGTAGTTGCTCAATGGTTCCATGGCTTTCTATAGCATTTTATATCTCGATCCCCCCCAGCCCCCCGTGATCATTGGGGGGAGTCCGGAAAGTCCTGTTTATCAAAGGTTTAATTCCGGAAAGTCCCCCTTGTTAAGGGGGATTTAGGGGGATCAAAACCCAGGAATTATGGGTTAGATTGAGGGAATGCGATCGCCTAGCGTGACATGCAGGTCAATCGCTTAGTTGCTCAATGGTTCCATGGCTTTCTATAGCATTTTATATCTCGATCCCCCCCAGCCCCCCGTGATCATTGGGGGGAGTAATTAAAGTCCTGTTTATCAAAGGTTTAACTCCGGAAAGTCCCCCTTGTTAAGGGGGATTTAGGGGGATCAAAACCCAGGAATTATGGGTTAGATTGAGGGAATGCGATCGCCTAGCGTGACATGCAGGTCAATCGCGTAGTTGCTCAATGGTTCCATGGCTTTCTATAGCATTTTATATCTCGATCCCCCCCAGCCCCCCGTGATCATTGGGGGGAGTAATTAAAGTCCTGTTTATCAAAGGTTTAATTCCGGAAAGTCCCCCTTGTTAAGGGGGATTTAGGGGGATCAAAACCCAGGAATTATGGGTTAGATTGAGGGCATGCGATCGCATAAGCGCGGAAGCTGAGGCCTTTGGGCCACGCTTTGCGAACGCTTCATCCCTTAGCTGCTCAGAGCATCGCGTTTTTTGTCGGGATGATAACTTAGGTAAGTTTAGGGTTGATAATGGTAAAAAAATACACAGTTTTTCACCTATTCCCTGTTCCCTGTTACCTGTTACCTACTTCCTAAAAACCATAATAAAATCCCTCACCCAATTTAAATTTGATATACTATAATAAATAATATCTAAACTAAATCATTGTTTGAGGTAGTCGTGGCGTTGGACTTACTGAGCGAAATATATAGTTCCTTTGAACCTTTTCAGCCTCCACCAAAAAAGGCTTATGTTGACTGTCAAGATGTTCGTGGAGGTTGGGAGGTTACTCGAGAGTTAGGACGGAAAATAACGCGCTCTAAGCAGCCAACATGCCAGCTCTACTCTGGGCACAGAGGAGTAGGTAAATCTACTGAACTTTTACGGCTAAAAGAGTATTTAGAACAAGCCAAGTATTTTGTGGTTTACTTTGCTGCAGATGACGAAGATATTGAACCCCAAGATGCTGATTATGCAGATATTCTTTTTGCTTGCACTCGCCACTTGGTGGAAGCAATTAAGCTTGAACATCATAATCCATTACTAAATTGGATGAAAGATCGTTGGGCATCCTTACAGGATATTGCCCTGACCGAGGTAGCGTTTGATGGGTTAAGTTTAGAGGGGCAAATCTCCCAGTTTGCCAAGATTACTACTAACCTTCGAGCAACACCAGATAAACGGCGTGAACTCCGCCAAAAAATCAACGCCAATACGCCATCTTTAGTCGAAGCCCTCAACGACTTTATCCAGGAAGCTCAAAAGTCCTTGTCTGCTAAGAGTCGAGGCATTGTATTGATTGTTGACAACCTTGATCGCATGGCAGAAACCCAAGAAATAGGGAAACCAAGTAACTATGATGAAATTTATCTGAATCGCAGTGAAATGTTACGAAGATTGGCTTGTCATGTAATTTATACTGTGCCAATAGCGATGGTGTACTCAGGACGGGCAACTCAGCTCGAAAATAATTACGATAAACCTGATGTCTTGCCAATGATAATGATCCGCAATCCAGACGGAACAGAAAATAAACTAGGGCTAGACAAAATGAGGGAATTGATCTGTCGTCGAATTGCCCTGATCGAACCCAACTTGCTTCAAACCCTAGAGGGGAAAGTAGAGGGGCTAGATTTTCCGCCGGTATTTGATAACGGTGAGACCTTAAAGAATCTTTGTCTAATCAGTGGTGGACATGTCCGAAACTTGATGCAATTAATCCAGAAAGCGATTGACTGGACAGATGAACTACCGATTACTAAAAGAGCGGCAAAGCGAGCCATTGAAGAAACACGAGAGACCTATCAGAAGACTGTACAGGAGACTGAATGGGAAATTTTAGCACGAGCATGTCATCTCAAGCAGGCCTATAATGATGTTGATCACTTACGTCTGTTGTTGAGTCGCTGCCTCTTGGAATACCGGTTTTATGATGAAAACGATAACCTACAGATTTGGTGTAATGTTCATCCACTAATCGAAGGGATTCCAAGATTTCAAAATGAACTTGCCAAGGTAAGAGCTTTATGAGTCTTGCTAAGTCATCTAACGATACTCCTCCCTCTCGGGAAGAGATTTACCAAGCCTTTTTGCGATCGCTGAAGCGACGGAGGGGATTTGGGATTGTGTTCATGCAATGTCCTCCAGCCGAGGCTAAGCGGATCATTGGGCGAGTGCATCAGGATTTACCCCAGAAGCAAATAGCAACCTTAACATTAACCGAGCCCATTGATAATCTTTATGATCGTGTTAAAAATATTCTAGACCGCGATCAATTGAGTATTCTCTTCATTCAAGGTCTCGAAAAATCTTTAGAAGCTTATATCAAGCCAGGATATCGGGGAGAAGGAGATTACTACAATCTTGATACTGTCCCTACTATCTTGAGTCACTTAAACCAACGGCGAGAGCTATTTCGAGATCATTTCCCAACTCTTTGCTTCATTTTTGTTTTGCCAGCGTTTGCTATTAAATACTTTATTCGCCGTGCTCCTGATTTCTTTGATTGGGGCGCAGGTGTTTTTGAGTTTTCTGTTGATATAGAAGCTAACGGTTTCTCTGATAATGTAATTCAACCAGGGCAAGACAACATCAATGTTGATAGTGGTAGACCTGCTGACGAAGAGATTAACTATTTTAAACAGGCTTTACAAAGGCAACGAGAAATCGGCAATCGCAAGGGTGAGGCAGATTCTTTAAGTAGTTTGGGTAATGCTTATCGATCCTTAGGCCAATATCGAGAAGCGATTGACTATCTTCAACAGGGTTTACAAATTCAACATGAGATTGGTGACCGCTACGGAGAATTAGCTTCTTTAAGTAGTTTGGGTGGAGCCTTATATTGCCTCAAGCAATATGAGCGCTCTATAGCTTCTTATGATAAAGCAATCGAGATTTACCAAGAATTGGGACTTGATCAAGCAACTTTATTGAGTCAGATGCTGATTAATCGAGGTAATGCCTTAAAGAGCATAGGGCGGTTAGAGGAATCAATCAAGAGCTACAATCAAGCCCTGGCAATTGAACCAAATTCAGATCAAGCGTTGGTTCAGTGTGGGGATGCTCTAAATCAGTTGGGACTATGAATTGCTATTACAATTAAACTCATTAAACCTAAGCACATCTTAATTATGGATCCCTTATCACTTTTGGCTAGTTGGGAAATACCCAAAATAGTGTCACCTTTGTTAGGTAGTGGTGCGGCAGCAGTGGGTAAGCATATAGCTCAATCTCTGACTAAAACTGATGTCGAAAAAGCTATCAAAGCTGCATTAGAAGCGGTTGAGCAATGGCACAAACAACTCGATAGTAAACAGCGCTTATTTTTTCACGCTCAACCGGATGGCTGGAATGGAGTTAAGAATTTTTTGGGCAACTATTTTACTAATCCAGCGGTTTTGACGGAATTAACCAAACCCTTACTTAATCAAGGAAAGCCAGACTGTGATTTTTTAGTCAGGCTATTTCAACAGCAAGCTGAAGCCAATAACATTAAACTAAATCAACAAATCAGTTTACAGGATTGGGTAGAGACCTTTGTTAATGCTTATTTTGAACATACTGCTACTTATATCAAGTATCAGGTAGCCAAACAGGATTATTGTGACCAGTTAGCTCACTGGTTTGACCATGTTACATTTGCTGGCATTGCTGTGGCTGGGCAAGAAGTAGAAAAATCGGAGAAATTAGCCCAGATTTTTGTAATGCCCGATGTATTGGAGGAGGTCGCAACTGCTAGGGATTTGGAATTGGAGCGGTTAGCAGAGGCAAGTGGTGAAAAACCAGAAAGGGCGCTGTTGGAAAAGAGAACTCCTCGGAAATTTTTGGCTGATCAGTTATTGATTCAAAATCAGTCGAGAAGAGTAGTGATATTGGGTGCGCCAGGCTCCGGTAAAACAACTTTGATGAGTTATTTTACGGTAATGTTAGCTCAGAGCAAAGCTGAGGTTTTGGGATTAGATGGTGATACTGACTGGCTACCGATTTTAATTAGGATACGAGACTTGGCCAGACATCCAGATAAAAGCCTGATCGACTATGCCCGGATGTTTGCTGAAAAAACTATGGCCGTCAAACCCTTACCAGTAGGATTTTTTGACCATTGGTTGTCCGATGGTAGGGCGTTGATATTGCTGGATGGTTTGGATGAAGTAGCAGAAGACGCTAAACGGTATGATGTGGTCAGGCGCATCAATAATTTTTTAGGACAGTTTAACAGAAATCGGGCGATTATTACCTCTCGCCCCGCTGGTTATCGAAGGGACTTTTTCCGCACTGAGGACTTTCCCCACTATCAAATTGAACCCTTTGATGACAAGAAGATTTCAGACTTTATTGATAACTGGTATAATAGCAGATTTCAAGACCAAGCAGAAGCGGAAAGGCGCAAGCAGAGTTTACGAAAGGCTCTGGAGGATAATGACCGAATTAAGCTATTGGCACGGAATCCGTTATTGTTGACAATTATTGCGTTGATTCATCGGTATCAAGCAGTATTGCCCAAGGAGCGCCATAAGCTTTATGACAAGGCGGTGGAGACCTTGTTAACCTCTTGGGATGCCAATAAAGAGTTAACTAGTGATAAGTGGTTGACCTATTTGGGATTGGATGATTTACCCCGGTTGATGGAATCCCTGGCTTATTGGATTCACACTCAGGGAAATGTTGAAGATAACGACAGTGGCACCCTGATTGACCGGGATGATTTGATTGATCAGTTGAAGCAGCAGATTAAAACCATGAAGGAGGTGAAGCTTCATCAGGCCGAGGAAGAGGCGAAACGATTTGTAGAATTGATTCGGGAGCGCACTGGTTTATTGAATGAGCAGGGGCAAAATTGTTATGCCTTTGTCCATAAGACTTTTCAGGAATATTTGTGTGCTGAAGATATTGACTATGAAGCGGATAATGACGGGGATTTTGATATTGTTTTGGATCCGATTCGGGAGCATTTGCATGACTCCCACTGGCGCGAAGTGTTACTATTGCTGATAGCACAACAAAAACCCAAAAAGGCGGCGAAAGCGATTAAGATAGTTTTGAATAATAAGAGTGATTATGAGCAGTGGTTGCATCGGGACTTGTTGTTTGCTGGTAATTGTTTGGCGGAAAACCCCAAGAATTTGCGGGGTGCTGATAGTAGCTTAGTGCAACAGATTTTAGAGCGGTTGGTTGAGTTGGAGGTGAGTGAAGAACGAGTTGGTAATAATATTCATCACCAAGTTTATCAAATAATTTGTAGTTTAAATGAAACGAATTTTCAAGCACCGGTATTGGAATTGTTGAAGAAGCAATCTGATTTAATTGATGAGAAACGATTGCTGAACTATCGAGCTGAATTAGGGGAAAAAAATCAGGTAATTGACATATGGCTAGAACGACTAAAGGATAATTACTCTACTGTGCGTAGGAGGGCGGCTGATGCCTTGGGTGAATTGGGCAACAGCTCAGACACCGTAGTCAAGGCTCTACTAGAACGACTAAAGGATAATGACTCTGCTGTGCGTTGGAGGGCAGCCGATGCCTTGGGTAAATTGGGCAATAGCTCAGAAACCTTAGTCAACGGCCTACTAGAACTGCTTGAGCATGATGACTCTGATGTGCGTAGAACCGCAGCTAGAGCCTTGGGCAATTTGGGCAACAGCTCAGACACCGTAGTCAACCCCCTACTAGCACTGCTTCAGGATAATGACAAAGATGTGCGTACGATGGCAGCTGATGCCTTGGGCAATTTGGGCAACAGCTCAGAAAACATAGTCAACGCCCTACTAGAATGGCTTGAGCATGATGACTCTTTTGTCCGTATAACGGCAGCCGAAGCCTTGCTTAAATTGGGCAACAGCTCAGAAACCCTAGTCAAAAGCCTACTAGAACTGCTTCAGGATAATGACAAAGATGTATGTATAACGGTAGGCGATGTCTTGGGTGAATTCGGCAACAACTCAGAAACCCTAGTCAACGGCCTACTAGAACTGCTTGAGCATGATGACTCTGATGTGCGTAGAACCGCAGCCGATGTCTTGGTTAAATTGGGCAACAGCTCAGAAACCCTAGTCAAAAGCCTACTAGCACTGCTTAAGCATAATCACTGTACTGTTGTGCGTATGAGGGCAGCCGATGCTTTGGGTGAATTGGGCAACAGCTCAGACACCGTAGTCAACGCCCTCCTAGCACTGCTTGAGGATAATGACTCTGATGTGCGTTGGAGGGCAGCGAATGCCTTGGGTGAATTGGGCAACAGCTCAGACACCGTAGTCAAGCGCCTACTAGAACTGCTTCAGGATAATCGCTCTGATGTGCGTATAACGGCAGCCGATGCCTTGGTTCAATTGGGCAACAGCTCAGACACCGTAGTCAAGGCTCTACTAGAACTACTAAAGGATAATACATTTGATGTGCCTGGAATGGCAGCCTATGCCTTGAGCCAATTGGGCAAAACATCCAATGATATTATCCCCACTGTGATTGAATGGATTGAACAACACCAGGATTCAGACTATGTGGGCAGAGGTATTGATGTGCTGTGGGATTTGGTTGTAGGAAAGGAATAGGGAGTAGGGAGTAGGGAGCAGGGAGCAGGGAGCAGGGAGCAGGGAGCAGGGAGGGTTTTGCGATCGCTCTCTTGTAGACTAGAGCCAGAATTGGCTTTTGCGATCGCATCGATTCTAGACTAGAAACTCCATAGGCTTTTGCGCACGCATTCCAAATCCCATGTCAACGAGAAATAGACCGACTATTACAATAGTTCCGGTAGCCTCTAATATAATCGTTAACCATATCAATCGCTTGAGGGCGCATGTTTCGTTGACGGGGAAAGTCCTTTAATACCGAAAAAACATTCTGGTAAACCGCACACCAATTCCCAATCCCTGCCCGTAATGACTGTTGTGCCTTAACAAGGCTACGGATGAAAGCAATAGAGAAATCTTCAGGATCCTTCACAACTGCTGCATCCAATAATAATAGAGCATTAGCTCGCTGAACTTGTCCCAGACTACTGCTTGATCTAGAGCGATTGCTTACTGCAACAGCACTCTCCAAAGTTGGGTCATCCATGGCTAGTAAATAGCCTAGCGCTAGGGCTTCTGCTGCCGTTAACATCTCAAGGGTAATCGCTGATGGCTGCTGACTACGGCTGCGAGCAATATACTCAAGATACTGATTAGCCCTCTGGCTTGGTTCAACAGAAAACCCAAGTTGGTTGATAATCGCTGCTCGCACATCATGGGTAATATTGGGATTGCTTAGGTTTTTGAAAACCTTATCATCAAGTCCATAAACCGAGGCATATGTAATCATATCAACATCTTTATATGCCTTAGCAAAAGGAGTACTAGTTAAGGGACTATCCGCCAACGCTACCGGAGCAGCTGTAACTATACAACCTACCACAATAGGTGTCAGTAATGGTGTAATTTTCATTATATAGCAATTATACGACTTGTGATGTACAAATTTATGGGTTTTAGGGAGCAGGGAGCAGGGAGCAGGGAGTTTTTATGGTGAACAAAAACAGTTTAATTATTTGGATTATTATAAATAATATTACTTTGCCCACCTTACTTTAATTCTTCCAAATTCCCAATAGTCAAAGTTCTTTCATCATCCGCCATCTCTGCTCTGAAGTCCATATCGATTTGAGTTGGATAACCTAAAGTAGGATCGTAGGTAACATCAAGCTTATAATAATCCTGATCAATAGCCTTTTGGACAACATCGAAAAGCTTCGAGACCGAATCATAGGTATTAAAAAATTTCCGATTAACTGGTTTGCCGCTATCAGCAGCAACAATGGAAGTCGTTTCACCATTACGGATTTCTACCACAACTGGCTGAGTTACTTCACCAATACAATAGCAACTTACCTGCAATCTATACCGGTAGTTATCTAGCTTTTGAGTTTCCCAACGTTCCTGGTTTTGTTCCAATTGCTGCTCAGGGGAAGGATCACTAGCACAAGCGGAAAGTGGCAGAATCATCACTAGTAATCCTAGCCAACAATAGCGATAGAGTCTGGAGTGTAGCGTCATAGTGTTCGAGTCACTAAGTAGAGCGACCAATCATAAGTCAGGATGGTTGACGAATCCGCTAGTGATTTTGTTGCCATTGTCGGTACGGGGGGCAGTAGAGCAACTGGTGTAGTAGGTTCGACTTGAAACGCTGATGTTAGTTAGCTAGTTAGCAGAAATGCGATCGCAAAAACTCACTCACTATCCTTACCTTAGCCTTGATGGTCTAGTCAGATCAATTTTTAGTGGTCTTGTAGGTATCATAACTATCCAGCCCACTAACAAAGGGCATCGCTCCATATCGACCTTTTAGGTAGCCTTTCTGTAGGGATTCATCCTCACGAATTTTAAAATCTAGTAACGAATAGAGCTTAGTGCTATTGTTACTATCTTTCTGCATCAACCATACCTGGTCTTGATTAAATATCTCTCGATCTAGGAAAGTCGTATCGTGGGTAGTAACAATCAATTGAGCATTATTTTGATTAGCTGCTTTGTCATTAAATTCCTTGATTAAATAGGTTGATATATCTGAATTCAAGCTGCGGTCTAGTTCATCAATAATTAAAATTTCTCCATTATCTAAAGCATCTATCCAATATCCTCCAATTTCAAATAATCGTTGGATCCCATTTGATATGTCGATATGATCTCCCTTGATTAATTTTAAAAAATTGTCACTATAATTAGTATATCTATCAAATTTTAAAGCAGTAAAATTAGATAGATTTTGGAACCTTGCTGGAATTAATTTTAACTTAGAGCTAAACCAGATAAATATCTTTCCTAACTGAGGATGGTTATTTTGGGCCGCATGAGATAGAAATAAAGAATTGGGGCGAACAAAACCCTTAATACGTTCCTTCTCGCCTTTCAGCCCTCGCCCAAAATACCAATCATACTCCTGTTCTTCTGAACGATAGTTACGCTCAAACCACGTTTGAGGACGTCCTTTGGGATACGCGATTAGCCACTCTTCGTACACCCGCTCTTGGTCTAAGGAAAATCCATATTGGTAGCGAATATTATCGTGAATAAAAATAATTTCAAAACAGCTCGGCTTCTGCTGGTAGTCAGCATTTAACCGAAATGGTTCGATATTCCATCTACTGCCAAGCTGCATGCCAGTAGCGGACTGGAGCACAATCTGACCCATGGTGTGGATTGCACGCACCAGATTACTCTTCCCGGAAGCATTAGGACCTTGACATCTCCCCCGGTTAAAACACGGAGGATTCTATGAGGATGTTACGCAGTAGCGGTTTTCCCGTACTGCTATCGGCTTTCGCCGACGCTTCGCGAACACTTCTCATTCGATATGATTTTTTAAGAGAATTAAAAACGTCATACCGATGCGGGAGTGTCAAAGCTCCCCTACCCACCTTGGTTAGGTCTAGACCTAACTGTTTGGCTACTTTCCTAGCAATGTTTCCCGCACCATTACAGTCTGCATTGACTAGGTATCCTTGCTTTGTCCTATACAGTCCACGCCTTACTCTTTTTCCCGAAGGTTGCCATCCACTGGGTTTTTCACCGTGTCTTGGTAATGGGTCTTCGTCTAAGTATGACGCCTTGCTTGTATAAGACTCTTCTGTTACTGTCAGTTTAATACCATACTCTGGGCATAATTGTTTCAATCTTTCTATTAGTCTCTTTGTCGGGATTACGACAAATTTTTGATTCCCTTTTCGACCTATATTTATTGAATCTTTTTGTCGTTCGTTCCAACCAATCACAATGTTGCCAATTCGGTCATTGAGGCAGCGATTAACAATAAAGCGAGCCGTTTTATTGACTGTATCCCGCATCTGGTTGTTTCGCTTCAGTTGAACTCTATCTAAGTTAGCATCCCAATAAAAATCAGACTTTCCGGTTTTATATTTTGCAACTAGACGAGCATAACCCTGGTTCATTGACTTTAGTTTTCGCCCATCAATAATCAGACTTTTCCCATGAGTCGATAAACCTGTTAGCCAGTTATCTCCACCATGATCGAAGCTCCACGCTTGAGAATAGTCAAGA
>NZ_GL890903.1 GCF_000211815.1 Moorena producens 3L
TATAGCAGTCGCCAGGGCAGTTAGGACATGACAAAAGTCTCAAAGCTAAGTATAGCAATAGTTTTACTTCTGACTTCTGACTTCTGCTATAGCGTTAATGCAACAGTTTTTCTAACCCCTCTTACCACCCTTACCACTCTCTAGCTAAAGATAGTGTCAATGTCTTGATGCAATAGCGAGTGGGGGAAACCCCCAAGACCGCGCTGCATCGCTGCAATAGTTTTTCTAACCCCTTGCATTTTATGAGAATTTGTGTTAAGTTAACAGTAACGTTAAAGCAATGGTTTTGCTGCCATGATGATTTCTACCGCCCAAGCCGCTGAATTACTAGGTGTTTCTGCCACTCGCGTCCGTTTCCTGCTGAGCAAAGGCAGAGTGAAGGGGGCTTATAAGGTGGGTAGGACTTGGGTGATTCCTCTGTTTGATGGTATGCCGGTGGTCACTCCTGGTACTCGCGGACCGAAGCGGAATTGGTCAAAGCGCACGGAGTACACTAAGGCTGTGATTCACGTTAATCAGAAGGTAATTCGCCAAAATCTCAAGAGCGGGGAGCGCAACCCTGTGATCACGGTGAAACGGGGTTCTAAAAATACTTACGGTCATACGGTAGAAGTCAATGGCCCCTGTCGGGTGATGTATCGTCCGGATGATCCATTAAAATGTGGGGCTAGGGTGTGGATTGAGACGATTTCTGATTATAAGGTGAGCTAAGGATTCAGCTTGTAGGGTGGGCAAAAACAGTTTGGTGATTTTGATTGGTCACTACATGATTACGTTGCCCACCCTACCCTACTCTACTTTGAGTAGGGTGGGCAAAAACAGTTTGGTGATTTTGATTGGTCACTACATGATTACGTTGCCCACCCTACCCTACTTATGGGCTATCGGCAAGTCAGCTAAGGATTCAGCTTGTAGGGTGGGCAAAAACAGTTTGCTTCTTTTGATTGGTCACTAAATGATTACGTTGCCCACCCTACCCTACTTATGGGCTATCGGCAAGCTAAGGGAACAGCTTTTGAATAAAACAGGTAAGCAAAAGTTTAATCTGAGTAAAGTCACAGCGCTTGTGGCATGTGCCAAAAAGCTGTTCGCCCAGGGTGAGCCTTTAGCTGACGGCTGACAGCTGACGGCTGAATGCTTACGGAAAAACCGTTTGCTTGTTTTGATTCGTCACGAATAGATTACTTTGCCCACCCTACCTAATAAAACTTAACAGAATCAACAGGTATTTTATGAAATAATCCCAGACATCGGGAGCATTTTGATTGATTAACATGAAAGCTGTGGTTTACGGACTTCTGCAAGCAAGTCCCTTTGTTCTGTGTTCTCTACTGGCTGCAACTACCGCATTAGGGCAAATTACTCCAGATAATACCCTCGGTAATGAACGGTCTGTGGTAACGCCCAATGTGACTATTAAGGGTGCCCTAGCAGATTTAATTGAAGGTGGCGCGATTAGAGACAGTAATCTCTTCCACAGCTTTTCAGATTTTAATGTGGGTGAGATGGGACGGGTTTATTTTGCTAATCCGGCTGGAATTGAGAACATCCTGAGTCGGGTAACTGGAGGTAATGTTTCCAATATTTTAGGGACTCTGGGAGTGTTGGGAAATGCTAACTTATTTCTGATAAATCCCAACGGTATTGTCTTTGGTCCCAATAGCAGCCTAGATTTGGGAGGCTCATTTTTTGGGAGTACTGCCAACAGCGTGGTGTTTGACAATGGTTTTCAATTCAGCGCCACCAACCCAGATGCTCCACCTCTGTTAACGATTAAGGGGCCTCTTGGTTTGCAATATGGAGAAAACTCAGGCAGTATTAGGGCACAAGGAATTAGTGGTTTCCAGAGTTTCTTTCAAGGACTAGGGCTAAGAGTGCAACCTGGTAAAACTTTAGCTCTTGTAGGAAGGGATATTACCTTAGAAGGATTTTTTCTAGAAGCACGAGGTGGTCGGATTGAACTGGGTAGTGTTGCTGGTCCAGGTCTAGTAAGTTTGACACCAAAAGGGAAAGGTTGGGTTTTGGGATACGAAGGTATTGAGAACTTTCGGGATATCGGAATACTGAGGTCTTTTATCAGTACCAGCGTTGAAGAACAAAATGACCTGGCTGCCCAAGACAGCGACGGAGCAATTTCCATCCGGGGTTCACAGTTAGATATTGGTAGAACCTCTACCGTTAGAGCAAGCACATTCACCTCATTACCCGGTGGAGATATAAACATCGATGTTCGTCAGTTGACCCTTAGGGATGGAGCAAGCGTATTAAGTAACGCTTTTGACGAGGGAAAGGCAGGAAACGTGACTGTGAATGCTTCTGAGTCTGTGAAAGTTATTGATGGGTTGATTCAAGTTCGATTTCCTAGCGGCCTCTCTGCTTTCACTTCTGGTGCGGGAGATGGGGGAGACATTCTGATTAACACTGACTTTTTTTTGCTTCAGAATGGAGGACAAGTGGATACTATTACTCGTGGTGAAGGAGACGCAGGAAGCTTGAGTGTGAACGCCTCTGAAGTTCAAGTAATTGGTGCTGAGTTTCCCAGCGTCTTGTCTACTCAAACTCAAGGGATAGGAAAAGCTGGAAATTTAAGTATTACTACTGGGAAGTTACTTGTTCAAGATGGAGGACAAGTTAGCGCTAACACAAGAGGTGAAGGGAACGGAGGAACCTTGAGAGTGAATGCCTCTGATTCTGTTCAAGTGATTGGTACATCAGCCAATGGTGAGTTTACCAGCGGATTATTGATTCAAGCTAATCGAGAAGCAACAGGAAATGCAGGAGAGTTGTTGAATATTACCACTGATAAGTTAATAATCTCTGATGGAGCAGAAGTTAGCGCTAGAGGGAGCATCCCAATTTGGCACGTTAGCTCTTTTTAGGGGGCTGAAACCCTTGAAATATCGTTGCTTTGGGTAATATTGTTTCCAAAATGGGATGCTCCCGCGCTAGAAGCATTCAACCGGGGAGTTCAGCAGGCAGGGTAGAGATTAATGCCAACTCCATCTTCCTTGACAACAAAGGAATCATCACAGCAGAAACAGCAGGAAAAGAAGGCAATATTATCCTAGAAGCTCGTGATATCCGACTCCTCGACGAAAGCAACATTACCACTAACGCCCAGAATACTGATGGGGGAAATATAGAAATTAATACTGATACCCTAGTCGGTCTCGGAAATAGCGACATCACCGCCAATGCTGAATTTGGCCCAGGAGGTCGTGTTGAGATTAATGCCCAAGGCATCTTTGGCTTAGAGTTCCGGGATCGTCTAACTCCAGACAATGACATCACCGCCACCTCCACCCTTGGCCCATCTTTCAGCGGTGAAGTAATCCTTAATACCCCAGACGTAGACCCCACCTCAGGCTTAACCGAATTACCAGCAAGCCTAGTCGATGCAGAAGCAATCCTCGCCAATGACCTTTGTGGCTTTGAGAATAATCGGATTGCTGGCGGCAGTTCCTTTACCATTACCGGCAAAGGGGGTTTACCACCGACTCGATTAGATCCGGTGATTAATACCGACAGAACAGTGGGCTGGAGAACTCGTCCTGGCTCAGCCAGCACCAGGAGACAAAAATTGCAGCAACAACCTAATGTCAGACGCCCTCAACCTGCCCAAGAAAAAAAAGTGATTATCGAAGCCCAAGGCTGGGTCAGAGCCAAGGATGGCACAATTATTCTGACGGCGCAACCGTTTAGGGGTACTCCTGTTGAGCAGATATTGCCCCATCTTGATTGTCATTCGGGAATCGGGAGTAGGGAGCAGGGAGCAGGGAGTAGGGAAGAGTAATATATAGCGTTTATCGTAGTTATGAGGTACGCTTTTCAACCTCAAAGTCCCCCTTATTAAGGGGGATTTAGGGGGATAATAGGTACCTTATGGGATATAAAATTGCTATAGCATTTTTATTTAAAAGGTGAACATACTCTCTGAAAGAAAGGCAAGAGGCAAGAGGCAAGAGTTAATCAACTATTATTACTATTCCCTATTCCCAATTCCCTTAATTAATTATTATGAAAAAACTATCATTTGTAATTGCCATCGCATTAACCTGTTTACTACCATCCGGGAAAGCCTTATCAAATTCTGCTGATTTTGGGTATAATTTTGCCCCCCTAGCCCCCCAGCGAGCAATCCCTCGCTGGGGGGAACAAAACTCCCAAAGTCCCCCAAATTTGGATGATTTAGGGGGCTTTAACAAGACTAAACGGTCGCGCATTCACTCGAAGATTCAGCAACGCCTAATTCCCGATTCCCTAGGACAACAAGCCCAACACCTCTATGAAACAGGGCAATATCAACAGGCGATACCGTTGTTGGAGCAAGTTATTAGTAACTACAGGGAGAGTGGGGATATTATTGGTGAGATTAACTCCTTAGTTAATCTAGCTTTAGTTTATCAACGTTTGGGAAAGTTGGAACAAGCTCAAGAAATACTATCCCAGAGTTATAGCAAATTATCACAACTCCATAATACCAAAGAAAGTCAAGAATTACAAGCCCAAATTTTGTCAGTGGAAGGACAAGTATACTTATCTCTAGGTGATGCCAAACAAGCTTTATCAAATTGGAAGCAAACTAGTGCTATTTACCAAGACCTAGGAGACCTAAATCGATTAACAGAAAGTCAGATTTACCAAGTGCAAGCCTTACGATCATTAGGGTTGTATCATCAAGCTAATAAAACGTTAAATAAAATCAAGGAAACTCTCCAAGAGCAACCGGATAGTAAACTCAAAAGTACCGCCCTCCAATACCTAGGTAATATCCTGCGCCGAGTGGGTAAATTCCAAGACTCTCAAGAAATTTTACAACAAAGTTTAGCCATCGCCGAAAACTTACCAAATCAGACTTTGATTGCTGAAAGTCTACTCAGTTTGGGGGATACAGCTAGATTACAAAGAGAAACAGAATCCGCAATGGATTTCTATCAACGGGTTGTCAAGGAATCTCCCTTAGCAGATATTAAAATTCAGGGACAATTAAATCAACTGAGTGTATTGATAGCTACACAAGAGTGGTCACGAGCCAGAGCGTTATTGCCAGCTATAGACTATACCTTAACGAGATTATCTCCAAGTCAAAGAGCAATAAAGGCTAGAATTAAGCTAGCCAAAATCCTATTAAAATCTGAAAAGACACAACTAAAAACTCCCAAATCTATGGCTACTTATCTCGCCGATGCTATTAAGTTGGCTAGGAATTTAGGAGATAAACGAGCGGAAGCAGAAGCCATTGGTAACTTGGGAACCTTATACAAATACAATCAACGTCTTGATGAAGCCCAAGACTTGACCGAAAAAGCCTTACTAATTGCTCAAGAAATCCAGGCTCCCGATTTAGCCTATCAATGGCAATGGCAACTAGGAAGAATCCTCAATCTAAAACAGGATAAAAAAGGTGCGATCGCGGCCTATTCTCAATCGGTGCAAACCCTGCAATCGATTCGTAGCGACCTAGTCGCGATTAGTAGCGATATTCAGTTTGAGTTTCGAGAAAGTGTCGAACCAGTCTACCGAGAATTAGTAGGACTACTCCTAGAACCCAATGCATCTCAAGAAAACCTCAAACAAGCACGAGATGTGATTGAATCCCTGCAACTAGCAGAACTAGACAACTTTTTTAGGGATGCCTGTCTAGATGCTAAACCAGTTAATATCGATGAAATAGACCCAAAAGCCGCGATATTCTATACCATTATCTTGCCAGACCGCCTGGAAGTAATTGTCACCTTGCCCGGGCAACCTCTGCGCCAAATCACCACTAACTTACCTCAAACAGAAATAGAACAACAATTGGCTTTGGCTTGGAGAACTATTACTAGCCCTTGGCGAGGTCTTGAAAAGGAAAACTTGCAAACAATACACGACTGGTTAATCACCCCCATTGAAGCGGAACTAGCCAACAGCAACATCCTCACCCTAGTATTTATTCCAGACGGAGCCCTGCGGAATATTCCCATGTCTGTGCTTTATGACGGGGAAAACTATGCTATCGAGAAATATAATATTGCGGTAGCACCTAGTTTACAATTAATCGACTCTCAAGCCAATGTCAGAGAAAACGTTTCAGTTCTGGCTGCTGGAGTCACGGAAACTCGTCCCCATCGTCCCAATTTAGGAGCACTTCCTGGGGTGAAGGAAGAATTAGAGAATATCATGGCTCAAGTTCCCTCATTGATTCTACTCAATGAATCCTTTACTGAATCCAACTTCAATACAGAAGTTAATAACTCTGCGTACGAAGTGCTCCATCTAGCCACTCATGGTCAATTCAGTTCAGTAGCTGAAGAAACCTTTCTCCTGACCTGGGACGACGTAATCAATCTCAATGAGTTAAATACTCTGATCTCAGCGGATCAAAAGCAAAAAAATCCGATTGAATTACTCGTCCTCAGTGCTTGTCAGACAGCGGCAGGAGACTCCCGAGCGGCTTTGGGATTGGCTGGAGTAGCAGTGCGTACTGGGGCACGCAGTACCATTGCCAGTCTCTGGTATGTGGACGATCTAGCCACTGCAGAGTTAATGACTCACTTTTATCAGAGGTTAGCCACAGGCAAAGTTACCAAGGCTGAAGCTCTGGGTCAAGCTCAACAGGAGCTGTTGCAGACGCCGGAATTTAGTCACCCCTTTTACTGGTCGGCTTTTATTTTGTTGGGAAATTGGTTGTGAAGTGGAGTAGGGAGTAGGGGGTAGGGGGTAGGGAGTAGGGTGTGGGGTGTGGGGAGTGTGGGAGGTGTGGGGAGGGTGGGGAGTGTGGGAGGTGTGGGGAGGGTGGGGAGTGTGGGAGGAGAGAAGAGGAGCAGGGAACAGAAAGATGTCTTAATCTTTACTTCGACTGCTATTAGGAACTGGAGCTGGCAACAGTAACGAGAATTGTATTAGTTGTATTTGGTGCGTTCGCGTAGCGTGGCCGTAGGCCAATCCCATACTGGTTCTCAAAAAAGCGATCACATACCGGTTCTCAAAAAAGCGTACGCATACTGGTTCTCAAAATAGCGATCGCATAGCGGTTCTGAAAAAGCGTACGCATACTGGTCCTCAAAATAGCGATCGCATACTGCTTCTCAAAAAGCGTACGCATACCGGTTCTCAAAAAGCGATCGCATACTGCTTCTCAAAAAGCGATCGCATACCGGTTCTCAAAAAGCGATCGCATACTGGTTCTCAAAATAGCGATCGCATACTGGTTCTCAAAATAGCGATCGCATACTGCTTCTCAAAATAGCGTACGCATACCGGTTCTCAAAATAGCGATCGCATACTGCTTCTCAAAAAGCGTACGCATACCGGTTCTCAAAAAAGCGATCGCATTTTTGTGTGCTGCTGACAAATATAGTGCGTCAGTGTCTTGATGCAATAGCGAGTGGGGGAAACCCCCAAGACCGCGCTGCATCGCTGCAATAGTTTTTTCTAACCCCTCTTTCCACCCTTAACATTCTTACAACTTTTAAAACACTTACCACCCTCTAACTAGAGATAGTGTCAATGCAATAGTTTTTCTAACCCCTTGCATTTTATGAGAATTTGTGTTAATATAACAGTATTGTTAAAGCAATGGTTTTACCGCCATGATGATTTCTACCGCTCAAGCCGCTGAATTACTAGGTGTTTCTGCCACTCGCGTCCGTTTCCTGCTGAGCAAGGGCAGAGTTAAGGGGGCTTATAAGGTGGGTAGAACTTGGGTGATTCCTCTGTTTGACGGTATGCCGGTGGTCACCCCTGGTACTCGCGGACCGAAGCGGAATTGGTCAAAGCGTACGGAGTACACCAAAGCTGTGATCCACGTTAATCAGAAGGTAATTCGCAACAATCTCAAGACGGGCGATCGCAACCCTGTGATCACGGTGAAACGGGGTTCTAAAAATATTTATGGTCATACGGTAGAGGTGAATGGCCCCTGTCGGGTGATGTATCGTCCAGATGATCCATTAAAATGTGGGGCTAGGGTGTGGATTGAGACGATTTCTGATTTTAAGGTGAGCTGATTTGGCCAGGGATGGGCGGTCAGTGGTCAGTGGTCAGTGGTCAGTGGTCAGCTTATTTTATTCAAAAGCACCGATTGCGCTACGGGCATAAGCTGATAGCTGATAGCTGATAGCTGATAGCTGATAGCTGATAGCGTAGTTAATGATGGATTTAGTCTTTTAAGAATAAGGGATATGAGTTTAGAGTCTAATGGAAAAGTGGCTATCATTCGCACAGAAAGGGGATTGACGATATCAGGTACACGCATCACACTCTATGATGTAATAGATTACCTAACTGCTGAATATCCTCCTAAGCTTATTCGTGGTCTCTTCAACTTAACCGAGGAACAAATAAATGCTGCTCTGGCCTATATTAAAGCCAATCGTGCTGAAGTCGAAGCTGAGTATCAAATTGTAGTGAAAGAAGCTGAAGAATTGCGACAGTATTATGAACAGCGCAATCGTGACCTGATTGCCCGACTTGCCAAAAAGCCACCATTACCAGGTAGGGAGGCGGCTTGGGAAAAGCTGCAAGCACAGAAAGCAAAACATCAAGCTCAATTTGAGTCCCAGCGATGATTTTCTTGGTTGATCATAATCTTGAAGGACATGCTCTACTTTTGTCAGGTAGTATTGCTAGCCTTGGCTGGTTGGAGCTGTTACCCATTCGGTTTGTCACTTTTGCAGAGATTGAATTATCGATTACTAGTGATGACAGAGTAGTTTGGCGGTTTGCACAAGCCAATCAAATGATCCTGCTAACAGCCAATCGGAGTATGAACGGTAAGAATTCTCTAGAGAAAGTGATGCGTGAAGAAAATACATCTACTTCATTACCTGTTGTCACAATTGGAGATTCTGATCGAGTTCTGAGTGATCCTGATTATCGCAATCGTTGTGTTGATCGGCTAATTGAGATTATCTTTGACATTGATGACTATAGAGGTTCAATGAGACTTTTCATTCCATGAATACGAAGCTCAACAATTACAAACCTTTGCTTGCCTAATTAAACTCAGTTAAGGTGGCAATATAGTCAGTAGCAATCAATTGATGCGTTCGCGTAGCGTGGCCGTAGGCCAATCGCTTTTAGCGGGCTCTTCGAGCCATCGCGTAGCGTGACCTACGGTCAATCGCAGTCAAGTTACAGCAGACTTCCTAGTGCAATAGTGGAGGCAGTAATGAAGCGAGATTTAGATTATTTCATTGGTGAGCGTGCTGAACATCTGGCGATAGTATACTTGACACGTAGCCAAGATCTAGTTGTGGAAAGGATGAAGGCTGATTATGGGCTAGATATGTTGGTAACAATACTACGGGATAAATTACCGACAGGAAGGGTTTTTGGTGTTCACATCAAAGGTCGAGACAAAGCTTTCAAGGACATACAGCAAGAAGCTTCATTAGTTTTGTCTGACCAAGAAAAGAAGTACTTTCAAGATTTGCCATTCCCGGTATGTGTATTGTTTTTCACTATGGACGATGACAGGGGCTATTACCGATGGTTGAAGTATCCAAGTGAATCCAACCAGAGCCTTCATATTCTTGAAAACAATCAATGGCGTTCTCTGGATCAGGAGCAGGTTAGCCAGATAATCGCAGAAGTTAATGCTTGGTATAATCGGAAGCACCAATCCGCCGCATAACAACACCCATCCACCCGAGCGCCTTACCGTTAAGCTCAAAACCAGGAGACTTAAGTGGCATACAGTGACTTTACTCTAAAAAAAGTCAAGCTTGACTTTAATATTCAGACTGTCGAGGATCAGTCACTATTTTCCAATAGTGAAGAAATTGAAATAAGTGATTATCTCGCACAGACCTTAAAAAGAAATCTCCCTTTAGCGTTAGCCATTAATACGGAAAAAGCTAGGTCAGAACTAATCATTATTAATATTTTACTGGAAGTCAAAGAAAAATCATCTCAAAAAATTAGTCTATTCTCAGGGATTGATTTTAATGTCGATAAGGAAAAAGGCTTAACTGGATTTTGCGATTATATCATTAGTGGTTCAGAAGAGCAGTTATATTTAGATTTGCCGGTAATTACAATAGTTGAAGCTAAGAATGAAAATATTATTTCTGGCTTAGGTCAATGTATTGCGGAAATGTATGCCGCTCAACTCTTTAATCAAGAATAAAGTTATGATTTACCCTGTGTATATGGTGCAGTAACAACAGGGGATGAATGGAGGTTTGTTAAGCTTGATAAAAATGTCGCTTATATCGATAATGATAGTTATTATATTAGCGATATTAATAAAGTTATTGGGATTTTAGTGAACATGGTTAAAGGAAAAGCGTAATACTATTAGCCAAGGGAGCAGGGAGCAGGGAGCAGGGAAGAAGGTAAAAATTATGTGTACCTCATTATGCTAAAAACCGCTACTTTAGCAAAGGGAACGGCGTTGCTGAATCAAGGAATGAATGGATGATGATCTGGTTTTGGTCAAGCCCCCTAAATCCCCCAACTTTGCGGTGCGACCCAAGGGCGATTTACTCGCCCATTGGAAAGCGCACCGGAAGGGACTTTGAAAGTCTTTTTCCCCCCAAAATTGGGGGGCTAGGGGGGCAAAACCATACCCAGAATCAGCAACGCCAAGGGAACAGGAGAAATAGAAAAAATTCTGTCTACCTCATTCTCCCGACTCCCGATTCCCGACTCCCGACTCCCGACTCCCGACTCCCTAAAACCCAATCGACAACTGGGATAATTGTGAAATCAATCCTATAATTCCCCCGATTAACACTAACCATACGGAATTTACCTTAAAGCGAAATACCAGCACCGCGCTAACTATTGCTACCATAACGGTTAACCAATCTACTAAAGCAGTACGTGCTAAGATATAAGTTACTCCTGTCATCAGTCCTAAGGAAGCCGCATTAACACCGTCGAGGAATCCACTTGCCCAGGGGGATTGGCGTAGCTTGGGCACCCAAGGATTGAGGATTCCGACTAACACAAAGGCAGGCAAAAAGATTCCAATTGTTGCAGCTACTGCGCCAACATTTCCATTCAGCAGATAGCCAATAAAGGTAGCAGTGGTAAACACAGGACCGGGAGTGACTTGACCGATTGCGATCGCATCAAGCAGTTGTTGGGAAGTAAGCCATTGATGGCGCTCTACTAAATCTTGTTGTAGAAACGCCAGCAGCACATAGCCACTACCATATAGAACGGAGCCAATTTTTAGGAAGAATAAGAACACACTAGCGGAAGATATAGAAGCAGCGGATGGTACACCGGTCTGTGCTAAAACACTAGAGAAAGGTATAAGTAAAGCACCTGTGATATTGTTTCCTCTACGCCAAAGGTTTTTAACTAGCATTACTGCAGCTCCGACCAACAGCAGTAATAGAATTTCATGGGTGCCTAAGAAGAAAGCGACAGTAGCTGCAACTCCTGCTACTGTGGTGGGAATATCTTTTGCTGCTTTTTTTCCCAACTTCCATAACGCTTGTAAAACAATGGCGATGATAACTGGTTTGATACCATAAAGGAGCCACTCTACCTGGGGCACACTCTGGTAACGGGCATAAATTGCTGCCATGATCCAGACAATCACCATTGCTGGCAAGATAAAACAAGAACCAGCAACAAACAGCCCTCGCCATCCCGCTCGCTCATAACCGATGTGAATCGCTAATTCTGTAGAGTTAGGGCCTGGAATAAGATTAGTAACTCCCAGTAGATCGAGCAGCTTCTCATGACTCATCCACTGTCGTCGCTTCACTACTTCATCATCCATGATGGCAATGTGAGCAGCTGGGCCACCAAAGGCAATTGTCCCCAATTTAAAAAAGACTAGTGCTAATTCTTTTAGTCGTTGCCCCTGTTGTTGTGGGGACAGTTGAGCGTCAGAACTGTTGTGTTGCTCAGGCTGAATATCGTCTATTTCGTTAGACACTGGTATGACTCCAAAGGCGTCAAGGTTAATATACCAAAGGGAACAGGGATTCGGGAATCGGGAGTCGGGAGTCGGGAATCGGGAATCGGGAGTTGGGAGTTGGGAGTTGGGAGTCGGGGTAATAAAATTTAATGTATAGTTATTTGCAGATAACTTATTATCGATAGTTGCGCGTAACGCATTAGCTGATAGATAAATTAGATAAATTAGATAACTGTGATCGCGTTTTATTTGCGTATTTTTATGATACAATATTACTAGAGTAATCTGTGGTAAACTATGGCTAAGTTTTACTCAGAAATCAATCAAGATTTAAGAGAGTTTATTGAGGAGCAAAAGATATTTTTTACAGCCACAGCTCCCCATCAAGGTCGTATTAACCTATCCCCCAAAGGTATTAACACTTTTCGGTGTATTGATAGTAGAACAGTGGCTTATCTAGATTTAACCGGTAGCGGTAACGAGACATCTGCTCATTTGCTGGAAAATGGCAGAATGACAATTATGTTTTGTAGCTTCACTGAAAAGCCATTAATTCTCCGCCTTTATGGTCACGGTCAGGTAATTCGACCTAGGGATAAGGAATGGGAAACAGTCTACTCCCTATTCAATAGCCTACCAGGGGAAAGGCAAATTATTGTATTGAATGTAGAATCTGCCCAAACCTCCTGTGGTTATGGTGTACCCTTGTATGACTTAAAAGGAGAGAGGGAAACTCTGCTCAAGTGGGCGAATAACAAGGGAGAAAAGGGAATTCACGAGTATTGGCAAGCCAAAAATACTGAGAGTATAGATGGGTTACCGACTAATCTTTTAGAGAATTAACAAGAATTTCGAATTTAAAATTTAGAATTGTAATTTTTTTTATTCTGCATTCTGCATTCTACATTCTACATTCTACATTCTGCATTCTACATTCTGCATTCTACATTCTGCATTCTGCATTCACCATTCTGCATTCTGCATTCTGCATTCACCATTCTGCATTCTGCATTCTGCATTCTGACAAACAACCAAACCAACTTATTGTTTAGTTTGGTCTAAATTAGCGGCAGCGCTATTGACCTCTATGGGATTTTCCTGGGCTAAATCACTATTGATATGTGATTGCTCTCCCGTAATCAAGGCAGTTGCTTGCTCTAATGCCTCGATGCGATCGCTAACTCGGTTTCTTGCTGGTAATAGTTCCAGGATTTTCAACTTTTCCAGCCTTTGATTAACCCTATCACTACCACCGACGATAAACACATCACGACGTTTGCCACGAGCCTCTTTAACCATATTCTCTATCGCTAGAGAAGCCGTCACTCCCAACAAGGTAACATCGCTCAGATCTAAGATCAGGACATCATACTTTTCCACAATCCCCATCCGCTGAGAGATAGCCTTGGCTGCACCAAAGCTCATTGGCCCGCCGAGACGGAATAGGAAAATTCGACCACGAGCCTGTTTCAGAAGCTGTTTTTCTTCATAGCTCAAACTATTTTCACCATCATCAGGAGCAGTAATTTCCTTGACCTGATCAATCTGTAGCTGACTGAGGTTTTTGACAGTCAACAGGTTGGCAATGAACACCCCAACGGCAACGGCTGTAATTAGGTCAACAAATACAGTCATGAATAACACTAAATACATTAATGCTGCTGCCTTGATGGAGACTTGATGGGCTCGTTTGAGGAAGCTCCAGTCAATAATATCGATTCCTACTTTAATCAAGATGCCCGCTAGTACAGCATGGGGAATACTTTGAGTCAGGCTTCCCGCACCCACAACAATCACCAGCAGCACTAGGGCATGAATCATGCCTGAAATCGGAGTTTGACCACCAGCCTGAACATTGATTACCGTCCGCATGGTAGCACCAGCACCAGGTAGGCCACCAAACAAGCCAGCAATCGTATTACCGATACCCTGACCAATTAATTCCCGGTCAGAGTCGTGCTGGGTACGGGTAATATTATCAGCAACCAGGGAAGTTAACAGAGAGTCGATGGCACCCAAGGTGGCTAACATTAGACCATAGCCAATCATGTCTTTGATTTGGCTGAAATTGAAGACTGGCAAATACAGCTTGGGTAAGCCTGTGGGGATTTCTCCAATCCGTCTGAGCTCGCTGTCTGGGAGGTCTCCGAAGAAGACAACCGATATCAATGTACAGACTATCAGTGCTAGTAGGGGGGATGGAATTAATCGATTCAGCCTCCGAGGTGATCCAAACATAATCACCAGAGTCAGGATTGCTAAACCGGTAGCGGCAAAATGGGGATTAGCCACGAACCTAGGAAAATCCAGGACAGACTGTACCACATTGGCAGAACTCGGATGCCCGAAAAATGGACCAATCTGTAACAGCAGAATGATCACACCAATCCCTGACATAAAGCCAGATATCACTGTGTAGGGCATCAGGGTAATGTATTTCCCCAGCCGCAACAGCCCAAATAAGATTTGAAATATCCCTCCTAGCATGACAACGGTGAATGCCATGGCTAGGCCAGTATCTGGGTTTTTAGCCACTAGCGCCGTAAACACCGTTGCCATCACTACGGTCATCGGGCCAGTGGGACCAGAAATCTGAGAGGGAGTACCGCCAAACAGAGCGGCAAACAGACCGACAAAAACAGCGCCGTAAAGACCATGAATTGCCCCAGCACCGGAGGATACTCCGAAAGCTAGAGCTAATGGTAGTGCGACAATTGCAGCAGTCAGACCACCAAAGACATCACCGCGCAAATTACGGAAATGTAAACCATTAACAAATTGCATGAGTGGGTAATTTAGTGAGAGAATAATACTTGCTCTAGGCCCACATCTAATTGATTCTTTCCATATAACTTGGAATTCCTACCATGATGGTATAGGAAAATCTAAGGGGTAGAGCCATCCAAATATAGAAACCAGGATTTACCTGGGCAACACTAAAGTATATGGCAGCAAGAATTGCTATAAGCAAGAATTGCTATATAAGATGCCTTAGAATTTTACACTAGAATTTTACACTGTTGGAGGTGAAACGGTTAAAATTATTAGTTAATGTATGGAGTCTACCACTAAATCAATCGATGCCTAGCACCAGAGACTCTGAATCTCCCCAGGGCACACAGATCTAAATTATAGAAACCTTACTCAGAAGCGATGCAGTGCGGTCTTGGGGGTTTACCCCATGAGCAACTGCATCAAGAGGTGCGACCCGTGGCGAATTTAATAATTAGATGCGGAAAGGGCACCTAACAAAGATTTAACAATTAATAAGCAAAAATACTTATTTTATCAATCTTATATCCAGTAGGCATTTCAAAATAACATACGTTTACCCTGCTGATCTCCCCAAAGAATAATTGAGCAAGGTTAGTGGGAGTATACAGAAGGATTGGTGGATTATTTCGCAAATTCTGGTGAAAAATTCCTGGAAAATCAATTACTCTGACTAGAGACTAAACACTCTTTGACTAGAGACTCGTCAATGGGACGATAGTTGTTGATCTCGCACTCAGGTTAAATCAGATTGGGATAGTCCTGGTAAGATTGGGCTAATTACTAGGATCCGTACAAGTCTTCATCCCCGTGTTTTTAAACCGGGGATGAAGAAACAAGCGCGACTAAAGTCGCCTAAAAAATCTTTCAGTAAAAGGTTGACACTTATATAGCGCCAGAGTATACTGAGAATATAGGGTAAAGGCTGAAAAACCGAGGGTGAGCCGGGAGAGAGACCCGTAACTTATTGACCTTAAAGTAGTAATGCCCGGAGGGTAGGGAAAATCCTCCTTAAAAACCCAATCATCAACTACCAATTGGTGTGTGAACCCAGAAAAATCACGCTTTGAGAAAAAAAAACGGTACGGTGGGGCACACCGGAACCGAGTGAAAAGGAAGGGAAACGGACTATGCACATGCACTTCCTATTAAGTAACTAAACGCCTAGGGAGAATCGCCCTCTGGGTCTGTCGTAAGTTGACTAAGAACTTGGTCAATACGGGTTTTTGGTTTAAGTACTGTCCTGTTTTTGGCGGCGTCAAAAATAGGAATACGGCGGTTTAAGGCGGCTCGTTGATCTAGGAATCCCCGCTTATACAAGGCCGGGGAGTGTCAATGGTAACCTATCCTGCTGTTGACGAGAAAGCATGCAAAAAATCCTGAGTTGGGCAATACTAGCTTCTGTGATTACATTACTTGTTTTACCTGTTTCGGCTGAGCAACCCCTTTTCCTGGCCTATCCCCCCCGTGAGCATAAAACTACTGCAGAGCAAATTTTCTTGATTGGTACTGCAGCCCCTACTTCACAGGTGCTGGTCAATGGTAAACCTATCCCCCGTAGCCAAAGTGGGAATTTTGCTCCTAGTTTCCCTTTGCAGCTGGGAGAAAATCGGTTTACCTTGCGCTATCTAAACCAGGAAATTCAAGTTACGGTAACTCGACTGTCTACTGAACCAGAGTTACCAGCAGGTTTGGGATTTGCGAAAGATTCCCTGACCCCAGCAGCAGATATTGCTAGATTACCTGGAGAACAGATTTGTTTTGGTGCGATCGCATCCCCTCGTGCTAGGGTTTCCGTCACCCTGGGCAATCAACAGATTTCCTTACTCCCTCAATCCCAAGATGCCCAACTTCCCTCCAATTTTGCTGTATTGACTGGTCAAAACCAACCTACACCTCGTGCAGTCATTAATAACTACGAGGGATGCGCTTTGGTATCACAGGTTGGAAATTTTGGCAACCCTGTGTTTCAACTAAATTTCAATGGCGAGAGAGTCAGTCAGCGGGGTACAGGTACAGTGGAAATTCTATCTCCTAACCGCTTAGAGGTGATAGAGGTAATAGAGGAGGCTGGGGTTGCCCGCACTGGACCGAGTACTAGCTATTCTCGCTTAACTCCTCTACCAAAGGGAACTAGAGCAGCAGTTACTGGTAAACAAGGAGACTGGTTACGTCTTGATTATGGTGCTTGGATTCGCCAGAAGGAAACCAAGGTGATTGCTGGTGCAACTCCCCCGAAGTCGATTATTCGCAGTATTACTTCCCGACAGGTACCTGGAGCAACAGAAATTCTCTTTCCCCTAGAGATACCAGTACCAGTGAGTGTGCAGCAGTCCGATAAAACCTTTACCCTAACGCTACATAATCTAACCGCTCAAACGGATACGATTTTCCTAAATGATGACCCAGTGATTAAGCGCCTAGACTGGTACCAAGTGACTCCAGACCGGGTGCAGTATAATTTTAGACTCAAATCTGAGCAGCAGTGGGGGTATGACTTGAGGTATGAAGGCACTACTCTCATTCTGTCTCTGAGACATCCACCAAACTTGAGCAGTAGAGGAATACTGGGTCTATCCACTCAACGGTTAGCAGGAATTAAGATACTGCTTGATCCCGGACATGGGGGAGCAGAAAAAGGAGCTAGGGGACCGAATGGGTATCCAGAAAAGGATGTTAATTTAGTAGTCTCGAAATTGTTGCAAAAGGAATTGGTACAACGGGGAGCAACGGTATATATGACACGGGAAACTGACAAGGATGTGTCATTACGAGACCGGATGGATATGATTCACGAACTAGAACCAACTATTGCCCTTTCTATCCATTATAATGCGTTACCAGATGATGGTGATGCCATTAATACTGCTGGGATCGGAATGTTTTGGTATCATGCCCAAGCCCACGATTTATCAGTGTTTTTGCATAATTATTTAGTCCAAAAGCTCCGGCGTCCATCCTACGGAGTATTTTGGAATAATCTCGCCCTAACCCGTCCTCACAAAGCTCCTTCGGTGCTGTTGGAATTGGGATTTATGATTCATCCAGTGGAATTTGAATGGATTAGCAATTCCCAAGAACAAAGGCAATTGGCTAATGCGATCGCAGATGGGATTACGGAATGGTTGGCTACTGTGGAGTAATGCACTAGGGAAAATCACGATTACTGAGGGGAAAAACTAATCGTGACCTAAGTTTGTTATACAGAGACGGATCAGTGCTTTGTAATGGTTGAGGCATGGCATCAAACTCTTCCTCTTCGACAGCGAGGTAAGTATCAATCTGATCAGGATTAGCTAAGTAGAAAGCGATCGCTCCGTAAACCTGTTCAAGGGTCAACAGTGGGAAAGATTGGACAATACTTTCCGGTGATAATCCGTTGCGGAAAGTATACACAACCGAGTCGAGAGAAATTCGTGTGCCTGCAATCGATGTAACCATCTAAATACGGGAAGGGGACTCCCGTTATAAACGTTAGTTTTAGCGGGTTTAAAGTTACCGTAAGATAGGGTCGCCTTATTAAAAAAGATTTAACCATGCATCTGCATAGCCCACTGACTCTAAAGGCTCCACAATAAACAGGTTTCGTCTCCGGGGAATTCCCGCAGGTCAATAAATTGTTCGCGTAGCGTGGCCTACGGCCAGCGATAGCGAATCGTTATTAATTAGACGCATACTCATAGCCGTCAGCCTTAAATATTGTTTTTAGATATTTTGGATGAACATCGATCTTTCTCTCAGGAACCATTAGTACAAAACTTGGACGATAACGAATAGCTATCCGACCTGTATACTGCCCGGCATATTTTCCTTTTTTTATGTTAGCTTTGACGATATCTCCTGTCTGAAAACCTTTAAAAAACTTAGCAGAAGGAGCATGAGCTTTTGGGAACCCGTATTTATTGGGTCGGCATCTTTGACGAACACCATGACCTTTAGCTGTTACTGTCAGTGGTTTTATTCCGTTTAGTAAAATTTTCCCAGGGGTAGTTTTACCTACACAAGCAGCATCGATCCAGTGAGCTTTTTCGAGACCCCTAGTCTTACGATTAAACTTAGTCAATCCACCCGAACCTGTCTCGACGGGTAATCCAGTTAATTTTAGTCTTCTCCATAATTCCCAACGGGTTGAGTTGACGGCTGCGGCATCTTTCAAAGGGGTTTTTGCTTTAGTTAATACTTTTTTGAGAATTGTTGGTTTTTTCTTTAAAAATTTCTCAATCGGGTCGTTGCCTTTTCTCTGATTACAACACCGACAAGCAAGAGTTAGATTGCTGACTCGATTACTGCCGCCTTTTGATTTTGGAACAATGTGCTCAACTTCTAAAGGCGTATTAATGGCACCACAGTAGACACAACTGTGTCCCCATTTAACAAGAAGGTACTCTTTAACCTCAAACCCATACAGCTCGCCATATTGATATTCAACTCCTGACACTTCTGGATTTTGCATTTTTTGAGTGTCAAACCGCACTAACTCTTGAGATATTGCAGTCACTGGACACAACTTCCTCAGTCGTCTCACCCAGGTCTCAATATTAAATATTCGACTCATTAGTGACGAAGGCAGCCACCCTTCTGGGCGTCTGCGGTTGAGAAATCGAGGTTTACGGTAACGAGTTTGCCTGCTTCTTCTACCTCGCCTTAAGGCTCTTCTGGACTCCAAAGAATTCTTGATGTTTTGTCCTCGATGGTTAATTTCTAATGCACCTGTCACCCGTCCAGTCTGTTCTTGAATGACAGCTATTCCGGTTGTTTTTGAACCAGGGTCTATTTTGATTCTGTGTGGATGAGTTACAGAATTATCAACACTCCTATCCTGCATGATAATAGTGAATGGATAGCGCTTAAATACTTTAGCCCTTCCTTTCTTGAGTAGTTCTCTAGCTCGTGCCGGGTGACATGGATCCAGAGTTTTTTTATCTTGATCTAAAACGAAAACTCGCATTACTTTGAACACTCCACAACGTGGGTAAAGTTTGCCTTGACAATGTTATAAGAGCTTTTTAGGTTAACAACACTTCCTTAACTCTCTACAGATGTTTAATTGTTAACAACAGAGCTGAAGGCTGGCACGCACCTACAGGTGTTATGACTCAAATAACGTAGACCATTATCAAGTCTTAGTCTGGTCAACTATGAGCTTCTACAAGCTCCCGCTATAGTCCCATAGGACTTAGCGGTGAGTTATTGACTGTCCCGATACTCTACATAGGTTTTAACTTCTATAACTGGCATAAACTTACCTTGAACATATCTATTTAGATCATATAACTGAAACAACTGATACAAAAAACTGAGATCAATACTGAGGCATTCTACTCTTGTCTGCCAATTATTCTGAAACTATCGATATAGCAATCAGAACTCAGATACCGCTAAGTATTTTTACTGACGATTTGGGGCTCCGGCTTCTCTGGATATCCCCTGAAGCGCGTTCGCGTAGCGTGACCTACGGTCAATCGCACAAGCGCGGAAGCTTCGCTTCATCGCGTAGCGTGACCTACGGTCAATCGCGTTCGCGCAGCGTCGGCTTTGCCGAAAGCGGTTCCAAAGGAACATCGCATTTTCTGGTTGCTTTACCGATGTGATAGTTAAGGATAGGTGTGGGTGGGATACAAAGTACCCGCAAGGGTACTGTAAAGTCTCGTAAAATTTGCCATCATAACTAGTAGAAAGCCTATTTACACTAATCCTTGCAGAAAAATCCCAACTCAAGGTGATAAGTAATTAAGGCGTCAAGCTACCCACTCGTAATTAACGTGGGTAATGGGTTCTAACCAATCCCTAATTTCTGGAAATTTATAGGAGTCAAATCATCATGGAAAAACATCAACCAATAGAATTTTCCCTAGAACAGGAGTTCAATCTTAAGGTGTTTGAGACGCAAATTCAAAATCTTGACCTTGAACAAGCAAAGAATCTGCTGTGCGAGCTCTATAGACAGATGTCAATTCGTGAAATTCATTTCAGGAATTTCGTTAAACAAAGTTTAATCGGAGATCCTCCACCTTGGAGTGAGTAAGCTCAGGGAGCAAGGTATGGAAGTAAGCTTATGTGCTACGCACACGCGTGCGCGTTCAGCTATCAGCTATCAGCTATCAGCTTGGCCTTGGTAAGCATTCGTTTAATTTATTGCCCATAGGCGCACGCTACGCTGGGTTGATTTTATGCATGATACCTGAGGGCTGACCGCTGAGGGCTGACCGCTGAGGGCTTAATGCTTACTTTTGCTTAATACGGAAAATTTTCCATTTAAATTCCGATTAGCTTAACCCAATTCTCCGGAATCCACAGCTAAATTACTGAAGAAACAATAAACACACCAGTTAGAGTCAAGGTGGCTGAGACAGCATAACATTATTAAGTGCATCACGTAGGTAGCAAGAAATACATTTAACATGACTGAATTGCTAAATTATCGATGAATTCAGCAACTCAGCAATTCAGAGTAATTTCTCACCTACTTACTGTTCAAATGCTCAGTTAACCAACGCTCTCTAGCTTTAATTCACAATCAAGGAGTATCCCATGGTAAAACAAATGTGCTGGTTATCGAGCTTTGGTAGTAATGAACATAAAATGTTGCACTTGCGGACTTCCCCTTATGAGGCTTGGCGTCCGTACACAGCTTTTCCCCAATATGCTGTCCCAGATTACCCAGTACCTGGCGGTTCTAAAGGCTGGGCAACTTATCAGAAACTAAGACTCTCAGACTGGGTTTTGGTTCCTAGTGACAATGAAACTATCGATTATAAAGCAAGTTAATAATTTAGTAATCAATGAAGAATGTAGAATGAAGAATGTAGAATTAAGAATGTAGAATGTAGAATGTAGAATGTAGAATTCTTAATTCTTAATTCTTAATTCTTAATTCTTCAACAGTTAAACTAATTACTTGACTAGATAAGGACTGGTTAACTTATCTAACTGCTGCACTAACAGGCTAAGGAATAAACCGACATCAGTGACAACACCAACAGATTCTACTGAACCGCGATCGCTTAATTTTGTCACTACGGCGGGGTTAATATCCACACAGACCATCTTCACTCCGGCTGGAGTCATATTGCCCACGCCAATAGAATGAAGCATAGTAGACAGCATCAAGATCATATCTGTCCCTTCCAATAACTTGGCATACTCTTGCTGTGCTTTAATCAAATCCATCTGGGTATCTGGCAGAGGACCATCATCTCGGATCGAACCGGCTAGGACAAATGGTACGTGATTGCGGACGCACTCATACATCACCCCTTTAGTTAATACACCCTGTTCTACCGCTTGGGCAATGCTACCGCAGCGACGGATAGCATTGATGACTTTGAGATGGTGGCGGTGTCCACCATGGACAACTACTCCTCGTTTCATATCCACACCCAAGGAGGTTCCCATCAGGGATTGCTCGATGTCGTGAACTGCGATCGCATTTCCCCCTAACAGCGCCTGAACATACCCTTGTCGAATCAAACGGGATAAATGTTCACTACCGCCAGTGTGAATTACCACAGGTCCTGCTGTCACTACTACTCTGCCCCCTTGGTCTCGGATTTGGCGCAGCTCCCAGGCAATTTGTTCCACTACTAATTCTACCCGGCGCTCACTAGAGACCCCAGATGCCATAAAACTAAATTCTTGCTGATTGCGTTGTTCACGGGATTGAGTTTTGCGCACCGTCCGGATTCCTTCTACTCCCAAGATCACCTGTTCTCCAACTTCCAAATCCCGCACCAGTTTACAACGAGCGATGACACCGTCTGGGGTTTCAGTTACTGCGATCGCACCATCCATGCGTTGATTTTGTACCTTAACCCACTCACAATTAACCCGTACTTCTGTAGGATAAATCGTAGTAACATAAAAGTCATCGGGAGCAACCCCTGCTTGAGTAACAGGTTCCAAGTTAGCATCACACACCTCTTGGGCAGGAGTGACAGCTCCTAGATCAATCAGCTTAGTCATAATCTCTGCCATCACCTCATGATCTGGTGCAGAGACTTTCAGTTCAGCATTAGAGGTGCTTTGCCGCTGTGTTCCTAGGTCGAAGTTAAGTACCTGGAAGCTACCCCCACCTCCTACAATTAAATCCAAGGCACGGCTGATGATACCAGAATCAAGCAAATGACCTTCCAAACGAATAATGCGACTTTCAACCGGTTGATTGCCATGGATTTCACTGCGGACTGGTTCAGTTACCCGTAAGGTTAGGCATTTAGCAGCACCACCAGCTTTCATAAATTCCGTCAAGGGGGTTTCAATCACCTCAAACCCAGCTTGACTGAGCCGATCTTTAAGGCGATCGCTAGCTTTGTTCATCACTACAAGTTGATCAATATTGACCGCATTGCAAGCAAAGTTCACTGCATCAGCTTCTGTGATTGCAATTCGTTTTTCCGGTGGTACCCGCATTTCGATTAAGCGGTTGGAATAGGAATCAAATGCTGGGGGATAGTAGAGTAAATAGCCACCACTCAGGGGACAGAAGCAAGTGTCCAAGTGATAGAAGCGTTGATCCATTAACCGCAGGGACACAACTTCAATATCTAACCATTTAGCAAGGTATGGATGGGAATCAAGTTCTGAGCGGAAGCCATAGCCAGCCCACAGCCAACGCCCTTCCCGGTCTAGCAGAGCATCCCCAGCTCCTTCAAACGGTAAGTCTTGAGGAAGTTCATAGACAGTGTAGCCATTGTCATCAAACCATTGCTTGAAATAAGGTTCTTCCCCCTGGCGCTCTTTGTGGAGGAAGCGGCTAAGCACCACATTCTTGCCCAAGACTAATCCCGCATTGGCTGTAAATACCATATCTGGCCAACCGGATTGAGGAGAAACTAAATCGACTAGGGCATGCTCTTTGATGACATAGTGAAGTTTTTGCCACTGTTCTACAGCGCGATCCCTCGATGACTTGTGAATATTTCCCTCCATCCAGGGATTAATCACATAATCCACATCGTAGTGGTCAGGGGGACACATGAGGAAGCGAATTGATTCTGTCATAGTCGATTTCTGATCTGGTAGATACCTACACGACCACGGTAAGTCAGCAATCAAACCAATGTCACGACAATTTGCCATTGACAGGCGAGTAGGTTAAGTTGGTGGATTAATCTTAAATATTTTATCCATAAACTTATTATTGTACCATGAAAAAAATAATTATAACTAGACTGAAGGGAATTCTGCTTACCACTAGCATCAGTATTGTGAGCGTGCCAGTCTTGATCTATGGGGGATTGCTGGTCAAGCGTCCGTTTCGCAGCGACAAGCAGGAACAACTGTTCCAAGGCATTGTGTATCAAAGAGATGCTCGCAACTCACCCCGTCCGCTGATGGTACATACTGTTACCATAGACCTAACCGCACCAGGAATTAAACTGTTAGTAACACCAGGAAATAAAGTCGATAAAAATGAATTTACTGCCCGGACTACCTCGAAATTTGTGCGAGAGTTTAACTTACAATTAGCTATCAATGGTAGTTTCTTTTATCCTTTTCGGCAGTATCCACCGAACTCCTATCCTAAAAGTGCTGATCCGGTCATAGTACAAGGCCAAGTTATCTCTGAGGGCAAATCCTATGCTCCTCCAAAAGCAACTTCCTCAGTGCTTTGTATTTCAAAGTTTCTCCGCGCTCAAATTTATCAAAAACGTTGTCCTATAGGCACATCTCAGGGACTAGCCGGTAGAGAAATTTTACTAAAAGAAGGAAAGCCAGCAGTATTGGGAGGTCGTGGCGGTGAGAATTTATTTTCTCCCCGCACTGCTGTCGCTATTGATAAATCAGGCAAAACCTTGTGGTTAATTATTGTTGATGGTCGCCAGAAATTTTACAGCGAAGGAGTTAGCTTGGCTGAGTTGAATAAGATTATTCAAGAATTAGGAGCCGATAGCGCCCTTAATTTGGATGGGGGTGGTTCAAGCACTCTGGTAGTAGCAAATAATACTAAGCTACGGGTGTTAAATTCACCGATTCAGACCCGTATTCCTACGCGCCAACGTCCAGTTGCCAACCATCTGGGAATTTATGCTTTACCATTAGAGAATAGGGAGTAGGGAGTAGGGAGTAGGAAGTAGGGAGTAGGGAGTAGGGAATAGGGAATAGGGAATAGGGAATAGGGAGTAGGGAGTAGGCAAAAAAATATCACTATTAATTGAGGATTGTTATAGCTATTTTATCCCAAAATATAGTATAAATCAAACCCATTAATATATAGTTTAAATGCACTCTAGCTTAGAGCATGAAAAAATTAAATATAACTAGAGTAAAGCGAATTCTGCTTACCACTAGCATCAGTATTGTGAGCGTGCCACTTTTGATCTATGGCACATTACTGCTCAAGCGTCCGCTTCCCACCGACAAGCAGCAACAACTTTTCCCAGGCATTGTGTATCAAAGAGATGCTCGCAAATCTCCCCGTACCCTGATGGTACATATTGTTACTATAGACCTAACCGCACCAGGAATTAAACTATTAGTAACACCAGGAAATACCATCAATAAAAACGAATTTGCTGCCCGGACTACCTCGGAATTTGTGCGAGAGTTTAACTTACAATTAGCTATCAACGGTAGTTTCTTTTATCCTTTTCGGGAGTATCCACCGGACTCCTATCCTAAACCTGGTGATCCGGTCAGAGTAGAAGGGCAAGTTATCTCTGATGGTAAATCCTATGCTCCACCAAAATCAAAAAATTATTCAGTGCTTTGTATTTCAAAGCTTCTCCAAGCTCAAATCTATCAAAACCGTTGTCCTCTAGGCACATCTGAGGGAATAGCCGGTAGAGAAATTTTACTAAAGGAAGGGAAGCCAGCAGTATTGGGAGATAATACAGATGAGAAACTATTGTATCCCCGCACTGCTGTCGCTATTGATAAATCAGGCAAAACTTTGTGGTTAATTATTGTTGATGGTCGCCAGCGCTTTTACAGCGAAGGGGTTACTTTGGCTGAATTGACTACTATTATTCAAGAATTAGGAGCCGATAGCGCCCTCAATTTGGATGGGGGTGGTTCCACCACTCTGGTAGTAGCAAATAACAATAAGCTACGGGTGTTAAATTCACCGATTCAGACCCGTATGCCTACGCGCCAACGGGCAATTGCTAACCATCTGGGCATCTATGCTTTTCCGGTAGACAAATAATGATCAACAACGTTAAACCTTAACCCTTCAACACTTCAACTTTAAACCTTAAACCTTAAACCTTAAACCTTCAACACTTAAACTTTCAACCTTCAACATCAAACCTTCAACCTGAACCCTTCACCATTACTTGACCGTAACAATCATCCCTTCTTTGACTATAAACGCGCCATCAAACACTTCTTTAACTTCCACTGCCAGCTTGTCGAGAAAATCATCACAGTGATTAGGTTCGTGGTGGAAGATAGCCAGTTTCTTAACACCAGCAGCTTTTACCAGCTTCACCCCTTCCTGCCAGGTGGAATGTCCCCAACCTACCTTGGGAGATTTGGGGTTGTGGTATTCTTCATCGGTATACATAGCATCGTATATTAATACATCAGCATCACGGGCTAGATACACCACATTTTGATCAAGGCGGTCAGGAAAATGTTCTGTATCGGTGCAGTAGCACACGGAATGCCCTTGCCAGCTTACGCGATAGCCTATAGCACCATTAGGATGATTCAAAGGAGCAGTTTCTATGGTAATATCGTCTATGGTGACAGTGTTATGACCTAGTTCTAAGTCATAGAACTTCAAATCTGCCTTTACTTTGTTAGTAGGAACTGGAGCATTCAAGTGTAACACCCGCTCCTTGAAGTGTTGCTCCATGCAATCCCCGGGGGGAGGTGCGCCATAAATATGTAAAATGTTCCCTTCCACAAAGGCTGGAATGAAAAATGGCACGCCTTGAATATGATCCCAGTGGTAGTGAGTAAAAAACCAATAAGCTTCAATGGGTAACTGCTGCTTAAGGCTTTTTCCCAACAACCGCAAGCCAGTACCGCCATCAAAAATCAGGCGTAACCCAGCCACTTGCATCTCTACACAAGACGTATTGCCGCCATATTGAATTGTCTCCCGTCCAGGGCTAGGTATACTGCCTCGGACTCCCCAAAATTTAACCGAAAACTCGGAGGAAGTGCTTGTCTTCATTGGTAAGTTAATGCTTCAAAGTACCGCACTGACCCTGATGACGCAACAGGTGATCGCACAATACCAAAGCAACCATTGCTTCTACCATAGGTACGGCCCTGGGTAAGACACAAGGGTCGTGACGTCCTTTAGCAGCTAGAATGGTTTCTTCACCAGTACTGGTGACAGTACGTTGTTCTTTGCGGATGGTAGCAGTGGGTTTAAACGCTACTCTAATAATAATAGTCTCGCCGTTACTAATGCCACCTTGAACCCCACCGGAGCGATTGGTAACCGTGCGCACTGCACCGGTTTCGTCTGTGTAAAATTCATCATTATGCTCACTGCCGGTAAGTACAGTGCCCCCAAAGCCAGAGCCAATCTCAAAACCTTTACTAGCTGGTAGGGACATCACCCCTTTGGCTAAATCGGCTTCTAGCTTATCAAATACTGGCTCTCCCAAGCCTTTGGGTATATGGCGAGCCACACACTCTACTACACCCCCAACGGAATCACCGCTACGTCCAGTTTCTTCAATGAGCTCAATCATCCGTTGAGCACATTCGGAATCAGGGCAACGAACAATATTACTTTCTACCTGGTCTTGAGTGACGGTGTTGGAGTCTACGATACCTTCTAAGGTTTTGATACGCTTGACGTAGCCAATGACTTCTACACCAGTAGCTTGCCGGAGAATTTTTTTTGCGATCGCACCCGCTGCCACTCGCCCGATGGTTTCCCGGGCTGAGGAACGTCCTCCCCCCTGCCAGTTACGAATGCCATACTTAGCATCATAGGTAGCATCAGCATGGGAAGGCCGATACGTTTTTTGCATCTCGCTATAGTCTTGGGGCCTAGTGTCTTTATTGCGCACCATTATCATAATTGGTGTGCCCAGGGTTTTGCCCTGAAATACTCCCGAAACAATTTCACAGGTATCGGTTTCTTTACGAGGAGTAGTAATCTTACTCTGACCCGGACGCCTGCGGTCTAGTTCTACCTGAATTTCTGCCGCAGAAATTTCCAGTCGCGGTGGACAGCCATCAATGACTACCCCAACCCCACCCCCGTGGGATTCTCCAAATGTCGTGATCCGAAACAAATGTCCAAAGGTATTGCCCATAGTTAGTGCTCTATTAGTCCTCTAATGGTAGTACTTACTTAAGCTATCAGCTATCAGCGGTCAGCGATTAGCGCACGCTACTTGAGGTGCTATCAGCTTATGCGCTACGCGCACGCTACTTGAGGTGCTTATGGCTTAGGTCCGATGCGTCGAAGACTGTGCCATCCTACTAGATCGGTGTTTTTGAATAAAATAAGCTGACCACTGACCACTGACTACTGACCACTGACGGCTGACGGCACCTCAAGTAGCACCATCTGTAGCGCATATGCTTACGTACTTACTTATCTTATTCCTTAGTAAAACTGTTTGGCGGCTTAAGTCCTGTTGGATTCCCACCTAATAATTTACCTAATGATTTACCTAATGATTTACTTAATAATTTACCTACTAATTAAGATTAGTTAAGTTCAAATTGTTTTGATGATCCTAATTTAAAATCTGTTATATAATTTCCCAATAATCCGATTTTATTGGTTAGGATGCTTATGGCTGTTGGTGCATTTTTAGAATTAAGGATAATTTGCCTAACCGGATGTTTTGCTGGGAGCATCCCAATTTGGCACGTTAGCTCTTTTTAGGGGGCTGAAACCCTTGAAATATCGTTGCTTTGGGTAATATTGTTTCCAAAATGGGATGCTCCCGTTTTGCTTGGGGGTTTTCTGCTCCAGTTGTAGCTGAACTTACTCCCGATGGCAGCTTGGGAAATGAAGCGTCAAGGGTAACTCCTAATGTAGAGGTCAAGGGGGCGCTGGCAGATTTAATTGAAGGGGGAGCAACTCGTGGGGAGAATTTGTTCCATAGTTTTGCTGAATTTAATGTAGGAGAACTACAACGAGTTTATTTGGCTAATCCCTCTGGGATTCAGAGGATTTTAACACGGGTAACCGGAAGTAATCTATCCAATATTTTAGGCACTTTGGGAGTAGATGGGCCAGCGAATCTGTTTTTACTCAATCCCAATGGTATTGTGTTTGGAGATCAGGCGAGATTAGATGTAGCTGGTTCCTTTTTCGCCTCTACTGCCAATAGTTTGGTATTTGGTGATGGCCAGGAGTTTAGTGCCACATCACCAGAAGCCCCGCCACTGTTAACCATTAATATCACCCCAGGATTGCAGTATGGCAAATATGACCCGAGGAGCACAATTACAAATGCTGGGAATTTAGCAGTAGGACAAGATTTAACCCTAGCCGCTGGCCATCTGGATTTACAAGGTCAACTGGAAGCTGCTAGGGATTTAACTCTGTTCGCAGAAGATACAGTCACGATTAGGGATAGTGTAGCGCAACCCTTTAGGTTGTCAGCAGGTGGCTTGCTGCTAATTCAGGGCAATCAGTCAATTGATATTGCTGCCCATAACCATGTCCTAAGTGGTTTATTTGCTGGTTCTGATTTACGGTTGCAATCGCATAATCCTATCGCTGGGAATGCTTACTATTCCGCTGGCGGCAGTGTCAGTATCGAACAGTTGGATGGGCTACCGGGAAATTTAGTCAGTCCCCATGATCCGATAATTCTGGCCAATGGGGATGTCAGTTTAGGAAACTATACCGGAGCATCACTCCATATTTTGGCAGGAGGTAGTGTTACCGTTGGGGACATCGAAATTAACTCTACCGATACCGCTGATAATGCGATTAGCCCCGATAACTCCAATCCCTTCTTAGCTAGTCTGGCTAATGTGACCTTGTCCGACGAAGCGAGAACATCGGTAGTGATAGATGGCAGTAACCAACCTACCCTAGATATCCGTGCTGGCATAGATTGGACATTACTGGCGGGTTTTCCAGGAAATACCGATAGTGGAAACTTAGGCTCTAACTTTGGGACTGGTGCTACTAGTGCAGATATAGAAATTGGTGACATCTCGATTAATGCTCCCAATGGACTAGTATTGTTAACCAATCAGTATCAAGCTAATCCATCGTTAGTGAGTGAAACCCTGAAAATTAGTTCACTTCTAACTGGTGACGGCACCATAGCCAAGGTAGTCAATAAGAAGCTTATGAATGATACGAGTAACCAGAGGTTTTCAGGGAATGGTGGTGAGGTCTTGATTGATTATCGGGGCCCCATTGAAATAAGCGGACGCATTGATGCCTCTTCCGCTTCTGGTAAAGCAGGGGATATTACCGTGGTTACAAATGATCAACTATCCCTTGACAACAGTTTCATTATTAGCAACACCTTCGGAACAGAAAAGGGTGGGGATATCACTATTGATACTGGCTCACTCTCTGCCAAAAACGGTGCTCAGATCGAAACCAGTACCTTTGGTCAAGCTGATGCAGGGAAAGTGACTATTGTTGCTGATGATACAGTCACCTTTGAAGGGAAACCGGAAAATCCTAACACTACTGGAATTTTCAACAACATAGAACAAGACGCTATCGGTAATAGTGGTGGTATTTCCATGACCACAGGCTCTTTGTTTATGAATGATGCTTTCTTGCAGTCGAGGATCAAAGGACAGGGAAATGGTGGAGATGTAACAATTATTGCTGATGACCAAGTTATCGTTGACCAGAACAGTAACTCGATTCTGACCGAAGTGGATTTTTCCGTAATCGGCAGCGCAGGAGATATATCGATTGATGCCGAATCAGTCACTATCAGCAATGGTGCTAGACTCGTAGCTGACACCCTGGGAATAGGAGATGCGGGCAATATAACTATAACAGCTCGCGATACAGTTACCATTGACGGGGTAAACAGTGATCTGACACTAGCCAGCGGGTTGCGCTCTCGGGTCGGTCGAGATAGAGAAAACCCAAGGTTTCGCAACAAACCACAAGCTATAGGTAATGGTGGCGACATCACCATAAAGGGAAAGTCAGTTTTTGTGACCAATGGCGGTCAAATAAGTGCTGAAATATATGACAAAGGAAAGGCTGGCAACATATCAATTATTGCTGAGGATGACGTTATCTTTGATGGCGCTTTAATATTCAGAAATAAAAACAGGAATAATAAGGTGTCAAGCTTTTCAAGTATTATATTCACTCGAGTTAGACAAACAGCAGAGGGCGACGGTGGCAACGTATTGATTGAAGGTCGGTCAGTTTCGTTTACCAACGGTGCTGTGATAAATGCCGAAACCCGTGGCAAAGGAAACGGGGGTGATGTGGAAATCAAAGCTCGCGATCGCGTTTTAGTTGACGGAGTGGTTTTACTTGACGGAGTGGACAAAACCAGGTCAATCACTACTGGCATATTTAGTAATGTTAGAAGTAATGGCGATGGCAATGGTGGCGATATCAAGATCAAAGTTAAAGAAGGTTCATTGGCGATTACTGGAGGTGCTAGGTTACAATCTGGTACTCAAGAGAAGGGAAATGGTGGCAATGTGATCATTACGGTTGATGATCAGGTTTTAATAGACGGAGTGGGCATTAATGACCAACCTAGTCAGATCTTGACTGGTGTGGATCTTAGGTCAACACAGGGCAACGGTGGTAAGATTAAAATTAACGCTAACTCAATTGCTGTGACTGATGGCGGAGCCTTAGATGCTAGCACCAATAGTAATGGTAACGGTGGACCTATAGATTTAACCACCAATACACTAACTGTTAATGGTGGAGTCATTTCCAGCGCTGCTAAAGAGAAAGCTATCGGTCAAGCCAGCGATATCACAATCAATACTGATGCCCTCAAAGTTGAGGATGAAGGGGAAATAACAGTCAAAAGTGAGAAAGGGATAGCAGGAAATCTGGACATTAAAGCTAATTCCCTGTTGCTTGACAACGGCACACTTTTAGCTGAAACTCAACTGAGTGGAGGTGAAGATGGAGCGAATATCACACTAGACGTATCAGAATCGATAGTGATGCTCAACGAAAGCCTAATCTCCGCAGAGGCTTCTGAAGAAGCTACGGGTGGCAATATTGATATTGATACCGACGTCTTGATTGCCTTTCCCCCAACTGGTCCTGATGGTAGCGATATCATTGCCAAAGCTGCACGGGGTCAAGGCGGTGAGATCACCATTGAGGCCGAAGATGTCCGTTTGATTGAGGAGCGCGAAGCCATTGAGGAAAATCGCACTAATGATATCGATGCCAGTTCTGAGTCTGGTCCACAAGGAATAGTGACCATCAATACGGGCAATATTGACCCTTCTCGGGGATTAGATCAACTACCAATTAATTTAACTGACCCATCATCACTCATTGTTGCTAGCTGTCCGAGAAGTGGGAAAGTCTCGGTAGATGAACTTGGTGAATTTATTGTTACTGGACGAGGTGGCATTCCGGCCAGTCCCTTCGACCCGATTATCGGTCAAGCCATCATTGCTGATTGGGTGACTCTTGAGGATCAAACCCTTAGTGAAATTGATCACAATCTTGATAAGAATCAGACGTTAGCGCCATCGACCGAACACAATTCTATTCCACAGAATTCTAAGCCAAAACGGATTGTGGAAGCTCAAGGCTGGATGATTGGTCCGGATGGTACGATCATTCTCACCTCTTTCCCTACCGATACCACTAGCCCACCCAAGCCTTGGTATCACTATTTTTCTTGCCGAGATTTAAATTAAACTATTCTCAATTGCTATGAGTAATTTCGTTTTGGGTTAATGGAAGTGGGTGCATCTTATTTGATACTAATTTACCATAGCAACAGGGTAGATATCCTTGGTAAATAAGCCAGGGTAAGCACCATAAAAATTGATCCAAAATGTGAGATCGGGCAAGGATTATCAGGATATTAAGCCAAGATAACTCAGCACTATTAAAAGTTAATCTCAATAGTGTTTAGAATAAGACCTCCTGATCTGGGGGGGTGACATGCAAGCTAAAATCCTTACTGGGTAATAAGTTCAGCCCATTAGTTATAAAAAGATACATGCTGTTTGGGGCTGACCTTGGACTATGTTATAAGGGTTTGAGCTTTCAGAAAATCATGCGTAGGGTCAATTTGGGAGTTGATCTTTCCTGAGATAATTGGCCTCAAAGCTTTATATAGTAAGCTTTTAAGGGATCATGTCACCCCCTCAGCCTCCTGATTGATTCTTGCGCTTACCCTGGGACTTCGGAGCAGAAATATCTATTAATCTTTAGTTCGAGTGCTATGATATTTTTTGACCACAAAAAATATCAAGGTCAAAACCATGACTGTAGCTCAACCTTTGTATAACCTTTACCCTTTTTTAGAGGGCAAAACACGTAGCAGTGATGTACTAGACCAATCGTTATTAGAGTCAGTGCTTCAAAAAGCGGCTGAAAGCCGAGAAGTTCAGAAAAAGTATTTTGAGCGTTATGGTGCTACCCTTGTCGCAGCCGCTCGTGCCTTGGCTCAAGTGTATCGAAATGGCGGACGGCTTCTAGCCATGGGCAATGGTGGCTCTAGCTGTGACGCAGCCCATATTGCCATTGAGTTTATCCATCCCATTGGTGTAGGAAAACCCTCTCTTGAGGCGATCAATCTGTCACTGGATTCTACTGCAATTACTGCAATTAGTAACGACTTCGGTTTTGACCAAGTTTTCGCACGCCAGTTGCTAGCTAACGGACGAGAAGGTGATGCAATCATTGGCCTTTCTACCAGTGGTAATTCTAAAAATGTGCTGGGGGGTTTTGCCCAAGCCAAAAAAATGGGCATGGTTACAATCGCTCTGGTAGGGGGCAAGGGCGGCAAAATGGCAACAAGCCCAGATGTCGATTACTGCCTGATCGTCGAAAACACCAGCATTCACAGGGTTCAGGAAAGCCATCTGCCGACGTATCACATTCTATGGGATTTAGTCCACACGATTCTGGCAGGGTAGGGCATTCATTCGTCCTGAATAAGGAGTGAAAAAAATTATGACTGAACTTGTTGAATCTTTCCAATCAAAGCCAACTCAAACAATATTGCAAGATATCACAGGTCTTAGCAGTTCATTGACACCGAAGCTGAGACGCCCCGTTAAACTGATGGCAGTCTCTGGTGAGCAAACCCTTGCCATTGCAAGCCATAACCTCAATGGCATTGCTCTCGAACATCTGGAATTTGTCCAAGGTTACGGTAAGGCGGCATGGTCACTGCCCATTGATCGCGTTAATCATGCACTGGCGATCGCTCAAAAACCTGATGTTATCTTGACAACCTTCTCTGAGGTGATGACTATTCGGGGTTCTCAACAAAATCTCTCAGAAATTCGAGGGACAGGAGCTGATATCCGTACTATCAACTCACCCCAAGATGCCCTGAAAATTGCCCAAGAAAATCCTAGCAAACAGGTTGTTTTCTTTGCAGTAGGCTACGAAGATAGCGTACTAAGTACAGCGCAAACAGTTGGGCAAGCTGCTGCTGAAGGGATTAGCAACTTCAGCGTTTATTGCAACCACATGACCCTAATTCCGGCTATCAAAGCCATTCTGGACTCCCCATCGATACACATTGACGGGTTGATCTGTGCATCTGAAGTTGCTTCGGTAATTGGTCTTGAACCTTATCGCTTTTTTGTTGAGTCTTACCGCAAACCGATCATCATTGCTGATTCTAGTCACCAGGCTATATTGAAAGCCACCCAAACCCTGCTACAGCAATTGGTGGATGGTCATGCAGAATTACAAGACCAGGCACAAGTACCAGCAGAAGGCGATTCAGAAGCTCTACAAACCATTTGCGAGGTATTTGAACCCCGTGAATTCTATGAGTGGCGTGGCATGGGTTCGGTTGATTTTTCAGGATTAAGACTGCGGTCTGATTACGTTCAATTTGATGCTGAAGTAAAATTTAACCTACCCAAATTAAAACTCGCTGATGTCCAGTTTGCTCAGTGCATGACTATCCTAACGGGAGTATTTCAACCGTGTCAGTGCAAGATATTTGGTGCAGGGTGTAGCCCAAAAACCCCGATGGGGACTTATATGACAACTGAGGAAGGCATCTGTGCAATGCACTACAAAGTCTTTCCTTTCATCGCTGCCATTAGTGATTAAGTTAGGGTTTTTGACAACAGGATAAAGCTATGGTGCTAACCGAATTGCAGAAGAGAAAACTGAAGAAACTATTCGATTTATACGATGTTGATGGTAGTGGAGTCATCACTGAAGCTGACTATGAAAAGATGGCTCAGTCTCAGGCAAAAGTTCAAGGTTATCAACCGGGTTCTTTGGAATATAACATCATTTGTTCTCAGTTCAAAACTTTATGGAAGAACTTGCAAAAAGAAGTGGACATTAATGATGATGGCGAAGTGACTCTAGAAGAATTTCTGGAACATAAAGCCAAACAACTTAGTTTCAAGGAGCAATATCGGCCTTTGTGGTTAGAGCGCCAATCTGGAATTAAAACCTCACAGTCCTACGAACGATCCTATGAAGAAGATGTGATCGCCAAGCTAACCAATTTGATTTTTGAGCGATTGGATGTTGATGGCAATGGAGAGATTTCTCGTCAAGAGTACAAACAGGGCTTCCTCTCTCACTTCTCAGATGGAAACTTGACTGACGAAATTTTTTCAAAGCTTGATTTAAATGGCGATGGACATCTCAGTAAAGAAGAGGTTTTACAGCATGTCCATGATTTCTTTTACAGTGACGACCCAGAAGCTCCTGGTAACTGGATTCTAGGTCCATACTAAGGATAGTCAGTAGCTCGCTTTTCGCCCTTGCACAGGTCTTAGGTGTTAGGTATTAGATGATAGGGCGTTGCTTAATAATGGAATGATTTTAATAGTAGGTGCGCGCCTCCAAGGCCGCGAGGGATTGCTCGCGGCCTTGGGTCGCACCTGTAGAATGGGCATCTTGCCTGTTCCTGATATTTTCGGGCGGGCAGGATGCCCACCCCACTCATATTCATTCCAAGATTCAGCAACGCCATCAATTTTAGCTAAGTTTTCAACAATCCCAATTTTTCCTGGAGAGCGTGACGCATAATATCCACTGGCGGAGTTTGTCCTAACCAAATTTTGAAAGCTGCTGCTCCCTGTTGCACCAGCATTTCCAATCCATCAATTGCGATCGCTCCCCGTTCTTTGGCTTGTCGTAAAAACTGAGTGGGATTAGGAGTATAAATCAAGTCATAAGCGATCGCATTTTCCGGCAACCTGGCCATAGCTAGCTGATCAACAGGAGACTGCTCGATGTTGGGATACATTCCCACCGGAGTAGCATTCACCAACAAATTGGCTTGGCCTATAAGTTCCGGTAGTTGTTCCCAAGCATGAGTATGAATAGTAATAGCAAGGTCAGAATTAATCCAGCTTTCCTTAAATTGACCTAACTTGTCCTGATTGCGACCAACCACATGAATCTCAGTACAACCGAGTTCAGCACAACCGACTACTACAGCTCGTGCGGCACCACCACACCCCAAAATGACTACAGTAGTTTGAGTCCAATCCCGGTCATACCCTTGCAACGGGGTGATAAATCCTTCGATATCCGTATTCGTACCAATCCAACCGTGATCGTTGCGATACACAGTATTCACTGCTCCCACCCCTTGAGCCACTGTTGAAATTTCCGACAACAAGGGGATGATAGTCTGTTTGTGGGGAATAGTGATACTGAAGCCCACTAGACCAATCGCCTCAAAACCAGCGATCGCATTTTTCAAATCTGCTGATTTTACCGGTAAAGGTAGGTAGACATAATCCACACCCAAGGATGCGATCGCTTGGTTATGCATCAGTGGTGATAAAGAATGTTCCACTGGATCACCAATCACACCCAATAACTTTGTTGTTCCTGTTATTTGCACCATCACCCTACTTCAAGCACATATAGCGCTACGCGCAATGGCATTGGCAAGAGGCAAGAGGCAAAAGTTAACTGCGACAGCTTTTGCTGCTTGTATCAATGTCAAACACCTTAATGCGTAGTGCTATAACTTTGAATTGTAAGCCTGAAATAGTTCATAATTACTAGATTGCTCAATTCTTAACTATTTCTTATTTCTTATTAAGATTGCTGCCTTCGCTTGACAATTCGTTGACAATTCACCATCAACCGTCCACAATACTTACCCCAAACCGCACATTTGAATGAACTCTGATTTTTCTCATGGTGGCTAAAATAGATCAT
>NZ_GL890904.1 GCF_000211815.1 Moorena producens 3L
TCCCCATCACTGGCCAAGCAAGAAATCCAGTCACTAAGGATAGATCGGTCCAGGCAATCAGTCCAATCCAAACTTGATTGGTGACACACCACAAACCTGGTAGACAAAAGGCACCCCAGTTCCAGCCTTGAATCTCTGCTGGCACTAGAACAGATTCGTCAAACACTTGCTTGCAACCGGAATTATTGATGGGAGTCGGTGGAGGGTACGATTTAGACTGGGGAGTTACAGCTACATTACCCTTTATTTCTGTTTGTCTAACCTTAGAATCATCAGAATCATCAGTTCGGATCAGGTCTAGAACCTCTTGAGCAGATTGGAATCGCTCAGAGGGTTGGGATGCCAGCAAACGAGATAGGATACTATTAAACTCTGGAGATAGGGTTACTTCTTCTTCAGTTCGCCAGCTCAGGGTATAAGGGTCAACCAGTTCCTGGGGCTGTTTACCAGTCATCAGTACTAGTGATGTCACTCCCAAAGCATACAGGTCACTATGGGGAGCAGCAATCCCTAGGCGTAGCTGTTCATCAGGTGCATAGCCAACTTTACCTAAACAAGTCCCACCAGCATAGATGGCAGAGTTTTGCCCAGGTGCGCTTGACCTTGGCGAATTAAATTCGCCAAGGTCAAGCGCACCTCTGGTTACGGGAGTATTGACTTCTAGGGCAATTTGTTTGACACCACCCAAGTCAATTAATACTGGTACTCCATCGGAAGCACGACGGATAATATTGTCTGGAGCAATATCCCGGTGAATTATTCCTAATTGGTGTAGGTAGCTTAAGACCGGGAGCAATTGCTGAAACAGTTGGATAATTTCGGTTTCGCTGAAGCGTTCCCCTTTGCTTACTCGTTCTTCGAGTAAAGTTTGATAGGTTTTTCCTTCAATGTAGTCTTGGACGAGAAACAACCGTTTGCCATGGCGAAAAAATTCCCAGAATCTCGGAATTTGGGGGGATGAAAGCTTGTGCAGCATGGTTGCTTCCCGTTGAAATAGTTCTTCCGCTTTTTCTAGGGTATGGGTGCCCTGGTTTCTTGGAGTCAGCTCTTTTAGGGTTACTAGTTCATTAAAGCGTCCAGTGTCTTTGGCGAGGTAGGTTTTGCCAAATCCCCCTTGTCCTAAGGTACGTTGAATTATGTAGCGATCGCGTAATCGGCTTCCAGTCTGTAATGTATTGTCATTATTAGTATTGTCTAATGTATTGTCTAATGTATTGTCATTATTAGTATTATCTAGATTAGTCTCTAGGGGACTGCTACTGGGAGGAGGTAGAGAGGCACCACAACGAGAGCAAAAACTTGCCCGACTGGGATTGATTTGCTCACATATCATACAAATGATTGAATTCATGGCTCCACTCTTTTGAATACCAGTTGGGTTCATGCCGTTGCTGCCTAGTTAATTGGTATTATAATTGGCACTATAATTGGCTCGATATGATCTATTTTAGCCACCATGAGAAAAATCAGAGTTCATTCAAATGTGCGGTTTGGGGTAAGTATTGTGGACGGTTGATGGTGAATTGTCAACGAATTGTCAAGCGAAGGCAGCAATCTTAATAAGAAATAAGAAATAGTTAAGAATTGAGCAATCTAGTAATTATGAACTATTTCAGGCTTACAATTCAAAGTTATAGCACTACGCA
>NZ_GL890905.1 GCF_000211815.1 Moorena producens 3L
GTAGCGGCTCCAAAGGAGCTGGGATTCCTAAACCTCACGATTTGGTTTGGTGCTTCATAGCAACCGCCTCCACCCTCAAGGGGTTTTCTGGTCTTACGCTCGCGACCCAGACTATCCCCGCAAGCCCTGCGGTTCTCATGTGTCGAGTTTCAAGAAAAGTCTTGATACACTTTTGATTCAAGGGTTGGCCTTCCATTGCCCTGTCATCTTTTCCCTAGAGACGAAACCTTAGGATAGTGGAGTCTTAATTAATAAATTTTTACCCTTCTCTGCATAACCTGCCAACCATAAAGACTCCACTATCCTTACGGTAACTTCAAAGTCTACCAATTTTGCTGCGCCGCCAGGTTACTGGACTTCGCTCGTATAGGCGCATCTGTTTCCATCGTCTCGGGTGGGTCATTGACCACTTTCATTCTAGCACGTTTATCGTTAAAGACGCAATTCCTCTCTCGCTAACCCTGCGGGTATAACGAGAGTCTCCTTGCTCTTAAGGATGATTTGAGCACTAATCTGATTTTAATCTCGCGCTATACTTTATCAAAATTAAGCGATCGCATTGCTAATCATTAGCTTCTGAGTTATCCATCTTTACCATAGCGCTATATTTTGTCAAAATTAAGCGATCGCATTTATTAGAATTAACTTACCAGTTATAAATGTTTACTCTAGCGCTAGATTTTAATAAAATTAAGCGATCGCATTGCTTATATTATTTTTACTGAGGGGGTGACGAAATAAGCTAAAACGCAGACTATAGCGTTTCTCGCAGTAATGAGGTACAGTCTTCTTTGAATTTGATTTCCTGTCTTGATGCAGCGCATCCCTATTAACTATTCCCTATTCCCCTCCTGGGAGGGGTTAGGGGTGGGTTCCTGTTCCCTAAAATTCCGAAATTGTGTACCTCATAGCTATGATAATTGCTATATATAAGCGACCTAGCTCTTAGACCTCGTTGATAATACTTTCGTTGTCTTGATCCCAAGGGCGAGTGGGGGAAAGCACTCGCCCTTGGGATCAAGACAATGTTCCGTGATTTCAAGAGTGGCGGTTATATAGCGTTTCTCGGGGAGCAGGTCAAATAAGCCTAACAAATGAACTACTTGACAAAACAACAAAAATCCGGTCTTAGTTGCAGAACAGATGAACTATTTACCAGATCAGCAAGCAATTACCCATCAGGGGGCTATAGTAATGGTAAAAATATTAGGCTTAAGTGACATGCTTCCCCTATTACCTATTACCCATTACCTATTACCCATTCCCGATTCCCGATTCCCGATTCCCGATTCCCCATTCCCGATTCCCCATTCCCCAGATCAGCGTACTAATGTTGCTGCATAAGTGACATGCTCCCGTTTCTCGCAGTTATGAGGTACACTATCCTTTGACACTGATTCCCTGTCTTGATGCAATAGCGAGTGGGGGGAACCACGGCAATAGCGAGTGGGGGAAACCCCCAAGACCGTAATGGTGCGTTTACAGTCGTCGAATTAAATTCGCCACGGGTCGCACCTCTGCCTCCCCAAGACCGTAATGGTGCGTTTGACCCGTAATTAAATTCGCCACGGGTCGCACCTCTGCATCGCTTAAAACCCTCTTTACTATTGCTAGCATGCATGCATGCCTTTTGCCTTAAAGGGATAAGCAATGTCGCTCACTCGTCCTGAGAACTGCTATAATTTGGAGGCTACTAGAGTCAGCAAACAGCGATTAATTTCTCTGATTTTATTAATTTGTTTGTCCTACACTTTAGCTAATTTTAATGGACAATATATTCAGCAAAAATGGTTAGCATCCTATGTTAATCGTCCCAGTTATCATTCAATATTTTACCGACGACATAGCAGTTTTTATATTGGCTTGCATGGTAAAAATTGGTTGGATTCAATGTCTTTTGTCTCAGAACTCATTCAATAATTACTTCGTTTTTATCGCCACAAACTGCCTTATCCTCTCCGAGGTTACAGGGCTGCTTCCCTTATATAGCACTACCCATTAAGATGTTTGACATTTCTAAACTCCGAAACCTAGTCAATGCTTACTTTTGACTTCTGACTTGTGACTTGGGACTTGCGCGTTTGTGGATGCTTGGATGTAAGCCTTTTTCCTAGACCAGTAAATCTTGGCGAGGATTAAAATTATCAATCTCCCTTAGTTTTTCGTATAGTTCTCTGACCTCCTGAGTGGCTTCGGTTGGCACAACAATCTGAATTTCTACTACCTGATCCCCTCGTAACCCATCCTGATTGGGATAACCCTTATTTGCCAAGCGCAATTTTTGTCCTGACCTGACGCCACTAGGAACATTAATTTGCACTATACCATCCAAGGTGGGAACTTCTATTAAGTCACCTAATACTGCTTCAGCAGGGCTTACTGGTACTACACAAATCACATCCAATTCCTCTAATTTAAAGAAAGGATGAGGTGACACAGTAATTTTTAAATTTAAACATCCACCATCAATACCTTGACCTTGGAGCCGCACCAGGGCACCGGTTACCATCCCAGCAGGTAGCTCAATTTCTAAAGCCCGTCCATCTTCTAGGCGAATTCGCTCTCGACCCCCTTTATAGGCTTTTTCCAAAGGTAGGGTTAATCGAGCGTCAATATCTTGAGGTTGAGGTTTGGGATAAGGTTGAGGCTGAGGGGGGGATTTGGGTTGAGGTCTCAGACGAGAACTAACAGTGTAGGCTGTTTTAGTTTTCCCTGGTCGAAACGCACTCTCAGAACTTACCCGAGTCCCTGGAGGTGGGGTTGATGTTGCCTTTCTAGTAGAGCGACGCCCGAGTAGTTGATCAATGAAGGTGTTGAAGTCCCGGTAATTGCCATAATCCTCTGGTTGGTATGAACCACGACCATTGCCGTTCCAGCCTACATTTTTAATCAAAGTAGCAGCTTTAGCCGCTTTTCTACCAAACTTCTTCTTCTGCCAATATCGGCTGAATTGGTCGTACTGCGATCGCCTATTCGGGTCAGAGAGAACTTCATATGCCTCACCAATATCCTTGAACTTGTCTTCTGCTGTCTTATCTCCAGGATTCAGGTCGGGGTGATACTGTCGAGCTAACCGCCGATAAGCCTTTTTAATTTCCTCGCTGGATGCCTCTGTGGGTACACCCAACATTTCATAGTAATCTCGATAGTTTTGCATAATTAGTCAATAATGAAGTGTCTCGATGCACTCCCTCATCGGGTAAACCCCCGTATTAAGGCTTTTTTGATCTATTCGTTTTTTGATCTATTCGTGATTAATCGTTAATTGTCAGTATTTTTTAAAGGGAAGAGCGAGAAAACTTTTACCTAAAGACTAACCGCTAATTAGTTGTGGCTACTGACAACTGACAACTAACTACTGACTAATTTAGAACCAATTATCATCCTCATCCCAATCATTTTCAAGGGGGTTTCTGCGATCGCGATCGCGACTGGACCTCGATGAACTAGCCCCATAGGAGTCATAGGAGTCCCGGCGGTAATCCCGTTGAGAATATCGGTCTGTGTCACTATCTCCGGTGAAGGTGCGACGAATTGAGCCAAACAAGTCATCATCCTCTTCTTCCTCATATTGCAGCCGTACCTCTCGCTTGAGCTCATAGAGGGCATCTTGTAGATCACCTTGAGTGCGATCAATAGCCCGGTCATCATTTTGGGCAACGGATTGACGCATCTCCTGAATTAAGCCTTCAATCTGACGCCGATAACCACTAGCAAACTGTCTCCCAAAATCTAGGGCTACCTCCCTCAGTTGCCGTTCCGCTTCATTAGCCAAACTTTCTGCCCGATTGCGCTTTTCTACTCGTTCCCTTCGTTCCCGGTCAACCTCAGCGTATTCTTCTGCCTCACGAATCATTTTGTTGACTTCCGCTTCACTCAGGGTAGAAGCCCCTTGAATGGTAATGCTTTGTTCTCGACCAGTAGTTTTATCCAGTGCCAATACCTGCAAAATTCCATTAGCATCAATATCGAAAGCCACCTGAATTTGGGGCACTCCCCGTGGTGCTGGGGGAATACCAGTCAACTTAAACCGACCCAAAGACTTATTATCTGTTGCCATATCCCGTTCCCCTTGCAGGACATGAATTTCCACCAAAGTCTGATTATTTTGGGAGGTGGAAAAAATATCAGACCGCCGGACTGGGATAGTCGTGTTGCGGGGGATTAACTTTTTCATCACCCCACCAATAGTTTCCAAACCCAAGGACAACGGAGTTACATCCAGCAATAGGATATCTTTGACTTCACTGTTAAGAATTCCTCCTTGAATTGCAGCTCCTACTGCCACTACCTCATCAGGATTAACATTCTGATTTGGTTCCCGATCGATTAAGCTGCGCACCAATTGTTGTACCATCGGGGTGCGGGTTCCCCCTCCTACCAAGATCACTTCATCAATGTCCATAGGAGTTAAGCCAGCATCTTTGAAAGCTCGTTTTAGGGGTCTGCGCAAACGACTAACTAGATCCACACATAGCTCTTCAAACTGAGAGCGCTTCAGCCTAGTTTCTAGGTGTTTTGGACCATCTTCTGTAGCTGTAATAAAGGGCAAATTAATCTCAGTTACACCCACCCCAGACAGCTCGATCTTAGCTTTTTCTGCAGCTTCAGTCAGCCGTTGTAGGGCTTGGCGATCGCGTCGCAGATCAATTCCCTCTGATTTCAAAAATTGCTCTGCCAACCAGTCAACAATTTTTCGATCAAAATCATTGCCCCCCAGTTGAGTATCACCACTGGTTGATAGCACTTCACACACCCCATCCCCCACCTCTAGGATCGAGACATCAAAGGTACCCCCGCCCAAATCAAATACCAGGATAGTTTGGCTGGCCTCAAGATCCAAGCCATAAGCCAAAGACGCTGCTGTTGGTTCATTAAGAATCCGCAGAACCTCTAACCCAGCAATTCGTCCAGCATCTCGTGTGGCTTGCCGTTGAGAATCATTAAAGTAAGCCGGGACTGTTATTACTGTTCCTGTTACCTCCTCTCCCAGGTAGCGGCTGGCCTCATCCGCCAACTTCCGCAGAATCATTGCAGAAATTTCCTCTGGGGCGAAGTCTTTTTTCAACCGGGGGCACTTAATTCTCACATTACCACTTTCATCCCGGCGAATGGTATAGGCAACCCGCTTTGACTCTGGATTCAGTTCAGCATACTTACGTCCAATATACCGCTTCACCCCATAGAAGGTATTTTGGGGATTAAGCACAGCTTGGCGGCGTGCTAATTGTCCTACAACCCTTTCCCCATCCTTACTAAAGCCAACCATTGAGGGAGTTGTGCGCATACCTTCCGCATTAGCAATTACCACCGGCTTACCGCCTTCGATGACAGCCACCACGGAGTTTGTTGTACCCAGGTCAATGCCGACTACCTTGCCCATGCGTCCTTTATTCTCCTCAAGATGAATGCTGTCAACTCGTTCAATGAATTTCAACTACTATATATATAGATGATATTTTGATTAAAATTGTATATAGCCAGTGGTTCGGTTTTCCGAAGCGTAGTCACCCTAGACCTCTGACGGTTGCAGTTATGGTAAGGGATGCCCCGAAGTGCTGAATCTATTCTATCCCTTGACTTCTTCCCCAATTTAGCGGAATTTCAAAGTAAGCATCCTATCATAATAGAGAATATATTAGCAAACTCGAGGATCGGGTGAAGTAGTACATTCAAGACTATTGATTAGCGCTTCCACAGCATGGGCGCGCCAAAGCGTGAATTTAATTCTTAATGGTAAGAGCGCACCTATCAATCTGCCCGACTTACCTGTGGGAAACTTCCCTGTACATCATCATTCGAGGGCTCTGGCAATGCTAGGATCACAGTAGCCCCCTATATTGAATTATTAATGGCAGAAACACTATTCTTTAATGCTCTGCGTGAAGCCATAGACGAAGAAATGGCACGGGATGAGACAGTATTTGTAATCGGTGAAGATGTCGGTCACTACGGTGGTTCCTACAAAGTTACCAAAGATTTGTGTAAAAAATACGGTGACTTGCGGCTTCTGGATACCCCCATTGCCGAAAATAGCTTTACTGGTCTAGCTGTTGGTGCAGCAATGACAGGTTTACGACCAATTGTCGAAGGCATGAATATGGGGTTTTTACTCCTGGCATTCAACCAAATTTCCAACAATGCCGGGATGTTACGCTATACCTCTGGTGGTAATTTTAAAATCCCGATGGTGGTTAGAGGCCCTGGTGGTGTCGGACGTCAGTTAGGGGCTGAACACTCCCAGCGTCTAGAAGCCTACTTTCAGGCAGTTCCCGGTCTCAAAATCGTTGCTTGCTCCACCCCCTACAATGGAAAAGGGTTGCTTAAATCTGCCATTCGAGATGATAACCCAGTATTGTTCTTTGAACACGTCCTGCTCTACAATCTCAAAGAAAATCTGCCAGAACAGGAGTACTTGGTACCCCTTGATAAAGCTGAAGTTGTACGCCCTGGTAAAGATGTTACCATTCTTACCTACTCCCGGATGCGTCACCACGCCATCCAAGCGGCTAAGCAGCTGGAAAAAGAGGGCTATGATCCTGAAGTGATTGACCTGATTTCCCTAAAGCCTCTAGACTTTAAGACCATTGGTGCTTCAATCGCCAAAACCCACCGAGTCATTATTGTAGAAGAGTGCATGAAAACCGGTGGTATTGGGGCAGAATTAACAGCATCGATTAACGAGCGCTGGTTTGATGAACTCGATGCACCAGTGCTTCGGCTTTCATCCCAAGATATTCCCACTCCCTACAACGGGACTCTCGAAAATCTAACCATTGTCCAACCCCATCAGATTGTCGAGGGTGTGAAAAAGATGGTGGCTTTGCGGATTTAACTTAAAGCTTGGCAAATAAAGCTTGGCAAAAGCCATGCAGGGGGCGTTACTGATTATTAGATGCTGGAGGTGAAAAAGATGCCGATTGCTAAGTAACCAATCGATGGAATACTTAAGCCTCCAGCCTTGAGAGTTCAGAGTTCAGACTTTAGACTTTAGACTTTATATTTTCTCAGTTACTAGGCTCGCCAAAACAGATTATGATAGCATTTGTTGCGGCGGGTCGTAGTCATGCAAAAACAGCGTTCACTATTAGCCTTAATCCTAGTACTTGTAATTACAGCAATCATAGTACTGGTGCAAATTCCAATCCGGTTAGGACTGGACTTGCAGGGAGGGGCTCAACTCACAATTCAGATTAACACTACCGAAGAGATTACGGAAATTACGGCTGAGCAATTAGCCGCAGTTAAAACCGTTATAGAAGGCCGAGTCAATGCCCTAGGGGTTTCTGAGTCGGTAGTGCAAACCGTTGGCAAAGACCAGCTTTTGGTACAGCTACCTGGCGTCAATGACCCGCAACAAGCGGAACGGGTACTAGGGGGAACAGCACAGCTGGATTTTCTCAATCAAAAGATTGGTACAGAAGCACAGCTGCAGGTTGAACAGCAAGTGCTACAACAACTACAATTGAACCAAGAGGTATTGCGCAACAATGGTGATGGAGATGCGATCGCAGAAAATCAAGCTGCTATCAATCGTAGTAACCAAGCCATCCTTGAACTATTTGAAAGTAGTGGTCTGACTGGCAAAAACCTCCAAGATGCTCGTCCCCAACCTCTTCAAACTGGTGGTGCTTGGGAAGTGGCTATCCGATTCGATAGTGAGGGAGCTCAAAAGTTTGCTGAGCTGACCAAGAACATTGCCGGTACAGGACGCAGCATTGGTATTTTCCTCGACAATTTACTAATTAGTGCTCCGAGTGTAGCAGCGCGATATGCTGAAAATGGCATCAGTGGTGGTGCAGCAGTGATTACCGGTAACTTTGATGCCGAAAGTGCCTATGAATTTGCTGCCCAGCTGCGGGGAGGTTCCTTACCTTTGCCAGTGGAAATCGTGGAGAATCGCACCGTAGGGGCAACCTTAGGACGAGATAGTATTCAACGTAGTATCTATGCTGCTGTAGTTGGTCTTATTTTAGTATTAATCTTTATGGTGCTATATTACCGACTGCCTGGCATCATTGCTAATATTGCTCTGAGTATCTACGCTTTACTCACCATCGCAGCATTTGCCTTCTTAGGTGTTACCTTAACCCTACCCGGAATTGCTGGTTTTATCCTTAGTATCGGTATGGCAGTTGATGCCAATGTGCTGATTTTTGAGCGGACACGGGAAGAATTACGTGCTGGTAAGACCTTGTATCGCTCAGTAGAGTCAGGGTTTTACCGAGCATTTTCTAGTATTTTAGATGCAACTGTGACCACATTAATCGCCTGTGCAGTACTGTTTTGGCTAGGTTCAGGTCTAGTGAAAGGCTTTGCCGTAACCCTAGGCATTGGGGTAGGAATCAGTATGTTTACCGCCGTGACCTGTAGTCGAACCCTGATGCTCGTAACAGTTTTAGGACTTCCAGGGGTACGTCAGAAACCAGAACTATTCTGCCCGAATTTACCAACCCAATAGTTTATAAATTAGGAACTAGGAAGTAGGAACTAGGAAGTAGGAAGTGTAATTCCTAGTTATGGATAAAGCGTTTAGTTGACCAGGATCGAGTTCAACTAAAAAATCTATTTAATCCTTCATCCTAGTTGTGGATAAAGTTGTGAATATAGTTGTGGATATAGTGTTTAGTTGACCAGGATCCGGTTCCACCAAAAAAAACATTTCATAATTCATAATTCATAATTCATACTTTATAGCAATCCGTGTAGTAATTGTGATAACTTTGTTCCCTAATTCCTGTTCCCTATTCCCTATTCCCTATTCCCTGTTCCCTACTCCCTGTTCCCTACTCCCTTTGCTAAATAAGGATTTAGTAATAGAAAAGTCAATATGAAACTTAATGTAATTAAAACGCGATCGCTTTGGTGGAGCATCTCAACCGCCCTGATTACGGTCGGTATCATTGCCATGGTGATTTCTTTTCTCCAACTAGGAGCCCCTTTACGGTTAGGTCTGGATTTCGTTGGTGGTACCCGCCTACAGCTAGAGAGAGACTGTACTCAACCCGGAAACTGTGACCAACCCATCGATTTGGCCTTGGTGCGAGACGTCATGACAGCACAAGGTCTTGGCAATAGCAGTATCCAAATACTAGGGGAAGAAAAACAAGCCCTGACAATTCGGACTAAAACATTAGATGTTGAACAACGCACCCAGTTGCAAACTGCTTTAACCGAGCGTCTTGGTGTTTTCGATCCCAAATCTACTCAGATTGACACCGTTGGTCCCACCTTGGGCAGGCAACTGTTTATTTCTGGCTTAATCGCTTTGTTTATGGCCTTTGTGGGCATCTTTGTCTACCTTACCTTCCGATTCGAGTTTGACTATGGCCTATTCGCTTTCGTTGCCCTGTTCCACGATGTCTTAATCGCTATTGGTCTTTTCTCTATCCTAGGTTTAGTGCTAGGGGTAGAAGTCGATACCTTATTTGTGGTTGCCCTATTGACAATTATTGGTTTTTCTGTTAATGATACTGTGGTGATTTACGACCGGGTGCGAGAAGTAATTAAACTCAAGCCAGGTCAACATATCAATCAAATTGTAGAGGATGCTGTTAATCAAACCTTAACCCGCTCCATCAATACCACCTTAACTACCTTGCTACCCCTGTTAGCAATCTTGCTGTTCGGGGGAGAAACCCTAAAATTCTTTGCCTTAGCACTAATTATTGGTTTTACAGCAGGGTCTTACTCCAGTATTTTTATTGCCAGTACCCTCTTAGCTTGGTGGAGAGAGCGCACTGGTAAAGCTCAGTCTGTAGTCGAGGTTGCAGTTAATCCAGAAAAGGAGGGGACTTCAGTGATTGAAGCAGAATTTTCTGATGAAGTTTAGTTATCAATTTCAATAGTCTTCTAATTATGGAGCAGCCAGATAGCCCAAGAAGAAAAATTACCCTTGACCCCATCTTTGAGGCCAGGGTAAAACGATTACATCAAATAACTGTTTATGGTAGGTGGGTTTTCGTAGGCATCCTCTGGATAACTGTTGCTCCATTAAGCCTGTGGGCTTGGCAGTATGAAATTTCCCTGATGCGATCGCATTTTACCTGGGCAGCACTCCGGTATAGTATTATCTACAACCATCTGCCTGCCCTAGGTCTGGCTATCTGTATTGGCACAACTTTAGCCGTCTTAGTTTGGCAAAGTCGCAATATTTTATTTGGATTACCACCCTTAGAACAGAAACGTCTGGAGCAACAAGTACAGCGGATTTGTCAGCAAGGCCCCACACACCCACTCTGGAAGTGGGTGTGCGGCTCTTGAATTAAACGACTATATCCTCCTCAACAATAAAATCTGCCGCTGTGAGCTGACTCGCGGAGACCCCGAACACCTGTGCTAAGACTTCGCCATTGGCAGTAATAGTAGTCGCGCCCATATCAGCAATTGCCAGCTGATCAAAGGTCAGATCTCCACCTAACTTGAACATATCGATTCCATCTTCAAAACTAAACACAGTATCTGTTCCCTCACCAGGGTTCAAGACATAGGTGTCAATGCCCCCTGCGCCAGATAAGATATCATTGCCTAATCCGCCTTCTAAGATATCATCACCGTTGCCACCAAACAGGGAGTCATTACCCTCAGCACCGATCAAGGTGTCTGAGTTTTCTCCCCCAGACAAGTTATCATTACCAGCTCCACCATCTAGGAAGTCTCCATTAGTCCCACCATCAAGGACGTCATTACCGTCACCACCGAGCAAGGTGTCTGAGTTATCTCCTCCAACCAGGCTATCATTACCAGCTCCACCGTCGAGTAAGTCATTACCTGAGTTACCCTCTAGGGTATCGTTGCCATTACCCCCAAGCAAGGTATCATTCTGGAAAGTACCAATCACCGTCGAGTCATTATCTTGGATGGTAATCAGAGTAGCTACCTCACTTACGTTGTTGAAAGCTAAACCATCATCAACCACAAACTGGATAATGCGACCAGAGGCATCAGTCACACCAGATGTGTTTTCATACTCTAGGGTGTTGAGGACTTGCTGGTAATTTTGGATGGTATCTACCCCACTTAAGGAAAGGATACCATTGTTGGCATCGAAGTTAACCGCAATCAGGGTATCAGTGTTGTCAACAGTCAGCAGTTCCTCTGTGGGATTGAGCAGATTGGCAATTTTTACTGTTGCGCCAACCAGAGTGGTGTTATTAGCATCACTCAGAGTCAATTTGTTATCTGGGAACAGTGCAAGCTGATTACCGGTAAATGTGACAGTAGCATCAATGCCGTCTGTATCTGGATCTGGGGCAGCTGGAATAGCTGGGGCAGCAGCAATAATTGGCTCGGGAGCTGGATCAGTAGTGGTATCTGGATCGGGATCAGGTGTGGTATCTGGATCGGGATCAGGTGTGGTATCTGGATCAGTATCAGTAGTGGTATCTGGATCAGTATCAGTAGTGGTATCTGGATCAGTATCAGTAGTGGTATCTGAATCAGTATCAGTAGTGGTATCTG
>NZ_GL890906.1 GCF_000211815.1 Moorena producens 3L
TTACCAATGCTTGTACTAAAGATAGAGTTGTGCCACACCCTAGCTTAGACAAACTTCCTAACTCCTCAGAATTAACAGTTTGCCCCACTCCGGCTTCCGTCGTCCAACATTGTACTACTCCATATAATGATGGTGATTTCCCTGCTACTGTCTCTATTACTTCCTCAAAATCTTCAAGGTTGTTGGGATTAATGGTAAATTCTGCGGGAGCTATCTGTTGATACTTTTCTCCAGCAAACACTAAAGTACAAACCTCTCCCACTGAGTTCAGTTGCCTTGCTAACTGTTTACCTATTCCCTCTTTGTCTGCTAGTATCAACCAACTCTTAGAACCATCATTCGTTTGTTCTAACTTCGTTTGAGAGCTTTGAGCTACAATTACCGTTTGCCCTGACAATGTTTCTGCCATTCCCTCCACTTCTGGCATGGTGACTACTTCGGTAAAATCTGTTTCTCTCAACACCTTTTGCCATTGGTCTCTACTCAGCAAAGGATAATCTGGTCGTAATTCATAATCATTGAATTTCCACCATCCTTCTAACAGTCCAAATACTAAATCTAACCATCGTTGAGCAGTTGTTACTTCTAACAACACTAACATTCCCCCATCTGCTAATAGTTCTCGCACATGGGATAATGTCTGCTTCATAATTGTGGTTGCATGGAGGACATTGGCTGCAATAATTATATCATATTGATTAGCCTCAAATCCTTGACTTTTCGGATCTACTTCTATGTCTAAGGTTTGATAGCTAATGAATTGATAATCCTGGAATTTATCTTGGGCTTTTGCTGTAAATAATGCCCCTATATCGGTGAATATATATTCGGTTTGCTGGGGATTTAGATGAGGCAGGATATAGCTGGTCGTCCCTCCTGTTCCCGCTCCGATTTCCAACAACCGTATGCCTCGGCTTTTAGGTAATTTTTCTATAGCCTTGGTGATGGATTTTTCTACTATTGTGTTCATCACTTTAGCTACTGTTGACTCTTCATAAAGTTGAGTCGCTGTGGTCAAATCTCCTTGGGGGAAAACTAACTGAACTGGGTCTATTGCTCCTCGTAATACCCCACTTAATTGACTTGCACAACGTTCCAGTAGTGTCAATGTTGCTGCTTCTTCTGGATATTGATTCTGTAAACTCTGGCTTTTTTCAGTAGGCTTGACTTGAGCTAAGGTTTGTTCCACTTGCCACTGCTGCTGATTATAATTGAGTATTCCCACCTCTGTTAATATTTGTAGCAGACGCTTAAACAGTTGTCTCTGACTGGGAACTATGCCTAATTTTTTGACTGCTGCATCAAATTCAAAGCTTTCTGTTGGTTTGTATGACCAACCCATTTCGTGCAATGCTTGTACTATATAATCTACAGTTAATTCTTCTAAGCTTGTTTCATAGACCCTGTTCTTTTCTGATCTACTTGAGTTACTAATTCTGTCAGAGTTGGAGCTAATTTTTGGGCAATTTCTACAGGAGGTCTCAGGAAATCTGGAGGGAGTAGTTTACCTAAAATACCTTGGCTTCTCCACTCTACTTCATACAACCAATTTTCTATTGATTCGGTTTCTGTTCCCAGTAGGGTCTGTTTAGTTGCTAGTTTTAGTTGTAAACCTTTGAGGTTGGCAATTATTTCTCCTGAAGGAGTTACTATGGTGACAAGAGTCGTTAAACTTTCTGGAGTTTTCACTTCGGGACTGGTTACTGATGCGTAGGCCCATAGACTCAGCCCGGGATTCTTATATAGTTTGAATTCTTCTATTCCTACTGGCAGATAAGTTTGGTCACTATCTGTTGCTGGGAGTGCCTGAAATATTACTTGCAAGGCTGCATCTAATAGTGCTGGATGGAAATTATAGTCCCTTGTTTGTGTTATCAATTCTTCGGGGAGTTTGATATAAGCTAGTGCTTGGTTTGTACCCGACCACAATTCTTGAATGCCTTGAAAGCTATTTCCGTAGTCTATCCCTACTTGTTGACATTTTTGATAATGTTGTTTGACTTCTATTGCTTGATTAAATTCACTCTTGTATTTTTCTAGGTCAATTTTTGTCTGAGTAGGGGGGGTTGACTCTTTTCTGATTTTTCCTGTGGTGTGGAGTCTCCACTCCTGTTGTTCTGGTTGAGAAAATATTTGAAACTTGTAGCTTTGGTTGTCTGTTGGGGTGAGTATGGTTTGGGCATTTGTCAATTCTCCTGCTGGTAGTATCCATCCTCTACCTATGGTTAGGTCTTCTATTACTATCTGGGGTGTTTTTAATTGGTGATTTCCTGCTGCTATTGCTATTTCTAGGTAGCCGGTTGTGGGAAATAGTGCTTGATTAAATACTCGGTGGTGGCTGAGATAATTGGGTGATTTTTCTCCTATTTGTGATGCAAATATTTGTTGTTCCCCTGCACAATTTAGCTTTTGACCTAATAGGGGATGGAGGTTTTCCCCTTTTGAAAATTGCTGTTTAGGCCAGAAGTTGTTGTTGGTTTCTATCCAATAACGTTCCCGTTGGAATGGATAAGTCGGCAATGCTACTTTCTGACGACTATAGTCAGAGTCAAACCCTGACCAATCTATTTTGGCTCCTTTTACATACAATTGTCCTAAGCTAGAGAGCATTTGTTGCCATTCATCCACTCCTGGACGTAATGATGGTAACCATACTCCTACATCTTCTGGTACACATTGACGTCCCATCCCCAGTAATATTGGTTTGGGTCCAATTTCTAGGAACAGTTTGCAACCCTCTTGATACGTATTTTTCAGGCTCTGGGCAAAGCTCACTGGTTGCTGGACATGGTTAACCCAATATTCAGCAGAAGTGATCTCATCACCTACCAGTTTGCCAGTGACATTAGAAATAAGTTTGATTCGAGGCTTGTTATAAGTGACTTGTTTGGCTATAGTTTCAAACTTGGCCAACATTGGCTCCATCAAAGGAGAATGGAAAGCGTGGGATACCTGTAACTGTTTAGTCTTAACTCCCATTACTTCTAGTTTACTACAAATACTTGCGATCGCTTCACTCTCACCAGAAATCACTATACTTTCTGGCCCATTGATGGCAGCAATGCTGACAGCGGACTTCTCCAACCCCTCTTGGGAACTATAGTCCGCGATCGCCTTTTTGACCCGCTCCTCCGATGCCAACAACGATACCATCTTGCCACCAGCAGGCAACTGCTGCATTAACCTGCCACGCATGGCAATTAACTTCAAACCATCTTCAAGACTGAAAACTCCTGCAATACAAGCTGCCACATATTCTCCCACACTGTGGCCCATCACCACATTTGGTTTAATGCCCCAAGAAAACCATAACTTGGCTAAGGCATATTCAATAGCAAATAGAGCCGGTTGGGTATAAGCAGTTTGGTCTAGCAAAGAAGAACTTGAGTTTTGTGCTTCTTGAGGATAAAGTACTTCTAAAAGCGAATGTTCCAAATACGGACGTAGGATTTCATCACATTGATCTAACCCTTGACGAAAAGTAGGTTGACTTTCATACAATTGCCGTCCCATATTTACATACTGGGAACCTTGACCGGTGAAAAGGAAGGCGACTTTAGGACGCTTGCGACCAATCTTTTGACCCTTGAAAACTCCTGGTGTTTCCTCTCTTTCTGCGGTAGCCTTTAATTGTTCCTGTAACTGCTCTGTTGATTTGGTGACAACAGCGAGGCGATATTTGAAATGCGTACGCCCCACATTGGCTGTATAACAAACATCTCCTATTGCCAATTCTGAATGTTTTTTCAAGTGGTGCTCATAACCGGTCACTAACTGTTCTAGAGCTTCTTCCGTTTTCGCTGAGAGCGTAAGCAGATTTACTGGACGTTCTAACCGTTTTTCTTCCGTGTTCCCTATTAAGAGTTCTTTGTTCTCTACTTCTGCCAACACCACATGGGAGTTAGTGCCACCAAAACCAAAGGAACTCACACCTGCGTACGCTGGCATTGATTTTTCTGGCCAAGGTGTCAGAGTTTCCTGTACTCGCAATGGTATTTCGTCAAACTTGATATAAGGATTCGGCTCAGTGAAATTTAGACTTGGTGGAATCTGGCGATAGTGAAGTGACAGCGCCACTTTAATTAATCCGGCAATACCTGCTGGTGCTTCTAAATGTCCGATATTGGTTTTAGCTGAACCGACTGCACAGTAGTCACCAGGAGCACGACCAACAGAAAGCACTGCTCCTAAGGCTTTCATCTCCATCGGGTCTCCCAGTTTTGTCCCAGTCCCGTGAGCTTCTATATACTGAACCTGACCTGGTGAAACTCCTGCATTTTTGTACGCTGCCCGTAACACCGCTTCCTGTGCCAAGGGATTGGGGGCTGTCAGTCCGTTGCTGTATCCATCTTGGTTAACTGCGCTTCCCTTGACTAAGGCATAGATGCGGTCTCTGTTAGCCAGGGCAAGAGATAGTGGTTTCAGTATCACTAACCCTGCACCCTCACTGCGGACATAACCATCAGCTTTGGCATCAAAGGTTTTACACCTACCGTCAGCAGCCATAAATCCTCCTTGGGCATAGGCTACTGACATCCACGGCGATGTCACCATATGTACGCCTCCCACCAAAGCTAGGCTAGATTCTCCACTCCACAGGCTTTGACAAGCTAAGTGTACTGCTACCAGGGATGAAGAACAGGCAGTATCTATGGCCATGCTCGGTCCATGGAAGTCGAAAAAGTATGAGAGGCGATTGGCGTTAATACAATTTAAGTTACCTGTGCCTGTATAGGTACTAAAGTTACTGGGATTTTGGGCGATGAGTTCGTAGTAGTCGAAGCTTGATACCCCCATGAATACCCCTGTGGGTGTACCTGCCAATTCTTCTGGTGGTTGTCCAGCGTCTTCTAAAGCTTCCCAAGCTAGTTCCAGCAATAGCCGTTGTTGGGGATCCATTGTTTGGGTTTCTCGGGGAGAAATACCAAAAAAATTCGGGTCAAATCGATCTACTTGCTCTAGAAAGCCACCCCACCGACTGTTCGTTTTCCCTGGCTTGGAGATGTCGGCGTCATAAAATAATTCGTTATCCCACCGAGAAGCTGGCACTTCGGTAATTGCGTCTATACCATTACACAGTAATTCCCAGAATTCTTCGGGATTTTTAGCTCCTGGGAAACGACATCCCATTCCTATTATTGCTATTGGTTCTTTATTCATTGGTATTTAACTATTTTATTCTCGAATTTGTTATTTACATAAATTATTTTAAAATTATTTGTTTAAAATTTAGTTTTGGTTTATAGCTCTATGTATCCCCCAAAATTATTTTAACATTTGATTTTTTTTTCAGACTTAATATTAATTTTTATTAATATCTGTATTACTAATCTAATACAGTTAGAGGTGATTTACTGACAAACTATTTATTGGCTACACTATGGCTGAGGAATATATCAGATATCCCTCAGAGGTTGTCTGAGAAGTCTCATTTGCTACATCCAAGCCCCCGTTGGTCCCCCTCTGGGGGACTTTTAGAAGCAAATTGACTCTTGTTTCCCCCAAAGTTGGGGGGTCAGGGGGGCAAAATTCAGGATCAAAAAACTTTTCAGATATCCTCTCAGCAATCACCAGTGAATTTCAACAAATATTATGCACCAAAGTGCTCTGCCATAGCTTCTATTGTGGGGTAACTATACAGAATTGTTGGGTCTATTTCTTTTGATAGCCAATCCCCGAAATCGCTTGTTAAAGATATTGAGGCTGAAGAATCTAGACCGTAACGATTAAAAGAAGTACTTGTCGATATTTCTTCAATTTCTAGATCTAATAGTTGTGACAGATAAGAAATCAACCACTCCTGAACCTCATCTACTGTGGGTTGATTCTTATTCTCTATACTTCCATTATCTACACTAGTCAGGTTTTCGGTCTCTACGGTTAAGTTTTCCATAATTTATTGATGGGGAGTTACTAGATTTTACTGAAATTATTGACGATACGTGTAACTATCATCAGCTCTCACCAATTAATGATAGTTACACCTCCTAATCTTGTTCAGGTTTCCTATTTTTATTTCTTCTGAACAATCAAGCTAACTTCTTAGCTTCGAGCATTTTGGCGCTTGGCAACTTCACATCCCAAACTAAACCTAATTTTTCCAATAACCAAATTAGGCAGTAACCTAAATCTATTTGCCACCATTTTAACCCGATCGCTGCCGAATTTTCAAAAGTATGGTGATTATTCTGCCAGGATTCTCCAAAAGTAGGAATAGCCACCCAAATATTGTTCCGACTCTGGTCTTTACTATCGAAAGGATGAGTCCCAAAAGCATGAGAAAATGAATTGATACTTAAAATGGAGTTATCTACCACAAACATCCTTACAAATCCACCCCACAGAAGACCTTCCACAGCCCCTATCCAAGAGCCATGAATAATTCCTCCTAAAATAGTTGGCATTAGCAGACCCAAAACTATCCACACTACATAATGGCGATTAATCTTGCTAATGGTTTTGTCTCGCATCAATTCTGGCGCATAATACATCGGGTTAGGATACTCGTGGTTTGTTAGCCAACCCACATGGGCGTGCCACAGACCTCGTAATTTCCCAAATATTCCTTCCCCTAGTAATTCGGGATTTGGGGAATGGGGATCACCAGGCAGGTCGCTGTACTCGTGATGGCGACGATGCACTGCTACCCAGGAGACTACAGGTCCTTGAGCGCCCATACAACCTAGAATTGCTAAAATGACTCTCATCGTCTCGCTGGTTTTAAAAGCACGATGGGCAAAGTAGCGATGTAGTCCCAAACTCATCCCAATCATACTCAATGCCCACATTCCTATTAGTAGTCCTATTTCCACGCTACTGATCGGGTACCACCATAGTAAAGCGATCGCTATTACTGTTCCGATTGCTGGAATGACATTGTACAACAGAAAGTGTTTGGTCTGGAGACCTTTTATGTAGTCATTTAATATAGTTTTTGACTTTTGAGTTTTGGCTGGTTTAAAAGATTCTTTGGTCACATCCATTGGAATTGACATCAAACTGTCTCCTTGGTTACCATTTTCTAAATTTTTTCATTTTTTACAAGGCCATAACACCTGTTTAATACTAAGGATCTAGGGCCTAATTTTCCCGGTTACATAATTGGCGGTATCTCGGTAAATTCCATCAAATTATATCATCAATCTTTATCAAATCAACCCATCAAAACTACCTCCATTTAAGTGGAGACCGCTGCTTGTCTTTTACTTGCCACTTTTCCCCTGGCTTCCAACTGGTCTAATGTTCCTTCCAAAAACTTAACTCGGCAAGCAGAGCGTTGTATTTTACCACTTGATGTTTTAGGAATGCTCCCAGCTTTTATTAATACTACAGAATACACCTGTAGATCATGTTCGTCTGTAACTGCCTCTCTAATATTTCCCACTACCTCATTTAGATCTAGTGTCTTTTGGTAACTACGCTCCACCTCCTGAACCACTATTAAACGTTCTTCTCCCTTAATCTCCACTGCCAATGCTGCTCCATGACTAGAACGCAGTGATGGGTGACTTTTTTCCACGGTCAATTCAATATCTTGGGGATAATGGTTGCGACCACGAATAATAATCACGTCTTTGATACGCCCTGTAATGAATAGTTCCCCATCTTTCAAAAATCCTAAATCCCCTGTGCGCATAAATGGCCCTTCACCACTTTCGGCAAGGTTTGCATGAAAAGTCTTTTCTGTCTCTTCTAACCTATGCCAGTATCCTACAGCCATACTAGGATCGCAGACCCAAATCTCTCCTACCTGATCTGGTTGACATTTTCTCAAAGTGTTTCGATTAACGATCGCCACTTTCATCCCACCAATGGGAGGTCCACAGCTAACTACAAATCGTACTACCTGATCTTTGTCTGCTGGTGATACTACTACAATTTTATTTTTTTCTAGGGCTTCTGCTGCTAAGGTCAACACCCTGGCTTTTTCCCCATGTTTTTTAGTCGAAACCAACAAAGTTGCTTCCGCTAGTCCATAAGCTGGATAAAGAGCATCCCTACGGAAACCAAATGGTTCAAAAGTGGCAATAAAATTTTCCACTGTTTCTTGGCGAACTGGCTCGGCTCCGTTGCTAGCTGTACGCCAACTACTTAGGTCTAAATTCGCCCTTTGTTCTGCTGTGGTTCTTCTTAGGCAATGTTCGTAGGCAAAATTTGGTCCTTGACTATGGGTAACTCGGTAGCGTGAAATTGTCTGTAGCCAACGAATGGGTCGCATATAGAAGGCGATGGGCGACATCACATAGCAGGGAATACCGGAATATAGCGGTTGGATTAGTCCATCAACGAGTCCATAATCGTGAAAATGGGGAACCCACGTTGTGGCGATACTGTCTGATGTATAACCCCAAGCTTCTTTTATGTAACTACAGTGGTGTATTAAATTTTTGTGGGTTAGCATCACACCCTTTGGTGTTGAAGTGGAGCCGGATGTGTATTGAAGATAAGCCAGAGTATCGCCATTTAGATCTGGTTTTTGCCATTTTTGTGATAGCGAAATAGGAATTTTATCGCTAACTATCCATTTGATGCTTTGGAATTCTGAAGACAACTGAGAAGTGGATTCTTTGAGTTGGGAATACTTGGAAAAATCAGTAAGTATTACCGAAGCTTGGGCATCAAAGACAATTGCTTCAAGCCTAGGTAGTGTCCGCTTCAGTCTAATTGGGTCTGGTGGTGGTGCCGGAATGGCAACCACTCCTGCATACAAACACCCAAATAAGGCGGCGATAAATTCTAGTCCCTGTGGATATAGGAGTAAAGCCCTTTCATTCCTATCTACTTGTTTTTGAAGTTCTACAGCAATTGCCCTGGCTTTTTCATCTAATTCTTTGTAACTTAGGCTATTTACCTCTTTTTCCCCATTCTGTAGGAAACTGTAAGCTTTTCGAGCAGATTGATAGTGGGAGCGATATTGAAGAAGGTCAATTAAAGTAGAAAATTCTTGCTCATTTTTCATATACTCAATTTGGATTCACCACTATTGTTTGCCAATAACGTACGCAATTTTCTGGTCTAACCATGGCTGACCACAACCTATAACCTTACGGACACCTGTAACCTAGCTACAGACTGGTATTACTTGGTTTTGTTCTAGTGCTTTCCTCTGCATAGGTATGCGTACGCTAACCACCGAGACAGATTTTGACTGCGTCGGGGTGGTGGATATGTGGGCACTGCAATTACGCCAGCATACAAGCACCCAAACAAAGCAGCAATGAAGTCTATACCTGGTGGTACTACTAGCGAGCATTGCTCGTTCCCCCGTTGCCCCCAGAGACGGCAACTGACAGGCGTACGCCCTTGAGCGTTGCTCTAATACCTCATAGGTGATACGAGCAGTTTCTTTTTCCCCTTTTTCCTTGAAGGTATAAGGGATTTGTTCAGGCTGAGAATGGGCTCTCAAGCGCCACAACTCTACCAGATTGTCAAACTTCTCGTCAAGGTCTGAAAATCTGATATTTTTCAAGTTTCAACCTCCTTGGTAGATAGCGTTTTTCAACGCTTACTTGCTCCGTTTCAACAGTTTTTTACTGTTTTAACTTTACTTAGGTGTACTTAGGTTTCTGAGCCTTGAGAGGCAACGAAATTCGGCACCATGAGAAATTTAGCACGAAAAAAATAACCTGTCAACCCTAATCGTAAATAAATTCTGCTTGACTCTCGTCCCACCTATAGATATATAAAACCTAAGTACTCTGACATCTAGGAGTACTCACTAGCAGTAATCCATTGATTAAGGTACTTTCGTCCTAGGTTTTAGGGAGTAGGAAGTAGAGAGTAGGGAAAAAATGCTCTATATCTCATTACTAATATAAACGCTATTAATTTTTTTTTTTTTGAACTGTGTTAAGAAACTTGAAGTTGCTCAAACCGTTGCTGTTCCCTATTCCGAGACCCAAAGTTTCCAACTCTTAACAGTCCACTTTACTTGTCTGGGACTCCTTAGCTATAGAAAAAGCTATAGAAAAATAACATTTTCAACCAGACTCTCCCAACTCCTGATTGGATCTGATCAGGATTTCTGGGAAAACTTAGGATAAGATGCTAATGGAGATCAGAGGATAACTGTGTCTCAAGACCTATTGCAAAACCGAGACTACACCATAATTCTGGCAAGAAATGCCTCTAAAAATTTTGGAACCCTGCCTGGACTGGACAAGCAGTGGTTGCTAGCTCAGGAGTCTATTATCGCCTTGGCAAAGAAATGTGAGGAACTTGATCCAGATGGACTCACTATTTATATTGCATCTACTCCCTATCAAAAATATGACAACACCACTAGTCAGGCATTAGTTGACCTGTTTGAGCAGCCCTATGGTTCAGACAGCATCAATGTGGTTGAGCCGCTCAAAGTTGCACTTGATGACCACTTTAGCCGTAAATCCCGCCAGCAGACAAAAGCAAACGGTGATATTATTATCGTCATCCTGGATAGTGAACCAAAGCCACCCATGGCTGTAGTCAAATTGCTAGTGGCAGCAACTAATAAGATGGATTCTCAGGAAGAACTGGGTGTGATGTTTGCCCAAGTGGGGGAAGACCCCATTACTCGTGGTTTTCTAACTGCTTTAGATGATGATTTACATGCTGCGGGCGCTAAGTTAGATATTGCCGACACTAAGCTTTTGTCAGCTATGGAGGAAAGTCAGATTACTAAGTTTTTGCTCGATGCCCTATATGATTAGGATGTAAGCTATCAGCGGTCAGCCGTCAGCCGTCAGCCTTGAGCTTTCAGCTTATTTTATTCAAAAGCACCTCCAGTAGCCTGGCCACAGGCCCAAAGCTGATAGCTGATAGCTGATAGCTGACCAGCTTATGGGTATTAGCTGATAGCTTTGATGAAAATGAATGCTTACCAATGAACACGGTTAAGTTGCAAAAACTATAGCATTTCCCAATAAGTTTAAACAAGGAATACCATTTGTTTTTTTATCAAAAATACCTATATACTTGACTTGATTAAATCTTGCCTCTTGCCTCTTGCCTCTTGCCTCTTGCCTCTTGCCTCTTGCCTTTACCTAAGGATTCTGTTCACAACTCAAATACAAACGCTATATGTCTACACCAACCAATATCAATAAAATTATGATTGAACGTCCTAGCCAAGACCATCTTGATAACTTGGGTGTCTCAAATTGGCCAATTTGGACAAAGGAAGTCTCGGAATTTCCCTGGACTTACGATGAACAGGAAATTTGTTACTTACTAGAAGGTGAAGTAGTTGTCACGCCAGATGGTGGTGAACCAGTTCAAATTGCCAAAGGAGATTTGGTCACTTTCCCAGCTGGAATGTCTTGCACCTGGAAGATTATTTCTAATGTTAGAAAACACTATCAATTTGGCTAGAATTTTGGCGTTGCTGAATTAAGGAATGAATGCGCGATTATCTGGTGAAAGTTAAAGCCCCCTAAATCCCCCAAGCGAGCAATCCCTCGCTTGGGGGACTTTAAGAGTTTTGTTCCCCCCAAGCGAGCAATCCCTCGCTTGGGGGGCTAGGGCGTGTTTTCAAAGTTTTCCGCAAGATTATGATCCCCCCCAGCCCCCCTTAAAAAAGGGGGGAGCCATACTCAAAGTCCCCCTTTTTTAAGGGGGACCAACGGGGGATCTCCGAGTTTGAAAACACACCCTAGGGGGGCAAAACCATACCCATAATCAGCAACGCCAGAATTTTGAGGGGCTTTGATCCAGGATTTTAGGGAGTAGGGGTAATAAAAACGAAGTGATTAACCGGAATTTATATCCCTACTCTATATGCCTACTTTATTGTTTCACTCATCTGCTTCTCTAATTCTTCTAATAATTGATCGACATCTTTCCCAACTTCTATAAAGCACTCCGGTGGTGAAAGTTCAGGTTCAAATTGAATCAGTTTCAACTGTCCATTACCAATACCAATAATCAGAACTTCCTGCTCAGGTTTATGAGCATCCACCACTCCCAAAATTTCCTGAATTTGGTTATTAACCTGACGATTTAGGGTTTCTATTGCTGCCCTAGGACAGTAAACAAAATGTGGCTTCGGTTTCATATCAAGTCCGAGGGTTTCATCAGTTTCTCCTTTTTCCAGAAATAGCCCCCAAGCCAGTGCAGCTAATTCTTTTTGATTGGCTTTAACAAACTTATCTAACTGATGTTGCCACTTGTTTATTGCTAAGTCTTGCCGATTACTACCGAATAAGTCCATATATTATTTATCAATTGGGTGAGGTACTTTCGTTATGGGTTTTAGTTAGCAGTTAGTAGGGAGCAGGGAAAAAATCCTGTGTACCTCATAACTATGGAAAACGCTATACTCACATCCCGATTGTCTAGAGCGACACAAACCAAAAACTAACCCAAGAAACTAAGGCAGATGGGTGGTTTTTACTAGACAGCTGCACCATGATATCATTTCCGGTACCGCGCACCACCGGACTTGATATGAATGATTTTTGGACAGATATTCTCAACTTTGCCAAGGACACCACAAACCGTGTCGGTAATCGGCACCTCCGGGACTTTGGTCAGGTACAAGGGTCCGAAAAAGCCGATGGTACGTTAGTGACCCAGGCGGACAGGTGGGCAGATCAAGAAATTAGAGATGCGATCGCATCTCATTTCCCCAGCCACGGCGTACTGAGTGAAGAAGCATCCCACCAATTTCCTGAGTCTGAATGGTGCTGGATTATTGACCCTCTTGATGGCACCACCAACTTTACTAGAGGAATTCCCCTGTGGGGGGTTTCCTTAGGCTTGTTGTATCAGGGAACTCCAGTGTTTGGTTACATTCATTTTGCTCCTGTCCAGCAATCTTTTCATGGTTTTTGGCTTGGGAAATCGGAGCTAAAAGGTGTCGAAAACGGTGCTTTTCTCAATGGACGCCCCATCCACAGCAGCCAGGATTCCCCTAGCCAAAACCACTTTTTCAACCTGTGCGCCCGTAGTACCTCAGTAATGAAGCAACCCTTCCCCTGCAAAATTCGGATGCTAGGGGTTGCCAGTTACAACTTTCTCGCCACTGCCAACGGTGTCACCTTAGGAGGAGTGGAAGCCACCCCGAAAATTTGGGATTTTGCTGGAGCTTGGGTGATTATTCACGCAGCTGGGGCAGTTTGGGTACCCCTAGATTCTCAGACAATTTTCCCCCTAGAAGTAGGCCAAGATTACGGTCAGCGGTCGTTTCCAACTCTAGTTGCAGCACGTCCGGAATTAGTGAGTGTGTTTAAGCCCTTGGTAGAGTTTCTTGGGGATAAGGCAAGTAGAATGTAGAATGTAGAATTAAGAATGTAGAATTAAGAATGTAGAATTAAGAATGTAGAATGTAGAATGTAGAATTAAGAATGTAGAATTAAGAATGTAGAATGTATAAGGCCAAATGTAGAATGTAGAATTAAGAAGGCCAAATGTAGAATGTATAAGGCAGAATGTAGAATGTATAAGGCAGAATGTAGAATGTATAAGGCAGAATGTATAAGGCCAAATGTAGAATTATAAGTTCTAAATTCCCAATTCTAAATTCTAAATTCTAAATTCCCAATTCTACATTCTAAATTCTAAATTCTAAATTCTAAATTCCCAATTCTACATTCTAAATTCTAAATTCTACATTCTACATTCTACATTCTTAATTCAAAAGGGATGTTCCCATAAATAATCTGCGATCGCATTTTCTCCTGCCAGTTTCTCTGGCTGAGCACCCAACAAAACGGAAATTTGTTCCAACTGATGATTGAATCGTCGAGCAACCCGACTGGGTATACCGTAGTCATAGATAATATGACCTTGCCCAGCAATCACTACTACTTGATAATCTGGGTTAGCTTGGGCAAACAAAGCAATCTTCTCTGCCATGGTTTCATCCCATAACACTTGGGCAGTGAAAAAATTGTCGAAGTTGAGACTATTGCTATGACCGGCGTGGTGATGTTGTTGGTAAAATCCTTGAATCAGATTGCGGTAATCAGCATTATCTGTACGAATTTCCGATAGTGGCGGAATATGTTCCTGCTCAGCAGAGGTTAAACTCTCTAAACCGCTACGGGCTACTTTACGAGTGACCTCAGTGGGTGTATTTAAGGCTAACACAGGCAGTTGATTGGTTTTAGCAAACCGTACTAGGGGAGCATAATATTCCCAAGGAAAGCCCCAGCGTTGTTCATACTCACTTTGCTTAACCAACTCAGCTTCTGTGATTTCCCCGGCTAGGTATTGATCCAGGATATCTTGAGCTGGGCGCTGGAACATTTCCATTGCGATCGCAATTTTGGAATTTTCACGGGTTAGTGCTTCAATAATCGCTAACTGCGCCTCATGATCTTTTGTGCTATTGTGAGTTTCTCCTAAATAGATAACCCGGGCTTTTTTCCATTCCGCTAATACCTCCGGTAGAGATAGTAGATTAACCGTTTCTATTTGTTGTTGCTGGCTAGTGGCAGTTGAACTATTATGTTGTTTATGTTGAGCAAAAACTGGGGTAGTACAGAGAAATAAAATTCCTAGGGAATAAACAACGACTTTGGTAAGTGTGCCCATATAAAAGTGATAATAGCTACTCAAAAATCCAACTGGTCATGTTTACTGGTCATGTTTAGCTTAACGTGATTCAGGATTGCCAGGAATTGATTTACTATCACAAAATTCCAAAAGCCGATTCAAAGCCCAAAATTCATCCACATCACCTTTGCCTGTACTAATGTGAGCCACATGACCCCCTTGGGGAGTTAAAATCAAGTTGGCATAGGGATTACTACTCGTTCGCTCTTCCAATTCTGGAATAATAGTAGGGTCAAAAATCGGGTCATCCGCAGCATAGATGATCAAATAGGGCAAAGCTAAGCTGTCCAACAGGTAAAGTCCACTAGTCTTCTGATAGTATTCATTAACGCTAGCAAACCCGTAGTAATCAATCACCATATAGTGGTCAAAGCTCCGCATTGAGTTAATGCACTCCACTACACCAGGTTTAACAGCCTCAGGAAAGTTTTCTAACCGTTGTTGAGCTATTTTCCTGAGTTTATGAGTGAACCTCTTTTCGATCAAACGTCCCATTGGCGTAGATAGCAAATAATCTATGGAGCGATTCGATTCCAGATTAGGAGCCAAAACTGCTCCAAACCTGACCAGAGAACAATTGTTTTCAACTGCGGCCTTAAGTCCCCACAATGCCAACTGTCCCCCCATGGAAAAGCCCACCAAACCGACAGGTTCTGGGCAACCCATCTTTACTAATTCCATGGCTAGCTGCAACTGATCTTCCCCTTCTCGCCAACCGTCAGAAGATGGGACTGGGGATAGTTGTGCACTGCGTCCGTTACTGCGCCAATCATAAATTAACACTGCCCAACCATTACTGTAGGCTTTACGAGCAAGGGTACGACTATACCAACCACTATCGACATCCCCTGTAAGGGCATAGTTAACAATCAGGGTCCCTTTGGCATTGTCAGGACAACTCCACAATCCGCGCAACGGTACCTGATCCGCACCAGTAAATATGTGTTCCTGCCAGGGAATCAGGGGCAAATGGGAAAGCCAAGGTACTTTTTCCCCCCACCAACTCCAGGTTTTGCCGTACCAGTAAGTTGTAGCAATACTTTGAAATAAGCCATTTCTTAGGTACCAGGGAGCTTGGTAGTCTTGCATCAGGTTTCGTAGCTATTTGTAGATTACAGATAGGAGTATAAGCCGTTCTAGTTCCCCATCGGTGTGGGCAGACAAAAATTTATTGCTCTAATTTTCGATATCTTTTTCCATCCACCGACGAGTCCCAAAAAACTGACAGGAATTGGTAGCTACCTTTGCTGCTGCGCCTAGGGCATCAGTAAACTCTTTCTGTAGAATATAGTGACAGAAGGCACCGTGAAACACATCCCCAGCTCCCAAAGTATCTACTGCTTGAATCTGGGGTACGGGTACTTCACCGGACACTCCTAAGCTGCGATACTGAATTGGTTTTTCTCCTTGGGTAATGGCAATGTGAGGAATCCCAGCGTCTAGGAGATAAGCCATCACCTCTTGTTGACCACAGCACCCTGGTGGATAGAAATTGGCTGAGCAAATTGCGTAATCAACGTAGGGCAAAATTGTTTCAAATCCTGGCTTCCAGCTACCCCCATCGATGACTACAGGGATATGATGAGTTTTGGCAAATTTTGCGATCGCATTACTAACCACCATCTGATGACCATCAATGAGCACCACATCCACCATCAAGTCTAAATCCTGAGGTATTTGTGTAGTGCTGGCTTGGATTTTAGTAGCATTAATCGAAATAACTGCGCGATCGCCTGTGGATTCCGTAACAATGATAGAAGATACTGGTGGCGGTTGGGGGTTAGCTGGATCAAGGTCAGCGATGATTACGCCATGACTGGTCAAATCGCTGCGAATTAGCTTAGTAATCGGGTTAATTCCCACCACACCTAAAATTTTAGATAGGTGCGCGCCTCCTAGGGCGAGTAAATCGCCCTTGGGTCGCACCTCTATATTTCCCAGATAGCTAAACGTTACTGCTGCATTCGTCGCTGGTCCCCCAGCCGCTACCGTATAGTCAGAGGCAGTTATTTTTTCATTGCTGCTTGGTAGCTTGGTGCTGAGGTATACCAGGTCTAAGGTAACCATCCCCACAAAAAGACCAGTGCTCGCCATCTAACAACTACCCTTAGTATGATTGTTCATCAGCCTTGTAAAGGTAAAATTGTTGACAGATCCCTACAGTTTCAAAGGAGTATGAAGGGATCAGCGTACTAACATCCAGGTCAGTGCGGTAAATACTAAAGAGCAGAAAATTTTCTCGCTTTGTGCTCTGGGCAACAACTTGCTTAATTTGAGGTCGCCCTGTATCCACCAGGATGGTACACTGACGGCGCAGGAAACTGCCTAGGGTTTCCGGTGCTTGGGGACAAACTTCTTCTTTTAGATACTTGCTCAGTTGCTCAACCGCATAATCTTCATAGGTAGCTTGTCCAGGATTGGTCACCACCATTGAGCCTCCCACCACCGCCAGCACCATCGTGCCAAAAGCGGTGACAACCTGTGAAATCTTCATCTGAATTTTTTAACGGTATATTGTATATTAAGATGGCTATTAAGCCTTCGAGTTCCAGATTAACTGCAAAATACTGGTAACGTCTTGCATGTTTGATGGAAGTCCCTCAGGGCAAGACAATTGCAGCAATTGTCAGCAAACTTCAGAACTGACGGAATCAGCATAAACCCATCAAAATTTCATAGATTGTTGATAAACCCACAAATAAGATGCTATAATCAACAACGGTAAGATTATGGCGAGCGTAGCCAAGTGGTTAAGGCAGTGGATTGTGGTTCCACCACTCGCGGGTTCGAGTCCCGTCGTTCGCCCTAAAAGTCCGTGGAATGGGCATCTTGGCTGTTTCAACTTTCCGGCATCTTGGTAGAACGGGGATCCTGCTGTGGAATGGGCATCTTGCCCGTTTCAATTCCCAGGCGGGCAGAATGCCCACTCTACTCCTATTCAGCGCGAAGATTCAGCAATGCCAAAAAAATGCAGAAGTAAATTCACATAATCACTTCTGCGTTAACCCTTTCAAGACCCTTGACTAGACACCAATAGAGTCTACATCCACAGTCTTGACTTCAGGGTCTTGAGTGTCATTGGCAATTTTTTCGCTTTGGCGGGTTTTGGCAAAGTCAATTAGCCACTGAGACAGCTCCGAAACCAGCAGGGTTATAACTGCGATATCATCAATTTGCCCAAGGATGGGAATAAAGTCTGGGGAAATATCAATGGGGCTAAGAAAGTAAACTAGGGTCCCCAAGATGATCCACCACCGGTACTTGGAATGGCGGATAGTGTTGCGATACCAGTTGTAAAAAGATTGAATTGGATTGTTCATCAAATATTTGCGGCTGAATACCTCATCCCATAGCAAGTTACGTGGGTAAGAAAGCCACACCTCCAACTAATGGTTTAAGCGATGCAGCGCCTTCACGCGGGGGTTCCCCCCATGAGCGACTGCATCAAGAAAGGACTGGTTTTAAATGCTAATCAGCCGAGACCAGCCAAACTCGTTATCCCCAAGGGCCAGATAGGTGCGCGCCTCCAAGGCCGCGAGCAATCCCTCGCGGCCTTGGGTCGCACCTCTTTTTAAGATTTCTCCGGAGAGCGAAGCAACCGCACAAGCGGTTTTGCCTATAGACCGGACTGGGGAAATATCCGGCTCTGAGGTACCAAACAACAGCTCAATACTCTATAGCTACTATTTATAGTGCCAGATTCTTCCAGAAACCGACTATGGGGATAACCACCCGTTTGATTAGAGTTTTTACTAGAATTAGAAATTTTAGGACTTAGGTAGCTGAAACCAAAAATTGAGGCTTTCCCTAATATGGAACTTGGTTATGGTGATCAGACCTTAGCCCCATGGAAATGAAATTCTTCCCTATCTCCCCATCTCCCCATCTCCCCATCTCCCCATCTCCCCCCACACTCCCGACACTGCCTGGACTAGCTAAGACACTCTGTACCGGATGTGCTAAAGTCCAAGTGTAAATTTCCTGACCTAATCAGTTAACTCGTGGAGAATAGGATCAGTTTCTTGGTAAGTGGTTGAAAATCAATAGAAGATTGATAGACCACTGAGTTATTTGGAAGTAAGGGCAAGTCGTGGATATTGTCGAACTTATTGCAAAAGGTGGGATCGCCATGTGGCCTCTGTTGGCTCTATCGATCCTGACTATGGGTACAATCTTTGAACGGATTTGGTTTTGGGCAACTATAGCGTTGAGGGAAGGCATAATTGTTAATCGTGTTCTAGAGGCAGCAGCTGGTAGCTGGCATGTTGCTAGACAGATTGCCCTAGAGTCACGCCGACAACCCATCGGTAGATATTTGTATGCTCCTTTACGACTGAATAATCCTGACCCAGAAGTATTCCGGCTGGCTCTAGAGTCGGCTGCGGATGATGAATTAGCTGCTATGCGACGGGGGGACAAACTCCTGGAAGCTGTGATTGCTCTAGCACCATTGTTGGGATTACTCGGTACAGTGTTGGGCTTGATTAATTCATTGGGTTCCATTCGCATTAGTGACCTTGGAACAGCTTCCACCGATGGGGTGACTCAGGGGATTGGAGAATCACTGATTAGCACAGCTACAGGTTTGATTGTGGCGATTATCAGTCTGGCCTTCTATAGACTATTTCAGGCTTTTTGGTTTAACCAAGTTAAAGTGTTCCGCAAAGCCGGAAGCGAGTTGGAATTGCTTTATCGACAATATTGGTTACAACAAGAAGAAAGCTCTTAGTCCAAGGACATATCTATGAATAAAAAAAAGGATTCAGCTAGTTCCCCGATGGCAATCCGTCCTCTAAGACTGCGAATGGATAGCTCGCCGGAAGAGGTTCGGGTTGAGATTGTTCCCCTGATTGATGTGATTTTTTGTATTCTGACCTTTTTCATTTTGGCAGCTGTTACCTTATCTCGCCAGCAAGCCCTGAGCGTGGATTTGCCTAAGGCAAGTACTGCTAAGGCTCAAGGACGGCAAATCTTAATGGTTAGCCTTAATGAGTTTGGTCAACTCTACGTTGAACAAGAGCCAGTGGTAACTCAAGAGCAGTTCAAAAAGAAACTGCAAGCATATCGTCAAACTAATCCTTATGGGTTGATGGCGCTTTATGCTTCCAAGGAGGCCAGTTACAACGAGGTCGTTCAGGTATTGGATGTGCTACGACAAGTGGGAGGCGATCGCGTAGCCCTAGCTACTCTACCGGGATCCTCAGGTCAATCCATTGACTTTATTCCTTCCCTACCATCGGGAACAGGTGTCCCTAACTTCAACTCCCCTGGAAAAAACTCCTCCGATTCGATTAATGACATATTAAAGTTCTTGCCTGGATCTACCAATAAGAAATAAGGTTTTTGAGAAGTCTGGGAAGTGTGGGGAGATGGGGAGATGGGGAGATGGGGGGATGGGGAGTCAGGGAGTCAGATCAGCAACGGTTGTGTCCCCCCCTTGTTAAGGGGGGTTAGGGGGGATCCCTATTTTCCACGAGGCTTTCAAGGTACTGACACAGGTGACCCACACAGAAATCAAACCACTCGCGGTTTGGATCAAGACTATGTCTTTAACTATACCTAATTATTGAAAACTACTTCTCTCGCCACACTCCCCTATATTCCCACACTTCCCTATCTTCCCACACTCCCCTATATTCCCACACTCCCCACACTCTTCCCGTTCTAGATTCCTAAGCTGGAACCTCAATTTTTTGGCTTCCAGCAAGACCAAAGGCTTTATGAATAGCTTGCAATGCTCGCACTCCTTGGTCTTGGGCAACAACACAGCTAATCTTAATTTCTGAGGTGGCAATCATTTGAATATTGATTTGTTCCGAACCTAGGGCGGCAAACATCTGTGCTGCGATCCCTGGTTGTCCAACCATGCCAGCACCGACAATACTTACTTTGGCAATATCGGCATCCAGGAGAATTTCGCTACACCCAATCACTGGTGCCATCTGTTGTAGGGCTTTCTGAGCCATTTCTGCTTCGGCTTGAGGTACTGTGAAGGCAAGATCCCTGGTGGCAATTCCATTAATGATTCGACAGCGTTGGGACTGGATAATCATATCAATACTAATATTGTGCTCTGCCAAGGTTCCAAATATCTTGGCTGCCATGCCTGGACGATCGGGAATTTGGCGAATGGCTAGACGGGCTTGGTTGATGTCTAGGGCTACACCTCGAACCGGGGGATGGGTGATCTCCCTTGAGTGGTCACTATTTCCTGCTTCAGGGGGAATGGGTAGATGAATGGGGGTATTGTTGATATCGAAACAGTTACACAAGGCCGCGATCGCGCGATCGCATTCGACAGCATCAATCACACAGCTGACTTTGATTTCGGAGGTGGAAATCATCTCAATGTTGACACCAGCATCGGCTAAAGCCTGGAACATCTGAGCTGCAACCCCAGGACGTCCAATCATCCCTGCCCCAGTGATCGAGACTTTAGCAATATCCCTACCGACCATCACTTCTGCTTCTTGGGTATCGGGGGTGGTTTGGCGACGCAGGGCGGGAGCAATGGCTTCGGCTACTGCTTCAGCTCGATTGATAATAGCGGTATTGACGGTAAAGGCAATATCATTAGTATTCTGTTCGTGAATTGACTGGATAATCAAATCCACATCTAGGTCTTGAACTGCAATTTCACCAAACAACCGTGCTGCTACACCAGGGGAATCGGGCACTCGTAATAGGGCTATTTTTGCCTGGTCGGTGTCATATTCTACGGTATTGACTGGTCGAGCAATTTCTAATCCCTCTAAGGAACGGGGGGGAGAGCTTGGGGAAATTACTCTAGTGCCAGGCTCATCGCTCCAGCTGGATAGGACTACTAAGGTTAAGCCATAGTTGCGAGCAATTTCTACGGCACGGGGATGGAGGACTTTTGCCCCTAAGCTAGCTAATTCCAGCATTTCATCAGCGGTAATTTCCGGCATCAGTTGAGCATCCGGTACGATCCGGGGGTCAGTGGTTAATATCCCCGGTACATCGGTATAAATTTCACACCGAGATGCCCCCAGTGATGCGGCTAGGGCTACGGCTGAGGTATCAGAGCCACCCCGACCTAGGGTAGTGATTTCTAATTCATCAGTGCTGGTGATGCCCTGGAAACCAGCAACGACTACAACTTTCCCCTCGTTTAAACACCGCTCCAACCGCTGGGTTTCGATTTGCAGAATCCTAGCGCTACTGTGTTTAGCTTCTGTTACAATACCTACTTGAGCGCCAGTTAGGGAAATAGCCGGTTGCCCTAATTCCTGTAGAGCCATGGATAATAGAGCAATTGACACTTGCTCACCGGTGGATAGCAGCATATCCATTTCCCGACGACACGGATTAGGGGAGATGGCTTTCGCTAGTTGTACCAAACCATCGGTAGTCTTACCCATAGCCGAGACCACCACTACCACGGAATTGTTTTGTTGGACTGTTTTGAGAATTCGCTGGGCAACGGCTTGTATGCGTTCCACAGAGCCCACCGAGGTACCACCGTATTTTTGGACAACTAGCGACATAAGCTTATTCCACTATTTATTTCTTTGTTTGACTCCCGTTTCCAGGATTGAGTTAATCGTAATGTAAGCTATCAGCTATCAGCTATCAGCTATCAGTTTAAGCGCTACGCGCACGCTACGCGAACAGTTATCAGCTTATGCGCTACTTGAGGTGCTACTTGAGGTGCTTTCAGCTAAAGGCTGACGGCTGATGGCTGACGGCTGACCACTGACGGCTGACCGCTTACTGCTGACTGCTTACATCGTAATTCCCTGGATACGCTAACAGAATCGTCAATAATTGTCAACAAAAAAAATTTTTTCAGTCTCTTGTTTTTAGGGAAGCAATCAGCTTTCAGCAATCAGCTTTTGGCTCTGGGTTGTCAATTCATCGATTGCCGAAAAAGGCAAGAGGCAAGAGGCAAAATGCAAAAGAAATCCGGAGTTTTATTGGACAGAAAAAAAAAGACCATACAGCTTTAAAGCCAGATATCTGAGCTGACTACTGACCGCTGACCGCTGACTGCTTATAAACCTTCACCAAATTAACTCAAGATACAGCACAAAACCAGGCAAAACCTCTTCTCCCGATAAACTACTGGGAGACTCTAACACTTCAACGTCTTTACTTGGTCGATAAATTTCCACTTGTCGGTCTTTACGATTAATCAACCAACCTAGACGAGTGCCATTGTCTCGGTATTCTTCCATTTTTTTCGAATTGCTGTCAAGCTATCACTGGGAGAACGTAATTCAATCACAAAGTCAGGGCATAGAGGTAGAAATTTCTCTTGCTGTTGAGGAGTTAAACTATTCCAGCTTTGTAATGGTATCCAAGATGCATCGGGGGAACGGTCGGCACCATTGGGGAGTTTAAAACCAGTGGAGGAATCGAAAGCAATGCCAGTTCCATCGGAATCACTCCAGTTAAACAACTGTTGGTTTAATCTACCATTGCGATTTCCTGTGCTGCCGCCAGTGGGTGACATAATAATTAAATCTCCATTAGCATTGCGTTCAAATTTAAAATCGTCGTTGTCTTGACAAAGCTGGAAAAATTGCTCGTCGGTAAGGTTAATTGATTGGAGATCAAGGGTTAAGGTAGTCATGATTGTTTAGGGAAGGGAGTAGGGAGTAGGGAGTAGGGAGTAGAGAGTTGGGAGTAGGGAGTTGGGAGTAGAAACCTAAGTGTATTTTATAAAAATAACTAACGCTATAGAATTGTTTTAGCGATCGCGTTTTTGATTCCCAGTGATCAATAACTATTCCGATGTTGCCCTAAAAAACTGACTACTAATAGAAAAGCTATAGCTGTTTTTCCCCTAATGAGGTACACAGGATTTTTTCGCTCTTGCCTCTTGCCTCTTGCCTCTTGCCTTCCCCTCCTGGGAGGGGTTAGGGGTGGGTGCCTCTTGCCTCTTGCCTTCCCCTCCTGGGAGGGGTTAGGGGTGGGTGCCTCTTGCCTTGCGCGTAGCGCATTACCATAGTTTGGTCAAAAAATACAGAACCAACGGCTGGGTTTTTTAGCAAGTTTCAACGATACCTTAGCGATAGGCGTTAAATTTGAGTAGGAAATACCACCACTATGTCTAAAACTATGACCTCTGCTGTTGTGCATAATACTCCTCCTGTACCGCCAACTCAATATGAACTTCCTTGTGATGACGGTATTCCTATGGAAACGGAACGACATAAACTTCAGATGGAATTGCTGACTGACCCGTTATACCCTTGGTTAGCCCAGCGGGAAGATGGCTATTTTGGGGGTAATATGTTTCTTTATTTCAGTACAGAACAAATTAAGAATCAAGACTTCCGTGGTCCGGATGTATTTGTAGTGCTTGGAGTTCCGAAAGCCGAACGACTAAGTTGGGTAGTTTGGGAAGAAGGTAAAGCACCTGATGTGATTATTGAGCTAATTTCTGACAGTACAGCTAACACCGATAAAACTACTAAAAAAGTAGTTTATCAAGACCAAGTCAGAGTACCCGAATATTTTTGGTACGACCCGTTTAATCCAGAGGATTTTGCCGGATTTAGGTTGCACAATGGCGTCTATCAGCCTTTAACTGAAGATGAACAAGGACGACTAATTAGCGAAAGATTAGGATTAGCTTTAGTCCGTTGGCAAGGGGTTTATAAAAATAATGTTGATACTACTTGGTTACGTTGGGCTACTTTAGAGGGAATTGTGCTACCTACTGCTGAAGAAATAGCAGTGCAAGCTCAAGAAGAAGCAGCCCAAGCTCAACAACAAGCAGCCCAAGCTCAACAACAAGCAGCCCAAGCTCAACAGCAATTAGCCCAAGCTCAAGAACGAGCCGAGCAACTGGCTGCTCGTTTACGAGCTATGGGAGTGGATCCTGATCAAGTTTGAAGCGATCGCGCAACGGAGTAGTTAACGGATTTAAGCGATCGCAATAGGGTGCATCTCAGTTTTGCAATTAGGCAAAAATTCGGGAGAAAATTCCCACACTCCCCGGGCCCGGGCCCCACACTTCCTTTTTTACAAATATGAGATGCACCCGACTATAAAGGGAGCAGGTCAAATAAGCCTAACAAATGAACTACTTGACAAAACAACAAAAATCCGGTCTTAGTTGCAGAACAGATGAACTATTTACCAGATCAGCAAGCAATTACCCATCAGGGGGCTATAGTAATGGTAAAAATATTAGGCTTAAGTGACATGCTTCCCCTATTACCTATTACCCATTACCTATTACCCATTTCCCATTCCCCATTCCCCATTCCCCATTCCCCATTCCCCATTCCCCTTTTACAAATATGAGATGCACCCATCGCAATATCCCTCGAGTTAGGAGGAGTTGCTAAGGTCAACTCATAGTTGGTTTAGCAACTCTTTTACCATAGTTTTGTCAAATGGGTAGTGCTATACCACCATGCTTGGGCTACCGAGACAGATTATATCCCCAAAACATAAAGCAGGTTGAAGTAAACAGTAAGCCAAAGATAACAATTTTTACCTGACGGGGTTTTAAAAGATGGTAACGACAAATGGCAACCAAGGAAAACAATGGTAATAGTATCCCCATCTCGATCAATAGGTTTTTATATAAGTAATAATTGCTTAGGTCTAGTTTTCCGGCGCTGGGTAAAATACCCCAAGGAAGTTTAAAGTTTTCTCTAGTGAAGGGATAGAACAAAGGTATACCAACAACTCCAACTAACAAATCGATAATAATTTGGGAAAGACCCGCTAATATCGCTTGAAAACTATACACTTTGAGTTGGCGTCCCCTAATTACTATAATAATTAAAACTACGATTGTACAAATGGGAATAATCAGAGCAAATGCTAGGGAATGGGTAATACGAGTTTGACGGTGTGCTGATTGATGTAACCAAGGGATAAAATGATCCAAGTCAGGGAAAGAGGCAATTACTATTAACCATAAAAACCAAGCCAAGCGCAATAGCAGTGGTTTTTTGGGTGAATTAAAAGCAATACCAATAGTTACAGCAGTTACACTATGGCCAATAAAAGATGACATATATTTTTTTATTTTGATGTTACTGAATTAAGTTATTATAGCATCTTAATTTAATAGGTAAAATCAAAATTTATGTTTAAGTATAACCCTTCACCAAATTAGGTCAAGATACCTGAGGGGGTGACATGAGCCCCAAAAAGCTTACTCTATAAGGCTTTGATGCCAATGGTGTCATGGAAGATACAGTCGGAAATTAAGCCTAAATTCATGTTAGGGAAGCTCAAACCCTTATAACTACGTCCAAAGGAGCGCCCAAAACAGAATGTATATTTTTGGGAATTATCGGCTGAAATTATTACCCAGTAAGGATTTCAGCTTGCATGTCACCCCCCCAGGTCAAGATACACAAAACCAGGCAAAACCTCTTCTCCAGATAAACTAGGGGGAGACTCTAAAACCTCAATATCTCTACTTGGTCGATAAATTTCAACTTGTCGCTCTTTACGATTAATCAAGCAACCATTACGAGCACCATTGTCTCGGTATTCTTCCATCTTCTGGCGAATTGCTATTAAGCTATCACTAGGCGAACGTAATTCAATCACAAAATCAGGACACAGGGGCAGAAATTTCTCTTGTTGTTGAGGAGTTAAACTATTCCAGCTTTGTAATGGTATCCAAGAAGCATCGGGAGAACGGTCGGCACCATTGGGGAGTTTAAAACCAGTGGAAGAATCGAAAGCAATTCCCAACTTGTTTTGACGGCTCCAGGCTTGAAGTTGGTAGCCTATTTCTAGATTACAGTTTCCTGTGCTGCCGCCAGTGGGTGACATAATAATTAAATCTCCATTAGCATTGCGTTCAAATTTTAAATCATGGTTGTCTTGACAAAGCTGGAAAAATTGCTCGTCGGTAAGGTTAATTGATTGGAGATCAAGGGTTAGGGTGGTCATGATTGTTTAGGGAAGGGAGCAGGGAGCAGGGAGTAGGGAGTAGAGAGTAGGGAGTAGAAACCTAAGTGTATTTTATAAAAATAACTAACGCTATAGAATTGTTTTAGCGATCGCGTTTTTGATTCCCAGTGATCAATAACTATTCCGATCGGCGTTCGCGCAGCGTGGCCAAAGGCCTCAGCCGCGCCAAAGGCGATCGCTGAAAGCGGGGCTTCGCCCATCGCCTTTGGCGGAAGCGTTCGCAAAGCGTGGCCCAAAGGCCTCAGCTTGATCGCGAAGCGTGGCCTACAAGCTTTGTTGTCCTCTAAAAATTGACTACTAATAGAATAGCTACTGTAGCAACTCTAGTACCATAGTTTGCTCAAAAAAGAAAGAACCAACGGCTGGGTTTTTTAGCAAGTTTCAACGATACCTTAGCGATAGGCGTTAAATTTGAGTAGGAAATACCACCACTATGTCTAAAACTATGACCTCTGCTGTTGTGCATAATACTCCTCCTGTACCGCCAACTCAATATGAACTTCCTTGTGATGACGGTATTCCTATGGAAACGGAACGACATAAACTTCAGATGGAATTGCTGACTGACCCGTTATACCCTTGGTTAGCCCAGCGGGAAGATGGCTATTTTGGGGGTAATATGTTTCTTTATTTCAGTACAGAACAAATTAAGAATCAAGACTTCCGTGGTCCGGATGTATTTGTAGTGCTTGGAGTTCCGAAAGCCGAACGACTAAGTTGGGTAGTTTGGGAAGAAGGTAAAGCACCTGATGTGATTATTGAGCTAATTTCTGACAGTACAGCTAACACGGATAAAACTACTAAAAAAGTAGTTTATCAAGACCAAGTCAGAGTACCCGAATATTTTTGGTACGACCCGTTTAATCCAGAGGATTTTGCCGGATTTAGGTTGCACAATGGCGTCTATCAGCCTTTAACTGAAGATGAACAAGGACGACTAATTAGCGAAAGATTAGGATTAGCCTTAGTTCGTTGGCAAGGGGTCTATAAAAATAATGTTGATACTACTTGGTTACGTTGGGCTACTAATGACGGAATTGTGCTACCTACTGCTGAAGAAATAGCAGTGCAAGCTCAAGAAGAAGCAGCTCAAGCTCAAGAAGAAGCAGCTCAAGCTCAACAACAAGCTACTCAAGCTCAAGAAGAAGCAGCTCAAGCTCAACAACAAGCTACTCAAGCTCAACAACAAGCCGCTCAAGCTCAACAACGAGCTGAGCAACTGGCTGCTCGCTTACGAGCTATGGGAGTAGATCCTGATCAAGTTTGAAGCGATCTCGCAACGGATTGGTGTAAGCATTGAGCGGTCAGCGGTTAGCACTCAACCCTTGGCCAGTGGCTGACCGCTGATAGCTGATATAGCGCTACGCGCCAGGCAAGAGGCAAGAGGCATGCATGCTAAAGCTTACTAAGCACCTAAACAAAATTAATTGGGTGCGGCTCTTTTAGGAATACGCTATATTACAAGTACACTACATACTTCTAACCCTTTCTATATTTAGATTTAAGTTTTCTAGGCTAAAGGGATAGAATTAAGCGATCGCAAAAAAATGAAACGCAAAAACCCCATTTCAATGTGTAATACGATAATACAAAAAAGATATTATCTTGTTTTTCACTCTTTGAGCGAGACTATTTTGAGCATGTCTCAAGCATACAATTCTTTTTATGCAAGGATTTCATACTTTATGCAAAAATACAATTTTTATTTTCAAAAGAGCCGCACCCAAATGATAAATGAATACCCTTTGATATCTGTATTTCATCCGATGAATTTGTAACGACACCAGCGTGAAGCACTATATTTGTATCCCCTTTGTGTTTTTCAAAAATTGGGATGCTCTCCATCCTTGCTATTGATGGCAGCAGATTCAGTGACATTCCTGAGAGTTCCTAGGTAAGTCACGTAAGAAGTACCACCTGTGCCATAACCCGTATTATTATTGTCACCCGGATTAGATATGTACTTAGGAATCATTTTGAAATGACTGGTTCGCATCAAAAGAATATTTCCAACACAGTTATTGTAAGCTCTTACTAAATCTGAAGAACCATTTTCTATCACAAAGCTCCTTACTTGGCTCTTCTGATAAATTTCCTCCAAGAACTTTCTATGAGGGGCTGGCATATAGTTTACAAAATCATAGTAGTCTTTTAAAATCAAATCCACAGGAATAGATTTTTTTTCGTTAAGAATTTCTCTTTGTACAGGATCCAGAGACATACAACCCATAATCCGGTCTAAGAAAGGCATCGCGCTGCTTTGAGAACCTGTTTCTCCTCTGAGAGCTGAAGCATTAATCTCAGTACCTTCATAAATAAGCTCAACGTTATTGTTCCACCCTTTGAGAAACTGCCTGATGTGTTTTCTGAAAACTTCAGCAGACACGATATTCTCTGTCGTCATGAAGACATCTTTCATGTTAACAATGGTGTCCGCCATTTCTCGTAAGATAATAGCCAGAGAAACCGCATCTCTTTCTTGTGCTAGCTCCATCGCTTTTATACCTTGTTTATAACACTCTCTAGCTGCTGCTTCATAGGCTACATGAACAGTGATGAATTGGTCTTCATCTTGTCTCCCTGAAAAAGTCACAAGACTTCTAAGGTTGTTTGTCGTAAAATCTCCGTTTGGATCTAGTTTTCTCCAGTTTCTTAAGACATAATCAGCATAATTGAGTATTGGTGGTTCCTCCAACCTTTCTGAAATCTCAACAAAAGGAATAGCAATCTGTGCTGGAAGAACTGTTCGGGGTTCAGATTCGCCTCTATAGATGGGTTCCCAAACATAAGCTTGGGCTATCATTCCTAGACAAAGTTTGGCATTATTCAGATGAAAATCCTCTAAAGAAGTTGTATCTATCTGAGGCATTTTATCTACCTCTATTCCCACTTCTCCAATGGGCAAAATATTTGGAAGATTCTGAGCTATTTCTCTCCAAACATAATACTGTTCAGGCCAAAAATCCAAGGACTCTAAGGTTTCAGTCAAGAATCCTTTTTCTATTATTTTGTCTTTGAAATCAAACATTATTGGATTTTTCTACTAAAAATAGTTTAAACAATATGTATTATAAACCTGATTTAGAGCGGTTTAAATATTTTTATTTTTTTTTATATATTGCTCTTTCGAGCTCATTGGTCAGGGTAAGCTCATCTATAGCGTTTCTTATAGCTATGAGGTACAGAGGATTGTTTCCCTATTACCTATTACCTCTTATCTCTTACCTGCTCCGTTCGCACCTCAAGCAGCGTCGGCTTTGGCGAAAGCGTGGCCCACGGCCTCAGTCCCTGCTCCCTAAAAGCCAGAACTTTGTACCTCATGACTATGATTGCTGGTTCTTCAGTACCTACTATGCTAAATTTATAGTTTACCCCCCCCGAAAAGCTTACTGTGTAAGGGTTATGAGGCTATTTAACCATAAATTTTTCCAATATAGCTGCCTCTTCCTCCTGCTCCGAAGTCCCTGCTCCGAACGCGCCCCGCGTGGCCTACGGCCTCAGTCCCTTTGGCAAAGTGTTAATTTAGCATAACAAGTACGGAAGAGCCATTTTTATTTGAGATGTAAACAAATCATCTAAAGCTTTAGGAAACCTAAAACTTCCAATAGGTAAGAGCAATAAGGAATACATAATTTTTCAGTTTAGCAAAAATCACAATCTAGTTTTACAACTCATTTGTAAAGTAAAAACAAACGTATAAATACTCATTGCCAAATCAAACTAAATTTGATCAACCTATCAATGGGAATAGGGAGAGGTGAGAGGTTGGCTGTAGCGATTGGCCGTAGGCCACGCTACGCGAACGCCTCATGACTACCAAGCCCAAATAGAAAAACCAAATAACCAAGCAGTAAAGTAAGGGAATGGGATTGACCTTTGGTCACGCTACGCGATCGCATTTCCCGACTCCCGATTCCCGATTCCCTACTCCCTACTCCCGACTCCCTACTCCCTACTCCCTTTTCAAACAAAAAAATAGCCGCAGAAATACTATCCACGGCTAGGTAAACCTTATGAATTCACATTTCGCACCATTCCAGACATGCTCCCATGGGAGCAAACCCGATGGTTTGGCCAGGGGGCAAAGCCCCCCAGCAATTTAATAGCTTAACCCAGAATTATGTACTTAGTCATCATCGTAATAAATTCCCCAGGAAGCCCCGTCGGTTAGAGTCGATGCCCGGTATTATCCGGGGCACCTCTCCTTCAGAACCGTACGTGAAGGTTTCCCCTCATACGGCTCCTAGATATTCTCTCCCTTAGGAGTGCTCCAGTGTATCTGTTGATGGCAGCTTTGATGTACTGCTAGTAGATTCTTTTTTGACCAGTTGTCGTGGTTTCCATCTATGTGATGAAGATGTACATCCTCGCCTTCGATGAATCTCAGTCCACAGTGTCCACAGGAATGGTTTTGCTTTTTCAATGCGTCAGAGGTAGCATCGGAGTAAAGGCGTGAATTCCTTTGGCTCCAGTAGACTAGGTCGCCGTCGTATGGTGACTTAGTCCCCCTTACGTTCACGTGTTGGTTCTGTTTGT
>NZ_GL890907.1 GCF_000211815.1 Moorena producens 3L
CTCCCTTATGGGGTATTTAGGGATGAAATAACTAAAAGCCAATACACTCGAAAATGTGTCGATGACCTAAAAAATCGATTTAACATACCAAACATTTATATTCATATTGGGGATGCAGACGCGCTTAGTCTCAAAGTTCCAGAGGAGCAATCTCGACACGGTCATTATCAACCCATGGGTTTATTTTCCAAGTACGACCAACTCCTTACACGTCATCAGACTAAAGGAAGACAACTCCCCTATCTTGCCAGCGGTGGGTACGAGCTGCGTCAAGGGGCTCAGGGTGGAGATTTGCCTGCTGATGACGATTTGAGTGTACTGGCTAATAAAATTGATATGAAGGTTCGTCGGATTATTTCAAAAGTAGATCCCAGGGCACCATATTTTCCTGAACCTAATACACTTATAAAGTATGAAGCACTCTTAAATGATCCAACAGACCGTAACAGCGGACTCAAAAATCGATTGTTCGGTATCAAAGGTGGGGAAGGAAGGGAGCTTATGAAAAATGTACTCGGCGGCCTCCGAGGAGATCTCAAGGAATATGCCTTCTTCAAGCCCAAGGCGGCAATAGCTACATCAACAGCAGGTGGAGGCGAGCGCCTCAAAGCAAGACCCCTACCAAACTACAACCCTCGCGAGAAGCAGTTGATTTTAAGAAGGAATATTCCTCCAAATATACTCCGATCTGCTTTGAGAAAGGTTTTGACATCGGCACAGTCTCATGCCCACCCAAGAGGCTGGATAACTCAAGTCGGAATGGGTCTAGGTTTAGATTGGTATGGAGTTCAGCAAATTTATCAACAACAGGTTAATAACTCTGGAAATGCTGAGATTATAAAAGTTTTAAATGACTTGCTCCCAAATTTTAATCAAGGAAGACCACGAAGGATAACCAATGCTCAGAGAGGTCTAGTTGAAAGGATGGCACAATCAACAATTACTGCCATCGAGAGTTTCTTAGCAGAATTGGAACAGATCATCATAAAAAAAGCCCAATAGTTGAAGTGGATGGGGATATTCCCAATCCAGACTGACAGTTTCACTCCCCTACACCGATAACCTACTCGGTAATATGATTGGTTGTTAATTTCGCAAACTATTTAAGATTTAGTCAAGCTCATGGGTAATCTACGACAAAGCCAAACCAGAAAGACTCTAACTCGAGATCAGTCTCAAGTATTAGGAAGTAGAAAGCCAACATACCACCCAATCGAGGAACTGCAAGGGATAATCGGCAACCGAGCACTGGGTAATCTAATTAAATCCCAGCAATACAAATCTGGAGAAGTTCATCGTTCCCAAGATCCTCTGCTGAGTAGTGTCTCCCCTGTTAGTGGGCAACCAATCCAACGTCAGCCAATGTTTAGGGGACTTTCCCATGAGTTAATGGGCCATTGGCAGCAGGGCAATCCAGTACAGGCGAAGCTGACTATTGGTGAAGCTGGGGACAAGTATGAGCTTGAAGCTGACCGAGTAGCATCGGAAGTAGTGGATCGGATCAACACACCAGTTACTAGTCACAGCACTCAACCAGACTCAATTCAAGCTCAAGGTCAGCAAGATGAACTGATGAGGAAGCCAATGGTGCAGCTAATGTCTGTTGAAGGTGGGATGGCAGCTACCCCAGAGTTGGAAAGCTCAATCCAACAGGCAAAGGGGTCGGGGATGCCCATCGCCGAAAGTATCCGGAAACCAATGGAACAGTCGTTTGGGGCAGATTTTAGTGGGGTGAGGGTTCACAGTGATGCCCAATCTGACCAGTTGAATCAATCTATTCAGGCTCGTGCTTTTACTACAGGTAAAGATATCTTCTTTCGGCAGGGGGAATACAACCCTGGGAGTCGAGGAGGGCAGGAATTGATTGCCCATGAGTTGACTCATGTGATTCAGCAAGGAGGTGGCAAAGTTGTGACTAATCAATCGGTTAGGGTCAGCGCAGCTCCTGTAGCTAGGATCCAGTGTATGTCTTTGATGGAGTTCCAAAATAGATACGAACTAAAAACTGTTAAAGATCACAGACAAAATCCTCCTCGGACTTCCTATGTACATCAAAAGTTAGTTGGTCATCGACCCAATCAACCATATCCCCAGTTTAATTACGGCTATGTGGCAAATGTTCCTACCTATCCGGGAGGTACAACTCCAAACGCAATCGCTACTAAGTATGAGGAGGGGTTTGAAGATAAAACAGAGATGTCTTATCGATTTAGGCTAGTAGTTGGGGTGAATAAATACAAAAGCTTAATGAGGGCTAGAAGTGAGGATGAAATCAGAAATGTGATCGATAATACAGGCAATTTTAACTATCCAGGGATTGTTTTTGGATTTACATGGGAACCGTTTTGGTTGGACAACTCTACAGGGATACAGGCTAATTCACATAAGATAGAAGCAGACTTCCGGACACTTGCTGCTGCCGATCAGCAAGAAGCAGAACGCCCATTAACACAAGCCGAGTATCTCCCTTATGGGGTATTTAGGGATGAAATAACTAAAAGCCAATACACTCGAAAATGTGTCGATGACCTAAAAAATCGATTTAACATACCAAACATTTATATTCATATTGGGGATGCAGACGCGCTTAGTCTCAAAGTTCCAGAGGAGCAATCTCGACACGGTCATTATCAACCCATGGGTTTATTTTCCAAGTACGACCAACTCCTTACACGTCATCAGACTAAAGGAAGACAACTCCCCTATCTTGCCAGCGGTGGGTACGAGCTGCGTCAAGGGGCTCAGGGTGGAGATTTGCCTGCTGATGACGATTTGAGTGTACTGGCTAATAAAATTGATATGAAGGTTCGTCGGATTATTTCAAAAGTAGATCCCAGGGCACCATATTTTCCTGAACCTAATACACTTATAAAGTATGAAGCACTCTTAAATGATCCAACAGACCGTAACAGCGGACTCAAAAATCGATTGTTCGGTATCAAAGGTGGGGAAGGAAGGGAGCTTATGAAAAATGTACTCGGCGGCCTCCGAGGAGATCTCAAGGAATATGCCTTCTTCAAGCCCAAGGCGGCAATAGCTACATCAACAGCAGGTGGAGGCGAGCGCCTCAAAGCAAGACCCCTACCAAACTACAACCCTCGCGAGAAGCAGTTGATTTTAAGAAGGAATATTCCTCCAAATATACTCCGATCTGCTTTGAGAAAGGTTTTGACATCGGCACAGTCTCATGCCCACCCAAGAGGCTGGATAACTCAAGTCGGAATGGGTCTAGGTTTAGATTGGTATGGAGTTCAGCAAATTTATCAACAACAGGTTAATAACTCTGGAAATGCTGAGATTATAAAAGTTTTAAATGACTTGCTCCCAAATTTTAATCAAGGAAGACCACGAAGGATAACCAATGCTCAGAGAGGTCTAGTTGAAAGGATGGCACAATCAACAATTACTGCCATCGAGAGTTTCTTAGCAGAATTGGAACAGATCATCATAAAAAAAGCCCAATAGTTGAAGTGGATGGGGATATTCCCAATCCAGACTGACAGTTTCACTCCCCTACACCGATAACCTACTCGGTAATATGATTGGTTGTTAATTTCGCAAACTATTTAAGATTTAGTCAAGCTCATGGGTAATCTACGACAAAGCCAAACCAGAAAGACTCTAACTCGAGATCAGTCTCAAGTATTAGGAAGTAGAAAGCCAACATACCACCCAATCGAGGAACTGCAAGGGATAATCGGCAACCGAGCACTGGGTAATCTAATTAAATCCCAGCAATACAAATCTGGAGAAGTTCATCGTTCCCAAGATCCTCTGCTGAGTAGTGTCTCCCCTGTTAGTGGGCAACCAATCCAACGTCAGCCAATGTTTAGGGGACTTTCCCATGAGTTAATGGGCCATTGGCAGCAGGGCAATCCAGTACAGGCGAAGCTGACTATTGGTGAAGCTGGGGATAAGTATGAGCTTGAAGCTGACCGAGTAGCATCGGAAGTAGTGGATCGGATCAACACACCAGTTACTAGTCACAGCACTCAACCAGACTCAATTCAAGCTCAAGGTCAGCAAGATGAACTGATGAGGAAGCCAATGGTGCAGCTAATGTCTGTTGAAGGTGGGATGGCAGCTACCCCAGAGTTGGAAAGCTCAATCCAACAGGCAAAGGGGTCGGGGATGCCCATCGCCGAAAGTATCCGGAAACCAATGGAACAGTCGTTTGGGGCAGATTTTAGTGGGGTGAGGGTTCACAGTGATGCCCAATCTGACCAGTTGAATCAATCTATTCAGGCTCGTGCTTTTACTACAGGTAAAGATATCTTCTTTCGGCAGGGGGAATACAACCCTGGGAGTCGAGGAGGGCAGGAATTGATTGCCCATGAATTGACCCATGTGGTGCAGCAGAATAGAGCCTCTGTGCAACGCCAATTAAACCAGCATAATGGGAGTGAATTTGACCATAACGATAAAATTAGTACTAATGAAAGTGCTCCCGTAGATGTTGTACAGCGTCGAGTGGGATATGAATTTGAAGCACAGTGGAATGTGCGAAATGTAAGTAACTGGCAACAAGCCCAGCAAGACTTTCAACGTGCTAAGACTCAACGGGATTTAGCGATCAATATTAAAGTGGCTAAAGTAATGGCTGAACAACCTTCCATAAAAATAGTTGAGCTTACTAACCACGAAAAGGGATTGGATCAACAAGGTCGTTTAGACCTATGGTTTACTGACGATAGTCAATCTACTCTAACTAATGCCGGTCAAGCACTAATGACCAGAGTAAATGAGGACAGTCAGGACTACCAGGCAATGGTTTTTAGCATGTATGTAAATAAACAACTTAGTGAGCCTCCATTACTCGGTCAGAATGTTCCCAAAGCAACAGCTTTTATTCGAGGTGATAAATTTGATCTAACTGCTGATGCAAGTCCTTCAGGAGGCTCTAACTTAGAATGGGTCACAGAGCCACTAGAAAGTAAAAGTGAAGTTGAATCAGTAATGGATAACATTGTGGCAATGGCAAGTTATCTGAATAGTCGTAAAGGAGAGGAGTTTATTCCATCAGAGGACGTAACAGCAGGTGGAGGAGAACCTGATTCTAATCTCCGAATTTATCCAGATGGAAAGGAATTAAGCTTTTCCCCTCAGCTTACGGCTGGTTTACATATTGGAAAGATTAGCGATCTTGTCGAATACGTTACTGTTAAGGAAGACTTGAATGTCACTGGATGGCTCAATCAAAATCTCTTTAAAAGAGAACGTCATAAACAACAATCTCGTAAGCAAAAAGCAAATAAAGATTTATTTGGTAAAGGAGACTTATCATTTTTATCTAAGGCCGATGCATGGGTCAATGATCAAGTAAAGAGATTAAATGTAGGGGGAATTGATGATAGTGTCAGTAAAAAAGAATTAATGGGACTAGTGACTATCTTGGTAAATTATCTCCACAAAGCAACAAACATGACGGATAGAGATAACTCAAAAGCCATTGCGGGAGCGATGATGGCTCGAACTGATTTTGCCCACAACTTTGGATTAATTCCCGAACCCTACAGGAATTACTTTAAAACTAATCCTAATCAATTCGCTGAGTTAGTCTTAAATGCTGCTGGGTTCACAGGTGAAGGGGGACAACCGATTTTCCCAAAAACAATTGAGAAAGGTATGGTGGGAAATATTCAAGAAGTCCGGATTACTTTAACTCGTCAAGAATGGCTAGAACATATTCCTACTGGATATGACCTGTTAAAGAACTATGTTAACCTTCCCGAGGAAATTAAAGCAGCGGATGAAGATGAGTCAGCAGACAACTTAGTCAAATTAGTCAAAGACAAGCGAGCTGATTTTGAGGCAATTCATAACTCCCTTGGAGCTTTAGGAAGTGTTGACGATTTGGTTGGGCTGAGTGACAAACCAGTTAAAGCCTTGGTGGTTGAACTTCGTCGGATGCAAGATGACTTGAAAGTCGGTGATCTAAAGCCGATGGCAGTTTCTGCCTATAATCTAATTGAGCGACTTAATGAGAGTAAAAAGCTCAAATACAAGAAATAGTAGGTGTGAAGGAAGCATTCGGAGTAAAACTTTAAGGGATTAGGAAAACTTCTAACTAGATACAAAAATGCACCATGCTTTAAAAGCCAATGTCAGTCAATGTAATGCGATCGCTCCCGTCCTCCCACAATCCCTTTGATCTCAAAGGCTATATGATAATTACACTGTGATTGATTGTTGCCGACTCTTAATTTAACCAAGCTCATGGGTAATCTACGACAAAGCCAAACCAAAAAGACACAAGCTCGAGATCAGTCAATAGTATCAGGAAGTAGGAAGCCAACATACCACCCAATCGAGGAACTGCAAGGGATAATCGGCAACCAGGCACTGGGTAATCTAATTAAATCCCAGCCAGACTTATCTCGACAAGTTCATCGTTCCCAAGATCCTCTACTGAGTAGTGTTTCCCCTGTTAGTGGGCAAACAATCCAGCGAATGCCAATGTTTAGGGGACTTTCCCATGAGCTAATGGGTTCAAGGTCCGATGGGAATTTAGTGCAGGCCAAGCTCACTATTGGTCAAGCTGGGGATAAGTATGAGCTTGAAGCCGACCGAGTAGCATCGGAAGTAGTAAGACAGATTAACGCACCAGTTTCTAGTCTGTCAACTCAAGCAGAATCGATTCAACCTCAACAAAAGCAAGATGAACTGATGAGGAAGCCAATGGTTCAGCTTGACTCTGTTGAAGGTGGGATGGCGGCTACCCCAGAGTTGGAAAGCTCAATTCAACAGGCAAAGGGGTCGGGGATGTCGATCGCTGAAAGTATTAGGAAACCAATGGAACAGTCGTTTGGGGCTGATTTTAGTGGAGTGAGGGTTCACAGTGATACCCAATCTGACCAGTTGAATCAATCTATTCAAGCTCGTGCTTTTACCACAGGTAAAGATATCTTCTTTCGACAGGGAGAATATAACCCTGGGAGTCAGGAGGGGAAGAAGTTAATTGCTCATGAATTGACCCATGTGGTGCAGCAAACTGGGGGGCAAATCCAGTGTAAGTCTCAGAGTGATAGTGTGCCGAGTTCTCCAACATTCCAGGTACACTTAGAGCAGAATAAAACTCTACAGCGGGCACCAAGCAAAAAAAAATACCCGAAAGAAGAACACCCGAAAAAATGGACGGATTCTCCAAATTGGCTTTCAATACATGACATACCCTTGGAGGAAGCAACACATGACATACCCTTGGAGGAAGCAACGCCGAGAATTAAACCGGAAGTTTTAAAGCAACTTGGGTTCGGCAATAAAGATGTTCAGAAGCAGTTTCAAAAATACTTTCAAGATATATACCTCAAAAAAAGAGGTGTTAATAAGCTCCTAAGTATTAATGAGCTAAATGTGATTCAAAATATGGCTAACGATGAAGAGGGTAAGCGATATCTAGAAAGCTTACAAATGTTTTCTTTGGAAGAAGCTAAAGAATACTTAAGAAAAAAAAGTGAGAATGACTGGCTCAAACTACATCCCAATCAAAGACTAATTGTGGCTAGCGTAGCTTGGCTATGCCGCTCAAACACTCAACTATTACAAGAACTTAGTCTCAGCAAAGAGTACTTATTTAAAACTCGTCCTTATCAAATGGCTTTACATTTCAAAGCTAATCAGCCAGGAGGTAATGAGTATCTGGATGAAATTCGGAGTAACACTGGTGAAGTTTGGCAAAAAACCCTTGATTTAGGGGAAAAAGGGAGTGAGAGAAAAGCCATAATTATTGAGGAAGCCAAGAAGCGTCAGCAAGAAATACATCAATACGGTAAGGCGAAAGGTAAGAAAGTTGATATAGGTGAGGCGATTGAAAAACATACAAAAGCCATAGGGGTGCTTAAAAAAGTATTTTTACTCATGCAAGCTGGATTAAAAGAATGTACTGATATTGGAACCGAGGGTAACTTGCCCAGATATGAAAAGTGGTCGGAAAATGTTGCTACCGCCCTATCTCATGGTGGCAGAGTCAATATTGTAATTCCTAAGCTAGCGAAAAAAAGTGAAGCAGGCGTAAGAGACCCCTATGCCTTACTCAATTGGCTTGGTGTAACTCAAGCAGGAAAAATAGACGAAAGTATCGGAGCGTTTAAACGTTCTTTCGGTACACACTTCATGAAAAGGTCGAGGCAGGAAGAAAAAGTTCGAGAGCAAGGAGGAAAGCTAGCAGCAATTAAAAATAAATTTTATGGAACAGAACTTTATGGCATAAATTTAGCTGTTGGTGGTATTGGTCAGACAGATTTCAACAGTGATATAATTTTGCCAGATGGAGCCCACGGACATTTGCTGATTGTTTTTCGACCTCCAACTACAGAAAAATTCGGAGCTCTAGAGGTTGGAGTAGAAACAACTGCTCCAGGTGGTGCGAGTAACGAGGGATATGTTCATAACTGGAAGTCAACAGAAGCAACCGCAAACCCTCTATCTAGTGCGGGAGGTGCTAAAGCTGAAAAACACGGAAAAGGAAAGCTCGATTGGAATCGCCTCAGTATAGTTTCTCTCGACGAGATAGATCAAACTACAGTAGTAGCAAAGGAAATGGAAAATTGGCTTGAAAAATTGGAAAGACTAAAAGCTTTCTATGATTTATTGAAAAAAAATGAGAGAATAATTACTCAAGACTTAGTTGGTAAACGAGACAATTTTAGGGGTAAAATCACCTCATAATATACAAACTATTAAATATTTCGTAAAACTCATGGGTAATCTACGACAAAGCCAAACCACAAAAACACTCACTTCTCAACAGCAACAACCATCACCTAGTACCAAGCCAGAGCTCCACCCCATAGAAGAATTGCAAGGGATAATCGGCAACCGGGCACTAGGTCATCTAATTAAGTCCCAGCACCAAAACTCTCAGTCAGAAGTTGGTTACCAACAGAAAGTTGCTCGAACTATTGACCCTCTGCTGAGTAGTGTTTCCCCTGTTAGTGGGCAGCCAATCCAACGTCAGCCAATGTTTAGGGGACTTTCCCATGAGTTAAGGGGCAATTGGTTCGAGGGGAATTTAGTGCAGGCGAAGCTGACTATTGGTGAAGCTGGGGATAAGTATGAGCTTGAAGCCGACCGAGTAGCATCGGAAGTAGTAAGACAGATTAACGCACCAGTTCCACGTCAAACCACTCAACATCAGTCGATTCAAGCTCAACAGGAACAAGATGAACTGATGAGGAAGCCAATGGTGCAGCTTCAATCCCAGGACGGTGGAATGGCGGCTACCCCAGAGTTGGAAAGCTCGATCCAACAGGCAAAGGGGTCGGGGATGCCGATCGCTGAGAGTATCCGGAAACCAATGGAACAGTCGTTTGGGGCAGATTTTAGTGGAGTCAGGGTTCACAGTGATACCCAATCTGACCAGTTGAATCAATCAATTCAAGCTCGTGCTTTTACTACAGGTAAAGATATCTTCTTTCGGCAGGGGGAATATAACCCTGGGAGTCGAGGGGGGCAGGAATTGATTGCTCATGAATTGACCCATGTGGTGCAGCAAACTGGTAGTACAGTACAGCGATCGCAATCGCAGAAGATTGGAAGAGTCTTCGACGAAGTAAAGCAGTTATCTTCTCCAGTCATTCAGAGAGCTCAGGCATGGACACGACGGGCAGATGATAACTTTGACAGCTTTGTCTTAGAGCTAGACAAACTTGTAAATAATCTTGCCGACAATATCCTAAAAAATCCCCTCAGAATTCCAGATGTAGATGGTTACACAAAACGATGGATAGCTCTAGTTACATCATTTACGGATACATACAAGATGAGTGGCAGCTTGGATGATGCCCTTAAAAAGGAGCCATTCATTTATGCATCCTACGGTTATGCAGTTGAATCCCTAACTAATGCTTCAATAAAAACAAACAAACTTGACCCCTATCTGCCAACAGGAATGCAGATTGTACTTCAGGGGACACGGGGTCATACTCGACCAGATCTTGTTATTAAGGAGCAATTAACTGACAAGGATATCGCTTGGTTTGACATTACAGCATCACAAAGCGAGGCACACATAGATCAGAAGACAGGTAGTGGTTGGTCTAATCGCCCATATGTGGCTGAGGTAACCTATCCGTCTTTAACTAGGAAAAGTCTTGAGGAATTAGCTGACGCAGTGCTTAAAAATCATCTATCACCTCAGGAATTGGAAGACTTGAAAAAACTTGTGGAAGCACATAAATTTGAACAAGATAAGCAATTAAATAAGGCAGCTGACTTAGTTAAGCAAGCAGTAGACTCGGTGCAATATCAAACAAATATGGCAAAGAGAAGGACAGAATTTGAAACAGAAATGGCACGATTGCTTGGCGAAACGAAGAAATTGCGTCCGCAAGAGGCAAAAGGATGGATTACTGTGGTACATTCTAGGTTAGGTTACTCCTACACCAAACTTGCCGCAGAAGCTGGTTACAAAGGTGAAACCGCCAGAGGACCCAATACAGAGCGAGCAGCGAGTATTATATATAGTCTATGATCAAACATGATTACGCCTCGCTTAGGATATTGCTCTGTCTAGAAAGTTGTATCTGGAGCCAGCAGTTCTTGACTAACTAACCTGCGGAATGTGGAATTACTCCACTAAGTGTTTCCCTAAAACCTAACACCTTAATAATGCGATCGCATAAGCGCGGAAGCTGAGGCCTTTCGGCCACGCTTTGCGAACGCTTCCGGAGCGTAGCGTGGCCTACGGCCAATCGCTTTTGTCGGGTGGGCAAATGGACATAATTCCGGATTCAATTGCCAAACTCTCATTATTTGCCCACCCTACGCTACTGTGGAACGGGCAACCCTACTGTGGAACGGGCATCTTGCCGTGGAATGGGCATCTTGCCCGTTAAAATCTTCCGGCGGGCAGGATGCCCGTTCCACTCCTATTAATCCCGCCCCTCAGCAATGCCAAAAAATAAGTAGTCCCCGGTATAATTTGAATATATCTGTCAAAAATTAGGGCTTATGAATAAGAGTGACTTAGGGGAAATTGAACGTGCTGTCAGTCAACTTTCTAGGGAGGATCTAGCCAAATTTCGGGCTTGGTTTGCAGAATTTGATGCAGCAAATTGGGATCGACAATTTGAGACAGATGTTGCGGCTGGTAGACTTGATGCCCTAGCAGATAAAGCACTGAAAGATTCACGACAAGGAAATTGTACTGATTTGTGAAACATCTTGCTACACCTGATTTTTGGTATTCTTATCGACACCTACCATCGTAAATCCAAGAACTTGCCGATAGATGTTATGAGTTGCTCAAACAAGATCCTCGATATCCCTCACTACATTTCAAGAAAGTAGGTCGGTTTTGATCAGTTCGAGTAGGTTTACATTACAGAGCGATTGCGGTGGAAAAGGATAATGATCTAGTTTGGTTTTGGATCGGAACACACGCCGAATATGACAAAATATTAGGCTCAAAGTAGCGTACGCCTAGACTTGTAGTGCTTAGGCTCAAGTCCGGTGGGCAAATGGACATGATTCCTAATTAAATTGCCAAACTATCATAATTTGCCCACCCTACCCCTGAGGTTAGCAAATCCACTACCGTCTACCCTGTTGTTAATTGGTTTATCGGTTAAAATTGTAGAGCAAGTCAAAAAAATCTTAACCTGCTGAATAGGTGACAAGCAAGACCGATCGCCTGATTTTGTAGGGTGGGCAAATGGGCATCAGAGCTGATGAAATGATCAAATTCTCAAAATTTGCCCACCCTACCCCTACTGGCACAATTGGAGACAACCCTGAAATGGTACAATCACAACCAAAAATACTGACATTGGAGGAGTTTCTGAAACTACCGGAAACAAAGCCTGCTAGTGAGTACCTTGATGGAAAAATTATTCAGAAGCCCATGCCTCAAGGAAAACATAGTCGTCTTCAAGGAGAACTAATACCCGCAATCAATAGTTTGGTAAAAGCTAAAAAAATTGCTTGCGCTTTTCCTGAATTACGTTGTACCTTTGGGGGTCGCTCAATAATACCTGACATTTCAGTATTTCTTTGGAACCGAATTCCCTGTGATGATAATGGAGAAATTGCCAATGTATTTAACCTGACTCCAGATTGGACTATTGAAATCTTATCTCCAGACCAAAGTCACACAAAAGTAACCAAAAATATTCTTCATTGCCTCAAGCATGGAACCCAGATCGGTTGGTTGATTGACCCAGAGGAAAAAACTGTGTTTGTTTACCATTCTAAACAAGAAATTGAGGTATTCGATCAACCCGATATGTTACTTCCTGTACCATCTTTTGTAAGTGAGCTAAATCTTACAGTTAAGGATTTATTTGCCTGGTTATTACTGTAACTATGGAGTCCTATAGCATTTTTATTTTAGTTGTGAACATAGATTTTGTAGGGTGGGCAAATGGACATGATAGTAAGCATTCAGCTATCAGCTTAAGCGCTACGCGCACGCTACTTGAGGTGCTATCAGCTATCAGCTTATGAGCTATGGGTAAGTTACGGGAAAAGTGCTATGAATCTTGTCAGTGCGATCGCATAAGCGCGGAAGCTGAGGCCTTTCGGCCACGCTTTGCGAACGCTTCCGGAGCGTAGCGTGGCCTACGGCCAATCGCTCTTGTAGGGTGGGCAAATGGACATGATATTTGATCTAATTGCCTTTCTCTCATAATTTGCCCACCCTACCCTACGGAATGGGTACGCCTAGCCAATAGTATTGTAGATCATGCAGACAGACACGGTTTTAAAGGGAATTATTTAAAGTATCTCAGAAAAGCCGCTAATTTTAACAAAAAATGGTCGCGAAAAACCCAATTACCCAATGGGGCATTCAGATGGAATAAAGGAACTGAATTTCTTATAGAAAGAGACAACAAAATTATTTATTACGGCTAAACTTAAAAAAATCATGCCAAACTTAGATATTTCCAACAAAGCTGATAATACCATAACAGCCAAAGGATATATTGAGCAAATCTTAAATCAATTGCTCATTGACTATCAAGCTACTCAGGCAGAAAGAGTAAAAATTTACCGATGGGAATAAAATCAAGACGTTAGTATATTAGGGATTATTGAACTATTAACCGATACTATTAGAGGATACGCCTTTCAAGTGATTAATGATAATTCATTAAATACCCAATAAATTAGTAATGAATTACAGAAAATAAAACTAGTAGAAATCCCTAAATTTACTGAATGGTATTTTTCACAATACTTTGATTATCCTAAAATGAAACACTATGTCGAAACCCTGAACTATTTACGTTTATTAATAATCGAATATATCAGGGATATCAAAGCTCTTGTAGAGTGCGTTAATGAAGTGTAACGCAGCTGTCAATGTCCGCTTGAAAGTGAGTACGCGAATAGTGTAGGTTGGGTTGAGACAACAAAACCCAACAAACCGATGATATGACACAATAAAGGTAGTGAAGTGCGATCGCTTTTGTCCGGTGGGGAAATCGACATGATTCCTAATTAAATTGCCAAACTATCATTATTTGCCCACCCGACCACTTGTCCGGTGGGCAAAGGCACATGATAACTGATCTAATTGTCAAACTATCATCATTTGCCCACCCTACCCTACTAAAAACTCTATAATTTGAGTATATCTGTCAAAAATTAGGGCTTATGAATAAGAATTCCTTAGAGGAAATTGAACTTGCTGTCAGTCAACTTTCTAGGGAGGATCTCGCCAAATTTCGGACTTGGTTTGCAGAATTTGATGCAGCAAATTGGGATCGACAATTTGAGACAGATGTTGTGGCTGGTAGGCTAGATGCATTAGCAGACAAAGCACTGAAACATTTACGACAAGGAAATTGTACTGATTTGTGAAACATCTTGCTACACCTGATTTTTGGTATTATTATCGACAGCTACCGTCTGAAATCCAAGAACTTGCCGATAGATGTTACGAGTTGCTCAAACAAGATCCTCGATATCCCTCACTACATTTCAAGAAAGTAGGTCGGTTTTGGTCAGTTCGAGTGGGTTTACATTACAGAGCGATTGCGGTGGAAAAGGATAATGATCTAGTTTGGTTTTGGATCGGAACACACGCCGAATATGACAAAATATTAGGCTCAAAGTAGTGCGATCGCGTAGCGTGGCCTACGGCCAATCGCTCTGGTAGGGTGGGCAAAGGGACATGACAACTGATCAAATTGCCTTTCTCTCATTATTTGCTCACCCTACCCCTGATTTTGTTGGGTGGGCAAATGGACATGATATTTGTTCAAATTGCCTTTCTCTCATTATTTGCCCACCCTACGCTACTACTAAGCTGACCGCTGACCGCTGACCGCTGACCGCTTACTCTAAAATCTAAAATTTCAATCTTCTGGCTCTACACCCATTGCTCGCAATTGAGCTGCTAGACGTTCAGCTCGTTGATGTTCTCGTTCAGCTCGTTGACGTTCTTTTTCAACTAGCTGTCTTTCTTTCTCAACCGGTGTAGGAATCCAATTTTCTGCTGCATCGTACCAACGCAACCAAAGTCGGTTTAACTCTTGATAGTTTCCTGACCACAATCCTAAACCTAGTTCTATTTCTGGAAGCCAGAATTTGTCACCGTTGAGAATCACTTCCCGATAGCTGCTGCGCACTAATTCAAACAAGCGCAGTTTATTGCTATTACCATTGAAGACCACGTAATAGGGAATCCGTAGCATCCGTTCGTAGACTTCCCATTTAGTTGGGGGTTGGTTGGCTTGTGGTCTAACTTCTCCTAAGTCTTCTTTCTGTGTACTAGGAGAAAGTAATTCGATGGCAATAAAAGGAGCTACTCCTTCCTGCCAGATCACGTAACTCAAGCGGGATTCTCTTTGTTCGTACAAACGATCCACTCCCAAGACAGCAAACCAATCGGGACGTTTATACCAAGTAGGATGTTTGAGATTGTAGTAAATATTCAGATCGCTAGCAACGAGAATTTGGTTTCTAGGATAATTGGGTGGGAAAAACGTTTTCTCCAGTAAGTCTGCTTGCCAAATATGGTATTGATCTGGCAATCCTGAATCCTCCTTTTCTTCGCTAGGTAGATCGTACATTGTCGGTAGGATTTCTTTCGGGGGTCGGGGCGGATCTGTTTGTTGATACATATAGAGCAAAGGGAACAGGGAATCGGGAATCGGGAATCGGGAATCGGGAATCGGGAATCGGGAATCGGGAATCGGGAATCGGGAATCGGGAATCGGGAATCGGGAATCGGGAATCGGGAATCGGGAGTAGGGAGTAGGGAACAGGGAATAAAATTCCCACAATTCCTACACGGATTGTTATAACTTCGATTTTAGATATTAGATTGATGATTGGGCGCAGGTTGGTGCGCCCCTACTCCTGGGTTCCCGCTACCCTTTGGTTTGGCCAAAGTGCGTACGCTCTTGTCGGGTGGGCAAATGGACATGATCACTGATCCAATTGCCAAACTCTCATCATTTGGCCACCCTACCCCTTCTCCCTGCTCCCTGCTTCCTGCTCCCTGCTCCCTGTTCCCTGTTCCCTGTTCCCTGTTCCCTTGCTATAATCCATGATTAACCAAACCGAGGCTTTCCCTCCCAACCCCCAATTTCACCAACTCTTTCTGCTGTTACAGCGCTTAGACCGACTGCTAGAAAGAGCTCTAGCTGCTGCTCAAGTTACCTATGGTTCCATGGCTGCAACTAATCCCTATCGGGGGATGCAAGTTGACCAGGAAGAAGTGGAACAGTTGATGACTCGGCCACCAGGAACACCAGTATTGCAGGTAGATACAGAAACATCACAGGAGTTACCCTCTGATGCTATCCTGGCAGGCTCTTCACTAGCATGGCTGCAAGAAACCTTTGCCCTCTCTGCTTTCGATGTCGATATTATTGCGATCGCACTCGCCCCGGAACTAGACCGGCGCTATGAACGAATTTATACTTATCTCCAAGACGATATCCGGTGTAAACGACCCACTGTGGATCTCGTCCTGAATCTGCTCTGTCCAACTGGGGAAGCGAAACTGGCGCGCCGTAGTCACTTTACCCCGGAAGCTCCTCTCCTACGTCATAGTCTACTACACCTGGTCTCGGACCCTAATCAGCTCCAACCAACTCTGCTCGCTCACAATCTTAAACTGGATGGGCTAGTCCTGGCTCTGCTGTTGGGAGAAAAAGGATTAGATCAGCGACTAAAACGCTTCTGTACGTTACTTGAGCCGACTATTTCCCTGGAAGAACTACCGTTAGCTCAAGAAGTAAAGCAGGCTTTATTAACACTGGTTGTGGAAGATTGGCAAGCAAGCAAACCCCTGGCACTGTATTTTGAGGGTGCAGATAGTAGTGGTAAACACCGTGCCGCCCAAGCTATTGCCAGGGCTGTGGAAGCACCATTGCTAACCGTAAATTTAACTGGGATTATAGAAGCCAAAGCTGACTTGGAGCTAACCCTGAAACTAGCTTATCGTCAAGCCTGGTTTCAGAAGGCTTTGCTTTACCTAGAAGGACTAGAAACTCTACAACAAACTATACAAGGTTCCGAGAATTCCAGTCAATATCTATCTCTGCTAAGAATCATAGCAGACCATCAAGGAATTACTATCCTCGCTGCTGAAAAACCCTGGAGGCCAGAGAAAACTATCGCAATCGGAATAGTTACTGTTCCTTTTCCCATCCCTGAGTTTACTGTTCGTCGCTGTTGCTGGCAGAATCAACTAACGGCAGCTGGTATTTCCCTAGATGGACCAGAGCTAGATGCTTTATGCGATCGCTTCCGCCTCAATTCCGAGCAAATTACCGATGCCGTGATTGATGCCTGTAATCGAGCCCGTTGGCGCATTGCCCAAAACACCTCCCCCACTCCTCCCACTTCCCACACTCCCCATCAAAAACCAACCTTGTCCGAACTATTTGCAGCAGCTCGTGCCCAATCTGGTCATGAACTAGGTTCCTTGGCACGTCAAATTCAGCCTAAGTACAGCTGGGATGATATTGTCCTGCCAGTTAATCAAAAGGCTCAGTTGCAGGAAATTTGTAATCAAGCCAAATATCGACAGCTGGTGTGGGAAGAGTGGGACTTCCAGAGCAAGCTTTCCCTGGGCAGAGGACTGAATGTCATGTTTTCTGGCCCACCAGGGACTGGTAAAACCATGGCAGCGGAAATTATTGCCCACGAATTAGAGCTTGACCTCTATAAAATTGACCTGTCCCAAGTGGTCAGTAAGTATATCGGGGAGACAGAAAAAAACCTCAATCGCATCTTTACAGCTGCTGCCAATGCTAACGCCATTCTCCTGTTTGATGAGGCAGATTCCCTCTTTGGCAAGCGCTCTGAAATTAGCAGTGCCCATGACCGCTACGCCAATATTGAGGTTGGCTATCTCCTGCAAAAGATGGAGGAGTACGAAGGAGTGGCGATTTTGACTACCAACCTCCGCACTAATATGGACGATGCCTTTGTCCGGCGGTTACGTTTTATTATTGAGTTTCCTTTTCCTAATCTCAAAGACCGCCGCCGGATCTGGGAGCAAATCTGGCCTAGTCGTGTACCTCGCTCTGAGGAACTGGATTTAGATTTTATCGCCCGTCACTGCGAGATTGCTGGGGGCAATATTCGTAATATTGCTCTAGCTGCTGCTTTTATAGCAGCAGATGATGGTGGAATTGTCAAGATGAATCACCTGCTTCGTGCAGTCCGGCGAGAGTATCAGAAGATGGGAAAAGTGTTAATAGAGGGGGAATTTGGTCAGTATGCTGGGCTGATGTGATGATTCGTAATAACTTAAATAACTGTGCAACCGATTCACTAAGTACTGATAACTTGTATTTATTTTTGTTACGGAGAAGACTTAAGGGGCAGAAAGCATTCTAAGGTTGATACTTGGTAACGCTAAATTGCCAATTGACCTCAGCTAGTTGGCTGATGATTTGGCGACCTGCGCGCTTGAGTGAGGGAATGAGATGATTCACGACCTGGATAAAACGTTGGAGGAATTGCTCAAGGGCGAACTCCCTCCTGACCTAATCTCGTCAGTTACGATTAGCTTTGCCACACCTGACAAGGATTTTAGTGTCAAGCCAGCGATTAATCTCTTTCTTTACGATGTGCGTGAGAATCTGGAGTTACGCAACACCACCTGGTCAACAGAACGCAGTAATGGCAGGGCGACCAAAAGGCGTAATCCAGTGCGAGTGGACTGCTCTTACCTAATCACCGCTTGGTCTGCTCTTACAGGTACAGGTAATGGTCAAAGACCAGAGCAAGAAGAGCACCAATGGCTGGGGGAGGTAATGAAAGTGCTACTGCGTCATCGTATGATTCCAGCGGCTGTATTACAGGGAAACCTCAGGGGGATGGAACCTCCGATCAGGACAGTTAGTCTCAGTCAGAGCAACCTACAGAGTTTGGGGGAATTCTGGCAAGCAATGGGAGGAAAGCCCAGACCAGCATTGAACTACACCCTGACTATGGCTGTGGAAGTCGATGATCCGGTTGACGCAGGAACCTTGGTAACCGATATGAGGATTGGGTGAGGGTAGGCAACAGGCAACAGGCAACAGGCAACAGGCAACAGGAGACTCGTATCTATGGTTTTTATTTGATTTCAGCAATATGCAGTTTAAATGCACAACAGCTTACTACTCTCAAAGTCCCCCGCCCCCCTAACCCCCCAATACTGGGGGGAATTAGCGGATGCTTCGCTTTTTGACAGAGGGGGATTGAGGGGGCGATGTTTAAATCCTGTAGTTGACTAAGGAGATTGTGCTGGTGTCAAATAAGATCAGGTTGGAGACAATCCGCCATCGGGTCGCGATCGCTGGGCAGGTTAAAGATGCCCAAACTGAGCAGGTGATTCCCGGAGCAGTGGTCGAAATTGCCGATATGCCCGAAAGCTTGAAAAGCAAGATAGATCTGCTAGCTGGCCTGTACGGAGATGACTGGGAAAAGAGGGTCGAGCGACCTGACCGCACTCGTACCAGAGTTGACGGCTATTTTTACTTCCAGGATCTCCCTGATGGGAAATATACCTTGACGGCTTCCTTGCCAGGTACGGGTACTCGCTATAGTGCTGACCCAACCATCAAAACTATACCGCCTGGTTCTGATCCGGAATCCGATCAGACCGAGGTTGAGGTGTCAAGAGATCCAGAAACTGGTGCGATCGCGATACCTACTGTTAATTTCTATTTCCAACCAACTGCTCTCGAGGGTAACGTCACCAACAACTCAGACGATCAAGCTGTCGTTATGGCCAAAGTCGAGATTGAGGGGAGTGGTGAGTATACCTTTGCTGACAACGATGGGAACTATCTCCTGAGTGGTTTAGAAGCATCTAGGGATACATCAAGTCCTCGCCAGGTTATAGTTAAAGTTGTTGCCCAAGGCTACCAGCAAGAAACCTCTCAACTTGTAGACTTGAACCAAGGGCAAGTGACCATTCAAGATTTTTCTCTGACCAGAAAAAATGGGGTAGTAAACACCTAGTTATATCAACCGAAGAGTTAGAGAGCTTTAAAGATTTTTCTCTGACCAGAGTAAATAAACTAGGAAACACCTAGTTATATCAACCGAAGAGTTAGAGAGCTTTGCTCACATCCAGCCTTTGATTTGACTTATTCAAGGAGTAGAGAAAATGCCAACCTATTTATCGCCCGGTGTATACGTCGAGGAAGTTTCCTCCGGTTCTGCTCCAATTGTGGGAGTGGGGACCAGCACAGCAGGTTTTATCGGTGTCGTACCGGACTCGATAGACGTTCCAGAACCAAACCCTGCCTATGACCCAAGCCAAGACATAGATCCAACCAATAATCCAGCTCATATTACAAAGCCTTTTTCATCTCCTGTTACTAGTGGTGAGGTAAAGCTGTGTACTAACTTTGGTGAGTTCAAGAAGTTCTTTGGAGACTTCTCAACCGATCCAGGTCAGCGTCAGCTAGCTCACGCCGTCTATGGATTCTTTAACAACGGTGGTACTCGCTGCTATGTGGTGCGGGCAGCAGCAGAGAGTGAGATTACGGCTGACTTCCTAGAAAATACATTTGAGCCTATTGACGAAATTGCGATCGTTGCTGCCCCTGGCATTACCAACAGCAGTGTTGTCGATGCCATCATCACTCACTGTCAACAGAAGACCCAGGATCGCTTCGCTATCTTGGATAGTCAGGAAAATTTGGATGATACTTGGAAAACCATGCAACCAGGGGATGGCAATGTACCTAGCAAATCTGATTATGCCGCTTTTTACTTCCCCTGGATTCAAGTCTTCGATCCAGCCACCAACACACAGAACCCCAAAGGCGATGGTCTGCTCTATGTAGCGCCCAGTGGTCATCTCGCCGGTCTCTATGCCCGCGTCGATACACAACGAGGAGTCCACAAAGCCCCAGCGAATGAAACAATATTAGGAGCATTGGGTCTCAAGTACAACATCAGCAAAGCCCAGCAGGATGGACTCAACCCTCAAGGCATCAATTGCATCCGTAATCTCAATGGCAATATTCGAGTCTGGGGAGCACGCACCATCGGTGGTGATGCCAATGGAGAATTTAAGTACATCAACGTCCGCCGCCTGTTCAATTATCTGCGGGAATCTATTGACGAAGGTACTCAGTGGATGGTATTTGAACCCAATAATCCTGAACTTTGGGCGCAGATTACCCGTAATATTAACGCCTTCCTAACCAATGTCTGGAGTACAGGGGCTTTATTTGGGAATACACCTGAGGAAGCCTTTTACGTCAAGTGTGATGAAGAGACCAATCCCCCAGAAGTCAGAGATTTAGGTCAGGTGGTAACAGAAATTGGTGTAGCAGTGACCAAGCCAGCTGAATTTGTGATCTTCCGCCTGAGCCAGTGGGCAGGACCTAGTGGTAGCTAGGCCAGTAGGGAGTAGGGAGTAGGGAAGTAGGGAGTAGGGAGTAGGGAGTAGGGTTTTTTTGCTCAAAATCTTCCCACAGCGCGCGCCCGGGTCCCACCCCAAAGCTTACACCCCAAAGCTTACACCCCAAAGCTTACACCCCAAATCCATAGGAACAAGGAAGATCAAAGTATGGTAACTTCCCAGCAACTGACACCAGGTGTCTACCGAGAGGAGATATTCCCTAAACCAGCCCCTGGACTGTTCACAGGTGTACCTGTATTCCTAGGGTTTGCCGAGACTGGACCAATTAACTCCCCGCAGTCACTTACCCTATGGTCCCAATTCACAGAAACTTTTGGTCAGCCTCTAGCTGACGGTTACCTAGCTTATGCTGTGCGTGGGTTCTTTGAGAATGGTGGCAGCTTCTGCTTGGTTGTGCGGCTAGAAGACACAGTTTCTATCACAGAAGCACTGGGAGGACCGGGAGATGATAGTGGAGGACTAGGAGCGATCGCATCCTTGAATGAGATCGATTTGGTCTGTGTGCCAGATCTAATGCGGGGAAACCCTGACCAGGATGACGTGTTGAGGATGCAGAATGTCATCTTAGAACACTGTGATCTGCTTGGCGATCGCTTTGCCATCTTAGACTCGCTCCCTCCAGTAGCAGTACAGGTGACTCAGTCTCTAGAGAGGGTAACAGAGCAAAGGTCGAAACTGCAAGGCAAAAACGGTGCTTTGTATTATCCCTGGATTAAAGCTGAAAACGGTCCCGACTGGATGCCCCCCTGTGGTCACATTGCTGGAGTTTACGCCCGTAGCGATCAACAATTTGGCGTTCACAAAGCACCAGCCAACGAAACTATTGAAGGAATAGTGGATCTAAAGTTCAATCTGACCAATCGCGAGCAGGACATTCTCAATCCCCTTGGGGTTAATTGCCTGCGTGCCTTTCCCGGACGAGGTATTCGAGTTTGGGGAGCACGTACCCTCAGCGATGAAGCGAATTGGATCTATGTCAACGTAAAACGGCTATTCCTGACAGTGGGCAGATGGCTGGAACTGAACCTAGCAGATCTGGCCTTTGAGCCAAACGAGCTGAAGTTATGGGTACGGATTGAGCGAGAGTTGACCGCCTATTTTGAAGACTTACTCCAGCAAGGTGCCCTTAAAGGACCAACAGAACAAACAGCTTTCTACATTAAATGTGATGCTGAAACTAACCCACCCGAAGTGCGGGAAGCAGGGATGGTAGTCACAGAAATTGGTCTAGCACCTGCTATTCCCAGTGAGTTTATTACTGTGCGTATTATTCTCGGTGCTAGTGGTGTGAAAGTAGCAGCATAGGTCTGGGTTAGCAAGGCAATAGGCAACAGGCAACAGGCAATAGGCATGCTAGCAACAGTCAACAGCAATTATTAGGATATTAGGAGGTTTTTGACGATGGTATTTTCTCGAAAAGATCCATACAGAGGTTACAACTTCAAAGTAGAAATCGATGGTATCACCCGCGCCGGTTTCAGAAGCTGCTCAGGGATAGACACCACTCAGGAAATTAGCACCTATCGAGAGGGTACCGATAGAATGCTGAATATGCGCCAAATCCCTGGTATGCTCACCCTCTCCCAAGTCACTCTCAGTCGCGGCATTACTGATGACAGGGAATTATGGGACTGGCGAACCAAGGTAGCAACCGCGAAAGACCCCTCCGAGTATCGCAAAAATATGTCTATCGTCCTCTGGGATGATGCCGGAAATGAAAAAGTGCGCTGGAACCTGATCAACTGTTGGCCAGTTAAGTGGACAGGCCCAAGCCTTGATGCTACTTCCAATGAATTAGCCATTGAAACCCTCGAAATTGTCCACGAAGGGGTTACCGTAGAAAACGGTAAATGGCAGTAGGGAATAGGGTGTAGGGTGTAGGGTGTAGGGTGTAGGGTGTAGGGTGTAGGGTGTAGGGTGTAGGGTGTAGGGTGTAGGGAGTAGGGAGTCGGGAGTCGGGAGTGTCAATTAGGTTTCGTTAGATTCCGCGCTTTGCTGCAAGCAACCTACACCTGTTACCAACTGCCAATTCCCAATTCCCAATTCCCAATTCCCGTTCCCCTCCTGGGAGGGGTTAGGGGTGGGTTCCGATTCCCGATTCCCAATTCTAAATTCTAAATTCTCAATTCCCGACTCCCGACTCCCGATTCCCGACTCCCGATTCCCGATTCCCAATTCCCGATTCCCAATTCTAAATTCTAAATTCTCAATTCTAAATTCCCCACAAGATAATGCAGACAGAGTTTCCTTTTACCCTACCCCAGGGCTACGTAGATTCGGAGGGTAATCTCCATCAAGAAGGCATGATGCGGATGTCCACAGCCTACGATGAGATTATGCCCTTAAAAGACCCTAGGGTTCAGGCTAATCCAGGTTACTTGGTGATTATCCTGCTGTCGCGGGTGATCACTCGTCTGGGCAGCTTAGACTATATCAATCCCGTCATGATTGAGGGTCTATTCTCGGCTGACTTAGCCTATCTGCAAGACCTCTATCAACGGATTAACCAAAATGGTCACAGCCGCCTTTTAGTTTCTTGTCCTCATTGTCAAGGAGAGTTTGAAGTGGAGACTGCTACGTTGGGGGAGTAACTTGCTACCCCTCCGAGAGGCTGTTAGAGGAGGTAGCCTATATTGCTTATCACTTGCACTGGTCCTACGACCAGATTATGAGTCTGGATCATCAAGAAAGACAGCGCTGGGTGGCACAAGTGGCAAGTATTAATGAGAAGTTGAATGAGCAGATAATTGGGTAATGGGTAATGGGTAATGGGTAATGGGTAATGGGTAATGGGTAATGGGTAATAGGTAATAGGGAATAGGGAATAGGGAATAGAAAATAGGGAATAGGGACTTCGGAGCAGGGACTTCGGAGCAGGGAGCAGTGAAACAATTATGTGTACCTCATTTGCTAGTCGCAATCGCGCCGAAGCGTGAGGGACTAAGATCTGGCACCAGTACAAAAAAACTTAATAACGGCAGTGATAACAATCAATTTCAGTACTTAAAAAGTCAAATCTTATCACTGTTCCCTGTTCCCTATTTCCTGTTCCCTACCTTGACAGGTAAATTTTAAACTTGAATTGTAGGAGTGAATGATGGCAAGTTTAGCATCGGTTGTGCCTTTAGGAGCAAACGCGGCTTACGCTGGAGTAACTGGGGCGTTGGGAGCTCGCCTTGATCCCTACCAAGGCTTTAACTTCCTGATTGAAATTGAGGGGTTAGTGACTGGTGGGTTTATCGAAGTCAGGGGTCTAGAAAGTGAGATTGAACTAGAGGAGCGTCCTGAGGGAGGTCAGAATCGGTACGTTCATCAGCTACTAGGTCGAACCAAATATCCGAATTTGACCCTCAAACATGGTTTGACAGGTATTGACAGTTTGTGGACTTGGTATCAGGCCACTAGCCGGGGTGTAATTCGGCGCAAGAACGGCACAATTATGCTGCTAGACCGCCAACAGATACCAGCCATGTATTGGAATTTCAAGCAGGCTTTGCCAGTGAAGTGGACTGGTCCAGAGTTTAATGCCAGCAGCAATGAAATTGCTTTCGAGACCATTGAGTTAATTCACAAGGGGATTAGCAAACCACTTCTGAGTCAAGCACTATCTGGAGGACGAGCCGTTGCTGGACTAGCGGGAGCATTGTGATGGCATCTCAACCTCAGGTCAGTAACAATCAGACTTGGTCAGAGAGTCTCAACCCACAACTGACGAGGCGACTTCTGCGCCCAATCGTCAGCCCTGGTGTGATTGGTACTCAAGTCGCAGGGTCAATTATCTCCCGGGTCCAAGGGATGACCAACCAACTGCCCTTAATGGCTAAGTTGATTCAACGCCAGCATCGGTTAGAGGGTCAATCAGCAGAAGCAGTTCCTATCGTCTATGCTCAGCCAATCCGGCCAGCAGCAGAACCGGTAGAGACGGGACATGTTACTTCTCCAATTACCTCTACCAATGTGGCCTCTGGAACTAAAGTAACAGGAGAAGAACTACCTTTGAGATCAACTAGATTTCAGGTGGAAAAAGAAACCTCAGTACAAAAAAGTACAGGGTCAAATTCCCAGAAATCTACAGAAAACCCTACACCCCAAACTTCAAGTTCAATCCCCTCTGAAAGGGGCAAATCTGGGACAAAACCATTAATTGTCCAGGCAAAATTTGTCAACTCCACTAAGAGGAATTCCCGGAGAGTAGATTCTGATAACAAACCCCTAGTTTCTGGTCTTGAATCGTCTAGGGAAACTAGACTATCCTCTGACTTATCCTGGCCAGTTGTGCAAGCCAAACCCATAGACTTCTTGCAGAAGTCGGGAACAGGGAACAGGGAACAGGGAACAGTGGACAAGAATTTAGACAAACACTATCAGAAAACTACTTTACAGTCTAAGCGATCGCTAGGCAGTTCCGGAAACCTGACCCAGTCGCCAGTGATTCAACGCTCCCCAAAGCGATCGCTAATTAAAGAGATAGTTTCTAGCCCATCCCAGGGAAACCAGCCACTGATTCAACGCACTCCGGAGCGACCAGTGATCAAGGAGATAGTCAACAGCCCATCCCAGGGAAACCAGCCACTGATTCAACCCACCCCCGAGCGACCAGTGATCAAAGAGATAGTCAAGAGCCCATCCGAAGGAAACCAGCCACTGATTCAACGCTCCCCGGAGCGACCAGTGGTTAGAGAAATTTCAGGAAAAGATGGTTATCAATTATCTGCTCCCCTGATTTTTTCTGCCTCTGGGGTCAATAGAACGTCAGTTTCTGGCAACGGACTAGGAGTTAGTAGTGGCCCATCTATGGCTCATAATGGCTCTGGAGTTATCCAAAGAATGCCATCTGTCAACGGTGCATCAGTATCAACACCTGTATCAACTACTAGGTTACAGGCAAATACCGTGATTCAGAAAGCATCAGAAAATACTTCAGCCGCTACCACAAATAATCAGTCTGTGGAGGACATTGATGTTGATGAACTAGTAGACAAAGTACACCATAAACTGATGCAGCATCTGACCATAGAAAGTGAGCGGAGGGGATTAACACAATGGCATTAACAGGGTTTAAGAATCTAGCCCAAAAAACACTAAACCAAACCAAAGGATTAACAAGTAGCCTCTTCGGCGCAGAGTTAGATAAATTAACCATCCTCAAGGAGCAGCCAGGAAAAAGATGGCAGATGGTTTTTCCAGAAAACAAACCAATGCCTCTATTCAATCCTAATGAAATTCAAATTACCAAGACAACCCAATGGCGTCATGAAACTCTCAAAAACCGCGATCGCGGTGATACTAAATTTATTGGTGGGGATCCAGCAACCCTGACTCTCGACCTGTTTTTTGACACCTACGAGGGACTACCTGAGAGTATATCCGGGGGCGGCAGCTCTCCCCTCAAACGAGTTGCATCGGGAGCGGCAACAGCGGCTTCATCTTTAACTGGTGTGTATGGATTATCAGCACCCAATGCCGTAGATGTTCGAGAGTATACGAATAAGATTTTTGAGTTGACTCTGATTGACTCTGATTTAAAACGCCCCCCTGTATGTGAACTGTGGTGGGGGGCATTTAACCTGATTTTTAAGGGGTATCTCGGACAACTAACCCAGCGCTTTACTATGTTTACCCCTAATGGGATGCCAGTCAGGGCCGCTCTCAACTGTACTTTCCAGCAGTTCATCCCTGAAGAGGATGAGGAACGGGAAAAGCCCAGTTCTCTAGCACGGGATGACGACCCGATCCATGTTGTCCGACGTGGAGAAACCCTGAGCAGCATTGCGGGTGTTGAATATAATGACCCGAGCTTCTGGCGAGAGATTGCCAAGGCTAATGGGATTACTAATCCCCGTAACCTGACACCAGGTCAAGTTCTGACCATCCCGGTACTTAATCTAACCTAAAATTAACCATGCTCTCGACACCTCCTCAAGCTAGTACCAATAGCATCGCTACCTCAGTCCCTGGCTTCAGAATTCTGATCAGGGGACAACAGTTGCGGTCTGATGTGATGGCAGTAATTGTGGATGAAAACGTTAGTACTCCCACTATGTTTACGATCAAGCTTGCCAACTGGGATCAAGAAAATCAGGAGTGGATTGATCCGCAACTGTTTAAGCTAGGCAATGAGGTAACGATTTTTATGGGCTACGGGGGTAGTGGAGGGAAACTGCAAAAATTGATGATGGGTCAGATCACCGGTCTGGAACCAGAATTTGCCCATGGGGAAATTCCTCTGTTGACAGTGCGGGGCTACGACTACAGTCATCGATTGCTTCGGGGTTACAACACTCGCTCGTTTACTAAAAAGAAAGACAGCGATATCGCTAGAGATATTGCCAAAAAAGCGGGTCTAAAGTATGGGGGAGTAACCACAAAGCTGGTTTTGGACTATGTACTACAGCATAACCAAACAGATATGGAGTTTCTTCAGACCCGTGCTCAACGACTTGGTTATGAGGTTGTGGTTCAAGATAAAACATTATATTTTCAGCCCCATCAGGATAAATCCAAGTCAGTGTTGACTCTAGTTCAACGAAAGGATCTGCTCAGTTTTTCTTCCCGACTGACCAGCTTGACCCAGGTGGGACAGGTGGAGGTGCGCGGTTGGAACCCGAAGGACAAGAAAGCCTTCATTGGGCGATCCAACCCTGGTTTTAGTACTAACAAAAGCGGTGCTAAGGCTGTAGATCCGGCTTTGGGTAGTCGAAAAAAAACCAGCGAACGTTTGTATCGCCCTGTGTTTAGTAGAGAAGAAGCTGAGCAAATCGCTCAGGGGGGATTTAATAACATGGCTCTGGAATACATCAGTGGGGAGGGCTTGTGTGTCGGACGCTCTGACTTGCGAGCAGGTACCGTTATTACTATCCAAGGGGTGGGCAAACAGTTTAGTGGTGACTACTATGTGACCTCCACCACCCATACCTATTCCCATAAACGAGGTTATCGCACAGCATTTAAGGTTAGGAGGAATGGGACATCATGATCTTTTATAGGGAGATGGGGAGATGGGGAGGTGGGGAGGTGGGGAGATGGGGAGTGTGGGAGATCACGAAAGTATAGCGGTTTCTAGTCTAATCAGGTACACAGGATTTTTTCACTATTCCCTGTTCCCGATTCCCGATTCCCGATTCCCGACTCCCGATTCCCGATTCCCGATTCTAAATTCTAAATTCGCGCATTCTAAATTCCCGATTCCCGACTCCCGATTCCCGATTCCCGATTCCCGATTCTAAATTCGCGCATTCTAAATTCTAAATTTCCGATTCCCTATAAAACCCATAACTATCTACTTAACAAACTATCAATTATGACAAGCATCGATTTACTAACTAATTTGCTAGGTCCCCCTGAAATACGAGGTCGTTTCTATGGGGTGACTATGGGAATAGTGACTAACAATGGCGATGAGGAAAACTTAGGCCGAGTCAAGGTCAAGTTTCCTTGGCTCTCAGATGATGATGAAAGCTATTGGGCTAGGGTGTTAACTCCCATGGCTGGTAATGACCGTGGTATTTACTTTTTGCCGGAAGTTAACGATGAGGTGCTGGTAGCTTTTGAACAAGGTGATATCAATTTTCCCTATATCCTAGGGGGGTTATGGAATGGCAAAGATCAACCCCCTGAGTCTCCTGAAAAAGACAAAGAAGATAGTAAAAAAAAGACTATTAATAAGCGTACAATAAAATCCCGTAGTGGTCATATTATTCGCTTAGATGATACTAAGGATGAAGAAAAAGTTGAGGTTATTTCCCATAATAAACATACTATCCGTTTAGATGATACTAAGGAAAAAGGTAAAATTGAAGTAATTGCTCAAAGTGGTCATGCTATTCGCTTAGATGATACTAAAGGTAAAGAAAAAATTGAGGTGATTGATAAAACTGGCAAGAATAGTATCATTATTAATACCAAAGACAATTCAATTACCATTGAGTCTAAGGAAGGTAAACTTAAACTTGGTGGTAAGGGGATCGAAATTATTTCCGAGGAAGATATCAAAATTACTGCCAAGAATAACCTGGATATGAAGACAGATAAGTCATTTAAAGTTGATGCTAATGGTAGCAAAATTGAAACTAAGAAGGGGATGCATTTTAAAGCTAGTAAAGACGTGAAGATTACCGGTAATACGGTATCAATTAATTAAGCAATCAGCTTTCAGGAATCAGCTTTCAGCAATCAGCTTTCAGGAATCAGCTTTCAGGAATCAGCTTTCAGCAATCAGCTTTCAGCAATCAGCTATTAGCTTATACCTTAACTTCACAGCGTCGAAGCTTGTGCCACTCTACTTGAGGTGCTTTTGAATAAAATATAGCGCAAGGCAATAGGCAATAGCTGAATATAATAGCTTTTGCTGCTTTTATAAATGTCAAGTGCTATAACCTAACAGCTGACCGCTGACTGCTGACCGCTGACCACTGACCACTGACCACTGACCGCTGACCACTGACCACTGACCACTGACCACTGACCACTGACCGCTGAAAGCTGAAAGCTGACCGCTGTTATTTAAGTTTTATGGAGTATGAAAAATCATGGGTAAACCGGCAGCCAGAAAAGGCGATTTAGTGGTGACATCTTGTACGCACCAAGTCCAGGGTCAACCACCTGCTCCTGCGCCGCCTATTGTAGCGCCAATGCCAATTCCTTTCCAAGGAAAATTCGAGCAAAAGTTGAGTAAAAAGGTCAAGATTGGTGGTAAATTGGTGGCCTTAAAGGGCAGCCAGGGAAAAACCCAGGTACACCCACCGATACCGCCACCGGGAACGTCACCAATCAAGTTTGTCAAGGAACCTAACAAAACAGCTGAAATTACTAAGGGTAGTTCTTCTGTGAAAATTGAGGGTAAACCAGTGGCGCGCATTGGTGACCCAGTTAAGACCTGTAGTGAATTACCCCCTCCCCACGGCACAGTATCCCCTGGGCCTGGTAAGCCGACGAAGGTATTTATTGGCGGTTGATAAGGAGATGTAACCATGACGACTACTGATTTTCTCGGAGTGGGATGGAATTTCCCCGTAGTACTCGACGAAAATAAACAAATCGAAATGGCCCAATATGAGGATAGTGTCCGCCAGTCGATTTGGATGATTCTGAGTACTTCTCCAGGAGAACGACTGATGCGCCCGGATTTTGGCTGCGGTATTCATGATTTAGTATTTGCCAGCAACAGCGCTGGGACAGCTGGACAATTAACAGTGGAGGTACGCCGAGCCTTGACCCAGTGGGAACCGCGCATTGAAGTTCTAGATGTAGGTGTCTACCCGGATGAGACCCAATTTAATCGTCTCCTGATAGAAATTAACTACCAAGTGCGCCGTACTAATAATCGCTTTAATTTAGTTTATCCATTCTATTTAGATTATTAATTTGGAGTGTGGGGTGTGGGGTGTAGGGTGTGGGGTGTGGGGTGTGGGGTGTGGGGTGTGGGGTGTGGGGTGTGCCACAGAATGCGATCGCATTCAAATTAATCACTCGGTTAATCTTCGGGTGGGCAGTGCCACAAAACGCGATCGCATTCAAATTAATCAGTCTCAAGCACTGCCCACCCTACATCTAGATCAACTTGTGATTAATCAAATGGTGGGGTGTGCCACAGAATGCGATCGCAACCAAATTAATCTTCGGGTGGGCAGTGCCACAAAACGCGATCGCATTCAAATTAATGCCATGATGCACTGCCCACCCTACATCTGTTCCCTAGGTGGGCAGTGCCAACAAATGCGATCGCAATCAAATTAATGCCATGATGCACTGCCCACCCTACATCTACTGTTCCCTGTTCCCTGTTCCCTGTTCCCTACTCCCTACTCCCTACTCCCTACTCCCTAATTTCTTATGCAAGCTCCAAAGATTGATCAACGTAGCTATGAAGACATCGTTACCTATACGGAGGCGTGCGCTAAGGCGTTCACAGACTGGCGTCCTTTGGCAGATAACAAGCCGGATGGTGGTCGGTCACTAATTCGTATTTTTGGTCATCTGGCAACGATTGTCAGCGATCGCATCAATCAAGTCCCGGATAAAAACTTCCTCGCCTTTCTGGATTTGATTGGCACTAGCATTGGACCACCTAGACCAGCGCGAGTACCCTTGACCTTTTATTTGGCAACTGGTAGCACAGAAGCCTTGGTTCCTGCTCAGACGGAGGTGGCAGCACCGCCCACAGAAGGAGAGGAAGAAGAGGTCATTTTCGAGACCGAGCGTGATTTAGCCTTGACCAATGTGCAGCTGCAAGCAGTGTTTGTGCGGGAACCAGAACAAGACCGCTATAGCGATCGCACTCAGCAAGCAACGGGTCAAGAAGATGCTGCTTTTCTAACCTTTGCAGGGGATCAGCCCATCGAACATTCCCTCTATTTGGCTTGTGACGAGCTGCTCACCTTACCTGAATCGAAAACTCTCACCCTAACCATTGACTCTCCTAATGCAGTTGGGTTAGCAGCAGTACCAATCACTTGGTCTTACTGGAATGGTGAGGTTTGGAAACCAATACTAGGAATTATTGAGGGCTTAGAGGTTGAAATTGGCTATGGTGAAGTTATCGTCCAACCTGGAAAGGCGATAGATTACCAAGGTCGAGAGATTAATCTCCTTGAAAAATATGACCTTGACCTGAGCAGCAACACCAATCAAACTAGGCTAGTAGTAATTTCCTACAGTGACTCAGAACCAGTGGTGGAACTGATTGCTGAGACCGATACTAGCAAACCAGCGAATAGTCATATCCGTTTGGCCCGTCTAGACATTGACGACCAGAACCAAATTAGCAAGTCCTTCCCAAGCTTGACTAATTCAGGTGACAGTGAGTGGGAAGTGTCCATTGAGAATCTGCCAGTCCCCAGTCAGGAGAGTATTAATGGGATCAATGCTGCCTGGCTTAAAGCTCAGCTTACCAATACTCCTTTACCTCCACCTCAGTTATTGCCACAGATCAATCACATTAGTGCCAGTGTGCAGATTAATGGCAGTGATGTAGCACCAGAGTTGTGCTTTTTCGATACCGATGAACTGGATCTGAGCAAAGATTTCTATCCCTTTGGTGAGGAACCTGGTTTCAACGATACCTTTTATCTGGCTAGTCAGGAGGTTTTATCCAAACCTGGAGCTGAAGTTACCGTTGATTTGGTTTTAAGTAGTGATGCTCCACCGGTTAATACCACTGGGGGTGTGGAAGTCCGCTGGGAAGTCTGGAATGGTAGTACTTGGGAGATAGTTAAACATAATAGTTCTGGTCTGTCTGCTGCCAACTTCACGATTGGCGGTGCATTTACTTTCACCCTCCCTGACCAGATGGGACCCCAGCCAGTAAATGGGGAAAGTAATTATTGGCTTCGTGCTCGGATTATCACGGGTAATTATGGTACTGAGGAAGCTACCGCAGAAGAAACCAGTACCACACTCCAGCCATCTCGTGCCATTAGCACCACACTCACTCAAGCTGTCAGCAGTGGAGCCAATACCCTACAGGTCAGTAGCGCTAGTGGCTTTCAAGATAATGACTCTATTCTGATTGGGGCAGACACTAGTCAACCGGAATATGCGCAAATTAGTAGTATTAGCTCTAATACCCTAACTCTGACCAATACTATCTATTCCGACCATGCCAGTGGAGCAACGGTGGAACTTTTTGAACAAGAGGTCAGCAGTGGTATCAACACCATCAAGGTAGATAGTGTCAGAGGTTTTTTGCCTAGCGATCGCATTCGGATTGATCCAGGTACTGACAAGCAGGAAGACTTGGAGATTGCTAGTATCAATTTCAACGAGAATACCCTCACCCTGACGAGCAACCTCACTCAATCTCATCCAGTGGAAACGAGTGTGGTACTCCTACCAGCCTCAGCTTTAGCTCCACCAGTGCTAAAATCCCTCACCCTAAGCTATAGCTACAACTCAGGTGATTCCCCTCTCTCAGCTTGCTTGACCTACAATGATTTCACTTATGTAGATTGCACCACTCAAGCTAACCAAGATGGCTCCCCCTTTGAGGCTTTTACTCCCACTCAAGACCTGAGACCCACCCTTTACCTAGGCTTTGACGCCCCCTTCGCCAACCGCTCCACCACTATCTATGCCCAGGTAGAACCCCCAGCACCAGGGGAATTGGCCACAAGTCCTACCATAACTCAGCCAGCAGTGGTAGTAGGAGAATATTCCAGCCCTGAATATACCAGTCCTGACCGTTGGATGCGTTTAGGCGTGGAAGCTGATGAAACCGCTGCCATGAGTCAACCGGGTTTAGTCCAGTTTATTGGACCAACTGACTTGACAAAGCAATCAGAATTTGGTAAAGAATTATATTGGCTGCGAATTCGCTGGCAAGGGGGTGATTTTAGAGTGCCACCCCGACTACGGCGGTTGCTGCTGAATACAACTTGGGCAACCCAGGCAACCACCATTGAGAATGAAATCCTTGGTTCGAGTAATGGGAATCCCAATCAGACCTTCTCCACCCTCCAATTTCCTGTGTTAGACGGTCAACAACTAGAGGTCCAGGAAGAGGAAGAAACGGATCTACAAGAGGAGGTGTGGTTAGTTTGGCAAGAAGTATCAGATTTCTATGGTTCCGGACCGGAAGACCGTCACTATGTTCTCAATCACCTGACGGGAGAAGTAAGCTTTGGCAACAACCAACAGGGAAGGATACCACCCCTAGGTAGCAACAATATCCGTATGGTTTACTACCGCACTGGTGGTGGTAAACAGGGTAATAAAGCAGCTGAGACTATCACCGAACTCAAGACCACAGTGCCTTATGTAGATAGTGTCACTAACCTAGAAGCTGCTAGTGGTGGAGCCGATCAGGAGTCTCTAGAGTGGGTGAAGGAACAAGGGCCGAAGACATTGCGCCATCGGTACAAAGCTGTAACTGCCGAAGACATTGAGGATTTGGTCTACCAAGCATCTACCGATGTAGCTAGGGCATGGGCAATTACTCCTGAATTTAACCCAAAAGACTTACAGTGGTTGCCAAACTACTACCTGCCGTTGGAGCAATCAGGGACGATCACGGTCAGTTTATGGTCCCAGGGTAATAATCCCCCAACCAGCTATCAGCTACAGGTCAAGATTAATGGTCCAGGACAGACCATAGCCTATGAGGAAAAAATCTTTACCGAGGAAGCTAGCGGACGCGAACTGAGTTACCCAGTCACACCCAGCCAATTCAGTCTTGGAAGCGAATGGTACGTGACTATGGTCAACTTGGGCGATGTTAACGTTAGCGGTGATGTCACCATCGAGTACCCTGATGGTTCTCTGACAGGAAATTTCAACCTACCCCCCAAGACCACAAGTGACCATGCTGACAATAGCCCTTATCTAGACAGAGACGATGTCGGTCAAGTGGAACTGATTATTCTACCGGATTCTTCAGCACGGCAACCTACTCCCAGTCTTGGTTTGCTCGACTTAGTAGAAGAATACATCCTGGCTCGCTGTGCCCCCACCCTAGACCTGCGAGTGACGGGACCCTATTGGGTAGAAGTTACAGTCACAGCTGAGGTTGTACCCCTCTCCTTAGACCTTGCCGAAGAAGTTGTAATTGGGGTCAACGATGCCCTGAACCACTTTTTACATCCCCTGACTGGTGGCGTGGATGGTCAAGGCTGGCCTTTTGGTCGTCAACCCCATAAATCAGACCTGTATCGGTTAATCGAATCCGTCCCAGGTGTGAATTATGTTAACTATCTCTCCATTGACCTAGGCGAGATACCTGAGGAACAAAGCAACCGATTCCTAATCTATTCCGGTGAACATCAGATTAGTTTGGGTCAGTCTTATTGAATTAAGAATGTATAATTAAGAATTAATAATGTAGAATTAAGAATGTAGAATTAAGAATTAATAATGTATAATTAAGAATTAAGAATGTAGAATTAAGAATTAAGAATGTAGAATTAAGAATGTAGAATTAAGAATGGTGAAGTTAGAAGTTAAAATGGTGAAGTTAGAAGTTAAAATGGTGAAGTTAGAAGTTAAAATGGTGAAGTTAGAAGTTAAAATGGTGAAGTTAGAAGTTAGAATTCACCATTCACCATTCACCATTCACCATTCACCATTCTGCCTTGTGCCTTGTGCCTTGTGCCTTGTGCCTTGTGCCTTGTGCCTTGTGCCTTGTGCCTTCTGCCTTCTGCCTTCTGCCTTCTGCCTTCTGCCTTGTGCCTTGTGCCTTCTGCCTTCACCATTCTAACTTCTAAATTCTGCCTTCACCATTCACCATTCTGCCTTCACCATTCTGCCTTCACCATTCTGCCTTCACCATTATAAATTCTACATTCTAAATTCTAAATTATAAATTATAAATTCTACATTCTACATTCTAAATTCTCACAACCAACTAATGACAAATGCCACTACCACTACCTAACCTAGATGACCGTACTTATGCTGACCTTTTGGAAGAGGCTATTTCTCTAATACCGAAAGAGTATCCTGATTGGACTGACCACAATCCTACTGACCCTGGCATCATCTTGATCGAGATGTTGGCTTGGTTGACGGAGATGGTGATTTACCGGACTAATCAGATTCCAGATGAAAACCAAAAAATGTTTCTGAAGCTGCTTAATGGTTCCCAGTGGCAGCTGGAAGGGGATTTGGAGACAGCAGTGCAGCAAACCATTGTGGATTTGCGGCAACGCTACCGGGCAGTCAGTAGTGAGGACTTTGAACAACTGGTACTACAAGACTGGCAGGAAACACCAACCGCTAAGGCTCTTGGTCCTTTTGGGGTAGTCGCTAGGGCTAAATGCATTTCTCAGCAGAATCTGGCTTTGAGTGAACCAACTGCCAGAGAAGAACCAGCCCCAGGAAACATTAGCTTGCTGGTGGTTCCTCAAACGTTGGCTGATAACTACAGTTTGCTCTCCTTTGATGGCCAGGATGATTATCTGGAAATCCCTCACTCAGACCAACTCAATTTTGCTAACGATCACGATTTTGCTATTGAACTTTGGGTAAGACCTGAAAAAGTACAATCTAGAACCCAAGAAACCCATAATAGTATCCTAGAAAAAGGTAGTGGTTCTGGGGGTTTTCCTTATGGGATTAGATATGAAAACCAATCGGGTAAATTACAGGTAACTAGAAGTGATGGTACTAACTTTGCTACCATTAGTTCTACCAAAGCGATTAATGATGACAACTTTCATCACGTTGCTTTTGTAAAAGATAGTTCAACACTGTACTTATATCTTGATGGAGAATTAGAAGGCTTTACTGAAGATATCACTTCAGATAATACAATTAATAATTCATCCCTTTATCTTGGCTGTCGAGGTAACCAAAGCAATTATTTCCAAGGCATAATTACTCAATTGCGGATTTGGGAGGGAGTCCGCTTGCAGGCAGACATTAAACAGGAGATGAATGACTTTCTTAAAGGTACAGAAAAGGGATTAGTTGGTTGCTGGGATTTGGGTGAAGGCTCTGGTAGCATTGCTAAGGATAAGACTGCTAACCAAAATCATGGAACTATCCAAGGAGCCAGTTGGTATCAACCCAATATCACTGCTTCACTGTTGCAAGGCTTATGGTCTTTCTTGGATGAACGGCGGTTGCTGACTGTACGCCATCACGTAGTTACCCCAGACTACCTACCCTTGCGAGTTTGGGCGCGACTCTATCTAGTGGCGGGGGGCAATGCCCAGCAGGTTCAAGACCAGGCAAACCAGGAAGCACAAGCTTTCTTCCACCCAGTTAATTCCCAGTCTTATTGGGATGGTCAGGGTTGGCCTTTTGGTAGGAGTATTTACGTTTCGGAGCTATATCAATTACTGGATCGCATCCCTGGAGTGGACTATGTCGAGGATGTCATGGTTCATACTCATGAGCTAACCACTACTGTTTTAACTCAGGCAAGCTCAAGATCCCAGACTCAGATTACGGTTCAAGACACCACCGGTTTTAACCTAGGGGATACTATTCAACTAGACCCCAGCAGTAGTGATCAGGAATACTATACTATTAGTAGTATTGAGGAAGGACTAAAACAATTGACCTTGTCTTCAGGTTTAAATAAAGCTTATGGACTAGGTACCATGGTTTTCCGTCCCCTTAGTTTTGAGATTACCGAAGTTATCTCCAACCTTGAGTTCAAGGTGAATCAAGTAACGGGATTGGCAGCGGGGGATACGGTTGGGATCATTCCTACTAATAGCAATCCAGAAAATCGAGAAATTGACACTGTTGATTTTTCCAGCAATAAAATTACCCTCAAACAAGCTCTCAGCCAAGCTCCAACCACAGGTACAAAGGTGGTTCAGTTAGGAACCTGGCGGGAGGAACGCAGTAAACCGAAAGACACCTACCAGTTTATCGAAAAAGAGCTGATCAGAGTTAAGCTTAAAAACTATGAGTTAGTAGACTTTAACGTAAAGTTGAATTTAGTAATCATGGAATACATAGGGGAGCAATGGCAATTAACTAGCTAGTAAGGGAACAGGGAATCGGGAATCGGGAATCGGGAATCGGGAATCGGGAGTAGGGAGTAGGGAACAGTGAGTGGAATCGTAGTAGGGTGGGCATTGCTCTCGGAAGCTCTTTGATCAGTTCCCGGATCAATTAAATGGGCAATGCCCACCGATGCCCTCAAGGAACTCCCAGGATGGAATAGGGAATCGGGAACAGGCAAGTGATCTCCCCATCTCCCCATCTCCCCATCTCCCCATCTCCCCACTATTCCCTATTCCCTATTCCCTATTCCCTTTTTCAACAATTCGTGTGTTTAAAACCTAGATACAAACGCGCTTATGTCCAACAACCCAAGTAGCTATCTAAACTATCTACCAGCTAACTTTCAGGAAGACCCTTTTGTTGGTCGGTTCCTGCTAGCGTTGGAGCGGGTAATGAGTGGCTTTTTACCCAGGGATACTGATGATCCGAATCCTGAGCAGTTGGCTCTAGAAGAGTACATTGACCGTATCCCTACTTACTTCAATCCCTATAATCATCCTGATTTACCAGTAGAGTCAGAGATAGCACCAACTGAGTTTATACCTTGGCTGGCCAGTTGGGTGGCTTTAAGTTTGCGAGATGATTGGAGTGAGGAGACTAAACGCCGATTTATCAGCAATATTGTGCCTCTCTATCGCCAACGAGGGACTAAGGCGGGAGTGAAGCAAATGCTAGAACTTTACACTCAAGAAGAGGTCAAAATCTACGAATTTGAACAACCTGCTCATTACTTCCAGGTGACAATCACCTTGAACGAGCGAGACCCTAAACTGCTGCAACGTCAGGAAGAGATTGCTAAGGCAATTGTGAATCAGGAGAAACCAGCTCACACCTTTTATGCTTTGCGGGTGTTAATACCCGGTATGCAAATTATTAATCAGCCCACTGAAAGTAAACCAGGCATCATCGTTGGGGAGACTACACTATTGGGCACCACAACGATATCGTAACTAAGGGAGAATTAAAATGGCAGATTATACTCAGTATCCTTACATTGACAAGCGAGTACGCTACTTCGATGGTGAGTTTTTAAAAGACCAGGATTTTATTGATGAACAAAAATATCATATTGACCGACAGCGCCGCCTAGACCAATTCCTCCGGGTTTCGGGCATTTGTGATGGTTTGACTCTTGAGACTGCTACTAATCAGGTGATTGTCAAACCTGGTACGGCTCTTGACAGTCAAGGCCGACAGATTATTCTGAGTACAAACTCTCCGCCAATTGATCTCAGTGCCCACAAAAATCAGGAAGTTTACTTAGTTATTTCCTATCAAGAAGAACAATCGGATCAGACAACTGATGGAGGTTTGGGTAGCAGTGGTGCCAGGCGCTGGCACGAAAAGCCCAATATCCAAGTTGCTACCCTGGGAAATGTGCCTGAGGACTCGATTGTTCTGACAAAGCTGGCAATTGATGGCAGCGGTAATGTGACTCCTGATCTCAGTGTACGCGAGTATTCTGGAGTGCGTTTGCCTAGTGGTAATTTGGATAGTGGTGCAATCACTGGACCGACCCTGCGTTCTGGTGGTAATAGTGCCAGTAGTTTGGTTGTTATTGATGGGGATTTGAGTGTCACTGGTGATACCACAGTAAATGGAAGTTTAAGCTTCAGCAGCAACACCTCTGGTGAGCGACCTCTGCTGATGGAAGCTCCCAACAGCAACAATCATCGCGGTGACGGTACTCAAGGGGCAACCGGCTTAGTCTATCGAGTCCAATCCAATCCCAATAACGGTGACCCGATCTTCCAAGTGAGAAGCGAAGGGGAATCAGTTCGTTTCTTTGTAGAGCATGATGGATGGACTGGCAGTGCAGACAATTCTGCATGGTTTGGAGGTACTGAAGATAACTACTTCGCAGGCAAGGTTGGTATCGGCACAACAGATCCAGGTTCATCAAAATTAAAAGTACAAGGGAATTTAACTGTCACTGGCAGCTTTAGTGCTAGCAGCAACACCTCTGGTGAGCGTACTCTGCTGATGGAAGCTCCCAACAGCAATAATCATCGCGGTGACGGTACTCAAGGGGCAACCGGCTTAGTCTATCGAGTCCAATCCAATCCCAATGCTGGTGAGCCTATCTTCCAAGTCAGAAGCGAAGGGGAAGCAGTTCGTTTATTTGTAGAGCATGATGGATGGACTGGCAGTGCAGACAATTCTGCATGGTTTGGAGGTACTAGAGATAACTACTTCGCAGGTAGCCTTGGTATCGGCACAACAGATCCAGGTTCATCGAAATTAAAAGTACAAGGGAAGTTGACGGTTAGCGCAGGCGAGATTCAACTCGATGGTGCTCAACAAATTGTCTTTACAAATAGTGACACTACCAACAACCTAAAATTGCAACTTTGGGATGGATACGGACTGGGTATCAATAGTCAGACTTTATTTTATGCTGCCAATGGCAACCACTCCTGGAGAGATACTAATGGCACTAATGAGAGAATGGTGTTAACCACAGCAGCCAATGGTGGTTTGACTGTCAAAGGTACAGGCAACTCTTCCTTTGCAGGTAGCCTTGGTATCGGGATAACTGGACCGAGCAAGAAGCTTCATGTGGAAAGCGGTGAATTGAGAGTTAGAGCCAGCCATAACAACGCAGATGCTGATATCGGGGCATTCTACGCCCAAAATCTCACCCAAGGGATTGGAATTGGCTACAATCGGATCGAAGCGATTGGAAGTAATACTGATCAGGATATTAACCTTATACCAAAAGGTAATGGAGAACTAATTGTAGATGGAATTGTTAGGGCAAAGGATGCCTTCAGACCTTCAACAAATGATTGGGAAATAGCCAGAAATGGTGAGAATCTAGAAATCAGGGAACCGGAGGAAAGTAATAAAGTTTGGGCAAGATTTACAGATGATGAGAGCTTTCATTTGATTGGCACACCTAATCTGTTGGTAGATGGTGAGATTCGTGCAGGTAATTCAGATATTTACTTTACAAAAACTAATCATAACCACACTGGAATAGGAAATGCTGATGGTTATGCTGCTATTGAGAATGCCGCCAACCACGATGCTCTGATGATTCTGGGAAGGAGTGGTACATCAGTGGGAAGGCAAGTTAAGCTCTGGGATTATTTAAAAGTCCACGGCAGTGTCTCAATTACAAACAGTTTATATGTTGGGTCTTTACCTTATCGTGATGATCGCAATGTGCAGTGGGATGACAGTACTAAACAAATATGTTACGACAATTCTTCCGCTAGATCGAAGGAAAATATCATTTCTCTGGAAGACGATTTTTCTAAAATTTTGACAGTAGAACCCAAGACTTATACACGACCTAACCATCCCAATCGTTGGGAAATTGGATACATTGCTGAAGAGCTTCACGAGATTGGTCTTAACAAACTTGTTTACTACGACCAACAGGGGTTACCTGAAGCAATTAATTACCGAAAAATCAGTATGTACTTAGTTGAAGTTATCAAAGATATGGCTCACAAGAGCAGCAACTATGAACAACGGATCAATCAATTGGAACTTCAACTAAATCAACTAGTGTCAGATGACTAAGTTGAGCAAGATTGGGAGGTAGGGTAAAATGATGGGATTGAAAGCCCAACCAAACAACAACAATCGTAGGGTGGGCATTGCTGATAAAGATCATTATTGAACACCGATCAATGAAATGGGCAATGCCCACCAATGCCCAACCAACCCAATATCCATAGTTTATTGACCACGATTTTTACCTAGAAATACCTTTTACTTACTGATTAAACTAAACCATGAAAGAAAAACTCGAACAACGCTTACAATCCCTAAAATCTGAATATGAAGCTGGTCAAAAAATGCTAGCCGAACTAGAAGCGAAACAAGCTAACCTCCGAGAAACTTTACTCCGGATCAGTGGCGCAATTCAGGTACTCGAAGAAACCTTAGGGGAACCGACTGATACAGCGGAAAACAACACTAAGCCATCGGAGGTAGTTGGTGCTCAAGTAGAGTAGGGAGTAGGGAATCGGGAATCGGGAGTCGGGAATCGGGAGTCGGGAGTCGGGAGATATATTGTAGGGTGGGCATTGCTGATAAAGATCATGATTCAACGCCGAACAATTAAATGGGCAATGCCCACCAATACCCAATTAGAATCGGGAATCGGGAATCGGGAATCGAATCGTAGGGTGGGCATTGCTGATAAAGATCATGATTGAACCCCGAACAATTAAATGGGCAATGCCCACCAATACCCAATCATAATCGGGAATCGGGAATCGGCAATCGAATCGTAGGGTGTGCATTGTTAATTACAATCATGATTGAACCCCGAACAATTAAATAGGCAATGCCCACCAATATCCAATCATAATCGGGAATCGGCAATCGAATCGTAGGGTGGGCATTGTTAATTACAATCATGATTGAACCCCGAACAATTAAATAGGCAATGGCCACCAATATCCAAAAATCCATGGGTACTCTGGTTGGTGGGCATTGCCCAGATGAATTCCGGCAGCATAGGGGGTTGGAAACAGGCTTTTCCCACCCTACAAAATGATCATGATTTAACGGCGAACAATTAAATAGGCAATGGCCACCAATACCAAAAATCCATGGGTGCTCTGGTTGGTGGGCATTGCCCAGGTGAATTCCGGCAGCATTTGGGGTGGGAAACCAGCAATGCCCACCCTACAGAATGCTACAAAATGCGTACGCACTAAGGAAATGGCCACGCTACGGGAACGAGGTTTATGTTAAGCTGTTCGGTGTAGCGTGGGTCCAAGGCTCACGGCTGACAGCTGACCCCTGAATGCTTAGGTTATGGAAACGACAAAATTGTTGAGTCAAGGTCAAGTTATTATTCCTAAGTCTCTGCGAGATGCTCATGACTGGGAAACAGGTCTTGAGTTAATCGCAATTGATACGGGAGATGGGATTCTTTTAAAACCGAAAAACCCTTTTCCAGAAACACTATTAAATCAAGTGGCTGGTTGTTTAAAGTATGACGGCACTCCTAAAAGTCTTGAGGATATGGATGAGGCGATTCGGCAAGGGATAGAGGAGTTATGGCATGATCGCTGTTGATACGAATGTAGTTGTTCGGCTATTGACTCAGGATGATCAGTTACAGTTCAACAAGAGTGTAGAGATTTTCAGGAAGCAAGAGGTTTTTATTGCAGATACGGTAATTCTAGAAACGGAATGGGTTTTGCGTTTTGCTTATAAGTTCAAACCCGCCGCTATCTGTCAAGGGTTGAGAAATCTTTTTGGTTTACCCAATGTTCATCTTAGCAACCCTAGCTTGATGGCTCAAGTTATTCAATGGCATGAAAATGGTTTAGATTTTGCTGATGCCTTTCATTTAGCCCTGAGTCAGCATTGTTCAGAGTTTTACACCTTTGATCAGAAATTTGCTAAAAAAGCTCAAGGGTTAACCCAATGTCGGGTAGATAAGCTCTAAAGAATGCGCGAATGCGCGAATTTAGTCGGGAGAATCTTTGGGTGGGCATTGCTGTTGAAAGAACAAAATTGTTCAGGGATCAATTAAATGAGCAATGCCCACCAATCCCCAAGCAGGGGTCAAGTATAATCGGGAATCGGCAATCGGGAATCGGCAATCGGGAATCGAATTTTTGGGTGGGCATTGCGCCGTTCAATCATGATTTAACGGCGATCAATTAAATGGGCAATGCCCACCAATGCCCACTTTTGGAGCATCGCACTAATCCGACCCCATGCAGTTAAAGTGCCTGATAGCTGATAGCTGACGGCTGAATACTTACGTTTCAAGAGTGTAGTTTTCTTCAACACAAAGCTGGTGCAATTGAGCGAAAGCCTCGGCTATTGAGGGCTTTTGACACTGCTGACGCCAAGCCAAGAACTCTTGAAAAGTCTGAGCCTCTACCACCACCGCCACCAGTTGATTGTGGTCGTAAATCAACTGAGGCTCAGTAGCTGTAGCAGTTATCAGTTCAGATAACTTTTGCTGTGCCTCTTCAATTCTCCAAACCATCAGCTTACCTCACTGCTTTATGCTTTGCGTCCGGGATTGCCTTCCAAGCTAATTTATTTAGCTACACCTACTCTAGTATAGGGATACTTTGGAAGGATTGGGGGTTGGAAGCCGGCAATGCCCACCCGACAAAAGCTACAAAATGCGATCGCGTAGCGGCTCTTTTGGAGCATCGCACTAGGGATTTAGCTAGACTATAGCCATGAACCATAGCCCTATAGCTAAAAACCCGAAAAATGTCTGAAGGATACGACTTAGCGGAAGCTCACGTACGCTTTGCTGAAATTGTCCATGATGCCGAACAGGGTAAGCCGGTACAGATTACGCGCCTGGGTAAACCTGTAGTGATTGTGTTATCACTCCGGGAGTATCAACGCTTGGCATCAGAGAATTTATCAGAGAATTTAGGATTTGGGCCAGCTTTGGGCGAATTTCGTCAGAAGTATCAAATACAGGCTTTAGATATCAATCCTGATCAAGTGTTCAACCAGGTTCGGGTAGGCTCTTGTGGAAACAATCAAACTACAGAGTGACTGGGATTCACTTGCCTTGATAGAGTTATTCTGCACTGAACCTCAAACTGTTCGAGCTCAGGATGGTTATTGGTGCTACGAAGTAACCGATACCTCAGATACCACTCTCAAGTTTGGGGTTAATACCATTACTGAATCTATACAAATAGAGCTAAAGCTTGCCGGAGAGTCCAAAGCAATCCTGAGCTTTGAATTAATAGAATCCATCGAAATTATAGACTATCATCAAGGAAAATTTTCCTTTATAGTCCCCCGCGATAATCAAGCAATAAAGACCGTAATCAACATTGAACTACGTCCTAAAATCCAGGTTCACTGTTCTACCCTAAGTCTATCACCTCAGAAAAATTAGGAATTTAGAATTTAGAATTTAGAATTTAGAATTTAGAATTTAGAATTGTAGGGTGGGCATTGCTTAGAAAGATCAAAATTGAACGGCGAACCATGAAATGAGCAATGCCCACCAATACCAAAAATAATGTAGAATGAAGAATTGAGAATTAAGAATTGAGTCGCGATAATTGTAGGGTGGGCATTGCTTAGAAAGAACAAAATTGAACGCCGAACCATGAAATGGGCAATGCCCACCAATACCCAAAATAATGTAGAATGAAGAATTGAGAATTGAGAGAATTGTAGGGTGGGCATTGCTGATAAAGATCAAAATTGAACCCCGATCAATGAAATGGGGAATGCCCACCAATACCCAATAATCTTTTCCCACCCGACAAAATGCGATCGCTATCAACCATTGGTGGGCATTGCTCAGGTGAATTCCGGCAGAATTTGGGGTTGGAAACCAGCAATGCCCACCCTACCAAATGTGTAATCTTGCTTCTTGTGTAGGATCAAGATAACAACAGAGTTCTCAGAGCGATCATGCAACTGGAAGATTATTTTGTTTTTCTTGCTCCTAATGATATCCGAGTCAGAGGCACAAGAGTAGGAATTGAAACCATCCTCTATGATTTCATCCATCGTCAACGTACTCCTGAAGAAATTTCCCAAAGTTATCCAACCCTGGAACTAGAGCAAATTTATGCTACGATTCTGTATTACCTGCATAACCAAGAAACGGTCAGTACTTACCTCACTAATTGGTTAGACCATGGTCGTAAAATGCTAGAACAACAGCAGCAAAATCCTTCCCCAGTTGTGGTCAAGCTGATGCAACTCAAGGCTGAACGAGAAGCAATCAAGAAGGGAAATGACCATTAAGTATCTACTGGATGAAAATGTTGATCATATCTATCAAACTCAACTGCGACTGTACAAACCAGGAATCGAATCGTAGGGTGGGCATTGCTAATTTAGATCATGATTAAACGGCGATCAATTAAATAGGCAATGCCCACCAATATCCAAGAATCCATGGGTACTTGGTTGGTGGGCATTGCTCAGGTGAATTTGGGCAGCATAGGGGGTTGGAAACCAGCAATGCCCACCCTACAAAATGCTACAAAATGCGAACGCGCCCCGCGTGATCAAAGGTCAATCGCGTAGCGTGACCAAAGGTCAATCGCGTAGCGTGACCAAAGGTCAATCGCACTGTAGCGAAGGCCAAAGGCCACGCTATGGGAACGAGGTTTATGTTAAGCTGTTCGGTGTAGCGTGCGCCATTCGCGTAGCGTAGCCCAAAGGCCAAGCCTCACGGCTGACAGCTGACCCCTGAATGCTTAGGTTATGGAAACGACAAAATTGTTGAGTCAAGGTCAAGTTATTATTCCTAAGTCTCTGCGAGATGCTCATCACTGGGAAACAGGTCTTGAGTTAATCGCAATTGATACCGGAGATGGGATTCTTTTAAAACCGAAAAACCCTTTTCCAGAAACACTATTAAATCAAGAAATGAGAATCGACTCGTAGGGTGGGCATTGCTGATTTAGCTCAAAATTAAATGCCGATAAATTAAATGGGCAATGCCCACCAATACCCAAAAATCTGATAAAAATCCAGAAGAGAAATGAGTGAAAGCCCGGTGTTACCAATTAAGATTCCCAAGGAAGAAATAGAGCAATTTTGCCAGCGTCATCATATTCGCAAATTGTCTTTATTTGGTTCAGTGTTGAGGGATGATTTTACACCGGAGAGTGATCTGGATTTTTTAGTAGAATTTGAACCAGGCAAAACCCCTGGTTTATTTACGTTAGCCAGTATGGAAATAGAACTTTCAGAACTAGTAGAAGGGAGAAAGATTGATTTAAGAACTCCTAAGGAATTAAGTATTTATTTTCGAGACAGAGTGATGGCTGAGGCGATGGTGCAGTATGACAGCAATTGACGATTTAACTCGCTTGCACCATATGCAGGATGCAGCAAGAGAAGCTCTCGGTTTTATGTCTGGAAAGATGAGAGAGGATTTAGCTAAGGATAGGATGTTGGTGTTGGCAGTTGTCAAAGATTTAGAAATTATTGGGGAAGCAGCGGGTAGAATTTCAGCTGAATGTAGGGGGAGACATGCTGATATTCCTTGGGCAGTGATGATTGGGATGCGAAATCGTTTGACCCATGCTTATTTCTCTATCGATTTAGATATTGTTTGGGAAACGGTGACGAATGATTTAGTGCCACTGGTTGAGCAATTGGAAAGGGTGATTCAGGAGGAACGTTGACAACAATCCTAGGGTGGGCATTGCTCAGAAAGATCAAAATTGTTCAGGGATCAATTAAATGGGCAATGCCCACCAATGCCCAACTCCGGTGAATTTGGGCAGAATTTGGGGTTGGAAACCAGCTTTTCCCACCGGACAAAATGCGTTCGCGTAGCGGCTCTTTTGGAGCATCGCATTCTGTAGTGCGATCGCACTCAGGTGAATTCGGCCAGGGTTGGGGGTTGCAAAGCACAAATGCCCACCGGACAAAATGCGTTCGCGTAGCGGCTCTTTTGGAGCATCGCACTAGAAAAATCTCCTGAGCCGGAGCGTCGAGCTAGGAAAGATGGTGAAGGTAAAACAGTTTTTTGAGTTTTCGGTGATGACGCAGGGAGTTAAACTAGGAAAATTTGTGGCATTGAATCGAAATGCCGCCATTCATCATACTAAGGCTTTTGCTCACCTAGAGAGTCTTGAAGGGAAGTATGGGAGGTGTGCTAAGTTGGGACAGTTTGGGAAGTTTGGGAATTCGACTAATTTCTAGTTATGAGAAATCCTAAAAAGCAGTTAACTATCTTATCATGGACTCACTACATGTTTGGGGGATTTTGCGGATTTTACTCCCTGTTTATACTAATGTTATATATTCCTTTTGGTCTGTTCATGATTGGTGCAACTGACTCAATTCCTGCAGACTTATCAGGAGAGTTATCAGAGTGGTTTAAGTTATCACGAAATGTATCATCGGACTTGCCTGGCTATTTGCTAGTCATTTCTGGTGCCATACTTTTCATCCTTGGAGAAATATTGGCTTTTGCTATCATTCTCTCAGGATATATGCTCAGAAAAAGCAAGAATTATTGGTTTTCATTTATGATAGCTTGCCTACTCTGCTGGTTCAGACCATTTGGCACACTTATTGGAATTTTAACGATTGTTGTTCTATCTCGGCAATCTGTAAAAAAATTATATCCTTTTAAGTATTAAAAGGGAATAGGGAATCGGGAATCGGGAGTCGGGAATCGGGAATCGGGAATCGGGAATCGGGAGTCGGGAGTCGGGGTGCATCTCATATTTGTAAAAAAGAAGGGAAGTGTGGAAAGTGTGGGGAGTGTGGGAATTTTATTAGAATTTTTGCCTAATTTCATGCATTGAGATGCACCCGGGAGTAGGGAGTAGGTAACAAAAATTATCACAATTCATTTAGGTACCCTATCGTGTGGATTAAATTGGATGCGTTCGCGTAGCGGCTCTTTTGGAGCATCGCACTATTCCTGATTCCCGATTCCCTACTCCCGATTCCCTACTCCCTACTCCCTACTCCCTACTCCCTATTCCCGACCATGAGGTTTAAGGAGACTAGCCAAATCAGGACCACTGGGAATAATTCCACCTGGATTGAGGGGGAACAGATTTCCGTAGTAATCGCGCTTGACATCCTCCAAGCTACAAGTATCGGCAACTCCAGGAAGCTGATACAAGTCACGCAGGTAGGGGCCTAAGTTATTGTAGTCCTGAATTCTGAAACGGTTGCACTTGAACAATCCATAATAGACCACATCAAAACGGAACAGAGTGGTAAATAGACGCACATCTGCCAGAGTTACCCTATCCCCACACAGGTATCTACTGGTCTCTAGGGCTCGATCAATCTTATCCAAGGTTGTGAATAGCTGGTCGCAAGCTTTCTCATAAGCCTCTTGGGTCTGGGCAAAACCGCAGCGATAGACTCCATTATTCACAGCGTGGTAGATAGTCTCATTCCACACATCAATGGTTTCCTTCAGTTCCTCTGGATAAAGGTCTAGGGTAGGATTAGTAGCGAACTCATTGAACTGTGAGTTCAGGATTACTATAATTTCTGCACTCTCATTGTTGACAATGGTTTTGCTCTGTTTATCCCACAGCACTGGAACTGTGCAACGACCGTTGTAGCCTGTTTTTGCCAGCTCGTAAAGCTCAGGAAGCGTGTCGCAGCCTTCCTGCTGCTGATTAAATACCCAAATCCCCTGATTGGAAGAAGGAGAGGCAATGAATACCGGTATTGAGTCTTGGAGTCCTTTGAGTGCCCTTACCACTAGAGTGCGGTGGGCCCAAGGACAACCGAGTCCTACATAAAGACAGTAGCGTCCTGCTTCCGGTTGGTAAGGATTCTCTGCTTCTGTCCCAATAAAATTCCTAAACTCGCTGGCAGGGCGAATGTACTCTCCAGAATTATTCCGTGGAGCCAGCTTCGACATCATCATTTGCCAGAGAGTTGTCCAGACAAACTTTCCCAACCTGATGATCAGTGTTGGGGGGAGTGACTTGCCTTTTTTCTTAGTTTCAGCAGCTCCGGTCATGTTGGGAATTTAGTAAGACATCTCTAAGATACCAACAAATTCTGACCAGTGGCCTGATTACCCTAGTAGTGCTGAAAAAGAACCCTAACTTACCGTGTTGAAGTCAGGGCTCTTTTTCAGTCAAATCTTCCGGTTTTCCCAACCAAACTACTCCGGTTTAGCTAGCTCTCTCCCTTTGAATTATCCTCTGAATCGATCTTTGGTACCCAATTAGGAGTTTCTGACCCTTCCCAACCAGCAGGACGTTTAGAGTTGTACCAGGCAATGGAGCCAATCACAACTGCTGCCACAAAACCCACAACATACACTAGGGTAAACCACAAGGGAAAACTGCCTGCTTCCATCAATACATACATAGCCGGTTTAGATTTTCTGGTATTTCCGTTATCGTACCATCCAGCCTGATGGCTTCGATAGCTTAAGCTATCAGCTATCAGCTTTCAGCCATCAGCTATCAGCTATCAGCTATCAGCTTTCAGCTATCAGCTTTCAGCTTTCAGTATTGAGCTATCAGCTTTCAGCTTTCAGCTTATGGCTTAGGTCACAGGGTCGAAGCCTGTGCCACAAAGCTGTTCGCGCAGCGTGGGCCAAAAGCCCACGGCTGATGGCTGACCGCTGACCGCTGACCGCTGACCGCTGACCGCTGACCGCTGACCGCTGATGGCTGACCGCTGACCGCTGACCGCTGATGGCTGACCGCTGACCGCTGACCGCTGACGGCTAACAGCACCTACTTTCTAGCTGCTGGGGGAGCTAACGGACCTCCTGCTGGCCTGCGTTGAGGCTTAGGACGAGCCACCGGTTTGGGAGCAACTCTGGGTGCTGGTGCTGGCCTGCGCCTTGCTCGTGCTGGTGCTGGTCTGCGCCTTGCTGGTGCTGGTGCATACCTGCGCTTGGCTGGTGCTGACCGTCGTCTCGGGGCAGTGTTTCTAGGCGTATAGCGTCTGGTGGTACTTTTACGGGGATAAGACCGTTTAGTTGTAGCTTTGCGACGGTAATACCGTTTGGGTTGAGAGTTCTTCCTAGACACCCTGACCCGACTACTACGCCGCCGTGTAGAACTGGCTCTTCTAGTTGAACTACCTCGTCTTGAACTAGTTCTTCTCCTTGACCGACTTGTGGAAGCGGTAACGGTAGTGGGAACAAATTTTTTGTTAATAACTCGTTTGGGTTTAATCGGCTGAGCTTCAATGGTAGCTTCCCTACCTGATAACTTCCTGGGGCGCTCAGTAAAAGACTCACGGTCTAAGTCTTCGATTACCTCCAACATGAACCGACGCCAGGTGGCAGCAGCAGTTGCACTAGACCCCCTGGTAGGCTTGTTATCATCATTACCTAACCAAACCCCAGCTACTAATTGGGGAATATAGCCCACAAACCAGAGGTCACGGGCATCATCCGTAGTGCCGGTTTTGCCAACTGCTGGTCGTCCAATTTGAGCCGCTGTCCCGGTACCCCCGGTAACCACACCCCTGAGCATCCAGGTCACAATGGCTGCTGTTTCTGCATCAATAGCTCGCTCACCCTCGAGTTTGTGGTCGTAAATCACGTTACCGTGCTGGTCAATAATCCGGCGAATCCCATGAGCATCGTGGTGAATGCCTTGGGCGGCTAAGGTGCCATAGGAACTGGTGAGTTCTAACAGGTTTACCTCAGATGCTCCTAAGGCTAGGGAGTAGGTGGGATGGAGTTTGGATTTAATCCCCATTTTTTGAGCCAGCTTGATAATCGGCTCCCAGCCCACATCCACTAGGGTTTTGACGGCTACCACATTCACCGAAGAAATCAGGGCATCCCGCACTGAGATCGAACCCCGGAATCTCTCACTGTAGTTTTTAGGTTCGTAACCATCTACTATATACCCCGCATCCATGTAGCCTTTATAGGGAGACATCCCTGTTGCTAGTGCTGCGGCATACACGAATGTTTTGAATGTAGAACCAGGCTGACGCTGAGCTTGGGTGACCCGATTGAGGTAATTATTGCTATCTAGGTCATTAAAATCCTTACCCCCGACCATGGCTTTGATCTGACCATTGCGGGGATCCACGGCAACTAGTGCAGCTTGTCCAAACCGCTGGTAACGACCATAGGTTTTCATGGTCTTTTGGACAGCAGTTTCAGCGGCATCTTGCCACTCTAAATTAATTGTAGTTTCAATGGTCAGCCCTTTCTTACCCAGTACTTCTTTGGAAACGTATTTGGGCAATTCTTGTTGAATATATTCCGTGAAATAGAACGCTTTACGCTCCAGTCGCTTCGGTTGGCTTGGCTTAATACTCAGGGGCTCGGCCATGGCTTTGTCGGCTTCAGCCTGGGAGATGTAGCCATTTTCCAACATCCGCTGCAATACTACATCACGACGTTCTTTGGCTGCTTTTTGCCTAGAGCTATTGATTTTGCCCTCCAACAATGGCGAGTAAACACTAGGAGCTGGGGGTAATCCCGCCAGTGTTGCCATTTCTCCCAAGGTCAGGTCTTTTACGGGTTTACTAAAATAGACCCAAGCCGCATCAGCAATCCCGTAAGCACCGGAACCCAAATAGACTAAGTTTAAATAGCGCTCCAGGATTTGATCTTTGCTCAAATCCTGCTCAATTTTCTGCGCCATGCGCATTTCTTTGAGTTTCCGTACGATGCTGCGTTCGTGATCAAAGAAAACAATTCTAGCGAGTTGCTGGGTAATCGTGCTACCTCCTTCTACTACTCCCCCAGCTTTGAGGTTAGCCACAGTAGCACGAAGAATACCCTGGGAATCTACCCCTTTATGCTCTTTAAAGCGTTGGTCTTCAATAGCAATGAAGGCTTCAATCAGGGTTTCGGGTATTTCCCAAATCTTGAGGGTCTCATGGCTAGCTGGCCCAATTTGCTGGATAATAGTGCTGTCGGCAGCTTTAATCGTGATGGTGCCATCTCGAACATAGGTCAAGACATCCTTAGTAGAATCTGGCAGAGAGCTTTCTAGCTTTTGCCAACCCCAACCCAATGCGATCGCACTGCCACCCACCCCTAGTCCGATCCAAAACCAGGAGCGACGATAGATTGCTTTTGGTCCGATTAGCGGTTTGATAACCGTAGTAGATACACGCTTGATTCCGTTTAGAGTTTGGGCAACTACCCTCGACCGCTTCCGCCGTCTTGGCTTTGATGAGGGGTGCTTGCCATCATTAGACGCAACACTCCCATTCAAATCCGATTTCTCCGTCAGTTTCTTTGAGGGATTCGGAGGGTTGTGACTATGTCGATCTTGGGGCTTCGGGGAAAATATTGACACATCAACTCCTTAGCAATACAAAAGCAGCCATAACTTTTTGTCTTATAACTTGTTGTCTATTTTAGGGCTTGAAATCTTTATTTAGTGGATCTGTCACTTTTTTCCTTCTGCTTGGGTAAAATCCGGATTTATACGTACTAGGTCAGCATTCAGCTATCAGCGAACAGCTATTAGCTTTTGAATAAAACAGGTAAGCATTGGTTTGATCTGAGTTACCTCTGCTGAGATGGGATTCATAGTCTTTGGCTAATAGTTAAGTTAAGATCTTCTGCCCGTAACAGCTGATCTTCAAGTTCACTGGCTGAACCCATAGCAATTTGAAGGAAACCGGCTAGTTCGGCAACTCCGTTCCCTTAAGCATTAAGCTGACTGCTGACAGCTGACGGCACCTCAAGTAGCACCATCTGTAGCCCATATGCTTACTCATGAACCAAGCATAATGAAAATATTAAACTAAACCTTATTTTTTGCTATTGTTCAACATTATTCGTCCTCTTTAAACCCTGTGGTATTTTCCTCCGAACGTCTTCTGTTTACACCAGCCACTCCTGACGACCATGCTATTCCTACTATTTTTGCCTTTCCTAATCAATACAACATCGGTATTACTAGTCTCGGCTATCAGATAGTGTGGGCATCTCTAGCCTTGCGCCCTGACCTAATGGTCAGCCGCTTGTTCACGGATTACCATGAGCCATTACCGAGACAGCCAGAATTACTTGGTTATTCTATATCATGGGAATTGGATTATGTCAATATCTTAGCGGGATTGGAATTTTTGGAGATACCCCTATACTCAGCACAACGGGACTCTAGCCATCCCCTAGTGTTTGGTGGCGGTCCCGTGTTAACCGCTAATCCAGAACCCTTTGCTGACTTCTTTGATGTGATTTTGCTCGGAGATGGGGAAATCCTGCTAGATAATTTTATCGATGCTTATCAAGAGGTTCGCACTGCTGAACGTAATACTCAATTGCAGCATCTGGCCCAAGTCCCTGGAGTCTATATACCCAGTCTATATCAGGTAACCTACCAGGACCTAACGAGTGCGATCGCATCCATTCAACCAGTGTCTGATCAGATTCCTACCACGGTATCTAAACAGACCTATCGGGGCAATACCCTGTCTGCTTCCACAGTGGTCACCGAAAAAGCGGCTTGGGAAAACATCTACATGGTAGAAGTGGTGCGCAGTTGTCCAGAGATGTGTCGCTTCTGTCTGGCCAGTTACCTCACTTTACCATTTCGTACTCCTAGCGCGATCGATTCTTTGATTCCAGCTATAGAACGGGGATTAAAGGTAACAGACCGGATTGGCTTACTGGGAGCATCAGTCACCCAGCATCCCGAGTTTGATGTGTTGTTAGATTACCTAAATCAGCCACAATACGACCATGTGCGCTTGAGTATTGCCTCGGTGCGAACTAATACAGTTACCGAAAAGCTTGCCCAAACCCTAACCAAACGTAACACCCGTTCCATTACGATTGCAGTAGAAAGTGGCTCACAAAGGTTGCGCGAGATTATTAATAAGAAGCTCAGCAATGACGAAATTATCCAGGCAGCAGTGAATGCTAAAGCAGGGGGATTAAAACGTCTCAAAATCTATGGGATGGTAGGAGTTCCGGGAGAGGAAATAGCAGATGTTGAAGAAACTGTAGGGATGATGGAACAGATTAAGAGAGCAGCCCCCGGTCTAGGCTTAACCCTCGGATGCTCCACCTTTGTTCCCAAAGCTCATACACCCTTTCAGTGGTTTGGTGTCAATCCCCAAGCCCAGAAGCGCCTCAAGTTATTGCAGAAAAAATTGCGATCGCAAGCCATAGACTTTCGACCAGAAAGCTACAACTGGTCAGTAATTCAAGCACTGATTTCCCGAGGGGATCGTCGCTTATCCCAACTCTTAGAACTAACCAGGCATTATGGGGATTCCTTAGGCAGTTTCCGCCGTGCCTTTAAACAATTGCGAGGACAGTTACCTGAACTAGACTTCTACGTCTATACCGACTGGTCAACAGAGCAAGTGTTGCCTTGGAGTCATCTGCTTGGGCCACTTCCCCAGGCCACCTTGCTCAAGCACTTAGGTGCTGCTACAGCCCTGGGGGTAGGGGATGGGGAATAGGGCGTGTGGGAAGTGTGGGAAGTGTGGGAAGTGTGGGGCGGGGGCGCGGGAAGTGTGGGGCGTGTGGGGGGAGGGGGAGAGAGCGCGGGAGGTGTATGAAGTGCTCCCGCAAACCATTGCACACAGCCCCTCCCCATTCTCGACAGCATCAAGATAATAAGCTGATGTCCATTTAAATTGGTTATTACCTATTCCCTATTCCCTGTTCCCTATTCCCTGTTCCCTTTGATTAATTTAGGTATCCCAATCTAAATGCTGAACAGCTTACTAATGCTGCTAGGTCTAAGGTTTTTTAATCAATCTTGTCCCAACTCCTGGAAAATTCCATTCCAGCTGCATGTGCAAGACAGTGCCAGGAGGACGACCAGCCACCAGTGGTACAGGAACAGCACCATATAAAATATGATCCGAGTGCAGGTGAGTGATGATTGATAATAGCCTGTTACCATCAATCCCTTTCTTAGCAGCCTCAGGAGGACAGAAATTCAATTGTCTGCTAAAAACCGCATTTCCTCGACTATTGGTGACGTAAGCATTTGGTACTCCACCAAATGGTTGCGGGAATATATTGCCATCGGCAGTATACCACATCGCCCAGACCGTGTACACCCGATTCGGGATCAGATTGTTTAGTCGGACTCTGACCCTGTTGTTTCCCCTAGAATCGCAATTAATTTGCATTTGTCCAGAAGCCTTAAACCAATCCGCTACAGTAATCGGATTTGGAGATTCCGGATTAGACTGAGAGCGAGAAACTACCGGAGCATCTAATTGAAATGGCAGTGGAGTTCGTACGGAGAGATCTCCTGAAACCCAGGTATCGATTTGACGCAGAGGTACGTTGACAGCCCCAGGGTCAGTGGTTTCAAGGTCAAAAACTGGGAAAATTGTTTCCAAGAAAGGATCCACGATTGATGCCAAAACAGCATCCTTTCGTGTCGAAGCAGTCAGAGGCAGAGGCTCCTTACCATTGGGGTTGTAGATACCCATTGTTGTTGCTCCTGCCAAGTTCAGGGGAGCAGACAAGAAGTCCCACCGATATCTTGGTTTTCCAAAAAGCCGATTCCAGCCTGTTACCACCTCTGCCTCGATAGTAACGTTAGTGTTTCTCCTCCTCTGTGCTTCAGCTGGGTTAACCTGTGATAAAAAGGCAAAAAGGCTCAAAAAAAACAGAATTCCAAACTTTTTCATCACGGATTTCTTCTCCTAATTAAAAGACCTGTTGCAAACGTCAACTTTTGCCAGGTTGCTGTAGTTGCTATCCTAGTTATCAGCTTGTTTTTCAAAAGTTATGCAAAACCAGCGCTAAAAAATTAAAAATTTGCTCAGCAACCAACAAGCTGCCTTGAGGCGTTGCGTCAGTCTTTTCATGAATAGGAGTAGAGTGGGCATCCTGCCCGCCCCAAAAGATCAAGGGACAGGCAAGATGCCTATTCCACCTCACTCTTAAAATCATTCCATTATTAAGCAACGCCCGAAAAACAACATAGATCAAGGCAAAGACTTCAACCTAAAGTACTGATCTGAACCAGAGCACCAACGCCACACCCGCAGTCGCATCCAGCCGCTTGGGCACGCCCCCACTGGGATAGCATTGAATTTGAATGGGGTAGAGTAATCCGTGCGCTGCGAGACGGTGCCGATGGTGCAATCAAGAACTCATTCCCTGGTGCCACTACAATGGCATCGTCCGGGATATCTTCCGTGACCTCCACCGGTCCAAACACCAGCACCCTAGCACCAATCTTCACCCCCTTACGCACTGTCGGTCCAAACAACACAGTGCCGTTGCCAATGGTAACGTCATCCTCGATTTCCAGTGGACCATGGAGAACTACCCGATCACCGATAACGCATCTAGCTCCTACTCGGCAAGAGGTGAACGTTAGCTGATGAAGGCTTGAGTTTTTACCAATAGTGGTGCCTTTACCAACTGACACAGTGGGAGCCACATCACCGAGAATATAGCTCCCCTTACCAACCACTACTCCTGATGCCAACTGGCACCCTCCCAGGACAATAGCATCTTTATCGATCAGTTCGGGGGACTTTACCACAGGGACAACGAACCTTGCACCAGCTTCAGGACTGTTTGAGGGCGGTGCATTCAAGCCCACTCCCCCAGCATCGTCCGCTGGCGTGCTTGGAGTTGGTACTGGTGTTAGAGGTTCAAAGCGCTCAAAACCCAAGTCTCCCAGAGTCGCTTGACGTGCTGGGATGACTCCGGTCCCACGTCTATAAATACTTGGTGGAGCAACCGATAGCTTTCCAAAGGCTTGATCTAAATTAGGAAAGTCCTCCCCAGGATTGCGAGGATTGCCAGCAACATCAGAAAATGGGATGGTGCGTGCAGCGGCACGATAAAGTAAGTTGAATCCTCGGGCTAGTACTAAGTTTTCTTCATCGACATCAGCAAAGAATAGTGAAAATGGAGCAGGTACCGGAATGATATTGGGTTTAACATCAAGTTGGCTATAGATCCGTGCTCCAAACAACACTAGACTTGCTGGCGGAATCTTGATGGGTCGTCTCGGATTCTCTCCCAGAATCTGTGCTGCCAAACCAGTAAAGCTCGCGTCACCAATGTCGGCATTTTGAACGATCGCATTGATGCCCGTACCACAGGCTTGTCCGATCCGAACCCTTCCGACGAAGGTGACTCCATGGGCGGTGAAGGTTCCATCCCCCAATTCTAGGTTACCTCGACCCAAGGAGCGACCACGGAAGTTGAGCAATCGGGTATTGTCTTGCAAGTTAACAGCGTTACCAATTTTGGCAGAGGCACCCTTGAGGGTAACAAAAGCATCAATCAGGCTAGCGGCTCCCATCTTAAAGTTCCTAGTACCCACGACTGCACTGGGATGGATGAAACTGGTAAAGCCCACTGGTCCTACTGAGGATTTAGCCTGCTGTGCAGCAACTCCTTTCATCCCGCCTGGAATTACTGAGCCCACCGTGGCTGCTGTCGCACCTCCAAGTGCAGCTATCAGTAAATCCCGTCGCGAACAACTGAATCTAGTTAAATTATTGGTCATGCTACCCATGTATTAGCTTAAATCCCTGTCTTTTCAAAACTCGGGGGATGGTTGAATATAGAACACCTTTGTTCTGATCTGTTCTCATTCATGGTCACGGGTCAACTTGAATCGGTTTGACTGACGTCATTCTCAAACCGAAATCATGGTGCCCACTATGCATCCTGATCCGAATTATTGCCTGAGCTACTGACTTTTGGCGGAACTGATGTATGAGACCGGATTAATGTTAACCACACCACCAACCGCCCTTGGTCTCAGCTATGTATTAACTTTTAGCACACTTTATAAAGACACCGGTTAACGAGTTAAAATAACTTAACGTTAATCATTTTTAACAGAAAAGGTACCCTCAAGGGTACTGTCAAGCCAGGGGATGATCTGATAATTGCTACAATAGCAAAGGGAGCAGGGAGTAGGGAGCAGGGAGTAGGGAACAGGAAACAAAAATTTTCACAATTCATTTAGTAAGCCTAAATAAGGATTTGATCAAACCAAGTAATTACCCGATTTATGTGTATCCTATAGATAATAGGATTTGCGAAATTTGGGGTCAATATTTGTTGAAATATAGTAAAATAAAAAAGTAAATCAACTAGCTAATAATTATCGCTAAATAGCTAGTTATAATGTTAATAATTACCAGCTATGCTTGAAATCTTGAAAGGAATACAGAATACATGGCAAGATCTAGTCTTACCTGTAGATAAAAGAACAGATTGTTGGACAGTTAGCCAACAATTCCGTGATCATGTCAAACAATTTTTACCGAAAAAACAATATTCCTTATTAGAGGTGGGATGTTACAAGGGGCTGACGGCAAAGCACTTATCCGATCACTTTACTAAATATCTAGGTTTAGATGTTAACGATAGGTACCTCAGAGTAGCAAGATTAAACAATATTTTTAATTACCATGTCAAATTCCAAAGATTTGATGTGTATACTTCTGATTGGAATCAGTTAACCTTTCCTGCTGATGTGGTTTTAATAGATGCACGTCATAAATACGAGTATATCAAACAAGATATTGATAACTGTTTAAAGCGATTTAATAATGCATTGATAATTTTTGATGATTATGGAGCATGGGAAAGCGTCTATAGGGCAGTTAATGAAGCGATCGATGACGGTAAGTTAGAGGTAGTTAAAGAAATTGGAGTTGAGAAAGGTCAACAACTGTGGCCAGATCAGAATAATCCATACTCTTACACACATTTTGGCTCAGAAGGATTGATTTGCCGTAGTAGTAGAGCGGTTTTCAATTAGGTTAGTTTTTGAGGGAGCAGGGAGTAGGGAGTAGGGAAGTCAGATTAGCTGCACCTAACATTAGACTCTAGGGTTGAGTAATATTTGTTCTCTACTTCGTTTATTCTGGTAGCGGCTTAGAGCATTGCTTTAGTGTGAGAGGGTAATGATGTGATCCCATTCCAGTTGAGATGGTAATCATGCGTTCGCGTAGCGGCTCTTTCAGAGCATCGCATTCCAGTTGAGATGGTAATCATGCGTTCGCGTAGCGGCTCTTTCAGAGCATCGCATTCCAGTTGAGATGGTAATCATGCGTTCGCGTAGCGGCTCTTTCAGAGCATCGCATTCCAGTTGAGATGGTAATCATGCGTTCGCGTAGCGGCTCTTTCAGAGCATCGCATTCCAGTTGAGATGGTAATCATGCGTTCGCGTAGCGGCTCTTTCAGAGCATCCCATTCCAGTTGAGATGGTAATCATGCGTTCGCGTAGCGGCTCTTTCAGAGCATCGCATTCCAGTTGAGATGGTAATTATGCGTTCGCGTAGCGGCTCTTTCAGAGCATCGCATTCCAGTTGAGATGGTAATCATGCGTTCGCGTAGCGGCTCTTTCAGAGCATCGCATTCCAGTTGACAGGGAAATTATGCGATCGCGTTACTGTTGACAGGGAAATTATGCGTTCGCGTTACTGTTGACAGGGAAATTATGCGTTCGCGTTACTGTTGACAGGGAAATTATGCGTTCGCGTAGCGGCTCTTTCAGAGAATCGTGTAGCAGATCCATTGGAGTTACCCCAGCCAAGCTGCGTGATCAAACCAAACGTGATTCAAGCATCTCTACCAACCTGCGAGAGCTCCTCGATTTTTGGCATTGCTGAGGGGCGGAATGAATATGAGTGGGGTGGGCATCCTGCCCGCGCGAAAATGAAACGGGCAAGATGCCCGTTCCACGGCAAGATGCCCGTTCCACAAAACTATTAAAATCATTCCATTATTAAGCAACGCCCAAAAAAAAAAGGTACCCTCAAGGGTACTGTGAAGCCAGAGTTAGATCTGACATTCTAGAAATGTGTTGATTGAAATGAATTGCACCAAGAGGTAAAACCCATGCCTTACAAATACTATAACCCCTGTGTGTTCCAAGTTCCGATCAAATTAGAAGTACCCATTGTTCTCGACATCGCTGTCGCTGCTAAGCGTAAGTGTTTTGATAAATATGAGGAAATGGAGATCGAAGAGAACGGAGCGGCTACTGATCAGTCCCCCGAACCAGTTACCAGTTAGTCTCTTTAGGCATCTTTGAAAGGAATCTTTGACGGCTGGCTTTGAATTAGTTCATTTTTATTAATTTCTGCAATACCCCTAGGCTGATCAAGCCAGGTTTTTTTTTACAGCGTTGCTGAGTATGGGTATGATTTCGCCCCCCTAATATCAAGTCTGGTTGAATACCCATAATTAAGGAGAGGGTGGGAGGTGTGGGGAGATAGGGAGATTTTTATTAAGGGTAATTATCCTGACATGATATAACCCCCCAACTTTGGGTGGAACGAAACTCTCTTTCGTCCCCCAATTTTGGGGGATAATTGGGGCAGTAGCCAAATAATACCAAGAAATTCATACTTAAATTCAGCACCCAATTGAAAACTGCTATAATTTTTAATTATGCCCTTTGTAAGTAATCGGCATTAAATTTATCAGTATAAAAATTTGGTATTATTGAGCTTAAACATTGAGTAAAACCTATAGCATTATAGATCAATATTTAGGCTATATAAAAACTATATATTAGTATTAAAAATGATACCAATTGTCCCCCCTACAGTTGAAGTATTAAAAGATATTGTCCTCGGTTTAATAGAAAATATTTATTCTAGATATGAGGTAAAAGAATGGATCATCGGCATGCAAAAAGAGCATTCTATAATCTTCCCTGGTTGCATGAGCTTCGGGATTAAAAATAGATTTGCTGAATTTGTGATGTTTGCTTTGTTCTGCATTAATGAGGTCGGGGTTGGAAAATTTGATAGTCCTGGTGAACAGTTTATTCGAGATGTAGATCTTGAAGAATATCTAGCTTGCTTAAACGAAGAAGATTGCACAGAAAGATCTGGAAATATTGTGAGACTCAGACCCCATCAGATCCAACCAGTTAAAAAAGTATACAATACTCTTGTGGGTATAGATTGTGGGAATGGGCAATTACTAAAAGATATAGGCGTTTTTCTAAATAGAGGTTATTTTCTTGATCTCAACGATTATCGAGAAGAAGCCTTAGTGGAATATTGTGGCTCACATTTTGTTTTATCTTACTCGCACAATAGAAATAACAATGATTTATATATCGAGGCCTTTGAAGGTGAAAAAGAAACTGTGGCGAAGCTATTAGTAGAACTTAATATATTACCTAATATGATTAAATGGGTCAATGACTTAATTGATAATGAAGTATGTAGATTGTGTAGGGTAGACGATAACAATAATACATTTGTTATGAAAACGTTTAGTTCTTATATTGAGGCTGAAATTGAGAGATATTCATATCAAAAAAAAGGACATAAACAAACCTATTATTTGGAGCGATATTATACCTAAAAACTTATTGGTAAACCGTTGGGATCTGGATAAAAAATACGGGCGTTGCTTAATTAAGGTCTGAAAAGATAACGATCAGGACCTGGAACATCCCAGAATCGGAGATAGTGAATCAGGAAACGAATGGAATATTTTAGCATTTCCTGGAATTTTGAAGTAAGCATTCAGCTATCAGCATTCAGCTATCAGCTTATGGGCTATGGGCACCCTTTGCGAACACCTGTTGAATAAAAGAGGTAAACATTTGTTTAATCTGAGTTAAGTCTGCTGACGGCTGACAACTGACGGCACCTCAAGCAGCGTGCGCGTAGCGCATATGCTTACATTTTCAATAACAAAGACTCTTGGGTTGTAGTCGCTCTAAATAATGTCTGATCTTTGGATTTTATCCTTCAATTATGGTCAGATAAGTCTGGCTTATTATCTAATACCCCTCATCACTAATATCAAGTCAGGTTGAATACCCATAATTAGAGGGAGGGTGGGAAGTCTGGGGAGATGGTCAGATGGTCAGATGGTCAGATGGGGGAGATTTTTATTAAGGGTAATTATCCCGACATGATATAAGTTAACTTTGCTTAAATTCTGGCCTAGGGTGGGTTAGGCGGCAAGTATTTTGAAAGCTCACCTTGTCTTGATGCAATAGCGAGTGGTTTTGGGTCTGTGTGGGTCACCTGCGGGAGCACCGCTGTTTGCCCCGTGGAAACCACGGCAGTTGCTCATGGGGGGAACCCCCTTTGGCCTCACTGCCTCCCCTTTGGCCAACTGCATCGCTTTAAGAGAGCTGTCCGCCGTAACCCACCAATAGTCAGCGACTTAAGCGGTGATTAGATTCACTCTGATAAACAGTCTCTTAGGCCATGAGCTGATCAGCTCAAAAAAAAGGTACCCTCAAGGGTACTGTGAAGCCAGAGTTAGATCTGACATTCTAGAAATGTGTTGATTGAAATGAATTGCACCAAGAGGTAAAACCCATGCCTTACAAATACTCTAACCCCTGTGTGTTCCAAGTTCCGATCAAATTAGAAGTACCCATTGTTCTCGACATCGCTGTCGCTGCTAAGCGCAAGTGCTTTGACAAATATGAGGAAATGGAGATCGAAGAGGCGGAAGGTAACGAAACTACTGAGTCACCCGCACCTCCTACCACTTAGTCCCTTTAGGCATCTTTGAAAGGAATCTTTAACGGCTGGCTTTGAATTAGTTCATAGTAATTAATCCCTGAAACCCCCCTAGGCTGATCAAGCCAGGGGATTTTTTTTGCCAGTCTCGTGCTTGCTTTTAGGGATCACGGAGGAGGGAGCAGGCAGCAGGTAGCAGCGATGCAGCGAGATCTTAGTGGTTTTCACGCCAGTTGCTCATCTCCCCATCTCCCCATCTCCCCATCTCCCCATCTCCCTACTCCCTATTCCCTATTCCCTATTCCCTATTCCCCGCCCACAAGACCACCATAGACCAGTTTCTCAACTGTCTGTACTATAAACAGTGCTAACTATGGAAAAATAAGGTTTTATTGCTGTCAGCTTTAGGACTACTTATAAAGTGGCACTGTCTCCAATCACTCCAACTGTTATTTCTATTTTACTAGTAAATAAGAAACCTTGATGATTGGAGAAAACAAATGAAAAAAGCAATCTTCTTATTAGCTACAGCTGCTGCAGTTACCGTCCCTACAACTGAGGCTTTTGCTCAGCATACTTTTCCTAGTGAGCGTTCCCACTGTCTAGCCACCCTAACTGCTAGCAACCCCGATTCTCGGATCACCTTACGTTCTGGACCAGGAACTAATTATAGAAGCTTGGGTTATGGTTTAGTGGGTGATAATGTCTACGTGCTGACAGGCACTCCTCCAGAGCCAGATTACAAAATAGACAGCTTTGGCTATGGTTGGCACAGAGTAGGTTTTCCAGTAAGTGGTGCCAAAGGATGGATTCGCGACGATTTACTCAAAGTCGAATGTGCTCCCATTAATGATTAAGTAGGTCTATAGGGAAAAAAGGTACCCTCAAGGGTACTGTAAAGCCAGGGTTAGATTTGACATTATATAAATGTGTTGATTGAAATTAATTGCACCAAGAGGTAAACCCCATGCCTTACAAATACCATAAACCCTGTGTGTTCCAAGTTCCGATCAAATTAGAAGTACCCATTGTGCTCGATCTAGCTGTAGGTGCTAAGCGTAAGTGCTTTACTAAATATGAGGAAATGGAGATCGAAGAGAACGGAGCGGGTACTGAGCCAGCCGAACCAGTTGCCACTTTGTATCCTTAGGAATCTTTGAAATGATTTTTTTACGGCTGGCTTTAAAATTCTGGGCATAAATTAATTCCTATCTCTCCTCTATATCCTCCCTCCTGAGCTCAGGAGGGAGGAGTTTTATTGTAGACCAAAACCTATATCCCCCCTAAGTTAGGCCAGACTATCATCAGTTGAAAAAAAGGTACCCTCAAGGGTACTGCCAAGCCAGGGTTAGATTTGACATTATATAAATGTGTTGATTGAAATTAATTACAGCAAGAGGTAAAACCCATGCCTTACAAATACCATAAACCCTGTGTGTTCCAAGTTCCGATCAAATTAGAGGTGCCCATTGTGCTCGATCTAGCTGTAGGTGCTAAGCGTAAGTGCTTTACTAAGTATGAGGAAATGGAGATCGAAGAGAACGGAGCGGCTACTGATCCAGCCGAACCAGTTACCACTTAATCTCTTTAGCAATCTTTGACAGCTGGCTTTTAAATTCTGGGCATAAATTAAGTCCTATATCTCCTCCCTCCTGAGCTCAGGAGGGAGGAGTTTTATTGTAGACCAAAACCTATAATCATGCCCACCAATACTGAACCAGATAAAAATCGTAGGGTGGGCATTGATCAGGAAGATTAAAATTAGTGAGCCTATAAATTAAATGAGCAATGCCCACCAATACCGAGGCTAAGTTATGAAACACTATCATATCACCTCATAAAAGGTACCCTCAAGGGTACTGCCAAGCCAGAGTTAGATTTGACATTATATAAATGTGTTGATTGAAATTAATTACAGCAAGAGGTAAAACCCATGGCTTACAAATACTATAATCCCTGTGTGTTCCAAGTTCCGATCAAATTAGAAGTACCGATTGTGCTCGACCTAGCTGTAGGTGCTAAGCGTAAGTGCTTTAGTAAATATGAGGAAATGGAACTCGAAGAGAACGGAGCGGCTACTGAGCCAGCGGAACCGGTTAGCACTTAGTCTGTTTAGGAATCTTTGACGGCTGGCTTTTAAATTCTGGGCAGAAATTAAGTCCTATCTCTCCTCTCTATCCAGGGTAAGCGCATCTTGTTGGGTAACCGGGGGTAGTTCTCAATAAACCCGGCCTTGTCTTGATCTAGTCGCTCATGGGGGAAACCACGCCAGTTGCTCATGGGGGGAACCCCCAAGACCGCACTGGCTCCCCAAGACCGTAATGGTGCGTTTGACCCGTAATTAAATTCGCCACGGGTCGCACCTCTGCATCGCTATTGTGCTTATTGACAATCAATTTCCTATATATAGTGTTCATTGAATTCACTAAAAACTATATATAGGAATAAAAAAATTAGATGCGTTTACCCTGTTCTAGCTGTAGGGATTCTAAAAATAAAAGTACAAGAGCTTTTGTTCGTATGTTCTACTTTGAATATTCAGTTTTTGCTCACTTAGAGACAGTTCAAGTAGCTTGCCACTTGAATGTCAACCAAGCTAGAAAAATGCGTTACTTAATTACACTCAATCTACCGCCTCCTAACAATTCTTTGGAGTCCGTGAAGCAACTAGATGGAATCAAAGACTTAGAGATTGATGAAGATTATGGTCTAATTCTCATAAGTCCGAAGCGGGATTTGTATGTCATCCGTGTATCGGGTGACATGGATTCTCAAAAACTGATAGCAATACAACCGTTAGTCAAGGGAGTTCACGGTGATATAAAAATAGCTCCCACAGAATCTCAAGAAGAAGAGGATAAATAACATGCGTGTGTTAATTCAGATGCGATTTATGCCGGAACTCCGTGCTGCAATGACTGCCGAGAGTTTCACTATGACAACAGAGGCTGTTTCTATTGATGGCTTTTCACTGGATCAAAGTTATACACCTGTTTTGGTGCCTAATCGACAAAGACGAGAAGAGGTTGGAGTCACAGAAGTAGGACAACTATTTTCCTTTGATGCTCGCCCTGAAGTTTCCACTTATCTGGTAAGAGGTGAGGTGGCAGATGATGCACTAGAGCCTTTAATAGCGGCAGTTGAACAAGACCCTAATGGGATTGGTGTGTTTTCAGATCCACGAATTAGTGCGATCGCTATTTGTCCACCTGCTTCAGTGGGAACCCATCGAAATGTGGAGAATTTACTGCAATTTCCACAACTTCAAGCAAAAGGAATGGATGGGTCTAACGTAATGGTGGCGATCGTTGATAGCGGAGTCAATCTATCCCATCTAAACAGTAAGGGTAAAACACCTCAATTCGATGCGAGCAAAAGCTGGACTCCAGTATCTGGACTTACCCCAGGTAATATGCGTGTCGATCATGGAACAATGTGTGCCTTTGATGTCTGCATTGCTGCGCCAAACAGCACTCTTCTCGACTATGCCCTTCTCCAATCGCAGACACCAGGTGGCTCGGTAATGGATGGGTTTTTGAGTGATGCTGTCAAAGCTTTCAGTAACTTGCTGCAAATACTCTCAACAGCCCCAGAACCTAAACCAGCTTTGGTAGTTAATAATAGTTGGGGAATGTTTCATCCCTCTTGGGACTTTCCGGTGGGCCATCCTGGCAATTACAGTGATAATCCCAATCATCCTTTCAATATCATTGTTGAAAGTTTAGAGGATGCTGGTGCTGATATTCTTTTTGCTGCTGGTAATTGTGGTGCAGAATGTCCTGATCCAAGATGCCAACGCGTTACTAACAGACCCATTTATGGTGCGAATTCTCATCCAAGTGTCCTTAGCATTGCTGGGGTGACAGTTAATAAAGAGCGAGTTGGCTATTCTAGTCAGGGACCAGGACATCTCGACTCTCAAAAACCCGATCTTTGTGCCTATACTCATTTTGTTGGCTCAGGAGTTTATCGAGCAGATAGTGGCACTTCAGCAGCTTGTCCTGTTGCGGCTGGTGTTGTAGCATCGATTCGGACTAAGTATCCTCCTTCGGTTCTCTCTCCCGCTGAACTTCGTCAACTGTTGCGCCGAACTGCCGAAGATTTGGGTGTGGCAGGTTTTGACTACGATCATGGGTTTGGGCTGATCGATGTTCCAGCCATCCTCAATGCCCTAGAGCGGCTAGACATACCAGAATTACAAATAGGAGAGGCGGTTTCAGGGCATTTAAAGCAGACTGGCGATTCTAGCTTATATCGGGTGAGGGTCGGCACCTCATTGAGCCTTGAGCTAGATGGACAGGATGGTGTAGATTTCGATCTCTATGTCAGAAAGGCATTGCAGCCAACTATCAGTGAGTTCGACTATCGTGGGTATACCAGTTTACCTGACGAGAAAATTAGTATCCGACCTTCAGAACCAGGTGAATATTTTGTTATGGTTCGTTCTTATCGTGGAGCAGGAGATTTTTCTCTGAAAGCTAGTGTGGAATCCATCTTGAACGTGTAGGCGTTTGAGTAACAACTGTACCTGAAGGGGCGACGAAACAGGCTGAAATGCTTGGTATCTAACGCTATAGCATTTTTAAATTGGGTGAGGTACAAAGTTCTAGGTTTTAGGGAGTAGGGAGCAGGGAGTAGCGACTGCATCAGTTTCTTAAATTTGTTAACACCATTACACCAATTGTTAGATCTATAGTTACGGTGAATTTTTAAGGTAGGCATTGCCTACCTTTTTTTTGTATTTAAGGGTCAGTGTTTTTAGATTAGTTTATCTCCTTGAGGGAGATTGTAACTTTGACAAAGATATCTCTCTTAATGGATCCTTCCAGCTGCAGAAACCATGTTTCCATTAATTCATTTCCTTGAGGGAGATTGTAACTATTGGGAAAACAACGATTGTATTCACTGGGAAGAGTTTCCATTAATTCATCTCCTTGAGGGAGATTGTAACTTTACAGGGAAAATTTTAGAAGCTTATTTTGAGCCGGTTTCCATTAATTCATCTCCTTGAGGGAGATTGTAACCCTCTCCCTCCCACTCAGGTCATCCAAAGGAAATGAGGTTTCCATTAATTCATCTCCTTGAGGGAGATTGCTTTTTGCCCAAAAAGCAAAATGACAATCAGTGGGGGCTTGTACCCGCCACTGATTGAAGACCACAACTCGCTTGACCGTAGGTCACGCTGCGCGAACGCTCCAATTCAAAGTTCAAAATTATTAATTCAAAATGATTCGGACAATTCTAGATTTTTAATTTTTAATTTTTAATTTTGAATTACCCGGGGGGCTTGTACCCAGAATTAATTAATTCAAAATTTATGATTTTCTTTATTTTGAAGTTTTAATTTTGAATTTTGAATTACCCAAAGGGGTCAGTTATGACCAGCGTATCGAAAAAGGTCATCATCGCACAGAGATACGCCAGGGCAGGGTCTGTACCGGTTTCGGCACAAGGTTAATTTCACCTTCCCTAGCTCTGGGAAGGACTCCAAAGTTTGGTGATGGTGGTTCGTGTCCGCCGTCTGTGGAACAAAACTACTCGTGAAGTTCAGTTTTATCTGACTTCAAAAGCTAGTGATGCTCAGGTTTTAGCTTCGGCAATTAGAAAACACTGGAGCATTGAAAACGAGCTACATTGGACTATCGACTGTACTTTTGCCGAAGATGCTTGCCGTATTCGCTCTTTACACAGTCCCCGTAATGCGCGCTCTTTGGCGACGCATTGCTCTTACTGCCCTTGATCGTGAGCAAACTTACAAACGTAGTCTCCGGCAAAAAATGAAGCGCACTGCTATGGATAATAACTATATGATTCAAGTCCTTAGTTGTTTTCACAGGCGACAGATTAGATTCTTCTCATCCCTTGTGTCAAGCCTGATTGAGATGCTCTTACCCTGCCTCTCTATCCTCCATTCTGAAATCAGGATGAAGGAGTTTTTATTTATTGGTTCACCGATAATAATACCTAAGTTAGGCTATCAGGGTAAGCGCAAGAAAAAATTGCCCATAATGTGCATTGGCTGGATATCGGTTGATCGTGGCTCGAAACCCCTATAATCTCGTAGAACTTGATTCTCAATAGAGTTTAATAGTTGAGAATGAGCCCCGTTTTTTCTCAATAAGCTACAGCTTATTGATTCTTGCGCTTACCCTGGTTAGGCTATCTTATTATCAGTTTATCAAAGGTACCCTCAAGGGTACTGCCAAGAGGGATTTAGATCTGACATTATATAAATGTGTTGATTGAAATTAATTAAAGCAAGAGGTAAAACCCATGGCTTACAAATACCATAAACCCTGTGTGTTCCAAGTTCCGATCAAATTAGAAGTACCGATTGTGCTCGACCTAGCTGTAGGTGCTAAGCGTAAGTGCTTTAGTAAATATGAGGAAATGGAACTCGAAGAGAACGGAGCGGCTACTGATCAGTCCCCCGAACCAGTTAGCACTTAGTATCTTTAGCAATCTTTGACAGGAATCTTTGACGGTTGGCTTTGAAATTATCGGCATAAATTAAGTCCTATCTCTCCTCTGTTTCCTCCCTCCTGAGCTCAGGAGGGAGGAGTTTTATTGTAGACCTTAAGCGATAATCACCCCCACCAATACCGAACCAGACAAAAATCGTAGGGTGGGCATTGCTCAGGAAGATCAAAATTAGTGAGCCTATAAATGAAATGGGCAATGCCCACCAATACCGAGGCTAAGTTATGAAACACTATCATATCACCTCATAAAAGGTACCCTCAAGGGTACTGCCAAGCCAGGGTTAGATTTGACATTATATAAATGTGTTGATTGAAATTAATTACAGCAAGAGGTAAAACCCATGCCTTACAAATACGATAAACCCTGTGTGTTCCAAGTTCCGATCAAATTAGAAGTACCAATTGTGCTCGACCTAGCTGTAGGTGCTAAGCGTAAGTGCTTTACTAAGTATGAGGAAATGGAGATCGAAGAGAACGGAGCGGCTACTGATCAGTCCACCGAACCAGTTACCAGTTAGTTTCTTTAAGAATATTTGACGGCTGGCTTTTAAAGTCTGGGCATAAATTAAGTCCTATCTCTCCTCTCTATCCTCCATCCTAAGCTCAGGATGGAGGAGTTTTATTGTAGACGAAAACCGATACCCTTTATGCCCTGATCTGATCAGCTGCTGAAAAGGTACCCTCAAGGGTACTGCCAAGCCAGGGTTAGATTTGACATTATATAAATGTGTTGATTGAAATTAATTACAGCAAGAGGTAAAACCCATGCCTTACAAATACCATAAACCCTGTGTGTTCCAAGTTCCGATCAAATTAGAAGTACCCATTGTGCTCGATCTAGCTGTAGGTGCTAAGCGTAAGTGCTTCACTAAGTATGAGGAAATGGAAATCGAAGAGAACGGAGCGGGTACTGAGCCAGCCGAACCAGTTACCACTTAATCTCTTTAGCAATCTTTGACAGCTGGCTTTAAAATTCTGGGCATAAATTAAGTCCTATATCTCCTCTGTTTCCTCCCTCCTGAGCTCAGGAGGGAGGAGTTTTATTGTAGACCTTAAGCGATAATCATGCCCACCAATACTGAACCAGATAAAAATCGTAGGGTGGGCATTGATCAGGAAGATTAAAATTAGTGAGCCTATAAATTAAATGAGCAATGCCCACCAATACCGAGGCTAAGTTATGAAACACTATCATATCACCTCATAAAAGGTACCCTCAAGGGTACTGCCAAGCCAGAGTTAGATTTGACATTATATAAATGTGTTGATTGAAATTAATTACAGCAAGAGGTAAAACCCATGCCTTACAAATACGATAAACCCTGTGTGTTCCAAGTTCCGATCAAATTAGAAGTACCCATTGTGCTCGACCTAGCTGTAGGTGCTAAGCGTAAGTGCTTTACTAAGTATGAGGAAATGGAGATCGAAGAGAACGGAGCGCCTACTGAGCCAGCGGAACCGGTTAGCACTTAGTCTCTTTAGCAATCTCTGACAAGAATCTTTGACGGCTGGCTTTAAATTAGTTCATAGAAATTAGTTCCTCAAATCCCCCTAGGCTTATCAAGTCAGGGGGGTTTTCTTAACCAGTCTCCTGCTAAGCTTAACGTAAGCATATGCCCTACGCGCACGCTACTTGAGGTGCCGTCAGCTGTCAGCCGTCAGCTTAAAATAAACCTCCCACGCTACTTGAGGTGCTTTCTGTAACTCAGCATTATTCGAATGCTGACCTGTTTTATTCTTAACGGTTTCCTCCTTAACCCTGCCGATAGCGCATACGGCGGTTTGCATAACTATCAGGTGCGCTTTCCGCATCTAATTATTAAATTCGCCACGGGTCGCACCTCAGGTACACAGGATTGTTTTCCCACTTCCGACTTCCGACTTCCCTGTTCTCTCTTCCCTGTTCCGGTGATCCGCTGTTCCCTGTTCCCTAAAATTCAGAAATTTGTACCTAACTGAATTGCAAACCGCTGATAGCTGATAGCTGATAGCTGATAACTGATAGCTGAATGCTTACAAGTTAACTAAAAGGTACCCTTAAGGGTACCGCAACTTGTTAGTAAATTATGAGACCATTGGGAGAGATTAAGACTACCTGCCAAACTACCTGATGGAGGGCAAATCATGCCTGACGAAAATATCCACGAATCCTCTTACAACTGTGAATTTGAGATTCCGATCAATTTTTTAGTTCCCTTCTCATTCAAGCCCACATTTGCTCCACAAAAGTGTACCTTCCAACTTTGCAATCACCCTGGTGCTAGTGCCAGTCCGCCACCCTATGGCTTGCGTCTTGATGGACTGCTCACTGGTAATGCCAGAGATATCTATACCTTTGATTTTGAGTACGAGGGCGCAGAGGTATTCCTCGACTACACCAGCACAGGTGAGATCCACATCTACGGAAAAGCCTTCGGTGGACAAAAAGAAGGGAAGAATTACAAAAAAAGGACAACTGACTACTGGGATATCGACTTTACCTACAAAGTTGTGGGACATAAAGACAACGATGCCTATGTCACCGAGAAAGCCTATGGCACATACAAGATTGGCATGGGTAAGGGGACAATCAAGTCTAAGAAGTTCAAGTCCTTTGATCTAGTAGACTACTTCGGTAATCATGAATACTCTTTCCGATTTGGTGATGATACGGAGCACCGGGGCCATAAAGGTATCTCTGGCTGGGGCTGGCTGAATCATAGTGATAGTGGTGCCAAAGATCGTATCTATAAGCACCTAGATTACTCTGACTGGCTATTCGTTGCTAAGATTCCTAAACTATCCATGGCTAAATGGAAGATGATCTGCTGGAGTGGCTTAGCCAGTGCAGTCTGGTGTGAGGATGATCCTAAGAAGTCCGAGCATGATTAGCGATTGGTTATAGCGCCGCGCGCAGTGTTGGGAGATGGGGAGATGGGGAGATGTAAGTGTGGTAAGTGTGGTAAGTGTGGGGGCGCGGGGAGATGGGGAGATGGGGAGATGAAGAGATGGGGAGATGAAGAGATGAGCAACTGGCTACCCAAGACGGCGCTAGCTCCGAAGCTCCCGACTCCCGACTCCCGACTCCCGTTCCCCTCCTGGGAGGGGTTAGGGGTGGGTACCGACTCCCGACTCCCTAAAACGAAGAATGACTAACCACTAATAAATTTCTTGATCTGTTCGAGTTTGTCTTTGTAGGGAGCATAGCGCAACTGCAAATCCAGCCAGAAGGATTTCTTAAGCACGCTTTTTTGGTGAGAAAAGGTATCAAAACCAGCTTTCCCATGATAAGCACCCATGCCACTATCACCAACCCCACCAAATGGTAGGGAAGGAACATTTAGATGCATAACTGTTTCATTCAAGCAAACACCACCAGCAGAGGTCTGTTGCAAAACCTGCTGTTGCTTTGCTTTGTCTCTGGAGAAAAAATATAGCGCTAATGGTTTTGGTCTTTGGTTAACTATCCCAATGGCTTCATCTAAATTACTGTATTCAATCACAGGTAGAATCGGACCAAAGATTTCCTCTTCCATCACTTTATCCTCTAAGGAAATATTGTCGATGACCGTGGGAGCAATATAGCGGTCTTCTGGATTAGTTTGTCCACCAATTATGATGTCACCATCGTTGAGTAAGCTACTCAAACGCTGATAATGCTTATCACTGATAATCCGAGCATAATCTGGACTTTTGGCGGGATCGTCTCCATAAAATTTATGGATACAGGCTTTGATTTCCTGGAGTAAATCAGATTTAATCTCCCGATTGACCAGCAGATAGTCTGGTGCAACGCAGGTTTGACCGGCATTGAGAAACTTACCCCAAACAATTCGTTTTGCTGTAGTCTCTATCGGCACATCTGTCTCCACAATGCAGGGACTTTTACCCCCCAACTCTAGGGTGACGGGGGTTAGGTGTTTGGCAGCAGCAGTCATGATAATTCTGCCAACTTGGGTGCTGCCGGTGAACAAGATATGGTCGAATTTTTCTGCTAACAGTTCCTGACTAGTTTCTACTCCCCCTTCCACTACAGTAATATAGCTAGGGTCAAAGTTTTTCTGGATAATCTCTGCGATCGCACCAGAGGTGTGAGGGGAGATTTCAGAAGGTTTGATAACGCAACAGTTTCCCGCTGCGATCGCACCCACTAAAGGCGCAATGGCTAGAGCAAATGGATAGTTCCAGGGACTGATAATCAGTACTACTCCCAAGGGTTCGGGATAAATTTGACCCGAGCCTGGAAAATTTGCCATTGAGACCGGGACTCTTTTCGGCTTGACCCAGGATTTAATATGCTTGAGGGTGTGATCAATTTCCTGCACCAGGATAATTTCGGTAGCATAAGATTCAAATTCCGCCTTGTGCAGGTCGGCTTTCAAGCCTTCTAAAATGGCAGTATCATTTTCTAAAATAACTTGCTTGAGGCGCTTGAGTTGGGCGATCCGGAATGCCACATCTTTGGTTTTACCGGTGCTGAAAAAATTGCGCTGCTGAGCCAAAATATCCTTGACTTGACTGGTTTGTAGTTCAAGCATCTTAAAATTTAATCCCTGAACGGAAAAAAAAAATCATTTTGTTCTGGTTCAAGGTTAGCAATTATTTGATAGGATAGTTTATTGCTAAATACTTGCAAGAGTTTAGCGTAGGGTGGGTTAGGCGGCGAGTACTTTAAAAGCTCACCTTTGAAGAGATCTGTCCGCCGTAACCCACCAATATTCAGCGACTAATCGCTGTCTATACATTTACTTTATAAACAGCCTCTGAGTTCAGCTCCCTGAAAACATTCCTGAAAACTCCCGATGCCACTAAAAATTTCAGCACTATTGAGCGGTAACAAACCATGGCATCGTCTGGGTTTGCCTGGTTGGACAGTCTCCGTAATTGCGATCGCACTCCTGATTTGCGCACCAGTCCTATCTGTGCTGGGCAGTATGTTCTCCGATTCTTCGGAAGTATGGAGTCATTTAGTCTCCACTGTCTTAGGCAGTTACATTGTCAACTCCCTGTGGTTAATTATAGGTGTAGGTAGTGGAGTATTAATCCTTGGGGTTTCAACAGCATGGCTAGTAACCATGTGTCGCTTCTGGGGAAGCCGGGTGTTTGAATGGGCTTTACTACTGCCTCTGGCAGCACCAGCCTATTTACTTGCCTATACTTACACCAATATGCTGGACTTTTTTGGACCCGTACAGACCTGGCTGCGGCAGCTGTTTGGCTGGACTAGCGTGCAGGATTATTGGTTTCCCAATGTCCGGTCTCTGTGGGGTGCGATCGCAATGTTGTCTCTGGTGCTCTATCCCTACGTTTACCTAATCACCAGGGTAGCGTTCCTAGAGCAATCCGTCCGTACCCTAGAAGCTGCTCGTTCCCTCGGATGTAACCCTTGGCGTGGCTTCTTCACCGTCGCTCTACCCCTAGCCAGACCAGGGATCATGGCAGGTTTGGCCTTAGCACTGATGGAAACCCTAAGCGACTTTGGCACAGTAAAGTATTTCGGTGTCAGTACTTTCACTACAGGCATATATCGTACCTGGTTAGACATGGGTGAGAGGTCAGCTGCTGCTCAACTAGCCGCCTGTTTGCTACTATTTGTAATTATTTTAATTCTACTAGAACGCTGGTCTCGTAAGCAATCTCGCTATTATGAGACTAGCAGTAGTTACCAGGGAATCAAGCCATTTCCACTAACTGGGATCAGAGCCATACTCGCGTTTGTAGCCTGTTTCCTTCCCACTGCTCTTGGATTTTTAGCACCTGCAGCATTTTTGCTGCACATGACCATTAAAAATGCCGAGGAAACCTTAGATGATAATTTTTGGCAGCTAGCTACAAATAGTTTACTATTAGCAATTACAACAGCTGCGATTGCTATGGTCTTAGCATTAGTCATGGCTTATGGGCAACGTCTAGTGCCCAAACTAGGGATGCGCTTAGCAGTACGCACTGCTGCCATGGGTTACGCTATCCCTGGTTCAGTGATTGCAGTTGGTGTCTTGATGCCCTTAGGTCAGTTGGACAATATCATTGACAGCTGGATGCGGGATAACTTGGGCATATCCACCGGTTTAATTTTTAGTGGCACCATCATTGCTCTAGTATACGCCTATCTTGTGCGCTTCCTAGCAATTTCATTCAATACCGTTGAATCCAGCCTAGGTAAGATTAAGCCTAGTTTAGATGATGCCTCTCGCAGTCTCGGTTATGGACCTACGCTGACCCTAATCAAAGTTCACGCCCCATTAATGTGGGGAGGATTGTTGACAGCAGCCATGTTGGTGTTTGTGGATGTGATGAAAGAGTTACCAGCAACTCTGATCATGCGACCGTTTAATTTTGACACCCTGGCAGTACGAGTTTACCAGTATGCCTCCGATGAACGATTAATACAGGCATCAGCACCAGCCTTAGCGATTGTTTTAGTAGGGATTATTCCAGTAATTTTATTAAGTTTGAAGATTGCTAAATCTCAGGGATAATAATGCAGAAGGCAGAAGGCAGAAGGCAGAAGGCAGAAGGCAGAATACAGAAGGCAGAAGGCAGAAGGCAGAATACAGAAGGCAGAATACAGAAGGCAGAAGGCAGAAGGCAGAAGGCAGAAGGCAGAATGAAGCATGAAGAAGGCATAATTCTTAATTCTTAATTCTTAATTCTTAATTCTTAATTCTTAATTCTTCATGGTGTTGGAATCAAAAAAAAGGGAACAGGGAACAGGGAAAAGAGGAGTTTTTGCTTTCTCGGCGCTACTCCCTACTCCCTCGGTGCGCTTTCCGTAGGCGAATTTAATTCGCCACGGGTCGCACCGCTCCCTACTCCCTAAAACGACAGTACTTGATCTAATTTATAACTGTTATACCCAACCAGCAATATCCATAAGTTGAACTGCTGTAGCACTATTGGGACCATATTGGGAAACACTGGTTGGATCTTCCTTGAAGGGAAACCAAAGCCCGCAAGTACCGGATCAATCGGTGTTCCAGAAACCACTGGATATTCGCTATTAGCTTGAGCAAAGAAGGTCTGAGCCGTAGGGCTAGTTAGATACTCTAAGAACTTGATACCATTTTCTCGATTAGGAGCTGTTTTAACCAAGCCGCCACCACTGATATTAATGTGGGCACCCCGGTTTTGCTGATTAGGGAAAAATACACCAACTTTCTTGAAGATCCCCTGCTTGGCAGGGTCATCGGATTTAATATAGCGAGGTAGATAATAGGTATTTGCGATCGCAATATCCGCAATCCCAGCCGCAACGGCTTCAATTTGGGCTCGATCATTACCCTGAGGCTTGCGAGCAAAGTTACCCACAAAGCTCTCGACCCATGCTTTTACTGCTGGTACACCCAGGCTGGCAATCAGTGAGGCAACCAGAGACTGATTATAGATATTGCTCGATGAGCGGATAGCAATGCGACCTTGCCATTTGGGATCAGCCAGATTTTCGTAAGTTGACAGTTCAGCAGGGTTGACTCTGTCTTTGTTATACATAATCACCCGCGCTCGCTTAGTGAAGCCAAACCAGTGATTGTCAGGGTGTCGCAGGTTAGCGGGAATATTGGAGTTGAGTTCCGATGAATTAACCGGGGCAAAAATACCAGCCTGGTCAGCTTTCCAAAGACGACCAGCGTCAACAGTAATTAAGACATCAGCAGGGCTATTGGCCCCCTCACTTTTAATCCGTTCTATTAATGGATTTGCTTTCCCCTCAATCAGATTCACTTTAATACCAGTGATGCGGGTGAAGTTATCGTACAAGTCATCATCCGTCTTGTAGTGACGAGAGGAGTAGACATTGACTACCCGATTCTGGGCGACTGCTCTACGAGGTTTACCCAGTTCACCCAAGGTGTAAGCCGCCATGGCTGTACCA
>NZ_GL890908.1:0-30727 GCF_000211815.1 Moorena producens 3L
AGGGTGGGCAGTGCCTACCAAAGCGCTTTGCAAGCTTGATTATCTGTCTGGTGCACTGCCCACCCGACATGAACCAAGCTTATTGATAATGGTGCAAGATTTGAGTATAATTACAAATCAGATTTGAAACTACCCCGCAGGAGCAAGAAAAAAGTACCCTCAAGGGTACTGTCTCCTGAAAATAGTGAGCCTAGGATAGATTTATTGACCGTTGACCGTTGACCGTCAATCATTCAACTTGGCATAGATATCCTCAACAACCTTTAGATCATTTGACTTAAAAAATAGAGACATGAGCGAAACCAATATTTATCAACAAATTTGGGAAAGTGACGAAAACCAATTCTCGGTTAGCACTCGCACTAGCTCCGGAGAATGGGAAGACGAAACTGCTGACATTCTATTAGATGAGCAGGTCAAAGCTAGCGGTCAACGTGAAATCGACTTAGCTACCCGACCCTTATTCTATAAAGTTAATGAAGACAAATTGTTCGATGAAACCCGCACCTATAGCAGTTTCATTAAACTCTTAGATAACTACGCCATCCGCTCTCTTGACCCAGAATTTACTCCTGAGGAAGAAGAACATGAGCAATTAGATTTTATTTCTCTGATTCTCTCTACCAAACCGATCCAACTTGCCCGAAACTATATTAACGAAGAGTTAGGTGAAAATCTTTCGGAGCAGCAATTTAGAATCAAGCTACAGCGAATCTGGTTTGAACACTACACCAATTACTACAAGGGCAAATCAACTCACTTCGCTTCTGGCTTTGAGCATGTATTTGTTGGGGAAGGAAAATACAATATCCGCTCTGGAGATAAACGAGAAACTCTTGGCACCATTTCTGGTTACCATTCATGGGTAAAATTCTACCTAGATGAAAAAAATCAGCGAGTAAATTTTCTCGGCTACAAGTATGACTTACGAGGGAATGAAGGACCGAATAATCCCAACGTTGTCACGTTACAAATGAACCAAAACGTGACTGATATGGGAGGCAATGTTATTGCTAAATTGTTCAAGAAGAAAGGGGGATTTTTTGTTGGACCAAGCCCTGAATGTGAAATCGCGATCGCAACCGTTGCCTATTATGAAAGTATCTATGGCAAAATTCGTGACAAGCGTCGAATTACTATCAATGATGCCACTTACGATTTAGTCCTCTACCGCAGTACCAATCCCAATGGTAGCCGTGGCGAGTTTATTCGTTCCTTCTTTCCCATCTTCCTGAGCAAGGATGGCACAAAAGAACCGGATATGGATCGTCCAGTAGTTGTGCCAGTAGATGATATCATCAAGAATGATGGTGCTGTGATAATCGTAGCCGCATTACCTAATCCAGAAGGCTCCGATGAAGGCGGAAGCGAATGGGTTGAGTTGAAGAATGTGACCAGTGAAGCCATTGACCTCACTGGCTGGGAGATGGCAGATAAACTAGGTCGTCCCCAACTCCTGAGTGGGATTCTTCAGCCCTTAGAAGTTAAGCGCTTCCCAATCACCCGTTTAACTCAATCCTCAATGCAGTTGAGCAATAAATCAGGATTGATCACAGTACGCGATCGCTCCTCCAACCAGATAGCAACAGTTAAATACTCTCGTGCTCGTTCTGGTCACATCTTTCAATTTAATTAGTCATCTCGAGTCAGGTTAATCACTTACTATTTAGGTTCATCGATAATTGTTAATTGTTAATTGTTAATTGTTAATTTTCAATTTCAATTTCAATTATCGATTTTCAATTGACGAAAAACCCAGAATGATAAGTATTCAACCAGACAGGATCGGACTACTTATGTACAGAGCCATCAGGCATAGTTGCGCCCTTGAGGTTAATGCCCTGGCGCTTAGCCCTCCTGATGTCAAAGTTAGCGTCCTTGAGGTTAGCCCCGCCCAGGTTAGCACCATGCAAGCGAGCACCGTTTAGGTTAGCCCCCTCTAGGTTAGCTCCCCACAGGTTAGCCCCCCTAAGGTTAGCTCTCCACAGGTTAGCCCCCTCTAGGTCGGCACCACTAAGATTCGCCCCCTCCAGCTTAGCTTGCTTGAGGTTCTTATCCTGTAGGTTGATATTTGGGAGATTGCAGCCTGGGCATTCTCCACTGCTTAGCAACTGTCTGGCTGGACTGGTGAGCCAGGCATAGGTTATAGCCGATGAAGAAGCAGCCACAAGGCTGAGGGTGGCAAGTTTTACTACTGCCTTTGTTGGTTGTATAGCCCGCAACAGTGTTTTTAGAGGAGTGACATCATTCACTACATCAATCGGCTTCAGGGCTTTTAGGGCAGTTGCTGCATCGGGATAGCGATGTTTGAGGTTAGGTGCCACCATTTTGTCGAGCCAATGAATAAACTGAGGATTTAACTTGGGCAACAGTGGTTTGAAATTAATCCGATAATTATCATCAACTAAGGTGTTGATTTCGCTAGATTTTGTCCCTGTCAGCAAGCAAATCAGGGTTGTCCCTAAGCTATACAGATCAGATGCTTTGGTCAATTGCCGATTAAACATCTGCTCTGGTGGCATAAACCCTACACTACCTTTAACAACGCTACTAAGCGTCACATCCCCACCTGCTATCCGGGCAAAACCGAAATCTACTAGATACACCTTCAAGTTGCCCTGTCTATCAACCAAAATATTTTCTGGTTTAATATCTCGATGAATCACAGGAGGTTGCCGCCGTTGCAAGTAAACCAAGACTTCCAAAACAGCGATCGCAATTTGCTTAACTTCTTCTGGTGTCCAGTGGTAATCTTCCGCGAGGGAAGGTGCTGGTTTATATTCTTGGACTAAGCAAAATCCAGTGGGAGTGTCAAAAGAATCGATATAGCGAGGAATGCTAGGATGATTGAGCTGCTGCAGGAGTTTAATTTCTCGTTCATAAGTGTCATATTCTGCCCAGCTAGTGCCTAATTGGGAAAACTGCAACTGCTTAATCACAACATTTTGCTGAGTCTCCAGTTGTGTCGCCAGGTAGGTGACTCTACCCCCAGCGTGATTTTGTCCTAACTCTTGTTTAATTTCATAGCCCTGGGGGCTAAAGTCTAGATCCTTGCTCATAGTGCTAATTTCAACTTTCCATGTTTGAGAAGCGGATATGATGACCACCGAAGAACACACATCTAATATCTATCCTGGCATATAGTTTTTATACCCAGTTGCTTTCTGTTGTAGCAAATGAGGACAAAATCGGGAGGGGGGAGAGGGGTGAAGAGTGGAAGCTTTGGGGTTGTCAACAATTGTCAGATCATCCCGCAACGGGAGTAAGGCCGATCATTACAATGGCTGATCACTGATAGCTGATTTAATATATATGATTTAATATAGCTGATTTAATATAGCTGATTGCTTACATCCGATTTCCTACCGGGTGACACTACAGCAAATCCAATTACTTCTGTAAACCACTAATTCCGGAAACACTGTTGGTTTCTTGAAAAAAACTAAATAGAAGTGATTCTGGTAGGAAAAAATTCTTTGAAAATTAATCCAAATCATTCCCTATGGGGAAAGCTCCTAAATGGGCGTTATAAAATCATTGAATCTCTAAGTGCTGGGGCATTTGGCAAAACCTATATCGCAGAGGATACCAGACAACAGGGCCATCCCCGCTATGTGATTAAGTATCTTCAGCCCAAAAGCGATGATCCTCAAAAATGGCAATTTCTTAAGCGTCTCTGGCTCAATGAAGCTCAAACCTTGATCAAACTGGGTAGCCATAACCAAATTCCTCGTCTAGTTGATTATTTTGAAGATCACCACGGATTTTACTTAGTTCAAAAGTTAATTATCGGAGAAACTCTTAGTACTGAACTGCCGATCAGCCAAAACAGTAATAAACGCTTTAGGGAAAACCAGTGCATTGAACTATTACAAGATGTTTTAGGCATCCTAGAATTTATTCACCGCCAAGGGATAATTCATAGGGACCTCAAACCCAATAACCTAATCAGACGAGGGTCAGACCGTAGGCTAGTTTTGATTGACTTTGGTGCTGCTGAGCTGATTAATTCAAAGTCAATCAAACTCCATCTGACCAAGATCCCATCGTCTGATCCATCCAGCACAATTCGTCCCTTCGCCTACATACCCCCAGAGCAACTTGCTGGTCAATCCTTTCCTAACAGTGACATTTATTCCCTAGGAATGATTGCGATTCACGCCCTCACAGGCATGACCCCAATGCAATTGGCTGACCCTGAGACTGGTGAGATTGATTGGCGAAAACATGTATCGGTTAGCGATAAAATGGCGTTTGTACTCAACCATATGGTGTCTTACAACAGCGAAGCACGCTATCAGTCAGCAACTGATGCCTTAATCGTACTTAAGACACTGATGTGTACTCAAAGTCCTGAGTTAAAAGTATCTATTGCTAAGTCTGACTCAGAACTGATAACGGAGCACTCACCACTCAGTATCAAGTTTAGTGACAATGACACTCTTGAATTAAACGTGCTAGATACTCAGTCTGACTCAATGGTTACCATTGAACACTCAGCACTGACTAGGGAGTCTAGCTCACAACAATTAAAACAGGCAACGCCATTGTCTGACTCAGGAGTCAAAAATGAGCAGAAAACACTCCTGGAAAAACACTCAAAAAGTAGTAATAACGAATCAAAATTTATTATTCAAGAATCAAAAAGTAGTAATAACGAATCAATAAATAACACTAAAGAATCAAAAAATATTAATAATAACTTAGCACTTAGCACTGATGAGCCGCCATTAGATTGGAAAGTGTATGTCCGTGAATTCGCCCTGTATAGCTGGCCAAAATTGCCACCTTTACTGAAAGGAATCGGAGTGGGAGCAGCAAGCTCCAATGCTATAGCCATTTTAATCGGACTTTATGCTTTACTGAATGCTTCTGCGTCTCGTTCTGAATTTGATATTCTACAAAAGGCAATCAAACACTATCAAGCCGGTGATTTGGAGGAAGCGATCGCACTAGCAGAATCGATTCCTAGCGATAGCCTGATCTATGAACAATCCCTAAATACGGTTCAACAGTGGCAGCAACAATGGCAAAGTGCTGAAGCTCTGTTTAAGGCTACAGAGCAAGCCTTTGATCAAGGAAGATGGTCAGATGTGCTTGAGGGATACGATAAAATGCCCTCAATTGGCTTTTGGCAAAAGAAGATGGAGCCATTAGTCAAGAAGGCAAAACCTCGCCTTGAGGCAGAAGCCCAAGGGTTATTAAAGCAAGCCTACAAACAAGCATTAGCCCAAGAGTTTACCAATGCGATCGCACTACTCGAACAAATCCATCCAGAAACCCGCACCGGTGCTAAAGTCCAACCAAAGCTGAAGGAATATCAGCAAAAGCAACAGATTCGAGCAGAGTACTTGTTACAAGAAGCCTATGAACAAGGAGGACAGGGTAACTTTATTAAAGCGCTAGTGTATTTGTCTCAAATCCCTAAAGAAACCCCCACCTACCAGAAAGCGAGAATCAAGATAGCTGAGTATTCCCGTAAGCAGCATTTAAAGGAAGAAGTGGAACGACAAGCTGCATTAGCTAGAGCAGTGTTAGAAAAACAAAGGCAATCAGGGGTTAACCAAAAACCGTTGCTCAACGTCAACGTTGAATCAAGCCGTTCCCCACTCAAGCATGGGTTACAGTGGCAAGAAGTCAACCATTAGGATATTATTGCTGACTACTGACTGTTGACTACCGACTGGCTTATATTTACTGGACTGATTATTGTTAACTATTTATTGTTGACTGTAACCTGTACTCAAAACTCCCGACACAACAGTGATTTCAAAAAAATTTGCGAAAGTACTTGCCAGACTTTGTACTTTATGATTATAATCAGTAGATGTGAAGAGCAATTGTTTGGCAATCCTCAGTAGCTCAGCGGTAGAGCGGTCGGCTGTTAACCGATTGGTCGCAAGTTCGAATCTTGCCTGGGGAGTTTAAATTTTCAATATAACACCTCCTGATAGCCTGGAAGTTATTCAAGGTCTAGAGAGTTAGCGTATCAGACTTCCCCTGAAATGCCTTGCCAGTGGATACAAGATTTTTCACTAAGGGGTGGTTCATTGTTGCTCAACCGGACGATAAGCGCGTTTGGGCATGGTAGATTATTGGGACAATCAAGTTTTATACAGGAAATAGCTTCGACCTGATCCCTGAAATTGACATAATCGTGATTTACTGGCCACTAGCCCAGAAATCACGATTAGTGATTGGTGATATCAGATGGTGATCCTTAAAGATTGAAAACTGCGCTCACCTATGCCAAGTAGGTCTGTGAACAAAAAATTACGACAAAACAAGCTAAGCAATGGGATTCCAAAGAAAATCATAAATGGAGGGCTATCTGTGCAGGGGCAGTTTCCTTTGACTACGGTAGGGGCACTTGCCTTAACTACAAGTGGACGAATTTTGATTGTGAAAACCACTAAATGGCGGGGTCAATGGGGTGTACCAGGAGGTAAAGTAGAATGGGGTGAAACCCTCGAAGAGGCACTGCTCAGAGAGTTTCGGGAAGAAGTTGGTCTAGATTTAACTCAGGTACGCTTTGGGTTGCTACAGGAAGCAGTGTTGGACTCACAGTTTGTGCGAGAAGCCCATTTCATCATGGTTAATTACTATGCCTTTTCTGCCAGAGAAACCATCACTCCCAACGAAGAAATTGAGCAATGGGTATGGGTGACTCCCCAAAAAGCTCTGGAGTATCCTCTCAATAGCTACACTCGCCTGTTAATTGAGGAGTATCTGGAAAATAAAATTTATAATCACTATGATATATAACTTTTCTCATAGCTATGAGGTACAGAGATTTTTTTTCTTATTACCTATTCCCTGCTCCGTTCGCGTTTGGCCGTAGGCCAAACGCGAACGCGCAGCGTCGGCAAAGCCTAAAGCGTGGCTCACGGCCTTAGCTACCCGATCCGCTGTTCCGGTGATCCGCTGTTTCCTAAAACCCGGAAATTTGTAGCTCACTCGTGAATAGAATTTCTATATATTATAAATTATATAATATAGTAATATTTTAACAATTAAAAATCAAATAATTTAAAAAAAATGTTACATAAAAACCAATATTTAAAATAAACTAAGAGTATCTAAAACCGCTTTAATCTTAGGAACTTCATGAGTTCTAAACAAATCGGTTTTTCCTAATGCTGCTAAGCTGTTGCGCATTTAAACTGTGATAACAGCATTGCCTTTGTTTTTTATTTTTCGTACCCATTTTATAATTAACCCTCCTTCATTTAAAAGATGATTTAACAAACATTCTAATTCTTCAATTGATTTGAAAACTCGATTGGCAATATATTCTTTTGCTGAATGCCAAACCAATTCAATTAAGTTATAATCAGGACTATACTCGGGAAGATATTCTAAATAAATATTCGGCATATCTTCTTCTATTTTATGAATATATTCGGCTTTTTGTGAAAACTAGCATTGTCTAAAATAATGACGATTTTCGGTCCTTTCTTAGCAAAGTCTTCTAGTTGATTACCCGCTTCCATCCATTCATTTCTAGCTCTTTATAAAAGGTTTTTAAAACTTCATAAAAAGTTTGACTATTGCTTTTTTTGAGGAAATCTACAAATCTTTTTTTATCTGAATATCGCAAAGCTCCCATCACATTAACTCTCCCTTGCCTTTCGGGCAAAGCCCGACGCTGCGCGAACGGTCTCCTCTAACTTTTTTTCGCTTTCCTCTTTTACACCAGTTTTTTCTTCTGATGACTCTCAAACTAAATCCGCTTTCATCCCAAAACCATACCTGAAGACGCTCTGGGCTTTCTTTTTCTATTTTTAAATACTCATCTAGTTTCTTTTTAAATGCTTCCCTTTTTTTAGGGTCTTTTTTAGAATCTAAGCTATACTTTGACCAAAGGTAAACATATTTTTTCTTGACTAGTATCCTACGAACTTGAGACCCACTTAACTTGATGCCTGTTGTATCTTCTAAATGAACGGCTAATTTTTGAGCTGTCCATCGACCAAATTCATATCCTAATTCTTCGGGTTCTTTTTCGACTAATTCTAATAATACTTCTATATATTGTTTTGTTGCTTTTTGGTGATTGCCTTTCATTCTTTTATCTTTAAGACTCTCTAAGTCATCTGGATCTCCGTGGACACACCAATAACAGACTGTGTTCTTTGAACAACCCAAAACTTCAGCAATTTCTAACTGTGTTTTTCCACTATTCAACAACAGCAAAATTAAAATACGTTCTCTAATATTTCCATTTTCTTCTATTTTTAAGGCTTTTTGAAGTATTGTTTTTTGCTGTCAGATAATTTTTTGCTGGCATATTTCCTATTATTGGGTTATTTATTAATTTTTATTATACCAATTTAAATGCCGAACAGCTTAGCACTGCAAAAAAAGGTTCAGCACTTCTGAATTCTTCTCCAAAACATTCAAAAGCATGGGGGAGGGCATGACACACGGGAAACCCTAATTTCCGAAGACGAAAAGTATTTAAAAAGGTTTTCATTTTAAAACGGATGCGTAGGGCGCTATCTTCGAGATTTTTGTAGTAAAAACCTAACCCGGCATCAACAAAAATTTTCCTAACACCAAGTTGAGTAGCTATTTCAATTTTCTTGGCAAAATAATCATACATTAAGTCGGTTGGGTCGTTGCCAAAATTAAAGTCATCAACTTCTCTGACGTTTTTTCCTTGAACGTAACAAATGATAACCCCAGCATCGAACTCGGATACCTGTTTATAAATTTCCTGATTGTCTTGGGAACCAGTTAAATTGATGATATTTGCTCCAACTTTTAAACATTCCCTAGCCACTTGAGGATAATAGGTTTCAATAGAAGTTAATACACCTTCTTGATGGAGGGCTTCCAGCACAGGCAAAATTTTACTTTGTTGCCTCACATCTTCTACTCTCTCAGAGGTTGTCTGAGCAGTCTCATTTGCTACATCAAAGCCCCCTAAATCCCCCAATTTTGGGGGACTTTTACCAGCAAATAAATTCTTTTTCCCCCCAGAATTGGGGGGATAGGGGGGCAAAATTCAGTATCAAACAACTTTTCAGATATCCTCTCAGCATGGGGCAAAGTAGATTCAGCACCAATATCTACAAAATCCGCTCCTTGGGCTGTTAACATTATGCCACGACGAATCGCTTGTTCTGAACTTAAACAGACACTTTCCCTGTACCAAGAATCACTAGAAAGATTAACTACTCCTAAGATAGCTTTTTGAGAATTAAAATTCAAATGTTTGTTGCCAATGGTAAATTCTTCAACTTTTACGTTTAAGGAATCCTTATACTGTTCATTAATTTCGTATAGATGTTCTATAGTAAGCATGTTTATCCTATTAAAAATGTTTTTATCTTCTCTTGATGCAGTCGCTCATGGGGGAAACCCCCAAGACCGCGCTGCATCGCTTGGTAATACTATAAACTCCAGCCGCCAGAAACTTCTACTACTTGTCCTGTGATGTAATCAGCCTCAGGACTGATAAAAAACCAAGCAGCATGGGCTATTTCTGACAATGTAGCAGGGCGTTTTGCTGGTAATTTAGGCATAGCATCCTGCCAATCATCATCGTATTCAAAGGAATTCTCTGCTATTCCTGGAGATACCACGTTGGCAGTAATCTTATCTGTAATTAGCTCTTTAGCAAGGGACTTAGTATAAATAATGATGCCAGTTTTAGCGATCATATAAGCTGTATTAGTACCACGGGCAGTGACATTATGGGCACTGGCAGCACCAATATTAACAATGCGACCCCAACCTGCGGACTTCAGGTAGGGAATTGCGGCTCCAGTGACATAAAAAGTAGTATTGAGGTTGGAATCAATTACAGAATGCCACTCTTCTACTGAGATTTGGCTAGTAGGTTTACTCAAATAGTTGCCCACATTATTAACAACTACCGATAAACCCCCTAGTTGTGCTGCTGCATTTTCTACCAACGACTTGGCTTGATCAGGTTTGGTGATATCTGCTTGTAGGGCGATCCCTTTTACTCCGTGAGTCGCTGCTTCCTGAGAAGCTTGCTTGGCTGCTTGTTCACTGCGGTTATAGTGAAATGCAACATCAAATCCCTTACTAGCTAAATCAATAGCGATCGCTTTTCCAATTCCCACTGCTGATCCGGTCACTAAAGCTTTTTTCAGCATTGTCTTTGTTCACCATTGTTTTTAAGTTTATACTGCTTGATTTACTCCATCAGCATTGTTTTTGTATTGGTTTTAAACCAAATCTATATACAAATCTATAGACTATCATTCATCGGCATTAGGTTAGGTTGCCTTGCCTTATTTTTTTCGGTTGTTATTATAGTCTATCAACCGGATTTGATATCCTAAAAATTAATACCGAGTAACTCCGTAAATATCTAACCTTTCGAGAAGTTGGGATACTTTCATTCCCCAGACTGGTTCTACCCAATCAGGAGCAATTTCGGCCAACGGCACTAACACAAAGGCTCTCTCTCTCATGCGTGGGTGAGGTATTGTTATATCAGGAGTATCTAGAATCAGGTTACCAAACAAGATTAAATCCAAATCTAAGGTTCTTGCTCCCCAATGTTCCACACGAACTCTACCAAACTTTTGCTCTGTTTCTAGCATAGTCTCTAGCAACTTTTGGGGACTTAGTTGTGTGTCCACTAGGGCGCAACCATTGATATAATCTGGTTGCACAGGTCCAATAGGTTTAGTTTTGTACCAACTGGAGCGGGTTTTGACAGTAATGCCTGGAGTTTGATCGAGTTCGATCAGAGCAGCTTCTAATGTGGCTTGAGAATCACCGAGGTTACTACCTAGTGCGATCGCGCTAAGGGTACTTTTCGTAGTTGATAATATTTCGGGATTAGATACCATACAGCTCCTCAAAGAAGAATTTGTGGCAAGCTAATCTTGTACAATATTTTATAATACCATAGAAACATTCAATAGCTCGACAAAAATTTGAAGATCCTATGACAGAGATTTTACCTGCTGATGATCAAGCGGCACGAAATAAAGCAGTTGATTTGCTCAAAAAGGGCGATGTAGTGGTTTTCTCAACCGATACTATTTATGGCATTGGAGCCAGCATTGCTAAGGAATCAGGTATTAAAAAGATCTTCGAGGTGAAATCGCGATCGCCAGATAAACCCCTGATCATTTATGTCGCCAGTTTTGAACAACTGCAACAAGTGACTCAAGAAATTCCTGAAAGTACCATCGAGTCACTCCGTAAAATTTGGCCGGGGGCAATGTCTGGCATCTTCCCCAAGACTGACATTGTGCCACCATTTGTGACATCAGGTAAAGACACAGTAGCAGTCCGAATCCCTAACCATCCCCTTTGTTTGGAATTGGTGCGTCAGGTTGGGGCTCCCCTAGCGGTAACCAGTGCTAACGTTTCAGGGATGGAGACTCAGAAAACAGCCCCTGAAGTAGCTGCACAATTGGGAGAGCGAGTTCCACTGGTTCTGGATGGAGGGCCAAACCCCGAACAACAACCTTCTACCCTGGTTGATTTTACAGGGTCACCGGCTCAGCTATTGCGCGAGGGTGCCTGGTCTTTCTCGAAACTCCGCCAAGCCATTCCTGATTTGCAACCTATCCCTGAAAGCTGAGATTTTTCTCAAGAAGCCGTCGCCAGCTTTGGAAATAATCCCGGTCTACTGAACAGTAGCGCAAATGGCGGCGCTGGTTTTGTATTCCGATTGCATTGCGTCCGTGTAGGATACGGTGGTTGTCAAACATCACCAGATCTCCTGGTTGTAGACCTTGTTTGAGGCAGTATTTCGGATGGGTATAGAGCTGCATTAGCTTTCTGTATGCGGCATAAAATGGCTCGATAATCTCCTCTGGTAAGTCCAAGGGAGCAGGAAATAAATTGCTAATCCGAACTTCCTTCAAATTACCACCACTATCGAGGCAAAAAACTGGACTGCTGAACCGCATATCAATGCGATTGCTATAATATTTTCGGAAGGGAACTTCGTAACGACAGAGTAGATCGAATGCCTCCCTATCTTCCTGACGCAGCACCTCTGCTATTTGGAAACCATCCACAAAGGTAGACTGACCGCTGCCATCGTTGTTTGCCATTAAACAGTGGAAGAAAATAATTCCAGGTGGTGCATATTGATAGGCATCATCTGTGTGGGGTATGAGGTTAATTTGGGAGTTAGCAACACTTTTCTGGCTTTCCTCTGGGTCTACAACAATCTCGAAAACACGCCCGTAATTGGTTTCCAATAAAGGACCAAAGGACTGAGCCAAAGATTCGAGTTCTCCCTTCTGAGTAGGCACGTTTCGCACAAAGCAAATCCCGTAATCTCTCAGGTGTTTTAGTAGTTGTAGCCGATGTTTATCCCCAGTTTGGACTTCTTCATAAGCAATCTGGGGCAGGTTAGTAACAATATTGCTATCCCAAAGAATAGGTCGATGCTGACGATGCTCTCTCTCGGTAGCAGAATAGCAGTGCTGTCGCAACCACTGAGCATCATAGATGCTTTTGTGACCGTCCGGTTTCCATACTATTTCCAGTGCGTTGCCACTATCCCAACGAACTGACAGGGGTTTTATATCTAAGGGAACATCAACGAGCCGAAAACGCTTTTCGCCATGTTTGGGATCCCCACAACCAGAGCAATAACAGTTATCCCGAAGCCAAATATAGTGAAAAGTACTTCGATGACCGTCGCCCCAATCAACGAACAGTTTTCTGTGGTCTTGTTGGACTTTGGAGATTTGATATTGTTGGGAAAGGTCAATCGCCAAGTTACTATAACTCATCGCTTTCTTCTTGCTACTACAAATCCATCATCCGAGTAAAACTTTTATCCCCACCATAGGTTGTACAAGCCTGTTGTAAGACCTCGCATAGACGTTCTGAAAACTCTAGAGAGGTTTTAAAGCTTTGATTGAGTTCATTAACTAAACAGGCATCCTTGTGAGCTAAGTTCAAGGTAAATGCTGGACCCGGATTCCCTTCTAATATAGAGGGAAGTAATTTTTCCGCGACCCAGCTACTACCCGAACCTGCTTGAATCATGTTTGTGAGTTGTTTGGGATCAATTCCTGCTTCTTGTCCTAAAGACAGCACTTCTCCCAGGGCTTTAGTATTGATGAAGCAAAGATAATTAATCAGCAATTTGGAAAGGATAGCATGGGAGAGTGGTCCTACATAATAAATTTGCGAACCAATGGCTTCTAATATGCCTTTGATTTTGTCAAACGTTGCTTCATTTCCCCCCACATACATTGACATTGTTCCTTTCTGAGCTGCTGGTGCGCCTCCAGAAACAGGGGCTGCAATGGAGTCAATTGTTTGCTCGGATGCCAAGGTAGAAATCTTGTTCATAATTTCTATGGAATTGGTTCCAGTATCGAGCCAAATCGTTCCAGGACGGGCATGGGCAATTACTCCAGCATCTCCCAACATCACAGATTCCAACTGCTTTGGCCCTGGCAGACTGGTCATGATCACATCCGCATCACTTGCTACCTCTGGGATGGAATTGCGCCAACTTGCTCCCGCTGCAATTAAAGCTTCAGCTTTTTCAGGTTGGATGTCGTACACCGCAACTTCAAAGCCTTTTTTTAGCAGATTGGCAACCATACCACTGCCCATATTACCCAGACCAATAAATCCAATTTGCATGGGAACTTTCTCCTATTTCAACTATCGATGAGGTGATTAACCTTCGTAGGCTTCATCAGCAATTTTCAAAGCATCATCAATGATGGCAAACCCTTCTTCAAGCTGCTCTTCATTAATACAAAGTGGGGGAGACATAAACACCCAATTCCAACGCATCAGACCGTGCAAACCAAGCTCTCGAAGACGGGCAGCCATTTTACCCATGACCACCATTTCGTGGGGTTTAGCATTCCAAGGAGCCAAAGGTTCCCTTGTTTCTCGGTTCTTGACGCACTCAATCAATCCATACAGTCCCAAACTACGGACATCCCCCACTGATGGATGTTTTGCCTTCATTTCCTGTAACTTTTCTGCCATGCGATCGCCCATAATCCGGCTGTTTTCCACCAGATTTTCTTCTTCATAAACCTTCATGGTCGCCAGGGCTGTAGCGCAACCAATGGGATTACCGCTGAATGTTAGCCCACAGACGAAGGGGTTGGTTTCAAAGTGGTCGGCGATATGCTGCCTTACTATCACTGCCCCCATCGGAACATAGCCACAGGTGAGTCCCTTAGCCATTGCCATAATATCGGGAACCACCCCATAATGCTCGATCGCAAACATTTTCCCAGTGCGACCAAAGCCTGCAATAACTTCGTCGCAAATGAGTAAAATGCCGTGCTGGTCAGCATATTCCCGTAGGGCTTGCCAGTAGCCATCGGGGGGAATAATACAACCATTGAAACCCGTAATCGTTTCCATCAGGATGGCTGCGACATTTTCTGGCCCCTCAAATTCAATGGTTTGAATTACGTGATCGATATAAACTTGGGGATTTCCTTCTGGTGCGTAGCCAAAAGGACAACGGTAAGCATAGGGGTCGTGAACTCTAACAATCCCGCTAATAGTTGGTTCGTGAGCCAAGCGTCTGGGGTCTCCTCCAGCGATTCCTGCACCGAGGGTAGCGCCATGATAACTGCGATATCGGGTGACAATTTTATGCCTACCCGTGTACAGTCGTGCTATTTTGATGGCATTTTCAATGGCTTCAGCCCCACTCAGGGTGAAGAAAGTCTTGGTGAGATCCCCTGGTGTAATTTCTGCTAACTTAGCTGCTGTTGCGGCACGAATTTCCGTAGCAGTACCGGGATGGGCAAACACAAGCTTATCGGCTTGGTCTTTTATGGCTGCGATCACCTTGGGGTGGCTGTGGCCAATATTCATGTTGACGTACTGACTGGAAAAATCCAGGTAACGTTTGCCATCTTTATCCCAGAAGTAAACGCCCTCAGCACGATCCATAACGATGGGATTTTGGATGTTTTTCTGAGGTACCCAGGAAAAAAAGACGTGGTCGCGATGGGTTTTAACAATTTCTTGAGGGTTCATTACTTGAATCTTTCTATTTTGCAACACTTATCATTACCTATTGAAAAACGCCTAATAATTTATTGGGCGTAACTCCAACAAGTGGGCTTTAGGTTTGAGTGCAGGGGAAGGTACACAAGGAATAAGTAACAAGTAATAAGTAATTAAGTGTGGATAAAATCAACTATTACCCATTACCTATTACCCATTACCTATTACCTATTACCTATTACCTATTACCTATTACCTATTACCTATTACCTATTACCCATTACCTATTACCCATTACCTATTACCTATTACCTATTACCTATTACCTGCCAACAGTGCTATAACTAGGCATTTGGACGGCGATAATGAAATAAGCCCCAGGTAAACAGACCTTTCTCAGCAGATTCAACCCATTGACATAAGCCATTCTTAGAAGATTCTAAAAATTCTGGGGTACATTTTTGGCTGAGTTCGTCGTAATGGGCAATTACCGAATCCCTCAATTTAGTGTAGTGAACCAGCAACTGATAGGATTTGTCGATCACGTTGATAGTCTCAAAACCCAGGCTTTCGGCTTTACTAGTATAGGAATGGAAAGAACCCAAACGCCCGTGATGGATATTAACCCGTTGGAGTGAATCCTTTAACACTCCATCTGGACAATCATCTGCTTGCAGAATATCCATAAACATTAACTGTCCCCCTGGTTTAAGCACCCGATAGGCTTCTTCTAGGACGCGATCTTGCCCGTCAGAGTGGAACAAGGCATCTTGAGACCAAACTAGGTCAAAGCTGGCATCGTCAAATGGAATGTCTTTAAAATTGCCGTACACAATGTCAATCAGATTGTCAAGACCCTGTTCACGATTGCGCCGCTCATTTTCCTGATTTTGCTCCTCGCTAATGTTGAGACAGGTGACATGACAGCCATATTTGCCAGCTAAATGCCGTGCGGCTGGCCCATATCCAGAACCCAGGTCAAGCACACGGAAATCGGGATTGAGGTTCTGTACTTGTGCCCCCATCCACTCAGTGGTTTTCGCCATCCCTTCAGCGATGGGGCGGTCTGGATCGTCCTCGTACATCCCTAAATTTAAGGTGTCGCTGCCAATGGCAATTTCATACAAATTACGAGCATTTTCACTGTTGTAATGTACTCTGGCGCGTTCTGTGGCTTGTTCAGAGTTTGCTGTTGTTGTGGTCATGATATGGATCTATAGCTGATGTTTTCAGAGTTTGATGTGCAGGAAATTCAGAGAAACTTTGGGTAAAGCCCCCTAAATCCCCCAATCCTGGGGGACTTTGAAAGATGGGGGTACTTGGGGGAGTTGAACTGTATTTCTGCCCCAGAATTGGGGTCGGGGGGCGAAATCACAGAAGTTGGTATTGGGATTCGAGGGCAAACCTGTCCCGATCTTGCTCGTAAATCGAATCGATGTGGGGATGAAGGCGACTTGACACTCCCCGCCCTGGAAGAGCGGGGATTCCCAGATCAACGAGCTGCCTTAAACCATCATGTCCTAATCTTTGACGCCGCCAAAAAGTAGGCAATACCTAAACCGGAAACCCGTCAAGACAAAGATTCTAGTTCAGTTCATGATAGACCCAGCGGGCAATTCTCGCGATCGCGTTTGGCTACTTACTAGGAGTGCCTTAAAAAGTCTGTTCCCTCCTTTTCACCTGGTTCCGGCGTGCCCCGCCGTACCGTTTTCATTCTCTAATTTCGCAAAGCTCAGGTTCACACACCAACGGTTAATTGATGGTTGGGTTTTTAAGGAGGACTTTCCCTTCCCTCCGGGCATTACTTCTTTTAGGTCTAGCAGTGGCGGGTCTCTCTCCCGGTTGCGCCAAGGCCAAAGGCCACGCTACGCGAACGGTTTTTCAGCCTGTACCCTATGTTCAAATCATACTCTAGCGCTATGAAAATGTCAACTTAAAAGCCGTCCTAGAAGGACGGGGTTTTAGACCCAAATTCTTTGATAACCGACTGACTTCATCTTGAACCTTTGCAATGGTATTAACTGTCGGTTCGCTGCTCAGCATTTTATCTATTAGTTCGGCAATGCAATGGATTTCCTCAAAACCAAATCCCCGGCTTGTGATTGCGGATGTTCCTACCCGGATACCGCTACAGACGGTAGGCTTCTGGGAATCGTAGGGAAGCAGGTTTTTGTTGACAGTAATCCTGACGCTAGCTAAGCGATCTTCGGCTTCTTTACCTGTGATACCTTTCTCAGTGAGATCGAGAAGCATCAGATGGTTATCAGTGCCGCCAGAAACCAGGCGAAATCCCCTTGACTTCAAATCTTCTGCTAATATCCTGGAATTTTCGAGGTTTTGACGTTGATAGGCAGCAAAGCTGTCAGACATGGCTTCTTTGAGCATCACAGCTTTTGCAGCGATCGCATGGACGTGAACAGCGCCTTGTACCCCAGGAAAGACTGCACTATCAATCTTGCGAGCAAATTCTGGTGCGGAATGTTCTCCCAGCAAGATCATGCCACTACGGGGTCCACGCATGGTTTTCTGAGTGCTGGTGGTGACGAAATGAGCATGGGGAACGGGAGAAGGATGTAATCCGGCTGCAACTAATCCTGAGATGTGGGCGATATCAGCCAATAAATAGGCTCCGACTTGATCAGCAATCTCCCGAAAGCGTTGGAAATCAATGATGCGGGGATAGGAACTCGCACCAGCAATAATTAGTTTGGGACGAATCTCTTGAGCTTGGGCGAGAATCTGATCGTAGTCCAGACGCTCTGTCTGTGGATCGACTTTATAAAAATGACAGTCATAGATTTTACCTGTCATGGTAAATTTCGCACCATGGCTCAGATGCCCCCCATGACCGAGATCCATCCCTAAGATGCGATCGCCCGGTTTAAGGACAGTCAGATAAACTGCATGATTAGCTTGAGACCCTGTGTAGGGTTCAAGATTGGCGTGAGCGGCTCCAAATAATTCCTTAGCACGGGAAATTGCTAAGTTTTCCAACTCGTCAATGTTCTCACAGCCGCTAAAGTAGCGACGACCTGGATATCCTTCAGCCACCTTATTGGTCAAAATCGAGCCAGTGGCTTCTAATACAGCGCGACTAACGAAGTTAGCTGACGCAATTAATTCAATATTGTCTTTTTGCCTTTGGTTTTCCCGCTCAATAATCGCAAAGACCTCTGGATCTACGGAATTTAAACCTAAACCATGGTTGTTCAGTTGCGTTTTGTCTTGGGAAACAGTCAATTTTTTTCTCCTTAAACTCTTCTTAATCTCGGATTTCCTCTGTTGACCAAAAATTTATCAATCCAATAACCTAGCAAGCGATACTTTTGCTTCAACTGACTATTGAAGCTTGCCGTTAATTTAGCGATCGCTGGTAATGGCTAGGAATTTTTTCGGTCAGATAGTTACAAATCAGGGAAACCGCTTTCTGGGACTTGGTTTGAACGCTTTTTGTTATTTCATTGTGGTGTTGTGAATTTAGATTGCCAGTGATTAGCTTAACACAAAAAAATCTGGTAATAGATCTTGTAGTAGTAGGTGGGAATTATCCTGTTGATGATCATAGAACATCATCAATCACTACGGTCAGCTGCTTCTACCCGATTGTCTCATGACATGAGCATGATCGAACAAGAGCATTACATTTCTTAGCAATATTAGCCACCTCTAAGAGCTCCGCTGGATGTTGCTTCTCCCGGATTTGCTGATGAAATGAGCATCATCTAAAAATAGTGTTAAATTTCTTAGATATCCCCCAGGAACCGCTATGGGGTGCGCGGAAGTTTGGCCAAAAGTGTGCAAGAGCCAATTTTTGGGTCAGATGGTAACCATTGTTTTGCCAACACCCCCTTTCTGGTTTGCGAGCACTACTATCATGCTTCAGCAATATCAATGGTTGACTTGTTAGCAAGCCCAAAATCAATATTACCAGCAATCTGACCGGTAAACTTCAAATAAAATCAAAAATTTATATTTATTTTATTTTGAGTTATTAATTTATTCTAGTGTTTTATAGTATAATGAGGTACACAAAATTTTTTCCATGTTCGCTGTTACATGTCCCCTATTCCCTAAAAACCGAAACTTTGTACCTCACCTAATTGAAAAATGCTATAACCCTCTTTTGTCACTCTCCGGCTTTTGTCACTCTCCGGGAAGCCAATCTACACAAGCCTTATCAGTCAATCAATACAAGCTATCCTATTAGAAAAACTTGGATACTGTATTTGTTGCTAGAAAAAAATCTGGCAATCGTTTGAACTACAAAAGTTATAGAATGCGCGAAAATACAAAAGTTTGCGGAGAGTGACAGAACAGAGATAATTAAGCATATCAAAAAATATAGCAGTTCTCAATTGGGTCAGAGATTTTCATCCTCAGTTAATGGCAATAGGGAGTAGGGAGTAGGGGTAACAAAATTGACGTTAGTTTTAATGGTGAAGCAGTTATCTCGCCCACCCTTACTCGATCTACTTCGGCTGTGGGGACTGTTGTTTTTTGTTGCTATTGCTCTTTCCGCCTACCAAGCTGGAATATTTCAACAAGACCTATTCAATCCCGGTGGATTTCCCTTACTCTGGCGATTTTTGCGGGCTAGTTGGCACCCAGAGATTAGTCCTGAGTTTTTGCGCCTGACCCTGAATGCCACTCTTACCACCCTCGCTTATGCCGCTTGCGGAACCTTTCTGAGTATCTTGCTGGGGATGGTAGGAGGAATTTTAACGTCACAAGTGTGGTGGTTGACCGTCTTTCCTCACTGGCCCATGCACCACAGTATTTGGCTAGCCATGCGGGGACTGCTGGCCTTTCCTAGAGCGATTCATGAGATGATATGGGGGATATTTTTCCTCAATATCTGGGGGTTAGATCCCCTAGTGGCCATAATTGCGATCGCTATTCCCTATGGTGCCATCGTTGCCAAGGTCTTTTCAGAAATTCTGGATGAAACCCCACGGGAACCGTTAATGGCCTTGCTCAATAGTGGCGTATCCCCCTTAACTGCACTTCTCTACAGTCTGATTCCCCAAGCCTTTTTCAATCTTCTTTCCTACAGTGTCTATCGCTTTGACTGTGCCATTCGCTCAGCAACAGTACTGGGGATTATTGGTGCTGGAGGATTAGGTGATCAGATGTTTCTGAGTTTACAGTCCCTGCGTTACGAGCAACTGTGGACATTTTTCTATGTTCTGGTCTGATTAAACGGCGCAGTCGATATCAGTAGTGCTATATTGCGCCGTCGGATTAATCTAAGGGTGCTTTTGATTTTAGTCTGCCTTTGCTTTTTGAGCTTTTGGTATGTCAGTCCCGGACTCAGCAAGCTTTGGTCTCCCCGTACTCAGGAACTTTTGGGAGATATTGCCCAAGGGTCATTTCCACCACAAATTAATGGATTGCAATTCCCACAGTTATTGACTCTCTCCATCCAAACCCTTGCCATGTCGATACTAGGGATTGCTGGTGCTGGTATTGCTGGGATGGTGCTGTCTTTTCCAGCAGCCCATAATTTTCTGCTTCCTGGTGGATTGCTCAATCCCAATCCTAAGGCATTAACTATTGCGTCGGTACAAGGTTGGACAATACTGGTGCTAACTCGGATAGTCCTACTCTTTTGCCGAGCCATTCCCGCACCGATTTGGGCAATAGTAGCCCTGTTTGTCCTGTTTCCTGGAATTTTACCTGGTGCGATCGCACTCGGATTAAACAACCTCGGTATTCTAGGCAGATTAATGACAGAAACCAATGAAAACCTGGAAAAGCCTCCTTTAGAAGCCTTGAAAGCCCAGGGAACTCCGGGAACGCTACTGTTTCTCTATGGAATACTGCCGATTAACTTGCCCCGTTTCCTAGCTTATATCCTCTATCGCTGGGAAGTCTGCATCCGGGAGACTGTCATGGTCGGATTAGTAGGAGCTGGAGGGTTAGGTCTGTTGCTGACCGAACAATTGAGTAGCTTTGACTATAGCAGTGTAGTGGTAACCAGTAACCCCAGATTTCTCACAAACTTGAGAAACCATGACTAGGACAAAGTATTTCGACACAACTATACCGATATCAAAATCCTTGATCTCCCAAATTCTTCCCCATACTTGAATTAACTTGAATTAACTTCACCGCATCACCCCATCACCCTATCACCCCATCACCCCATCTCTGAGTGAACCAACTCTCTAGCTATTTTTATTCGCACAAAAGAAACTATTTGTCGATGATTTACGTCACCTGACCTTATGACAATTGTCACAACCCCTATTACCACAGGATCACCTACGATCGAAGAAAAATTCAGGATACTGAAGATAGGGGTAACTACTTAATAACGTTACTACTAGATGACGTTGCTACTAGAGGAGTGTAAAATGTTAGAAAAACTTATCTTAGCTATAACCTTCACCTTAGTACTTTATTTATCTTCAGATTTCGGTTTAATCAGCACCGACTCAACATCTTCTGCTCCTCCGGCATCAGACCTGACAGAGGAAGTTGTGAGTCACTTACCATCAAACTGACATCTGACACTATTCCATTAATCCTTTTTGTCACCCTTTTAGGACTAAATCCGCTTTATTTTTTCAGTGATTTGTGTAATTTGTTGGTAATTTGTTCCCATAAGCTCTTCTGAGTTTTAGTCTGCAAAGACTCATCCTCTGGCATAGGTTCATTCAAATAGCGGTAATGTTTCCAGATATCCCAGTAAGGACAACCAGGCTGAATACGAATACCAGCCCAGTGTAGATATTGTAGGGGTTGATTCAAATTTGGATCAATAAGTCGTACTCCTTGGGTTTGAAATTGTTTACTACCTGCCCAATTTCCTGGAGCTCCCCCTGGTCTACGCACAATATTAAATCGGTGGTGCATCTGCTTCAATATCATATAGTTGATAATCGGCTGATCGGAGGTTTTCTGGGAAAAGTCAAAGTACTCGGGATGAGCCGCACACTCAGCAAAGGTTTCATATAAGGTTTCTTCACTAATCTTATTTTTCTTGGCTCCCCAAAACCCCCCATTAAAGATATCCTTCAGTTCCGCTTCACTAAAAATCTTATCTTCAATAACTTTAGGGGTGAAAACATTGGTGATTCCCCCGACATGCTGGTAATCACAGCAAATAAAATCATAGTCAGCCAGGTAGTTAAGATTATCAGCTATCTTCTCAAAAACAACTATATCGGTATCGATATAAATAAATTCATCAAAAGTTCCAAACCAGCAAGCCTGTTTCCGGAACTGATTCGGCCTAGCAAAAAATCCTTCCCCGAAAATTTCGTGTAGCTTAGTAGACAGGCGTTCGATAAACTCCAAATCTGGATAAATCTCTACTCCATAGGACTCTTGGAGAATTTGGACGACGTTTTGATAATTGTCATCATAGGGAATCAAAACAATTGGGGTATCGCTATCATAACAGCGGATACTATTTAGTAACGCAATAGACTGCTCAATCACCCGGTCATTAGCAGTGATGTAAATTCCACGATTCATAAAATCTGCCTCAACGAGTGAATCCTAACTTCTTGAATACTTGAGCGGTTAAACTAGGAGGCTGGTTGTAAGGTTTAGCTTTAGTGGTAAACTGAGGACGTTTCTCTGGTTGATGATAATATCGGTAATGTAAGAAAATATCCCGGTAGGGAAAGTCAATATTATCCCCAGCACACAGTTTATTGAAAACTTTTGACTTGATTCCAATGTAATGAAGATAAGTCAGCCGATTCCCATGATCATAAAGTAGATTATCCCGAACCTCAAAGTGAGGAGATGTTACCGAATTGCCTGTTCTTTGATCTTTAGGCAAACTCAGAGAAAAATTATGGATAGATAACCCAGACCTCATCCTCATGTAGTTGAGTACAGATTGGTTAGGCGCTCGCTTATAGAGAACTTCTGCTTCCCCATTAGCTAACTGAGAAACTAACCATTCTCGCTGCTTTTCAGGAAATAATCCCCGCTTAGCCCCATAAAATCCCGAACAGAAAATTTCTGAATTAATCTGGGATTCATGGAATAGTTCCAGTAACTTCGGTGAGGCTAAGTTAAAAATATGTGCTGGGTCTTTATACTGAAAGTCATAAACCACAAAATCACTCTCATCTAACTGCTTAAAGACGAAATCTAAGGAATTCATCAGCAGAGTGTCAGCATCCAGATAGATAAATTTTTCAAATGGACTCTGTGGATCAAAGGCACAGTAACGATGATTTTCACCAACCCGATAGAATTTCGTCTTCATGCCTTGTGCTTGCCATTCTTGTAAAGCGTCAGGGTGAGTTTTCCAAACACGGTAGGAAAACTCTTCCCAACGGGCAAATAGTTCTGGATTATCCAGCAAGGTGACATTATCTCGGGTGGCAATTTCTTGACGGACCTTGTCTAATTGATCATTGTAGGCAATTACACAAACTGGAGTCTCTTTCCCAGCATTAACCTCTATGCTATTGAGCAGTGCTACCAGTTGGTTGTAAACCACATCATTAGCCAATGTATAAATTCCTGTGCTCATCTAGACTTACCCCAGTTTTTCCACTACTTTAGACAAGAAGTTGAGTAAATTCAACTCATGTAAAATGATTTGACGTGCTTCTGCGATCGCATCTAGAGCGTCATGCCATGCATCCGGTGTAGCGGTCACCTCCTGAATGTAAGCTAAGCCCTTTTCATCCTCACTTGGCAGTCTCAAGAAGCTTCCTGGAGGCAATAATTTATCAGCAGCAGAACCACCATAGTATATGGGTAAACACCAGGCTAATAAAGCATCCCACAACTTTTCACTCACATACCAATCATTACCAGCATAGTTTTCAATCGCCAGGTTGTAGTAATAAGGAGCCATCGCATTCCACTTATTCCCTACTTTTCCATATCCGTTTACCCAGTCTGGCAAATCCCGTCCATACACGTCAAATTCTAGATCACTGTCCCTCAACAGCTTCAAAAACGCCAAACGCTGACGATGATTAGCCGTGCGAGCAATACCGGAGGTAATCCAACAACAGGAACGAGCTTTTTCAGGCGGTCCCATTTCATTCAATTCACGAAACGAATTGTTGTGGTATGAAATAGCAGGCATATAGTCAGGAATTGGCGCAAAATCATCAGGACCACATACATAGCCACAGTATTCCTGAGCTTGTTTATATTCATTAATTCGGATCTCTTCCCGTTCTGGAAAGGGAGGTTCTCGCACCAAAGAAATAATCCGTTCTTTCGGCACTCCCCGCAAGAGAGTCTTGAGATCTGCGACCTTAGGCTCAGCGGGCTTGTGAGCTAGCCCAAAAAAATTGCCAAATTTGGGTTTAACTGGTTTGATGTCAGAAAATTCGTTAAAGTTGTATAGCAGTAAAAAATCCGGTTGAGGTGCAGTAGCTATCATTTGAATATTTTTCCAAACCCCCAAAGGACGAGGGGTTTGTTTCCATAGCCAATCAACAGGACTGGGTTTCAGTGCCTTATAGCTACTGATCATACCGATAACTTTTTTGTCCATAGTTTTGGACATAGCTTAATTTCCTAACTCATCAATTTGAAGTTGATAATAATTTGATCAGCTTAGTTTCAGCTTAACGTAAGCATTTAGCTATCAGCTAAATGCCGTTGGCCACGCTACTTGAGGTGCTATCAGCTATCAGCTATCAGCCTATGCGCTACTTGAGGTGCTACTGTTCGCGCAGCGTGCCCGTAGCGCAATCGGTGCTTTTGAATCAAATAAGCTGACGGCTGACGGCTGACGGCTGACGGCTGACTGCTTACAGCTTAACTTACTTAACTTCATTGTCAAATTCTAATTGTAAACTTACTTGTTAACTTAATTTTCAACACTTTAGCCATTGGGACAGATCCCGACCAATCAAATCTTGAAGCTGGAGGATATCCTCGCGATAGAATTCAATCAATTGCTTCCGCACTGCTGATGATAACTTAGGTTTACCACGATTTAAATATCTAATCTTGTTAACTAGTTTATCCTTTAGGCTAGCAGGAAGCAATGGACTGAGAATTGATTTAACTGGGTGCGGTTGGTTCAAAAATGATTCCAACGCTTTGTTCTTGGGAAGGCGAGGAGCTTGCCTAACTTTTTCAGATATATCTGGGGTAAAGGTATCGTCTATCTCCAAAAAACCCAACATATCTTTCAGCATACCTAGAGGATTATTATTCAAATCTTCGTATAGGTAAACCTTAATCTGGCTTTTTTCAAAGGTATCATAATAACGCTTAATTTGGACATAGTAAAGTCCCTGGTGTTTATAGTGCCAGAAGGACCACCAGTTATTTTGAATGCGCTTCTCTTCTTGGTCAAGAGCCTCAGCAAAATCCGTTAGTGGTTCGCGCTCTTGCTTGAGTAAATGTAAATAGTTGGAATAGGCTCTTTCTGCTGGATCTCGAACAATTGCGATCAGTTTTGCCTTAGGAATGTAGTACTTTATGCGTTCAACAGATTTCGCAAGGTAGAGATAACTTGTAGATGCTTCACCAATAGCTACTTGATTAGTTACCTTTTTAAATAGTTGACGATAGGCGTCAATATCAGTGACAATAAAATCAGCTTCTTTTTCATCTCCCAACCCACGGAAATCTAAAGTTTCCCCTTCAAAAGCAAAAAACCTAGGTTCCTTGGAAGGACTCATGTAGATTTGCGGATGCTGCTTTAGATATCGATAAATTGAGGTAGTTCCAGCCTTAGCTGCACCTAGGATTAAAAAGTTCGGCATTGTCATGAGTCTATCTAGTTAACTGCTCCTTGATAAAGTGATCTTAGAAGGTGTTTAATCAAGTCCTTAGATTAGACATTAAATGATCAGGAGAGGGGGGCTGACCTTGTCATGTGGTCATGTCTTATTCTTTCCTATTCTTGACCTGATCTCCCCATCACCTCATCACCCGATCTCGAGGTCTCGAGATCGGCAAGTATTTGTAGTAAGCATAACCGAAATTGAGATCAGTAAGTGGGTTTTTTATACCCACTTATCAGGGGCTGGTGGGTACTCCTCTGTCAGCCGTCAGCTGTCAGCCGTCAGCTTAACATAAACCTATGCAGGCCTATGGCCACGCTACGGGAACGATAGAATTTAATTATTGAGAGATTGATGAGAATTGAAAGTCTGGTGAAAAGCCTTTGGCCATGCTAATTGAGGTGCTTTGTGGCACAAGCTTCTAGTTTTTGCTATAGGCCACAAGCGCTGTGACTTAACTCAGCATTATTCGAATGCTTACCTCTTTGATTCAAAAGCACCTCAAGTAGCACCATCCGTAGCGCATTAGCTGATAGCTGATAGCTGATAGCTGATAGCTGATAGCTGATAGCTGATAGCTGATAGCTGATAGCTGATAGCTGATAGCTGATAGCTGATAGCTGATAGCTGATAGCTGATAGCTGATAGCTGATAGCTTACTTTAACCCTAAGGGTAACCGTATTAATCAGATATTATAGGATGTATAGATTCTGCTACATTGCTCATAATTTTGGCAATTCTATTTTCCCAAGAGAACTGACGCCCCCACTCAATTTGAGCGGCATAACCATTCACGTTTCTGGGATAGGTTTCTAATACCTGCTGGAGGCAACGAGTCAATTGAACTGGGTTATCTGGTTCACACCAGCCAGCAATAGCACTCGAAGATTTAAATTCCATCAACGGGGGAATTTCCGTCGCCACAATCGGAGTTCCTGAAGCCATATACTCAAAGAGCTTCAGAGGAGAGGTAAAGGTAGCCGCCTCACCAGAACAGTGAGGATGAGCCAACACATCAGCAGCTTGGAGTAAGCTGGGAAGCTGCTGGTGGGGAATATAACCTAAGAAGGTAACATTGTTAACTTGTTTTTCCCTAGCTAGCTGCTGATAAGACTGTACTTGAGATTGATTGCCACCAGCAAAGACAAATTGAATCTGTGGTAATTCTTTAGCAACATCAACTAATAAGTCTACCCCTTTGAAGCGATAGAGTCCTCCTGAATAGACCACTAACCTTTGACGGTTATCCACCAAAAGTTTTTTGCGCCATTCAGAGGCTTGTTCTGGTTGTCTTACTAAAAAAGACTGATTGAAGCCACTATGGAGTTTGATAATCTTTTCTGGGGGCATACCCCTACGAATCATATCGTCCCGAATATTATCAGCTACGGTGACTGCGACTTGAAAAAGTGGGTTTTGGACAATCGATTGATCATAGTCACTTTTTTTATAATGTTCCCGCTCATAAATGACTGGTATACCATATTTGATGGCTGTTTTCACTAAATTCCAATCCAAGGTGTGTAAGATTTGAGTATGGGTAAAAATATGAATTGGAAAATAGTAACGACAAACGATTGTGCTGGGGCTAGTCAGTTTCCCTTTCATGTGACCAATGGGCCAAGGCATAGCTAGGGGAGCCACCTTGAGCTGATCCTGAATACTGTAAAACTTGGTTAGATTTTCCGGTGGCTGTTGGAGCCGAAACGGATACAGCCAGTCTAAGGGATTCAGGGATTTCTCTGGGGGGTGAAGATAGACTAAAACAGTAGAATAACCAAGGTTAGCAGCAGCATTGGCGGAATTGACATCATGAACTAAGTGGGCAGCATTGGGTTGAGGTAAAGTATTTCTGGTAAAAAAGATATAGTGTTTATTCATTATTAGTTTAGAAGTGTTAATTGATCAGATATTCTGTTTGCCATTAATACTTAAGTAGTCTATTTCCTAAGCTCTCTACCACCATACTGCCCAAATTTTACCAAGCTATCCCCTTATAACACTCTTGCTTTTCATAAAACCATCCCGTCGGGACATCTCTAATTTCCAGCAATAGGGCTATTGCTAATGTCTGCTATTGAAGATGGGGCAACGGATTGGTTAACCCATTTAACAGATGGATCGATAATCGTCAACTACCAATGACCAATTACCCGATCCAATTACCCGTACTCGGATATGATCAGTAATCAACCGAGTACGGTATCATATCTCACATCTTTGGTCATCAAACTCGTTTTATCTACGGTAGATATTCTCAATCATTTGTATAAAAAATCACATAAAATCCTGAGGGATCAATTAGGGATCAATTAGGAGAGAAGCTTATTTTTAATAAAAATCACCTAGTCTTGGAGTGCCAATTTGGCCGAAATATTAAAACATGTAAACACTATTAATAAGTATTGTTAAATTAATTACCAAAAAAATAAGACTTAACTACAATAGTTAAGGAAAGATTAACGATTACTGCCTCCAGATTAATCAGTTGAGTGGTCAAACCTAACTAGTACAAGACGGCACAAATAAAGCTACCATTCAAAACAAACTAAAAGCTGACATCATCAGCTTTGTTAATTTTAAGGTGCGCGCCTCCTAGGGCGAGTAAATCGCCCTTGGGTCGCACCTGAAGAATTCATTTTGAATTTCGCAAAGCGGTACTAGTAGATGGTTGAACCAGGGTCGGTGCTTGTTAGAGGCAGTCATTTTTTAATAACTGACTGAATCAAACAAGGTTTAACATGCAGATAACACAGAAAGTTTACTGTCCTAATTGTGGCAGTAGTGCTCAAAGGATTTATTATCAAAACACTCACCTAACCCAGACTCAATGCCCCGTCTGTGATTATTTAATGATTAGCTGCTCTCGCACTGGCAGGGTGGTTGAGGCTTATGCCCCTGGCATCTATGCTCCTAGTGCTTAAGTAATGAGGGGGTGAGGGGGCGAACTCATAAGGGTAGGTTTTTAACAGAAGGGTTAGTAAAACGTCCCTTCTTGATGCAGCGCGGTCATGGGGGTTTCCCCCATGACCGCGCTGCATCGCTTATATTTTGTTCGCCTCCATCCTATCTAACCAACGTTTAAAACATGACCTTAAAACATGACCTTAAAACATTACTTCTAACTACTTCTAGATGCTCTAAGTTGTCCACAAGCGGCGTCTTTGTCAAGACCACGGGAATGGCGTACACTGACAGCAATGTGTTGCTGCTTAAGAGCTTCAACAAAGCCTTGAATCCTGCGGTAATTAGGACGCTGGTAATCTACTTCACTAATGGGGTTGTAGGGAATCAAATTGACATGACTCTGAAACCCCCTCAGGTTCTTAGCCAACTCAACAGCATGTTCTCGACAGTCATTCAGTCCACCCAAAAGGATGTATTCAAACGTCACTCGGCGACTGGTTAAGTTTACATAGTCTCGACATTCATCTAATAGTGCTTTGAGAGGATAGTGCTTGGCACTAGGAATCAGTTGCTCCCGTAGCTGCTGATTTGAGGCGTGTAGACTGACGGCAAGGGTAACTTGTAGTTGATGCTGAGCGAGTTGGCGGATACGACCGGGAATACCAACTGTTGAAATAGTAAGCGATCGCGCTCCAATCCCCAGGTCCTGATTAAGAGACTTCACTGCACCGACCACAGCTTCGGTATTCAGCAAGGGTTCTCCCATACCCATAAACACGACATTGCTGACTCGTTCCTGAAAATCTTCCCTCACTGTTAAAACCTGATCGACAATTTCATGGCGAGCCAGATTGCGAGTGAATCCGCCTTTACCAGTAGCACAGAAGTCACAAGCCATGGGACAACCGACCTGAGAAGACACACAAACGGTCAGACGCTTTGGTGTGGGAATACCGACAGTTTCAATAATTTGACCATCTGATAACTGGAGCAGGTATTTTACCGTACCATCCTTTGCTTCTAAGCGGTAGTGTAACCTTGAGCGACCAATGGGGACATCGGCTACGGTGTTACGCCACTGTTTAGGAAAGACGGAAATTTCAGAAAGCGATCGCACTCCTTTTTCATAAATCCATCCATGTAACTGACGCCCTCGATAAGCCGGTTGTCCCTGTTCTTGTATCCAGCTGGTTAACTCTACTAAAGAAGCTCCTAACAATGGCGGAATTGAGTTTACCAGTGGTGAGACCGACCCACTGATATTAGTCATGGTTTGGGAGTTTGAACCATTGCTACTGAGGTCTGGTTGAGGGATAGAAACATCTGGGCACATAAGGGCTTTAGGGGAAATAGGATATAAGGATATAATCAGAGCAAATAATTCTAACAGGAATTCTCGTTACGTTAGACTCCCACGGGCAAATAATAATAACAAAACTAATCAAATAAAAAAAGTCATCAAAATTTTTGGTCTTACTGACCCTTCAGCACTCACAACTGACGTACTTACCCTCATTTTGACATAATTAAATGTTTGTTTGAGCTTCTCAACTTATTAATTATTATTAAGTTTGTAGAATTATTATGACTAATAAGCGAGTTGGCGATCGCTACTTATTTAGACAGCGATCCTCCTGTTAAATTCTCAGTACATAATTTTGGTCATTTGTCCAAAAAAATTAGATGGGTTGGCCCTGGAAAAACCCCCTGATGATAGGCTAAGTGAGACCCGGTACAAAGTGCAACTAAGTTTTCAGGTGGAATCCGATGGTAGTGATGCACTAGTAAAATTTTAACAAGATTCGCGGAATTCCCCAACCTGGCCTTTGGCCACGCTACGCGAACGTTCAGGTTGGGGATGGATAGCGAGACGACAACTTGTGATGATTCGTGTTATAATAAAGTTGGTCGCTGACCCGCCTGACCGACTAAAAGGCTACCTTGCAAACAGTCTAATATCCTATCAGTTTTAGGCCAAAAGGTATAAAAGTACTAGCGGAGCTCAGGGAAGAGACTTGCCCCAGCTGGTTAGTCATAGTGCTGTAATTCCAAGGTAAGTCTGTCGTGAAAGTTATACGTCTGCGGAAGGCGGATGTCTGCCTGTGGACGCTGAGTAAGACCATTCCCAGAGGCG
>NZ_GL890908.1:30794-39837 GCF_000211815.1 Moorena producens 3L
GCCTCTGGTTGAGGCGTCGGCGGATGAAGCGGGAAGCCCGAAAGACGAATAAGACCGTCCCTGAATTGACCTGAGAATTGGAAGCCCCAACCCTCAGCGAAGCAGGTTGGGGTACTTCACAGTGCGCAGGAGAATTAGTATGATGCTTCAATTCCGGTGGAGGTTTTCATGACTCAGACGATGGTTTTACCAGGCACTTATATTGAGGTGCGTGATGAGGGTTTGATTAGTGCTGGCGGCGTAGTTACAGGCAACATTGGAATTGTCGGCACAGCGGAAAAAGGACCTGTAGACCAGGTGCAATTGCTCGGTAGCTTGTCTGAAGCTAAGGAAATTTTTGGTGAAAGTGACGAGTGGCAAGACGGGACTAAAAATGAACTTACATTAATTCGTGCTCTAGAGCTGATTTATCAAAATGGAGGGCAGAATGTTTATGCGGTGCGGACAGCTAAGAATTCAACATTATCTTATGCAACATATGAATTGAAAGATAATTCGAATACATTGCTGACCCTGAAAGCTAAAACTCCTGGTACTCTGGGAAATGAGATCAAGATTAAAATTACAGTTGTTAGCACAGAAATAACAGTCAAACTCTCCCAGGACACAATTGAGGAAACATACTCAGTAACAAATATTGCTGAACTCAAAACTGAGGTTAATCAAAAATCAGCTTTGGTGGAGGTTGACGGGACTACAACCGAGGGAACACCAAAATCCGTAACTGATTATGCCAACTTCACTGGAGGCAAAAATGGTGCTGATGCTACGAGTGATGATTACGCTAGAAGTTTAGCTCTCCTAGAGAATGAAATCGTTAACATTGTGCTACTGGCTGGGCAAGATGTTACCACAACAGGGATGTCAACCGTTCTAGAAGGACACCTGAAGACAACAGCAGGAATCAAGCGAGAGCGCATTGGCATCATTGGTAGTGGCTTTAGCAATGGTAAAGATAGCTTAGACGATATTACTAAGCACACCATCAATAATGACCGCATCATTTTTACAGCACCGGGAATTTTGGTTTCATCTCAAGGAAAACAAAACAAGCTACCCGGTAGTTACCTAGCTGCTGCTGTGGCTGGGATGCTGTCTTCGTTGCCTGTACAAACCAGTCCCACTAACAAAACTCTAACAATTGAAGGTCTAACTACGGAATTTAACAGTACACAACTGGAAAAACTGGTCACAAAACGTGTTTTAACAGTAGAAAAACGGGCTGGATTTCGCATCGTTAAAGGAATAACCACCGATGATGGAGCCTGGAAGCAAATCACTACCAGACGGATTGTAGACTATGCAATCTACGGGGTTCGTAGCAGTTGCAATCCCTATATAGGTAAGTTGAATAATGAACGAGTGCGGGGAGCGATGAAAGCTACCTTGAATGCTTTCTTGACGCGCATGGTAGATAATGAAGCCTTGGTAAGTTATCAACTTGATGTATCAGCAACCCGCGCTCAAGAAAAAGAAGGGAAGGTGATGGTTACCATGACTCTGATGCCAACCTTTAGCATCGACTTTATCCAGGTGACGATGTATCTCCAATAAAAAAAGACAGTCAAGTCGCTTGACATGCAGGTCACGCTACGCGATCGCTCCAATTCAAAATTCAAAATTATTAATTCAAAATGACAATCAGTGGGGGCTTGTACCCGGAATTAAAAAATTGCAAAATTTGTTAAATTTTTAATTTTTAATTTTTAATTTTTAATTTTTAATTCCCCAAAGGGGTCACGCACCATCAGCTGCCCTCACAACCAAGGATGAAAATCCTTAAATTTCGGAAATAGTTAGGAGGACTAGTATGCCCAATGTTAATGTCTTTCGCGGTTCTGATGCCTCGTTGGTTCTAGCTGTCGATGACAGTGAGTCAGTAGAAGGTAAACTTGCGGATAGTTTAATTGGTGAGTATGAATTTTCGAGTATAGTTGGCCGCTTACAGAACGTAACGGTCAAGGTGGAAAATGAGTTACGACCTTACCACGAAATTGGTAAGCGTTTCCCAACGGAGTTGCGTCCAGGAAATATCAATGTTTCTGGCTTCGTGCAACGAGCTCATGTTAATGGGGCTTTAATTCGGCTGCTGCTGGGTGATGGAGCAACAAGTCCTCCGCCAATTGCCGCCATTCCCCAACCTTCCTTTAATATCGTTATTGCCCTGAAAAATCCAGCCTTTCCTGACCAAAGTAGTACTCTTACTGTGTTCGGTGTTAAGTTTGAAAGCTGGAGTTTTCAATTACCTGAAGATGATTTTGTGATGGAAGGAGTTAGCTTTAAAGCTTTACGCATTAGTGCAGAAGAAAAAGGTTAACTAATGACAAATAACTAACTAATCAATGCTCAAATGGAACCAACACCAGAAGAACTCCTAGCTGGTTCTACCGTTATCTTTAATGTTGTGGTGCCTCCACATATCTTGCAACCTACTCAAAGCAATCAGCAGTCAGATCCTGATGTGGTTGTGCAGCTACGTCCTTTGACTATTGGTACCTTTGGGCTAATTATGAAAGCAGGGAAAAATGATCCAAGCTTAATTCCCTTGTTGATGATCAAGGAATCACTGGTAAAGCCAGCCCTTTCCTTAGAACAAGTCAAAACGATGCATCTGGGGTTGGTTAACTTTTTGATCGCTGAAATTAGACAAATCAGTGGGCTGACCGAAAAAAAAACCTAAATGGCTTGAGTGCTTCCCCATTGGTAAAAGCCAGCTACCGTTTAGCCCGTGCATTTGGCTGGACTCCCCAACAAGTGCAAGCAATGACCATGGGGCAAGTCTCGATCTACTTACAAATGTTAGATGAGGAAGTTAGTGATGGCGATTCCTGGGGAAAGCTCTCCTAATATCAATCAGGCTCTGGTCGCTCTTGGGGAATCCCTACGTAGTGAGTTTCAAGCCTTGATTGGTGAATACACCGCAGGGGGATTAGCTGGGAATTATTTGACCAGTGAAGATTGCTCCGAACTCCGCTGTTTAGAGAAAGTTGTATCTCAGGTTGGACAGCTAGGTGAGGAATTCACAGCTTTGGAGACGTGGCTAACTTCCGGGTTTATCCCAAAAGGTTTAGCAACTCCGATTGATGCTGATTCTGGGTATGATTATGCCCCCCTAGCCCCCCAGCGAGCAATCCCTCGCTGGGGGGAACAAAACTCTCAAAGTCCCCCGAGCGAGCAATCCCTCGCTCGGGGGGATTTAGGGGGCTTTTCCCAAACCAGACCATCGCCCATTCATACTTCAATTCAGCAACACCCAACTCCTAATCCAACTATGGAGGATAGTTGGTCAACACCAGTCGGTGGCGATCAGGTAAGCCAGGGGAATAATAGCGACGTTTTCGTTAATTCAGGGGATGTACAATTCTCTAGGGTGGAATCAGGGGCTACAAGAAGGCAGAAGGCAGAAGGCACAGGGCAGAAGGTGCCCACAACTACTCCTGCCCAGGAGCTGACCCTAGATCAAGAACTCTTCCCTTCTGCCTCCAAAGCTCCCTCAACCCAATCTCGATCTAAACAACCAACTCTGGACAGGAATGAAGCACTCTTACCAAAGCATTCGAGTAATGTTCAGGGCTTGAAAGAACTTGCCGAATTATTAGCTTCCCAGGAACAGCTAGATTTAGCAAACCCTAATCTGGTTAGTGCCTCTGATCCCACGTTGCACTCAAACCTAGTAGATCGGGGGGACTTCGAGCACACGGGAGATCAAGTACTATTTACACATGCAACTCCCGATCTACTGATTGATTCTTATCGGAGTGGTGAGCAAATAGGCATTGCTGAATCTTCGGATGAATATGAGTGGGGTGGGCATCCTGCTAGGGCGTGTTTTCAAAGTTTTCCGCCAGATGATGATCCCCCCCAGCCCCCCTTAATAAGGGGGGAGCCATACTCAAAGTCCCCCGAGCGAGCAATCCCTCGCTCGGGGGATAATGGGGGTACTCCGAGTTTGAAGACACGCCCTAGCCCCAGGCAGGAAACAGGCAAGATGCCCATTCCACAAAACTCTTCAAATCATGCCATGATTAAGCAACCCCAGGAAATCAGTGGTGGGAGTCCCGAAACCTGGCAGAGGTTTCCCTTGGGTGCGGATACTGATATTACCCCACCCCAGGCTCTTCAAACTTCCAGTGACCCATCAGCGATCAGCCCTCAGCGATCAGCCCTCAGCGATCAGCCCTCAGCGATCAGCCCTCAGCCCTCAGCGATCAGCCCTCAGCGATCAGCGATCAGCCATTACCCATTACCCATTACCCATTACCCATTACCCATTACCCATCACCCATCACCCATTACCCATTACCCATTACCCATCACCCATTACCCATTACCCATCACCCATTCTTCCGATCCCAGCAAGCTAGAAACAGAGGTTGAAACAGAGATGATCAGGCGCAACGGTACACCAGAAATGGACTTAGATCAGATTATGGACGCGATCGCTAGCAAAGTCAGTCGCGAATACCGCAGATTTTATGGGAGCAGCTAATCATGGCTATTGAGTTAGGAAAAATTAAGCTAAACCGAGTGCATCGGCTGGTCACCCTAGAGCAAGCGAATTTGATCTCCCATCGTGTTCCTGGTATGGCAGGAAACCTTGTACAGGACTTGGGACGGGACTCAGTCTTATTAGGGATTAGCGGTATCTTTTACGGTTCTACAGCCAGTAAGGACTTGGAGGCACTGCGACAAATTTACAAACAGCGAAAACCGGTGGATTTTATTGCCGAAATTGTTGGCAGAAGCTACTTTGGCCAGGTTATTGTGGAACGATTTGAGGTGTTTCAATTAGCTAAGGAGCCAGAGCAGTTCAGCTATACTTTGACCATTGCTGAGTATACTGATCCTCCTAGTAGTCAAGGGGGTGCAGCTGTTGCTCAGGTAGACCAGTCGATTCAGGTTAAGGCGAAGAATCTGATGGATGTTGCTACTCTTCCTGATGCTCTACAACTGGGTACTATTCCGGAAATTACTAACCCATTTAAACCGTTAAAAGGAGCTTTAGAACCCGTACAGGAAGCCACAAAAGATTTAGATAAAGTTACAGAAGGATTAAAAGCTATTTTTGGGATTTAAGTAAGCATTCAGCTATCAGCTATCAGCTATCAGCTAATGCAATACCCTTACGCTGTCTTGATCCCAAGCGCGAGTGGGGGAAACTCCTTCGGGCCTGTGACCACGCTACACAGAACAGCTTTTGAATAAAATAAGCTGACTGCTGACGGCACCTCAAGTAGCGTGAGCTTTTAGCTGACGGCTGACGGCTGACGGCTGACAGCTGAATGCTTACGTATTTAAGTTGCCGTTTTTAGCTTTCAACCGGCTTTTACACACAAGATTCAGTTAATCAGACTCAAGATTATGGCACTCTCTATTGTCGATAAATTAAAAGATATTAATCCTCAAGTAGCATTTGCTGATGCTCAAAATCAATGTACTCAAGCGGAAAGTACTGTTGCTCAACTGGGTCAAAATGGTCTTCCTGATGTTGGTAATTATCAGCAGCAAATAGAAAAGCAGCTTCCTCAGGTCGATTTGACAAATGTAAAGAATATAATTTCCCAGGTGCCTTTATCTGCTGAGGAACTGAAAGCAGAATTATCAGGAAAAATCAACCAACTTACAGAAATTAACTTCGACAGCCTTACCGCAGCCATTCCCTTACCCAAGGCAGCTGATTTCGGAGACTTGACTATTGCTGATGAAATTAAAAAGACTATTGGCTCTTTAACTGAAGACTTGACAGGTAGCTTCAGTATCGGAGACTTGCCCACAGACACAAAAACTATCTTTGGGGAATTTGAAGAATTTGTCACCAAGGCAGGAATGTTACCTGTTCGCACCTTGGATGTTTTATTCAAAGCACTAAAAAAATTCCTCGATAAATTGTCAGATCCAGATGAATTACTGAAAAAAATTGATTCACAAGCCCTCACCGAAATTTTTAAGGAGCAGATTAACTCCTTAGCAGAACAACTTCCTTCCAAGGCTCTTAGCCGCATTGAAATGAATATCGAGGATCGAATTAAATTAATAGCAGAGTATAAACAACTGCTGGGTTCACTAAAAGACCCTACTTCCCTAAAAAAAGAGCAATTTCCAAAACTGAGAAAAAGCATTGGAGCGATTGCTAGAAAAATTGAGAGCCTTGATGCTAGCACAGATACAGCTCTGGCAAATTTACAAAACTTTAATATTACCAATTTCCAAACTGCTTTAGAAGAATTAATTAGTACTGCAGGAGATGGTGCTACTACAGGAGCTTTAGTTCCTTTCTTTAATAAAATCAAGACTTATATTGAGACTCTGACAGCTAAAGTTAAAACTATTACCGATAAACTCAGAGAGTTTGCCCAGAAAATACCAGAGGTTATTGAACAAGCCATTAGTAAAGTGAAGGAAATTGCCACTAAAGTTACCCAAGGTATTGCCGACAAAATTAAGCAAGGAGAAGAGCTGTTAAATACAGTTAAAAGCTATATTAAAGAAATTATTCAAAAAATAAAACAGTTTATTGAAACTACTTCTCGTAAGTCCCAAGAATTAGTTAAACCCTTTAAAAAAGGATGTAATCAAGCCTCGACAACTATTGTTGGTAAAGTTGATGAATTTTCTGGAGAAATAAAAAAGCAAACTAAAAAAATAGAAGATTCAATTAACGACGTTAACAATAAAATTAAAAACCAGCTCAACCAAGAGCAGTTAGAAAATAAAATCAAGGATCTGTTTGAAAAAGTTACTGCCATTTTGAATAGTCCTCAAATTACTAATGCCCTAAAAGACGCTGAAGAGGGTATGGGGACAATTACTGAAAATCTCAAAAAAGTGTCCCTTAAACCAGCGTTTCAAGTGGTGGTAACCAAAAGCAATGGCTTGGAGAAGGAGTTAAAAGCGGTTGATGTCTCTACCCTTAGTACCCCGGTTAAAACCGCACTAAAAGTCGGAACAGAGGTAATTAAAGCGGTGGATGTTCCGGGTGTCGTTAACCCTGAGTTGAAAGCTGCCTTTGATGAGATTTTAGCTCCCTTAGACAATATTGTGGCTTTAATGGAAGGGGAATTTCATAAAATTGACGACAAAATTGAATCTTTACAACCTGGTACTCTGGTAGTGAAGTTTCTCGACCCCTATCTTACTCCTCTTGTGGATAAATTAAATGAGTACAAGCCTTCTATACTTCTTCAACCAGTCAAAGACTTTTATAATAATCTCCTGGAAAAACTAGAAGTGATTAATCCCAAGCAATTGTTGGATTTGTTAGAAGAATTATACCAAAAATTACTAGGGGTGATTGAGTCCTTATCTCCCACAATGATCACAGATTTCCTGAATCAGCAGCTGGCAACTGTCAAAACCCACCTAGATAATTTACCTGTCGAGAAGCTTGTGGGCAAAGTGACGGATGGTTTGAGTCAAGTAGATAAGCTGATGGCGGATATCGGGTTGTCGGATGTCCTCAAGTCAGATTTTTGGAAAACTTTGCAGGACATATTGAAATTAAAGTTTACCGATAAAATTAAAGAGGTTAATAATATCCGAAATAAGATCGTAGACCAAGTGAATGCAGTTGATGAGCAGGGTTTGACACAGCAATTGCAGCAACTCCAAACAGCGATCGCAACTTACACCGAGACTCCCAATCTAGCAACCGATGGCGTTGCCGGACAAGTGAAAGCTTATCACCAGGCGGTAGAAACTCTAGCAGCACCAGCAGCCAGCTTGCCAACTCCACCAGCAAAAATTGCTGTAGATTATGAAGATTTGCGAAAACGCTTGGAAAACCTTTATCATAAATTTACTTACACCTCCCCCCAGGAGGTTACTAAAACTTCCCCCCAATCCCTCCAAGAGGTTCTAAAACAACTGAATACTATCGTTACAGACACCACTAGACTCCAGGGGAATGAGAGCCAACGCGATCGCTTGCAACAAAGTGCCAACCGCACTTCTCCTCAGCAGGTAATTGCTCACTTCAAGAAAGTTATTCCCGATGAACTCAACCGACAGATTGTCAATCCTCTGCGGGAAATTCTCCTGGCTTTGGACGAATTACTAAAGCAGCCTCGTACTGTTCTTGGTGACATTAACAATGTGATCAACAGTATCGAAAAGGCTCCGGAACAATTAGTGGAGATTCTCAGCAAGGTTGCTAAGACGCTAGGTGACCAAATTCGTCAGGCAATTAATGGTCTTAAAGAGGCAATTGACAGTCTGAGTAAGGAGGTGGTAAAAGCAATTGAAGGGACATATCAAACAATTTCGGAAACCTTAAATTATCTGAGGCCGAAGCTACTGCTGAATTCCTTTGATGAGAGTGACTTTAAAGATATTAATAGTTTAATCAAAAAAATTGCTACCCCCGAGGATAAAGTTTTCAAGGATAAAGTTTCTGAGTACATCAATAGTAAGCTTTCTGATCAAACTAAATCGTTGCTAACGGCGAATAAACCAGGAACTAAGCAAGCGGTGATTAAAGAGTTGAATAACCTGCTGATCCAGAAAGACTTCTACAATGAGCAACAGTTTGAGCAAGTAACCTTGACTACCGAGGTTAAAGTTTTAAGTTTAGGTGACTATAAAAGTGATCTGGGTGATCTGGTTCACTTTAACCGTTTGTTAATCGAAGCGAATTATCCCCAAGAGCTTGTGATGAATATGGAATCAATTTTCCCTTATCTAAAAGACAAGCTCAAAGAGATTTATCCTCAAACTATTGTTGATGAACTAGACCAGTTACATGGAAAGATAATCCAACTATTAAGAGACATTCCTGAGGCAGTGGGTGATGCTCTAGATAGCCAGTATCAGCAAGAAGTAGTGAAAAAGACCAAAGACTTGCGAGAAGCGATTAATAAACTTTTTGCAGAACTGCGGCAACGGCTAGAAGCTCTCAAAAGTGAGCTGGATATTGGTTTGGAGGATGTGGCTGATTCTTTTGATCGCTTGTTGAATGCTTTGCCGGTTTAGTTAGGTAATGGGTAATAGGGAATGGGTAATAGGTAGTAGGTAGTAGGTAATGGGTAATAGGTAATGGGTAGTATGT
>NZ_GL890908.1:39881-48743 GCF_000211815.1 Moorena producens 3L
GTGCTATGTTAAGTTGATCTTGATGGCTAATTTTTACGATTACCCATTACCCATTACCCATTACCCATTCCCCATTACCCATCACCCATTCCCCAGGGTGCATCTCATTTTTGCCGTTTGACCAGATGGTGCGTTACGGGACGGATTGTCCTAACACTGGCTACCAATACAATAATGGCTCCCCCGTCCCTAACGCACCCTACGAACATTTACAAAAGTGAGATGCACCCCATTACCCATTCCCCATTACCTATTACCTATTCCCCATCACCCATCACCCATTACCCATTACCCATTACCTATTACCTATTACCTACTACCTACTACCTATTACCTATTACCTATTACCCATTCCCCTGATGTTAAAAATTGGTTACACCATTAAAATTGGTAGCGTTGTCTGTAACGCAGGGCAACAAACGCAGCTGATTGAGTTGCGATCGCATAGTGAGTTAACTATTCCGGTGAATACCTGCTGTCTTGTTCTAGGGTTGCCACAGGGTTTAACTATCAGTCCAGAAGAGCTGGTATCGGTGGAATTGGGCGATGAGAATAAGCAAACGTTAGTCTTTACCGGTAAGGTTAGTAGGGTAGACTGGAGCATTGACCGTGTCAGGATTGAGGCTGCCAGCACTTTTGGGAGTTTAACCGCAGCTCGGTTAAATCGGGTTTACGAAAAACCGAATGCTGGGGATATTGTCAAAGATATTCTCAAGTGGGGCAAGGTGAAGGTGGGGCAAGTGGAGAATGGTCTGAAATTTTCGGTCTATGGGGTGGGAGATTTGATGTCAGCTTATGACCATCTCGAAACTTTAGCACAACAATGTGGCTTTGATTTCTATGCCAACACCCAAGACAAAGCTGTATTTGCTAAATATAAACCTGCCAGTAGCCATCAATTCAAGTATGGGGAAGACATTCTGGCCTTGGAATTGGAGCAACCCCATCCTGGGGTTGAGAAGGTGGAAATTTATGGAGAAAGTCCCAGCAGTCAAGGACAAGGAGAACAGGCGTACTCTTGGCTAACCAAAAAGGAGGTTAAGGGTACTGCTGGTTCCGGTTCTGGTATCACTACTCTACGACTGACTGACCCCACAGCTCGTACCCAGGCAGTTGCTCAGAAAATGGCTGAGGCGGTTTTGGCTAAGCAGCGCCAGAAGCAACGGGGTGAAATTAAGGTGCTAGGTAATGCTAATGTCAAGCTAGGAGATGAGATCAAGGTGTCAAAAATGCCGATGGCTACCCTGAATGGTAGCTTCAAAGTGACGGGAGTAAGCCACCGTCTCAATCGCCGTAGTGGTTTTTGTACTGTAATTGATTGGGAGGAAGTGTGACAGACTCGATTGTTGGAGTAATGCAGAAGGTTGCTCAGCAGGAAGCACGTAAAGTTTACACTACTGAGTTGGGCATTGTGACAGCGGTGTTTCCCCATACCTCTGAGAGTGACAAGGACAACTACCAATGTTCAGTTAAGTTAAAGAACAAAAAACAGCCAGACGGCAAAGACTTTGAACTGCGGAAAGTGCCAGTAGCAACTCCCCATTTAGGACTGGTTAATATTCCCAATGTGGGAGATTTGGTGTTGGTTACCTTTATTGGCGGTAATCTCAATGCTCCTGTGATTATTGGTCGGCTCTACAATGACCAAGACCAACCCCCTGTCAACAAGGAAAAGGAATTCTACCTACAACATAACCTGAAAGAGGGGGGTAGTTTTAAAATTGATCAGGAGGGGGTAGTTACTGTTACTAGTAAAAATGAGAAGCAGGTGATTACTGTCGATGATCAGAAAATTGATCTCACCAACGAAAAGTGCCATGTCACCCTCGAAGGAGGAGATGCTACCCTGAAAAACGAAAAATGTACTGTGGCTTTATCTGGTGGTAATATCACTATTGATAACGGCACCTGCAAGATTAAAGTTGAAAGTGGCGGCATCACCATTGATGCAGCTAGCTCTAATGTCACCGTCAAAAGTGTAGGTTCGATCAAGATTGGGGATGCAACCACGGCTTCTGTGCAAGTTGGTGGACGGTTACCGGCTAATGCTGTTGGTGATAATGACGATATTATTCTGGCTACCCACACCCATGTGGGTAATCTCGGCGCTCCCTGTCCGGTGATGGTGCCAACAGAGAAGATTAATTCAATTCAGGCCAAGGCGAGAAATACCAAGGTGGGGTAATGGTTAGAATCAAAGGGGCAAACAGCGATTATAAATTTAAGGATGGCTCAATTCAAGAGGTAAAAGGGGACCATCCTGTTTACCTCAAAATTTTCATCTGTCCTTATGATATGCCTGGCCCCATTGAGGAACCTGATGAAAATGGTTGGTGTGAGGGCACAGATGATCAATGTCCTAATGGAGAAAATAGCTCTGGTCATGCTCTAATTTGTTTACATCAAGAGGATGGTATTTCCCTAGAAACGAATAAGAAGGTAACGGCAACGGGAACCTTTGTTGCTGAGAAAGGCATTGTTGCTGAGAAGGGAATCACGATTAAGGATGAGCTGGTGTTGGATGTCTCAGAGGCAAAGGCGGGGCTTGTGATCAAGATGAAAGGAAAGGAAATGTTACGCCTTAATATTTCTGAGCAAGGTGATATCGAATTGTCCCCTCTTAATCCATCAAAAACTATTAAAATTAATGGCAAATTGGAGGTAACTGAAGGCTTGAAGGTTGCAGGGAAGGAGTTACCAATTTAGGGAATTTAGAATTTAGAATTTAGAATTTAGAATTTAGAATGGGGAATCGGGAATCGGGAATCGGGAATCGGGAATTGGTAAAGAATATTATTTTATTTTGGTGTAGACAATTAAATTATAAATAGAGGAGATTAATGAAATCACAGGTTCAAGAAGCGGTCAACATTGCTCAGTCGCTTTCATTAGCAGAGCAGCTTGAACTACTCAAAATACTATCCACAATTATTCAAAAGAACCATGCCCTAGAAACTCAATCTATACCAGAAGGTGATAATACTGAGTTTTCAGCAGAAAGTTTTAGCAAGTCTTGGCAGCAAGCTGTGACTGGACAAACCTTACCCATTTCTCAAATCTGGGAGGGAATTGACCTTGACTGATGCTCCCTTAGTTGAGGTGCAACTTACTCCTGAGTTTCAGCGTAAATTGAGAGGATATCTGAAAAGTTTTTTTATACTGAATTTTGCCCCCCTAGGGCGTGTTTTCTTGCCTCGGAGATCCCCCTAAATCCCCCTTAAAAAAGGGGGACTTTGAGTATGGCTCCCCCCTTTTTTAAGGGGGGCTGGGGGGGATCATCATCTGGCGGAAAACTTTGAAAACACGCCCTAGCCCCCCAAGCGAGGGATTGCTCGCTTGGGGGGAACAAGAATCAATTTGCTGCTAAAAGTCCCCCGAGCGAGGGATTGCTCGCTCGGGGGATTTAGGGGGCTTGGATGTAGCAAATGAGACTTCTCAGACAACCTCTGAGAGAAGTTAAAAAAATACCAATTAAAGTAGGGTGTTGCTCATTCTGGGTATGGTTTCGCCCCCCTAGCCCCCCAAGCGAGGGATTGCTCGCTTGGGGGGAACTATACTATCAAAGTCCCCCAAGCGAGGGATTGCTCGCTTGGGGGATTTAGGGGGCATTCATAAAACCAGATGATCGCACCTTCATTCCTTAATTCAGCAACGCCAATTAAAGTAGGGTGGGCAAAGTTATCTTATCTAGAAGACTCATGTGAATCAAAATGTGTCTTGATGCAATAGCGAGTGGGGGAAACCACGGCAGTCGCTCATGGGGGGAACCACGGCAGTCGCTCATGGGGGAACCACGGCAGTCGCTCATGGGGGAAACCACGGCAGTCGCTCATGGGGGAAACCACGGCAGTCGCTCATGGGGGAAACCACGGCAGTCGCTCATGGGGGAAACCACGGCAGTCGCTCATGGGGGAAACCACGGCAGTCGCTCATGGGGGAAACCACGGCAGTCGCTCATGGGGGAAACCACGGCAGTCGCTCATGGGGGAAACCACGGCAGTCGCTCATGGGGGAAACCCCCAAGACCGCGCTGCCTCCCCAAGACCGCGCTGCCTCCCCAAGACCGCGCTGCCTCCCCAAGACCGCGCTGCCTCCCCAAGACCGCGCTGCCTCCCCAAGACCGCGCTGCCTCCCCAAGACCGCGCTGCCTCCCCAAGACCGCGCTGCCTCCCCAAGACCGCGCTGCCTCCCCAAGACCGCGCTGCCTCCCCAAGACCGCACTGCCTCCCCAAGACCGCGCTGCATCGCTTTTTGCCCACCCTACAAGCTTGTTTGTCAAATCAGTGGAATGGGCATCTTGGTGGAATGGGCATCTTGGTGGAATGGGCATCTTGGTGGAATGGGCATCTTGGTGGAATGGGCATCTTGGTGGAATGGGCATCTTGGTGGAATGGGCATCTTGGTGGAATGGGCATCTTGGTGGAATGGGCATCTTGGTGGAATGGGCATCTTGGTGGAATGGGCATCTTGGTGGAATGGGCATCTTGGTGGAATGGGCATCTTGGTGGAATGGGCATCTTGGTGGAATGGGCATCTTGGTGGAATGGGCATCTTGGTGGAATGGGCATCTTGGTGGAATGGGCATCTTGCCCGTTTCAATTCCCGGCAGGCAGGATGCCCACCCCACTCATATTCATTCCGCCCCTCAGCAATGCCCCTACATGGATGTAGACTTGGAATGCAGTTAAAAAAATACCAATTAAAGTAGGGTGGGCAAAGTTATCTTATCTAGAAGACTCATGTGAACCAAAATGTTTTTGCCCACCCTACAAGCTACAAGCTTGTTTTTCAAATCAGTTTAGTGCGATCGCAAAATTCCCCATCAGCCATCAGCCATCAGCGATCAGCGATCAGCGATCAGCGATCAGCCATCAGCCATCAGCCATCAGCGATCAGCGATCAGCGATCAGCGATCAGCCATCAGCGATCAGCCATCAGCGATCAGCCATCAGCGATCAGCCATCAGCCATTACCTATTACCTATTACCTATTACCTATTACCCATTACCCATTACCCATTACCCATTACCCATTACCTATCACCTATTACCCATCACCCATTACCCATTCCCCATTCCCCATTCCCCATTCCCGATTCCCGATTCCCGATTCCCCATTCCCCATTCCCCATCACCTAATGGAAAAAGATTTATTATTCACTCGCCGCCACACTGGACAATTTATTTCTGAGCGACAATTAGTAGACCTTAAAAGTGTCAATCGTGACTTGGCAACAGCGACAGGTTTAGATAATTTGGCTCAGGCAATTCTCAATCGCCTTTACACCCGTAAAGGGGAGCTTGCCGCTTTGGGACATCCTAATTATGGGTCACGGCTCCACCTGTTAGTGGGTCAACAAAATAATAATCGTCTTCGCTCCCTTGCTAATTTGTATATCCGTGAGTGTCTAGCTCAAGAACCTCGGATAGAAGAAATCAAGGCCATAGATTTTGAGCCTCCCTCTCGTCAGCAACGTTATACACTCGTAGCAACTGTAGTCCTTAAAGCTGTAGGCCAGGAAACACCCTTGACCCTGAGCTTTTCCCTACCTGGAGGGTAATGGGTAATAGGTAATAGGTAATAGGTAATAGGTAATGGGTAATAGGTAATGGGTAATGGGTAATAGGTAATAGGTAATAGGTAATAGGTAATAGGTAATAGGTAATGGGTAATGGGTAATGGGTAATGGGTGATGGGTAATGGGTAATGGGTAATGGGTAATAATGGGTGATGGGTAATGGGTAATGAGTTCATTAGCTAGAAATTACACGCAAAATTTAACTTCACTAGCTGGAGCTTAATGAGATGGTTTTTGAGAAAAAAGGCTTTGCTCAACTGTTCGAGGCCATGCAGAGTCGCACTCCTGACACCCTAACGGATTTTCAAGAAGGCAGTGTGGTGCGCACTCTATACGAGTCCTTTGCTTGGGAACTCGCCCTCCTCTACGAGCAGATGCAACGGGTATATCTGTCTGGCTTTGTGGATACTGCCGAAGGCATTGACCTTGACAAAGTAGTTGCTATTTTAGGCATTAAGCGGGGAGAACCGGATTATGCTACCGGAAAAGTTACCTTTACGCGAGATATCGGCATTGATGAAGATATTTTTATTCCCAAAGGTACACTAGTTACCACGGAAGATACCCAGGAGTCTCCCAAAAAAGCCTACGAAACCATTGAAGAAGGCAAGATTTCCAAAGACCAAACCACTGCCCAGGTGAGAGTCCAGGCTCTACGACGGGGTAAAACAGAGGAAACTGAAGCTGAAACTATTGTGGTGATGCCTCAGCCGGTAGTAGGTGTCAAGTCAGTTAATAATCAAGAAACCCTCCGATTTACCGGTAAACTACAGGAGAGTGACGAACAACTGCGCCAAAGAGCCAAGCAAACCCTGCTGGCGACGAGTGGTGGTAATACTACCTCCATCCGGAATGCTCTGTTGAGTTTACCTGGGGTGCGGGAAGTGCAAGTTAGAGAAAACTTTCATGTTGCTAGGGGCAAGGTTAAGGTTACTAAGAGTGGCTCCCTTAGTGAAGAGCTTAAGGTTCCCAAAGGGACAACGATAAAACTCGAAATCTTAGGCACACAAACTAAAGACTATCACACCACTCAAGAGGTAATCCTCTCAGCAGGTGAAAATCAAGAGGTGGAAGTAGAGGTAGAGGCTGGGATTTCTGGAGCAGCTGGGGAAGCTGAGGCTGGTGCAACTTGGAAAGAGTTAGTGCTTAATAGCGTAACTCTTACGGTTAGCAATGAGCAGCCTATTTCACGGCAAGACTTTGGAATCATTGAAATATTTGTTGATGGCATTGATTTTAGAGATCTTGAGAAAGTTAGTCAGCTCAAACAGGAAATTGACCGAGTTAAGGCAGCGGGAATCTACCCATTACTTAAACCGGCGACAGCAGTGAACGTTGATGGGGTATTCCAAATTGAACTCCAACCAGAACTGAAACTGTCTCCAGAGGAACGGCTACAGTTGGAAGAACAGGTACAGCAGACAATTATTTCCTACCTCAAAGAGCAGAAAATGGGTCAACCCTTGCTCATCTCTCAACTCACGAGTAAGATACTAGGCTGTAACGGTGTCAATGATTTAGTTGATTTTACCCTCACCACCAGTATCCGTAATTCAGCAGGTACTGAACTGGCTCGCCAGCACTATCAATCCTCCGAAACGCCAGTGAAACGGCTAGAGGTGGATATCTTAGAAAAGTTCACCCCCCACTCGGTTCGCGTTGCCTCAGAAATCAAACCCCTTCCTGTAGCCTTACAAATTAAGGCTGAAGCACTAGATGATTCCAAACAACAGGCAATTGAACAAGCCCTACAACACTATTTTGCTGACTTCAAACCATCCCAGGCAGTGGTTAGGAGTGAGATTAAAAAGAGTATTGAGACAATCACCACCATCGAAGCAATCAAGTTAATTCCCTCCTTCTGGCAACCAGGGATTCCCTTTGATGGCGAAACCGTTAATGTCACGTTTGTGGAGCAGGCTCAGCTCAGTTCGGTATTTCTCTATGAGAGATTACTCACCATTACCGGAGCCTTGAAGCTGATTTTACCGGTTACAGTTACCCAACAAGAGAAGCAGCAAATTTACCAACAGGTTCGGGAGCAGGTTAGTGCTTATCTTGAGCAACTCCAACCAGAAGAAAATATTAAACTTGAGCAGCTAGTTGAACAGGCAAAAACCGTAGAATCAGTGCTAGATATTAATTGGAAACTGGAGGATTTTAAGGTTCTGGATGAAGACAATAATGCTAAGGATATAATTGACCAAGAACAGTCGCAAATTCAGGTAAACAAATTTGAAAAAACTCAGTTAGATAGTCAGTTTGTCATTGATAGTGATATCCAGGTTGTTGATGTTGCGATCGCTACTTTGAATTTAAGGCTAACTCCGGCGGTTGCAGTTCCCGAAACTGTTGATCATGCAAAACTCAAGAGTGCTATGGAAGCAGCAGTTAAGAGTATTTTGACTCCCTCTCTCCAGCAGTTACCCAAACTAGCAGTGGGAGACAATCTGGATTATGACCAATTGAAAACTCTCCTGCTGGTACAGATCAGGACTAAGGCAGGAAATTTTGACCAGGAAACCCTTCAGAGTTTCATCAGCAATGGCCAAGCTTCACAGCAAAATCAGAAGCATTTAATGGAGGCGCTCCGGAGCTTTCTCCGAGATTCTAACTACAGGATTGATGGGCTAGAACTCACAGCCAAGGGTAGCTCCTATCAGCAAGATATTCCGATTGCGATTGTAGAACGGGCTGAGATTCAGTTACAAGAGTCGTCTAGTTTGTCAATTGTGATTGAAGATAAGTAATGGGTAATGGGTAATGGGTAATGGGTAATAGGTAATAGGTAATAGGTAATGGGTGATGGGTAATAGGTAATGGGTGATGGGTGATAGGTAATGGGTGATGGGTGATAGGTAATGGGTAATAGGGAATAGGTAATAGGTGATAAGTAATGGGTAATAGGGAATAGGTAATAGGTGATAAGTAATGGGTAATAGGGAATAGGTAATAGGTGATAAGTAATGGGTAATAGGGAATAGGTAATAGGTGATAAGTAATGGGTAATAGGGAATAGGTAATAGGTGATAAGTAATGGGTAATAGGGAATAGGTAATAGGTGATAAGTAATGGGTAATGGGTAATAGGTAATAGGGATGCGCTGCATCAAGACAGGGAATCGGGAGCATGTCACTTATGCAGAACATTTGTACTAAATCTAATGGGTAATAGGTAATTGGTAATAGGTAATTGGTAATAGGTAATTGGTAATAGGTAATTGGTAATGGATAATGGGTAATTAGTAATTGGTAATTGGTAATTGGTAATTGGTAATTGGTAAT
>NZ_GL890909.1 GCF_000211815.1 Moorena producens 3L
CTGACTGCTGACTGCTGACTGCTGACTGCTGACTGCTGATTGCTGACTGCTGACTGCTGACTGCTGACTGCTGACTGCTGACTGCTGACTGCTGACTGCTGACTGCTGACTGCTGACTGCTGACTGCTGACTGCTGACTGCTGACTGCTGACTGCTGACTGCTGACTGCTGACTGCTGACTGCTGACTGCTGACTGCTGACCACTGACTGCTGACCACTGACTGCTGACTGCTGACTGCTGACTGCTGACCACTGACTGCTGACCACTGACCACAAAATCTTAAGCAATAATTAAGGAGGAACGATAAGTAATAGTTTTATAAATCGATAAAATATCCTTATATATACAACTAAGGTTACCTTTGTCAAGGATTTTTTTTTTGTATTTTTGTTAAGGGCAACAGATTTACTACTTCAGTAATTGTTAAGTAATTTTACAAAAACTGGCAATTTTTATATCGAATTGTATCAGATAACGGCTGTAACTCCCTGAAAGTATACGTTTTTTGATAGAAACTCTTTAGTTGGCAAAACAAAACCATCCCAACCAAGAGTGAGTGGTCACTGGTAGAGAGGTTCGATAGGACATCTATCAATAAAATCTAAATACGATCAAAACCATCAAAGGTGATCAGCCACTTACCGCCACTCAAGGTAAGGCACAGACAACGAATAATCAGGAAGGAGATCTAGCCGCATGTTCACTCACGTCAAGTCCACCATTAGACACATCACCCCAGAAGCATTGAATGGGCGTCATTTGCTGAAGGTGGTCTATGTCGTGCTAGAACCGCAGTACCAGAGTGCATTATCAGCTGCTGTTCGGTCAATCAATCAAAATCAACCAGATATCGCTATTGAAATCAGCGGCTACCTAATTGAGGAGCTGCGTGACCCAGAAAACTATCAAGACTTTAAACGGGATATAGCAGAAGCGAATATCTTTATCGCGTCACTAATTTTCATAGAAGACTTGGCCGAGAAGGTAGTCACCGCTGTAAAACCCCATCGCGATCGCTTGGATGCCGCAGTGGTATTTCCATCAATGCCGAAAGTGATGCGCCTGAATAAATTAGGTAGCTTCTCCATGGCGAATTTGGGACAATCCAAGAGTGCGATCGCACAATTCATGCGTAAGCGCAAGAAAAAATCTGGGTCTTCCTTCCAAGACAGTATGCTGAAGCTGTTGCAGACCTTACCGAAAGTCCTGAAGTATATGCCCATGGACAAAGCTCAGGATGCTCGCAACTTCATGCTCAGTTTCCAGTATTGGCTGGGGGGATCTTCTGATAACCTGGAAAACTTCCTGCTGATGCTAGCAGATAAGTATGTATTTAAGACAGAGAAGAAAAACAGCGAAACCTCTGTCCAATTCAAAGACCCAGTGGTTTACCCAGATATGGGGGTTTGGCATCCTCTAGCACCGCAAATGTTTGAAGATGTCAAGGAATACCTCAACTGGTATAGTAGCCGTCAGGATATCTCAACAGACATAAAAGACCCCCTCGCTCCCTGTATTGGTTTAGTCCTGCAACGCACTCACTTAGTGACAGGGGATGATGCCCATTATGTAGCCATGGTGCAGGAAATCGAAGCGATGGGAGCAAGGGTGATTCCCATCTTTGCTGGTGGTCTGGATTTCTCTAAACCTGTAGATACCTATTTTTCTGAGGAACATGGCAAAACCGTAGTCCCCTTAGTGGATGCGGTGGTATCTCTAACCGGCTTTGCTCTAGTAGGAGGTCCAGCACGGCAAGACCATCCCAAAGCGATTGAATCCTTAAAACGCCTCAATCGCCCCTATATGGTTACACTTCCCTTAGTCTTCCAAACTACGGAAGAATGGGAAAATAGTGACTTGGGACTGCACCCGATTCAAGTAGCATTGCAAATTGCCATTCCAGAGCTGGATGGTGCCATTGAACCAATTATTCTATCCGGACGGGATGGCGCAACTGGAAAATCCATTGCGTTACAGGACCGGATTGAATCAGTAGCCCGACGGGCCATGAAGTGGGCGAATTTGCGCCGTAAGCCCAAGCTTGATAAGAAAATTGCCATCACAGTCTTTAGCTTCCCCCCAGATAAAGGCAATGTTGGAACAGCGGCCTATCTTGATGTATTTGGTTCCATCTATAAAGTGATGGAAGCCCTGAACAACAATGGTTATGATGTCCAAGACTTGCCGGAATCCGCTGAGGCACTGATGCAAGAGGTGATCCATGATGCCCAAGCTCAGTACGCTAGTCCAGAATTGAATATTGCTCACCGGATGTCGGTGATGGAGTATGAACGGTTTACTCCCTACTCCAGTCGCTTAGAGGAAAACTGGGGACCACCACCAGGACATCTTAATAGTGATGGACAAAACTTGTTAATCTACGGCAAGCAATTTGGGAATGTATTCATCGGAGTACAACCTACCTTTGGGTATGAAGGAGACCCAATGCTACTGTTGTTCTCCCGTTCCGCAAGTCCTCACCATGGCTTTGCTGCCTATTACACCTATTTAGAACAAATCTGGCAAGCCGATGCGGTGCTGCACTTCGGCACCCACGGGTCTCTAGAATTTATGCCAGGGAAACAGATGGGGATGTCTGGAGACTGTTATCCAGATAATTTAATTGGTTCTATTCCCAATCTGTACTACTATGCTGCCAATAATCCTAGTGAAGCAACTATTGCTAAGCGCCGCAGCTACGCTGAAACCATATCCTATCTGACTCCACCGGCAGAAAATGCTGGATTATATAAAGGCTTAAAGGAACTCAGTGAGTTAATTGGGTCTTATCAAACTCTCAAAGATACTGGGCGCGGTGTTCCCATTGTTAACACCATTATGGATAAGTGCCGCTTGGTGAATCTTGACCAAGATATTGCCTTGCCCGAGCAAGATGCCAAGGAGCTGAGTGCCGAAGAACGGGATACTTTGGTCGGTCAGGTGTACCGCCGCTTGATGGAAATTGAATCAAGGTTGTTACCCTGTGGGTTGCATGTGATTGGTAAGCCACCAACCGCAGAAGAAGCGATCGCAACGCTAGTCAATATTGCTAACTTAGACCGTAGCGAAGACGAAATCATCGGTTTACCCCGGATTATTGCTAACAGTATTGAGCGAGATATTGATGAAATTTACAGCAACAATGACCAAGGCATCTTAGCTGATGTGGAATTGTTGCAAGATATCACCCAAGCTACCCGTGCTGCTGTTAGTGCTATGGTTCAAGCTCAAACCGACACCGATGGACGAGTCTCTAAAGTCTCTAAACTCAACTTCCTCAATATTGGTAAAAAAGAACCCTGGGTAGAAGCCTTGCACAATTTAGGATACACCAAAGTAGATTCCGAAGCGATCAAGCCTCTGTTTGACTATCTCGAATTCTGTTTAGAGCAGATAGTAGCAGACAACGAACTAGGAGCAATGCTCCAAGCCTTAGATGGGGAATATGTGCTGCCAGGTCCTGGTGGTGACCCGATCCGAAATCCCGATGTGCTACCGACCGGTAAGAATATTCACGCCCTCGACCCCCAATCCATTCCCACCCTAGCAGCGGTGAAATCTGCCAAAATTGTAGTAGACCGACTGTTGGCACGGCAAAAGCGAGATAATGATGGGGCTTGGCCAGAAACCATTGCGTGTGTACTATGGGGTACCGATAATATTAAGACCTACGGGGAATCCCTAGCCCAAATTCTGTGGATGGTCGGGGTTAAGCCAGTGCCCGATGCCTTGGGACGGGTGAATAAATTAGAACTAATTCCCTTAGAAGAGTTAGGTCGTCCTCGGATTGATGTGGTAGTAAACTGTTCCGGTGTCTTCCGGGATTTGTTCATCAATCAGATGAATTTACTAGACCAAGGGGTGAAAATGGCCGCAGAAGCCGATGAACCCCTGGAAATGAACTTTGTGCGGAAACACAGTTTGCAACAAGCTCAAGAGATGGGGGTTAATCTACGGCAAGCGGCGACTCGGGTGTTCTCCAATGCGTCTGGTTCCTATGCCTCCAATGTTAATTTAGCTGTCGAAAACAGCACCTGGGAAGAAGAAGCCGAGTTACAGAATATGTATCTCAGTCGCAAGTCCTTTGCCTTCTCTTCCGATAACCCAGGCACCATGGAACAGAGTCAGCAGATTTTTGAGTCTGCCTTGAAAACCGCTGATGTTACCTTCCAGAATCTTGATTCATCGGAAATTAGCCTGACTGATGTTTCTCATTACTTTGATTCTGACCCCACTAAGGTAGTAGCCAACTTGCGGAACGATGGTAAGAAACCAACCGCTTACATAGCTGATACTACTACTGCTAATGCTCAGGTTCGCACCCTATCAGAAACCGTTCGTTTAGATGCCCGGACTAAGTTACTTAATCCCAAGTGGTACGAAGGCATGTTGAATCATGGCTATGAAGGGGTCCGTGAACTTTCCAAACGCTTAGTGAATACTATGGGTTGGAGTGCAACGGCTGATGCAGTGGATAACTGGGTTTATGAAGATGTGAATACTACCTTTATCCAGGATGAAGAAATGCGTCAGCGGTTAATGAATTTGAATCCCAATTCCTTCCGTAAAGTAGTGTCTACGTTATTAGAAGTTAATGGACGTGGCTATTGGGAAACTAGTGAGAGTAATTTACAGCTGTTGCGCGAGTTGTATCAGGAGGTTGAAGATAAAATTGAAGGCATAGATTAGGATTATTGGCGTTGCGTCAGTCTTGGAATGAATAGGAGTAGAGTGGGCATCCTGCCCGCTCGACAATAAGCATGAAACTGGCAAGATGCCAGTTCTACCAAGATGCCAGTTCTACCAAGATGCCAGTTCTACCAAGATGCCAGTTCTACCAAGATGCCAGTTCTACCAAGATGCCAGTTCTACCAAGATGCCAGTTCTACCAAGATGCCAGTTCTACCAAGATGCCCATTCCACGCTTGATGCCCATTCTACAAAAGTATTAAAATCATTCCATTATTAAGCAACGCCAAAAGCGATGCAGCGCGGTCTTGGGGGTTTCCCCCATGAGCGACTGCATCAAGACAGAGTAGCTTTTTAGAGACGTTCAATAGAGCGTCTCTAATTTTTAGGACTTACGAATTTGCCCCCTAAATCCCCCAATTCTGGGGGACTTTAACTCAACTTTGCGGTGCGCGAAATTTGCTGTCAAAAAAAATTTTTAAAAACCCTTGACAAATTATATTATAATCATTATGATTATAATATAAAACAACAAGCAAAAGGTGACCATTATGGATTCCGAATTTCGCCCAAACCCAGAGACTAATCCTGAGGATATAACTCCTAGTAATAATCCTCAGGTGCGCTTTCCGTTGGCGAATTAAATTCGCCACGGGTCGCACCTCAAGAATCGTTTCCCAAAAAATATCCGGTTCAGCATATTTTGAAGGGCTCCCGCAAGGGCATAATCAACACCATGCATAGCCTCTATGTAGTTGGTTATGCGGAAATTATCGAGTGGACTCCTCTGCAGCGTGCGGCTTGTTCTGAGTAGGAGCAACTCGTAGTAGAGTAGGTTATGACTCAGGTAACTCGCGGAATAACATCCCAAAGGTTATAACTATTCATCAGGATGGCGGTGCAAATCCGACCCCATCAGGAGAGATGTGACACCCTATCTGGCCACACCGAGCAGGCGACATCCTAGCAGAGTGACGCTGGCAACAGGGCGGAATCAGACACGAATCAGATGCGTGACACTGCCGCTAATGGGAAGATGACATGGGTAACAGCAGCGAAAGTCCTTAAAAAGTGTCTAAAGGAGAAGCCGCAATCTGACTAGTATATGCGAGACTCGATTCCTGATTATCCTCACAACGTTCTGTTGCAGACAGTTGTAAACTCTGAGGAGGGAATAGGCAAAGTGGACTGCCCTAAACCATCAAAACAATCCGATGAATGGAACAAGTAAAAACGATAGCAAT
>NZ_GL890910.1 GCF_000211815.1 Moorena producens 3L
GCAGTATGCCTGGATTTTCACCTACCCTCAAACCGGTGTTATCTCTGGGGAAATGCATGTCCCAGTGGGACAACTGGNTAAGCTGAATATCGAAGCTAACGATGTGATCCACGCCTTTTGGTTGCCAGAGTTTCGGATTAAGCAAGATGCTATCCCAGGTCGGACTAGTCAACTAGGGTTTACAGCCACTAGAGTGGGTGATTACCCGATCATCTGTGCTGAACTCTGCGGGTCCTACCATGGAGGAATGAAAACCCGGTTGATCGTTGAAACACCCGAAGAGTATCAAGCCTGGGTTCAGGAAAATCAATTCGCTAGTGCAGACACCATGGAAAAAGCCGTGGCTGTTAATCCTACTACCATGTCAGAGGGTGAGTTCTTGGCTCCCTATGCCTCTGAAATGGGTATTGATTCCCAAACTCTCCAACACCTAGACCACTCTCACCATCATCCTGGAATTATCCAATAAGTTCATTTAAGAATGAAGAATGAAGAATGAAGAATGAAGAATGAAGAATGAAGAATGAAGAATGAAGAATGAAGAATGAAGAATGAAGAATGAAGAATGAAGAATGAAGAATGAAGAATGTAGAATGTAGAATGAAGAATGTAGAATGTAGAATGTAGAATGAAGAAGGCAGAATGAAGAAGGCAGAAGGCAGAAGGCAGAATGAAGAAGGCAGAAGGCAGAAGGCAGAAGGCAGAAGGCAGAAGGCAGAAGGCAGAAGGCAGAAGGCAGAAGGCAGAATGTAGGATGGGAAATTCTAAATTCTAAATTCTAAATTCTAAATTCTAAATTCTAAATTCTAAATTCTAAATTCTAAATTCTAACTTCTAAATTCTAAATTCTAAATTCTAAATTCTAACTTCACTTTGATGCTAGTTGATCAGCCCAGCGAGTTGTTTCTGGTAATCGATACCTAGATGTGCAGCGCAACACATAATCAATTGCTGTGGGTAAGCTGATGCGATGACCAATGGAAACATAGACTGGCTTAACTCCAGTCCGAGTACGCACAACGGCTCCAATGATTTCTCCATCATCCCTCAGCGGTTGCCAATTACCTTTGTTTTCGGGCAACTGTTCATGATCACCAATGAATCGCGACTTAGCCACACCAATGGTAGGAATATCTGTCAGTACCCCCAGATGGCAGGCAAGACCAAAGCGACGAGGATGGGCAATGCCCTGACCATCACACAAAATTAAGTCAGGGATAATGCTAATTTTTTCCAAAGCATCCAGTACTACAGGGACTTCTCGAAATGATAGGAAGCCTGGTACATAGGGAAAGGTAGTGGGTCTGCGTGCGATCGCATTTTCCCTCAGCTGCAAGTCGGGAAAGCTTANAACTGCTACTGCTGCCTGTGATATAGCGCCATCCTCCTCAAAACCTACATCCACACCAGCAACATATTGCACTTCCCCCAACTG
>NZ_GL890911.1 GCF_000211815.1 Moorena producens 3L
ACCGCTGACGGCTGAATGCTTACAGCCAAACTTTTTGTCACATAATCAAGATATACGCATCTAACTATTAGAAGCGAAAAAAGTGCATTAAGTTTACTTTTTTCGATTTGCTACTGATTTTACGTTCTGATTTTATCATTATTAAAGGGTGCATATTCAGCAGCGCAAAGTCAACAATAACCTGACATAAAATCTGGCAATTGTGACGTAAGCTATCAGCTATCAGCCATTGGCCGTAGGCCACTCTACGCGAACAGTTTATGCGCTACTTGAGGTGCTACTTGAGGTGGTTTTGAATAAAATAAGCACCTCAAGTAGCGTGAGCCTTTAGCTCACGGCTGACGGCTGATAGCTGATAGGTTACTGTCAAGCTTTGGTTAACTTTGCGAGATATTCTCTTTATTCTAGTCTGGAGTGCAGGGTTATAATCATGAAATGCGATCAGATTTATTGTGCCTGGATTCAGGATTCTCAAAACGCAGATCATTACGTCTGCCTAAAGTGCAATCGTGAACGCTATATCAACGAAAGTCGTCCTGGATCAGTAATCTTTGTTTGCGTAGCAATAGCTTTCATAGTTATTGCTCTGCTCAGCAATGATGGCGAGATTCAACATCCAGAAAATCAACACCGAGCAACTCAAATAGAGATGGGTCGAAAAAATCAAGTCCGATACCGGGACTTGTCGCCGACGGCTAACCTCTAGTACCTCTGCAAAATTCCCAGGGCTCTGGGAACAGGGAGGGTGGGAAGTGTGGGAAGTGTGGGGAAGAACGGTTGTGGTTTCCACGGGGCTTACGAGGTGCGTCGCGGTGTTCCGCACACAGCCCCTCCCCATTAGGGACAGCATCGCTACTATAACTAGTGCTATAGTAGCGATGCAATTTTCATCCATGGTTCTGAGATTACCAGAATCTGGTGGGGATTTTTTGCGATCGCGTAGCGGCTCAAAAGGAGCATCGCTTTTAGCGTGGCCTACGGCCAATCGCGTAGCGGCTCAAAAGGAGCATCGCATTTATAATCGTTAAAAACTTACCAGAAGGTAGACTAGCAACTTAGATAAAAACTCTTCAAAAGGGTAGAAATTGATTAAAGTTTTACGTGATCATTGGTCTAGGGTAATTGGAGTTAACTTTTTAGAAAAAGCACCAAAACCTCAAGTCTTGGGATTTAGGACTAAACCCGTCTCCATTTCTAGTAAAGTCAATCTCTTTTATGGCAAAAAAAAAGCAAGTTATGAAATTAACTTGCAACGGACTTAACCTGATATATTTTGGGAATTTTATTGGATTATCAACCAAATAATACCATTATCCTTTAATACCATTATTTGGCTTCTAGGTGCAACAGGTATCCGTGTAGGAATTGTGATAATTTGTTATGCCATATTGCTTAGTCCCAGATCCGCTGTTCCCTGTTCCCTTTGCTATACAGCTAATTCACACTTTCATCTACTGTTGAATTCGATGCCCCTGTAGAAATTGGCAATTCCTCGACTTTGGGTAGCTTCTCCAGAGCCAGACGAGAGGAAGAAGTCCCACCGGATAAACGCTTCAGAAGTTTTGGTCTAGGGTCATGGAGCAAGTAAATAATATTATCTCCCGCTTGCAAATCTTCATTCCCACTCGCCACTTGAAAACTCTTTTCCCTCTCCACTAGCAAGGGTACCAGTTCTCCAGAGCGAATTAAGGCTTGTAGATGAGCTCGCTGAAAACCAAATCCAGCTTCCTTGAGAGTGGTTTTGCCCAACTTGATTTGCCCATCATTAATGTACTGGATCCAAGTTTTGATAGGTAGTTGTGGCATGAACGCCTGATTAACCTTAGTTTTATTGTTGTTGCTATTGACTTGGGGGTCACGAGGAAACACAGCTAAGACTCGCGGTGGATTAAACTCCTCCACTGCTCGTTGAGCCAATACCAAGTTAATCTCACCATTCTTGGTCATTGCTAGGAACGTTCCCACCGATTCGATGCCAGCTTCTTCTAGAACATCCACATCCAAACCACTGCTTTGGAAAACCCGCAGATTTTCGTCCCTTGCTTTTTGGCACGCTTCTGGGTCTGTATCAATAAGGACAACAGACTCTCCTCGCTCTTGAAACAAACGAGCAATCAGACGGCTCATCGGATTACAACCGATGATTACAGCACCAGTTGCCTCCTCCTCTGGGTTAAGTTTTAGCCATTTGGCGACCCAGCGAGCGGTCAAACCCTGTAAAACTACCGTCAACATAATTGTCAGGAATACCAAGGCTTTAATCGAGTCACCACCATTAACCCCCCGTTCCGTTAGGAGAATCGCAAACAAGGAAGCCACAGAAGCACTGACAATTCCCTTAGGACCAATCCAGGACACAAATAACTTTTGCCGCCAATTGAGATCACTATTCCAAGTACAAACCACCACACTGATGGGGCGCACCACCAACATCAACACCAAGACGGTAAAGATACTGCCCCAGCCTAGGGCAAACACACTGGCGATGGAGAGGTCAGCGGAGAGCAGTACGAATAACATGGAAACCCCAAGGACAGTTAATTGTCCCTTGAAGCGTCGCAACAAGCGCTCTTCAGGCAGGTCAGAGGCTCCCAAAACTACTCCAGCGACTACAGTTGCCATCAAACCGGATTCAGAGCGAACCATCTGAGCCAAGCCAAACAAACCCCACATGCCAGCCAGTACGACTAAGTTTTTGAGTTCTTCTGAGATGAAGCGTGCTTGCTTGAGAAGAAACCCCATTAACCAGCCCCCTAAGCCCCCAATCACAGCACCGATGCTCAAACGAAGACCTAGACCGACAAATGCTGCATTTGCACCAGCATCACTATTTAAAATTGTGTCCAGGACAACCACTGCCAGAATTGCCCCGACTGGATCAATGAGAACCCCTTCCCCTTCTAGAAGGGTTTCTACACGTCGATCCACTTTCACCTGTTTTAGCAGAGGACTAATCACCGTTGGTCCGGTGACCACCACTAGAGAGGCATAGAGAAAAGCAATTGGCCAAGGAAACTCCCCTAGCCAGTGAGCCGCCATGCCACCTCCTAACAGGGTAATCAGTGTTCCTATGGTAACTAGATTTCTCAGGCTACCAGAAACTTTGCCCAGATCCCGCAGATCTAGGTTGAGCCCTCCTTCAAACAGAATAACTGCCACTGAGAGGGCAACAATTACCTCTAGACCAACCCCTAGCTTCTGTGGGTGCAAAAGACCGAAGCCATCTGGTCCGAGTAGAGTGCCAAACATCAGCAAAAAGACAATGCTGGGAATTTTTAAATACTCACCCATTACCTGGGCACTGATCCCAGCGAAGATGGCGATAACCATCTGTAGGGTTAGTTCAAATGAGCTTTCCATATGCGTAAGTGTCGCAAGTGATCAACTTAGGTAGAAATTCCTCATTATTCTGTGTTCAACTCCATGGGCTGGCTTGGTCAACAAGTGATCGGTTAGCAGTGAATCTGAACTTGAGGTAAGTTCTAGAACATTGCTCGTAGCAGTCGATGGTCAATGACTGAGCTATAGGTCACAGTAATAAAACCGTCTATAGCCTATCTTAAGCATGCCCTTTGTGTCCTGGTAGTGTATCACTTTCATAGGACTTATTACAGAAGTAGGCAACTTCGGAACTTCGGAACAGTGAACAGGTAAGGATTCTGGAGATTAGTGCGTGAACTTTGGCAACAGGTCTTGAAAAAAACTCAAGTTTGAATTACTCAAGACTATAAGCAAAGCTGTTTGCTGTTGTGCCTTACTTAAACGATTGCTGAGCAACAGTTCCTCCCGGAGATAAGATTGAGCCACTGTAAATAGTCATGGGGAGGTTTGAGAGTGTCTGTTACCATGTCATCCTCCTATTTGTCTAATTAGTTTTGTTTATATTGTGTTGATATTGTGTATAGTTGTCAGACTTTGCCATTGGTCACCAATCTAATTATTAATTGGACTCATAGCTCACACTAATGATAGCTCAAAGGTTTTTATACGTTGATTGGTAATTTCAAAAAAAATTCAGTTTTAATTCATGCTGGATAGTTTAGCACCGTCACTTCAACAACGGACATTCCATCACTGACCGTAAACAGCTTCAACAGAATTGCCTGTTCACGCTCGCGCGAGACGATTAGTTAGAGACGATTAGTTTTCCGACATAATTGAAAGGTTAAAGGTAAAAAGTATACTGCTGTGGTTAAGAACACCAGACAACGGGGTTAGTAGAGTAGATAAGATGGCTAGCAGCATTGGGATAATCCCCCAAGTAGAACCGAAAAATTGGATGATGGCTCGTGGTCTGGTGGGGAACGGTAAAATTAGCTTCGTTCATGGTTTTTTGTTAAACTTCTAGCTTTAATTATGAATTATTGGTAAAGGTAAAGGTAAAGGTAAATTTATGGATCATAAAACGTTTACTTGGGGTGGCTCGGGAAACCGGATACGTAGAACTCAACGCTGGATTGAGAGATTGTCGCTGTTAGGGTTATTCCTGGCAGCACTATTGTTGTTTAGCATCAATTTGGGCAGTGGCTCGTTGCAAGGGGTAGAGCAAAGCATAAGTCATCTTGCGACTCAACTACTTTCAGCAAAGGGGGAATTTGGGCAGTGGCTTTACCCAACTCTCGAAGGTGAAACCCTAACCCTAATTGAATACCCCCCCCTACTAGCCTGGCTAATTGCGGTGGCTTATCAGTTTGGTGGTGTCAACGAGTGGACTACGCGCTTACCTAGTGCCATGCTCAGTGTGCTGTCGGTACTGCTAGTCTATGGTCTTGCTACAGAAATCTTCCCCTGCCGTCAGAAGGGTATTTTCTCTAGCTTGATTTACCTAACTTTCTTACCAATAGCCCATTATGGGCGTATGGCAATCCTGGATGGAGCTAATCTGTGCTTTGTGGTGTTGATGATGTGGTGTGTGTTGCGATCGCGTCGGGACTCACGCTGGTCACTGGCAGCGGGGATCGGATTAAGCTTGATTTTCCTCACTAAGGGGATCCTGGTGGCATTGTTGATCACAGCGATCGCTCTGTTGTTTCTAGCATGGGATACGCCCAGACTCCTGACGTCTACTTATTGGTGGTTGGGATTGCTCCTAGGCTATAGTCCTGCTCTTGCTTGGTACACTGTGCCATTGCTGCTACAGGATCAAAGAGCCGTTACTACAACTACAGCCATTATCTACCAGTCCCTACGCCCGATCTGGACAGCAGTGGATGGGCAAAATCGCCTGCCTTGGTATTACCTGGGGGAAATCTTAAAATTTTCCGCACCTTGGTTACTGTTCTTTTCCTACTGGTTACAGCAGGCTTGGCAGAATCGCCATTGGGGCTGGGCTAAATTGGTACTGGTATGGGCTGGCGGTTACTTGATCGCCATTTCCCTTCTTGCCACTAAATTGCCTGGGTATGTGTTGCCAGTTTACCCAGCATTAGCCCTTGCTGGTGGAGCCCAACTCACAGACATTTGGCATTGGCCTTCTGGCAAATCTTATCCCCGTTTTTGGAGTATTGGTTTAAGTCTGCTAGGTGTTGCTACCATTACTGTGATGCTTCACTTAGGGATTAGAAAAGCTTTTGACCTCAGCTCCTGGCTGTTCTTCGCTTGTGTCCCTTTAACCATGGTTATAGCAGGGATGCTGGTTGCCCGACGGGATAGACAATTTATGGTAATTTTATTCTGGGGAACCTATATTTCACTACTGATTTTGATGTCTTCTGACCATGAGATTTGGCAATTTCCGATCTAGTTCAACTTATTGCTTAATACTGGTCTCCTTGAGTAATGGAAATTGAAGCCAGCCAGAAGAATTGATGATGCCCCTGACTGGATGTTATTTAAACAATATCCCAATTGAGTGATTAAAAGCTAGATTGGGAAGTTTCCATAAATGGGGATGGAAATTGATACACCGCTTTCTTAACAGACAGTGATCGGGTTGGCATTGAGCTATCAGCAGTCAGCTGACGCGCTACTTTCCGGCTTTGCAAACAGCTAATGTTTTGGGAGCCTGGGTTTATCAAGAGAGTAAGCTTATGGGCTCCTTTTCAAACCAGGCTTACCGTTTAAAGCCTCGTGGATTGGTTCTCTTGAGGGCATCATGAATGGCTGGCAAGCACAGCGTTTCAAGTAGCGCTAATGCTGATAACTGACGGCGGAATGCTGACATTTTGAGCGACAGCACATTTACCGGTTACGGCGTTCTAAGCCTTGTCTATTCGGCTCAGGATGCCTCAAGTGCTTCTTCTTCTGTTGGATCAAGTTGTTTAAGGTGAATGTGCTTGCGTCCCAGGGTGATTTCAAACTCGTCCCCTGGTTGTAAACCCATTTGTTTCGTGTAAGCCGAGCCAATCAGAAGATTGCCGTTAGACTGCACACTAATCCGATAGCTGGCACTGCGTCCGCCACGACCATTGCCATTGGTTTTGCTGTCTAATTCAATCCCCTCGGCATCAATAAGGGCATTGAGGAACTTCATCATATTGACTCGCTCTACTCCGTTTTTTGTCACGGTGTAGTAGCCACAGGCTCTAGCTTTTTGTTCTTTGCTCAGGCTACCTAGGTCTTTGACTTTCGCCACCAATGCTTGACCCTGCAGAGGAACGATCGGAGCAGCCATGTTTTTCTTTTTAGCCATCAACTTGAATCTAATACTAAGGACTTAAGTGGTATCCAGCATTTCTACTGGACTGACTGTCAACTAAGATAACAAAATCTTAGTTTAATATCAGTATATGAGACTATCTTACACCCAGAGTGTCAACTGTGTTCGTTAATAGTCAGTTTTTAACTACCGTTCAACTACAGCAATAGGTTGTGAATAGGTCGTGAACAACTCCGATCATCTGGGTCACAGGAAAATTGCCTAGGGTCACGGGAAAATTTGCTAAAAGAGTATGGGCTACTCTTGTAGGCAATTTTCCCACCAGCCACCTGTACTTTCCATCCCTGTCACAAGTCAATGGCTATCTCCATTGGGTGACACTATTTTATAGTTTCTTTGAGCTGTTGCATTCAGCCAACAGGCTATCAGCTATCAGCCATTGATAGTCTAAGATATAAGCTTCTGGCTTGAAGCCGATAGCTAAAAGCATACCGCTCAAAGTATAGTCTTCAGGATGAGAGGGTTCCTTGGTTCCCCCTGCTCTTGATGCTGATAGCTGAGTGCATTAAACGAGCGTGATCTTTAAACGAGCGTGATCTTTAAACAGGTCATAAAATCGTTTCCGACTTGTAAGCATTCAGCTATCAGCGGTCAGCCGTCAGCCGTCAGCAGATGTAACTCAGATTTAACACATGGTTACCTGTTTTATTGATGCAGTTGCTCATGGGGAGAACCCCCTTTGGCGGTGCTGCAACGCCTATTCAAAAGCACCTTAGCTTAATGCTAATAGCTGATAGCTGAACGCGCACGCGTGCGCGTAGCGCATTAGCTGACCGCTGAATGCTTACTCCGACTTTAGTCTTTCAAAGAAATTGTCCCGTTAACTCCCACGTCCACTTTCCGATTGGATTGCTATTTTATTATGAAGCTCACCACTCGTGGACACTACAGTGTTAAGGCACTACTAGATCTGAGCCTAAGACCAGGGTATGGACCGACATCGGTTAGAGCGATCGCTAAACGGCAAGGTCTACCAGCTCCATATCTAGAAAAACTACTGATTGAGATGCGCCGTGCTGGCTTAGTCAAGTCAGTTCGTGGAGCTCAAGGAGGCTATCAATTAGCCCATGAACCCACACAAATTTCCCTCGGCAAAATCCTAGAAGCAGTGGGTGAAACCATCGAACCACTACCCCACCATACCCCAGACGCTGGTCAAGCCGAAGACTGGGTTACATTTACACTTTGGCATCGTTTGCATCAAAAGCTTAAAGAAGCATTGTACACTATAACTCTTGCCGATCTTTATTATGATGCCCGTAGTTGGCAAGCCGCTATGGGAGAAGAAACCAGTTTCGTTGTTTGAATCAATTTTTCGTCAGCATGAAAAAGAGTAACGAACCGATTACTTATGAGGGAGGCTGTCATTGTGGCGCTGTCCGCTTCCGGGTAATTGTCAACAAGCATGAGGCAATTGATTGCAATTGTTCGATGTGTAAAAAAAAGGGCATCTTACACCTGATTGTCTCCCCTGAGCAATTTAGCTTACTTAAGGGATATCAAGTGTTGACTAGTTATACCTTCAACACTCACACAGCGAAGCACACATTCTGCCAAATCTGTGGGATTCATCCTTTCTATCGACCCCGTTCTCATCCCAATGGGATTTCTGTCAACCTACGTTGCCTTGACGGTGATGTTCTATCTCAATTTAGCATTGTCCCTTTCGATGGGGCTAACTGGGAAGAGAATGTCGATAAAATTAGAAAGTAGTGGTTCAAATCCTGGGTAATAACCATACTAATGGTGTCATTTTGCTGCTGGCGGCTAGTCTGGATTATCTGATCGGTGATCCTTGGGGTTGGGTCCATCCAGTGCAGGTTATGGGCTGGGTAATCTCTCACTTCACTCAGTTAGCAATTCACCTCTGGCAGCAGCCTTGGCAACGACGCTTAGCAGGAATTGGGTTGGGTATTGGACTAATTATTGGGAGTGGAGTAGCTGGATGGTTTATTGTCCTCCTAGGAATCTGGCTCAATCCCTTTTTGGGTATAGGCATAGGAACTATCTTGCTAGCCAGTTGTTTTGCGGGTCGCTCTCTTCGAGCAGCAGCAATGGATGTATTACAGCCTTTAACTGCTGGAGAATTAAAATTAGCCCGTTCTCGATTAAGTCAATATGTTGGTCGTGATACAGAAAATCTTTGTGAGTCGGAAATCCTACGAGCTGTCCTAGAAACGGTGGCGGAAAACACTACCGATGGGGTCACAGCCCCTCTGTTTTATGCCATTGTTGGAGCGTTGATTCCTGGGGTTGGTAGTGTTCCTCTTGCCTTAGCTTATAAAGCTGCCAGTACTTTAGATTCGATGGTCGGTTACCGGCGAGAGCCTTACACGAATTTAGGTTGGTTTAGTGCTAAATTTGAAGATTTACTAACCTGGATACCCTGTCGATTAACCGTATTGACCCTAGCCTTGATGTCTGGAAAACCTCAGCAGGTCTGGCATCTGTGTCGCCGTGATGCTATTGCTGATCCCAGTCCTAACTCTGGCTGGAGTGAATCGGCTTTTGCTGTGATTTTGGAGGTTCAGCTGGGGGGGACTAATTTTTACAGTGGTGTTGTCAAGCAAAAACCCTTATTAGGGAAACCTACCTACGAGATCACACCAGGCAAAATTGACCAAGCCTTAGAGCTGACACGTTATTGCTTTTTAATTTGGCTGGGGATAGGGTTGGTTTTTTGTCTAGTCCAATATGCGATCGCTTTACACAACCTGATCGTTTAATCAGGCAATTATTTTTTTTTGCTTAAATTTTCCCCTATGGTAGGAAATTGTATTATAACCTTTTTCCAGCCATCTATTTGGCGTTGCTGAACAAAAGAATGACATCAAGTATAGTTGGGTCAGTTACCGATTACCGATTACCGATTACTGATTACCCTTGGGTCTTCCAGCTGATAGCAAAGCCATCAGTTTTCCCCCAACTTTAGGGGGAATTGTGATCATAATTGCCTCAAAACTTAATAAAACTTAAAAAAGGAGAAAAACGTGGAAGTACTTGCTTACACTCATTCCTATGAATCCTATGAAGAAGCAGTAGGTATTGATTGTGATCTAGATCTAAGAGAACTCAACCTCAACTGGTTTAAAATTCCCAACACTGCTTGGCTCGGTTTGGTAGGATGTGCGGTCTGGTTAGCGAGTCTGAGTGTAACGGCTCCAGTGTTTGCGGCTTTGGAAACAGGGATCAAAGTCAAGACAAGTGGTGGTTGCTTGACTGCACGCAAAGGTCCTAGCGATACTTCCGCAGCTGTTGTCTGTGTTAGCAATGGAGCTGTACTCAAACCTGTGGTTGCTACAAATGGGAATTGGTTGCAGCTCAGCAGTGGCAATTGGGTTTATGGTCCTTACACTACCTCTCGATACTTTAATGGCAGTGATCAAGGGGGTGGCGGTAGTCCGATTTTGGAATCAGGAATCAAAGTCAAGACTCCCAATGGTGGGTGTTTGAAAGCACTCACTGGTCCTGGCACTGGTCAGCTTGTTGCTTGTGTCCGCAGTGGATCTGCACTCAAACCTGTGGTTGCTACAAATGGGAATTGGTTGCAGCTCAGCAGTGGCAATTGGGTTTATGGTCCTTACACTACCTCTAAATTATTTGATGAAAGTAGTGAAGGGGGTGGCGGTAGTCCGACTTTGGAATCAGGAATCAAAGTCAAGACTCCCAATGGTGGCTGTTTAAAAGCACTCCCTGGTCCTGGTACTGGTCAGGCTGTTACCTGTGTAAGCAGTGGCTCTGTACTCAAACCTGTGGTTGCTAAAAATGGGAATTGGCTACAGCTGAGCAGCGGCAATTGGGTCTATGGTCCTTACACTACCTCTAAATTCTTTTAATCTTAATCTTGATACCACAGAACCTACCCAGTAACTCTACTTGTAAGGTGCGTTATTAACGCACCTTACAAGTATAATTACCTCTCAAACCGGAGGCTATTGAGAACATTGATCACTTCTGCTTTAGTCATTCCGGGACGAATTTCTGGTCTATATAGCATTTCTATGACAGCTTGATCAATCTCAGCATATTCGGTCGTATCAGTCCAGCCTTGGAAAAATACACTATTTCTGTATTTATAGGAATCCCTCATCAGTCCTATAGATTGGGTGAGCTCTTCTCGGATTAGGTGAGACCGTGCCTTTTGGGTAATACTAGTTGTAGAAATCATAATTCTTGACTTATAAATAACTTGGTTATTCCACCAAGTGCGAACAAACCCAAAATTGACCGGTCGATAGTATGGCTCATAGCGACGAAACTCGTATTCGGGAACAAAATAAATCTTGAGATTGGGATTATTATCATCAAAATTTATTTGAATTGAACCTTGGGTAATCGTATTTATTTCATCAATAACGGTTGACAAAGTCTGCCAATCTTCAGGGGTTGGCAAGCCGATAACCTTAATCCTCAGATTTTTGTCCCATTTTTTGATAGTAGGATTGGAGGAGCCGTATTCCGAGCCTAAGGCAATTTCTAAAAAATAATCAATTTGAGCTTGAGTATAGTTTCGGTTGTCAATTGATTGGAGAGTCGGTTGTGTGCTACTTAGCTCATAATTATTCCCATAAGTGGGTGGTTGATAGGTAGATGGGATCAAAAAACCTAAGAAACTCAGAATAACAGACTTGACGATTGGCAAACAAAAATTACGCATGGTCACTCGCTTCGCTCCAATTCAAAATTATCAATTCAAAATTCAAAAATACCCCAGGAATTAATTCGAGGCATTGAAACATCGCTTCGCTCCAATTCAAATAGTCTTTTTCCATAAATGAATTCAGGGGCTTGTATCCTTAGGTTCATAAGCGAGGGGGTTTTGGCACAGTGATGATCAGCGATCGCATCACTGTGGAGCGCCGATCACAAAAAAAACCCCAGCAGTCAGCTGGGGGCAATTATCCAGGAGATTTACTTTGATCACATCCGTTATAACTCTTAAATCCAGCCCGAAATTGACTACATCCGGAAAGATTGGTCATGGTTGGGCTCAAAAAACCGAAGAAACTCAGAATATATGATTTGAGGATTGGCAAACAAAAATTAGGCATGGTCATCCCCTTTGGAATTAATCTAGAGAGTCAGGTTGCTCAGAGGCGGTTTTGGCACAGTTATGATCCGCGATCGCATCACTGTGCGACGCGATCACAATAAAAACCCCCAGCAGTCAGCTGGGGGCAATATCCAGGAGATTTACCTTTTTAGGGTAATTATCGAGTAGATTTACTTTGATCACATCCGTTATAACTCTTAAATCCAGCAGGAAATTGACTAGCTCCGGAAAGATTTCATGGTTGGGCTCAAAAAACCGAAGAGACTCAAAATAACAGACTTGAGGATGGGCCAACAACAATTAGGCATGGTCATCCCCTTTGGAATTAATCTAGAGAATTGGGTTGCTCTATAGCAATAAGCGCGCGGGTATTTACAAATAATGGTGAGGGATAAATTCCTAAAAGCTTTGTCAAACTTGGCTTTTCTCTTCCGGTCTTGATGCAGTCGCTCACGCCTGCATCAAGACCAGGCTAAAAAATGTAGTTAATAATACTCTTAAGCCTCGAAAACTACTTTTTACCTATTCCTTGTTTAAAACTTCTGAGGCGATCCGATCACTGTGCGACGCGATTACAATAAAAACCCCCAGCTTACTGCTGGGGGAAATATCCAGGAGATTTACCTTTTGAAGGTAATTCTCCTGGATATTTACCTTTACCACATCCGTTATAACTCTTAAATCCAGGATGAAATTGACTACATCCGGAAAAATTGCTAAAAGATTGCTCCTTAAAGATTGATCATTGTTGGGATCAAAGATATTACCTGGGAATTGGTGAAGGAGTGATCATCTCAAGGGGTGATCGGGTAAAGGGATGATCGGATCAGCAGTTATGACCGATGAAGGCAACTGGGGATGACTTGGGCAAGAGTGATGTCTATTAAGATGGTAGTGTTATGAACACAATACAAATATTGCTAGATAACTGGCTATCATAAAAAAAAATTTGGTAGGAAAGCGATGGAAAGCTTAGTCTGCGTTAATCTTGCCGAGTCCTATGAAGACGCGGATAATTTTCAGTGGCAAGATGATAATGGTTTAATTCGATGGTTGGATGGGCTAAACAGTCCCACTATTCCTAGTTCAGCTTGGATCAAGATTAGTGCGATCGCAATTGCCCTAACCATCCTCAGTACCGCTGCTAATGCCAGTGCTAAAGTGCTTCAAAAAGGCAGCCGTGGATCACAGGTGACTTCTCTTCAGAAAGAGTTGGCAGCGGCTGGCTTTTATAAAGGTCGGATTACTGGCAACTATGACATGTTAACCCAGTCTTATGTTGCTATCTTTCAGCAAAAGAAGGGACTACCAATAGATGGTGTGGCTGGACCAAAAACCCTAGCAGCCTTATATAAAACTGCTGGTACTGATATTCGTCTACCAACAAACACACAGCTCAAACGCGGTAGTAGAGGAACGGTAGTCAGCGATCTACAAAAGAAGTTGACAACCTTGGGATTTTTTAATGGTCCGATCACTGGCTATTACGGGCGCATCACCCAAGCAGCGGTAATTAAATTTCAGCAAGCCAAGGGATTACCTGTGGATGGTGTGGCTGGACCAAACACATTGTTCGTAATCAATGGTGGTTCGATCAAGAACGCCACTCAGTTACGGCGAGGTAACAGAGGAACTGCTGTGACCAAACTGCAACAGCGCATGAGGGAGTTGAAAGTCTACAACGGTCCAGTAACTGGATTCTACGGTCGTTTGACTGAGGCAGGGGTCGTAAAATTTCAGCGATTGAGGGGACTACCAGTCACTGGTATTGCTGACTCTCGTACATTGTCAGACCTAGCCAAAAATCCTAATGATAAGGATAATCTTACCAACGTCACTGAGTTGCGACCAGGCAGCAATGGCGAATCGGTGACAAAACTGCAAAATCGCCTTGCACAGTTGGGATTCTACAAAGGGCCAGTCACAGGATACTATGGTAAACTAACTGAGACCGCAGTCAAAGATTATCAGCTTTCTCGGGAACTGCCAGCAAATGGCATTGCTGACTCTCGTACCTTATCAGCACTACGGGGCAATTCTGGTATTGCTGTTGCTGCTGCCATCATTACTCCATTAAAACGAGGTAGTCGTGGCACAAGAGTGAATAGCCTTCAGAATCGCTTGATTTACCTAGGCTACTATAAAGGATTAAAAGATGGCGTATTTGGACCAGCCACAGAGGCAGCCCTGAAGCGATATCAACAGGACAAAGGCTTATTTCCCAATGGAATTGCTGATGCTAGAACCTTTTCATCTCTTGCTCCACGGTAATCGCTGAACGTCTGGTATAATCTCAAAACCTTGACAGCCCTGTCCCCGCCTAACTATAGGAGTGTGGGCAGGGTATCCTGCTGAAATTTTTAATTAACCAGGATGCCTACTCAAACCATTGAAATCCTATCAGCTGAAGAACTGCGCCGTACAGTCAATCGTTTGGCATCTCAAGTGATCGAACAAGTGAGTGATTTGTCCAAACTAGCACTGGTTGGTATATATACCAGAGGTGTTCCTTTAGCTCAGTTGCTAGGACGTCAGATTGAAACCCTAGAGCAGGTCAGTGTGCCAGTGGGAGCGTTGGATATCACCTTTTATCGGGATGATCTCGATCGAATTGGCATTCGCACCCCAGCAAAAACAGATATTCCCTTCGATCTTGATCGTAAGATAGTGGTGTTGGTGGATGATGTCATTTATAGAGGACGTACCATTCGTGCTGCTCTAAATGCGGTGCTTGAGTATGGTAGACCCCAAACGATTAAATTATTAGTGCTAGTAGACCGAGGACATCGGGAACTGCCGATTAGTCCAGATTTTACCGGCAAGCTACTCCCCACATCCGCCGAAGAACAGGTAAAGGTTTATCTAAACGATAATGATGGTCGGGATGGAGTGGAATTAATTAAAGTAATTAGCGCCTGAATCATGATCAGATTGCTCTTATTTTCCAAATTATTATGACCCAAACCCAACAGCGAAAGGCTGACCACATCAGGATTTGTCTCGATGAAGATGTTCAATTTCGTGCCAATACCAATGGACTTGAAAGGTACCGCTTCACTCACTGTTGCTTACCAGAACTAAACCGCAGTGAGATTGACATATCTACCACATTTCTCGGGAAATCCTTGGGAGCACCATTGTTGATTTCCTCTATGACTGGTGGTACTGAACAGGCAAAAACGATTAATTTTCGTCTGGCTGAGGTTGCCCAACATTACAAACTAGCCATGGGGGTTGGTTCTCAGCGAGTAGCTGTGGAAAAACCCGAGGTTGGTCATACCTTTGCGGTGCGCTCCCAAGCTCCAGATATTATCCTATTTGCCAACATCGGTGCGGTTCAGCTGAACTACAGTTATGGACTAGAAGAATGCCAAAAGGTGGTTGACCTGTTAACAGCAGATGGGCTGATTTTGCACATCAATCCCTTGCAGGAGTGCATTCAAGCTAACGGGGATACTAATTTCAAGGGTTTACTTGACAAAATTAATGGTTTATGCAGTAAGTTAACGGTACCAGTGATTGCTAAAGAAGTGGGTAATGGCATCTCAGCCGGTATGGCCCAAAGGTTGCTGGAGGCTGGTGTTACCGCTATTGATGTCGCTGGTGCGGGGGGCACCTCTTGGGCAAAGGTAGAAAGTGAGCGAGGATTAACCGCTCATCAGCGTCGGTTAGGACAGACCTTTGGTGACTGGGGTTTACCAACCGCTGAGTGCATTACCAGTATTCGAGCCATTGCCCCCGACATTCCCCTAATTGCATCTGGGGGATTGCGCAATGGTTTGGATGTGGCAAAAGCGATCGCATTAGGAGCCGATATTGCTGGTCTAGCATTACCATTCCTGCAAGCAGCCGCTGAGTCAGTAGATGCCGTTGATGCCTTAGTGCAACTGTTGATGGCAGAAATCACTACCGCTCTATTCTGCACCGGTAATGCTACGTTGTCTGATCTCAAGCAATCCGACACTTTGAAAAAGTTAGGATAGTCGTAATAGGGAATAGGGAATAGGGAGTAGGGAGTAGGGAATAGGGAATAGGGAATAGGGAATGGCTCAACGCCCTTAATCCTTAATACTTTATCCCTAATCCTTAATACTTTATCCCTAATCCTTAATACTTTATCCTGAATCCTGAATCCTTTACCAAATGCGTCAATTTCTCCAACAAACTTTTGCGAGCCTAGTAGGAAGTCTTGCCGGTTTAATTCTATTTTTTAGTTTAGCTACTAGTGGATTCCTGTTTCTACTAATTGCAGTAGCATCCAAAGATACAGGGCCACAGGTTCAAGATAAATCAGTGCTGGTGTTTGATTTATCGGTCAATATCAGCGATACCAATCCTACCTCAAGCACCAGTGAAGTGATTGAAGAGGTGTTATCGGGTCAACAAACCAATATCATCCCTTTGCGCAAGGTGCTCGATACTCTGGATAAGGCAACTAAGGATAAGCGCATTGTTGCCCTCTACCTGGATGGATCCGCATCTAAAACTGTTGGTAACACTGGCTTGGCAAATCTCAAGGAGGTAAGGGAGGCTCTGGAGCGTTTCCGAGCTGCTGGGAAAAAAATTATTGCCTATGACGTAGATTTGGGAGAACGGGAATACTATCTTAGCTCGGTTGCGGATACGATAATTCTTAACCCGATGGGAGTTGTAGAAATCAATGGCTTGAACTCTGCCCAACTTTTTCTGACCGGAGCTCTCCAGAAGTATGGTATTGGTGTTCAGGTGGTTCGAGTTGGCAAGTACAAGTCCGCAGTTGAACCGTTCTTGCTCAAACAGCTGAGTCCTGAAAGTCGGGAACAGACTCGAGAATTGTTAGATGATCTTTGGGATGAATTTTTGACAACAGTGGGGAAAAGTCGTGAGATTACTCCCAAGACCTTGCAAGCGATCGCTAATACTAAAGGGATGTTGATCGCATCAGAGGCCAAAACTCAAGGTTTGGTGGATCAAGTTGGATACTTCGATGAGGTGATTGCTACTCTCAAGGAGCTTACTGGAGAAAAGAAAAAGGATAAATCGTTCCGGAAAATTAAGCTGGCTACTTACGCTAGAGCGAAAAGTCCTTACTCTAAAAATCGCAAGTCTAAGCATAAAATTGCCATAATTTATGCCGAGGGTAGCATTGTTGACGGTCAGGGAAACTTTGAGCAAGTGGGGGGTGAACGCTTTGCTAAACAGCTGCGCGAGCTACGGCTGGATAAAGATATTAAAGCAGTAGTGCTAAGGGTTAATAGTCCTGGTGGCAGTGCTACAGCCTCTGAGATTATTCAACGGGAAGTGCGGCTTATCCGTGAGGAAAAGCCAGTGATTGTGTCGATGGGCAATGTGGCAGCTTCTGGTGGCTACTGGATTTCTACCTATAGCGACCGAATTTTTGCTGAGCCAAATACTATCACTGGTTCTATTGGTGTCTTTGGTGTACTTTTTAATATCCAAGAATTAGCTAACAACAATGGTCTGACCTGGGATATTGTACAAACAGGTTCTTTAGCCGATATTCAAAGTACTGTCCGTCCCAAAACAGACCAAGAGTTGGCAATCTACCAAACCATGGTTAATCAGATTTATGACCAGTTCATTGACAAGGTAGCAGAGTCACGTAAATTGCCTAAGGGCAAGGTTAAAGACATTGCTCAGGGACGGGTTTGGTCAGGTATAGACGCCAAGCAGATCGGTTTAGTTGATGAGATTGGGGGTATTAATGATGCTATTAAGCATGCAGCTAAGCAAGCTAAGTTAAAGGATGATTGGAAAGTAGAAGAGTATCCAAAAATTCCTAGTTTCGAGGAAATGATTCTGAAGACCCTGAGTAATGATGTTAGGCTCACAAGCCGACAATTACCTGAGCCACTAACTACAGAATTGCTGAAGCTAAAAGAGGATTTGGCAATTTTAACAACCTTGAATGACCCGAAGGGGATTTATTCTATTTTACCGTTTAACTGGCGGGTAGATTAAGGGTTGAACGCGATGGACGAAGTCCCGCTTTCAGCGAACGCGTGGCCTTTAGGCCAAGGTTGTCTGTCAGAATGCAGAATGTAGAATTAAGAATGTAGAATTCCAAATTCTACATTCTGCATTCTACATTCTTAATTCAAAACTATTGGAAATTGAGCTTCTTTAAAGTTTTTTAAGATTCAGCTAGAAATCGAAAGCAAAACTTCGCTGACCTAATCGTCAAGAAACTACTAAAGTCTCAATCATTGCTTCACATAGCGCTCCATTCAAAACTTGATCGAACCTAACAAACATTGGAGAACTATTGAGTTCCAAAAATACAAGTTGTTTGGTGTGTGGATCGGTTTTGAAGTCAGCCGCCCCAAAATCCATCTGTAAAGCGACCATTAATTTGCGTAGCAACTCTACTTCTTGGGGAACTGTTTCGAGTGGAATCACCTCAGCATCTGGTTTAACCCGATAATCTAGATGCTGACTACGGATTTCAAAAGCAAAGGCATGATTCCCTACCACATAGATCCGTACTTCTGGCGCTACTAAACGATTTTGGACAATGGCTGGCATCGCAGCACAACCATTACGAAACTGGATAGAGGAGTACAATTGCTCTAGGGAATAACAAAAATCACCCCCAGCAACGGGTTTAGCAATCGCACTCCCCGCAGAATATTTTCCCAATTCCTCAGCTTCGTTAGTGATCCAAGTATCAGGGGTTTGCAAACCTAACTGTTGCGCTAGGATCAGCATTGCTGGCTTATTGCCAACTGCAGGAACATGGTGACGATTGAACAACCGGATATGGTTTTGGGATAGCAACCAACCATAGAAGGTTTGATACCAACCCGATGCCCGTTGTGATGCCCCAGACTTCGGAGCGTTAATATTACCAAAAACGTCATACCGAATAAAAGCTCCGGTTACAGACAGAACTGGAGCCTCAACTCTGGGATGCCTTTGGGTAAGATGCCATGAAAATTTCGGACTTTCTTCTTGCCCATGGCGTAAATCGCAAATCGGGACTTGTTGACCTTGAGCAACTTCAATCAACCGAGTCAGATTTGGATCTAACTCCCCACCTGCAACAAGCAAACATCCACCATCTGCTGATTTAATCATTAGTACCAACCAAATGGACTACTCTCTTCACCCAGTGCTAGAGTTGTTGGTCCTTCCTCTCCTATTGCCTGTGTAGTCGGTTGAGCTTCCTCTCCTACTGCCTTTGTAGTCGGTTGAGCTTCCTCTCCTACTGCCTGTGTAGTCGGTTGAGCTTCCTCTCCTAATGCCTGTGTAGTCGGTTGAACTTCCTCTCCTACTGCTAGTGTCGTAACTTGAGGGTCTTCCTCTCCTACTGCCTGTGTAGTCGGTTGAGCTTGTGTAGTAAATCGAGGATCTTCCTCACCCAATGCTAGAGTTGTTGGTCCTTCCTCTCCTATTGCCTGTGTAGTAAATCGAGGGTCTTCCTCTCCGTATGCCCGTGTAGTTGGTTGAGGTTCTTCCTCTCCTAGTGCCTGTGTAGTTGGTTGAGCTTGTGTAGTAAATCGAGGATCTTCCTCTCCGTATGCCCGTGTAGTCGGTTGAGGTTCTTCCTCTCCTAGTGCCTGTGTAGTAACTTGAGGGTTTTCCTCTCCCAATGCTAGTGTCGTAGGTTCCTCTTCTCCTACTGCCAATGTCGTCGGTCGAGGGCTTGACTCGCCAGGCTTGAGGAACTCAGCAGCGTGAACCGTAATACCATTGATTCGGGCAGAAACAATTACCGCATCTGCACCATTGGTAGGTTTAAAGTCAACACAAGCCGTGATTGGCGTCAGTCTTGGAAGACTAATACCTGACGGTTTATCAGCATCAAAACTGAATTCTAGGACAGAATCATCTGGATTGGGGTCTGCTGAGTTGTCTAACCGGGGATTTGTCCAGCCAGAAGTGGCAGCAAGCCCATCTGCTTGAATACTGAGTACAAGGGGAGACTCACTTACCTTAATTACAGAAACTTGCGAAACACGGAAAACTTTCATCCTGCTACCTATTTTATCCAGATATATCTAAAAATTATTGATCATGAGTCATAAGTAACCTTATATCGTTTGATGCAAAGTACATTTGACTCAAGTATCCATAGGAATTTATATCCTTTTTGTTTCTAAATAAGATGAGGCGTTATAAAAATTTAAGCATTATACTCAAATCTTGCGATCGCTCTTTTCCACTACTTGTCTGGAGCCGTCCCCTCACAACCTGCATCCCATAACCTCGGCATAATCTAGCTTTGAAGCACTTGTGTCAGGCAGTCAGGGGTGAAGGTTGTTTGCCCAAAGCGATTCGGTGTAGGGTAGGGTTAAATGTGAATTACACTCTTTCCCCCGTTCCCGATTCCCTGTTCCCGATTCCCTGTTTCCGATTCCCGATTCCCGATTCCCGATTCCCGATTCCCGATTCCCGATTCCCTCTTAAAACCGATACTTGCGAATCTGCTGTTGAGAATCTTTACTTACTAGCGCCCAGATTCCGATTGGTAAAGCATTCCCTTGAGCATCCACCTTAATTTCCATCACAATTGGTGGTGGTGATATCGGTAGGTTAGAGTTCTCTTGCCTAGCACTATTTAATTCTTCATTAATTTGTTCCCGTTGGTCTTCTGGCATATAATAAGTTTCCAATCCGTATTCAATCGAGCCATATTTAGCAACACCTTTGAGGGGAATCTGATTAGCTGGTAGTCGGGAAGGGAATTTGGCACTTAAGGCTACTGGTTTCCAGGCTATTGGTAGTTCAGTGGAGTTGGATGAGTCTGGTGCTTCTAAAATTACGTAAAAACGGGTACCAGGCTTGATAAAGGTTACCTTGTTGCCATTAGGTTGTTGCTTAGGTAATTTTTGCCAGCCAGGAAGATTGCGTAAGTTGTCCTGATTAGAGATATCGTATCTTAGAGTTTGGGAATAGCCTCGCAAAAGTTCGTAAGGGTCTACTGGCGCTGTCTGGAGAATGACAGTAATGCCAGTTAGTGTAGTGTAAATTGCCTGGGTGGGAACAGTAATAATTAGTGCGGTTTGAAATAAAAGAGGTACCCAGAATCGCCAGCTTGGTATAGGACGGGAATACTCAGAATTAATGCTCATAAGTCATAATTTATAATTCATAAATCATAATTCAGACTTCAAATAGCGCTCAAACCATAGTCCAGCACCAATAATACCTAGCCCACAGAGGAATAAGACTATGGATTTGACTAATAAACCAGTATCGTACTCCAGCATCCGGGTCAAAATTTGCAGCGTCAGTAGCACCATGCCACCCCAGAATAAACCTCGTTTCCCCTCTGCTAGTCCGGCGCGGATTAAACCGATGACGATTAGGAATAAAAGCAGATTGAAGATGAATACGGCTAATATGGGTAGAATACCAATACTGAGATGCCAATAGGGAACTAGGGCGCTGATCACAATCATAGTAGCCACAACCTTAGTTGTTGAGTCCACTCGACGCAACAGTTTTATCCACGCCCAGATCGTTAAGCTACCTAAAATGACACTATCAATCACCGCAGGTTCCAAGAGTATTGAGGTGACGTCAACTAGGGGTTTGACTGATGGTGAACTATCCCATAACACGTGGAAAGACAAAAAATAAAATGATAGGCTGAGGAAAGTGATCCCAAGGGTGCGGGCTGTGCAATTAAATTCCTGGAGGTTGGGCTGAATTGTTCCCAGGAAATCCCCGTATGACCATAACAAGGCTGGTGGTAGGGCGCATGCGATCGCAGCAATCCAACCGGGATAAGGCCATAGCTCGAAGTTGATCAAGTTCCATTCCAGGCCAGCAACTACTGCGATCGCACTTAAGCGAAACATCCATCGTGAACGGCACCAGTAAGCCAGGGGAATAAACAGTAAACCCGCAAACACTGGCATATGTTGTATGATTAGCCTTAGCCAAGACAACTCTGTGATTGCTAGAAATTCTGGCTGGGAGATTCCTCGCACATACCCTAACCCAATCAAGACCATTGCCAGCATCCCTAATCGGGTCAAGCGTAGGCTATAAGCCATGGCTAAGACTCCTAATCCCCAAATCAGGTATAACTGATAGAGTGGTCCACTGTGGTGGAACATTTGGGACATCAGTGCTATATTGGCTCCTAAAGTCAGGGCTCCTAAAAGTAATAAACCCTGTCCCAAACGGCAATGCCTACCTTGGGTTGGGTCTCGCCATAGATAAAAGCCAGCAATGTTGATCCCGAAGAAGACACTCAGAAGCAAGGTCACTTTCAACCACCGAGACCAGGCTTGCCAGTTGGCTGCCACAAAGGTGATCATGCCCAAGCCTAAGAGAAGACTGCCTAGTACTAGCAAAATTACGACGAATCGATTACGGGCCGCTACTTCCAGGTCACTAAATTGATAGCGTTCCGCTAATTGAGCGTATAGGCCAGCATCAATCAACCCTTCTGTTTGCCATTGTTGTGCTTCAAGACGTAACTGGTGACGAAATTTATCGGAAGGCATCACAACCTATTTTTTAGAGCTTAAGACTTTCATCTGGGAATATACAATGTTATAATCACTAACCGACTGAATGTTTGATTATGTCCATGATATGGTGTAAACATTCTGTAATAATTAGATTAGAGTAAGTAAAAAACTGTTAACTAGAATCGGAGCTAATGGTAAACCAGAGGTCAACGTGTGGGTCGTAGTAGCTCCGAACATGTGGTATATAGGAGTTTTGATTTTACTGCATCCGTCTGTTCAGTTGAGGTTGGTAAGGTACGTCAGAAGATTGTCTAGACGTGGTAAGTGTTCGTCGCTCAAATTTCTCCTTATCCACCCTAGTGACTGGTGTCAACAATTTTTCCTTTTTTTTTGTTATAGCCCGGAGGTATCTCTAAATGTCTATTCGTCTGTACATAGGTAACTTACCTAAAGAAGAAGTAAACCGTGATGAGCTGCAAGCATTTTTGCTGAAGCCGGTGACAACTTTAGCACAAAAGTGATTAAAGATCGTAAAACTGGTAAATGTCGGGGCTTTGGCTTCGTCACAGTGTCAACGGATGAGGAGGCTGATCAATTCATTGAAAAGTTCAATGGTCTTATGTTCAAGGATACTGCCTTGAAAATTGAAAAAGCCCTGCCACGATCTAAGAATCAAGAGAAAGAACCATCTAAGGAGAAAGAAAAACCCAATCAGGCATCAACCTCATCTACCAGCAACAATCCTCCCCCTCGCCGTAACAACAACAAGAATAAGTCTAATAAGCGTAAGCATCAACAGACTACATCTGACCCCGGTGGAATTCAACCCGATCCCCGTTGGGCTAAGGAATTGGCAAAGCTGAAAGAACTGTTATCGGCTCAAACCACTAACTCTTAAGTTGGGATACATCTAACTGATTTCCATTACCAATTCTGGTAAGATTAGCCCTACGTCCTACCCGTCAGGGAGGCGTGGGCTTATTATAATTTCTCAATAAAAGATCTAATCACCAAGTGCCTGGGTTTGACCAGTCTGCTGATAGTACTGCTGATAATACTACTTCAATAGTTCGATATCTGACTCATTCTGGCAGACAGAGAGTCTTTTATTTTTTTTGGTTCATGATCAGTGCCAAATCCCGATAGGTTTATGGTCATTTAAAAGGGAGATCAGGTAATTTTGGATCGTCTGTTACCCAATCGATTTACAATTATCAGTTGTGAACTAAAACTTAAGTTTTAACCACTAACAACCACTAACCACTAACCACTAACGTTGTTATGAGTGCAGAAATTGACCCCATTAAGCTAATGAAACAGGAAGTTGGCAAAGCAGCTGCCAAGCGGGTGCAGTCGGGAATGATTGTGGGGCTAGGCACTGGTTCAACGACTGCCTATGCAATTCAGTTTTTAGGCGATCGCTTAAACTCTGGAGAAATTAAGGATATTGTAGGGATCCCCACCTCTTTCCAGGCAGAAGTCTTGGCGAAACAGTACGGCATTCCTTTGACTACCCTCGATGCAGTGGATCACATTGATGTAGCGATTGATGGTGCTGACGAAGTTGATCCCCAGAAAAATTTTGATTAAGGGGGGTGGCGCTGCCCACACCCGTGAGAAAATTGTAGATTCCCTGGCCAAACAATTTATCGTAGTGGTGGATAGCACTAAAATAGTTGAAAACTTGGGGTCTACCTTCCTATTGCCTGTAGAAGTTATCCCGATGGCAATCACACCAGTTATGAATGCTATTCAAAAGCTAGGGGGTAAACCGGAACTGCGCATGGGGGTCAAAAAAGCTGGACCAGTGATTACGGATCAAGGGAATATGGTCGTTGATGTTAAATTTGACGCCATTGATAACCCAGCTGAGCTAGAAAAAACTATCAATAATATTCCTGGTGTTCTGGAAAATGGTTTATTTGTTGGGGTTACCGATCTGGTTCTAGTTGGAGAAGTTAAGGATGGTCAGACCGTGATCCGGGAAATTTAACAACTCCAGCACTAAAGCTTGAAGGTGCCGTGGGATTATTGCTTGATAGGAATACTCTTGATAGAAATACTCAGATATTTCTCCCAAGCCAAGGCAATTAACTGTATCTCCCACGGCTTGACTCATTTTTGGATGTTGCTTAATAATAGAAGGATTGTAAGAGTTTTGTGGAATAGGCATCTTGCCTGTTCGGCGATCTTTTGGGGCGGGCAGGATGCCCACTCTACTCCTATTGATTCAAAGATTCAGCAACGCCAATTTTTTAGCTATTTGAGCTAGAGAGTCGTTGATTAGACTTTGTCGAGCTTAGCCACCAGCGGCAAAGGTGAGCATAATAACTGCTGAAAGCAACATACCAGGACTTAGTAACAGAACTAACATCAAAAAATCATGGGATTCCATAATCGTAAACTCTCCTAACTGCTTCTTTACTACCCTAACCTGGGAGAAATGCTAATCCCGGAAAATCAAGAATTTATCAAGAATTCGTAAGCGGTCAGCGGTCAGCGGTCAGCGGTCAGCGGTCAGCGGTCAGCGGTCAGCTTCAAAAAAACCTCGTTCGCGTGTGGCACAGGCTTTGGCCTTGGCCTTTTGGCCTTTTGGCCACGCTACGCGAACGGCCACGCTACGCGAATGGCCACGCTGTGCGAACGACGCTGGG
>NZ_GL890912.1 GCF_000211815.1 Moorena producens 3L
CAATAGTAGAGGCTTGGTCGTCAAATTGGATAATGGCAATGCGATCGCTTCCACCTAACTGGTTAGAGCGCACTAAATTTAACAGTGACTCAATCACAATATCGATCTTGGTTTTACCACCTATCACTTCCTCATAGTCGTTTCCATCCTGTGTGTAAACTCTACCTGTAGGTTTTGTGTCCCCTTCCACCACTTCATACATGGAACCACTGGTATCGATCACAAAAGCAAAACTAGTTGAGGGTAGCTCGACTGCTACTTCTTTGGTCGGTCGCAGTTTCAACATCACAAATAGTTTCTGGTCTGGGGTATCCGCAGGCAGAAATTCACGATGAGGAGTAATTGTTACATATAGGGGTGGATTACTCATTGTTGTATAGGGTTTTTATTTGAGTTGTGAACATAGGATTGAACTAAAAAGGGAACCGGGAATCGGGAATCGGGAATCGGGAATCGGGAATCGGGAATCGGGAATCGGGAATCGGGAATCGGGAATCGGGAATCGGGAACCGGGAAAAAATTCTATGTACCTCATAGTTATTAAAAACGCTGTCTAAATCTAGAGATAATAAATGAATTAATTGTGATAATTTTTGATGCCATATTCTTGACTTCCTACTCCCTACTCCCTACTCCCTACTCCCTGTTCCCTGTTCCCTACTTCTACAATAATTCTAATTAAAATTCAACGGCGGTAACATTCCTGAAATAGGTTCTATCCCAGACAAATCTGGGTAAATTGGATGGGGTATTTCTTGATTACCGGCTTCTTTCATCTGACTAATCAGTAAAGGTAAAGCCATAGTAATTGAACTGTCTCTAAAGCCTTCTTCTATGTCTTTTATCCAGGTTTCTATGATTTTATTAAGGTTATCATCATTAATTTTGTATAGGCTTTGCTCTTGAAACCAATTTCTCAGTTTTTCTCGCTCTGATTTAGGGAAAAATAAATCGGGATTATCTTCCTGGCTTTTGTCTAAATTAATGGCATAGCTGTATTCATCTTCTATATTATTTATATGGAGAATGAATGTATAGTTTACCATTTTATAGGAGTTATCGATTGGGTTTTTTTTTAGGGAATCGGGAATCGGGAATCGGGAATCGGGAATCGGGAATCGGGAATCGGGAATCGGGAATCGGGAATCGGGAATCGGGAAACAAGATTGTTTGGCTCCTTCCAGATAGGGTTAGTAATTATAATGGTGTAGTTGTGAACTAGACCAGGAAGAAAACTCTACCGCTTGTGCTGGAGATGATGCGTTCGCGAAGCGGTTCCGAAGGAACATCGCGCCCAATTTCCCACACTCGCCACCAAGACCTGTAATACCAATCCGTGTCGGAATTGTGAGAATTTTTGTTACCTTTTCCCGACTCCCGACTGCCGACTCCCGACTCCCTCGGTGCGCTTTCCGCATCTAATTATTAAATTCGCCACGGGTCGCACCGCTCCCGACTCCCGACTCCCGACTCCCTGTTCTCTTTGATATATTAATCTTCAAGTTCCTCTCGCTTTAGATATTGTCCCCATAAGTAAAATGGCACTGCACCTCCAACTCCCATGACCACGAAAGTACCCAGAAACATGGTCAGTCTGATCGGTAAAGGAAGTGACCATCCAAAGGAGGTAATTCTGTAAGGTTTAGGTTCAGAGCGTTCTGTGGAAACATGTCGGGAATCAACTTTAACCTGAACCTGATGCCTTTCCGCCCGTATCGGGTTGGGGTCATTGTAGGTGATTTCATACTCACCGAGCAGAGCATCAAGGAATACTTTCAAGGACTTGCCAAGAGCCTGAGCATCCCCCGAAATTTTACAAATTCCTCCCGTAATCCTGGAAATTTCGTCTATGCGATCGCGGTCTACAAACTCTTCTTCTGGTACTTTGTTTGGTGGCAATTTTTTCTTGCCACCCTCAGTATAAAAAACGTCTTCCCTTGTTGCTTCTTGTTTAGAAAAGCCATTGTTTTTATACTTCTCGGCTAACTCTCGAGGTTTTAAGCCATACCCCAAAGTATGCACAATAATATTATCATTGACTTTGATCAGTCTCTTGAGTGTTTCAAATTCCTGCTCTTCTGCTTCTTTGGTTGCCGATGTACTGTGATAACCATCAGATAGAAGAATAATCGAAAGCCGGGGCTGTTGAGGCTGAGGTTGCCAGAATTTCTCTTTTTTCGGATAGAAGCGAGGGTCACCTCTTTGCTCACTTAAGAAATTTACTGCTTCAGTAAGGGGTTTGTAGACATTAGTGGCAGCACAGGGTTTTTTACTGGCAAGCTCACCAAGATAGTTTTGGAGTTCGGAGTCTCCTACAGGAAAAAATTTATTGAGTGTGGCTTGATTAACAGGATAGCCACCCTTGGGGCAATTTTTGGGATGGGGTTCACCAAAGGGAACAATTGCTACTTGAGTATGACTACTGCGATCTGCTGTATTTTTGATAAATTCTCGCATCGCTGCAGTGGCTCCCTCCAGTTTGCTTTGGCTAGAGCCTGGTTTATCGGGCTTGGCCATACTGCCACTCATGTCCAGTAGGAAGATAATCCAGGCCGAAGGCTGCTCAGCTTTTGTCGGATTTTTCCAATGCTTGGGCTTAAAGGTAACTTTATCATTATTTACATAGACCTGGAAATTTTCATCGGTGAGGTTGGTGACAGGTTGGTCATATTCATTTTTGACTTGGATGCGAATTTTGACCTGTTCATCCTCAACGGTGGCATTAAGGATTTTCGCTTCTTGTGCCTGTACTCCACTAGGATAACTAAAGCAACCGGCACACAATATTAGTAAACTAAGCTTGCGGGTCAAAGAAACGATTGTAGTAGACAAAGCGATAGATTTTTTCTTCATTTTTCCCTCCTGGATAAAGGCTATTAAACGTCAAGACATGGTTATGTTTCAAAACAATATCTTCGCGGGTTTTCAAGGGTTTACCGTTAATTTCGATAGTATTGAAATGTAGGGGATTGGGAGATAAAATTGCTTGGCGCTGCTTCAGTACTATGTCTGCTACATGGAGTGGCAATCCAGGCAAATAAATATCCGAGCCTCCTTTATGGTTTACCTGTTTGACAGCAGAGCCAATTCTAATCGTGCCAGTAGCAGGTAATTGAATTGACAACCCCTCTTCGATTTCATCGGCTTTACTGTTACTGACAAATTTTAGTAGAGACTTATTGATATAGGGAAAAGGATTATTTACGGTGATCACCCCTGGCTCACTATCTTCATAGTTAGGTCCGGTGTATTCAAAACCACCACCTGCTCTCAGTGCTGCCATATAACTTGGTGAATTGGTAATGCTAAATACTAAACCTAGCACCAAGCCTAAAATCGAGAATCCTAGAGGGTCTTCAAAACCTCTGTTTTCGATCTCACTCAACAGTGGGCGGATCGATTCAAACAGTAGAGCAGCAACTAACGCTGCACCACTAGCCGCAATCATACTAGTTCTTAACCGTTCTTGGAAGCGTTTGGGATCCCCTGCTTCCACACTGCGCCACCACCAAGTCAGTCCCTCTGCCAAGCCTACTGAGCTCCCTATTAAGAGCCAACTTAGGAGTCTAATTATAATTCCTGGAATAGGAGATAATAACAGGATTTGGTAAATCACTCCAGAAATTAAACCGATGATAATTCCTAAGCCAACAGCAATCAGGATCGGAATTTTGGCAATGCGGAGGTTTAGTTTAAGTCTGGTGGGGTTACTAATAAAGATTTCATTAATTACCATCCCCACGGCTAAGGAGATAGCAATGCACGGAAATAGGACAATTTCTTCTGGAATTAGCCTTGACAAGCCTAGGTTAGTAATGGCGACTTGACCGATATTCCAGCCAATTAATGCTGAGGTTATTCCAGCTAGTATGTAAAGGTAAATCCGCATTTTTTACATCATGTTTTATTTTGATTATTTTGGGTTCTATTATCTACTTGTTCAAGATTTTTTTTGGTATCATACTTTAATTGTTCATAGGTTGATTCAGATATTCCAGGTAAATAATTTATGATACCATCATACTGAATCCCTTTATTTTTTTGATATGCATAAATAGCTTCTACCCATTTCGTACTTAAATATTTTATACTTTCAGGTTTTACCTTTCTTTCAATTGCACCAGTATAATTGAGAGTTGGGTCTTTAAGAATTGTCTTAAGTGCTTTGACAACTTCAATTTCATTTTCTCGTTTATCTGGTGTTGCTGGTAGATCTTGTGGTAGTATACCTTTGAGATCATTAGTCAATTCCTGGACTATTCTCGAAATTACTTGACTAGTGGTTTTAGGAAATTCCGCAAGTGCTTTATCCTTCTCAATTTTAGTCATTTCAGGAGCAAGATTGACCTTCTGTCCTGAAGTAGGCTGGGTTGGAGTAACCACAGCACTCTTTGTAGTACTTGATTTTTTTTTGACATCTTTTTTTTTGTTTGATAGTTGCCTGTTTATATAACTGATATAATCTCCGGATTTTTGAATAAATTTATAACTAAGCGAGAAAATTAAAAATAATCCTATAATAATCGAAAAATAGTCTCTATTATTCCATATAAAGTTTAAAATCCCAGAATATTGCTTACTTATTTGTTCTTGTGGAGTCATCATTGGCTTGATAGGCAATCCAAAAGCGTCTTGAACCGATTTACGTGAATTTGGAAAAGCTTTATTAAATATTTCCTTTGGTACTCCACCAAAACCAACCTGATAAAAATAGGCAGATAAACGATACTCTCTCAGGCATTCAAACAATTTAGCTAGAGGCTTGTAATAAGGTTCAGAGTGTCTATGTCGGCGGCGAATTACTTTCAAATATTTTAATCTATTCCAAATTTTATCTCCACAACGGAAAGAGTTGGACTCTGAACTATATGACCGCCGATTAAAACTACTAATCATTTCTAAATCAGCTTGAACATCATTGATAAACTGCTTGCGGTAATGTTTCCAGGCACTGTGACGAGCTGCCAGTAACCAATGAACAGCTTCAGGAGTGATTTGTTTTTCGAGCAGTTTAGGCAGGATAAGTTTGATGCCCCTAGCAAGTAGCTCCGGTGGGATTTGGTCACCAATAGCCTCTTGAAACTCTAAGGATATGACTTGATTGTTGTCAGGTTTATGTCTACCACCCTTGATATTCAACCAATCCAAAAACTCTGGTAGAGTTTCTGGAATCACCATGGCTCTGAGAGTTATCAATCTTATGAATTGAGGAGTATATAAGTTCTGGCTCAGAGCATGTTGGGCTCCTTGATCATCAAATAACCTGTGCCAGTAGTCTGAAGTAATTTTCTGGTTCCCTAACGCCCCTGCTATCTGACGAACCGCTTCTGATTTCACCTGAGAACTGTTGATCAAGCGTTTAATTGCTGACTTGAGTGCCTGTTCGTCTACCGTTGCTGGCATCAGAGCTAAGGGACGATTAGCCTTCACTTGCAGAAAACTTCCATAGGCACGCTCACTGGCTGGATGAATCACAACAAAGCTCCAAGGGTTCTCTAAGGCTTGAGCATTGTAAGCCCAGGATACCGGCTCAGCTCCAGCTTTTATTTCAGCTATTTTGTTAATCAGTCTGAAATTAGGCTTATGCTGCCATGAGAGCACTATCGGCACAGACTTATGCTCAAACTTGTGCTCAAGTTTCTCTGAGGGGATTTCAGGTGGTATAGAAATCTCTTGTGAAGGATCTACTCTAGTCTCAAAAGGATTAAAAACAGGCAGATGGCCTACTCGCTGGGCATAGTCCTCCATCCAGCTCAGGATTTTACCGAGACTATCTGCCCCCTGACAGAGGAAATAACGATAGACTGAAAGAGGTCTTCCCCCATCATCCCTACCCCGACTCACCACTGCCACCACTGACCAATCCGGTATACAAGAATCGGGCTCTCCTGGCACAACTCGACCAATTACTGCTGGCTGGTTACTATTAGCACCCTCAACTACAGCAAATCGTTTATTAGCGATCGCGCGCTCGACCGTATAGGGAATCTGGGGTAAAGTGACATTCATGTACCGTCCAGTGAAGCCTCTGGATATCCAGCCCCCATCTGGGGTGATCTCAGCCTTGATACCAGTGCTAAATTCGTAAATTTCAACAGTAATAGTAATAGAATTACCATTAAAAGAGTCCATTGTTTTACTCCTGGTCTAGTTTTCTATGCCGTTGGCCAGTACAAAGCCAGTAGATCGGAGCTACTAAGCCAAAGGGTTTCCAACCCTGGGGATTTTTCAGGATTGATTCCTTAATTCCCTCACGGTCTCGACTAATACGCCTCATGTTTGGTTCTGGATGGCGCTCCCCCAACATGCCAAAAGCCGAGGTGGTGAAGCAATCAATGCTTCCAGGTCCCGATTGCTCCCAAGCCTGCAATCGTTTCATAACTTCAGGAAAGCGAGCGGTTGCTACATACGTCGGTTGATGGCGATTTACCCATAACTCAGGCTGTTCGCACTTGGTGAGAACCAGGGCAATGCGCCGGTGTATCACCCCTGTTTCTGCTCGGTCTAGTGCGATCAAAAATTTATCCAGACCATTGGCATACTCTTTGTCTTTGCGATTAGCTAAGCCATCAACCAGTAACATAATGCCGTTGGCTTGCACGGCATCTTCTAGGTAATCCCGAAGCAAGGGGGTAGCTGCTTGGTACAACACATCTTGGAAAAACTCTCCAGAATAGTCTTTACAATTTATGTTGAGCCTTACCAAAGAGGAACCTAAGCTGGTCTTCAGCCGCCGCCAGGAAAACTGGTCTTTGAGAACTATCTCGATACTATAATCTTTAACTTCATCGGCCTTAGCATCCAAGGGAGTGCCTTCTAACTGCTCCCCTTGTTCTAAAATTTTCTTGGCTTTCTCGATTAGTGCTTCCCCATCTTCATTAATTGGTGTTACTGTCTGCACTGGACTGGTGGAGGGGTCAGCTCCAGGCCAACGAGCCAAGGCAGCCATGTAGGTAGTTTTGCCAGATTTACGGTCTCCAATCACCCGCACACTAGCACTCAGTTGTGCTGGTTTAGGCAGGATTTTTTTCCCTAACTTGTTTTTTCCTAACCACTTATTAAACATTGACTCCTATCCTGTTGCCTGTACTGAGCCAATAAAGGGGAGAAAATATACTATAGGGTTGCCATTTATCAGGGTCTCTCAGCACTGACATTTCTCCATCCCATCCTGGTTCATTGATACGATTAGGTCTGGGGTCATTTCGACCCAAAACCCCAAAGGTTGATAAAGCAAAAAAGCGCAAGTTTTCTGGTGCAATCTCCGATTGAAGCAATAATTTAGTTTGTCGTAAATGCACATCAAACAAGTCAACTCCTGGATCAAGCCTGCCCGGCCACAGTTCCCCTCGTTCACATTTAGTGATGGCCACCGCTACCCGTAAGTCTTTGGTTCTTTCATAGAAATCGAGTTTTTGAGTAAAAACCCTCAATTTTTGAGCGTAATACTCATCACTATTTCCTTGCCACCCAGTCAGGAAAATTAAACATCCCCCTACATCCTTACTTAATAATTCTTGAAATAAATCTTCGTGTTTATGGTATATAAAGCCTGATTCTAATTCGTCAAAAAGTTCTCCAGCAGCATCTTTAACAACTAGGTTAATCGTTTCGTTCTTATGCAGCTTTCTCTTCACTTCGATCTGAAAGGAGTAAACAGGTAAATCACTAACCCCTCCTAAAGGAAGTCTTGTGCCTTCTAAGGAATCTCCTGACAGGATTATATTTCTAGCTTGTTCAGCAAGATGTCTAGCATCTTCATTCAAGGGGTGGACGGTAAACATCTTCTGGTTAAAAGCCATTTTTCGCTCGGACCAATAAGCCAAACCAGCTAAATAAGTGGTTTTTCCTGATTTTCGCGGACCAATGACAAAGATATTTCCCATCTTGTAATTCCTCTCTTAACGTAAGCATTCAGCGGTCAGCGGTCAGCGGTCAGCGGTCAGCGGTCAGTAGACGTAACTAAGATTAAACAAAGCTTAGGTGTTTTATTTTAAAGGGTTTGTTCAGCGTGCAGATCACCTGATAACTGATAACTGATAACTGATAACTGATAGCTAATAGCTGATAGCTGATAGCTGATAACTGAAGCTGATAGCTGATAGCTGATAACTGAAGCTGATAGCTGATAGCTGATAGCTGATAGCTGATAGCTGATAGCTGATAGCTGATAACTGATAGCTTACCTCCTAACTAGCAAGAAAGCTGGCTAAATAAATCCAGGGTAGTTCTAACAGAGCACGATTATAAATACTGGTAATAAAACAACGCACAGGCACCCCCGCAGGAGGTTTAGTCATGGCTACTAGTTGACGTTGCACTGGTCGAAAGTAGCGCTGGGAAACATAGCTATTACGTTGATACCAGTTTTTCCGAGAACGCAGTGGATCATAGGCAAGCTGAAAGGCTTCTTGCTCTAAATCGCAAAATAGATCGGCTTTGTTTAAGCAAATCACAATATGTCGTACCTTGGGGCAATCATTATGAAAAAAATCTACCCACCGTTGAAATCTATTACACCACTGTTGTTGAGTAGGAAATTCCGAGAAGTCTACCGGAGCCTGGGGTGATAGCATCTCCCGATAGGGTGGCAAGACTAGCAAAATCCCCTCGCTCTGCTTTACTGCTGCCAATACCTGCTGCCATTGTTGGGGATTATCCAGCTGCCAGGATTTGCGCCAGACTTCCCCCGGAGTATCGATCCAGTCTATAGAGATGGTCTTGCGACCAGCCGGTAACTTTACTTCTACCTCAAGGTAACGAGTGCTATAGACATTGGTGGGATCAACTGGTGTGGGTCGAAATTTGTCTTCTGTTTCATCAAAGAAGAGTGCCTTCAGGTTGTCGTAACTCTGGTTGGGAATATGGACATAGTCAAATTTAGAGTTAGTTAACTCAATGGCTAAGGCTGTCTTGCCGGTATTGCGATCGCCTATGTAAATTACTGCCACCGTCTAGTCGAGATTACTATTTTATGGTATAGTACCAACTTTATCAATCGGTGAGGTGCAAGGTTTTAGGGAGTCGGGATTGGGAGTCGGAAGTCGAAGCTCCCGACTACCTCAAGAATTTGTTACAAAAATTAAAAAAATATGCTATAATATAATATTTTTTGTGCTACAATCAAATTGTGGACATAAAATCCACGGGAAGAGCCAGCCTAGGGATTTTCGTAGGCTCAAGGCTGGCTCTGGGTTCCCCTTAAAGGAGATAACTTCATATTATGTCTTATCGTCCATGCCTATACCCATGGGTTATGATTCGCCTATCACCACGGAGGCAACCAGTAGTATTCGCTCGGTTCCGCAACCGTTCTGA
>NZ_GL890913.1 GCF_000211815.1 Moorena producens 3L
AACTATGGTTACAAGTTCGGTCAAGAGGAAGAAACTTACAACATCGTTGCAGCTCATGGCTACTTCGGTCGTTTAATCTTCCAATACGCTTCCTTCAACAACAGCCGTTCCTTGCACTTCTTCTTGGGTGCATGGCCTGTAATCGGCATCTGGTTTACTGCACTGGGCATCAGCACCATGGCATTTAACCTGAATGGCTTCAACTTCAACCAGAGCATCATTGACTCACAAGGTCACGTGATCAACACCTGGGCTGATGTACTCAACCGTGCCAACTTAGGTTTCGAGGTCATGCACGAGCGTAACGCTCACAACTTCCCTCTAGACCTTGCTGCGGCTGAAGCTACTCCCGTAGCTTTGACTGCTCCAGTCATCAACGGTTAATCTCAACTTGGTATAATTTGCTAAGTTAAAACAAAGCGCTCTCCAGATGGGGAGCGCTTTTTGTTGAAGTCTGATCGATAACTTTGAGTGGTATTGGGGATATGATCGGCGCTTTGGGATACTTATAGCAGAAGTCAAAACTCAGAAGTCATTTGTCAGAAGTCAAACTCTTGCGCTTACTTAGGTTTGAGACTTTTGTCATGTCCTAACTGCCCTGGCGACTGCTATATATTGATTACCCAAACCAACGGGGTATTCCTAAGTCTAGTTTTGAGTGGTATTCCGAGTGTATTCAAAATAATTGGGTTCTAGTAGCGATCGCTATTTTGTATGCGATTGACCTTTGGTCACGCTTCGCGATCGCTATTTTGTATGCGTACGCTATTTTGGTTTACCTATTTTTGTTTTATTATCACATAAATCTTTATTTGTCAATACTTAACTAATATAACTTTTACTTATTTACATTATTTAATAACCTGAGGGGAAATTACTCTCAAAACCCTTTACAAAACTTTAGATATTGCTTAATATAAATACATGAAGGCACAAACAAGCCGGACGAACCTCGATAACTTCATATTCATACCCGCAATCATAAGAACATGACTACTGTATTACAGCAGAGCAACACCTCTGTGTGGTCTCAGTTCTGCAATTGGGTCACCTCTACCAACAACCGCCTCTATGTAGGTTGGTTTGGTGTATTAATGATCCCAACCCTGCTAGCTGCTACCACCTGCTTCATCATTGCTTTCATCGCTGCTCCTCCTGTGGACATCGATGGTATCCGCGAGCCGGTTGCTGGCTCCCTGATGTACGGAAACAACATCATCTCTGGTGCTGTTGTTCCTTCTTCTAACGCCATTGGCCTACACTTCTACCCAATCTGG
>NZ_GL890914.1 GCF_000211815.1 Moorena producens 3L
ATGATATATTCCCCAAGCTTGCCAAATTTTCGCGATTCTTGCCACTGCCCACCCTACGATTCTACTTGTACCCAGATCACCCCATCTCCCCATCTCCCCATCTCCCCATCTCCCCATCTCCCCATCTCCCCACGTAACAAAACGTGAGAAAAAACCTATTAGACATCTCCAAAAATTAACCTCAAACCCTTGCACTGCCTGGGTCAAAACCGAGTTTCTGGAGATGTCTATTGACACAGCCACAGCCAACTCAATAAGCTAAACCACAGAAAGTTGAATTCTATGGAGATGAAACCATGCCCAAGAAAAAACTAACCCCCAAACAGACCGCTCCTGTTTCTCGTAAGGTGGTGGCAAGGCAACGCTCCTGTTTCTCGTAAGGTGGTGGCAAGGCAATAGTGGGCAAGGCAACGCTCCTGTTTCTCGTAAGGTGGTGGCAAGGAAAAATGAGGGGCAAAATGAGGAGTCAGTCTCCGAGTCTCTCTCCCAGACAGGGCGTGGTGGCGCGTGGCGTAAATAAAAATCCTTTGGCGGGCGACGACGCAGAGTAGTGCCCTTAATTTACCACTATCCGATCAAAATGTCAAAATCCCTTTTTGGTCTCGGATGGCGCGCGATTTGCCTGGATAAATTTCCGAGCTACCTGTGCTACTAACTCGTTTTCGGTTACCACGGGAGCCGTGCCTGGCGGGCATTAGTCGCAGAAGGTTCCACCAAAATGCCCATTCCACGTCTGATGCCCATTCGGCATGCATATCAGTGGGGTGGGCATCCTGCCTGCTTGGGAATATTGATAACCGGCAAGATGCCGGTTCTACGCCTGATACCCGTTCCACCGACTGGGTCAAACAGCAATAATTAGATGCATCCTGAAGTAAAGCGCGATGGCATTTGCTGGCTGCATGACAGATAAATGCATGACCGATAGAGTAAGAAATAGATAAAAAAAAGTAGTTTGGGCTCTGGTGGGCAGTGGCTGATCAGCTCTTCACCAACCTTGCCGATTTCGGTAGCTTGCCACTGCCCACCCTACCGATTAACTCTCCCGACTCCCGACTCCCGACTCCCG